>NZ_LN865152.1:0-1069380 GCF_001244405.1 Eubacterium sp. SB2 | reverse complement strand
TGATCCAGCGGGTGCTGCCGTTTATCGGGATCTTTGTGTGCCGGATCGGGGATTCGCTGGTAGACGGGCTGGTGGTGCTGCTTAGGAAGACGCTGTTTAAGGACCGGAAGATCCCCTACCGTACGGGTTCGCTGCCGAAAGTGGACACGGCGATCGGGAAGCTGCTGGATCAGGGTGCGATGTACTTAAAGAGGCAGGAGGAGAATGTGTCATATCGGAGGAAGCTGGGAATCCGGGCGCTGGAGAGGAAGGAGAGCCGGGATATGATCCGCTACAGCCTTTCTTATGGGCTGCAGCTGGCGGGGATCGGGATGATCCTGATCCTGGTGTATCTGCTGCTGTAGGTCAGTGGGAAATGTTATATTGTATATGAGAGCAAACCGGGAGAACGGGCTGGATAGTGTCTGTTTTCCCGGTTTGTTTCGTTAAGATGGTATCATATATCCTTTGTTGTAAGGCCATTTCATACCTCAATGCGTATTCCTTAAAGTTACACAAGCCATGCTGCTTCCGCTGTTTGTGTGCAATATTCACTAGGCAATTTTTGATATTTTATTTACATTAAAAATAAGTATAAATCCATGAAAAGCTGATGGCGGCAGGAGTACTTTTCTATAATAGTATTCCTGACGCAGCAAGGCAGCTGACAGGAATAAATGGGTGAAGACCATTTATTATAAAGGGAAACAATGAAACAAGATTAGAGCATGCTTGATAATTCATAGCACCCATCTGACCGCCCTGCTCACCCGGGCACATGAATTATCAAACATACTCTGTCAGAGAAAGGAATGGTAGCAGAAGATGAGAGAAGTAAAAGAAGTTGTTAAGTTGTTTACTCCGGAAGAAATTAAAGAATATCTGGATCGTATAGGAATGTCTCCGGTGGAAAAACCTACCAAAGAAGCGTTGGATGAGATAATCTATCGCCAACAATGTTCACTTCCATTTGAGAATTTAGACAGTTTTGATCTACATAAGGAAGTGTGCCTTGACCCTGATTATGTATTTCAAAAAATTATTCGGGGAAAAAGAGGCGGATACTGCCTGGAACTGAATGGGTTATTATATCGTCTGCTCATCAGTCTCGGATATGATGCAAGATTATGCTTTGTAAGGGTTTTATTGGGATCAGATGACTTTACGACCTGGGCGGATCACAGAGCAATAATTGTAACTCTTGATGGGGCAGAATATTTCTGCGATGGCGGCCTTGGAGGTCCAATGCCTGCAGGCGCATTAAAGATTCATACCGACGAATGGCAGACCTATAAAAAAGAGTCATTCCGTGTTCTGCCAAGCATAAAGGGCTGGTATGAAGTTCATCGGAAAACCCGCATCAGCCAGCAAGTGGGAAGGGAGGATGCATCCCAGAGAATAGAAATACTGTTTTCTGATATAGCATGCTTCAGTTCTGATTTTACCTTTTTGAACTATTTTCAGTCGACCTGTAAAGATGCGCGTTTCTGTATGCTAAGAGTTATTAACATACGTACCGAGGATGGGTACCGCACGCTTATCAATGATGAGTATAAAGAAGTGTCAGAAGATAACGTTATAATAGAACCGGTTGGCGGACGCTTAAAAGAACTGTTAAAAGAAAAGTTTGATATTGAGATTGAGTTGTAGATGTACGATGTAAGATGTAGGGAGTTTTATGGCGGGTGAGGGACGACCTGGAAAACGGACATAGGGGTGTGCGGATACGGGTTTTGGCTGTAAGCCAGAGTAAAGAAAAAAGGAAGAAAAAATGCGGCGACCGTGGCCACATCGCCCAAAGCCTTGATGGCTTTGCGCGCTGGGGCCAGGAAAAACGGTGATCTGGTAATCACCGTTTTTGCCGCATTTTTTCTTCCTTTTTTCTTAACTCTGACTTACAGCCAAAAGACGCATCCGCACACCCCTATGTCCGTTTTCCAGGTCTGGCGCATCAACGCGGTAAGACGGCTGCATCTTTTAAGGGTCTGGCGGGAGTGGCGGATGTGTATTTACTATAATAAAGGGTATAGTAAGTAAGATGTGTGTTTGGGAAATTATTTATTGTTCTATCTCTTAATTATATAATTATGACATAATATTTACTATCTATACATACATCATATATGGAAGAAACCCCTCAACTGTAAGGCTCGAACAAACGACATAACAGACGATTCAAAGCCCTGCTTTAAACCCAAGATAAAGTACTGCACAGCCATTCACCATCCGCTGCTCCCGATTATGCATCCCGCATGGATTGCACCATACCTGCCGTCCGGATGCGCCAAGCCTGCCAGGGAGGGAGACGGGGGCGGATGGAGGCGTACAGCCTGTTTGAAGTGCATAGAGCAAGCTTAACAGCAGTTAGAGGAAACACGCAAAATCAGCCGGCCAAAAGTTGATACCGAATCAACTTTTGAATACGCCTGAGCCGTCTGCTCATCAGAGCAGGCGGTGAATGCGTATGGAGCCGGCTGATTTTGCGTGTTTCCTCTTACTGCTGTTTAGCGAGCGGACAGCAATCTCAAACAGGCTGTACGCCTCCCTCCGCCCCCGTCTCCCTCCCTGGCAGGCGTCCCCTACCCGCCCGCCAAGTGTGCAATATTCACTAAGTAATTTTAAATATTGTGGCTATACTGAAAATAGGTATAGAAAGGAGCGGAAAGTGCCATGTTATTAGATCAGAAGAAGTTTTATCAGGACATTGCCAGCTATTATGAACTTGACAACTACGAAGATTTACAGGTATATTTAGATCATAAGGAACAGGAAGTGAAACAGTCAGTTATGCCGGATCCGGGATGTGTTATGTGCGGCGGCGGTGATGTGGATGAAGACGGGATTGCAGTGGCTACAAGGAATTGGATCCAGGAGCGGAATCATGCAATTGCAGTCATCATTTATGAGAAGGCAAGGCTTTTGGAAAAGATTGAAAAGTGGGAAGAATGCCTGGCTAAATATAAAGAAGCCGTACAGATGATGGAGCGGTGTAAGATGACGAATTTAAGTATTTATGAACCAGCGGTTGACAGCATCAGGTCAATTGAGGAAGAGAAGGAGTAGGTGCATATGAAAGATGTAGTTCTTGGTCAGTATAAGGGAATAGAGTTTCCTGCGCAGCTGAAGGGAAGAGAAAAAGAAGATTACCTCATGAAAATATTGGTTGAAAGCTCGAAGGCAAAGGTATCTGAAAGTAGTGTGAATGAAAGAGCAAAAATGATGACCGAGGAGTATGCGCTTCGTTTAACCCAGCAGGGTCTGTCTATTGAACAGTATTATGAGGCTTCCAAAACAGATGAGAAAGCCTTGGTGAAAAAGATGCAGGAGATAGCTAAGAGCCAGCTGAAAGGGAAAATGATTCTGGAGGCGATCGCGGAAAAAGAGAACATTACCGTGACACAACAGGATGTAGACACCGAGATTAAGAAGTTAACCATGAGATATCCTTTGGATGAGAAGAAGATCAGGGAAATCATGCAGGGGGCAGAGGAACGGCGTTTGAAAAAGGACATTTTAACAAGAAAAGCAATGGACTTTGTATCTGAACATGCTGTGGAGGCTGCGACTGTTTGAAAATAGTAAAGTGAGGTGATAGATATGCGTCCCTATTATGATAATACCGCCAGAGAAGTCCTTGCAATTGCAGCAGAAGCAGCAAAGAACATGGGGCAGGTCACTGTGGGAACAGAACATATTCTGTTGGGGCTGACCAAGGTAAAAAGCGGTATTACACAGGCAGTATTAAAGCGGAACGGATTAGATGAACAACTGGTAACAGCGATGATTGAAGAGTGGGTACCGTCAACCGGGCTTACAATCCTGCAGACGGCCTGGAGTTATTCTCCGGAATGCACCAAGATCCTGGACAAAAGCCATAAGCAGGCCGCGTGGTTCCAGGCAGAGCTGACCGGGGCAGAGCATATTTTACTGGCAATATTACAGGATGAGACAATTTCCGTTACGCGGTTTTTTAAAGCCGCACAGGTGAACACTTCAGCCATATATGTAGATATGATCGCAGAGATGAAGCGAAAGAAAATCGGTCTGGCAAAACTGGATGAGTCCAAGACAAACGGAATCTATAAGCGTACGGAGCTTCTGGACCAGTTTGGACGTGATCTGACGGAGATGGCAAGGGAAGGAAAGTTAAGCCCTTTGATTGGCAGGGAGAACGAGAGCCGCAGGCTTCTTCAGTCGCTCTGCCGCTGGGGAAAGAACAACCCCTGCCTGATTGGGGCTCCTGGAGTTGGGAAGACAGCAATCGTAGAGGGCTTTGCTCTTGCTATCGCTGAGGGAAGAGTTCCGGGAATCATGAAGCACAAAAGAGTCGTTGCAGTTGACTTGGCAAGCGTCGTTGCAGGAAGCAAATACAGGGGAGATTTTGAGGAACGCTTAAAGCATATTATTCAGGAAATTACCGAATCGGGAAATGTAATCCTGTTTATAGATGAGATTCATACCATTGTAGGAGCCGGGGGAACAGAGGGCGGAATTGACGCTGCGAATATTCTGAAGCCGTGTCTGGCACGGGGAGAGATACAGGTCATTGGTGCGACGACCACAGAGGAATACCGCAGATATATTGAGAAGGATGCTGCTCTTGAACGTCGCTTCCAGCCGATTCAGGTGGAAGAGCCGACCGAGGTGGAAAGCCTGGCAATTCTGAACGGCGTAATCGACAGGTATGAGAAGCACCATTCGGTGAAGTTCCTGCCTGAGGCATTGGAAGCCGCTGTAGAATTATCCAAACGCTATATCAATGACCGTTATCTTCCGGATAAGGCTCTGGATTTAATCGATGAGACCGCCGCAGCTGTATGCCTGGACAGATCCGACGGCACGGAACTGGAAGCAGGGGAAGAGAGTCCGGCAGAAGAGGTAGTGACTGAGATTGGCGCCAATGAGATTGCACGTACCGTTTCACAGTGGACCGGAATCCCGATCATGCAGGTAAATGCCGATGAAGGCACCCGCCTGCTGAAGCTGGAAGAGATGATCGGAGAGCGGATCGTAGGACAGCAGCAAGCCGTCAAGGCTATTGCAAAAGCAATGCGCAGAGGGCGCGCTGGTATACAGAACCCGAACAGGCCGATCGGTTCTTTCCTGTTCTTAGGACCGACAGGAGTTGGTAAGACAGAATTGAGCAAGGTACTGGCAGAGTTTATGTTTGATAAGCCGGATGCATTTATCCGCCTTGATATGTCCGAGTATATGGAACCCCATTCTGTAGCCAAGATGATTGGTTCCCCTCCGGGATACGTGGGATTTGAAGATGGCGGCCAGCTGAGCGAGAAGGTACGCAGAAATCCTTACTCTGTCGTCTTATTTGATGAGATTGAGAAGGCTCATCCGGACGTATTCAATATGCTGCTTCAGGTTTTGGAAGACGGTCATATGACGGATGCGAAGGGCAGACGGGTAAGCTTTAAGAATACGGTTCTGATTATGACCTCTAATGCCGGCGTCCAGAACCACGATATCCACCGCAAACTTGGCTTTAAGACTGGAAATGAGAGTGACCAGGGCAGCAATGAAGAGATTAAGAACGAGATTCTGTCCGAGATCAAGCATGTATTCCGTCCGGAATTCCTAAACCGTATTGATGATATCATCGTCTTCAGAAAGCTGAACGATGAGGACATGAACGCAATTGTCAGCCTGCTGATCCAGGATCTGACCGTTCGGTGTGATGGCATGGGGATTACAGTTCATGTTGGGGAGGATGTGAAACAGTACCTGGTAGAGAAGTATGTAAATCTGCAGTACGGTGCAAGACCTCTGAAGAGGGCTGTCCAGTCAGAAGTGGAAGATGTAGTGGCAGAAAGAATGCTTTCAGGCGATATTCTTCCGGGAGATGATGTGTACATCTGCATGGAGGAAGGAAAAGTAAATCTGAATGTGAATCCTAACATTGAGAATGAAAAAGCCGGTAAAACGGTAAGAAATCAGAAAGCGGAAGAAAAACCTGTAGTATTAGCTGCTGATTCCAGTGAAAAGACAGAAATGGCAGAAGAAAAATAGGTATATTTTAAAAGGTGAGATCGTAAGCGTAAACCAAGGGAATGAGATTCCGTTTCTGCGCTCAGGTTAAAAAGGGAAGGAGTCCCACATGTATTGTGGCATTCCTTCCCTTTTTCTTCATGATACAGGACTTGTAAACTTTGCTGGGTTCCGGGGTGATTCCTACCCTTTTATAGGTTAAAGTGCTGAAATGCCCGATGTCGTAAAATGCCTTCGAAATTCACTGCTTTACCCTTGCAACGCGCTAAATCAGCGGGGTTGAGAGAAATACAAAAAGAAAATTAGAATTTTTCAAAGGTGTGCAATGTGCACTAACGATTAACCCTAAAAGAGAGTTAAGATGGCTATAACAACGAATTCAAGATTGAAAAGGAGGAAAAAACATGAATTCAAACGAAAGTAAAGTACAGGAAATCTTAAAACAGCGGGGTATTGATACGGCGGCAGTTGATGATGCTACAGAAGCCGATATTCCGGAACCATGTGATCGTTTTAAACAATTAATGGAAGTTTATTACACCTTAAAGGTATCAGCAGATATGGAGACTCCATACTGGTACAACAGAATCTGGTGGGAGAATGATGGTGATCTTCTTGAAGTTAGAAGAGCGAAAGCTGTTGCGGGCGGATATGCTCATACAACACCGACTATCCTTCCTTGGGAAAAACTTGTAATGAACAAGTGTAAAAACGTTCGTGGTGCATTCCCATTCCCATGGGTTACAGCAAGTTTCTTCAATGCTCAGGCTGAAGCTCTTATGAACGAAGTTGATGCTCCAGCAGAGAGCTCAGCAGATGCTGTTTCTCAGGTTGGTGCCGGCGGCGGTAACGTAACAGAAAGTTACGGCGAGATCATTTCTCTTGCTAAGAAGTTTGGTATGAGAAAAGAAGATATTCCTGTACTTGTAAAAGTATCAAGATACTGGGATGGAATTTCAGTAGAAGATATCAGTACAAAATATGGAAAGATGCTTCCTGGATATGATCAGTTCGAGAAAGTTATGGATTCAGTAGTTGTTATGTTCGATTCCTTCGCAATTCCTCAGGGACGTGAAGTTATGAACTACTACCTGCCATTACAGTATGGTTTTGATGGAATCATGGAACTGTGTGATGAGAAGATCGCAGAGTTCATGGGCGAAGCAGGCGATGACGGTGTTCTTGGCATGAGCCGTGGATACTATTACGCAGCAATGAAAGAAGTATGTAAAGGTTTAAGCAAATGGTGCCAAAACTATGCTGATAAAGCAAAAGATCTTGCGGCACGTGAGCCGGATCCGGAATTCAAGAAGAATTACGAAGAAATCGCAGAGGTTATGGGAAATATCGCTCATAAGGCTCCAGCTACATTCCGTGAAGCTCTTCAGATGACACTTTGCTTACACTATGGCGTAGTAAACGAAGATCCTCAGTCAGGACAGTCTATCGGACGTCTCGGACAGGTTCTGCAGCCATTCTATGAGAAAGACATCCAGGATGGAGTTGCAACAGATGAAGATATCATCGAACTTCTTGAGTTATACAGAATTAAGATTACATGTATTGAATGTTTCGCATCAGCTGGTGTATCCGGTGGTGTTCTTTCCGGAAATACATTCAACAACCTGTCAATGGGCGGTCTGGGATACGATGGTCTTACAGCAGTTACTCCGTTAGAGTACCTGATCGTTGAAGCTGGTATGAGAGCTCAGACACCACAGCCTACACTGAGCGTACTGTATGATGAGAAAACTCCTGAAGACTTCCTGATGAAGTGTGCTCGCTGTACTAAACTTGGTATGGGATATCCGGCATGGATGAACAACCAGACAGGTATGAACTTCATGATGAGACAGTATGGACCAGAGGGAATGGGCGTTGTTGAAGCAAGGGCATGGTGCCTTGGCGGATGTCTTGAGTCATCTCCTGGAACATTCTCACCATTGAACTACAATGGTAAAGTTACGATGGTTCCTGGCGGAGCTTCTCCGACATGTGGAACAGGTATCCACTTTACAGCACTTCCTAAGATTCTCGAGCTCGTGCTGACAAACGGTGTTGATGCAAGAACAGGCAAAGAGGTATTCCCGCCTCACAACGAAAAGATTGATTCCTACGAGAAGATGGTAGATCTGTGGTATAAATATCTGGATCTCAGCAATCAGATCGTTAACAAGATTAACAACCTGCAGATGGATATCTGGAGAAAATACAATATGCCGGCAGTAGCTTCTCTGCTTAAGGGCGGCTTCTTCACAAACGGACAGCATATTGGAAACTGTGGAGCAAAATACAACGCAACAATTAACTTTGAGTCTTGCGGAACTATTACATTTATTAATGCGCTTGCTTCTATTAAGAAGAATGTATTTGATGACAAAGCATTCACACTGGAAGAAATGACAGACGCAATGATTAACAACTTCGGCTTCAAGACAGCTTATGAGACAGGCGTATTCTCACCTGACTTCAGAGAGAGCACAGATCAGGCTGAAAAATATGAAAAGATCTTCGCAGCATGTGTAAATGCACCGAAGTACGGCAATGCAGAAAGATATGTAGATGAGCTTTTAGTAGATTACGAAATGCGTATGAAAGAATACATACCTACGATCAGATCTTACTACGGCAAACCGCTGTATATGTGCCAGATCTCCGTATCTACACATGGTCCTCAGGGATTCATTACACTGGCAACAGCAGACGGAAGACTTGCAGGAACAACTTACTCAGACGCATCTGCATCTGCAGCACCAGGAACAGATAAGAATGGTATGTATGCAGTATTTGAATCAGCTACAGTATATGATCATTCTATGTGCCAGAACTCACAGATGAACTTAAAGATTCATCCGACGGCTGTTAAGGGATTAACAGGAACAAGAAAGCTTCTGGATGTTATCCGTGCTTACATGCGTAAGGGTGGATTCCACGTACAGTTCAACATCGTAGGTTCCGATACTCTGAGAGCTGCTCAGAAGAAACCAGAATCTTACCGTGACCTGATGGTTCGTGTTGCTGGATTTACACAGTACTGGTGTGAAATCGGTAAGGCAATTCAGGATGAGGTTATCTTTAGAACAGAATACGACGAAGCATAAAAAAAGAGAGAGATGGAGGTAGAATCATGAAACATAATAACTGTGTAAATTATATAAATCTTGACTGCGAAAAAGGTATGTGTGCACTTTCAAAAGTGATCGTTCCGATCGATGGCGAGGGAAGCGATGCTTGCCCGAAGTTTGAAGCAGCTCCGGCTTGCGGAAACTGCCAGAATTTCGAAAATCCAGATAAATACGGAATCGGAACCTGCAAAGGATTCTGCAAAGAGAACTGGGCTTATTCAACATGCGGAGCATTTAGCTGCGAAAACTACAAAAAATAAAAAATAATTAATTAAGGAAGTCATATATGGAAAAGAATGGATTAATTTTCGATATTCAAAGCTATTCCGTGCATGATGGACCGGGCTGCAGGACAAATGTATTTTTCATAGGCTGTCCGCTTGAGTGCAGATGGTGTGCCAATCCGGAAAGCTGGAAAAGAAAAAAACATATAATGTTTGCAGAGAAAGTATGTAAGTATGATAAGGGTTGCAGGGCATGTAGAAATACATGCCCCAAGGACTCTATCAAATTCGATGAGAATGGGAAACCTAGCATAACATGGTCCATTTGTGAAGACTGCGAGAGCTTTGAGTGTATAAGCATATGTCCGAACAATGCCTTGAAACAATGTGTAAAAGAGTACACAGTAGACGGCCTGATGAAAATATTAAAACGGGATTTCAGCAACTGGGGTTCCGAAGGCGGTGTTACGTTTACAGGCGGCGATCCGCTTATGCATCACGATTTTCTGTATGATGTGCTGATGGAATGCAAGAAGTCACATATACATACGGCAATTGAGACAAGCGGTTTTGCAACGGAAGAAAACTTTTTAAAGATTTTAACAAATATTAATTTCGCGTTTATTGATGTAAAGAATATGGACACAGAGGCTCATAAGTGGGGTACGGGCGTCGGAAATGAATTGATTCTTTCGAACATAGAGGCTTTGGTAAAATCCCCATGGAAAGGACGTCTGATACTTCGTCAGCCGACGATCCATGATTATAATGATAGTGATGAAAATGCAATGAAATTGATCGAGTTTATGAAGAGGCTGGATCTTTTTGAAATCAACCTTCTGAAATTCCATCGTATGGGAACCTCGAAATGGGAACAGCTGGGAAAACAGTATGAATATGTTGACCACGGGGATATGACAGATGAGAGAATGAAAGAACTGCAGACTTTATATCTGGATAATGGAATTGCATGTTATATTGGTGATGACACACCTTTCTAAAGGACACGAATTCACATAAGGGAAATGGAGGGGCAGGAATGTCTAATTCTAAACCAGGAAATATCGTAAAACAAATTATATGTTATATAGGTGGATTATTTATTATTACGATTGGTATCAATATATCCAAGATGTCCAATCTGGGTATCTCTCCGGTAAGTTCTATTCCAAGAGCAACAGAACAGATTTGGGGATTTACTCTGGGTGTAACTACATTTATTATCTATGTCTTTTTGGTATTAGCACAGCTTATTATTCTTCGAAAGAACTTTAAACTGAGAAATGCTTTAGGAATTCTGCTGACATTTGTATTCAGCTGGATGATAGATTTAACCGGAACAGATCCGAAGGCCATAGGGCACCTTATGCTTAACTTCCCAAGGCCGTCAAATTATATTATGCAGTTTATTTATATGGTAGTCAGCGTTATTATCATTGGTATCGGTGTATTTCTTTATCTGCGTCCGAACTGGGTTCCGATGCCTGCAGAAGGTCTCGCAGGTGCAATTGCACAGGTTACAGGAAAGACATTTGGAGATTGTAAGACAATCGTTGATACAAGTATGATCGTTATCGCATTGATTCTTCAGTTAATTTTCCTTGGAGGACTGCAGTCTTTCGTTGGAGAAGGCGTTGTAGTAAGAGAGGGAACAATTATTGCAGCGATCTGCGTAGGCCAGGTTGTAAAATTCCTGTCCAAACGTTTTGCTAAGTCTATTGAAGGATGGCTTCATGCAGGTGAAGAAAAGGCAGAAGCAAAGGCTTAAAACATATAGTATTACGGTATGAAACTAAATTTAGGAGGAAATGGGAATGAAAGCATTATTTACGCCGAGTCTTTTGACTGGCGATGAGATGATCGATGCTCATCATAAAGAATTGTTCAAACGTGCCAACGATTTATTTGAAAGCATTGAAAATGGGGATAGCACGGAGAAAGTGCAGGAGACTTTGGGATTCCTGGCAGATTATACAACCTACCATTTCAGTGAAGAAGAAAAACTGATGGACGAAGTACAGTATCCAAAGACAGATGCTCACAAGGAGATGCATGCAGCGCTTGTAGAAGATGTAAAGAATCTTGCAGTTAAGCTTGCAGCAGAAGGCCCGACAAAGGACTTTGAAGAGCAGGTTAATAAGAAAGTCATTGAATGGTTATATACTCATATTAAAGTAAATGATCAGGAACTGGCAGAGTATAAGAACGTTAGAAGTCAGATGGACAATTTGGGGTAATATCTGACAAACTCGTTAATGGAGAGTAAAAGCGGTGAGATTGGGAGGAATCCGGATTTCATCGCTTTTTTAGAAAGAAGGGGAAATATGGAGATAAAAAAGATACTTGATAAATCAGACGAGCTTTTTGCTAAAGGAAAATCAAAAGAGGGCTGCGAATATCTGGAAGACTCCCTGAAGACGGCCCGTTCGGAGAGCGATTGGGCATCACAGCTTACCATACTAAACGAGCTGATGGGATATTACAGAAGTATCAGCCATCTGGATCAGGCATGGGAATATGCTTATGAGGCATTAGAGATTGTTATGCAGCATAAACTAGATGAGACACTGGCAGGAATGACGACTTATCTGAATGTAGCAAATATCTACCGTGCGTCCGGGCAGGTAGACAAGGCCATGGAACTTTATCTTCAGGTAGAAAAAGTATATAAGCGGGAAAATTTAGAAGTTGACTATCGTCTTGGCGGTCTTTATAATAATATGTCAGTAGCATCATTGGAGGCAGGCAGACTTCAGGACGCTGTGAAGTATGGTGAACAAGCCGTAAAAGTACTGGAACAGGTACCGAATTCAGCAGACGAACGGGCAACAGTATATGGGAATTTGGCAGGTGCATTTCTCAGGGTGGAGCAGCCGGATTTTGAGCGTGTGCAGTCCTATCTGGATCAGGCTGTAGAGCTTTTTGAAAAGGAATGCGACAATAGTCCGCATTACTGCGGTGTGCTTGCCATGAAGGCATATACGGCGTATTTAAGCAAAGATCTGGAAGGCTCTCTTGCAATGTATGAAAAAGCTATGAAAGAGACAAAGAGGCATTATGGGGAAAATTCCGATTATAAACGTCTTGTAGAAAACTACAATGCGATCAGGAGGAAATTGGAAAATGGTACAAAGTAATGGTCTGCAGCTTGAGAAAAAGGGGCTGGAGCTCTCCCAGGAATATTACGAAACGATCGGAAGGCCTGTATTGGAGGAATTATTTCCGGCTTATATGGATAAGATCGCTGTGGGCCTGGTGGGCGAAGGCTCTGAGTGCTTTGGATATGACGATATGATTTCCATGGATCATGATTACGGACCTAGCTTCTGTATTTGGCTGACCAAGAAGGATTATGAAGTATTCGGAGAGGAGATGAGCGAAATATATGACGCGCTTCCCAAGGAGTACGGCGGGATCTCTGCCAAGACTCACCGGACCGAGGCGGAAGGGCGCAGAGGCGTTTTGGAAATAGACAAATTCTACCGGAAATTTCTTGGGGCAAGAGGGGTTCCGCAGAAACTGGAGGACTGGCTGATCATACCGGAACATTATCTGGCAGTGGCTACCAACGGTAAGGTGTTTGAGGATAATCTGGGAGAATTTACGGGTATACGCGAAAGACTGCTGGGATATTATCCGGAAGATATCCGGCTGAAGAAGATAGCAGCCCGTGCAATTACCATGGCGCATTCAGGCCAGTGCAACTACAGCAGGATGATGAGAAGGCACGACACCGTAGCGGCGGTTCTTGCCTTGTCTGAATTTATCCGTGCAGCCATATCCATGGTGTATCTGTTGAACAAAGAATATACCCCTTACTATAAATGGATGTGGAAGGGAATGAAAGGAATGGATAAGCTGACCGAAGTCAGGACAATCCTGAAAAAGCTTGTGGATGTGGGTCCGAACAGAGGCAGCTGGTATACAAACGAATGGAATACCTACCAGATTGAGCTGAACAGGAACGACAAAGTGATCGTTATGATCGAAGACATCTGCGCTCTTGTTATCGAGGAAATGAAGAATCAGGGAATCAGCAACAGCTCATCCGATTACCTGGAAGAACATGCCTATGCAGCAAGGCATCGTATTAAGGACGATACGATACGTTCCCTTCCTGTAATGGCATCATAAGAGAGGTTGATATTATGGTAAGCATAGACGATATTATCAAAGAGGAATGGCGTCAGTTTCAGCTTGTGAAAAATGAGGGAGGCCGCGCGGACTGCCAGGATAACTGGCAGGAGTTTTATATTATGCGGAAAAGCCAGTTTATGGCATGGCCAAAAAATATTGCAGACAGCTATTATATGGATTTGATGAAGGCAAAAGCGAATGGGCGTAATCTGCTGTTTGAAAAGTATGCGTTTATGATGAAGGACACTATGCCGGAGCGGTTTGAAGAGCTAAAAAGCGTGCTTCCGGAGATGTCGGAGAAAAAGCGCCGTCTGATTGATCACATTGCGGATATACAGCTTCGATGGGCGGAAGATTTTAAACGCAGATATCCTGCATATGCGGGGCAGGGACGGCCTACATATACTTCAGAAGAAAATGGGTATACGACTTCTATTGAAACTTATCTCAAAGGCGAATTATCTACCTATGGTGAGAATACTATTATATTATACGCAGCATTTCTGGAAGAATGTGTGCAGAAGGGACTGAATCTGACAAATGTTGTCAGGAAGAACATGGCAGTGCTGCAGGGATATGCTTCAATAGATGAAGTGGAAAAGGCCTTAACTATTGATAAAAAATTGTGAAAATTGATGAAAAATTAACAGTTAATTACTAAAAAATGTACAAATTGATAAAAAGTGTGAAAAGTTTACTACCTCTGTTTATGTAAAATAATGTAAAACTACAGTGAAAGGAGAGTGAGCTTATGAAGTTGGAACAAATCGCCATTTATGATTCGATTGAAGGTTACATGGAGCAGATTCCGGTTATTAAGGTAAAAAAAGGTGAGTATATTACGAAACGACGTTCATCCCGGGATGGGACACCGAACAAATATTACATATTAAACGGTCAAATAAGAGTCTGGAACAATGTAGGCAGCAGGAAAATCTGGGTGGATGAAATCGGTGAGGATTGGTTTGCCGGCGATTTGAGCGACGTATATGAAGAATATTTGAATTGTGAGTCATGGGCTGTAAAAGATACGATGTTACTGGAATTTAACGATGAGATATTCGAAAAGTTGTTAAATGACGTCCGATTTGCCAAGGCATTCTATTATAAGATGAGCCAAAGGGTTTACCATATGTACAAACGTATGCTTATGAACAGCATGTACAGCCAAAAAGAGATATTATCAAGCTACATTCTTTCAAATTCTAAAAAAGACAGAATGGTCTGTCCTAATATGAACGCGCTGTGCGAGTTTTTAGGCTTTAGCAGGAGGAGCCTGTATAACACATTAAATGATCTGATAAAAGATGGGATTTTAGCGAAGGACGACAATTATATATATATATTAAAGATAAGGAAGCATTGGAGGATCAGGGGAAACACGTCATAGAGTACATGCTTTAGAAGAGGGGATCAAAAACTTGGATAATCACAGCATGATCAAGAATACTATGATCTATGAACATATTAAAGATTATTTACCGGTAATTCCAATATTAGAGTTAAAGAAGGGGGAATATTTATTCAGGGCTGAACGAAAAACTGGAAATTTGTTCTATATTTTTGATGGGCTTATTAAAGTAGAGAATATCTCGTACAATGGTAAAAAGCTGATTGTGGATATTTTGGATGCGGACAACTTTGTGGGGCCCATCAGCAGTATTCATAATGCGGATTTTCAATGCTCCGGAGTGGCGGAGACAAATGCAAAAGTGCTGGTATTGAAAAAGTCTCTTATGGATGAGCTGATGCAGAATGATGAGTTTTTAGTGATGTTTTATCAGAAAACCAGTAAGCGTGTCTATGTGATGTATAAAAATATTCTCGCGAGAAGCCTTTTCGGCGAGAATGAAATCCTGGCACATTATATTTTAAAGCATTCCAGCGGCGATATTTTTAAGTATAAAAGTATTTATAATATTTGTGAAAACCTGGGAATCAGCAGAAGAGGAATATACAATATTTTATACCGTTTTGAAGAAAGTGGATGTATACAAAAACTAGACTCAGGGTATCGGATCCTGGACAGGGCATATCTGGAAAAAGTGGCCGATCAGATGATAAAATATATGAAAAACAGTGAGGATGAGGCTTAGCTGAGAGATTATTTCCAAATAATAAATATGAAAGATATTCGATAAATTTTGCGGTTAAATGTCCGTACAGCTGTGAACTTTTGCTGTACGGACATTTTTGCAGAATTCTATTCCATCGAACGGATCAAATTCACCATTTCGATTGCTCCCTGCGCACATTCAAATCCTTTATTTCCAGCCTTTGTACCTGCACGTTCTATGGCCTGTTCAATTGTATCAGTTGTAAGAACACCAAACATGACGGGAATATTGCTGCTTAGGCTTACATGTGCGATGCCCTTTGAAACCTCGCTGCATACATAATCATAATGGCTGGTGCTTCCGCGGATGACTGCCCCTAAACAAATCACGGTATCATACCGTTTACTTCCGGCCATTTTTGAGGCGATCAGGGGGATTTCAAAAGCGCCGGGCACCCAGGCGATTTCTATATCATTTTCATTTACGTTTTCACGTTTTAATCCATCAATTGCTCCGGCGAGCAGCCTGGATGTAATAAACTCGTTGAACCTTGCCGCTACAATGCCTACTTTAATATTTTCAGAAACTAATTTCCCTTCATATGTTTTTATGTTATCTATGCTCATGTTATTTTTCCTCCTCAATGTTTAATGTGTGCCCCATACGTGTTTGCTTTGTTTTTAAATAGAACCGGTCATATTCGGTTGCTTCAATTTCTATTGGGAGCTGTTTTGTAATGGATATTCCATAATCCTCAAGCTGATACACTTTATCCGGATTGTTTGTCAGCAGATTCAGGGATTTAATGCCCAGATCACGTAGAATCTGTGCCCCGGTATAGTATTCTCTAAGATCTCCCTTGAATCCTAATGCAATGTTGGCGTCTATGGTATCTAATCCATTCTCCTGTAATTGATATGCCTTCATTTTATTAACCAGGCCGATTCCCCGCCCTTCCTGCCGCATATACAGCAGCACGCCGGTTCCTTTTTCCGCAATCATTCTCATCGCCTGATCCAATTGCTGTCCGCAGTCGCAGCGCAGCGAGCCAAATACATCACCAGTCAGGCATTCCGAATGAACACGGCATAATATGTCGTTTCCACTTGATATATCGCCCATAACCAAGGCGATATGGTGTTCCCTGTTTAACTTGTTGACATAACAGTATGCGGTGAAATCCCCATATTTTGTCGGCATGCTTGTAACGGAGACACATTCCACCAAAACTTCTTTTACTTTTCTATACTCCTGTAATTCTTTAATTGTAATATATGGAAGGCTGTATTTCTCCGCAAACTTTTTTAACTCAGAAGTTCGCATCATCTCCCCGTTGTCTCTCATGATCTCGCAGCAAAGCCCGCATTCTTTCAAACCAGCCAGACGCATAAGGTCAACGGTTGCCTCTGTGTGTCCGTTTCTCACTAAAATTCCGCCCTCTTTTGCAATCAGGGGAAACATATGGCCGGGACGGCGGAAATCTGCTGCAGAGGCATGCTCTGATACACACATGCGGGCGGTAAATCCTCTTTCTCCCGCGGAAATGCCGGTGGTTGTGTCTTTGTGGTCAATAGACACGGTAAATGCGGTATCGTGGTTATCTGAATTTTTCTCAACCATAGGTGGAAGCATAAGGTTTTCAGCAATTTGTCTGCTCATTGGCATACAGATCAACCCTTTTGCATAGCTTGCCATAAAGTTCACATTTTCTGTTGTTGCAAACTCGGCTGCACAAATGAGATCGCCCTCATTTTCTCTGTCCTCATCGTCCATGACGAGAATTAATTTTCCAGCCTGCAATGCTTCGACCGCTCTTTTAATTGATTCCTGTTTCATTATGCTTGACCTCCTAATATCCATTTTTAAGTAGAAACTCTTTTGTTATCTTAGATGTATCTTCTTTGACCAGAAACTTCTCCACATATTTACCGATACAGTCGTTTTCAAGATTGACGGTATCGCCGTTTCTTTTTGTGATAAGTGCCGTATGAGCCAGAGTATGCGGAATCACAGAGACGCGAAAGCTGTTTCCGGATACCGTGGCAACCGTAAGACTGATGCCATCTATGGCAATAGAACCCTTCTCAATGATATAGTGCGCGATTTTATCAGTCGTCTGAATTGTATACCATACCGCAATATTATCTTTTTGAATTTTAATAATAGTCCCTGTGCCGTCAATATGGCCGGTAACGATATGTCCGCCAAACCGCCCGTCTGCCGGCAGCGCCCTTTCCAGGTTGACGGGGCTTCCCTGTTTCAGACAGGAGAGGGACGTCCTGTTCAGCGTTTCGTGCATGACATCTGCGGAAAAAGAGGTCGCGTCATGATCAGCGGCAGTTAGGCAGATCCCGTTTACAGCGACGCTGTCACCGGCTTTGATATCTTCCAGGATTGTTTTTGCATTAATAATCAATCGGATAGAATTCCCCTTTTTATGTATACCGGAAATTTTGCCAACTTCCTCTATGATTCCTGTAAACATGGATATATCACCTCACTTTCGATAAGAAAAGCTTCACCAATCTGAGAAACAGACGACGCTTTCAGCTGAAATGCTTCTTTCGGAAAAGCAACGCCTTTTCCGCCTACAGGAGTGCTGGCTGTACCTCCGAAAAGTTTGGGGGCGATATAAATCTCCGCCTCATCCACGATCTTCTGATCTAAGGCGCTCCAGTTTAAGGTGCTGCCTCCTTCTAAGAGTACACTGTCAATATTCCGGTTACCCAGGTCAGCCATAAGGTCCGTAAGGTCTATATGGCCGTCTTTTTCCCCTACGTCTAGCAGTACGCAGTTTTTTTTCAGGTATTGTTTCCGTTTCTCTTCATCTTTGCTGCAGGTAGCCAGGAAGGTTGTGTCGGAACCGGCTGTCTGCACGACATTTGCGTCCAGGGGAGTCCGCAGATGTGTGTCACAAATGATCCGGGCCGGATTCCTGCCATTTTCAAGACGGCAGGTTAATAATGGATTATCATATATGATTGTATTAACTCCCACCATGATTGCTGAAAATTCATGTCTTGTCTGCTGCACCCGTTGTCTGGCCTCCTCACCGGTTATCCATTTTGAATGGTTTGTGTAAGTGGCAATTTTCCCGTCCATTGTCATAGCGTATTTCATCAGAACAAAGGGAATTTTTGACGTTATGAATTTGCTGAATACTTTTATCAGCCTTTTGCAGTCTTCTTCCAGAACGCCAACCTCGACCTGGATCTGATGGTTTTGTAAGATCTCAACACTTTTCCCTGCCATGACCGGATTGGGATCCAGAGTGCCGATCACCACTTTTGCTATTCCGCTCCGGATTATAGCCTCGGTGCAGGGCGGGGTCTTCCCGTAATGGCAGCAGGGCTCAAGGGTTACATACAGTGTTGCTCCTTCCGGGGAATCCGTACAGTTACGAAGGGCATTTCTTTCAGCGTGCGGCCCGCCGAAGTATTCATGCCAGCCCTGCCCGATCACCCTGCCGTCTTTCACAATAACGGCACCGACCATTGGATTCGGGTTCACAAACCCACAGCCCTTTTTTGCTAGCGCCAAGGCGGATTGCATGTGTTTTAAATTGTCCAAATCATCACCTCCGATAAAAAATAAATGCCTTGAATAAAATCTATCCAAGACATGTAAAAAGGTGATTTATGCGATTTAAACAAAAAACTCTGAAATGATAGAATCATCTCAGAGTATATAAAAAGCACGTTTACTTTTCATCTTCTTTTATCCAGACTTTACTGTCGGCTTCGGAGTTGCACCGAATCATACCTTGCGGCTCGTGGGCTGTACCACCGGTAGGGAATTACACCCTGCCCTGAAGATAGTTTGTATTCAATTAAGTTTATTATAGTGAGGCAGGTACGAACTGTCAATATGGTTTATGGAATTTAAAGGAAATAGGGTATTCCAATTTATCGTATGATGATTCCAAAATTGAATAAGCAGCAATGCTGAGAAGAAATAAAAAAATTGCATTGTATTGAGGGGAAAATATCATTGCATTCATTCCCGACAGGGAGTACAATATAAGAATAATGATCTCATAGGAGATAGATACATGGAAGATACAGAGCAAAGCTCTTTTTTGCGAGTTTCTGCCTTAACAGGCGGACGGTGTTGGAAGTTTTAGGGGGGCTGCCATAGCCGGGAGAATGATGATTACGCAGAGGTATGAGACCCATAGAGAATTGCAGTGAATTTGCGGGAGGAATAATTAGAATGAAAGCAAAAGAGTACAAAAGAATGCTGGCAGTCGTTTTGTCGGCAGGGATGATGGCTGCACAGCCGGCATCCGTTATGGCAGCCGACACAGGCCTGAACGATCCGTTACAGCAGGAAGCAGGAGCGGGACAGGACGGCGCGCGTTCGGAAGACACAGAACAGCCAAACGACACAGAACAGCCAAACGACACAGAACAGCCCGAAGAGATCCGCCAGGCAGCGGCAGTTGACGGAAGAGAAACCATGGTAGATATCTCGGAAGAAGTTCTCAAAATGCTGGAGGATGGCTCCGTTTACCAGGATGAGGAGACGAAGTTTTTATACGACAGCAAGACAGGGCAGAAGGTAGATCCGGTTACGGGAGAGCGGGTGGAAGAAAAGCCCGGGGAGAATCCAGGCGGTGACGTTTCTGATCAGCCGGGGGATAATACGCCGGACAAGCCAGGTGACAGCACACCGGAGAAACCAGGGGATAATACGACCGATAAACCGGGTGAGAATACACCGGACAAGCCGGGTAATGATGGCGAAGACGGAAAAGACAACGGGGATAAAGAAGAGAATGGCAGCACATCCGACAATGGAAATACCGGGGGCAGTCAGAATGGATCAGACCAGGAGAATGGAGATACACAGAAACCATCCGATTCCGGAGAAACTGGCAGCGAAGAAGGGAGTGAAGGCAAGCAGCCCGAAGATGCCAAGGAGGCACCTGCTGTGCAGGAGCATTCTACAAATCAAGCGTTAATTGCCGGCCAGCAGATTATTAAACTTCCCGAGATAAAGAAGGACTTCAGGTTCTGGACGGTGGCAAGAAGGTATGCCTTTGCAAAAGCTAAGTTATCCGTGCGTGAAGAGATGACAGAGGATGCAAGAGCCGTTGGCTCTTTGAACACAAACGGACTTCTGTATGTACTTCAGGAAGAGGAAGACGGCTGGCTGTATGTGGAATCAGGTACGGTTCGCGGTTTTGTAAAAGCGGATGAGGTTCAGCGCGGAGAGGATGCACAGAAGCTTTTAACAAAGTATCAGGACAGGGCGAAGAAAAAGGCCGAGAGAACAAAGACAAAGTATACCGGAATAGAAAGCGTGGTTTCTGTTGCGAAGGAGCTGATTTCCCAGAGTGAGAACAATGCGTTTTTACATACACATTCAACGGTGAACAGGACCGTTATTGACAAGAAGTATGCACTGACAACCATCGGACTGCTCAACGTTAGAGAAGGCAAAGATACGAATACCCGGATTGTAGGGACGCTGAAGGCAGACAGCCTGTGCTATGTGCTTGCAGATGAGAATGAAGAGTGGGTTTATATTGAATCCGGCGATGTGAGAGGATTTGTAAATAAAAAGTATCTTAAGACAGGGAATGAAGTGAATAGGACTGTGGAGGAGAAGGGAGAAGAGAACTTCCCGACTGCCAGCGAGATTATTGAACCGGAAAAGAACAAGGCCTGTTATTACACATTGACTTCAGTAAAATCAGGGGTTCCCGGCAGCAGTGTCAGACAGTCTGTTTTAGAGTTTGCCTCACAGTTTATCGGCAATCCTTATGTCTGGGGCGGAACCAGCCTGACAGAAGGTGCAGACTGCTCCGGGTTCGTACAGAGTATTTATAAGGAATACGGATACAGCCTGCCGAGAGTGGCGGAGGATCAGGCACAGTATGGAACCAAGATTGCCGTGGAGGATGCACAGCCAGGAGATCTGATATTCTATGCAAAGAACGGTTATATTCATCATGTCGTGATCTATGCGGGAGACGGAAAGACTGTTGAGGCCATGGGATCAGATTATGGAATCGTCCAGGGGAATGTGGATACATCCGAGGCAGTGTGGGCGGTTAAAGTCCTGGATGACAGTGTGGGCGGCGGTTTTGCCAGCAGTATTGGCGAAGTGAATGCCACAGACGATATGTATGGAGAGTATCTGGGAGATTACCAGCTGACTTATTATTGTTCCTGTGAGATATGCTGTGACGTGGAGACCGGTATTACAGCAACGGGAACTCCGGTTGTGGAAGGACAGACGATTGCGGTAGATCCGAGCGTGATTCCTTATGGAACTCAGGTTATTATTGGGGGACATGTATTCACTGCGGAGGACTGCGGAGGCGCGGTGAAAGGGAACCATATTGATATTTATGTCAATGACCATGACAGGGCTCTTAGTATGGGCGTGAATCAGGCGGATGTGTATTTGGTGAAATAAAGGATGCCTAAGGGGATCTTATCATTTTTTCTGCGGGTGAGAGAGATAAAAACCTGCTCCCAGCCGGGCAGACAGATTAGTATTTTAATTGATCTGTCTTCCAGACTGGGAGTATTTTGGGTTTGTTGAAGATAGCATAAAAAATTTAATAAAAATTTTCTTGAATTAACACTCATACCGTGTTAAATTAAATGCATTCGGAGGAATAATGACCGGGTGCATTTCAAACATTCTTTATATCTAATCATAATGAAGAATTTCATTCTTTTGGACAAATTCGTCCTAATATTCAATGTTTGAAAAAAGAATAAAGGCGTATACAGGCAGAAACAGGTGGTGCTTATGGGCTGAATAGAAATTACGAGAATATAATGTTATTTTTATACAGAAAAATCAGACCAGGAGATAAAATATGGGAAAAAGTGATGTATATATGAAACGCTGGCTTTCTAATAAAGAGCGATTTGCCGATTTGATAAACGGCTCGCTGTTTCATGGAAAGCAGATTTTTTCGGGGGATAGTCTGCGGGCTGAAGACAAAGAGCAGAGAATAATGATTCGAAAATCAGACGGTAAAGAGATTGCAGTCCAAAGATACCGGGACATCATAATGACAACGGAGAATCAAACTAGGATTGTCGTGTTGGCATGTGAAAACCAGGAGGAAATCCACTATGCAATGCCTGTGCGCACAATGTTGTATGATGCCTTGAGTTATGCGGACCAAGTGAATGAAATAAGGAAAATGAGGAGAAAAGACAGGACCTTTGAAAGCCCTGCGGAATTTCTTTCGGGGCTGAATCGAACAGATTTATTGACACCTGTCATAACGGTAATCTTTTATTATGGTGAAAAAGAATGGGATGCAAACAGGGAATTACATGGACTGCTTGGGATAGACAGAGAAGAATATCAGTTACTGAAAAGATATGTGCCTAATTACAAAATTAATCTGATTGATCCAAGAAAGCTGGACGGGCTAATGTGTTTTCAAACTGATTTACAGATCGTTTTCGGAATGCTAAAATATAGAAAAAGCAAGGAAGAGTTGCTTAATTTTGTGGAAAAGAATCTGAAGTATTTTAAAAATATAGAAGAGGATTCTTACAATGCACTGAGGGTATTGCTTGGTTCAGAGGGCAGTTTAAAAGAGATGGAAGAAAAAACAGGAGGGATAGATATGTGTAAGGCATTGGATGACTTATATCAGGATGGTGTAAAAAAAGGAGTAGAACAAGGGATACAACAAGGAGTAGAACAGGGGATACATCAAGGAATTAAAGCGTTTATCGCAGATTATCGAGAAGAAGGCTTTAGCGACGAAAAGATAAGAATTAAGCTGGTAAAGAGGTTCTTAATAACCCCTGAACAAGCTTTGGATTACTGCAAAATGATATCTTAGAAAATCTCTGCCAAATCTTAAGTATTCCGAATAGAATTCTCCTTCAGCAAGAAGACTAATTCCAAGATGTAGTTGTACTCTGTGAAATAACCAAACGTGGATTGAAACATTCGCCGTAACAGTTCAGGCCTGCCTGAACTGTTACTATTCGTCTCACAATGTAAGAATCTGTATATTGCTAACAACGATATGTTGTGGTAATATGTTTTACATGGCACAATAGATTGTATAAGTGTGTGAAAATATTTGGTGTGAAAGGCTTGGAAATTCTATGAAGATTTATAAGAGAGATGCAGCTCTGGCTGTGTATGACCCGGAGAAAATTAAAAATGCGATAGGGCGTGCCTTTTCCAGTGTGGGCAGTTCTATTGAAGAATCAGAAAGCAACAGGCTTCTGAATAGAATTGAGTCGAAGTTTCCGGTCGATGTAAATGCAGGAGAACGGCCCATATCGGTGGAGGAAATTCAGGATTTTGTTGAACGGACTCTGATGGAGGAGAATTATTATAGGGAACTGAAGAGCTATATCCTGTACCGGGAGGGGAGGGCGAGACGAAGGATATCCCGCCAGCGGATTGCGGCAGAACTAGAAAGTATTCCCGGAGTTACAGGCGTATTGGCCGGCATTCAGAAGGAATTTATTCAGGAGGAATACGAGCTGGAGCAGCTGAATGCCAGATTTCAGGCGCTTTTAAGCCCTGGGCTGACGGATCTGGAAAAGCTGGCTGTACTCGTAAAAGCATGTGCGGAGCTGACGACACAGGAGGCGCCAAAGTGGGAGATGATTGCTGCCAGGATCAGAATGCTCAGTTTTGATCTTCAGCTGGACAGGCAGATGCAGGCATTTCATATTCACAGCTTTTATGAAAAAATATGCTGGCTTACGGAACAGGGGCTTTATGGAAAATATATATTAGAAAATTATTCCCAGGAAGAGATCGGGGAGTTTGAGACATGGCTTTGTAAGAAAAGGAATGATCTGTTTACATTTTCCAGTCTGGAGCTGCTGCTTGGGAGATATACCATCTGCAGCAGGACGGGGGAACCGCTGGAGGCACCCCAGGAAATGTTCATGGGAATTGCAATGCATCTGGCGATGAAAGAGAAGAAAGACAGAAGCATCTGGGTCAGGCGTTTCTATGATATGCTCAGTACGCTTAAAGTGACGATGGCAACGCCGACGCTTTCTAATGCGAGAAAGCCGTACCACCAGTTGTCCTCCTGTTTTATTGACACAGTGCCGGACAGTCTGGATGGAATTTACCGCAGTATTGATAACTTTGCTAAGGTTAGTAAATACGGCGGAGGGATGGGCATGTATTTTGGCAAAGTCCGGGCAAGCGGAAGCTCTATCCGCGGATTTGAGGGCGCTGCAGGCGGTGTGATCCGCTGGATACGGCTCGCTAATGATACGGCTGTGGCGGTGGACCAGCTTGGGGTCCGGCAAGGGGCCGTGGCGGTTTATCTGGATGTGTGGCACAGAGACCTGCCGGAATTTTTAAATCTGAGGACAAATAACGGCGATGAACGGATGAAGGCTCACGATGTATTTCCAGCAGTCTGCTATCCGGATTATTTCTGGAAGCAGGTACGGGATCATATAGACAGTGACTGGTATCTTATGTGCCCCCATGAGATACTGACTATTAAAGGATATGCCCTGGAAGATGCTTTTGGGGAGGAATGGGAGGAAAAGTACCTGGACTGTGTGCGGGATGAACGGATCCGCAAGCGGGTCATACCGATAAAAGATGTGCTTCGGCTGATTATCCGCAGTGCAGTGGAGACCGGGACGCCCTTTGCTTTCAACCGGGATACGGTGAACAGAGCCAACCCAAACCGGCATAAAGGTATGATTTACTGCAGCAACCTATGTACGGAGATCGCCCAGAATATGAGCGCGATAGAGCTGGAAGAGCAGCGGACCGAGGAAGTAGACGGTGAGACCGTTGTCGTGACGGTGACAAAACCAGGCGAGTTTGTAGTGTGCAATCTTGCCAGCCTGTCATTGGGGCATATACAGGTGGAGAACTATGAGGAATTGTCTTACATTACCGAGAGCGCTGTACGTGCTTTGGATAACGTGATTGACCTGAATTTCTTTCCGGTGCCCTATGCCCGGATTAATAATCTCAGATATCGTCCGATCGGTCTCGGCGTCAGCGGATACCAGCATATGCTTGCAAAGCATGGGATTCGCTGGGAAAGCCAGGAACATCTGGATTTTGCAGAAAAGGTTTTTGCGGATATTCACTATGCTGCATTAGAGGCCAGCAGTAATATTGCAAAGGAAAAAGGCAGCTACGCCTATTTTGAGGGAAGTGAGTGGCAGACAGGGGCGTATTTCCGGCAGAGAAATCTGATAGATGAAAGGTGGAAGAAGCTTGCAGACAGGGTGGCGGCACAGGGACTGAGAAACGGCTATCTTCTGGCAGCGGCACCGACCAGCAGTACCAGCATTATAGCCGGGACGACGGCAGGTCTGGATCCTGTGATGAACCGGTATTTTCTGGAGGAGAAGAAAAACGGGCTGATGCCGAGAGTTGCACCAGAACTTTCGATGGAGACATTCTGGTATTATAAAAATGCACATTTAATAGACCAGTCCTGGTCTGTGCGGGCCTGCGGCATCCGGCAGAGGCATATTGACCAGGCACAGAGTATGAACCTTTATATTACGAATGAGTACACCTTCCGCGGAGTTTTGAATCTGTATCTGCAGGCATGGGAAGAAGGGGTGAAGACGATTTACTATATTCGCTCCAGAAGCCTTGAAGTTGAGGAATGTGAGGTTTGCTCTTCTTAAGAACAATGTTAAAATCAGGAGGCTGACATGTCAGAACTAGTTAAGAAACCACTCTTTAATCCGGAGGGAGATATCGAAGTTACAAAACGAAAAATGATTGGGGGAAATACTACCAATCTGAATGATTTTAATCATATGAAGTATAATTGGGTCAGCGACTGGTACCGCCAGGCTATGAATAATTTCTGGGTGCCGGAGGAAATCAATCTGAGCGTTGACATCAAGGATTATAAAATGCTTCCTGCTGCAGAGCGCAGGGCTTATGATAAGATCCTGTCCTTCCTGATATTCCTGGACAGTATCCAGACTGCGAATCTGCCGAATATCGGAGAATACATTACTGCAAATGAGGTGAACCTGTGTCTGTCTATCCAGACATTTCAGGAGGCGGTGCACAGCCAGAGCTATAGTTATATGCTGGATACGATCTGTGAACCGCAGGAACGCAATGCCGTACTCTATCAGTGGAAGGAAGACCGGCATCTGCTGGAAAGAAATGAATTCATCGGAAAACTTTATAATGCATTTCAGGAGGAAAAAAGCCCGGAAATGCTGGCATGTACCCTAATTGCCAATTATATTCTGGAAGGTGTGTATTTCTACAGCGGGTTTATGTTCTTTTATAATCTTGGCAGGAACAGGAGGATGCCAGGATCTGTGCAGGAGATCCGATATATTAACCGGGATGAGAACACCCATCTGTGGCTGTTCCGTAGTATTTTGATGGAACTGAAAAAAGAGGAGCCATTGCTGTTTACTCCGGAGAGAACAAAAATTTACCGTAGTATGATCCAGGAGGGCTGCGAGCAGGAGATCCGCTGGGGGCATTATGTGATCGGGGATGATATACAGGGGCTGAACCGGGATATGATCACGGATTATATCCAGTATCTGGGGAACCTGCGGTGTAGAGGTCTGGAGCTGGATCCTATTTACGAAGGGCATGAGAAAGAACCGCAAAGCATGGCCTGGGTCAGTCAGTTTTCGAATGCTAATATGATAAAGACTGACTTCTTCGAGGCTCGGAGCACGGCTTATGCTAAGAGCAGCGCGCTTGTGGATGATCTTTAGGAGGGGCGCCTGTATGGAGTGTGCCTTCTGCCGCAGTCCGGGAAACTTCCCGGGCTACGGCAGGAGGCACATTCCATACAGGCTTGGTGCATCCAGGCGGAAGAACTTTATGCGGCGAGAGCTGACGGGGGCAGCGGATGGTGATGGAAATGGGGTGTGTTTTGGGCTGGAACAGGGGGTCTAAAATAGCAGGAGGCCGAAGTAGGTTACTGTGTTGGGGCCGTTTATATAGCGGACTTTGGCTGTTTTGGAGAGGCGCTGGACGTTGATTCCGAAGCCTTCTACGGCGGGGGTGAGGGTTCCGGGCATGCGGCAGGGGGCGTCGGGGTATGTGCAGGTCTCGCAGTGGATACAGCCTTCGTTGGAGAGCAGAAGGTAGGGGAAGCTGCTGCCAAGGAGTCCGCGCAGTCTTGCGGATACTTGTTCGAATTCTTTGTGGCCTTCCTGCATTCCTTCCACATCGAAGGAATCTTCCAGGTCGTATTTTCCGGTGAATACCATGCCGTTTTCAAATGCCAGACACCGTGCTTTGCATTCGCTGACGGTGCCTACGGCAGGGGGACAGGCCCAGGATTTTCCGTATTGGCCGCAGCCGTTTGACTGGCAGATTCTGCGGACTTCTTCCTGAAACAGGATGTCGGTGGTTGCTATGAAACCATATTGGTAGATACCGATTTCTTTTAACTGGGACTCTCCCGGTATGTGGGAAAATGTTTTTTCTTCTGACATGATTGGTGATTCCTTTCAATTAACTTTTATTGACCCGGCAGTATGTGAATATGGCCGGATGTTACATTTTTGACAGTAGCGCTGTTGTAATAACTGTGCCTGTGGTAATTTATTCACCGGTCATTCCCTTATAAATCAGTTCCAGATACCTGACTGCCCGGTCCATCCCTAGTTTGCTTATGTTCAGGATCATATCATGAGAACTGACAGCATCCCATTCATTTCCGGTATATGTCTCATAGTAATAACGGCGTTCTCTGTCAATCTTTTTCATCTTATCGGCGGCCTTCCGTTCAGTCAGTCCGTAGAGTTCCATGGTTCTCTTTACCCTGTATGCCTTGTCGGCACAGATGAAAACATTCAGGCATTCCGCCTGTTCCCGCAGCACATAATCCGCACATCTTCCAATAAATACAGCCGGTCCCTTTTGTGCCAGTCCGCGAATCAAATTACACTGTACATAGAACATTTTGTCAGTCAAAGGCTGTTGGTAATCTACTCGTCCAACATAGTCCATCATAGTTCCCGGCGGGTATGCGTATGTTGTTAAAAATCCGTTCAATGCAGTTTCATCCACGGAATTAGCCCTCTCTTCGCTGATGCCTATTTTTTCTGCTGCAAGTTCAACAAGATTTTTATCATATAATGGTAAATTCAACCGCTCCGCAAGCCGCGCACCTATTTCGCGCCCGCCACTTCCAAATTCCCTGCCTATCGTGATCATTACATTCTTTGACATAGTCTACAGCTCCTTTCTCTTATTTTAGGTTCGTCCTTTCTATCTACTTTTATTATACTTAATTTATTAGATAACAACAAGATGAATTTAAAGACTGCGAGAGGGGGCAACTGCTGCTCATACCTTTAGGATGTGTACAGTAACTGCGGGAGGATGACTGCACCTACCTCTTTATTTCGGCTCCTCCTTTCATAAGTCTAATCTTGTCTTTTGCTTCCGAATACAGTATGATTTATATATCATATATTTTTTCTGGCAATCGTACATAAAGCATAATTGCAGAGGAGCAGCAGGAATGGGAAGAGCGCGGAGAAAACGGAAGTTCGGTACAACTGAAAAACGGATGCTTACAGGCTGTTCTATGCTGGCAGTGAGCGCGGTTCTTACTGTACTCTCAGGGCAGTCCCCGGGGATGGCTGAATGGTATTCTACCCACATCTATCCGGTGATTGTGTCTGTGGTGGGGCGGGTTTCCGGATTATTCTCCTGTTCACTGGCTGAATTGTGCTTGTATGTTCTGGTGCTTTTGACAGTGGGCTCCCTGATCCATGCGGTTGTGGAAGCAGCCAGAAGCGGAAGCGGGGGCGCTGTCATGCTGCGGTGGGCTTCCGGCCTTTTTTTGACGGTCTCTGTTCTTATGCTTCTATACGTTGTAAACTGCGGCATTAATTACAGGCGGGTTTCATTCTCTGAAAAATCGGGCATTGAGACGGCTGCATATACGGTGGAAGACCTCAAACAGACCTGCCTGTGGCTGACTGAGGAAGTAAATGCAAGGGCCGGACAGGTGGAACGGGACGAGAACGGGGTGATGCTGCTGGAGAGTGCGGAGGAAAAAGATGCGGTGAAAGCCATGAAAGCGCTGGGCAGCCAGTATCCCGCGCTTGAGGGATATTACCCAAGACCGAAAGGGCTTCTCGTATCAGAGATTCTTTCCTATCAGGGGCTGACCGGTGTTTATGTTCCATTTACGGTAGAGGCGAATTATAACAAAGACATGACTGCTTACAATATACCGTTTACGGCCTGCCATGAACTGTCACACCTGCGTGGATTTATGCAGGAGGAAGAAGCCAACTTTATCGCATTTCTTGCGTGTAAAGATGCCGAACGAGGGGACTTTCAGTATAGCGGATACCTTATGGGCTGGATCTATAGTATGAATGCACTGCGGCGTGCTGATGCAGAAGCATGGCAGGCGGTAAGGACGGCGCTCGATAAGAGTGTAGAGGCCGACCTCCAGGCTAACAGCCGGTTCTGGGCAAAGTATGACGGGGCAGTGGCGGAAGTGTCAAATAAAGTAAACGATACATATCTCAAGGCAAACGGTCAGGAAGACGGAGTAGAAAGCTATGACCGGATGGTGGACTTAATTGTGGGGTACTGGATGAAGTAGAATTTCTACTGGCGGTGAAGGTGTTTTTCAGGTCTGCGCAGCAAATGCGCAGACCCATTTGAACTGTTATAGTTTACAAAGAAAAATTGTTCAAAAGGCTTGATTTTTGAGGCGAGTTATGATAATATAGACAACGGTCACTGTAAAAGCGGTGTCACTTATAGAATAGATAATGGCTCCTTGGTCAAGCGGTTAAGACATCGCCCTTTCACGGCGGTAACACGGGTTCGATTCCCGTAGGAGTCATACTAAGGCGCAGTAGCCAAGCGGTAAGGCGTGGGTCTGCAACACCCTGATCACCGGTTCAAATCCGGTCTGTGCCTCTGGAAAAAGCCCGGAATTTCAAGATTTCCGAGGCTTTTTTGTTTTCCGGCAAAGAAAGACCTACCGGACGGGATGCATTCCGATCAGCTGGAAAGCCTGAGATCTTAAGATTATGCCAATGCAGCTTAAAACCAAACAATCCTGACGATACAGTGGAGGTACTGCCATGTACGAATTAAACCAAGCAGGCAAAAACAGTTATTATATCCAAAGCCCCGCAAAGATTGGGCTTTATAAGTTAAATGAGGCGGAGGTCTGCCTGATTGACAGTGGAAGCGATAAGGATGCTGGCCGAAAAGTCCGGCAGATTCTGGACAAGAACGGCTGGCGCCTGACTGCCGTCTATAATACCCATTCCAATGCAGATCACATTGGCGGCAATCAGTACCTGCAGGGACAGACTGGATGCATGATCTATGCTCCGGGAATCGAACGTGATTTTACAAATTCCCCTGTCCTTGAACCCGCATTTCTTTATGGTGGTTATCCGCCAAAGGACTTAAGGCACAAGTTTTTGATGGCAAAGCCCAGTCATGCAGAGTATCTGCGGAGAGAAAACCTGCCGGAAGGACTGAGCATAATTCCGCTGCCGGGACATTTCTTTGATATGGTGGGATTCAGGACATCCGATGACGTGGTTTATCTTGCAGACTGTCTGTCCAGCAGGGAGACGCTGGAGAAATATCAGATCGGGTTTATCTATGATGTTGCGGCTTATCTCGATACCCTGGAAAAGGTAAAAAGGATGGAGGCGTCGATGTTCGTCCCTGCGCACGCAGATGCAGTGGAGCAGATTGCGCCGCTGGCCCAGCTGAACATAGATAAGGTAAATGAAATCGCAGACAGGATTACAGAGATCTGTAAAGTGCCATGCTTATTTGAACAGGTGTTGCAAAAGCTGTTTTTGGGCTATGGACTTACTATGAACTTTGAGCAGTATGTGCTGGTTGGAAGCACAGTACGGTCGTATTTAGCCTGGCTAAAGGACGGGGGGCGTGTAGAAGTGCTCTTTGAAAACGGGCAGTTGTTGTGGAAATCATAGAGTTACTATACACGGCCTATAGGCCGTGAACAGTAACATCATAGATAAAATGGATTGTAAGGTTGATTGACATCCGGCAGGTAAAAGACTATGATAGTTTTATAAATCAGTGAAACAAATCAACCATATGCTGAAGTGTTTTGATCCTTTATTTTTCAGCTTTGCTGAAAACCTGCCAACAGGGGATGCGTTACGGTGTGCCCTTGTGCGTACTTCAGTATATAACTTAAGAAAGGAGACTTCCGATGTTTGAATGTGCATTTATCTATGTAGCAGAGGGCGTGAACGAAGAGATGAAAAAGGTAGTTATCCCATGTGCGGAGCTCAACTTGAATGTGGTCGGCGTTGAAAACTATGAGGAAGCAGAAATCGCGGCCAAAGAAATGGCGGCCAAGGGCTGTAAAGCAATTGAATTATGCGCAGGGTTTGGTTACGAAGGTGTTGCCAGAGTTAAAAAAGCGGTTGGCCCGGATATCGCGGTAGGAGCAGTAAAATTTGACTGCCATCCGGCTTTCGGATATAAAAGCGGTGACGAAATGTTTCAGTAGTTTTGACGACACGAAACTCCAGGGTAAAAGAAAGAGCGCTTTCAGCTTTGTGCTGAAGGCGCTTTGTGCGTAAGAGGCAGGCGGCATGGGTTTCGCAAGTTAATGCAATAGCCGCAAATAAAAAATAAACTCTTTTAAAGCCGGAGTAATCTCTTCGGCTTTATTTTTTATGCAGCAGACGGGAAGGTTCACTTTTGGAACCAAAGGAATTACGGCTATATTTTCACTATGGAAGGTTTGAAAGTTTTTCTTAGGCAGCAGGCTGATACCATCTCCGATTGAGATCGAGCTGATGATGGATTCAACCCTGCCGGTGCGCAGTATTTCAGGATTAATTTTGTTTTTATGGAACAGCCGGAGGCAGAGCTGGTGAACGGTAGTGTAGGGATTCATCAGAATAAAGGACTCCTGGCTGCATTCCTGAATGGTGATTTCCTGCTTATCGGCAAGCGGGTGGCCGGAAGGCACTACAACGACCAGCTCGTCCTGTGCGACTTCCCAGGTACGGTGCAGTTTGGTATCGGCAAGGCCTTCTCTTGCGATAATCACATCGTATTTCCCCATTGCAAGACCTTCCAGAAGTTCATTTTCCTCCAGCTCGTCAAGATGAATCATAATATCCGGATGGAGCTTGGAAAATTCCCGGAATCGGGGGATAAACTGATACTGGTTCAGAATCGGCAGTATCCCGATGTGAAGTTTGAGCTGCTTGGATTGCTGATAGGTTCTCAGCTGTTTCATCAGCTGGTGGTACTGAGTGGCGAGCGGCAATGAATTTTTATAGAAAAACTGACCCGCATCCGTCAGATGTGCCGTTCTTTTACTTCTGTCAAAAAGCTGCACGTCCAATTCTTTTTCAAGCTTTATAATCTGTTTGGAAAGTGAAGATTGAGAGATATGTAAGGATTCTGCCGCGTCAAAGAAAGTTTTGTGTTTTACAATCTCAATAAAATAATCCAATTGTTCAAATGTCATATGATCTCTCCTTTGATTCATTCCATTCTGGAATGAATTATAACACAAGTTGAATTGATTCACCAGATAAATAGCATTAAAATGAAATCAATCTAAAAGCAATATAAAAGCAAAGGAGAGAATGAAATGGAGAAAAAAGTAGTGGATCTCAGAAGCGCGTTGGAATTGTTGAGGGAAATGCCCGGACAGTTGATTGAGACGGATGTACCTGTTGAGCCGATGGCAGAATTGTCAGGAGTATACCGTCATGTAGGAGCAGGCGGTACGGTAATGCGTCCGACAAAAGAAGGTCCTGCGATGATCTTTAATAACATTAAAGGCCATCCGGATGCACGGGTAGCGATCGGGGTTATGGCAAGCCGCAAGAGGGTGGCAGCACTGTTCGGATGCAAACCGGAAGAGGTTGGCAAGATGCTATACAAAAGCGTAGACAATCCGATTCCTCCGGTTCTTGTAAAAGATGCACCGTTATGCCAGCAGGTAGTACATAAAGCAGAAGATCCTGATTTTGATCTTTTTAAACTGGTTCCGGCTCCAACAAACACACCTGTAGATGCGGGTCCTTACATCACACTTGGTATGTGCTATGCAACTCATCCGGAGACTGGACTGAGTGATGTTACCATTCACCGCCTCTGCATTCAGGGAAAAGATGAACTCTCTATTTTCTTTACACCTGGTGCACGTCACATCGGCGCTATGGCAGAGCGTGCAGAAGAACTGGGACAGAAACTTCCGATCTCCATCAGTATAGGTGTAGATCCGGCCATTGAAATTGGTTCCTGCTTCGAGGCTCCTACAACACCAATGGGATATGACGAACTCGCAGTAGCCGGTGCACTGAGAGGAGAACCTGTAGAACTGTGCCAGTGCCTGACTGTAAATGAGAAAGCAATTGCTAACGCAGAATATGTAATTGAAGGCGAGATCCTTCCAAATGTACGTGTAAAGGAAGACCAGAACAGCCATACAGGCTATGCAATGCCTGAGTTCCCGGGATATACAGGACCGGCATGTGATCAGTGCTGGACAATCAAGGTAACAGCAGTGACTCATAGAGAGAAACCAATCATGCAGACCTGTATCGGACCAAGCGAAGAGCACGTATCTATGGCCGGCATTCCAACAGAAGCAAGTATCTACGGAATGGTAGAAAAAGCAATGCCTGGCAAACTCCAGAACGTGTACTGCGCATCTGCAGGCGGTGGAAAATATATGGCGGTAATGCAGTTTAAAAAGACCGTTGCAAGTGATGAAGGAAGACAGAGACAGGCAGCATTGGTTGCATTTACGGCATTTAGTGAATTGAAGCATATCTTCCTTGTAGATGAGGATGTGGACTGCTTTGATATCAATGATGTGCTCTGGGCCATGAACACCAGATTCCAGGGAGATGTAGATATTATTACCATCCCGGGCGTAAGATGCCATCCGCTGGATCCATCAAATGATCCTGCATGCTCACCGAGTATTAAAAACCGCGGAATCGCCTGCAAGACAATCTTTGACTGCACCGTGCCGTTTGACCAGAAAGAAAGATTTAAGAGAGCACAGTTTATGGACGTTGATCCAACACATTGGGTGAAAGACTGAGGATATAAGCTATGGAAAAGAAGAGGATTATAATAGGAGCCACAGGGGCAAGCGGACTTCCTATACTGCATACTTGCCTGGAATTAATTCGGGAAGCCGAAGATTACGAATCTTACCTGATCATGAGTGATTCGGCAAAAATAACGCTGAAGCAGGAGACTTCCTATACGGTGGAAGACATATGCCAAAGCGCGGATCATGTACTGAACATGACCGAGATCGGAGCCGCTCCTGCGAGTGGGTCCTTCCGTACAGAGGGGATGCTCATTGTACCCTGCAGTATGAAGACAATAGCCGGAATTCACGGCGGGTATGCAGATAATCTGATTCTTCGGGCAGCAGACGTAACAATAAAGGAGCAGAGGCCTCTGGTGCTGGCGGCAAGAGAGACCCCCTTAAGTCCGATCCATCTGAGAAATCTTTACGAACTTTCTATGATGCAGGGAGTCCGGATTATCCCGCCAATGATGACCTTCTATCACAGGCCGGAAAATATTGACGAGATGATCTATCACACTGCAGCAAAACTGGTAGAGCCATTTGGAATAGATGCCAGGAAATTTCGAAGATGGAATGGACTATAACATTATAACATTAAATTTTACAGAAATACAACAGGCTGTAATAAAATCGGTGCAGTCCTGCAAATTTGAGAGGAAGAGGAGTAAGTGACATGCCAATAGGAGTAATTATAAATGCATTGTCCGTCGTAATCGGCGGAGTATTAGGAACGGTACTGAGCAAGAAACTGTCAGCAGAATTCAAAGCACAGATTACGATGGTATTCGGAGTGTGTTCCATGGGAATGGGAATCAGCACCATCGGATTAATGGAAAATATGCCCGCTGTAATCTTTGCGATTGTAATCGGAACAGGGCTTGGACTTGTCATCCATCTTGGCGCCGGCATCAATAAAGGTGCAGCCGGTATGCAGAAGATGATCAGTAAGTTTGTAAAAGGTTCCAACAGCTCATTGCCGGAAGAAGAATTCATGAGTACCCTCATTACAATTATTGTACTGTTTTGTGCAAGTGGTACAGGTATCTATGGATCTATCGTGGCGGGAATGAGCGGAGACCACTCCATTCTGATCTCCAAATCAATCCTGGACTTATTTACAGCAGCTATTTTTGCATGCAATCTGGGTGCAGTGGTATCCCTGATCGCAGTGCCGCAGTTTATAATCTTCGCTTTACTGTTTTTCGGAGCAACCATAATCTTCCCGCTTACTACACCGGCGATGATTAATGACTTCAAGGCTTGCGGCGGATTTCTGATGCTGGCAACCGGTTTCCGCATGGTAAATATAAAGAAGTTCCCAACAGCAGATATGATACCCGCGATGATTATTGTAATGCCGTTGTCCTATCTGTGGGTGACGTATATAATGCCGCTTGTTTCTTAAATTACGGACTATTTAAAAACGCAGATATGGTAAAGGAACATAACAGTTAAGACCGGCCTGGACTGTACCGTAGGAAATAAAATAGATACATAGGAGTATGTAAGATGGAATGGACAATTATACTGTCATTTGCAACGTTAAAAATTCAAGTGAAACGGCTGGGAGAGGATTATTTTATCATCATGCAGGGCGGTGACAAGCCGCATATCGGATGTACGGTTCTCTCCATACCCAGACCCTCTCTGAGCGGAGATGGGAGCATCAGTGTTACATCCTCCACACTGAATGTGACGGGGCATAAAGACGACATTATCTGCCGCTATGTGGCGGAAGAGGTATGCCGGAAAAAGAATGCAGTAACGGTGTGCAGCGGTGGTTTTCACACGGACGGAATCACAGAAAAAGAGATCATAGAAGTACAGCAGACCGTGAAACAATTTGCAGCAGACCTGGAAATTCCCTAGTACATCGTAAAATAAGTAACTGCCTCATAAGCTGAGATAAATTTTCAAGAGTGCTGCTCTGCAAACGCAGGCGTAGTGTGGGCTACGCTCAGGCTTGTGGAGCAGTGCTATCGGAAATTTAGGTCGGCTTATGTGGCAGTTAATTATTATACGATGTACTAGTACATCAGTGTATTAATATTTCGGTAACAAGTGTCTGATACCTGCGTATACCGGATCGGCCATATAGTTACAGATTCAGAATAAATAAGCTCTCTTCGGAAATACTTTATAGGAATATGTTTTTAAAGCGAAACGTATCTGAAATCGTATTTTTGGAAGGGGGCTTTTTTATGTGGATCATTAACGGAAAAATCTATACCATGGCAGGGAAGGTATATGAAAATGGATATGTAAGAATCAAGGGGAAAATCATTGATGCAGTCGGACCCATGGAGCATGCGGTCGAAATAGGGCTGCCGGATCTGGGAGGCCTGAAGAAGGATGAAACTTCTTCAGGTAAGAGAAGTCTGTCTTCTTTATCCGGCGGGACCCGACGGACAATTTCGGATAAAGAGGGCGGGGGTACTGCAGAGGATGAATATGACGAAGCGGTACTGGATGTACATGGTGCATGGGTGCTTCCCGGTCTGATCGAGGCACACGCACACATAGGCCTGACGGAAGAGAAGAGCGGGACCATCGGGGATGACTGCAATGAGATGACGAATCCTGTCCTCCCGGCAATCCGTGGGCTGGATGCGGTGAATCCCATGGATCCGGCATTCCACGATGCGATCCAGGCGGGAATCACCTCAGTAATGGCCGGGCCCGGCAGCGCAAATGTCGTGGGCGGTCAGTTTGTATTTATGAAGACACATGGGCGCTGTGTGGATGAAATGATTGTCAAAAGCCCGGCGGCTATGAAGGTAGCATTCGGGGAAAACCCAAAGACAACCTATGGGGAACAGAATACATGTCCTTCTACAAGGATGGGAACAGCCTATATGCTGAGGAAAGCGCTGTTTGATGCCAGAAAGTATCTGGAAAAACGGGAGAGCGGCAATCTGGAGGAACAGGATTTTGATATGGAGCCGTGGATTCCCGTGCTGAAGAAGGAAATCCCCCTGAAGGCTCACGCACACAGGGCGGACGACATCTTTACCGCCATACGGATTGCGAAGGAGTTTGATGTGGATATCACTATAGATCATTGTACCGACGGGCATCTGATCGCGGAAGAGATCGCAGCGTCGGGATATCCGGCGATTGTAGGGACGGATCTGACTTCCCGATCCAAGGTAGAGGTAGAGTATATGAGCTTTAAGACGGCCGGGGTTCTCGCTGACGCGGGAGTGAAGATTGCGGTGACAACGGATCACCCGGTCGCTTTGATCCAATATCTCCCTATTTGTGCGGGGTACTCTGTAAAATACGGGCTGCCTATGGAAGAAGGGCTGAAAGCGCTGACCATAAATCCGGCGCAGATCTGCCGGACGGATGACCGCGTAGGCAGTCTTGAGCCAGGAAAGGATGCGGATATTGCGGTGTTTGACGGAAATCCTATGGAGGTATTTACGCAGACTTTATATACAATCGTGGATGGGGAGATTGTCTATGACAAGGAGAGCAGTTCCTGTCAGGGATAATCCGGATGATTCGAGGTGCCGCAGTGTCTCAGGCAGAGACGCCGGCCTGGTTACACAAAGTAATTCATCATAATTTTATAGGGCTGAATTCCGCTTAGATATAAAGGGAGTCAGTCCTTTTATCTGCTCAGAAATTCCTGTATATATTTCATACTAATGAAAGAATACACATCCCGGTCCAGTTGATCCTTAACACAGATTACTACATAGACGAAACAGCTTTTACAGGTTATAATGTGATTTATATCAAATTGATTATGGAGGAAAAAGAATATGGATGCGCTTTTGTTTGATATGGATGACACGCTGTACGATCACCTGGAACCCTTTGCTCTGGCATATGAGGATATGTTTGCAGGGACATACGCGATTTCCGTGGAGCATTTATTTTTTATAAGCAGAAAATACAGCGATAAAGCCTTTGAACGTCTGCAGTGCGGCGGGATTACCATGGATGAATTATGCATTTACAGAATACAGAAGGCCTTTCAGGAGCTTCATATAGAGATCCCGGCAGAGCAGGCCCGGGAGTTCCAGCGCCGGTATGCCGGGTATCAGATGAAAGTCAGTATATCCGGAAAGATGAAGGGAATTCTGTCTTTTTGTAAGGAAAGAATTCCGATGGGAATCATAACAAATGGCACAGCCGACCACCAGAGGCCCAAAATAGAGCAGCTTGGTATCAGGCAATGGATTCCAGATCAGAACATCTTCATATCGGAAGAAATGGGAATGGACAAACCGGACAAGCGCATTTTCTGTAAAGCCTGTGAACGAATGGGTATCGCCCGGGAAAATGTGTGGTTTGTAGGGGACTCCTACGTTAACGATATAGAAGGCGCTCAAAACGCCGGTCTTCATACCATCTGGATCAGGCGCAGAAGCCACAATCAGCAGACCGGAAGTGTGAGCCCTGACTACTGCGTAAAGACTGAAGAGGAACTCTGCATGTTATTGCAGAAGCTCCTCGCTGCAGGAAACTAACCCCCACGCCTCCTGTCAGCGTACAAAAAAAGCCTTCCGTCCCTGCATATCCAGTGCGGGAACAAAAGGCTCTGTTGCGAAAGCCATTAGAGCAAAATATACAGCACAAGAAGCAGTGCACTGGTAATCACAAAAGGCTTTTGAATTTTCTGAGCAATTCTATTCGCCTTCGGACTGGAAATCCAAAAAAGCGTCATATAAACAACCGAGCATATCAAAGCGGCGATCAATACCATAAATTTCAACATCATTTGTCCTCCCACAAGTATTACATACCGTTCTTATTATAAACAATTCAAAGCAAGAAAACTACTTCCATTTTATGTCAGACAAATTAATATTCCCAGCCTCGTTACTATTTACGGCCCAGGGGCCGCGCATAGTAACCCAGCCTCACAGACTTGGGCTGTTCTCCGGCCCGGCCTGTTCCGCATATCCAAAAGGTTGGAAATCACGCTGATAAATACAAGATTTTCAGGCTCTCGGATTTGTGGTAGAATGAAAGAAACAGTAAACTGACAAGGAGGCCATAGAAGGCGTACGAAAGGAGGAGCACATAATGAGTGACATAATGGAATTTGCAGACAGAAAAGAATTCAGGCAATGGCTTTCTGACCATTACCTGTCAAATGCCGGCGTTTGGCTTCTGTTTGGAAAAGCGGGAGGGCCGAAAACAATAAAGGCAAGCGAAGCGCTTGAAGAAGCCCTTTGCTTTGGCTGGATTGACGGACAGATGCAAAGCATTGATGACAAAACATACAAGAAATATTTTTCTTTACGCAGGAAGAACAGTAAATGGTCGGATAAGAACAAGGCGTTGGTTAAAAGCCTTGAAGAACAAGGACTTATGACCGATTGGGGCAGGAAGAAAATAGAGGAAGCGAAAGAGAACGGACAATGGGATGCTCCCAAATCCCCGACGGGGACAGAGGAACAGATCGCCTTTTTATCTGATTTGCTAAAAGTCTACGAGCCCGCTTATGCAAATTTTCAAGCAATGCCCTTATCAGTCAAGAAAACCTACACGCGGGCATATTTTGACGCAAAGACAGATGCCGGACGGGAAAAGCGTATCGCCTGGATGGTGGATAGGCTCAATAGAAATCTTAAACCGATGTAAAGGTTATGTACGCCTTCGTTGGTATAAGCCGCACTTGCATAACTGGGGAAAAAGCAAAGCCAGCCGAGGCAGTTAATGAACAAGACGAACGGCTCTTTTTCTCAATACTTCCCCATCTTGTCCAGCACATCCAAGGCGATTTCGGCCGCCTTACTGCCGGATGCATTTTTTTCATTTTGAATCTGAACGGCGAAGAAAGACACATGGCCGTCCTGGCTGACAAATCCTGTAAACCATCCGTTTATTTCCTGACCGTCCACGGCTCCGGTCCCGGTTTTTCCATAAAGTGAGGCGTTGCCTTTGGATGCAAGATACATCGCATTTTTCACCGCATCTATATTTTCTGAATGAAATCCAAATTCATTGTAGTAGAATTTTTTCAAAAGAGATACTTGCTCAACGGGGGAGATTTTGAGTGATGATTCCATCCAGTAAGAGTCCGTCCCTCCGCTCACATCCTGATTGCCATATCCGATTCTTCGAAAATAGTCTTTCACCGCAGACTGACCGGCCTGTCGGTCGATCGATTGAAAATACCAGTTAACGGAGTTTCGCATAGCAGAATTCAGGTTCTGGTCTGTATTCCATGCGTCAAAAGGCCATTTGGTTCCATCCCAGCCCATATGTGTATGCCCGGGCGTGATGATCCCGGTTTCCAGCCCAAGGAGCGCATCGAATATTTTATACGTGGAGTTGGGAGAGACTCTGCGCGAAGCCATTTCCTGATTGTAAATCTGCCAGATATTTGTTTCGGTGTCAAACAATACAAAACTGCCATCATATCCCTGAAAATAGGATTCGAGATCTATATATTCTGTGGTTTCTCCGGTATTCTGGAAGGAATCATACTCCTGTACGCCGGCGTTGATAGATAAAATGGGAGAGAGGCCCAGCAAAACGACGGACGGAAGCAGGCATAGCAAAACCCCTTTGATTTTAGCGGATCTGGACTGAGGGCGGTAATCAGCGATGTGCAGAATTCTTCTTGTAATTTGTTTTTTGTTTCCTGCCATGGGGGCGGAATAGGAGGGGGGAGCACAAGTAAGTCTTGAGGCAAGGTTGATCAGGGTGATTCCATATTCTGTATACTCTTCTTTAGCGAGCATCTGCAGAACAGCGGCATCGCAAGCGATCTCCCGGTCACACTGCATTTTTTTCATCGCATACCAGACCAGGGGGTTAAACCAGTATACGAACTTTGAAAGATTTATAAAATGATTTGCCAGGGCATCTCTGTGCCGGTGGTGCTGCAACTCATGCAGAAGCATAAAACGCAGTTCTTTCCCGCTTATCGTGCCGCTGTGAAATTCTGAGACCAGATGAAGGGGAAGATATATGCGGGGGTGGATCAGACCTGTAGTAATCGGGGAACTCAGGTAGGGGGTACTGTAGACTGGGAGAGCCTTTTTCAAATGCATTTCGTTTACACAGTTGTGATAAAGTGCGAGGATGTTTTTATTTTGGAGCAAAAGTGCAGAACGTTCCAACCGACAGAGGCGTAATCGGGAGCGAAGAAAATATAGAGCCATTGCCAGCATTCCGGCAAACCAGACGGCAGAGAGAGCTCCGGCAATAACAGCCCCCCTATTGTGGGAAACAGACATGGCGAAATCATTCATCCAACCTGTTGCGGTGGACACTGCATTTCCTGCATCGGCAGCATCAATGCGGCCCCCGGAAAGTATAGAGGGGGAGCCGGATCCCAACAGGGAAAGGATCTGGCTGAACCCAATGGGAACCGGCGGCAGAAAGGGTACGGCAAATATTGCCTGCAGAAGAAACCAGAGGTTGTACTGCATGCGGGCTGAAATATGATTTTTGAGAAGCCGCTTCGCGGCGAACATGATACATATAAAGAGAGCGATAAAAAAGTTACAGATAAAAAATCGGATGCCAAAACCGGTCACATTACTTTCCTCCCTCTTTGGATTGTTCTGCGAGCAGGCTGCGCAGGGCTTCGATATCGGATTCGGTTAAGTTATCATGTTCCAGATAAGAAGATACCATGGCGGTAATATCCCCATGAAAGTAGCGCTCTAAAAAAGAAGAGCTTTTTTGGTTGATATACTCTTCTTCCATCACAAGCGGGCTATAGATAAATACCCTGCCCTTTTTTTCAAAAGAGAGTGCGCCTTTATTCACCAGGCGTTTCAGCAGAGTCTGTATTGTTTTGGGGCTCCAGGTGGTATGGGCTGTTAAATAGTCGGTCACTTCATTTGTACTGACCGGTGCACGTTTCCATACGACCTTCATTACTTCAAATTCTGCTTCTGAAATCTGAGGCAGTACCGTCATGTTTATTCCTCCATTATCTCTTACGTATGTAATATAAACATTATAATCTTCCGGGGGGAGTCTGTCAAACAATGCAGAGACGGCAGGGGCGTATGCTTGCGGCTGCAGGGGTGAAGCAAAGGGGTCAGACCCCTCTGCAAAAGGGACGATCCCTGGTGAGGCAGTGTGTTTGTATGCCTGAGTTTGAATCGGGAGCCTTATCTTGCAAAAACGTAAGGTTAAGCCGTTTGATTGAAAGACTTATGCAAGGCTTTCACAAATTTACTGTGATAGAATAAAAGTGTATTTAGGCGCAAAGAGTTTTCTTTTATCAGACAGGAGGCCGGTCTATGATAAAGCAAAAGACAGTGGAGATACTGGGTAAATTAGTGACAGGGATTATATTATTATTCCTTGGGACTCTGTTTGTGGTGGTGGGAGTCTTCCTGGGATTTGCAGACAGTTTACTGCGAAAATTTGATAAATGCAGTTTGAAGAAATGAACTGTTTTATAAATAATAAATATTGGTAAGTCTTTCTGCCGGTGTTTACAAAATCACCTGAAACATACTATAATCAGGGCAGCGTTACATCTCCCTCCGGAAGATTGTAATTACCCCTGAAGCTAACGGAATAGGAGAGACGTGGAATGTTTAATCCGGAAAGGATCAGTAAAGGAGGCGGCAATATGGAATTCAGCCATGAGTTGATTGTGCCGAATGAAGATTTACCTTTTAAGGTATTTGTCTTTGAGGGCAGGGAAGGCAATTATTTCCGTGATAAGCACTGGCATCGTTCGGTGGAAATATTTGCGGTATTTGAAGGAGAGCTCTCTTTTTATATAAATGAGGAAAAGTATCCTCTCAGACCGGGGGAATTCATGCTGGTGAATTCCAATGAGATCCATTCCGTGGATTCTCCGGAGCCCAATATGACGGTTGTTGTACAGATTCCGCTGAAGGTTTTTGAGAAATACTATACAGGAGAGCAGTTCATCCGTTTTACCCATGATTCAAAATCCCAGGATGAGAGGGTGATGATCCTGATTTCTTCTATTTACCGGGCATATACCGAGAAAAAGTGCGGATATGACCTGAAAGTACAGGGGATGTTTTATGAGCTTTTGTACTTACTGGTAACCAGATACCGGGAGATGGAAGTGAGCCGGGAGATGGTAAGGAAAAACCGTAAACTGAACAGGCTGTCTGTCATTACGTCCTATGTGAAAGAGCATTACACGGAAGAGATTTCGCTGGAACGGCTGGCGGAGATCTTTGGCTATTCTCCTGCTTATCTCTCCAGGATGTTTCAAAAGTATGCGGGAATCAATTATCTGACCTATCTGCAGAGCATTCGGGTGGAGTACGCATACCAGGAACTGGCAAATACGGAACGGACGATCAGTGAGATTGCGCTGGATCATGGATTTCCGAACAGCAAGGCTTTGGCCAAGGCGTTTCGCAAAAAGTACGGAATGCTGCCAAGCGAGTTTAGAAAAAAGACAAAAAAGTGCCATTGATTAGATAAATATTTGGTCGAAAAGTACAGAATATGCTGATAAAATTACCTCATAAGGATAAATATCAATAAATTTTTGTTTTTAGGAGGGATAATGATGGATATTCAAAAAGTAACGGATTCTTCGTTTGGCAAATACGGAAGAGTGCTGCAGGGCTATTCTATCTGCAGAATTCTGAAGGAGATGGAGCACACGCCTCTGCCGAAAGAAGTAATTTACGTAGCATCTGTAGAAGAGATGGAGGCCCTTCCGGAAGCGGAAGCCTTTAAAAACCGGGCATTTGGGGGACTCCCGATCGAAATCGGATACTGTAATGGAGATAATCATAAGCTGAACGGGCTGGAGTACCACCGTTCATCTGAGATTAATATTGCGGTGACCGATATGATTCTGCTGCTCGGTTCCCAGCAGGATGTGGGAACGGATTTTACGTATGATACTTCGAAGGTGGAGGCGTTTTATGTGCCTGCGGGAACGGTGGTGGAGATGTATGCGACCACGCTGCACTATGCGCCTTGTACCGCACAGCCGGGAGGATTCAGATGCGTTGTAATTCTGCCGGAGGGCACCAATACGGATCTGACATTCACTCCGGGCACCGAGGGCGAGGATTGTCTGATCACCGCGAAGAATAAGTGGCTGATCGCCCATGAGGATGCAAAGATCGAGGGTGCTTTTTGCGGACTGAAGGGCGACAATATTACGTTGGATTAAAAACAGACTGTACATATAGGCCGGAAGAACCGGGTTCATGCGGAGGGATCCTATAATATTCTGTTATTAAAGAAACGAATAAATTTATTTATAAAGAAAGGTAGGTACATGATTATGAATAACATGCCGGAATTGAAAATTGGAGTTGTAGCTGTCAGCAGGGATTGTTTCCCGGAGAGTTTGTCGGTAAGCAGGCGCGAGGCGCTGATGAAGGCTTATCACGAGAAATACGGGGAAGAGGGAATCTATGAGTGCCCGGTCTGTATCGTGGAGAGCGAGCTCCACATGGTACAGGCGCTGGAAGATGTGAAGAATGCCGGATGTAATGCACTTGTTGTTTATCTTGGGAACTTCGGGCCGGAGATTGCAGAGACATTGCTTGCAAAGCACTTTGACGGGCCGAAGATGTTTATTGCAGCGGCGGAGGAGCGCGGAGACAATCTTGTACAGGGGCGCGGGGATGCTTACTGCGGCATGCTTAATGCAAGCTACAACCTGAAACTGCGCAATATTAAAGCATATATCCCGGAATACCCGGTTGGCACAGCAGAAGAATGTGCTGATATGATTTATGAATTCAGGCCAATCGCGAGGGCTGTTGCAGCGCTCAATGATTTGAAGATTATCAGCTTTGGACCGCGTCCGCTTAATTTCCTTGCATGCAACGCACCGATTAAGCAGCTTTACAATCTGGGCGTTGAGATAGAAGAAAATTCTGAACTGGACTTATTTGAAGCATATAACAAACATGCAGGGGACGAGAGAATTCCGGCTATTGTAAAAGAGATGGAAGAAGAACTCGGTGCAGGGAACAAAAAGCCGGAGATCCTTGCAAAGTTAGCGCAGTATGAGATCACCCTGAAGGATTGGGTGGAGGAGCACAAAGGTTACAGAAAATATGTGGCAATTGCAGGCAAATGCTGGCCGGCGTTCCAGACACAGTTTGGCTTCGTTCCATGCTATGTAAACAGCCGTTTGACCGGACAGGGAATTCCGGTATCCTGTGAAGTCGACATTTATGGGGCTTTAAGTGAATTTATCGGAACCGTAGTAAGCGAAGATGTCGTTACCCTGCTGGATATCAACAATACAGTACCGGCAGATATGTACAAAGAGGAGATTGAGGGCAAATACAACTACACACACAAAGATACTTTTATGGGCTTCCACTGTGGAAATACCGCATCCAGCAAGCTTTCCTTCTGTGAGATGAAATACCAGATGATCATGGCAAGAGCGCTGCCGGAAGAAGTGACACAGGGAACGCTCGAAGGCGATATCGTACCGGGAGATATTACATTCTTCAGACTTCAGAGCACAGCGGACTGTAAGCTGCGCGCATACATAGCCCAGGGAGAAGTACTCCCTGTAGCAACCCGCTCCTTTGGAGCAATTGGCATCTTCGCAATTCCGGAGATGGGAAGGTTCTACCGCCATGTATTAATTGAGGGCAACTACCCGCATCATGGTGCAGTAGCGTTCGGCAATTATGGAAAGGCGCTTTTTGAGGTATTCAAATACATAGGAGTGCCGGTGGAAGAGATTGGGTATAACCAGCCGGCCGGCGTACGATATCCGACTGAGAATCCCTGGAAATAAACAGAATATTCTGAAAACGGTGGGCAAGGGGGTCAGACCCCTCTGCAGAGGGGTCTGACCCCCTTGCCCGACTTTTTTGAATGATGCGGAGGTTAATATGTTATATATAGGTGTAGATTTAGGTACTTCAGCAGTGAAGCTTTTGCTGATGGATGAAAACGGTAAGATCCACAATATCGTTTCTAAAGAATATCCCCTGTTTTTTCCACACCCCGGCTGGTCGGAGCAGAATCCACAGGATTGGTATGCGCAGACTGTTGAGGGAATCAGGGAATTGACTGCCGATTGCGACAGGCAGCAGATTGCCGGTATCAGTTTTGGAGGGCAGATGCATGGACTTGTGGTACTGGACGAGAAGGACGAGGTTATCCGGCCTGCAATTCTCTGGAATGACGGAAGGACCGGTAAAGAGACGGATTATCTGAACCAGGTGATTGGAAAAGACAAATTGTCTGGATACACGGCAAATATCGCTTTTGCCGGATTTACAGCGCCGAAGATTCTTTGGCTGAGGGAAAATGAGCCGGAGAATTTTGCAAGAATCAGTAAGATTATGCTTCCAAAGGACTATTTGGCATATAAGCTGAGCGGCGTGTTTTGCACAGATTATTCCGATGCATCCGGTATGCTTCTGATGGATGTGAAGAATAAATGCTGGTCTAAGGAAATGATGCAGATCTGTGGTGTTACAGAGCAGCAGCTTCCCACGCTCTATGAGAGCTATGATGTTGTAGGGGATATGAAAGCTGATGTGGCAGCAGAGTTTGGTTTTGGCAGCGGTGTAAAGGTTATCGCAGGAGCCGGGGATAATGCGGCGGCAGCGGTAGGTACCGGAACGGTGGGGGATGGGATGTGCAATATCTCTCTTGGAACATCCGGCACAATTTTTATCTCAAGCAGTTCTTTTGGCGTGGATGACAACAATGCGCTGCATTCATTCGCCCATGCAGACGGCCATTATCATCTAATGGGCTGTATGCTAAGTGCTGCATCCTGCAATAAGTGGTGGATGGATGAGATTCTGAAGACAAAAGAATATGCAGCAGAGCAGGAGGCTATTGTCAAACTGGGAGAAAATCAGGTATTCTATCTGCCATATTTGATGGGAGAGCGCTCCCCGCACAATGATCCGAAAGCAAGGGCAACGTTTACGGGAATGACTATGGATACTACAAGAGAGGAAATGACCCAGGCCGTACTGGAAGGCGTGGCATTCGGGCTGCGAGACTCTCTGGAAGTGGCCAGAAGCCTTGGTATCCGGATCGAAAGAACAAAGATATGCGGCGGCGGGGCAAAGAGCCCGCTCTGGAAAAAAATTATTGCGAATGTCATGAACCTGAAAGTAGATGTCATAGAAAGCGAAGAAGGCCCCGGATACGGAGGCGCGATCCTGGCAGCAGTAGGCTGCGGGGAATATGCATCCGTGGAAGAGGCAGCAGGCAAGCTGGTAAAGGTGATTGAGACCGTGGAACCAGATGTACAGCTGGTAGAGAAATATGAAGAACGCTACCAGAAATTCAGAAAAATATACCCGGCCATGAAAAAACTTTTTCAAGAGCTGGCTTAATAAGTGCAAAAGGGGGGACTGACCCCAGTAGTACGCAAGGTTTAGTTTTTCGGCTGGTATATCCGACCGGTAGGAAAGGCTTGTCCACTGGGAGTGGCTCCAAAATGGTGACAGCGTATTAATTCGCTTGGCAGGCTTGCAGTTATTCCTTCATTTCGCGCCCCCATATGTCTACAAGACTTGAAGCTTGCGTTAACCTCCCTTTGAAACTTAAAAATGTTTCTGCCAGGTAGATTTTTCCACCCGCAATGCTTATAATGAATATGTGAAGAACATGTAAACCTTGTAAATGACAGGAGGATGAAAGTATGGATAATTACCGTGCAGAACGCAATCAAATACTTGCAGAACACATGATTAAGAATCTAAAAAGCCGTAATATGGCTGGTTATTATGCAAAGACGAAAGAGGAAGCCCTGAAAATGGCGCTTGAGATGATGCCGGAAGGAAGCAGCGTAGGCTGGGGCGGTTCTGCCTCCGTGACGGAGATTGGACTGAAGCAGGCGGTCTGTGAAGGCAATTATCAGGTGATCAACAGGGATGTCTGTAAGACTCCGGAGGAAAAGCGTCAGGCAGAACTGGCATGCTTTGAGAGTGACTACTTCCTTGCCGGCTCCAATGCCATTACATATGATGGAATACTGGTTAATATAGATAAGTTCGGGAACCGGATCGCGGCCATTGCCTTTGGAGCGAAAAATGTGATTCTAATCGTTGGAATGAATAAAGCGGTTAAAAATCTGGAAGAAGCACTGAGTCGTGTGCACAATGAGGCTACCCCCATAAATGCAGTTCGTCTGGGCATAGATACACCTTGCAGGAACAATGGGCTGTGCTATGACTGTAAAGGTGCAAATTCCATGTGCTGTCAGGTGCTTGTGACGCGTAATTCGGGAGTAAAGGAAAGAATAAAAGTCATACTTGTGAACGACAATCTGGGATTTTAAAGAGAGGATACCGCCGGGACAAGGGAAAAGTCCACCGGCGGTATTGCAGCAGTGCTAAAGTATGCAAGCCCCTCATGAGGGAGGGGGGAGAAGTTGAAGTGGGCTTGCCCAATTCACCTTTTATAATGCTTTTAGTTATGAAATACTATGACAAAACATCACACACGCTCCGCCCGCTTTTGTGTTTTCGATTTCCACAGTACCGCCAAGCTGTTCCACTAATTGTCTGACAATATAGAGTCCAAGCCCGGAATGCCCGCCGTCCGACTGCCGGGCTTCATCGCCGCGATAGAATTTTTCAAGAGCCTTATTTAAATCCTTGGGGCTGAATCCACAGCCAGAATCACAAATCTTATACGTAATCCGTTCTTTCTCTGCCTTTACGGAAATATGAACCGTCCCACCTGCCGGGGTATAACGCAGACTGTTCGAAATAATATTATCAAAAATCCGCGACAGCCTTTCTGAATCAGTCCATATGGTATTCTCCATGTTACCCTGCATCTCCAAAGCAATTTTAATATCCTTTTGCCCTGCCTGCAGCTCAAATTCATGGACTTTCTGCGTCAAAAAATCAGGTAAGCATACAGGCACAAGATTGGGCTGTATGTCTGATGTTTCCAGACCGGATGAATATTGTATCTTTTGGACAAGAGCCGCACTTTTTTCAGCGTTTTCCCGAATAACGCTGAGATACCGGTATAACTTTTCGCTTCCCTCGGAATTGTTTTTAATCAACGCGTCAGTATATCCCAGAATAATAGAAAGAGGGGACTTCAAATCATGGGCCAGAGCCGCTGCCATTTCCACACGTTCCTGTTCCATTTTCCATTGGGCAGACAGCGAATTCTGAAGTTCCCCTTTCATTTCAGAAAAAGCATGGCAGAGCCTGCCCAGTTCATTGTCTGAATGATAGTCGATTTCAAAGTCGAGATCTTTTTCCTGTATCTTTTTGGACGCATCAATCAAAAGTTGGAGGGGCTGATTGATCTTGCGGGCAAAAATTTTTGAAAACAGGAGTGTAAAACCGATGATATAGAGAAACGGAGAGCACAGAGCCAGGATGACAGCTGCGAATACCATTTTTCCCCTGTTATTTGCAAAGGTTGTTTTAATCTGATAGGAGAGAAGGACGGCCCCTGCTGTATTTCCTCTGTTATCCAGGAGAGGAACTGTATAGATGTAATGCCCCTGCCGAAAAACAGTTGTCCCTGCAAAGCTTTGAAATAGTTCTTCCTTTGTCTCAAACGGTTTCCGGGAATCCGAACCATAGAGAATGTCTCCATTTTCATCTACAACCAGATAAAGCATCCCGCCGTCCGGAATGGTATTCTTTAAACCGGTTTCTTCGGACGGGGACAGCAGATCCAGGTTCGTTTCACGAATATAAGCCTCAATACCGGGAACCTGCCGCTCGTAGTAATCCGGAGTATAAATATCACGGTCCAGGGATTGGGTAAATAAAGAAAATGCAATCGCAGAGGTAAGCGCCGTCCCGATTGCGCTGGCTGTCAGAATCCATATTAAAGTACGCCTGAACTGGGAAGCAAGTGATTGATTCTTCATAGAATGTACCCCGCTTTCTTACGTTTTGTTCCACTTATATCCGATCCCCCAGACGGTGGAGATATACTCTTTGTCAGCCGCTGCTGAAAATTTTGCCCGGATTTTCTTGATGCGTTCAACAACGGTGGAGGAATTTCCTTCGGAATCAAAGCCCCATATCTTTTCGTAGATCTGTTCTCTCGAAAAAACCTGACCCGCATGGAGCGCCAGTAATTCTACAATGTCATACTCCCGTTTGGTCAATTCTATGTCTTTTCCATCAACCCTGACAGTGCGTTCTCTCATATCCAGGCACAGTTTTTCAAAGTACAGCTTAGACCGCTTGTTCTCCGCATTCAAGTACTGCGACCGTCTCTCGCGCCGCAGGTTTGCTTCAATTTTCGCCATCAGCTCATGCAGTCCAAAGGGCTTGGTTATATAGTCATCGCCGCCAAGTGTTAATCCTCTGATCTTATCGGTTTCCGACTGCCGTGCACTCAGAAAAATAACAGGGCACAAGACATCAGCCCGGATTGCCCGACACACTTCAAACCCATCTATACCGGGCATCATAATATCCAGAATGATCAGGTCCGGCTGTTTTTGTGACAGATCAATACCCGTTTGCCCGTCATAAGCCGTAAGGACTTCATGTCCCTTTGCTTCCAGCTCATCCTTGAGCAGCATGACAAGGTCTGTTTCGTCATCAATTATCAATATTTTACTCAATATGGCACTCCCTTCTGCTTACAAAACAATCACCGTTTACTCGTAGCTTTTCCTTCCATCCCATATATTAAACCATATCATCCCTCCAATCAAGAACACAATCAGACCAGCTGCTGCAGCGCTGAGTCCTGTGGATGCCGTTTTTATCAAGCCGGATGTAATCTCTGCCTGCGGTAGGGAAACGGTATGTTTGAGGAAGTAAGTGCCCGGGAGCATCCCCAGTTTGACCGGCCATGTCCATGGAATGAGCGGCCATAACCCTGAACCAAGGCCTGTCAGCCCAAGTATTGCCGCCATTAAAAGACCTCCAAAACTAATGCCGACAGAGGCTCCCATTCCCCATGCGAAGCTGATCCACAGGTGAAGTGCAAGCAGAGGGAGGGTTCCTATAACTGTAAGAGTGGCGCCTGCCACAAAGACCCAGACAGTAACTCCTGCCGGCATTGCGGCCCTCATTCCTGCGCAGAGGAGCAATACCGCGATAAATGTACACACGGCCACACAAAAAAACAATAGTAAAAACTTACCGGCATATAGCCTGACACGGGAAAGCCCGGTGCCTAAAAAGCCGGAAAAGTTTCCGGCAAGTTCTTCCTCCTGCACAATGAAACCTGCTAAAACACCTATGCCTGCCGGGATTATAAACACCGTCCAGATTGTAAAAAAACCTTCAAAAGCAAACGCCTGCGTGCTTCCCTCCCGGGCTGCCAGATAGGCAGCCGTACACAGAGAGAATATAACCGGCATACAAAAAGTAAGCCACCGGACAGCCGTCCGTTTTGTCCGGAGCCATTCTGATAATAAGAGATTCAGCATGTTTCTTCCCTCCTGTTAAACCATACAGCGGTAAGCAGTGTAGCTGCCAGAAATACAGCAAATGGCACCACGATTCCGATTGGGATCACGGATGTATCCAAGAGCGGATCGCCGTTTTCTAATACCGAACCATTTGGATGTACTCCAACAATGGGGCACATCAGCCGTATTGCCCAGCTCCAGGGTACCGTAAACCAGAAAGGTTCAGGCGCGGCAAGAACCCCGGCTGTCATGCCCGCAAATCCGATCCCCATGCTCAGAAACAGCCCTTTCCACGTAGCCGCCCACAATTGAATAGGAATCAGGGCAAGGGAAGCTGCCCAGCAGACAATACTTGCTGCTGCAATCTGCCGGAAGGGAATTGCGCCGGATTTTGCGAATACTCCTGCCAGAATTGCGGCAAGGGTCAGGACCATCGATGAAAGCAGGCTGTAGACCGCCATAGCAGCCACCTTATATATCCAAAGCAGCTTTGGTGAAATACAGCGTGAACGTAAGGCGCGATAATTTCCGGACTTCTTTTCCTGCCCGGCCGCTAATGCAGCAAAAAGTGCAAAACCAAGAGGCAGGAATACAAAGGTCCACCAGTTAAAGATCAGGGCTAAAAGGCTGTCCCACATCCAGGATCTGTTCTGCGACAAGGGATGTTTCATAAGCGTTGCCTGCATAATCAGCGCATACCCTGCGAAAAACACCGGAACCAAAACAATTAGTTTTCCCATAAAAGTTCTTTTGTATTTAAGGAGTTCAGATCGAAGTCCATTCATCATTTATACCCTCCATTCATTATAATATCTGTAAAAAAGTCCTCCAGGTCTGCGCCGGGATCAGGGGCGCCCTGAAACAGCAGCCGTCCGTTACTGATTATTCCGATCTGATCCACAACCTGAGCGGCCTCAGAGAGAATATGGCTGGAGAGCAGGACCGTAATGCCTTTTTCAGGAAAAGAAGAGATCAGTTCCCGCAATTCCTGAATTCCGAAGGGATCAAGTCCATTGGATGGTTCATCCAGCACCAGCAGGGCCGGATCATTCAGAAGCGCTGCGGCAATACCCAGCCGTTGTTTCATCCCCATAGAAAACTGAGAAGCCCGCTTTTTACCGGTATTTTTCAAATTAACAGTATCCAGCACCTCATGAATCTTTTCGCCGGGTATCCCCAAGAGCCTGGTGTGTACCAGCAGATTTTCTTCCGCCGTAAGGTTGCCATACAAAGCGGGTGATTCAATTAAAGATCCGATTTTTTCCAGGGCATTTCGTTTCCAGGGCTTCCCGTTAAAATAAATTTGCCCCTTCGTGGGCCTTATCAGTCCGGTAATCATCTTCAGCGTAGTAGACTTTCCGGCTCCGTTCGGTCCCAGCAGCCCGTATACACAATTCCGCCTGATCTTCAGGCTGACTCCGTCAACAGCTAATTGATCTCCATAGCGTTTAGATAAATCATTTGTTTTTAGAATAAGATCATTCATATTAGTCGTTCCTTTCCATAAGATTTAAGCGAGCCAAAATTTCCTCAGGAAAAAGCTCATAGTGATTTGCAAAATATTGTACCTGTCTCTAAAGCCTGATAACGGTCCGGCCAACAGGCTATTTGTCTTTTCAGATACACTCTAACACTGAAAGATAACATTTCTATAACAAATTAGCATTTCGGTTATTTGAATACAGTCCACTGCGGAAAAAATCACCTATTTGATGTCCCAATAAACTAAGGGGAGTACCGGAATATTCTGCAAGTACCGTAAATTTATGATATTGTTTTTCTAGATATGGAAAAGGATTAAAGGGATAAATTATGCTGTGACTATAGAGAAGAGTGTAGAATTATTTTGGGTCTAAAATTTTGTTAAACTATAAAAATAATAAAAACATTAGTTTTAAAGGGCGCTCCAGTATATGGAGAGCCCTTTAACGGAGTCTTTGTTTATAGCCTGAGATAGGAATGCTATAATCCACTTCTGCAATATTTCATATTATTTTTTTCAGATCTACTATACTAAATCATATGTTCACATTATAGTTCTTTTTTGTTACTATATCTGATTACGAAACTGATGTGGAGTAAGTCCAATCATTTTTTTGAAAATCTGAATAAAATGGGCAGTATCATGAAAACCAATAAGTTCCGAAATTTCTTCCACACGATAATTACTGTTTCTTAAAAAAAGTTTTGCATGATTGATACGAAGTGTCAAGACATACTGTTTTATAGAAAAACCGGTATAGTTTTTGAACTCTTTACATAGGTTGGTTCTATTGATTCCAAAATCATGTGCAAGGTCTGTTAATGTGATATCCTGATTATAATAATCTCTCAAATGCTGTATGATTGCTGCAATCACATTTTGCGTTGAGGCAGGAAATGCTGTAGCATTATTGGCTGTCAACAGCTCCGTTAGCAGTAAATCTATCAGACAGGAAACCCGATATTCGCGGTATGGCATAATTTTTTGAGATGCTTTCAATACTTGTAGTTGCAGCATTTCAAAATTGGGAAACGAATTCAATGTAAACTTTACATTTCTATCAGAAGAATATTTTGAAAATAATGTTTCTACAAGAGAACCATTTAAATGGAAAATAGTCCGGCTCCATTTTTCTGTGGCTGTGCCATATAAATGATGTTCTTTACAACTGATAAAATACCCTTCTCCTTTTTCCAGCTGATATTTCATTCCACGGTATTCTAAAAACCCTTTTCCTTCCAGAGTAAAACTAATTTCATAAGAATCCAGATTTTTCCGGTCTGTATAGTAAGAACTGTCGGCTTCCATAATTAGAAATCCCTGAGGGTAGCTCAATGTTTGCTTTGCTTCTTCGCTGACAATAAAATCCGGCATAAAGTGGTTTGTGCCGGAGAGCTGAAATGCGCCTTGATGAAAAGGACGGATTTTTTTTAATTCAACTTCTGGCATTTTACCGGATAGGCATTTATAATGAGCCTCTATTTTTTTGTCATCTACGATATCAGATAATGTAAACAATGAAAGACCGTGATAATTATATGGCATAAATTCTCCTGTACGAAAGTTATATTTTTGTTGATGAAAGTAACTATATTTTAAAACAAAGAGAAATTATAATCAATATAAAAATAATATTTCACACATGGGAGGAGAATATTTATATGAGTAAGACAAGAAAAATTGGAGCAGTTGATTACATCGCTTATGCATGTTCTGCGCTGGTATATATATTACCGCAGTATCTGCTAAGTTCATTTCTTTCAGCATACTATACAGACGTTGCATTGGTCTCGGCGGGGGTAGTTGGAAGTGTTGTTCTGCTCATGAGATTTACAGATGGCATCAGTGATTTGCTTATAGGAGGTTTAATTGACCGGACAAATACCAGGTTAGGAAAAGCAAGGCCATGGATTTTGACTGGAACCATAGGTGTAACATTGACTATGTTTCTTATTTTCCATGCACCGGGCTCTCTTAGCATCAGTGGTAAAGTGGTTTGGCTTGCAGTTACTTATTTTCTTCTTATGGTTGTCTTTGCAACAATGGAAGGCGTCGCAAACTCCACACTGATGGTATATCTGACAAACGATACACAGGAAAGAAATAAATTCGGGGCCTCCAATATGGCGGGAACTTATATTGGCGGATTGGTGGCGACAACTTTAACATCCGTCCTGTTAGTGTCATTTGGTTATACACAATTCGGATATGATATAACGATAATTCTGTACTCAGTTCTGGTTCTAGTATTAGGCATCTTTGCAACAGTTCGTTTAAAAGAAAGAAATATTCCCAAAGCTGCGAACAGGAATCAAAAGAAAAGCGGTTCTATGAAAACGGTTGTATACAGTATATTCCACAATAAGTACTATCTGTTCGCAGTTGCTGCGGGACTTCTGATTAATTTGATCAATGGTATAACAACAGGACTTGGAGTTTATTTCTGTCGTGATATTTTTGGCAACGCAGGATTATATACACTAGTTACTTTAGCGGTATTATTACCGACGTTAATCGGTCTTCCGGCAGCAGTTGCTCTTGCAAAAAAAATTGGACATCATAAAATTCTGGTATATGGACGTGTGGGTTATATGATTGGTCTGATCGTTGCAGCATTCGGTCTGATAACAACAAATGTGCCGACGTATTTCGCTGGACAGATTATCGCAGGTTTGTGTGGCTCAGCTTTTGCAGCATGCTTTCAAGCACGCGTGGCAAATATTTGCGATTATGGTGAATACAAATTCAAAACAAATGCGACCGGTGTGATGATGAGCGCAACAAGCTTTTGTAATAAAGCAGGTTTGGGAATTGGTGCAGCGATTACCGGTATGATTCTTGAAATTGCAAAATATGATGGGGCATTAGCTGCAGCAGGCGCGGTGCAGTCTGCCTATACAATTGCGGTAGAACGCTATACAGTTGCATTTGTTCCGTTGTTTATAAATTTTATTGTTTTAATTTGTCTGTATTGTTGTAACGTTGACCCACAGATGGATGAGATCAGAGCTGAATAATAGTGAAGGAGGGAAGCGGCAGATGAATAAACATTTAAATCAATTTTTTGTTGAACTGGAACAGGATATCGATCCGAAGATCCAGCAGAATGGTGCTTATGTGAGATACTCTTTTGTAGTTGATAAAAAGATTTCCGAAGCAAATCTGATTATGTCTGCGCTTGGCGTTTACGTAGGATATCTGAATGGTGAGCGCTTAGGAGAGCAGCAGCTGACACCGGGATATACGGATTATCGCTATCGTGTGCAGTATCAGGAATATGATGTAACGGCAAACATACTGCAGGGTGAAAATGTACTGGGGGCCGTTGTAGGAGACGGATGGTATCGTGGATGTATTGACATAGGGAGCGTTAGAAACGCCTACGGTACAAAGACAAAGTTTTTATGTTATCTGGAACTTCATTTTGAAGATGGCACAAAAGAAACTATCACGACGAATGAAAATTGGAGTGTATCTCAGTCGGGCGCGCTGCGTGAAAACAATCTCAAGACCATAGAGCGTTATGATGCATCAAAAGAATTGATTGGCTGGAATATACCGGGCTATGACATGGTAAAGGGCCAGTGGCATAGGGCCTACCTTGCGCCCTATAATGGGCAGATAATTCCGCAGCAGGGAGAATTGATTCTGGAACATGAGCACTTTACCCCGCAGGTGCTTCATACGCCCGACGGTAATGTCGTTCTTGATATGAGACAAAATTTTGCTGGATATGTCCGTTTTCATGTTACAGGTGAGGCGGGAACAAGTGTTTCTCTTACCATGGGAGAGGTTCTCGACGAAAACGGTAATTTCACAATGAAAAATCTTGTGGCGGAAGGCTCAGGGAGTATCAGCGGTGAAGTTGGGCAGAAACTAGAATATGTTTTAAAAGACGGAAACCAGACATTTCAACCGCTCTTTTTAAATAGTGGATTTCGATATGTACTTTTGAAAAACTGGCCGGAAGAGGTAATTGCAGAAAATTTTGAAGGAATTGCGGTGTATTCTGATATAACGATGAAGGGCCATTTCCACTGTTCAAATGAACTGATCAACCAATTGGTGCGAAATGTGCGATGGAGCCTAAAAAGTAATTTTGTTGATATTCCCGGGGACTGCCCCACCAGAGAGCGAAGTGGATGGACTGCAGATATTTCTGTTTTTGCAGAAACAGCGTGCTATTTAAGTGATTCCAGAAAGTTTTTAAAAAAATGGCTGCAGGATTACAAATATGAGCAGAGTGACGACGGAAATTTTCCGTATGTTGTTCCATGCGCCGGAAAGCCAATGCGGCAGAGAGGATGTCTTGGCTGGTCAAACGCCATTGCAAATATATCTATAGAGCTGTATCAATTTTACGGTAAAAAAGAAGATTTGCAAGATGTCTATGATTCCGTAAAACGGTTTATAGATTTTAATGTGGAGCGGGCAAAAAAGAAAAATCCGTTTTTCCTTTTTAAGTGCGGAAAACATCGCAAATATATAGTAGAAACAGGCTTTCATTACGGTGAATGGTTGGAACCGGGAAGACCGATGTATAAAGATGTACTCAAGGATCTGTTTTTTCCGGACACAGAAGTAACAACGGCTTGGTTTTATACAACAGTCATGCAGTTTGTAACTATGGCAAAAATTCTCGGAAAAACGCAGGACATAGAAAAATATGAGGTTTTATCTGAAAAACTGTATCAGGCATATCATAAGGAGTTTTTAAAAAAAGGTATGGTGTATTCAAAACGTCATTGCAGATATGTCAGGCCCATTGCGCATCAACTGGTAAGTGGAGAGCAAAAAGAGAAGATATGTGCAAAATTGAATTCTCTTTGTAAAGAAAATGATTATAAAATAGGAACTGGATTTTTAACTACCTGGCAGGTGTTGAAAGTACTAACAGAATGTGGATACAGCGAAACAGCGTATAAACTTCTAGAGAATACAAAGCAGCCGGGGTGGTTATTTGCAGTTACGAAAGGAGCCACAACAACATGGGAAAGCTGGAACGGTATCGTTGGAAACGGCGTACCTGTAGACTCCCATAATCATTTTGCACCCGGCGCAGTCGTTGCCTGGTTGTTTGCGTATTGCGCCGGCATTCAGCCTGCACAACCGGGTTTTCAAAAGATTCGTATCGCCCCGGTTCCTGGCGGAAGTTTGAAAAATGCCTCATGTAGTTATGAAAGTATTCAGGGCATGATTCGCAGCGATTGGGAAATCAAAGATCAACGTTTCATTCTTGATGTTAGAATACCGGAAGGTATCCCCGCGGAAATTATCCTACCGAACGGAAAAATTAAGGAAGTTACAGGCGGATACCATAGATTGGAGTGTGAATATCAATCATAAAAGGGTATAAGAGTATTTCTCCAATAAAGGTGAACTGGATCTTCTTTTTTATGATATAGGAAATTCCTCTGGAATTTCCTATATCATAAAACCCCTCAGGGGAGATGCACACGCCGCGATAAGGTAAATAGCCGCAAGGCGGCATCGCGGCGGCGCCAAAGTGTGCAAGCCCCTCATGAGTGAGGGGGTGGGGAGTTGAGGTGGGCTTGCCCACTTTGTGCTAAGCGGTTAGCATCATACAACAAAACGGACATACCATCTATTGACGATATGTCCGTCTTGGATCAAAGTCTGTCAGCAATTATAACAAGTTCTTAATCATGAACTCATCAATGTGCACCTTAAACTCTTAAGTTTGGGAGAGGCACAGACCGGATTTGAACCGGTGATCAGGGTGTTGCAGACCCACGCCTTACCGCTTGGCTACTGCGCCTTAGCTAATCGCTGTACTTTATATACTACTCAATCAGCTTTTAGATTATACCAAAAAAATCTCAAAACGTCAAGAGATCAAGCGAACTTTAATCTCGATCCTTAAATGAAGTCTGACCTTCTCTTCTAATGACAGTTTTGAGATTGCAAATTACATCAGCAATCCCTGCCGCTTCTGGAAAAACGGAGTCGTGTATGACGTTCCGAAAGACACCCTGCTTATGGTCAACAGCGGAGACTTTCATGCGTATCTTCCGCAAAATTGCAGGAATCCAAGAGGGGGATTGCTCATATTTCCATATCAATTCATGATGGAATATGGGATTGATTTGGACAAGGTATGCTTTATATATAGATAGTCCTGAAATCAACCAACAGCTACTCCTGTTTACAGCCCGGCCCCGTTTCCAGACATCCCCATATCCGGTTCTCACGGCGCCCCCTTCATCAGACCCGTCCCCTTTCACCCCCAAGAATATTCCTCTTGAATTCAATATAAGTTACTATAAAGTAGATCATATAGATCCCCCCAAAGAGCAGCAGTGATAATCCAAAATAAGACCACACCGGCGCCACCACTCCTGAATATGTGACGAATGCATGGCTGATATAGCCTGCGATCCCTCCGCTGATCAGAAGTGCACCGATAAAGGGGCAGAGGTAGTACAGGAACAGCTGTTTCAGGATGAGGCTGTTCAGTTCTTTTTCCTGCAGGCCCAGTTTTCGCAGCAGGTTATAACGGTAGCGGTATTTACTTGAATCGCTTAGCTGCTGCACTGCCAGTACGGTGAGCGCTACGCACAGGAAGACGAGTCCTATATAAAAGAGCGGGAAAATGAGAGTGGACATGAGGAATTTCATTTCCCGCATTTCGTTCTGCCGTACAAAGGTGTAGCTGTCGGAGACATAGATGTTGTCGGTTCCGTATCCTCTGTGTGCTTCGGCATCGCCGTATCCTTCATACTCGTATTCTTCTTCATTCCATGTGATCCCCTGGATGCTCAGGAGGGTGTCTCCGAAGTCCTTGGGAACGGTGCCGTTTATCTGGGCCATCAGAAGCGAATAATACGGCTTCATGGATTCGGCGGTCTGATCCGGTACGATGAGGATGTAGTCAGCCCCGTTGTGCCCGCTCTGCTCGAAGCCTTCTGTGTATATGCCGGAGCAGGTGTACGGGTCGCCGCCTATATCGATTGGATGTTCCGTGAAGGGGGCGGCCGTCTTGGCCAGGCGGGACTTGATGTGGAGCAGATATTCCTTTTCCCCCAGAGATACTTCCGGGTACCCCAGCATTCTGCGCAGATAATTGTAATCGGATAGCTTCATATAGGTGTCATATTTGTAGTAAGAGCTTTTATCTGCCAGGGAATAATTATGAATCAGGAAATTGTTCATGTCATCGGATTCATTTTCAAATATCTGGTAAATATATGCGTCTTTTATTTCCGCCGCTTTTTGTATGGCCTCCTTTTCTCCTGCGAAATCGTAGTCCGGATCCTGATGGTATACGGCAATGTCGAAGGGCCATTTCTCGTCAGACTGTGTGTTCTGGAACTGGTTCAGCATGAGGGCGCAGGAGGCTCCTATTAAAGCGACCATAAAGAGGACCGTCAGTGTGCCAAGCGTGAACTGCATGGTCCGGATCTTGGAGGAAAGCTGGCGCAGCACGAAGATATTGGCCTGGTTCCAGACGCCGGCCCGGCCTTTTTTGATGTAGCCGATGAGGAAAGCGGAGAGCCCCATATAGAGCAGATAAACGGATACCACCAGCCCCAGGATCATGGGATACACGTTCCAATCGTTAAAGCGGCCGAAGAGCAGCATCCAGCCGAAAATGAGCATGAAAGCCACAGAGGCGAAGAACATCCACTGTTTGCCGGATTTGTTGCCGTTCTTTAATTCTTCGTTCTGATGATCCATATACATCATATCCCTGATGTTCATTTTCTTAAACCTGCGTTTATTCCTGAAAAGGGCCAGCAGATAGGATCCGCAGTAGATCCCCGCCGTCATCAGCAGGGTACCTATTTTCCATTCAAGCCGGATGCTGTAGTCTGCATTTACCATGGCATATATCAGGGTGGTGAGGATCTGCTGAAGAAATACTCCGGGGAGCAGGCCGATGACAAATGCCACCCCTCCAAGCAGGATCGTCTCTTTTAAGAAAAGGTTGGCAATCTGCTTTTTGCAAAAGCCCAGAAGGAGATAGGTGGCAAACTCCCGGCTTCGTTTTTCTGCCATGAATTTAACCATATAGTGCACAAGCCAGATAATGATCAGTACGATGAAGAAGGTTGCCATTCCAAGCATGGCCGCCAGCATTCCTGCTTCCGTGCAGATTTCCAGGACGGCATCGGAGAAGATCATAGAATTGAAGGCGAACATCATGGCGGTGATCAAGACCATTGTCATAAGATAAATGAGATAGTCCCTGAGAGAGCGCCTGGCATTGCGCAGGGCCAGCTTAGTCAGCATACCCGTCACCTCCAGTCAGGGAGAGAACGTCCAGGATTTCATTTAGAAATTCTTTCCTTGTCCCCGGGCCCCGGCGCAGCTCATGGAAGATCTGCCCGTCCTTCAGAAAAAGGATGCGGCTGCAGTAACTCGCGGAGAAAGCGTCATGAGTTACCATGAGGATGGTTGCATTGAGCGCGCTGTTCATATAGGAAAATGTTTCGAGCAGCATCCGGGAGGATTTGGAATCCAGGGCCCCGGTCGGCTCATCGGCAAATACGATTTTGGGATGGTTAATGAGAGCCCTTGCACAGGCGCAGCGCTGTTTTTGACCGCCGGAGACCTGATAAGGGAATTTGTCACGGAAAGACCAGATATCCAGCCTCTCCATGATATCTTTTGTCTGCTTTTCAATCTCCCGTTTTCCTTTTTTGGTAAGCGACATGGCAAGAGCGATGTTTTCTTTCAGAGTAAGCGTATCCAGAAGATTGTAGTCCTGGAACACAAAGCCGAGATTGTTTTTGCGGAAGTCCGCCATCTGATCCTCGTTCATGTTTGTAATGTCGTCCCGGCCATACCAGATATGCCCGGAGGTTACGGTGTCTACTGTTGCGAGCAGGTTTAAGAGCGTCGTCTTTCCGCTGCCGCTGGCCCCCATGATTGCGGTAAATTCCCCCTGGTCAATGGTAAAGCTTATGCGGTCAATTGCTTTGGTCAGATTGTTTTTGTTTCCATAATATTTTTCCACATCTTCTATATGGAGCAGTTCCTTCATGAAATCGATACCTTCCTTTCCCGTTACTTCTTGACGGGCGGCTTATCACCCCTTTTATTCCGCGGGTTGTGGATTGCGGGCCGCCTCTGGATATCAATATTGTAACGGAAAATGTGATCAGGTTGTATCAAATCAGCTTTCAGTAACCTTACAAAATTGAAAGATTGTTACTTTATTGGTTCGGATGCCTTGCGGCAAGGTGCACGGCCCTGTGAACAGCAGAGAAAGGGTTCTCTTTTAATCTCTCCCAAAATGGCTGCCGCCATCGGGAAATATCAGCAGGATACGGGTATAGGTTCCGTATTCTGACTGTGCATCCAGGGTGATTCCAAGTTTTCGGCTTAATTTCCTGCAGAGATAGAGACCGATTCCTGTAGACTGCCGGTTTTGCCGTCCATTGCTGCCGGTAAATCCTTTGTCGAAGATACGGCCCAGTTCTTCTGAGCGTATGCCGATTCCGTTGTCCTCAATGGATAGAATTATTTTCCGCTCCTGTTTTTGTGTACGGATGGTGATAAGGCAGCCGTCTTCTTTTTTATACTTGACGGCATTGATGATGATCTGGCCGATGATGAACTCCAGCCATTTATCGTCGCAGTATACATTTTCACTGCCGGCCTGCATATTTATGGAAACGCCGTTCTGGATCAGATATGGCTGGAGGCGGCGGATTGCGGTATAAACGGGGTTCTTCAGCGGAAATTTCCGTATCATGTAATCCTGGCAGACTGTGTCTGACCGGGCATAGTAAAGGGCCTTGTCCACATCGTTTTCCAGCTCGCCCAGATGGGATTTCAGGCGTCGGGTATCCTCGGGGCTCCAGGAATGTGGTTCCCTGCGGTTGTCACAGATCAGATTCATGGCTGTGAGAGGAAGCTTGACTTCATGAATCCAGTTTTCTATGAATTCCTTATATTCGGTCCGCTCATTTTCCAGATGGTGTATGGCGTCAATGATGGATTTATTGGATTGTTTCAGCAGTCTTCGATAGAGCCTGTCTTCCAGCCGCCAGGATTCCGGCATGATCTCTGAGATCAGATAGGGCTTGTCCAGTCCATTGAGTATATGAAATATTTCACGGAAATAACGGTTTCTTCTGTACCAGGACACAAAAAACCAGACTGCCAGCAGGAAGAACCAGAGGAGATAAAGTAAAATCATCTGATTGTTCTTCAGGCCGCAGATGCCCAAATAAACATAACTCAACAGCATACAAAGTAATTGAAAGAGCAGAAGCAGGATCTTGTCCTTCATGAATTCTAAAAAGTTCATAGCTGATATCCCTGCCCTCTCCTGGTTACGATCAGATTTTCCAGGCCGATTTCTTTCAGTTTACCGCGTATGCGGGTGATATTAACGCTTAAAGTATTGTCATCAATAAAAATCTGGTTTTCCCAGAGATCGTCGATCAATTCCTCCCGGGAAATGATTTGCCCTGCCCGTGAAAACAGGTTGCAGCAGATGCGCAGTTCGTTCCGGGTCAGCTGTTCGGATCTGCCTTCATATGTAAGGGTGCCCTGCAGCATATCCAGTTCGCAGCCTTTCCAGGTAAACCTGCAGGGATTCTCCGGTGCTTTATTGTGCCCCGTCCGCTTCAGGACCGCTGCGATCCGGGCGAGCAGAATGGGCGCCTGGTAAGGCTTTGTTATATAATCGTCACCGCCCATCATCATGCCGTTAAGCTCATCCATGGAATTGCTGCGGCTGGTTACGAAAATGATGGGCACATCCGTCTTTTTTCGGATATCCCGGCAGACCTTCAGGCCGTCGGTTCCCGGCAGCTGGATGTCCAGAAGGATCAGGTCCGGGGCAGTTTCATCCACAAGGCGGGGGATATCAGAGAAATCCTCCGCAGCTTCTGCCTGGTACAAAGCATTTTCCAGCATCAGTTTCAGTTCCAGGCGAATATCTTTCTCGTCTTCCACAATTAAAATGCGGTACAAATAGCAGCCCTCCTGACAACATTATCTGAATCTAATTCCAGTCTTTTGAGATGCAAATCCATTTCTTGGAATGGGAATGTTTCTCGAGCTCGTCAAGTGTCAGTTCGATTGCACTGTTTCCGCTTCCGGCAGCGGGGTATACAGTCGAGAACCGTTTTAAAGATTCGTCCAGATAGACCCCCACACCGTCATTCACAACAAAAGGACAGACACCGCCCGGCGCATGGCCTGTCAGCACTTCAACCTGATCATGCGGGATCATGCGGGCCTTTTCGTGGAACTCTGCTTTAAACTTCTTGTTGTCCGTCCGGGCATCTCCGGCCATTACTATTAGAATTGGACCGTCTGCCGTCAGAAAAGACATGGTTTTGGCGATGCGTGCAGGTTCGCAGCCAACAGCACGGGCAGCTTCCTCCACAGTAGCGCTGGATGCCTCCGGCTCCAGGATTCTGTCCTCCAGGCCGTACCCGGCAAAATATGCTTTGACCTTTTCAATTGACATGATTATCTCCCTCTTTTCTAAAAAATACTTCTGTAATATAGAGTATAACTAATTTAATAGAATGTCAATTTTAGGATTTAGACTGTGGGCTGAAAGTTCATGATTGACGAAATATTGGCTATAAGCTATTATGTCAATAGACATAAGCAAAGAGGGTAAATTTTATATAAAGGAGAATAATTTAGCGTGAAGAATTTGAAGGAAAAAGGGTATTTTGCGGAAAGGCTGTATCAGCTGCGCTATCTTGTGGCGGCCGTTATCCTGTTATGCTCTGTCTTGTTTGAAATTAGCGGGTCTTCCATTGGGTTCTGGTCCGTTCTTCTCGACGGCACATATGAAAGCAGTGCCCAGGATAACAGTGGTGATCTGCTGGGAACCAGCAGGAGCATCAGAACGGATGAATGGGCGGTGAGTACGCCCATGGCTTTTTCGCAGGAATATAACCATACGGGAAAATACCCGTATTTTTCAGAAACAATCAGGGGAGACAGTACGGATGCATTTATTGTATACGGGCAGCCGGTAAAGTCATGGGAGGTCATTTTCCGCCCGTTCCAAATCGGTTATCTTTTTCTGGGACCTTCGCGGGGGCTGGCATTTTTCTGGTGTGCCCGGATGCTGGCGCTGTTTTTGGTATCTCTGGAATTTGGAATGTATTTGACAAAAAAGAAAAAACTACTGTCTTTGACATATGTGCTGTTAGTGTGCTGTTCTCCGGTTGTTGCCTGGTGGTTTGCAATTAACGGTCTGGTGGAGATGCTGGTGTTTGGCCAGCTGGCCGTTCTTATGTTTGTCCGGTGGATGCATACAGAATTCCTGTGGAAGAAACTGTTGCTGTCGGCGGGGATTGCATGGTGTGGGATAGCATATATTCTGGTATTTTATCCCTCCTGGCAGATTCCGCTTGGATATGCTTACCTTTTTCTGTTGATAGGCATTATTCTGCGGGAGCGGAGGAACGTAACATGGAAAAAGGGTTCTGTTATTTTGAGTGCGGTAGTTCTTCTTATGTTGATGACCGGAGCGCTAGGGGCCATTTTCCTGAAGTCTGCAGACACCATTGAGCTGGTATTAAACACATCTTATCCTGGCAGCAGATCCTTTGTGGGGGGAGCTTCGCTTCTAAGAATGTTCAGCTGGGCAGGAGGTTTGTTTTTTCCGTATATTGATCCAGGTCTTGGGATATCTAACGTTTGTGAAGAAGCGCAGTTTTTCTCTTTCTTCCCCTTAGGTATAATTTTAGGGATAATCCAGATTGTTAGGAGTAAAAAGAAGGATCCGCTGTTAATCACGATGACGGCGGGAACTTGTTTTCTTGCCTTGTACTGCGCGTTTCCATGGCCCTCTCTGCTTGCCAAAGCCACACTTCTGAGTATGTGCCAGGGAAGAAGGGTGCTGGTCGGAGTCGGATTTCTCAGTATTGTGCTGCTCGTCTATCTTATCTCGGAAAGTATTGTGAATTATAAGAGCAAAACTGCCGTCACTATTTCTTCTGTAATTGGAGCAGGACTTGCGGGAATCTGTTTTATATATTACACGCAGTTTATGGGAAAGAAGAAGGCACTGGTACTGCTTGCAGTCATCGCTGCTGGGGCAGTCCTCATTTTTGCGGCGATGAAGTGGAAAAGATATGCAGGCCTGGCCTGTTATGCACTGATGATCTCCTTAGTCTGTGGGATAGCGGTAAATCCAGTACATCAGGGGGCAGATTCTATCTATTCCAGTAAACTGACTATGGCCATAAAGGAACAAACAGAAGCGGATCAGGGCAAAGGTTTGTGGATGGTGGAAGGCCTGGGCTTCCCATATCTGAACCTGCCCATAACTGTGGGAGCGCCAACGATCAATACGACAAATGTATATCCGGATCTGGAGCGCTGGGAGCAGTTTGACACTGAAAAAAAAGATTTCAGCAAGTATAATCGTTACGCACATATTATCATAAATATTGTGGATGAGACCTCACAGGAGCCGGTATTTTTCAACCCGTATGATGATCAGTTGGTTGTAAATCTACAACCTGATCAACTGAAGGTACTTCAAGTAAAGCACATTATGACGGATAAAGATTTAAGTGGGTTGAGTTCAGAAGAAATCCAGTTTAATGAGACGGAAAAAATCGGAAGGTATTATCTGTATCAGGTAGAGTATTGACATTGGTTGATATTAAAAAAGAGGCCGCAAAGGGGTCTGACCCCTTTGCGGCTGTTTTTCAGAATTGTTTATCAATTTGTTTAAACCCATTCAGCTGGGTTTTCTTGTTTTATCCCGTCCTCGTCCTCGTTTCTATTTAACGTAAGGTCATACCGGTGCTGACATGCGATCAGTCGTATTTCGAAGTTCTGCCGCTCCTGATGCACGATCGAGGATAGAATCAGTCCGGCAAAGAACGCTATGATTGCGGTCAGGTAAACGAAGCCGCAGACGATCAGTGTCGGGAAGTTGGGCACCAGGCCGGTGCGCGCATAGGTTACGATGACCGGAATGATGAAAATAGTGCTGATAACCGCCAGAAGAAGTGCGAAGGCGGAGAAGAATCCCAGCGGTTTGTAGCTTCTGTAAAGTCTTGCGATTGTACGGAGAACCTTCATTCCGTCACTGTAAGTGTTCAGCTTGGACTCGCTGCCTTCGGGGCGGTCTCTGTATTCGATAACGACATTTTCTACGCGCATATTTTTATCGACGGCGTGGATGCTCATCTCAGTTTCGATCTCAAATCCTTTTGAGAGTACCGGAAATGTTTTTACAAAATTGTAACTGAAAGCGCGGTATCCGGTCATAATATCCTTGATATCATTTTTAAAGAGCAAATTGATTGCTTTTCGGACAAGAGAATTGCCGAAATTATGAAACGGACGTTTGTTTTCTGTGAAATAGGTGGAGGAGAGTCTGTCGCCAACTACCATATCGGCATTGCGGTTAAGAACCTTGTCCACCATGTCCCGTCCGAATTCTGCCGGATATGTGTCGTCACCGTCTACCATTAAATATGCTTCTGCGTCAATTTCACGAAACATGCGGCGGATAACATTTCCTTTCCCCTGCTGGTATTCATGGCGGACAACGGCGCCGGCTTTTTCTGCCAGTATGGCGGTGTCATCTGAAGAATTGTTATCATATACGTATATGGTTGCCTCGGGAAGGGCTTCTTTCCAGTCGGTAACTACCTTGGTGACGGTCTTACCTTCATTATAGCACGGAATTAATACTGCGATTTTATCCATAATATGTTAATCCCCCTAATTCATTTGTAAAATCACTGATTTTATACTACACTATTGATTTATCATATGCAAGGACAAATCTTAAACTTAATCCTGTATCATTTAATGTAAGGAAGTAATACGTGAGTATAAAAGATAAAATAACCAGAGCAGTTGAAAAAAATGCCCCGCACTTTTATAATGAGTAGGTGGCAAAAGGAGTAAAAAGAGGTCAGTAGAAATTTATGAAGTTTTATTACCGGGAAGAGAATCAGTCTATTGAAATTATCAGATGTTTTGGATGCGACGGGAAAGTAGTTCTGCCGGAGTGTATTGACGGTTTGCCTGTGGAAAAGGTGGCTGCTTATACATTTTCTGACCGCAGGGACAGTGAAGATCGGGAATACCTGGTCTATGAGACGGAAGATCATGCCCTTTTTAAGGGAGAAGAGGAGCTTCTTGCAGGGGGGAATGTGGAAGAAATCATTTTTCCGGATACGGTGCGGGAAATCGGTAATTATATATTTTATGGCTGCAAAAAATTGCGAAAGCTGGAATTCTCCGATGCGCTGGTACGGATCGGCGGCGGCGCTTTTACCGGCTGCGGGGGACTGGCCTTCTTAAAGGTGCATATGAAGAGCGGCAGGCAGTCCTGCGTGAAGGAAATCTTAGGAGAACTGTGGCAGCGGATTGATGTTACGTTCTGCTATGAGCAGGAAGGCAGAAAAGCGGTTCTTGTGTTCCCGGAACATTATGAGGAAGCGGTAGAGAATACGCCTGCACGGATATTATTTACACAGCATCATGGTTCCGGAAATAATTACAGACAGTGTTTTTATAATAAAGTAGTGGATTACCGCAAATATGACAGTCTTTTTTCGGTTGCCGCGGCACGGGATAAAGCAGATGTTCTGGCAGATATGGCATTGTGGCGGCTGGCCTGTCCATATGATCTGTCTGACAATCATAAGCGTTCCTATGAAAATATGATAAGAGACAGGTATCAGGAAGTTGTGCCGTATCTTATAAAAGAAGAACATTTTGATCAAATCAAATTATTTACGGCGCATGCGCTGTGGGATGCGGGGATGTTGGAGTTTGCGCTGGAGACAGCAGCAAAAATGGGCAGGACAGAGATCCTTAGCTATTTGATGAATGAGAAGCAGAAATCTTTCCCAACGGTTAGAAAAGAGTTTAGGCTTTGACGGGAGGGATACGATATAATAAGACTTTGCAGTGCGCAGGAGAAAGGAGGGAACCGGCGGTGATCGAATTAGACAGTGAGCAGAAAAAGGAGATAGCAGTGCGCCTGGAGGCGGTGGGGACTAAGATTCTATTTGCGGCGCGGGATGAACTTTATCTGGGAATGCGTTTTCTGGATGTGGCGCTGAGCAGTTTCTTATATCAGATGGATATTACTGTAAATCCTTTTGGGACAGACGGGAGTTCCATATATTTTCATCCCCAGTATCTGGGGGGGATGTACAGAGAAAACAGGATTCTGGTAAACAGGGGGTATCTGCACATGGTATTCCACTGCATTTTCCGGCACATGGTCAAACGGGAACTGGATGACAGGTACTGGGACCTGAGCTGTGACATTGCGGTTGAACATATGATAGACGGGAACCAGCACCGTTGTGTCCGGTTTTCGAGGAGCCTTCTTAGAAGAGAGACTTACCGCAGGCTGGAGGCGGAGCGGAAAGTACTCAATGCGGAGCGGGTCTATGCGCTACTGATGGACTGGAATTTGGAAGAGAAGGAACTGGCGCGTTTGGAGCAGGAGTTTTATGTGGACGACCACAAATATTGGGAAAATAAATACCCACAGCAGAAGCCGGATCCAAACCTGCAGCAGAAATGGCAGGATATGAATGAGCGCATGGAAACGGATCTGGAGACATTTTCAAAAGAATCATCCGAACAGGCGGGGGATTTGCTGGATCAGATAAAAATTGAGAACAGAGACCGGTATAATTATAAAGAGTTTTTGAGAAAATTTGCGGTACTTCGGGAAGAAATCGGCGTGGATGCAGACAGTTTCGATTATTCTTTTTACAGTTACGGGCTGCGGCTTTATGGGAATATGCCTTTGATTGAGCCGCAGGAGACAAAGGAAGTAAAGAAGATTTCGGAATTTGCGGTGGTGATCGATACCTCGATGTCCTGTTCAGGCAGCCAGGTAAGAAGGTTTTTGGAAGAGACGTATTCGGTGCTGAGTGAAGAGGATAGTTTCTTTAAAAAAGTAAATATTCATATCATACAATGTGATGAGAAGGTGCATTCGGACCAATGTGTTACCAATGCCGAAGAGCTGGCAAAATATATGGAACAGCTGACTCTGTACGGGGAAGGCGGGACGGATTACCGGCCGGCTTTTGCCTATGTGGATGCGCTGGCGGAGAAAGGGAGCTTTGAAGATCTGCGGGGGATTCTGTATTTTACGGATGGGTATGGCATATATCCCCGGAAAATGCCTGCTTATAAGACGGCATTTGTTTTTATGCAGGATGATTACTGTGATACGGATGTACCGCCGTGGGCGATCAAACTGACATTGGGCCAGGAAGATCTGGAAGAGACAATATAGTTACTATTTATAAGCTGGAGGACAGGGAAAGCCATGGATATAAAAAGGGCAAAACAGGAAATTAAAGATTCCATAGAAGCATATCTGGCGAAGGATGAGTTCGGCGAATACAGGATTCCCGCCATCCGCCAGAGGCCGGTTCTGCTGATGGGGCCGCCCGGAATCGGGAAGACGCAGATTATGGAACAGATTGCGAAGGAATGCCAGATTGGGCTGGTGGCCTATACCATCACCCATCATACGAGGCAGAGTGCGGTTGGGCTGCCGTTTATTAAGGAGAAGGTGTATGGCGGGAGGAATTACTCTGTAACCGAGTATACGATGAGTGAGATCATCGCGTCGGTATATGAGAAAATTGAGCAGACCGGGATTGCAGAGGGGATTCTTTTTATCGATGAGATCAATTGTGTATCGGAAACACTGGCGCCGACTATGCTTCAGTTTCTGCAGGGCAAGACCTTTGGGAACCAGAAGGTGCCGGAGGGCTGGATTATCGTGGCTGCGGGAAACCCGCCGGAGTATAACAAGTCTGTCCGGGAATTTGATGTCGTGACGCTGGACCGGATCAAGAAGATTGATGTGGAAGAAAACTTCGATGTCTGGAAGGAATATGCATACAGGCAGGGGATTCACCCGGCTGTGATATCCTATCTGGAACTCAGAAAAGAGAACTTTTACCGGATCGAGACAACGGTGGATGGCAGATACTTTGCAACGGCCCGGGGCTGGGAAGATCTTTCCCAGCTGATCCAGGTTTATGAAAGTCTGCATAAAACGGTGGACAGGGACGTGGTGTACCAGTATATCCAGCACCGCACGATTTCCAAGGATTTCGCAAATTATCTCGAGCTCTATTATAAGTACAAACAGGATTATGGCGTAGAGGATATTCTGAAAGGAAATTGGAGTACGGCAACCCTGCAGAAGGTAAAGGCGGCTCCGTTTGATGAGCATCTGAGTATCGTCAGCCTGCTGAACGGTAAACTCTGCGAGTTATTTACCGAATGTTATATGACGGATGCCTACGTGACAAAACTTTATGAGTATCTGATCTACTACAGGGAGAACCAGGTCACTTCCATGGTAGAGGATATCTGGCATCTGGCGGAAAAAGATCTGGAACAACAGATGCGTTCAGAACTGCTGACCCGCCGGGATGAATTGGTATTAAAACGAGTCATTGCGGCGCTTGAGAGATTTGCTATAAGTATCAAAGGCGAACTATTTATCGGGGACGGTGTGTTCGATGAGGTCAAGGCACTTTTTGAAAAAGAAGTGGATAAGCGGGAAGACGAAATAGACCATACAGCCCGGACACTTCAGTATGTATTCGATTTTTTGGAAGATGCATTTGGACAAAGCCAGGAGATGGTCGCGTTTATAACGGAACTGAATGCAAACTATTATAGTGTCTGGTTTATCAAAGAGAATGGAAGCGACAGTTACTACCGGTATAATAAGGGGCTGCTGTTTGACGAACGGCATCAGGATATTGTACGCCAGATGGACGGCGTGGAAGGAATGCTGTAAAGGGGTCAGACCCCTTTACGTTCCGTTTTCAGAATAGTTTAACAATTTGAGAAGGAGATGAAGTATGATTAAAGTTATTGCATCGGATATGGACGGTACGCTGTTGAATGATGACCACCGGCTGGCGCCGGAGACACTTGAGGCGGTACGCCGGGCGTGTGATGCGGGCATACGATTTATGCTTGCAACCGGGAGAAACTTCCGGGGAGCCATGGAAGTTATAAAAGACGCAGACCTGTACTGTGATTACATAGTGGGGAGTGGAGCTGAAGTGCGCAATCCAGAAAAACAGGTCGTGTTTACGGCGCCGATTGATCTGGATTTGTGTGCGGAAATCTATGAAACGCTGCAAAAATATCCGGTATCTCTTGTTTTCTCTACAGATGATTACGATTACAGGATTGGAAGTGAAGAGGAAATAGAGGAGAGTTTTATCCGGCAGCTTAAGGTTTTTCATCTGGATAAAGACATCGATGAAGTACAGGCTAAAAAGGAACCTTTATATGAGCAGATTAAAAAAATGACAAAGAAGATTTCTGATTTTGAAGAACTAAGGGAAGCAGGAGTGCCGGTATATAAAATTTTCCTGTTTTCCGGTGATATTCCTATGTTGAAAAGGATATGGGCGGAACTGGAACAGAACGAAGATATCGCAGTAGCGTCTTCTTTCGAAACAAATCTGGAGATTACGGATGTGAAGGCGCAGAAAGGCCCCGTGCTCAAACAGTATATTGAGTCACTGGGATATAAGATGGAGGAAGTGATGGTGCTGGGGGACAGCATGAATGATTATTCCATGTTGTCCATGGATTTTGGGGCTGCTGTGGCTATGGAAAATGCCGTGCCTGAGGTAAAGGCCGTGGCCGGATATGTGACAAAATCGAATGAAGACCTGGGAGCTGCGCATGCTATCTATAAAGTTCTGGAGCAGTACGGGGCAGGGAACTGAAACATTATACAGTTCCCAGCTTCTGTATATCTAACATGATGGTGACAAGAAAACAGTCTCCCTTATCCACACTTTGAATATCTCCGTTGTATTTATTCACAATGGTTCTGATAATCTGGAGTCCAAGCCCATGCCCGTCCCCTTTTGCAGAAATAAAATCTAATTGTTTCGGGTGCTCCAAAGGTGATTTAGAATTCTTAACATCCACAATCCAAAAATTTGCCCGTTCCTGCATACAGATATTCAACAGGCGTTTGTCCTGCGGTACCCGGAGGCAGGCTTCGATTCCGTTGTCTATGAGATTCACCAGCAGACCGGTGATTTCTACGGACTGCAGCGAACACTCCGGCGGAATATAAACATGCCAGTTTGTGGAAATATGGTTCTGGAGGCAATACTGGTATTTGGCATTCAGCATCGTATTGATCACGGGCTGTGGTGTAAAGGGCTTTAGTTCTTGAGCAGACAGCGTACTATCTTCTAATGGCGGATTTTCGACCATAACCATCATATCTTCCCACTGTTTTCTGAATGTTTGGGCACCTTCCAGCGTCTGAAGGGCTCTGTGCCTTTTGTATTCCAGATATGCGCCAAAGCAGACTACGACACAGGCAACCGCAAACAGGATGAAAAACCAGTAAAAGGCCGTCCATTCGTACACGGTGTACCGATGATCCATAAAAGGAAAGAATATTTCCCACAATATAAAGAATCCAAGGAAAGAAAGAATAAGAAGCGGAATGATTTTTCGTAAAATCCCGCTTTTTGCATCCGCAGAAGAAGCTTCCTTCCCGAAGGAGGTCAGGATACTGTCAAATAACTGCAGAAGAGACTGCTTGTACTTTTGCTCTTCCAGTTCCAGATGGCTTTGCGACAAATTCCCCAGCACCTGCAGATGATTGGCAAGATCGTGGCGGAGCTGATGGACGGCATCCTTCTGAATTTGAATATTCTGATAAAAAGAATATTCCTCCTGTAGGATCCGTTCATAATGCTTCCGCAGCTGGAAAGCCTGCTTTTGCCGGTACCAGACAAACACAACCAGAAAAATAAATAGTATTGTTCCGGAAGCGATCGTACTGGCCAGTACGGTTAAGCTTCCATTGGTAAGACGCATAAACAGCCCCATCGCCAGATCGAGCAGCAATACCGCCGCGAACAGGAACTTCATGACAGTGTAGGGGACGCGGTCGAAAAGCTTCAGCCGCAGGATTCCGAATACGCATAAGAATGCAATACAAGACAGCAATGTCGGAAACAAAGTATTCTCCAGGAACGCCATACCCTGGAGAAAATACCGCCAGTTGCCGAGCACAAGTCCCTCGATGGTTGTGAAACCGGAAAAAATGCAGTTGAACAGAATGAAATGTACCATATATTTTACGAAATAATACATTCCCCGTCCGGTGAAGAGATAGCAGACTGCCAACTGGAACAGGAAACGGAAAAGCTCGCTGACAGCGGCAATCTGCCAGTCACCATGGTAAGTGGTTGGGATAGAGACACTTGCGGGCAGGAAAAATGCAGCTGTAAACGCCAGTGCAAACGAAAGGCGCCGCTCGACATCCGGGCTTATTAAATAGATTATCAGGGAAGTTACCAGGGTCAGCCTGATGATATTATAAAGAACCATAACATTTTCCTTTTACGAGGCAATCGTTTTATGTATCATAATCTTCCGTACTAAAAAAGCGTAGAAATTCTTCTCTTGACTTCTTATATCTGGAACGGCTTACCGGTATCTCGGCCTGATTGAGCAGAATCATCTTCTGCGCCGTAAAATTCTGGATATAATTCATATTGACCACATAGCTTTTATGGCAGGATAAAAAACAGCCGGGGAGTTTTTCCTTCAGCTCATTCAGTTTCATATAAACCGTGAATTTTTCTTCCGATGTATATACATGCAGCCGACGCTTTTCGCTTTCTATGTAACAGATCTCGCTGCTTTTTAGTGTGAAGATTCTGCCGTTGCTCTGCAGAACAACCGGCGTATCCTGGCAGCAGTCCATAAACGCAAGGGCCCGTTCTATTGCCGCCGTAAGCTTGTCCGTATCGACAGGTTTCACAAGAAAATAGGCGGGACGTATGGTAAAGATATCTCTGGCATAATCCAGATATCCGGTGATCAATACAATCGCAATCCAGGGATAACGGGTCTGGATGTCAGAAGCCAGACTGATCCCATTTTCAGCTCCAAATTGAATATCCATAAATATAATATCCGGCAGAGAAGCGGAAGTTTCTAAATATAAACGCAGGTCACCGGGAGCAAGAAACGTTTTGATATCCCAGTTTTTAGGAAGAATATGGGACAGACGCAAGCTAAGATCCTCCAGGATGCTCTTATCGTCGTCGCAGATCAGCAGTGTTTTCAATGGCATCACCTCCCCTGTCTCAATATACTTATTTTACCATACCGCGCAGTTAGAAGGAATGGATAAAAGCTATTTTTGTGATTTTTGCAAATTCATATTTTTTTAGAATGTTTTTAAGGCAGAGATATGATACAATAATCAGGATTAGAACGCTATGAGACCGGAAGAAGAGATGGGAAGAGGAGAAACACGCGATGAGTAAGAAAAAAAGGCATAAAAAGGAAAGCTCTGTTGGAGAAGTTATATCTACCGCCATATTGATTATTGCAATATGCGTATTTGTTTTTTGCGCGTATCAGCTTACCATAATGCTGGTACCTTATTATTCAGGCGGAAAAGAATATGACGATGTGAAGAAACTGGCGCTTACGGTTGATAAGAATGAGGAAGAGGACGGAGAACCGGGCTATACTGTGGATTTTGATGCATTATTGAAAGAAAATCCGGATACCGTAGCATGGATTAGGTTCGATGAGCCCTCAGTAATTAGTTACCCTGTTGTAAAAAGTGCAGATAACAACGAGTATCTGACAAAAACATTTACAGCTAATGACAACAAGCTGGGTGCAATTTTTATGGACATGCGAAACGCCACGAACCTCAGCGACAGAAACACATTTATATACGGACACAACCTGAAGGTGGGCGGAGAGATGTTCTCCCAGCTGAGCGAGTACGCCAGTGAGGAATTCTGCAAGGAACATCCGTACTTCTACATCTATACCCCGGAAGGAGAGTTCAAGTATCAGGTATTCTCCGTAGGAACAGTGAAAGATACGGCAGAAAATTACAATTTGACTTACCTGAATGACGAGGAATTCTCCAGCTATCTCCAGATTTGCAAAGAGTCTTCTAACTACCAGGTGGATGTAGAGGTGAATGGCCAGTCCAGGATCGTCAGCTTGTCAACATGCACCAACGTAAACGATGATGAGCGCTTCCTGCTCCAGGGAGTTCTTGTGGAGGAGTAAAGGGGTCTGACCCCTTTGCAGCTCGTTTTCAGAATATTCAGAATATATGATGGATAAGGAGGATGAATGTGGCAGAAAGATTTGATATCGGTGATATAATTCGTATGAAAAAGCCCCATCCCTGCGGAAGCCATGAGTGGGAGGTGCTGCGTGTGGGCGCGGACTTCCGGCTGAAATGTGCGGGATGCGGCCATCAGATCATGGTTCCACGTAAGCTTGTGGAAAAAAATACAAAAGAAATTCGCAAAAAGTCTTGAACCGGACAAGTTCTTATGGTATGATAATTACTCGTGACGTACCCGTAGGATTCTATATCCACGGACATCAAATTTCCTTGTTCCCGGGTGATCCGGGGGCCAGAGACCATAAGGAGGTGCAAGAGACATGAACAAGTATGAGTTAGCTGTTGTTGTCAGTGCAAAAATCGAAGACGACGCTAGAGCAGAAGTTGTTGAAAAAGTGAAAGCATTAGTTTCACGTTTCGGCGGCAATGTGACTGACGTTGATGAATGGGGTAAGAGAAGATTTGCTTACGAAATTCAGAAGATGAAAGAAGGATATTACTACTTCATCCACTTCGAGTCTGACAGTACTGTTCCTGCAGAAGTGGAACAACGTATCCGCATCATGGACAATGTACTCAGATATTTATGCGTTAGACAGGAAGCATAGAGAAAGAGGTATATATGAATAAGGTAGTTTTAGTAGGACGTCTCACAAGAGACCCGGAAGTTAGATATTCACAGGGTGATAGTGCAACTGCAGTTGCTAGATATACATTGGCTGTTGACCGCAGATTCAAGAGGGACAACGAACCTACAGCGGATTTTATTCCGTGTGTTGTATTCGGGCGTTCCGGTGAGTTCGCGGAGAAGTATTTCCGCCAGGGAATGCGTGTTTCCATTTCCGGACGTATTCAGACCGGAAGTTACACGAACAAGGACGGCGTGAAAGTATACACAACAGAGGTAATTGTAGAGGATCAGGAATTTGCTGAGAGCAGAGCGGAGAGTGAAGCCAACAGAGGCTCTTCTTTCCATCAGGCGGCTCCAAGTCCTTCACCAAGTGTTGATGCAGGCGACGGATTCATGAACATCCCGGACGGGATCGACGAAGAATTACCGTTTAATTAAGACACGGTTGTGAAATCTTTCTATTAATATAGGAGGTAAAAAGACATGGCTTACGAAAAAGGCGGCAGACCAGAAGGCGGCTTCAAAAGAAGAGGACCGGCCCGCAGAAGAAAAAAAGTATGCGTATTCTGTGGTAAAGAGAATAACGAGATCGATTATAAAGACGTAGCAAAGTTAAAGAAATACATCTCTGAGAGAGGCAAGATTCTTCCGAGAAGAATTACAGGAAACTGTGCAAAGCATCAGAGAGCTCTTACCGTAGCAATCAAGAGAGCTAGACACATTGCTTTAATGCCATACGTACAGGATTAATAAGAGTTGACAGACCGTCACTGCGAGAGCAGGGGCGGTCTTTTTGTGTTACACGAAGGGCGCTTCGTGCACTGGCAACTGAAGATAAATCAATCACAGGCCTTCTGCCGGATATTATTTTGATAATGTTGATATAAAAGAAAAAATGTCTACTTCTGGAAATTAACTAAAAGATGTAAATTGAGAAAAAACAGGGTAGAATATACAATTTTTTTAAGGAATAAATGGACATTATAGTCATATTAAACAAAGGAGGCAGAGGGAATGGGAACGATGGTAACAAGAAATCTGGAACCAGAACAGGCAAAAGAGAAGATAACATTTAAGACGTATATTTCATATGCGCTGGGAGATACAGGGGATAATATTATGTTTTCTACAGTATCTTCTTTACTTGTTTTGTTTTACACAGACTATATCGGCTTATCACCGGCTTTTGTGGCACTTGTCATGCTGATTTCCAGGGTGTTGGACGGAGTATCTGATTTTATAGCCGGCCTGGTCATGCAGAAGACAAAATCAAAATGGGGGACGGTGCGTCCATGGATATTATGGATCAGTGTTCCGTTTTCGGTTGCCTGTGTGGCATGTTTTACGGTGCCGCAGGGGTCGGAGACAATGAAAATATGTTACATTTTTATTGCATACAATTTTGCAAACACGGTATGCTATACGATCAGTAATCTGGCTCAGGCAACCTTGTGTTCTTTTATGTCAAGAGATACAAAAGAACGTGAAAAATTGGGGGTATGGCGTCTTGGTCTGGCTCCGGTAGGCCACATCATATCTTCAGGCCTTTCACTTCCATTAGTGAAACTGTTAGGAAATGACCAGAAGGCATGGGTAAAAGTCATGACAATCTGGGCAGTCTATGCATTGGCAGTGCATTTGATCTGTTTCGTAAACTGTAAGGAAACCGTTCATATTGCAGCTAGAAAACAGGGGAGCAGCATACCGCTGCAAAAGCAGCTGAAGGCACTCTTTTCAAATCAGTACTGGTGGTGGGCAATTTGTTTTTGGGTATTCTGGGCGACTACGTTCGGAGTAAACGGTACCACGATGTCTTATTATACAAAGTATGTGCTGAACAGCGATACAATGTACAGCTCTCTATTTATTATTGAAAAAATATTCTGGGGAATATCAATCTTAATGATGCTTGTAATAAGAAAAACAGGAATAAAAAGAGTGACCCTGCTGGTTATGGGAAGCGGGCTGGTAATTCTGGGACACCTGCTGCTGCTGGCGGCGCCCTATAGTATCCCGGTAAACTATGCGGTGGTGGTGATCCGCGGGCTTGGACAGGGCCCATCGTCAGCGTTCTTCAATGGTATGGTGGCCGATGTGATTGAGTTCGGACAGTGGAAGACACATCAGAGGCAGGAAACACTGGTCTTTTCGGCTAGCTCTGTGGGACAGAAAGTAGGAGGCGGGATTATCCTCTCACTGATTACGGCGATTATTGGAGCGTTTGGATTTGTCTCATCCACTACAGGGGGAGCGGTGCAGCCGGACCGGGCAATCCAAGCAATCAAAACACTTTACATCTGGGCGCCGATTGTTATGTATGGTCTGTTGGGAATTATATCTTCGTTTAACAGGCTGGATGCGAAATTACCGGAGATTATGAAAGAATTATCCAGACGGGAAGCTCGGGGCGAGCTGTAAAGCCTTTTAGATTATTACGATTTGTGTATGTATATTCACATTGATTTATCTATTGGTTATTAATGAAAATCCTATTTTTATGTATTGAAATCTGTTCCTTTCGGCAGAGACTTGGTATAATAATCTTATGATAAATATCACAAGATGAAAGGAGTGTTTCCATGGGGATCGATGTAAAATCAATTATTGTGGATGCAATGTTGCAGTTATGTGAAGAGAAGCATTTGAAGAAAATCACAATAGGCGATATCCAGGCTAAATCGGGTATCAGCAGGCAGACCTTTTATAATCATTTTAAGGACAAACTGGACCTAATCCAGTACATTTATGAACATCGCATCATTGCCGACTGGAAGAGAGAAAATCTTCACGAACTGAACTATTATAATGCGACAGTAAATGCGTTCAAAAATGATTTGAAATACCGCAAGTTTTTAAGACAGGCGTGCGAGATTACCGGTACGAATTGTCTTGTGGATTTTATGTACAAACACAGCCAGACGTATGACCGGGACTGGCATCAGTCCCACAATGCGGGGATCCCTCTCACAAAGGAACAGAAATTTTCTTCAGATTATCATTCGGTTGCCGGGATTTATATGAGAATCCATTGGATTCTGGGGGAAATTGATATGACACCGGAGGAGCTGGCAAAAAACATTCTGCGATCCAGGCTTATGTCCCTGAATTCGGTTATATTTGAGCCGATACAATCAGGAGAAGAGTCCGGAAGTCCGTATGTAGATGCCGCTAAGAAAATGGATTTTCACTTTTAAAGTCGTGAGGAAGAATACAATATAGGATTATTTTTAAAAATGAGAGCCCCTTTTTTAGGGACTCTCATTTTCTATGCCGAGAAATATTCCTGACAGAGGGAGGAAATTTCTGCTTTTCAATTTACATAATTAAAAAATGTCAATATATGGACAGTTAAATGCAGGAATCTACATCTCGACAAGTAAAAAGTATCGTAAATTGTAAGGCCTTCGGACGTAGTTTAAGATACATATATAAGAAAAAAACGAAAACCAAAGGAGGATATTCTTATGTCAAAAAAAATGAAAGCAGCGATATTAGACGGGTTCCACCAGGATTTCCATTGGGAAGATGATGTGGAGATTGCAGATCCAAGAGCGAATGAAATCCAGGTAAAAATTGTAAGCTGCGGCTTGTGCCATACGGAGCGTGCGGAACAGGTTAATCTGTGGGGGCTGGGCCTCCCATTCCCGATTGTTCTGGGTCATGAAGGTGCAGGGGAAGTCGTTCAGGTAGGACCTGGCGTTACCAAGTTTAAGGTAGGGGATAAGGTGGCCATGTCTACGCCATGGTGCGGTACCTGTGCAGCCTGCTCCAGCGGCCAGCAGTGGGCGTGCGAACATGTGGATGATCTGGAGATCCGGGGCGTGGACTATTACGGAACGCCGGGGCCTCTGAGCAGAAACGGAAAACCTGTATATACCTTCTTTAATCAATCCGCTCTGGCTGAGTACAGTACCATTCATATAAACAACTGTACAAAACTCCCGGATGATTTTGACCTGAGGATTGCCGGACCTCTAGGATGCGGGTTCCGCACCGGAGCCGGTTCAATCTACAATGTTGTGAAGCCAAAACTGAATGACTGGGTGATCATCACGGGAACAGGCGCGGTTGGGTTTGGCGCTCTGTGGACGGCAAAAGCAATGGGAGCCAAGGTCGTGATGGTAGATATTCTGCAGAACAGGTTGGATATTGCCATGGAGCTCGGTGCAGATGCTGCTTTGAACAGCAAAGGGATGACAGCAGATGAAATGGGAGAGGCCCTGAACGACATCACGGGCGGCGGCGCCCAGGGGATGGCCGAATGTACCGGACAGGGAATCTGTTATAAAGGTGGAATGAAGGCATTGAAGATGGGAGGCCGTTGTGCATCCGTGGCATTCATCAATGAACTGAACTTCGAATACTTTACGACAGAGTGCCAGGACTGTAAGAATGTTCAGTTTATCCGTATGGGAAATGTGGAAGGGGACACCATTATTCCGATTATGGCAGAGCTTTACAAAAGAGGAATGTTCCCGTTTGACAAACTGATTAAATTCTATCATTTCACTGAACTGGAACAGGCTATGGAAGATGCCCATACGGGTGTAACCATTAAGCCCGTGCTGCTCTGGGACATGGATTAAGTCAAAAGACTGTGCTGCTTAGGAAAGGAAAACGATATGTCGGAAGAAATATCATATAAACAAGAACAACGCATCGCTACAATTACTTTTAACAGGCCGAAAGTACTAAATGCCTTAACAATCCCGATGCTTGATGAACTGGAGGGCATGATCGACAGGCTGAATGAAGATGAATCCTGCAAGGTTATTATTATAACAGGCGAGGGAAGGAGCTTTGCGGCAGGAGCAGATATATCATGCATGAAAGAGGCGTCACCTCAGGAGGCAATGCGGTTCAGCAAGACTACAACCCGCCTTTTCCGAAAAATAGAATTAGCCAGGCCCTTTACGATTGCAGCAGTGAACGGCTACGCACTTGGCGGCGGGCTTGAGCTGGCGCTGGCCTGCGATGTCCGGGTGGCGTCAGACACCGCAAAGCTTGGGCTTACGGAAACCGCTATCGGTTCCTTTCCTGGGTCGGGCGGTACTATGCGCCTGCCCAAGCTAGTAGGGCTTGGTAGGGCAAAGGAGCTTCTTGCGACGGCAGAAAAGGTTCCGGCCGCCCGGGCAATGGAGCTTGGAATGGTGGAACATATCGTGCCATCGGATAAACTGATGGAATTCTGCAGGGAGTTGGCAAAACGCATTTGTAAAAACAGCCGGAATGCAATCGCGGATGGCAAAAGACTTATGACACTCAGTTATGAGATGGATGCAGAAAAGGCATGTGAGCTGATGACATTTATGATCGGGATGAACTATGGAAGTAAAGATCAGAGGGAAGGAATGCGTGCGTTTCTGGAAAAACGGGAACCACACTTTGAGTAGAAAGGAGAAATGATGGGATTTAATGGATTTGAGCTGGACGAAGATTTGAAGGCTGTCAGAAATCTGATCCGGGATTTTACAGACAGGGAGATTCGTCCGTTGGCAGAACAGTTTGACCAGGAGAATTTATACATCCCTGAAGAGCTTTGGAGGAAGATGGGGAGACTGGGATTGTTCGGGTTTACGATACCGGAGGAATTTGGCGGGAATCATCTGGGATATCTTGCACTTGCAGTTGCAATTGAGGAGGTCTCAAAGGGCGCAGGAGTTATGTACTCCCCCGTAGCCGGTCAGAACGGGGCGTTTAATGGGGCGATTATAGACAGCGGGACACCGGAACAGAAGCAGAAATATTTGCCGGGTACTGCGGAGGGAAGATTGAAGGGCGCATTTGCCCTGACAGAGCCGAATGTGGGTTCCGATGCGCGGGGCATGCAGACCGTGGCAGCGTTGGAGGGCGAATGCTGGATCATAAACGGACAGAAGACCTTTATTACAAATGCCGACCGCGCAGATTATATTATTACGTTTGCAAAAACGGAAGAGGGGACGGTCTGCCTTATTGTAGATAAAGATGCTAAAGGACTTAGCATTGGGGCAACAGAGAGAAAAATGGGGATCCACGGCGTGGGACTGAACAATGTATTCTATACCGATTGCAGAGTACCCGTGGAAAATCAGATTGGAAAAGTAGGAGAAGGTTTCCTCAATGCAAAGGATAGTCTGATGGGGGCCCGTCTCGGTGTGGCGGCCGGTGCGCTCGGTCTGGCACAGGAAGCCATTGACGTGGCTGTAGAATATGCAAAACAGAGGGTACAGTTTGGCAGACCGATTTCACAGTTCCAGAATACCCAGTTTGTCCTTGCTGAGTGCCAGACTAAACTGGATGCAGCAAGACTGCTTACATATCGGTGTGCGGCCGCACTGGATGCGGGAAAGCATGAGACGTATATGGCTTCTATGGCAAAGTATTATGCGACGGAGACGGCGAACCAGGTTGCGGACAAATGTCTGCAGGTATTTGGCGGATATGGTTACTGCGCAGGGTATCCGATCGAGAGGATCTACCGGGATCTCAGGATCTTTACAATTTTTGACGGAACATCGGAAGTACATAAAATGATCATTTCCAAGAAGATGGGTGTCAGATAAAGGAAGAAGGTGAAGTTATGGGCAATCAATTTCAACATTTATTATCCCCTTTGAAAGTTCGCAGAACAATATTCAAAAACAGAATGTGTGTAGCGCCAATGGGCGGCGGATATGGCGATCTCCAGGGGGCGCACGGGGAGTATACGGAGACTGCGCTGGAATATTTTACAGAAAGGGCGCGCGGCGGCTTCGGAATCATATTCGCCGGCGCGTTGTATCCGGACAGGGAAGTGGATCCTACGGACCAAAGCTTTAATTTTATGAATCATCCGGATGACTTTGCCAAGATGGCAGCCCGCATGAATGAAAGGGCTGATTTCTATGGGGCTAAGATCATCCAGCAGGTAACTATGGGACTGGGAAGAAATTATGCAGGGCTTTATGCACCTTCCGCTGTGGAGGTATATGGCTCTCCGGAAATCAAAAGTCTTGTGCTGACAAAGGAACAGATTAAAAAGAAAATTGATTCGGTAATACAGGCATCCGAACTTATGAAGCGTTCCGGATTTACCGGAGTGGAGGTTCATGCTATGCACTGGGGCTATCTGCTGGATCAGTTTGCGATGGCAATTACCAATCAGCGGGAAGATGAGTATGGCGGGTCCTTGGAGAACCAGATGCGTGCAGCATCGGAGATTGTACAGGGCATTAAGCAGACTTGCGGAGATGATTTTATTGTCACCATGCGCCTGGGATTAAAGAGCTATATTTCCGGACTGAACAAGCGGAACTTTACCGGTGAGGATGAAAAAGGGAGAACATTGGAAGAAGCGGTCAGAATTGCAAAGATCCTTGAGCAATCAGGGTATGACATGCTGAATGTGGATGTGGGGATCTACGACACGTTTTACCATGCGGCTCCGCCCATGTATATGCCGAAAGGCCATGTGATTCCGCTTGCAAAAGAGGTAAAGAAGGCTGTAGGAATTCCAATCCTGTGCGGATCCCGTATGAATGACCCGCGGATGGGGGAAGAAGCTATTGAAAAAGGAGAAATCGATGGAATCGTCCTTGGACGGCCGTCCTTGGCGGACCCATATTATGCGCATAAAGTAGAAATGGGACGTCCGGATAAGATTCGTCCTTGTATCGGATGCACGACCTGCTGCTATAAGATCTTTGACGGTTGTGAACATGTGGCCTGCGCCGTAAATCCACAACTGCAGAAAGAGAGTTATTATCAGACGGTACCTGCGCTTATGAAGAAAAAGGTTGCGGTGATCGGCGGAGGGATTGCCGGAATGGAGGCAGCCAGAATTGCAAAGATGCGGGGGCACGATGTCACAATCTACGAGAAAAGCGGCTGTCTGGGAGGACTACTGCTTCCGGCCGGAGCACATGTATTCAAAGAAGAAATACGGCAGTTAGTCAAATGGTACATACAGGAGATTGAAGAACTTAAGATACCGGTGATCTATCATCGGGAGATGGATGCAGATGCAATCAAAAGACTGAATCCAGATGTTGTCATCAACGCGGTAGGAGCTCATGCGGTTGTCCCGGATATTCCGGGAGCGGATCACAAAAAATGTAAAACAGCGGTGGATGTACTTGCGAACCATCTTAGGATCGGGGAGAAAGTGGTCTGTGTCGGAGGCGGACTGGTCGGCTGTGAATGTGCGATTGACTTTGCGGCGCAGGGGGCTTCGGTCACTCTGGTGGAAGCATTGCCCGAAGTGCTGAAGGCAACGCCGATGATATCTCCAAGTGTACGACAGATGATTCCGGATCTCCTGGACCATCATCATGTTGATGTAAAATGCGGCTGGCTGATCCGCGAAGTAAACGATCGGGGGGCTGTCATCACATCGGCGGATGGTAAAGCATCACAAGAGGTTGCGGCGGATACCGTGATACTTTCTCTGGGGACAAGGGCAAATCCGGATATGAAAGAAGAATTCAAAGGATCCGGCATCGAGTACTATACGGCCGGAGATGCGCAGAAGGCAGGAAACGTCTATACATGCGTACATAGTGCATATGACATCGCACGGATGATTTAAGAAAGGAGCAGTGAATATGGAAATATCAGCAGCAACACAGGAATATATAGACCAATTGGTAAAAAAGGCAAGAGAGGCACAGGCGGTGTATGCTTCGTTTGACCAGGAAGGGCTGAACCGGACTGCAAGAGCAGCGGCACGTTGTGTGTATGACAATGCAGAAATTTTTGCAAAAGAAGCAGTGGAAGAGACAGGCATGGGAACCGTGGAAGGAAAGATACTGAAACAGCGTGCCGCGATGACGACACAATGGTGCTATACAAAAGATAAGATCTCAACCGGCGTCGTTGGCTGGGAGCAAGGTAAGCTGGATGTGGATTGCATCCTCAAGATTGCAAAGCCCATCGGTGTTATCTCAGCAGTACAGCCTGTAACAAATCCGACCACTTGTTTTGGAGGCAATGCAATGTATGCGTTGAAAAGCGGGAACGCCATCATTATCTGTCCCCATCCAAGAGCAAAAAATGTATCGAATCACTGTGGACAGCTAATGCGGGAAGCCATCGTAAAAGCAGGCGCCCCGGCAGATTTGGTACAGGTGATTGAGGAGCCGTCCATAGAGATGACGGCAGCGGCAATGGCAGCCTGTGACGTTGTAATCGCTACGGGCGGTCCAGGCATGGTAAAGGCTGCAAACAGCAGCGGAAAGCCATCGCTCGGCGTTGGACAGGGAAACTGTCAGGTTGTGATTGATAAAGGGATGCAGGACTACTTTGACTCGCTGGCGGAAGGTGCAATCGAAAACCGCATCTGGGATAGTGGAATTCCATGTACCGGAGAACAGACGGTGATCATGCCGGAGGAGGACGCGGAAGCAATCGTTGCGGCGTTTGTGAAGCATGGGGCTATGGTAATCAAAGAGGAGGAAACCGTGGCAAAACTTAGGAACCTGCTATTCGAGGAGAAAGAGGGCTCTTATCGTGCTAATCCGGACTATGTCGGACAGTCTGTACAGACAATAGGAAAGGCAATCGGCCTGGATGTACCTGCTGAAGTAAAGTCCTTCTTTGTAGAGATCCATAAATATGGAAAGGATGAACTTCTCTGTAAGGAAAAGATGTGTCCGGTGACTAATTATATTACTTATTCCGGAGATTGGGCGGAGGGTGTTGCAATTGCAAAGGCTAATCTTTTGAACGAAGGGGCCGGACATTCCAGTGATATCTATACTTTGAATAAGGAACACCAGCGCTATGCCGGTCTGGAACTTCCGGTCTGCCGCCTGATCGTAAACAATAACAATGGCATTATCGGCGGTGAACCGTATTATACCAATGGAATCATTGCAACAACCGGTCTTGGCTGCGGTTACTGGCAGCAGAACGTGCTGGGAGAAAATCTGACTTTTGAGCACCTTCTGAACTATACCAGACTTTTCTATACGGTTCCCGGCAAAGAGTCTCCTACAGAAGCGGAGATCTGGAAAGAAATATAATCCCAGGAAAGGAGACAGAAAAAATGTATAGAATTCTGACTTTAAATTTCGGCGGTACGTCTGCAAAATTATCGGTCTGGGAAGACGAAATCTGTGTGGAAGACTATTCGATGGATTATACACAAGAAGAAATCGACCTCAGCCTGACTTCTGAACAGGAAGTGGAGCTAAAAACAAAGAAAGTTTTGGAGTGGCTGAATTCCATCCATATGGAGGTCGCTGATTTTGATGCAATTGCACCCCGTTTTGGCGGAATGTTTTATGGGGGAGAGGGCGGCACCTTTGTGGTGGAAGGTGCTCTGGAAGAACATTTGAAATCCATGTACCATCCGGACAAATCTGCAACGCACGCAACCTATCTGACTTATGAAATAGCAATGCGCCTGCAGGAAGGGATAAAGAAAGAAATACCTCTGCTGACAACGGATCCTTCTACTGTAAACCAGTTTCTTCCGGAGGCGCGGATTACCGGGAATCCATTGTTTTATAAGAGGGCGTCGTTCCATGCGCTGAACCACAGGGCAGTAGCCAGAAGGGCTGCTAAAGATCTGGGCAGCAGGTACGAAGACGTGAACCTGATTGTGGTGCATATGGGAGGCGGCGTTTCCGTAGGGGCGCATGAACATGGACGGATCATCGATGTCAATGATTCCAGCGGTGATGGCGACGGCGCATTCTCACCAAACCGTGCTGGGACACTCCCAACAGGCCAGCTGGTACACCTCTGTTACAGCGGAAAGTATACGGAAAGACAGGTATTTAAACTATTAAAAGGGGAAGCCGGGCTTAAAGCATATCTTGGAACGGAAGATTTGCGGGAAATCGAAAAGCGGATTGAAAAAGGAGACACCGAAGCGGAATTGGTATTCAAGGCGCTGGCATATCAGATTTCCAGGGAAATCGGAGCCTGCTATGCCGCATTATGCGGAGAGGCAGATGCAATTGTTCTGACGGCGGGAATGTCCCACAGTACCGCTTTGGTCGAACTAATACGGCAGAGAGTTGGAAAATTAGCTCCTCTTTGTACTTATCCCGGCGGGTTTGAGAATGAAGCCCTGGCATTGGGGGCTCTGCGTGTTCTCAACGGAGAGGAACAGCCGGCCGTTTATGAGGGTGAGAGCAGGAATATGCAGGCAATTATATAGGAAGGCAAAGGAAGAGAAAGGAAAAAGAAATATCATGAATATACTTGTTTGTGTGAAGCAGGTACCGGACACAACTGAAATTAAGATTGATCCGGTACGGAATACATTGATTCGTGCGGGAGTACCCAGTATTCTGAATCCTTTTGATGCATACGCTATGGAAGCGGCGGCCAGGCTGAAAGATGCGGATCCAAAAGGAACTAAGATCATAGTAATGTCCATGGGTCCAGAAGCAGCAAAGGCGGTTCTCAGAGAATGCCTGTCTATGGGAGCTGATGCGGCTTATCTGATGTCGGACAGAGCGTTTGGGGGATCGGATACACTGGCTACGAGCTATATACTGTCACAGGGCCTTAAAGAGGTCCAAAAACGGGAAGGAAATATAGATCTCATATTCTGCGGAAAACAGGCAATTGACGGAGATACCGCCCAGGTGGGGCCGGAGCTTGCAGAACATCTTGGATATCCCCAGATTACATACGGACTGGAAGCGAAAAGGGAGGGGGCATGTATCCGCATCAAAAAGGAAGTGGAGGAAGGTTTTCAGATTATCGAAGCAGACCTCCCGGCTGTCGTTACCTTTACGAAAGCATCATGGGAGCCAAGGCTTGCGACAATCAAAAGTCTTCTTGCATCCAGAAAAGCTGAGATCCATGTCATTACGCATGCAGATACGACAGACATCGAGGATGCCATGATCGGATTAAAAGGTTCGCCGACAAAGGTAAAAAAGACGTTCGTTCCGCAAAAGAAAGTGGGAGGGATTAAAATTACCGGAAAGAATGCGGTACAAGCCGGAAAAGAATTAGCAGCGCTTCTGGATGAGGCAAAAGTAGTCTAAAGGAGGAGTGGTTTTGGATACAAATACAAATGACTTATGGGTCTTTATTGAGACAAAGGAGGACGGCAGTGCGGTCAAGGTCGGCCTGGAACTCCTGAATCCGGGACGTGGCCTGGCAGATAAGCAGGGAGGTCAGCTTGCCGCGGTAGTTATTGGTTATCAGACAGCAGCGGCGGCAGAGTCGGCCGGCCGGCTGGGAGCGGATAAAATCATTGTCGTAGACGGACCGGAATACAAGCAATACCGGACAGATGCCTATGTGGACGCCTTGTATGCGCTGGTCGGAAAGTATAAGCCGGCGAGCATGCTGATTGGGGCTACCAATAACGGGCGGGATCTGGGTCCTCGTATTGCATGCAGGCTGAAGACAGGGCTTACCGCAGATTGTACGGCCCTGGATATTGATGAAGAAAATGGAAATGTGGCATGGACGAGACCCGCATTTGGGGGAAACCTTATGGCAACAATCCAGTGTCCGGACCATCGCCCGCAGATTGGAACGGTACGCCCCGGAGTATTCAAAAAAGGGGAAGAGAAGGGATCCCACGCAGAGATTATTTATGAAGATATCCATATAGACGAGAAGGATATCCGTACCCGGATTGTAGAAATGATTCAGGACATGAATGCGGAGGATGTAGATCTGGAAGGAGCCGAAATTATTGTCTCGGGCGGCAGAGGAGTTGGAGGGCCGGAAGGCTTTGATACTATCCGGGCGGCGGCCGATGCTCTGGGCGGGGCAGTGGGGGCCTCCAGAGCTGCGGTAGATGCCGGTTGGATTGCACATAATCATCAGGTGGGGCAGACCGGAAGGACGGTGGTGCCGAGGCTTTATATTGCCTGTGGAATATCCGGGGCCATCCAGCATGCGGCAGGTATGAGCGGGGCTGACTGCATCGTGGCAGTCAACACAAACGCTGACGCCCCGATCTTTGATATTGCGGATTACGGCGTGGTGGGAGATTTGTTCCAGGTGCTGCCTGTATTGGTGGATGAGATAAAGAGATTACGTATGTAGAAGGAATTTGTGAGATTATATTCCCTTGTTTTGAGGAAGGGTAAAAAGGAGAGAGAATATGGAAAATCAGATAAAATTAAAAAAAGCGCCGGCATACCGCTTCATACCGTATCTTCTGGTTGTACTTGCATATTGTCAGATTTATGTCGGGACAAGTCTGGTGCAGCAGGCCGGAGTACAGCTGAAAGAATGGTTCAGTATAGGGGATACCGGGCTTTCTTATTTGCAGACAGTCTGTACGGTTGGTATGGGAATCTTTGAACTGATAGGCGCTTTGCTTGTCCGCAAAATCGGAGCAAAGAAAGTCTGCATGAGCGGTATGCTTGTATATGTAGCTGCAGGCCTGCTTTTCTTCCTGAAGCCGTCCAGTTATGGCCTGATGTTTGCTACGCGTCTGTTCCAGGGATTTGGGTCAGGACTGATGTCGTGCTGTGTAATGTCACTGGCTATCGTATGGTTCCCAAGAAAAGAACGTTCCCTCGCTTCCGGATTTATGGCATGTATGTATGGTATGGGGAACCTGATATCCACCAATATTTGTACCCAGATGTTCCTGCATGGATTTGAATGGAACCAGGTATTCGGAATACTTTTGGTGGCAATGAACCTGGCCGGATTCCTCCTGTTTTTATTTGTATATGTGGATATCGAGAAAAAATACGGCTGTACCAATATAGACGAGATCATTGAGGGATCGGAGCTTGACGAGACAGCGGAGGTGAAAACTTATGAAAATAAAAAATTTACCCCTTATAAGAATACAAGAGAAATGATAAGGAGCGGTTCCTTCTGGACATTTATGGTGCCAATTTTCTTATACTGCTGGAATGTATATTGTCTCGCGTTCGTCCTGCCGATCCTCTTTAATGAAAAAGGATTTACTCCGGAGCAAAGTGCGGCAATCCAGTCGCTGACGTTTTTAGGGGCAATCATTGGCAGTCCGGTCGGCGGATTGATATCCGATAAGTTTCTGAAAGGGCGGAGGGCAGCGATCAGCGGTATCGCGTTTATTGGGAGCGTGATCCCATTGATTATCCTTCCTATGGCAATCAATTCAGGGGCTTCGATCATGACATTATCCATGCTGTGCCTGGCATCTTATCTGATCATGCATTTCGCGGCAGGGCCTCAGTGGGTTATGCCGAATGAAATGTGTACGCCACAGTTTGGAATGGTGCTGATGGGGATTACATTAATTGTCACGAAGATCGGCGGAATTATTGGACCGATTGTAGCGGGATATATTTCTGATACGGCAGGCAGTATTATGGGCGGTATCTGGTCCATCGTTATCATTTCAGTCATTGCCGGTATTGCCAACTTTGTTCTTGCAAGAAAATGGGGCTTATAATATGCCGGCCGGAAAGGAAAGAGAACTATGGTATTAAAAACAATTGAGGAAGCCATCCGGGCTGCATCCGCGGGAAAGCAGAGAAAGGTGCTGAGTGTGGCGGTTCCGGAAGATCCGCATACGCTGGAAGCTGTGCTCAGGGCAGCCAGGGAGGGGTACGTAAAGCCTCTCCTGGTTGGAAACAGAGACAAAATATTAGAAATAGTATCAAATGATTTAAAGACGGAGATAGAAGACGAATGGGTGATCGATAAAAAGAACCGTGAGGAGGCCGCGGATGAGGCGGTTGCACTGGTACGCGATGGAAAAGCGGACTTTCTAATGAAAGGGAGTATCAATACGGCAGAGATTATGCGTGCTGTTTTGAATAAGGAGCACGGCCTTCCACATGAAAAACTGATTACGGATATCGCTATCACAGAACTTCCATGGTATCATAAACTTTTGTTTTTTGCAGATGGCGGTCTGGTTGTCTATCCCACATTAGAACAGAAAGCGGCAATGATCCGGTTAATTGTAGATTCCATGCATAGATTGGGATATGGCGATCATATTAAGGTCGGAATCCTTTGTGCTGCAGAGACATTTTCACCCAAAATCCAGGAGTCTGTGGATGCAGTGGAGCTGAAAAGGATGAACCGGGAGGGAGAAATCACGGGCTGTATCGTAGAAGGCCCAATCTCACTGGACCTTGCAATGAAGCCGGATGTGGCCAGGGCAAAACAGTATGAAAGCCCTTGTGCGGGGGATGTCGACGTGCTGATTATGCCCAACCTTGTGACGGGCAATGTGTACAGCAAGTCTATAGAAATGCTGGGAGCAGAACCGCTTGGTATTATAACCGGGGCAAAATGTCCGATTGTATGCGTAAGCCGCGGTGCCCCCGCGGAACTGAAGTATAAGACAATCGTTATGGCATCCATGCTGGCATGATATAATGGAACACTGATTCAATTATGTAATATACAGCGTTAAATGAGGGATATTGAAAATGAAATTGCAATATCCCTCCTGCCAGATAAATTATTTTATAAGCCTGCCTTTGGCGGGCTTAATAAATTTCCTGATTTTCCTGGCCTGCGGCCGGCTCCAAAAGCGGCAGCCGCAGCGTAATACAAGTGCCCTCCCCCTGGGTACTCGTGATTTCCATGACGTTAAGGCTGTAAATCAGATGAAGCCGTTTCTTTACATTGTAAATACCTATACTGCGTTTTTGCTCCTTCCTAGCAGAATGTCTATCAGTCTGCAGTTCTTCCAGCAGTTCAGGAGCAATACCGATCCCGTTGTCTGCCACGGAAAGTACAAGAGTATCCTCGGTCTTCTCTGCAGTAATCAGAATATTCCCTTCCTCCGGCCGATCCTCCAGCCCATGGATAATCGCATTTTCCACAAGCGGCTGCAGAATCATGGCTGGAATATTCTCGTTCAGGCAGTCAGGGGAAACATCCAGCCTGTATTGAAGCCGGGACTGGAATCGGACTTTCTGGATCTGCAGGTAATAGGTGAGTGTCTGGATTTCCGTTGCGAGAGGGATGGTCTCGGACATAACGGTCAGGCTGTTACGGAGCAGCCCGGAGAGGCAGTCCAGCATGTCCTTTGTGAGGGCGGCAGACTCAATAATCGCCATGGCGGAAATCGTATTCAGTGTATTATACAGAAAATGCGGATTGATCTGTATCAGAAGATACTCCAGTTCTGAACGGTTCAGGGAATTCTGCATCTCGATATTTTTCAGCATCTCATTCTGCAGCCGGGCTTCTACGCGCTGTTTTTCCAGCAGGCGCTCTTGGTTTTCCTGCAGCTGCAGCACCATCTTGTTGAAAGAGCTGGCGAGCAGGCAAATCTCATCATTCTGCCGGGAGGGAGGCGTATAACTGACCGTCAGGTCTCCCTGTGCAACCAGCCGGAATTTTTTGCTCAGCTCCACAATCGGCTTTGCAAAATATGCGGATATCTGATAGGAAATAAACAGGCAGAACATGGTGAAGAATACCAGCAAAATATAGAGACTGCTCTGGCTGGTATTCAGGCCGTTTGTATTCTGGCGGATCCGCGCATCCGCCAGTTCCAGTTCCGTGGACATTCCCTTTTAAATATAATTGTAGATGTTATTTCTTATGTAGTCCAAACTGACGCGCTCTCTTGTATACAGGTAGGAGGCGGCATCCGGGTTATAGTTGTCAAATAATCTGGTTGTGGCATCCATATAGGACTCGGTCATGACCTGAATATCCCGGTAGAGGTAAGAGTCCGGGTAAAGAAGCCGCATAGAAGCGCTGCAGGATATTGCGTCTAAACATTGGTCCTGGAACTTTCTGCGGTAGTCGGGGGATGGATGTGCATAGTAATTGGACGCGGTGGTAGCGGATTCTTCCAGGGAAACAAGCAGAAGCTGGAGGCTCTGGATATGCTCCAGCGTCTCGTTGTTTGCCCGGTTCAGGCTGCGGCTGGACTGTATGGAATAGAAAGAAATCCCGGACATGATCAGGATAATGATTAAAAAATACCGTAAGAGCCTTGTGGACAGCCTGGAGGCGGAGTTAAAGAGTTTTCGCATATTTCTGGTACTCCTTTGGGGTAAGCCCTGTTATTTTCTTAAATATTCTGCAGAAATAGTTTTGGTCGCTGTAGCCCACCTGAATACTGACATCCTGAACGGAAAGCGTACCTTTTTCCAGGAGTGGTTTGGCAAGGCTGATCTTTTTCTGCGTGATATAGTCTGTAAAATTAAGATGGTATTCCTCCTTAAATACTTTGCTTACGTACTGTGGGGTTAGATTCAGATAACTGGACAGGCCCTCCAGGGATACCATCTGTATCGGTTCGCGTTCCATATAATAATTGATCTTTTTCATAAGTGCATAGTTTTTTTCCTGAGATTCATTCTGGAGGAACTCTAAAAAGGAATTCAGTGCATAGTTGACGTGTTCTTTTAACTGGTGTTCAGAGACACTGGATTGGATCTGGCATAGGAATGGATACAGGTCAAAGCTGGTCTGCCTGAAACCAAGCTGGTGGAGCAGGCTTTTTAGGGCAGACAAAAACTGGATAGAATATTCTTTTGAAATCTGCAGAGAATTCCGGGCCGTAAAGATCTCGTTCAAAAGCTGCTGTGCATACTCATGGGCCCTTTCCGTATTCCTGCTGCGAAGGGAGTCAATAAACAGTTCTTCCAAAGAGTATGGGTAGACGGCATGGGCGGAATTGAAAACCGGGGTGTACTCTATGACGGTGCCGGGCAGAAGCGCAGGGAGCACCTCCAATGCCTCCTGGTAGGATGATTTAAATAACTGGCAGGTATGATAGACGCCGCCAAAGGCCGCTCCGCTTTTCAACTTAAAACGCTGGTTTAAAAGAGTGATAATCTTGCGCGCCAGCATGCAGGCTGTCTCGTGCCAGGACGGATCGGACGGTGAAATGTGGAAGAACAGGGGGAGAACATGAAAAGAGACTTCCCCGATCAGTACGTTCTTATGAAAGTTTATCATCTGGGAAATGCTTTCGATGATCTGTTTGTATGTATCTGCCGGTGGCTGGGGCGAAAAAGGCAGGGTGCTGTCCGGGGACTGGGTAAGTGGGAACAGCATAAAAAAGCCTGAGTCGGTCAGCCCGGGCAGCAGAGGACTGTATTCCGCCAGCAGAGCCGGCGCAGCCGTGCCATTGATATAACTGGCTACCAGATTCCTTTTTATAACCGGGATTGCCAGAGAGACAATCTCCTTCTCCTCCACATCTTTATTTTTTATTGCTCTGTTTTGGGACAGGCTGTCTGTGATTTTTTGAAGTGTTTCCGTGACTTCCTTTTCTATCAGCGGCTTTAACAAATATCCTTTGACGCCTATTATGAGCGCTTCTCTTGCATATTCAAAGCTGTCGTATGCCGTAAGGATCAGGATCGTGGTTCCCGGCAGATTCTCCAGAATTGTTTTCGATGCAGTGAGTCCGTTCATGCCGGGCATTTTGATATCAATGATTACAATATCGGGCTTGTATCTCAGGGCGGCCTGAACCGCAGAGGCTCCGTCCTCACATTCAGCAGCCACGTTCAGATCAGGCATATTTTTGCTGAGCATTACGTGCAGCGCATACCTGGATAAAGCTTCATCGTCTACTATGATTACAGAATACATAGGGCCTCCTAAATCGTAATTTCGTACAGGGCAGAAATGCTTCCACCGGGAAGCATGCCGGTGAGTTCCAGGGAACTGTGCGGGCTGTTCCAGGCAAAATAAAGGGCAGTATAGGTCTGGGAGGCATTGGAGAGCTGCTCCAGATTTTCCCAGATCTGTGCCAGAATGCAGTTTCTTGGAATCAGCAGATCTTCCGGAATATCCGGGAGATTCTCATCCAGCATCTGAAAGAAGGGGATCGAGATAAAAACTTCTCGGATCAGCATCAGCATGTCCAGCTCCTGTTTTAAAGGCGCCGCCTTATCCGGGCGGCTGATATACCTCCAGTAACTGCTGAAGCAGTTGATAAAATGCAGCGTCATAGGAGCCTGTTCGAGATAGGCTGCATGGGAAACCGTAACCAGAAAATTCCGGACGGAAATCGTCTCTGCGGACATGTAAAAACCTCCTTTTACCCAAATACATTTTATAAAAATGAGTGTCGAGGCAGACCGCGCTGCCTGTTAAGATATATCGTTTCCTCTATACTATAAGTATATATTACATTTGCACCAGTGCAAAAACAAGAAAGATGTAAGAAATTAGCATTATTTTAAAGTTCAAGTGAGGCAATTTATAAAAAGTGTAGAATATTGTGGGGGAAATATTATAAAAATATGCTAATTTAGTAAGCTATTGTTGATTACAGAACCGAAATGTTTATGTAAAATGAAATTAACATGAACGAAGTGAAAAAAGGAAAGGAAGGTTATGTTATGAAAAAGAAAATGGTTGTGGTTGTTTTGGTTCTGGCGATGGCGATAGGTCTTACTGCCTGTCAGGGAGGAAGCAAGGATACGGACAGCACGGCAAAGACGGAAGACACGAAGAGTGATGCGCAGGGAACGGATGGGGATTCACAGAGCAATCTGTCGGATCAGCTTTATATTCAGGTATCTGCATTGGGGTCAGACCCTTATTTCTACGACCACAAAATGGGCATGGAGATGGCAGGCGAAGAGCTGGGTGTGCGCACAGAATTCGTGGGGCCTGCGGAACTGGACATGAATGCCATGGTTACAGCATTTGAGCAGGCAATTGCAAAGAAACCGAACGGAATCGTGGTGGTAGGTTTCAACGAGCAGCTGACTCCGACAATTAAGAAAGCCATGGACGCAGGTATCCCGGTTGTTACGGTAGATGCCGATCTTCCGGATTCAGGCAGAATTGCATTTGTCGGAACCGGAAATGTGGAAGCGGGAATCACAGGCGGAGAGAAGATGAAAGAGCTTTTGGGCGACAGCGGAAAAGTAGCGATCATGTATAATCCGGGCCAGACGAACCTGGAAGAACGTGTGGCAGGCTATAAGCAGGCATTTGAGGGAACGGGAATCGAGATTATCGAGGAAGTGGATACCAAACAGGACAGCGTAATTGCGGCACAGAATATCGCGGCAGTTCTGCAGAAACATCCGGATCTGAACGGAATCGTCTGTGTGGATGCGACCGGCGGCACGGCAGCGGCCACTGCAGTCAGAGAAGCAGGACGTACAGGAGATGTGAAGATCATCGCAATGGACCGTTCCAATGAGATTCTGGAGGCGATTGAAGATGGTATTATTTCCGCATCTGTTGCTCAGCAGACGGCGTTAATGCCATATTATGCTACACAGCTTCTGATTAATCTGAATAACTCCAAGGTGGAGATCACATCGGATAATGCAGCGGCAGGCGTACTCGGAGTACCCGGTTATATTGACACAGGCGCTATCATTGTGGATGAATCAAATTACGAGTATTTCAAGAGATAAAGACAAGGGTATGGGCGGGATTACACCGTCCATACTATTTTAAAGGAATTATAAAGGGATTCAAAAAAGTAATTTTGAAATAAATGCATAAAAAGGAATTCGTATCAATGAATTCGTAAAAAGGAAGGAGGGCGCCTGTGTCTGAATACATACTGGAGGCAAAAGGAATCGTCAAGATATTCCCGGGGGTCCGCGCCCTGGACGGGGTAGATCTGAAAGTGAAAAAGGGAGAAGTGCATGCCCTTGTGGGAGAAAACGGTGCAGGTAAAAGTACCCTGATGCTGACACTCGGCGGGATCCATAAGCCGGACGAGGGGGAGATCTGGATTGAAGGAGAAAAAGTGGTATTTACTTCCGCCCACGATGCACTGCAGAAGGGAATCAGTATCGTACACCAGGAATTGAGCCTGGTTCCGTGCCTGAGTGTGGCAGAAAATATATTTGCCAACCGCCAGCCGGTCAATAAGTTAAATCTGATCAAAAGAGAAGAGTTGTATAATAAAACGAAGGAAATGCTGAAACTGTTTGAGATTGAAAATATCGACCCCGCCACGCCTGTAAAGGAACTGGCGATTGCCAACCAGCAGGTTGTGGAAATCCTGAAAGCAATGTCTTTTAGGCCGAAAGTACTTGTACTGGATGAGCCCACATCTTCTCTTACGGAGGTGGAGAAGCAGAAGCTGTTCCAGAATATCCGCATCCTGAAAGAACAGGGAATCAGCTTTATCTATATATCACATCACCTGCAGGAGATTTTTGAGATTGCAGACAGTGTAACGATCCTGCGGGACGGGGCATATATCGCGGAAGCGCGGGTCACAGATATTGGCGAGGACTTTCTGATAACTAACATGGTAGGCCGGAAAATTGAAAATATTTACGGGCGCCGGAGGCCGGAACAGAAGATAGGGGAGGTGCTTTTCGAGGCTGAAGGAATTTCCAGGGGAAAAGCATTCCAAGATATATCTTTTCAGGTCAGAAGAGGAGAGATTCTCGGCGTATCGGGTCTGGTAGGAGCCGGCAGGACAGAAATCGGAAGAGGAATCTTCGGAGCAGAGCCTCTGGAGACCGGAAGGGTAGTGCTGGAGGGGAAACCGCTGCAGATCCGCTGCCCGCAGGATGCGATCCGGCAGGGTATCGGTTATATGAGCGAGGACCGGAAAGAGCAGGGGCTGTATGTAAAATTTGACATCAGGCAGAACCTGATTGCTAACCAGCTGCGCCATTTTTCGAAAAGAGGATTCCTGAGGGAAAACCAGGTTGACCAGATGGTGCAGGATGCGGTAAAGGACTTTCGCATCTCTACGCCCGGAATCCGGCAGCTGGTCAATAAACTCTCGGGAGGGAATCAACAGAAGGTGCTTCTTGCCGCCTGGTTCGGGATCCGCCCGCGGGTGCTGATTGTTGATGAGCCAACAAGAGGTGTGGATGTAGGGGCGAAAAGTGAAATATACAATCTTCTGAGAAATCTGGCGGAAACCGGCGTGGGTATTATCATGATCTCGTCCGACCTGCCTGAGATTCTGGGGGTCAGCGACCGGATTATGGTGATCAGAGAAGGCAGGAATGTGGGAATCATCCCGGCTTCGGAAGCAACAGAAGAGAAAGTAATCTCCCTGGCATCCGGCGTAGCAAAGGGTGACTGTGTTAGTACAGAGTAAAGGTGCCGCTTGGCGGCAGAGCGGAGGCAGATATGAATATGATTAAGAAATTATTAAAACAGAGGGAGGCGGCAATTGTGCTGATTGTGTTGGGACTGTCCATCATTATGACGATTGCATCCTCTGTTTTCCTGACATATCAGAATATTGTGGCATTGCTTCTGGGCATGTCCATTGAGGTAATCATTGCAGTGGGGATGGCGAATCTTATGGCCAGCGGCGGATTTGACATGTCTGTGGGGTCCATACTGGCATTTTCAGGAGTCTGTGCGGGGCTGGTGCTCAAAGCAGGAATGCCGCCAATTGTGGCGGTTGTGGTAGGAATAGTAATCGGCGGGCTGGTAGGACTGTTTAATGGGTTTATTATTGCAAAACTGGAAATCAATGCATTTGTAACAACACTGGCGTCACTCAGCCTGTTCCGCGGCCTGACTCTGATCGTGACAAGAGGCCAGAATGTAAGCGGGCTGGGGGATGCATTCAACGCCATAGGGCAGAAGGTGGTACTGGGTGTGCAGGCGCCGATCTGGTATGCCATAATACTCGTAATCATAGGCGACATCCTGATGCGGCATTCCAGGTTTTTCCGGCAGAACTACTACATAGGCGGAAACGAAAAATCCGCAAAACTTTCCGGAATCAAAGTAATCAAGATCAAGATTCTGAACTATGTGACCGTCGGCCTGTTGGCAGGTTTTGCAGGAATCGTGGCAACAGCCCGTATGGGAACTGCATCCGTACAGCAGGGCACGGGCCTGGAACTTCGCGTGATCACGGCTGTTATTATTGGCGGGGCCAGCCTGCAGGGCGGTGAAGGAAGTGTTTTCGGCGCCTTCCTCGGGTCACTTCTGATGGCACTGATCACCAATTCCCTTACACTGCTGGGGGTGGATATTTACTGGCAGACTTTCGTAACCGGTGCAACGCTGCTTACGGCAGTTTTGATTGACCAGCTGGGGAAGAAAAGAAAGAAAATGTGATCTGAGAAAAAATGAGAATATTCTGAAAACGGTGAGCAAAGGGGTCAGACCCCTCTGTGAAAGGAGAAGCTTATATGGATAGCAAGGAAAAAATCAGCAGGGCCCTGGCGCATCGCAGCGGCCCGGTACCATTGGATATCGGCGCAACCTCGGTGACCGGGGTGCATATATCAATTGTAGAAAAACTAAGAGAGTATTATGGCTTGGAAAAACGTCCGGTGCGTCTGATGGAGCCGCTTCAGATGCTGGGTACGGTAGATGAGGATCTGAAGCAGGTAATGGGAATAGATACTACGCAGATTTGGAATCCAAACACGATTTTTGGTTTCAGGGATGAAGGATGTAAGGAGTGGCGGACTCCATGGGGGCAGGATATTTTAGTACCGGATAACTTTGAAACGTTTACGGATGCCAGGGGAGATGTGTTCCTATATGTGGCAGGAGACCGAAGCCTTCCTCCTACCGCAAAAATGCCTCTGGGCGGCTATTTTTTTGACTGCCTGTTAAGGGGAGAGGACTATGATGAGGACAATCTGCATGTGGAGGATAACCTGGAGGAATTCGGTTATATATCGGATGAAGATCTGGAATCTATCCGGACACAGTGCGAATCGGCAGACAAAAGTGGTTATGGCGTTATAGCTGCGTTCGGAGGCACCGGTATCGGTGATGTGGCATTTGTACCCGGCAGTATGCTTAAACATCCAAAGGGAATCCGGGATATTGAGGAATGGTATATTGCCACTTTGACAAACCAGGATTATCTTCACGCAGTTTTTGAAAAACAGACGGATATAGCTCTTGAGAATCTAAAAAAAATAAAAGAGACAGTAGGAGATGTTCCTCAGGCCGCATTTACCTGCGGCACAGATTTTGGAACCCAAAAGTGTCCATTTTGCTCGAATGAAACTTTCCGGAATCTGTATATGCCGTATTATAAGAAAATTAATAAATGGATCCATGCAAATACATCGTGGAAGACATTTAAACACTCCTGTGGGTCAATTAAGGCTCTGATCCCAGAGCTGATCGAATGCGGATTTGATATTCTGAATCCGGTTCAGTGGACAGCGAAAAATATGGATCCCCGGGAGCTGAAAAAGGAGTTCGGAAAAGATATTGTATTCTGGGGCGGCGGAGTGGATACGCAGAAAACATTTGCCTTTGGAAAAGCTGAGCAGGTTCGGGAAGAAGTACTGGAAATGTGCCGGATTTTTTCAGAAGGCGGCGGGTTTGTTTTTAACACGATACATAACATTCAGGCAATGACTCCTGTGGAAAATGTAGTAGCAATGATTGATGCGGTGAAAGAATTTAACAGGTAAGTCGCAGGATGGAACTCCGAAACGGCAGGAGCCGTCGAACCGGATATTTGGGATCTGGTTTGGCGGCTCCTGATAATATTTTTTCCTGCAGCTGGGTTAGCGTTTGTAAGGGGCATGTAGTTGTTTAGGTAAAGGATGGCTGGAATATATTATAGATATTGTCTAAATTTAAATTTAACTTTAATATAATTTTTTGATTTTATTATTGACATATGTTCATAATGAGGTATACTGAAAAAAGGAAAAGAGGTGATGATATGGCCAGACCACAAAAGTGCAGATGCATCTGTTCCATTCCGGGGACTACGGGATTTTTGCCTGAGGGCAGTACTCCTAATGGGACGGTGACAATCGGATATGATGAGTACGAGGTGATCCGACTGCTGGATTATGTGCAGCTTACTCAGGCAGAGTGTGCGAAGAAGATGGATATATCCCGTCCTACCGTTACGAGAATTTATAATGAGGCAAGACAGAAAATGGCTGATGCCATGGTGAATGGCAGAAGTATCAGAATCGAAGGCGGCGATGTGATCGTATGCCGTGCTATGAAACCGGAATGTGTCAATGAATTGCATTGCTGTCATAGAAAATAGTCTGGATATATTATAAAACCAAAGGAGAAAAAATATGAAAGTATTGATTATTGGAGGAGTGGCTGCCGGTACGAAGGCTGCAGCAAAATTAAAGCGCCAGGATCGCAGTGCTGAAGTTATGATTATAACAAAAGATCAGGATATATCCTATGCAGGCTGTGGTCTGCCATATTACGTGGGTGGAATGATTGAAAAGAGAGAAGCATTAATTGTCAATACACCCCAGAAGTATTCTATGCTTACCGGTGTGGAGGTTAGGATCGGCATAGAAGCTGTGGGCCTGGATTCAGATAAGAAAGTCGTAAAAGCCAGAAATCTTCAATCCCAGGCAGAAGAAGAGTATTCCTATGATAAGCTGATCATTGCTACAGGCGCTTCTCCGTCCGTACCGCGGGTAGAAGGGATGCAGCTTGCTGGTGTATTTCGTATGCGAACACCTGATGATGCAATTGGAGTAAGGTCTTATGCAGAAGACCGCGGAGTGAAAAAAGCAGTTGTAGTTGGAGCCGGTTTTATAGGCCTGGAGGTTGCTGAAAACCTGAAAGCGAGGGGGATACAGGTCACAGTGATTGATTTTGCTGCCCAGATTCTACCCAATATTCTAGATCCGGAAATGGCTGCTTATGCGAAAAAGCATCTTCAGAAGGAGGGTATACGTGTAATAACGGGTACAAAGGCCGAGGCGATCATGGGTACGGACAGTGTAACTGCTGTGAAAACAACTGCGGGAACGCTGCCTTGCGAAATGGTTATTATGGCTGCAGGTATACGGCCAAATACGGCATTTTTAAATGAAAGCGGCATTGAAATGTTCAAAGGAACTATTCTGGTAGACGGACAGATGAAGACCAGTTTGGAGGATGTTTATGCTGCAGGCGACTGCGCGATGGTAACAAACCGGATCACAGGGAAGAGACAGTGGTCTCCCATGGGCTCTTCTGCTAATATGGAAGGCCGGACACTTGCACAGGTTCTGACAGGCGCCGTCAAAGAATACAAGGGAGTCCTGGGAACCGGCGTTGTGAAGCTCCCGAATCTGAACTGCGGGCGTACGGGACTGACAGAGGCACAGGCAAAAGAAGCGGGATATGAGGTGGTGACGGCCCTTGCAGTAACAGAAGATAAGGCACACTACTATCCGGGAGCCGCATCTTTTGTAACAAAGCTGATTGCGGATAAAGAGACGCATAAGCTTCTGGGAGCGCAGGTATTTGGCCCCGGAGCGGTAGATAAGATGGTTGACATTGCGGTGATGGGAATCAACATGGGTGCAGTCCTGGAAGATTATGAAAACGCTGATTTCGCATATGCACCTCCATTCTCAACAGCAATCCATCCCTTTGTCCAGGCGGTATATATTCTGTTGAACAAGATCAATGGAGAACTTGTGAGTATGACTCCTGCCGAATACGCAGAAGGAAAAGCGGATGGATGGCGTATTCTGGATGTAGGTCTGTCCCCGTCTATCCGTGGAGCGCAATATATTAATCTGGGCACGGTAAACGGAGAACTTGAGGGGATTGGCAAAGATGAGAAATTGCTGTTAGTCTGTACAAAGGGGAAACGGGCGTATTTCCTTCAAAACAGACTGAGATACTTTGGTTATGCAAACACGGCAGCATTAGAAGGCGGTGTCTTTTTCAACGATGTGAAGGTGAAAAAGACGTAGGCTGAAGTTTCAGCGGAAGATGTAACAAGGATTAAGGCACTTGTCTTCATCAGAGATAAGACGACCTCCGATAAGTTTAACGGACGTGTTATCACAAGAAATGGAAAGATCACTGCGGAAGAGGCCCGTACAATTGCAGAAGCTGCTGAGCTCTACGGAAGTGGTGAAGTGACGATGACCTCCCGGCTAACCGTCGAGATTCAGGGAGTACCATATGATAATATAGAGCCACTTAGAGAATATCTGATGCAGGCAGGCCTCGAGACTGGGGGGGACGGGATCGAAGGTCCGTCCGGTTGTATCCTGCAAAGGCACAACATGCCAGTATGGATTGATCGATACATTTGGGCTTTCAGAGGAGATACACGAACGCTTTTATCACGGGTATTCCAGCGTGAAATTGCCGGACAAGTTTAAGATTGCGGCAGGCGGATGTCCAAATAACTGTGTGAAACCGGATCTGAATGATCTGGGAATCATCGGACAGCGTGTACCGCAGATTGATTTCGAAAAGTGCCGTGACTGTAATAAATGTCAGGTTATGGAAACTTGTTAAACGTCCAGCTTAAACAGGCAGGTATAGGTATTATATAGATAAAACGGACACGGGGGAAATCGTGTTGTGGCAGAATGCTTCAGCAAAATATTTCTTTCCCGTGTCCAGTTACTATTACAATTGTTCCGTCTGGAGATAGTACCGGATATCTTCTTCCGTCAGCGAAAAATACTTTCTGAGCCGACTGGCAATAACTTCATCGGTATAGCCATCATCAGTTAGAGCTTGTACGAAAAGTAAAATATCCTGACGCATAACATCCTGCGTGACTTGTTTGGTGACCTGTTCGGTAACTTGTTTGGTAACCTGTTCGGTAACTTCTTCAGTGACGTCTTCAGTCACCTGCTCAATTACATCCAGAGCAATCAGATTAGTAAACTTTGCCACCTCTTTTTGTACATCTTCAGCAAATAATTCATGTAATGCTTCACACATATCTTTCACCTCCTCAAATGTGTTATGGTTTGCCCGGACTATTACGTCCATCATAGCCTGATAATCTTTGGAATGTTTATGCTTTTGATAGTCCTCCATCAGCATATCCAGATGTTCTCCTGGCACCAAATCTGTGCGCAGGCTGCTGAGCCAGAGGTTTTCCTTATAGGGCAGTTGGGGGATCAGTATTAACTGCATGGGGATAGGATCTCCTCTCAGATAGTAAATACCTGAAGATACCTGGCCGATGGTAATATTTCTTTCCTTTTTTAACTTTTTGGACATCTCTCTTGGATACTGGCTGCATACAAAAGAGATGGTTATGTCCTGAGCAGAAATTTCATCAACATGTTCCGTATTAGCTTTGTAGAAACAGGCGTATGCATATGTTTTATAAAAATCGTCTATGTTTAATGTATCCCCAGGGCTCTTATACTCGAAGATATTATGACCGCGCAGGATTCTCCCAAAATCCTTCTTTAGCGGCTCTTTGTCCTTTTTAATTAAAACCAGATCAATACGCATGGGCATTTTATTCAATCCAAGTTCCGTTTGGAATGTTATGGTTTCTGCCTCCTCTGCCGTATTGAGCTGAATGGCTGTTCCAAATATGGGATGCCATTGCAGCATTTGATCATTCATTTAGTACCTCCATTATAGCATGCTCGGTTTGAAGCAGGTAACAGTTCGTAACATAATTTACTGTGGCTTTAAACCCTCAATAGGCAGCACCTCTTTCAAATGGGCGCTGCTGTTGTGAACAAGTAATGTGTAAACAGCAGCAGAGTGATTACAAATCTGGATTCTTTGACGAGTGTCAGAAAAAAATAGATTTTCAATAGAAATAAAGATTTGTGCAGACAGGATATCATATCCGGATGAGGAAAAGCAATGTGTTTATTGTTGAAAAATAAGGGAATAATGTTGAAAACATAGACTTAATAAAAAGGAGAATCATAAGATGCTCTCCATTTATATTTTGAAGATAATACAGGAAAAAACAAATCCCCCGCAGACTCCTGCGGGGGATTTGACTTAGGTTTGCATAGAATTCAAATCTGACGAATCACGAAAACCGGATTATGCTCCAACTACGTTAACAGCCTGAGGTCCGCGGTTTCCTTCTGTGATGTCAAATGATACTTTCTGTCCTTCTTCCAGAGATTTGTAACCATCGGAAGCGATTCCTGAAAAGTGTACGAATACGTCTTCTCCGTTAGCATCGTTTGTGATAAATCCAAATCCTTTTTGTGCATTAAACCATTTTACTGTACCGTTATTCATAATAGGTACCTCCTAAATATAATATTTGTAAATCTCAGAAAATAAAAAATCACATATTTTTGTAAGGCATTATCAATGGAACATAATGACTTACAAAAATATGTGAAATCTAACTCCGATGAAAATACACCTATAGAATAGCATGAGATTTATGATTAGTCAAGTAATACGCGAAATATTCATATAAAAAGAAAATAATCATATAAATGCATTGAAAACATTCATAATAAATGATAAAATAAGCGTGAAAAGATAATAAACGATAGTTTTAATGAAAAATAACAATCATTTAAGGCAGGAGGAAACAAAATGAGCAAAGTGAATGAACTGACAAGAGAGAAATGGGTACTCGGAGCATTTCCTGAGTGGGGAACCTGGCTGAACGAGGAAATTGATGAGGAAGTAGTTGCCCCGGGAACATTCGCCATGTGGTGGATTGGATGCACCGGGCTCTGGATCAAATCCGAGAACAGTACGAACATTGCAATCGACCTGTGGTTCGGCAATGGTAAAAGAAGCAAAAAGACAAAGGAGATGGCTCCGTTCCATCAGATGCGCAATATGACAGGGGGAAGGATGACGCAGCCAAACCTGCGTGCGGCTCCGATTGTTTACGATCCGTTTGCGGTTACAACTGTGGATGCGGTACTGTCCACCCACTACCACAATGACCACATTGACCCGTTCTTTGCCGCAGCGGTTATGCAGAACTGTGAGCCTGACGTCCCATTTATCGGGCCGCTCAAGAGCGTCGAAAAGTGGCTCAGCTATGGAGTTCCGGAAGAAAGATGCAGAATTGTAAAACCGGGTGATGTGATTCAGGTAAAAGACTGCGAGATTGTAGTACTGGATTCCTTTGACAGAACCTGTCTTGTAACCGCGGATGAGGATATTCGGAATACCTGCCCCAACGATATGGATGAAAAAGCGGTCAATTACCTGATCAAAACACCGGCTGGATCCGTTTATCACAGCGGGGACTCTCATTACTCTACATATTATGCAAAACACGGCAAAGACTATGATATAGACATTGCCTTTGGTTCTTATGGTGAAAACCCGGCCGGAAATCAGGATAAGATGACATCCGTAGATATCCTTCGAATGGCAGAGGCTCTGCAGTGTAAGGTCGTGATTCCGTTTCACTATGATGTATGGACGAACTTTAAGGCAGATCCGGCGGAGATTTTGATGCTTTACAACTTTAAAAAAGATGTGTTACAGTATCAGTTCACACCATTTATCTGGGATGTGGGCGGAAAATATATCTGGCCTCTGGACAAAGATAAAAAACAGTTCCATTATAGAAGAGGATTTGAAGACTGCTTTACAGATGAGCCAAACGTACCTTACCGTTCCATTCTGTAAAAAATATTCAGGAAAAAGGAGAATGCGGAAATGTTATTAAGAGAATTAGTGGAGAAAAAACGAGTTTGCTTTCATAAAGGATTTGATACATGGGAAGAAGCGGTAGCGGCATCCTGCCAGCCTCTTCTGGACGACGGCTCTATCGAACAGGCATATATTGATGCTGTAATCGGCTGCGTGAAAAAATATGGCCCTTACATAGTGTTTGCACCTAATATCGCAATGCCGCATTCGCAGGAAGGCGCTGTAGGCGTGAATGACACGGCAGTATCTTTCATGAAGCTGGAGGAGCCTGTACATTTTGAAGAAGGTAATCCGGAAAAAGACGCCAAGCTGTTCTTCGTTCTGGCGTCCAAGGATCACGACGAACATATGAAGAACATGGAAAAACTGGCTAATATGCTGCTGACAGCCGATATCATGGATGCATTGATGCATGTTAAGGATGAAGAAGAACTTCTTGCACTGGATGCAAAGTATTCTGAGCTATGAGAAATCTTTTTTATCAGAACTGGACAACTGCGAGCAGGAATATACGGGAGAGCGAAGGCGTACTGTTAACCCTTGGTTCGGTGGAGGAGCATGGCCTCCACCTGCCTCTCGGGACGGATACAATACTGGCTCATGCATTTGCACAAGAGATCTGTGAAAGAGAGGACATGTATTATTATCCATGTATAACCTATGGACAGGTATGGTCCGCCAGGGAGTTTGAGAGCACCATATCCGTCAGTCCTGCATGTCTTGAAAATTACTGCCTGCAGGCAGTGGAAAGTGTGATGCGTGCCAGCCCCAGGCGGATTATTTTGTATTCTTTCCATAATGGAAACCATAAGGTCATTGAAGAGGTTCTTCGTACTTTGGCCGATCGTGGGTCCGGGGATCGTGTGTATCATATGAAGGCTGCCGGAATTGAAAAGAAAGCAGGACATATTCTGACCACGCCTCTGTGGAACGGAAGTGTATGGCATGCGGGAGAGCTGGAGACTTCTCTGATGCTCTATGTTAAGGAGGAACTGGTGGATATGAAAGCTGCGACCGCAGAATTTCCGCCGGTTCCGCTTCTTTATGGGAAAAAGCCGGTGCCATGGAGATCTTTTATAGAGAGCGGGGCCTTCGGAGATGCATCTGCAGCGACTGCAGAAAAAGGCAGGGAATTATTTGAACTTATATGCCGGGAGCTGCAGGAACAAATACGCTGTATAAAAGAAGGAGAGAACTATGAGCGAAATTAAGCTTGTCGTCTGTGATCTGGACGGGACACTTTTAAACGATGAGAAAATGATCACCCCCTATACGGTCTCTGTGATGAAAAAAGTCAGGGATATGGGGATCGCTGTCTGCCTTGCCTCCGGGCGTGACGAACAGATGATGTCCATCTATGATAAGCAGCTTGGAGGCTGTGAATATATGTTGTCGGATAATGGAGCGCTTGTGCGAAGCGGTGAGCGGGTGATCCACTGCAATTTTCTGGCAGAGGAGGATACCGCCAGCCTTCTGGCCTATCTGAATGAGCAGAAGATGACATTTATGATGTATTCTGCAGAAGAAATGTATTTTTCTGAGGGAAGCGAAAAACTGCAAAAGAGAATCCTGGATTACGAGGCGCTGTCTCAAAAAGCAGGCTGTCCGGTAAAACTCAAGGTCAGGGAGTTTCTCCGGAATGGTTCTGTGCTGGGGTATAAGACTGCTGCAAAAATCGTGGCCTACGAGGAAAATGAAGCAGCCATGGAAGCGTATAAAAGTTATGTTGACAGTCTGGCAAACGTACACCATGAACCAACGGGGTATGGCCTTTTAGGTGCATTTCAGAGCCAGGTCTCCAAAAAAACTGCTCTTGAGACAATTATGCAGGAGATGAAGATCGGTAAAGAAAACGTCTGTGTATTCGGGGATTATGAAAACGATCTGAGCATGTTTGCATGCGCGGATTATAGAATCTGCATGGAAAACGGCGTAAAGGCACTGAAAGACGCGGCCAGCAGTGTGACATTCAGCAATAATGACGATGGCGTGGCAAGATACCTGGAAAAAGAGTTGGGAATTGTGACCAAACAGTAGTTATATGAATTATAGTGAACATAAAACGAATACAAAGCAATAAAATGGTGATTAACGAGGCGTAAAGCTTGTTTAAAGAACAAAAAGTTCATATAAAACGATAAATAATCATATAATAAGATTGACAATTATCATAACGAACACTATAATACAAAGTATCAAGAATGCATTTTGCACAAAGAGATAGGAAAATTTTGTTACAAAGGAAGGAGAGGAATAATGTTAAACTCAATTCTTGATTTACTCTTAAAACAAATCTTCGGACAGCCGTTTCTGCTGATGGCGATCATCGTATTTATCGGTTATATTGCGATGAAGCAGAAAGTGTCCAAGGCGATTGCGGGTGCGGCAAAAGCATCCATCGGTATTATTGTTATGGGAATGGGATCCGGCGCCCTGATTGCGAACTTCGGAAAACTTCTGACGGCTCTTCAAAACGCAACAGGTATTCAGGGGGCAGGACTTAATACATACCCGACCATGACTGCCGGTTACGAGAAGATGGATGCGATTCTCGGAGAGGGAACAGGAGCTGCATGGGGGATTTACACACTGCTTGTAGCATTTATCCTGAATCTGGTTCTTGTGGCGCTGAGAAAGTTTACAAGGATCCGTGCCGTTTACCTGACAGGAAACGCTATGATCGTTCAGGCAGGTATCAGTACATATATTGTCTGGAGATTCCTGGGACTCGGAATGCTTCCTACAGTACTGATCGCAGCCGTAGTTACCGCTCTTTACTGGGGGATTTGTTCCACGTTGCTGATCGAGCCTACAAAGAAAATCACAGGCGCTGATTTTACGGTAGCCCATCAGCAGATGGTTGTAGACTATATTGCCTACAAAGTGGCTCCAAAGATCGGTAACCCGGAAAAAGATGATATTGAGAAAAAGAAATTACCGGAATCCCTGAATTTCCTTCAGGATAACATTATTGCAACGGCCCTTGTTATGTTCATTTCCACTGCAATCATTATGCTTGTTGTAGGAAAAGAACAGATCGACTGGCTCCGGGGAGCAGAAGGGCTGAATCAGGCGGGCCTGACAAACAACGTTGTATTTCTTATCTGGATCGCCATCACACTGACAGCCAACATCGTCGTATTGCTGAGTGGTGTGCGTATGTTCGTGGGAGAGCTGATGATGTCCTTCAAGGGTATCTCAGAGAAATTGCTTCCGGGCGCGGTAGCAGGTGTTGACTGTGCAGCGATCTTTGCATTCGCTCCAAAATCAGTAGTACTCGGTCTGCTCTTCGGAGCTCTGGGACAGATCATCGGTCTTGTCGGACTGTTAGTATTCAAGTCCCCGATCTTCCTGGTACCCGGATTTATACCGCTGTTCTTCGACAATGCGACCATCGCGATCTTTGCAAACAAGTTCGGCGGATGGAAGGCAGCAGCCCTGATCTGTACGGCAAATGGTCTGGTTCAGATACTTGGTTCCGCCCTCGCTGTTAAGATGATGGAAATAACATGGTGGCAGGGAAGCGCAGATTATGCGACAATATGGGTAGTAATTATCGCGATCTTCAAAGGAATTGGAAGTCTGTTGGGAATTCCGATAGCAGGTTAGGTAATTTACTGAAAAAACAAGGTAACTGTTCATGGATCTGAACAATGAAAAACAGGAGGTAAAAAAGATGCTTAATATTTTATGTGTGTGTGGAAATGGTATGGGAACCAGCACGATTTTAAAGATCAGTGTAAAGAAAATTTGTGATGAGCACAATATTGACGCCGCTGTGGAATCATGTTCATTTGGCGAGGCTCTGTCTTTTATCACAACAACGGATCTGGTTCTGACCAGTCCTGAGTGGGCGGGGATGCTTCCGCCAAGCAATGCTGTCATTGCAGAGACAAAGAACCTGATTGATACGGCTGCTGTGACAGAGACGCTTCTCGCTGCAGTAAAAGAACATTTCCCAAATGAAATAAAGTAAGGTTTAGTGCCTACCGGTATATTTACACCGGGAGGCACTCGTTAAATGTTTAGATTTTTAGGAGGATGAAAATGACTGGTTATGAGATTATCAAAGGAAACGTGAAGTTTACGGGGCCGGATCGAATTGGACTCCGCTTTGACCGGATCGCCGGTAAAGGGGACGTATGCCGTATTTTCGTCCTGCCGCCAAAGAGCACATGGCCGGAGGGCGCGCACTATACAGTTTCCAAAAAGGTGCGCCCCAAGAACGGGGAATATGATGAATGGGGATGTATGTGGGAAAGTGATGATGCCAGCGGCTCTGATATGGGCCAGGTAACGAACATTCCGATAGAGGAATGGGAGGATATGGATGATTATGTATTCCCGGATCCTAAGGCGGAAGGGCGTTTTGAGGGACTTCAGGAGGCGCTTGATGAGGCGGAGAAAAAAGGCCTCTACGTGCAGCTGAACAGCCCCCAGTGTATCTTTGAACGTATGCATTTCCTAAGAGGTTTTGAAAATACATTAATGGACTGTCTTGTAGAGCCCGAAGAGATTGAGGTTATGGCTGAAAGGCTTGCGGATTATCAGATAGGGATTATTGAAGAAGCCTACAGACTGGGCAAAGGCAGAATTCACTGTTATGATACAACCGATGACTGGGGTACACAGAACAATCTGATGATATCCCCGGACATATTCAGAGAAATATTCAAACCGCAGTATAAAAGGATCTTTGATAAAGCCCATGAGTGCGGCATGGATATCCGTTTCCATACCGACGGTAAGATCAATGATATCTTGGAGGACCTGATCGAACTGGGGGTAGACATAATCAATATTCATCAGCCGAGACTGGTCGGTATAGACGAAGTATCAAAGATCGCACAGGGCCGCATCTGCTTCGAAGCCGCCATCGACATACAGGCAACGCTCCCAACAGGCGACAAAGACTTGATCGAACAGGAAGCAAAAGAGCTGGTTGAGAAGTGGGCAACGCCCAAAGGCGGACTTATCGGAGTGGAATATGGTTATCTGGATGCCATTGGCACAACCAAGGAATCCATGCTCTATGCTCTGGAATGTTTTGAGAAGTACGGAAGTTTTTGAGGCTGATGGAGGGAGAGAGGGGCACAGCGTAGAGTGATAACCAGGAAGAGCCGGAAGGGTATATGTTCCACCAAGCGAATTCATACGCTGCCCCGCTTCGGAGCCTCCCCGGGCTGACAAGTTTTTCTGCCGATTGGATGCACCCAGCGAAATGAAGGGACAGACGCAAGCCTCCCGTCCAACAATTGTCAAGACTACTTGACGATTCAGAAAAACATTCATATAATTATCATAATAACATGATCTAATCATACATTCTTTAGAAAGTAAAGCCTGTCAAAGTGGTGGAAAGAGGATAAGATATGAAAAGAAGCAGAGCATTAGTTGATAACAGAAGAAATAAAGTGCTGCAGTCGCTGAAGAACAACGGCTTTGTAAAAGTCCAGGAACTGGCAGAAGAGCTGCAGGTATCTCCCCTTACCATCCGAAGGGATCTTCAGTATCTTGAGGACCAGAAAAAGCTGGAACGTTTTTACGGCGGGGCTACCGTGACCGACCGCGTAACCGAGATTAATACAGAAGAGGATGAGATTAAGCTTTACAGGAAGAGGATCGCCCAGTATGCGGCGTCTCTGGTAGAGGACGGAGATACGATATTTATAAATACCAGCGCGACGGCGCTGCAGATGATAAAATACATTAAGGATAAAAGAGTGATTGTGATCACGAACAATGGGAAAGCCATCTATACGGAGCATTCTTCCAAGGTATCGGTGATACTAAGCGGAGGGGAGCTGCGTGAGATAAAAGAGGCCATGGTGGGGGAATTTGCCTCCAACAATATCAGTAAAGTAACTGCGAAGAAGAGTTTTATAGGATGTTCCGGGCTGAGTCTGGAAAGCGGGATGACCACGGAGATACTGAGCGAGGTAAATATCAACCAGCTGATGCTGCAGCGGGTTACGGACACCTCCTACATCCTGGCCGACCACACAAAGCTGGGAAGAAACAGCAGCTTTGTGAGCTGCCCGACGGACTCCATTCTGAATGTGATTACAGATGAAAAAGCGCCCCAAGAGATTGTCGATGGTTTCCGGGAGTATGAAGTAAACGTAGTGCAGGTAACAAAAGATGGGGTACCTGTGGATTTCCAGGAATAAAGGAAGAGGAGAAAGAGATGTTAGAAGAGTTAAAGCAGAAGGTATATGAAGCAAACATGGAATTGCCGCGCCGCGGCCTTGTGACCTATACATGGGGCAATGTCAGCGGGATAGACAGAGAGTCCGGCCTTTTTGTGATTAAGCCCAGCGGTGTGGATTATGAGACGCTGATGCCGGACGATATGGTAGTGATGGATCTGGAAGGGAACAAAATAGAAGGCAGATATAATCCTTCTTCAGACACGCCGACCCACCTGGAACTGTACAGGGCATTCCCGGGGATAGGCGGAATCGTACATACCCATTCTTCCTGGGCAACATCCTGGGCACAGGCCTGCAGAAGCGTTCCCTGCTATGGGACAACACATGCTGATTATTATTACGGAGATATTCCCTGCGCGAGATCCCTGACCGCGGAAGAGATCAACGGGGAGTACGAAAAGAACACGGGACTTGTAATTATAGAGACATTTAAAGAAAAAGATCCTGCCAGTGTGCCGGGGGTTCTGTGCTCCAACCACGGACCGTTTACCTGGGGAAAAGATGCTGACGAGGCGGTGCACAATGCGGTTGTACTGGAAGAAGTAGCCAAAATGGCTTTCCGTACGGAACAGCTGAACCAGGGAGTGGCGCCTGCACCTCAGGTGCTGCAGGATAAGCACTATCTGAGAAAACATGGGCCGGGGGCTTATTACGGGCAGGGTAAATAAAGCAAACGCTTATCATACTGCAATGAGCATTGGGGGATGCACACGCCGCGATAGGTATATAGCCGCAAGGCGGCATCGCGGCGGCGCCAAAGTGTGCAAGCCCCTCATGAGTGAGGGGCTTGCACACTTTGTTTGTTACAGATCCTGTCACTACGGCTGGCTGCAGATTAAATCAACGTTCTGTCTGTATGGGGGCATCCTGCAGCTTCCGATATTCCGAGGGGCTGTACCCCGTGATATTTTTAAAGATACGGCTGAAATAATGCTGGTCATAATACCCAACGATACTGCAGATATCTTTAATGCTTAACTCAGGCTGTGTTTCCATGAGTTTCTTTGCTTTTTCTATCCTCAATTTTATAATATATTTCAATGGTGTTTCACCCTCATATTTCTTGAATATTTTCGTGAGATAAGAGCCGTCAAAATGAAAAGACTGGGCAATCGTTTCCAGACTTATGGAGGTCATGTAGTTTTGCTCAATAAATGTACGGATACGGCGTACTAATTCTTCCGGCTCATAAATATCATTTTCTTCTAACTGTAAAAGGTTATCAAAGACATCCATGATAAAATCAAAAATGCCCATTAAGCTTGGTGACAAGGCAAGCCTTTCGCAAAATTCGTATTCAAGATGCAGTATTTCTGCATCAGAAGAGGAAAGAAACTGATGGTAAGACTTTTCCATCAGCCGGAAGAGCTGCTTTTCCATAGAGCGCTGCAGAGCGCCCGACTCATCCCAGCTGAGGCACAGCTTTTCCAACTCTTTTGCAAGCGCTTTCCGATTATTTGTGCTGATTAAATTCAGCAGGATATCCTGGTAATCATCTCTTTCGGCCGGTACAGCATCCGGACAGGGAGTTTCTGTCTGTGTATCTTCGATATGAAAGCTGGAACGGGCAAGGCGGAGATGATGTTCCAGATGAACACGGATTTTTTGGGACACGGCCCATATTTCTCTGTAGGGTATAAACTTTTTGCCTGCACAGATGTTAACGATAAGGGGGTGGACTTGAGGGATCATACTCTGCAGCAGATAATTCCCAAGTGCAGGCAAATCAACTTTTTGTCCGACAGGGCAGGAAAGGATCAGGAATTTCTGGTTTGGCTGCTTGTCGTCTATTACCCACCATTTTGGGCAGAGTGTGGGTGCAGATCCCAGGATTTCTGCCAGATTTATCCGTTCCCAGCAATTCTGGAAAATGGACAGGTTTTTATAATCGGAAATCTGCTTGCATAGATGTCCCAGGCTGATTAAGAAAATTGCAAAATGTCCCCGCTTTAAATCCGAAGGCAATTCGCTCTGAGATCTGGAGCCATATAGACCGGACACAATGATATCCCGCTCTAATGTGCTGCGCCTTTTTCTCAGCCTCATCCCCACGGTCTCAAGAACTTCCTGAACCTGGTTTAGTTTCAGTGGTTTTAAGAGATATTCTTGAATGCCGATCTTCATGGCCTTCCGGGCATATTCAAATTCATTGAATCCGGTCAGGATGACACATTCTATGGCAGGATAACTTTCCTTTACCCGTGCAAGAAGGTCCAGACCGTTCATAACAGGCATCTGTATATCAGTGATGAGCAGGTCCGGGGAATATATTTTAATATGTTCCCACGCATCCAGACCATTCGCGGCGGCATACACTACCTTGAATTCAGGATTCACATGATGAATCTTATCTATGATATTCTGCAGAATCAGTGGTTCATCTTCAACAACCATTACTTTGTAGGGCAGCATTGCTTGCCTCCTTTCAGACACGCTCTAGTATAAGAACTCCGCCTATGGTTACGCAGGCGCCTCCCTCCGGCAGATTTTGAATGGAAAATACGGCGCGGTCCTGATATGTCAGCTTCAGCCGGATGAATATGTTGATTAAGCCCATTCCGTTAAGTTTCAGGTTTGGGATTTCCTTTTGCGGGTCAAGATGCGAAAAGGTGTTCAGAAGCTCTGCGAGACGTTCGGGTGAGAATCCGGTACCGGTATCTTGGACTGAAATCTGCCAGGAGTCTTCTGTTGTTACCCCTGTTACAGTCAGATGCCAGGGCGGGAGTCCGTTCATCGCATATTTAACACAGTTTTCCACAAGCGGTTCTACCACCATCTTAGGAATACGTATGTGAAACATTTCATCGGGTATCTGAATGTCATAGTATAGGTTTTTACCATAACGGATTTTAATCAGGTTCAGAAAATTTTTCGTGTGTTCGGTTTCCTCCTGGATTGTGACCAGGCCAGGCTCATCGCCGGAGATGTAGCGGAGCATGGAGGAGAGGCTGTCGCAGACCTCTGTGATATCTGTATTGCCGCCATTTTCTGCCATAATACTGATTGTAGTCAACGTGTTGTACAGAAAATGAGGATTCATCTGGGACTGAAGCGCAAGCATCTTAGCCTGTATCTCGTGGGATTTGGAAGAAATCGTTTCTTCCAGTGACTGTTCCAGCCTGTCCTTCATTTCCAGAAAAGAGTGATTGAGAACTTCCAGCTCATTCAAACTGCTGTGCAGCGTTTCATCCTGATGTTCCCCAAGAGTGTCCAGATTTAGATTTTTGATAGACATATAGAGGCGGCGGATCGGGACAGTCACTTTCTGGGCAATCAGATAAGAAACCATGAGAGTGACCAGAAGGGAAAGGAAACCTATAAAAAGCAGGTTATTGCGGAAATCCCGCACCGGGGCAAACAGCGTGTATTCATCCTCCAGAACAAGGACTGAAAAATTCGTATAGGGTGAATGTGTATAAGAGATAATTTTTTTCAGCTTGGTATCTGAATCAAGGGCTGTAAAAGTGCCCGTGTCCTGAGATGGATTTATGGTTTCCCAATAGGAACGGATGGAGGAGAGCGGCAGTTCTTCGGCAGTTTCCCCGGCAGGGTAGATAAAGGTCCCGTTTTCGTCCAAAATGTAAAACTGTGGGGCTATAGACATATTATCCATCACTGTTTCCAGAGAAGCGTAATCCAGCTGCATCTCTATTACCGCATTGTCCTTTTTGCCAAACTGCGGGGAGAAGGAGCGGTAGAGGGAGAGCACCGGAAGATGATAATAACTCCATTCATTCAGATGAGGCGGTGAGATAAAAAATGCCCCGTTTTTCTCCAGTGCTTTTGAGAACCAGTCGGTTTCTCTCAAGTTATCGAATGTATTTCCAAAAGCGGTATAATTTCCGGCGGAAATATAATGGCCATCTTCTCTAAAAATGTTTACCTGTGAAACAGGCAGTTGAGGTCCCATTATTGCAAAGAAAGCCTCGTTAAAAGCTCTCTGCGCTGACAGCGAATCCATATTCTGGCCATACAGCGAATCTGAGTTAATTAATTCTTTAAGCCTTGATGAATACAGGATTTTGGTCGAATTAGAGCTCATCTGTTCGATCAGGTCATCCATCCGCGCGGATACGGTAGATGAAATCATCGTTAGAGAGGAAGAAGCCTGTTCTTCCAGTGAGTCAGCAATATAAAAATAAAAAGAATAAAAAATAATAAACATGATGCTTGTAATCAGGCATCCATAATACATGAGAAGCCTGGTATGTAATGTGCCTTTTTTCTTCATCCTATTACGTGGCTCCCTTCTTTCTATGACTTAATTATAGCAAAAGCGGTTTCGGAAAACAATTATCTGAAAGGAAGAGTAAAAAAAGTCCAAAGTGGAAAACGGTTTTATGCCTTTACCTGAAATGGAAAACCTTTTATACTTTGAGCCAACAAGTTGTGTTGCACAATGAAAGGGGGAAAACATGAAAAAGCGATTTATTCAAATCGGGCTGGGCGGGTTCGGCGAATATTGGTGTACAGATGTACTGCCATATATCACCAGAGAACTGGGAACAGCAGAGATGGTTGCTGCGGCAGATATCAATCCTGCCAGTTTTGTGAATGCCGTGGAGTATGCAGGGCTGTCCATTGACAAATGTTATACGGATGCCAGGAAGGCGATGGAGGAAAATGAGGCGGATTTTGTGAATATTGTTGTGCCTCCGGCTTTCCATGAACAGATGATTGACCTGGCGCTGGAGTTTGACTGCGATATTTTATGTGAAAAACCAATTGCAGGTACGATGGAGGATTGCTGCCGGATATACCGGAAAGTGAAAGCAAAGGGAAAGAAAATGGCTGTTACAGTAAGCCACCGCTTTGACCAGCCGCCTCAGACCATGGAGAAACTGCTCCGCGATGAGACTTATGGCAGGCTGACGCATATATCCAGCCGCTTTGCAGAGACATACCTGAACAGGCTTCCGGAAGGAAACTTCCGGTATGAAATGGAGGATGAATATCTTCTGGAATGGGGGATACACCATTTGGATATGCTGAGGGCATTGGCGGGATCCAATGCAAAAACAGTCTACACCAAGACCTGGAGTCCTCCGTGGAGTACTTTAAAGTCGGATACTTCCTGCGCAGTTACGATTGAAATGGAAAATGGAGTGCACTGCCTTTATGAAGGCATTCAGGAGAATGCCGCCCGCCTGAATACCTGGCAGGATGAATATTTCCGTGCAGAGTGTGAATTTGGAACCGTGGTCATGGATCATCAGAAGGTCAATGTGATACGTTCCACGGATCTGCAGAGTGAAGAAGTAATACATATTCCTCTTTTGAAGAGAAGGGCATGGCTCCATGCCTGGCTCATTGAAATGTTTGTGGAATGGCTGGATGGAGGGGAGGAACCTCCGAATAATCTGGACGATAACCTGCAATGCTGTGCACTTTTGTTTGCAGCAATCGAAAGCGCACATACAGGGCTTCCGGTAGACGTGCAGAAGTATTTGCAAACATACATGAAAGACGAATAATGGATAAAGCAGGAGGGAATCAATGATACGGGTAACTGTTTGGAATGAGTATATATTGGAAAAAGAATATCCACATATTGAAGCAATTTATCCAAAAGGAATTCACGAGGCAATCGCAGATATTTACAGAGAAGAATCGGAATTTGAAGTAACGGCGGTATCTCTGGATATGCCGCACCAGGGACTTGGCACCGAGCTGCTGGAGAGGACAGATGTCCTGATCTGGTATGGACATATGGTACATGAACAGGTAGAAGATGATCTGGTCGAGCGGATTAAAAGGCGAGTCTGGGACGGGATGGGGCTTTTGATTCTGCATTCATCCGCACAGTCAAAAGTATTCGACCGTGTTCTGGGAACAACGGGAGAGGTGCGATGGAGAGAGATCGGAGAGAAGGAACGGGTGTGGGTCGTGAACCGCAGCCATCCGATTGCCCAGGGGCTGAATATGTGTTTTGAAATTCCGCATTCGGAAATGTACGGGGAACCCTTTGAGATACCGGCGCCGGATGATCTGGTGTTTATTAGCTGGTATGCAGGGGGGGATGTACTCCGCAGCGGCTGCTGTTATCATCGGGGCGGAGGCAGGGTGTTTTATTTCGCCCCGGGACATGAGGAGTATCCCATTTATTATCAGGATGAGATCAGGCTTGTCATGAAAAATGCTGCACGATGGGCGGCTCCGGGAACCGGAGTAAAAGTTTCCTTCGGGAAGACAGATGCGTTGGAAGAGGTTTAAAACAGGAGATTCAGAGAGGAGAAAAGGTATGAGGAAAAATGTATGGAGAAGTGTGATTGCTTTATCAATGGCAGCAGCCATGACTGCCGGGCTTGCAGGCTGCAGTCAGCCGGACAGCAAAAAAGAAGGTAAGGGCGAGGCTAAGAAGGATATAACGATTACGGTTGCCGCATCCCAGAGCTGGATAGCAGATATTGACCGGACCCTTGCAGAAGAATTCACGGAAAAAACGGGGATAAAGGTGGATTATCAACTGAATCCGGATGACCAGTATACAAATATTGTGAAGGCAAAGCTGGCGTCAGGGGAAGGCCCCGATATCTTCTATTGTAATGGCGGAAATGGCATGCTGGAGTATATGCCGGAGAAGTATTTTACCGATCTGTCGGATGAACCCTGGGTGGAAAGGCTGGAAGACTGGGCGGTGGATGCGTCCACCTATGACGGCAAAATCGTCGGTTTGGATATGTGGTCAGTGGATGGCTGGGCAATGCTCTTTAACCCTGACATATTCGAAAAATATAATCTTTCCGTTCCGAAAAGTTTTGATGAGTTTAAGAAGGTATGTGCCACACTTAAGGAAAACGGGGTGCGCCCAATCTATATGGATGGCGTAGATTCATGGAGACAGTGCCTGTGGCTGCTGGAGATGACAACTTTGATTGAGAACAACAACCCGGGAACGCTGGATAAGCTGAATACGCCGGAAGGTAAGTTTGCAGATATTCCTGAGGCGCTGGAAGCGACAGAGCAGATCAAAGAGCTGGTAGACCTTGGCTATTTTGGCGACAACTTTATGTCAGACCCCTGGGACAGCGCCTTTGATGTTATGGCAAATGGGGAAGCGGCAATGCTTTTGACTTATACATCATTTACCATGGAATTGGAAGAAAAATATCCTGATCTTGGTGCAGACACATGGGAAATGTTCCCGGTTCCGCTGTGCGACAATCAATATTTTTCACACAATAACGGCGGTGAGATAGAAGTAATTAATAAAGATTCCAAATATGTAGAAGAATGTAAGGAATTCTTTCGGTTTATGACAGAACAGGAAAATGCACAGAGATATTATGATAATAAGAAGAAATTAGTTGTAGCTTCACTGAAGGATGTAACGGTTGAAACTCCGCGTTCATGGACCAGTCTGATTGAAAATGCTACGGCCGGAACAGGGATGGATTTTGCAAGCCTTATCCCATTCTATAATGCAGATAATGTAGGAAAGGCATATCAGGACCTTTATATGGGCGGCAAGACACCGATGGAAGTGCTGGAAAAGATTGATGAGGACAGAGCGCTGATGTTTGATACGACTGCAGAAAATGAATAAGTAAATCAATCGTTACTGTATGTGCCTTAAGGGGATGAACAGTAACAATCAATCGGGAGGTCGTCTGTATAAAGAAGCAGCAGCCTCCCGGTTCTACACGTGCCTCTCGGCGTAAATATGACGGTATATAGCATCCGCTATCTACACCGGGAGGCACCAGTACAGCTTTGCACTAATAATTCAGCAATAAGCACCTGCTCTCTACGCCATAGCTGCACCTGCTTTCGCTAGACGTAGGAACCATTACGCCGTCGCGAAAGCAGGCACACCTCTGACGCAGATATCAGGCACTTATTACTGAAAGATTAATGTGCTGCTGTACTAGGCGGAAAGGAGCATTTATGTATCGGAAAAAGATATACAGCAAGGGGTTTCTGGTACCTGCGCTGTTATTATATATAGCTTTGTTTGTAATACCGTGTCTTATCTCATTTGGGTACTCTTTGACAAACTGGAATTCTATGAGCGCGAATATAAAGTTTGTAGGATTGGAAAATTTTAAAAAGATATTTTCCATCCAGGGAGATTACCTGACGGCCATCGGACATACGCTGGTCTTCGGAGTATTGACAACAATTCTAAAAAGTGTGTTTGGCCTGGCATTGGCGCTTTTGCTGAATGCAAAGTTTAAATCAAGAGAGCTGCTGAGGGGGATATACTTCCTGCCGTTTGCCATTTCTCCGTTGATTATAGGTATCATCTTTACTTCGGTGCTACATCCGCAGTGGGGTGTACTGAATGAGATACTTAAGTGGCTGAATCTGGATTTTCTGGCAAAAAACTGGCTGGTGGATAAAAGCATTGCCATGTTTTCTGTCATAGGGGTGGAAACCTGGCGGGAGGTCGGACTGAATATGGTGATATTTCTTGCCGGGCTTCAGATGATTGACAACACCTATTATGAAGCGGCAGAAATTGACGGAGCCGGATTCTTCAGCAAGCTGCGATATATTATTTTACCGCTGTTGTCCTCCTCAATAGTGGTCAATACGATCCTGAACCTGATTCACGGGCTGCGTGTATTTGACATTGTGTTCTCTCTGACAGGAGGCGGACCGGGCAATGCAACAGAAGTGCTGTCTACTGCCGTATTCCGAACATATTCAGCGGGGGCGTATGGGTTGTCCACGGCACTGAATGTGGTTGTATTTATTATTACGGCTATCATCGCAATCAGCACTTTGAAGATTATTACACCAAAGGAGGAATAGGGATGAGTAAGAAAAAAGGGTTGAATATTCTGAGAATTGTTGTCTCATGGGCATTCGTGGGGACGGTACTGATACCGTTCGGACTCATTGTACTCAACTCCCTGAAAACTACGCAGGAATCGGCGAGAATGAATATGAAGTGGCCTGCAGCGCTGGAATTTGGCAATTATCTGGAAGTCATCCGGGAGGGGCATATGCTGCGTTCCTTTTTTAACAGCCTGCTTATTGCTGTATTCTGCGTGATCATAGGTATTCTGGCAAGCGCAATGGCGGCATATGTCATTTCCAGATATAAATCCAGACTGAACCGCTTCTGCTTTTACTTCTTCTTTGTCGGGCTGATTGCCCCGGTGAATTACATTACAACAATCCGTGTTATGAAATTTTTGCATCTGGTGAATACATATAAAGGCATGGTACTGTTGAATGCGGCTTTAGCGATTCCTTTTGCGGTCTTTTTGTTTCATGGCTTTATCGTAACGGTGCCCCGTGAAATCGATGAGGCCGGGGTCATTGACGGCTGCGGACCAGTTACACTATTTTTTAATGTTGTGTTCCCGCTTTTAAAGCCGGTTACGATTACGGCAAGTGTGCTGACGTTTATCAGCTGCTGGAATGATTTTATCACACCATTGTATATTCTGAATGATTCAAAAAAGTGGGGCATGATCATTTCGGTATATAATTTCTGGGGTCTGTATACGAGCGAATGGAATCTGATCTGTGCAGTCATCGTGCTGACACTGGCGCCAATTATGGTGGTGTATGTCTTTGCGCAGAAGTATATTATTGCTGGAATGACTGCCGGTTCGGTGAAAGGATGACAAATGAGATGGGATATGGGGCAGATGAAAACAGATATCGTAAGATGGTATATAACAGATGCGGGAGGAGCGGGCTTCTGCTGAGTGCCTTTTCGTTGGGATACTGGCATGGATTTGGCGGCCGGGACAGTTTTGAGAATGGCAGAGAGATAACCAGAAAATCTTTTGATCTGGGAATCACTTCTTTTGACCTTGCGAACAACTATGGCCCTCCGGCCGGAAGTGCAGAGGAAGTGTTTGGCAGGATCATGAAGCTGGACATGATGCCTTACCGTGATGAGATGATTATTTCCACTAAGGCCGGATATGAAATGTGGCCGGGACCTTATGGCGGGTTTGGCGGGTCTAAAAAATATCTTATGGCAAGTCTGGATCAGAGTTTGAAAAGAATGGGGCTTGACTATGTGGATATTTTTTACCACCACTGTATGGATCCGGACACTCCGATGGAGGAAACAGCGGAGGCGCTGGCCTACGCAGTCACTTCGGGGAAAGCATTATATGCAGGCGTCTCCAATTATACAGGCGAAGGAATTCGGAAGATGGAACGTCTTTTGGGGCAGAGAGGAATTCATTGCCTGCTTGTGCAGCCGCTTTATAATATGTTTACAAGAGATGCAGAGAAGGACGGCGTATTTGAAGCGATGTCGGAACTGGGAATCGGGGGGATTGCATATTCCCCGCTGGCACAGGGCTTACTGTCCGGAAAATATAATCACAGTATTCCAGAAAATTCAAGAGCGGCGGGTGAATCCATCTTTTTACAGAAGGATGCTGTTACAGAGGAGAAAATCTGTAAGGTAAAGGCACTTGAGCATCTTGCACGGGAAAGAGGGCAGACGATGGCTCAGATGGCGCTGGCATGGGTTCTTCGGCGTCCAGAGGTGACGACGGTTCTTATTGGGGCAAGCTGCGCCCGGCAGATTGAGGAAAATTTGGCGGCACTTGAGCGTCTATCTTTTACGGAGGAAGAACTGAGGCGGATTGATGTGATTCTGAAAGGAGACGAGGTCTATGCGGACATTTGAATTTACTGTGCCTACCCGGGTCCTGCTGGGGAAAGAAGCAGAGGACCAGGTAGCTGAGTATATCAGTTTATATGGCAGCAGGGTTCTGGTTCATTTCGGTGGCAGCCATATTCGAAACAGCGGGCTGCTTGATAAAATAGAGAGGATACTTGCAACGTCGGGAATATACTATGAGGAATTGGGGGGAGTGAAGCCAAACCCGAGGCTGTCTCTTGTTAAAGAGGGAATTATGAAGTGCAGGGAACATAAATTGGACTTGATTCTGGCAATTGGCGGCGCCAGTGTTATAGATTCGGCCAAGGCGATCGGGATCGGGGTTCCGTACGATGGTGATGTCTGGGATTTTTATGAGGGGAAGGCTGAGATAAAGGAAAGTCTGCCGGTAGGAGTCGTTCTTACTGTAGCGGGGGCAGGAAGCGAGGCAGCAGAAGGGGCGGTCATAACGAATGAGGAGGGCTGGATGAAACGGTCTGTGGGCAGCTATTTTATGCGTCCCAAGTTCGCGCTGCTGAACCCTCTATTGACCTGCTCATTGTCTGCCTATCAGACGGCATGCGGCGTGTCAGATACATTGTCACATATTATGGAATATTATTTTACTGCAGAAACTCACACAGAGGTGTCGGACCGAATGTGTGAAGGCGTCATGAATGCGCTGATACATAATGGACGATTGGCTGTAAGGAGCCCTGATAATTATGATGCCCGTGCGGAAGTGATGTGGGCCGCCGTGATTGCCCAGATGGGGTTCCTGAACTGCGGGAGAAATGGGCAGTGGGCAGCACATGAGATTGAACACGAGATAAGCGCTATCTATGATGTGCCTCATGGAGCAGGGATGTCAGTTGTTTTCCCTGCATGGATGGAGCATGTAAAAGAGGAACTGCCAGAGCGGTTTTTGGAGTTTGCAAAGCGTGTCTGGAATATCGATGAGGAAGAATCTTATGGCGGTCAGGAAGCAGTCATAGAACAGGGAATCGAAGCATACCGGAATTATCTGAGAGAGCTCGGGCTGCCGCTTACGTTTGGAGATTTAGGGATATCTGGTAACCGTATAGAAGAAATGGCAGCAAAAGCGGCTGGGACAAAAACGCTTGGAAGCAGCCCAAAACTAAATCAGGATGATGTGATTCAGATTCTTTACGCATGCCAATAGGGAGGAAATGATGCCGATATTTATTGATAAGAAGAGTAAAAGTTTCCGGATGGATACTCCGGGCAGCAGCTACTGTATGCAGGTTTCCCAATATGGTGACTTGCTGCATACACACTATGGCGGAAGAATATCAGACATGGATCTGTCAGAGCTGTGGAATCAGAAAAGAGAATTCTCTCCGAATCCGGCAGAATGCGGCGACAGGCTATATTCTTTGGATGTGAGTCTGCAGGAAGTTCCGGGAAATATGACGGGGGATTATCGTACGCCGTCAGTGATTATAAAAGATAGTACAGGCGCGGCAGCAGTAAGGTTTCAGTATGAATCCTTCAGGGTATATGAGGGAAAATCTGAGTTGGCGGGACTGCCCTCATCCTTTTGTGGAAAAAAACAGGCGGATACATTGGAAATCACATTGACGGATACATATTCCAAAGTAAAGGCCGTTTTGATCTATACAGTGTTTCGGGATATGGATATGATTACCCGGTCAGTCAGACTGATCAATGAGGGTGAGAAGGCTGTATATATTAAAAAGGCGGCAAGTTCCTGCGTAGAGTTTGCGGACAGCAGGTATGAGCTTGTGTCTCTCCCGGGGTGCTGGGCCATGGAAAGAACACCGCAGAGAAAGGAACTATTTCAGGGAAGACAGGTCTATGAGAGCAGAAGAGGGGCATCCAGCCATCAGATGAATCCATTTCTGGCACTGGTAAGACCTGAGACGAATGAGGTACATGGGCAGGCCTATGGATTCAGCTTTGTGTACAGCGGTAATTTTATGGGGGAGGCAGAAGTTTCTCAATATGGTACGTCCAGGATTCTATTGGGGATCCATCCACAGGACTTTACCTGGAAATTGGAGACAGAAGAAGCATTTCAGACGCCGGAGGTGGTAATGACATATACGGATCAGGGGCTTGGTGCAATGTCCAGGAACTTCCATGATTTTTATCGCAACCACTTGTGTAATCCTCGATGGATGGACACAAGGCGCCCGATTTTGATTAATAACTGGGAGGCTACCTATTTTGATTTTAACAGTGCAAGGCTGCTTGAGATTGGGAAAGAAGCCGTGGAACTGGGAATTGAGATGCTGGTGATTGACGATGGCTGGTTTGGGAAAAGAGAAGATGATACAAGTTCACTTGGTGACTGGGTAGTCAATCGGCGGAAACTTCCGGAGGGACTGAAGCCATTAGTTGGGAAACTGCGGGAGATGGGGCTGAAGTCGGGGATCTGGATGGAACCGGAGATGGTTTCAAAGGACAGTCAATTATATCGGAAGCATCCGGAATGGTGTCTGCATATAGAGGGACGCCCATGTTCCACAGGCAGATCGCAGTATGTTTTGGATTTGGCCAGGGCAGACGTGTGTGAATACCTTTTTGAGGCTGTGGATCAGGTTCTGTCTGAATCAGGCTTCGCTTATCTGAAGTGGGACATGAACCGGCATCTGACAGAAGTTGGCTCTGTGCTGCTGGGGACAGACCGCCAGGGAGAAATCTTTCACCGGTATGTGCTGGGATTATATCAGATACTGGGACGGATTGTCAGGGCGCATCCTGATGTATTGATAGAAGGGTGCTCTGGCGGAGGCGGGAGATTTGACCCTGGAATGCTCTATTACTGCCCACAGATCTGGACCAGTGATGATACAGATGCGGGTGAGAGAATGATGATACAGTATGGAACCTCCATGGTTTATCCGCCTTCAGCCATGGGCAGTCATGTATCAGCCTGTCCAAACCATCAGACCGGGCGTACGGTTTCTCTCCACACAAGAGGAATGACAGCGATGACAGGTGGATTTGGCTATGAAATGGATCTGGGGAAATTGTCTTTGGAGGAAAAGGAAGAGGTGAAACGGCAGATTGAAGCGTATAAACAATATGCAGAGCTGATTATGCATGGTGATTACTTCAGGCTTGTGAATCCGGATGAAGGAAGGGATATCTGTGCCTGGGAATTCGTATCAAAAGATAAAAAAAAGGTATTGGTTCACTATGTCCAGATGCGGGGGAGGGCGAATGGGCCCCTGCATATCCTTCAGCTGCAGGGGCTTTTAGCAGCTGAAAGATATCAGGAGAAAAAAGCCGGGCTGATATATCATGGGGATACTTTGATGAATGCTGGGCTTAGAATGCCATTACTTATGGGGGATTTCCAGGGATATCAATTCTATCTTGAGGCCCGGGATTCAAATGTGGGGTAAGGCATAGGGATATTTTCGGCAGCCCTTTTAGTGAGTTGCCGCATCTATCCCCGAGTAACCTGCACACAGAAATACATGTCCACCATTGCAACTCCATCCGCTGCCTCCGTCTGAGCCCCCACCTTAGTAACGGGTCATAACCTACCGGCCGGATGAACCAGCTTACCGTGAGCCGGGAGATGCTGCGGCAAGTGCCTGCCCTGTTGGAAATGCATTTTAGCGAGCCTGGCAGCAGTTAGAGGAAATCCGCAGAACCAGCCGGAAAAAAGCTGCTCCCGAAGCAGCTTTTTAGAACACCTGAGGCGCTTAATCATCAGATTAAGCGGTGAATGTGTTCGGTTCCGGCTGGTTCTGCGGATTTCCTCTTACTGCTGTCTGGCGCAGCGGGCTGTATTTCCAACAGGGCAGGCACTTGCCGCAGCATCTCCCGGCTCACGGTAAGCGTCCCCCAGTCCCCCTTCCATCCGCCCTGGACTAAATCCCGCCGCTAAATCCCGATTGATATGTTTGGGGAAATACTTTATAATGTAATGGATTGATAGCGGTGCAGGACCTTCAGAGGAGGTACGGATAACTAAGATGCATGGAATAAAAGATGTGGCGCAAAAGGCCGGAGTTTCTATTTCTACGGTTTCAAATGTTTTAAATAAAACAAAATATGTCAGTCCGGAACTGGTTCGCAAGGTGGAAGCGGCAGTAGAGGAATTGTCATATGAGGTAAATCCAATTGCAAGAAGCATGAAGAGTAACAAATCGGGGACGATCGGAATTATAACGGAAGATATCTGCGGTGTTTTTTATCCCTATATTATAAAAGGGATTGCTTCGATTACCGAGCGCGCCGGTTACCATATGGTTATCTGCGACACGCGGGGGGAATATGGGGACAGGGATGCGGCAAAACGGGAGCAGGATATATTCAAGAATTTGATTTCAAGCCGTGTTGACGGCATTATTTTTGTGTCGCTTGTTTCCGGTGAGGACAGGGAGAAGTATTTGAGTAAGCTGACCAAGGCGTCCCAGCGGTATAAGCCGATCCCACTTGTCAGTATGGAAAGAGATTTCACCCAGTTTGGTATAGATTCCGTCTATTTTGATGCCTATGAGAATTCGCAGAAGGCAGTGCAGCATCTGGTAGACTGCGGCTGCAGGAAAATTGTTCATATTTCAGGCCCTGAAATCATGGAGGTCGCGGAAGAGCGTGTGCAGGGTTATTTAACCAGCATGGAAAAAAACGATTTACCAGTGGATAAAAACACGATGATCGTGAGGGGCGATTACAGTCACCAAAGCGGATACAGGGGAATGAAAGCGCTTTTGGACAACGTACCGGGACTGGACGGCGTCTTCTGTGCAAACGACCAGATGGCTGTAGGCGCACTGAAGCTTCTGAGGGAATACGGAAAAAAAATACCTGATGAAGTAAAACTGATCGGATACGATGATGTATTCATATCAAGCGTTGTAGAACCGGCTATATCCACCATACACATACGAAAACGTCATGCCGGAATCGAGGCGGCAAAGCTGCTGATGGAACGGATCGATAATCCCGGGGAAAAAAGAGCACCCGTGGGAATCAAAATGGATAGCAGGCTTGTGGTACGAAAATCAACAGTGGCGGATGCCCCCGAAGACTGGATATTGGCCGATTGGTAGGCGGTTAGAGGGGAATATTGTTGGCTGGAGGGGCGCCTGGCAGGAATGTGGAGAGTGCTGTGTGCCGGACATCACGGGGCAGCTTCTGGAAGTAACCCGCTTACGGAGAAGTACTAACACACCAGGAGCCGCCCCTGAGGGCACGTACAATATGCAGCGGGAAAGCTTGATGCTTTCCCGCCTTAGATTGTACTGAAAAGTGATTTTGGAAAATCACTTTTCATCCCTCAGGGGCGGCTCCTGCTGTGTAAGTACTTCTAGACCGTGCGCTCTATACTTCCAGAAGCTGCTCCGTGATGTCCGGCACACAGCACTCTCCACATTCCTGCCAGGCTGGGCTTCATCAAAACGGTTAAAAAACCCCCTCTGTGGGGGATGCCGGAGGGGAGCTGTGGATCCTGCCGGCCGGGCGGGGCTGCATCGAGCGGGGACAATATTTTACGCGCCGCCTGTACAAATCCGCTGTGTTGGGTTAAACTCCTCCTTACAGCCATAACCCGTTTCCAGCCCCCCTTATGTCCGCTTTCCGCAGCGACCCCCATACACAAAAACCCCGTCCCAAGAAAAACGTTTTTTGTGAATTGTGTATAAAATTAAGTGTACGGTATCTTATATTTTGTACAAAAAAATCGTTTTTCTGTTAAAAGCATTGACAAAAGGGGGTTATGGGAATATGCTTAAGACAAGTTTTAAGAGTAAAAAAGGGACGGCACTCAATCAATCAAAATTTTTTTTAACTCTTAGAAAAACGTTTTTCTAAAAACGGAGAAATACGAACCGTATAAAACGAAAAAAATACAGAGAAGGGAAAGGGGGTATTTTATACTGCCGCGGCAGGAAGTTAAATGGAGCAACTGATTCACGAAAAGAGAAAGTGAAGGAGGTTATCGTGAGGGTATGAAAAAATATTGTATTGTAAATGAAATTAAACCGGAGCGTTTGGAGGATTATGTGAATGCGCATCTGCATCCATGGGACGAGCTGCTGGAGTGTCTGAAGGCTGCGGGAACAAAGGAAGAGTACATATTTATGCTGGGAAACAAAGCATTGGTATTCGTTGAGTGTGAGGATATGATGACGTATACGGAGAAGTTCGGGAAAAGCGAGATCGGAAAAAAGTGGCTCGAATACGTAGCGGATTTTATTGAGGAAAGCCCTTTTGCAGATGCATCCGGCAAGGCCAGGGATGATGTGAATGGCCTCCGCAAGGTGTTTGACCTGAATCAGCAGCTGGCAGGGAAGTTTGAGGAAACTTAATCTCTTTCCACGATCAATGCAATGAAATTAAAGCTGGGATGAAAGCTTTAATGATAATCAAAAACAATTTAAAAACAGGAGGAAATCGTATGAAAAAGAAAATGTTGAGTGTAGTTCTTAGTGTTGCATTGGCTGCTTCTATGTTAATCGGATGTGGCTCAGGGGAATCGGAGAAAAAGGATGCGGAAACAAAGACAGAAGATACGAAAGAGAACAAAGAGGAAAAGACGGATGGGGAAGCAAAGAGCGGCGGATATAAAATCGCCTATCTGAATGCACTGGTTTCAACCCCATATTTCGGATACTTAAACAGTGCGATGGAAGGACATGCAAAGGAGCTGGGGGTTGAACTTCAGATCCTGGACGGAAAAACGGATAATCAGGTGATGTACGACCAGGCACTGAGCATCATCGAGCAGGACTTTGATGCGGTGATACTGACGCCAAGCGATATGGCGGGCTCTGTTTCGATTGTAGAAGCAATCCACGATGCCGGGCTGCCCTTGATTGTCTGCAATACGCGTGTTGATGAATCTGTAGAAGCATTGACTGATTCTCTGGTCTGCTGTGACCCGAGTTATGAGGGGGAAGTCGTTGGAAAGCTTGCCGTTGAGCAGCTGCCGGAAGGCGGAAAATGCGTCACACTGGAAGGGTTTGCAGGCCAGGAGGCACAGATTTACAGAACAGAAGGTTTCCAAAAAGGAATTAAGGGAAGCAAGATTGAGATTGTACAGCAGGTGATCTGCGACTGGGACAAGGCAAAAGCAATGTCAGCGACAGACGATATGATTGCGGCTTATCCGGATTTGGCTATGATCTTTGCACAGGATGATTCGATGGCTCTGGGAGCAATCGAAGCCGTAAAGGCAGCGGGGAAAGAAGACCAGATTAAAGTCATGGGCCTTGGATATATGGGCGATGAATCCAAAGAAGCTCTGCTGGACGGCAGCCTGCTTGGTACCTGTACGCAGTCTCCGTCATGGGAAGGTATTACCGCTCTCGATGTTGCCATAGATGTGATCGAAGGCAAAGAGGTGGATACCTGGTATAAGACAGAATGTCTGGCTGTTACAAAAGAAAACTGTGAAAGTATTGATCATGGTTATAATCAATAACATTCGTAAGGGAGGTCCGCCTCCCTTACTGTTTCAACATCAGCCTGTACACCGGGCTGCCGGCTGGAATAAAACAGCATGCGGATGTTGAATATCCGTTAAACTTAGGAGGTCAGACATGTCAGATGTTATATTGGAAATGAAGAATATTACCAAAAGATTTCCCGGAGTTATTGCTTTAGATGATGTTTCATTTCGCGTCAATAAAGGAGAGATCCGAGCGCTGGTTGGAGAAAACGGCGCCGGAAAGTCTACCTTGATGAAGATACTCAACGGAGTATACTCTGCGGACAGCGGGGAGATATGGATGCACGGCAAGCGGGTTATGAATAAAAATCCCCTCGAGGCCCAGAAAAATGGCTTGTCGATCATCTATCAGGAATTTAATCTGGTTCCGTCTTTAAGCGTAGCGGAGAATATTTTTATAGGGCGGCTGAAAAAGGGGAAGAAGGCAATTCAATGGAAAGATATTAATAAAAAGGCCGAAGAACTGATGCACAGCCTCAATTACAACATTGATGTGAAAGAGGCCGTTGAGAATTTAAGCGTTGCCGAGAAGCAGATGATCGAGATCACCAAGGCGCTGTCCATTGACGCAAAGGTGATTATTATGGATGAACCGTCAGCCGTGCTTACGGAAAATGAACTGAAGAATTTATTCGATATTGTTCTGGATCTGAAAAGTAAGGGCATTACAGTTATCTATATTTCACACCGACTGGAGGAGATCTTCCAGATATGCGACTCCGTAACGGTACTCAGAGACGGGCAGATTATTGATACATCGGCTGTAAAAGATACGACAAAACAGCAGCTGATCGAAAAGATGGTCGGCAGAAAACTGGAGCAGGAATTCCCGGCAAGGGATGCGGTATTAGGAGAGACGGTGCTGAAGGTAAGCGCACTGAATCGTGGTAATAAAGTAAAAAACGTCTCTTTTGAATTGCGAAAAGGAGAGATACTGGGTCTGGCAGGCCTGGTTGGCGCCGGCAGGACCGAGACGGTGAGGCTGCTGGTCGGCGCGGACAAGGCCGTCAGCGGAACAGTTGAGATAAAAGGACAGAAGCTGCATATGAAATCCCCCCTCGAGGCGAAAAAGAACGGGATCGTCCTGCTTCCCGAGGACAGAAAGACGCAGGGCCTGCTTTTGGAAATGCCCATTACACAGAACATCAGCGTGGTAGGGCTGGAGAAAGTCAAAAATAAATTCCGCCTGATCGGTGAAAACATTGAAAAAGAAGAAGCGCAGAAGTACTTCAAGACGCTGAAGATTAAGGCGCCTTCCGCTACGCAGAGGGTTTCATTCCTGTCAGGCGGGAACCAGCAGAAGGTAGTCATTGCGAAATGGCTGTTTTCAGGCGCTGATATCCTGATTTTTGATGAACCGACACGGGGCATTGATGTGGGGGCGAAGTACGAAATCTACATGGTCATGAACGAACTGGCAGCACAGGGTAAAGCGATCATCATGATTTCCTCTGATATGAATGAAGTGGTAGCAATGAGTGACAGGGTAATCGTGATGCATGACGGAGAAATACGCGGCGAACTTGAGGGCGCAGAGATCAATCCGGAAGCCGTGCTGAAATACGCGATTGAATGAGAGGAGGCAGAATACATTGATAAAAAGTCAGAGCAGTGAGGCGGGAAGAAAGCTGAACTATATTGCGAGTAAATACGGCATGCTTTCGATTCTGATCCTTATCATAATTGTTGCGGGTATCATTAACCCGGCTTTCTTGACGGGCCAGAATATCATTAATATTTTCAAGCAGATTTCGGCGACCGGGCTTTTGGCTATCGGAATGACTTTTGTTATCATATCCGGAGGCGTTGATCTTTCGGTTGGATCTATGATGTCTATTTGCGGGGTAATCTCCGTAGTCCTGATCCCACAGGCCGGCGTTCCTGGCGCTATGCTTCTGGCATTGCTGTCAGGGCTTGTACTGGGAGTTTTTAATGGTATTTTTGTGTCGGCGACCGGCGGGACGATGGGAAGCTCTTTTATTATCACTTTTGGAATGTCAACGGTATTAGGCTCCGCTGCACTGTGTATTACCAACGGCGCCATTGCATACGCGTCAAAGTATAAAAGCTATATGGTGATCGGACAGGGCTACTGGGGCGTGATACCGATTACGGTTGCAATCTTTCTTATCTTTATTGCAGTGGCGCAGATTATCCTGAAGAAGACCAGTTTCGGGAGATTAGTGTACTGTATCGGGGTCAATGAAGAGGCTACGCGCCTGTCCGGAATCCGGACAAGGCTGATCAGAATCAGCGTATATGCGATATCCGGCCTTATGGCAGCGGCCGGAGGGATCTGCCTGTGTTCGCGTGTGCGCAGCGCGTCGCCCACACAGGGAACCGGATATGAGCTGGACGCCATCGCAGTGGTACTGCTGGGAGGCAGCCGGATGGGCGGCGGCGCGGGAAGTATTTGGAAAACTCTGATGGGCGTTGTGATTATGGGTGTTCTGACAAATGCCCTGAACGTAGTCGGTGTAACTGCTTATCCGCAGAAAATTATAAGAGGCGCCATCATACTGGCAGCGGTTCTGATGGATCTGCGCAGCGCAAAGGCTGAAAACGAGATGCTTGCGACGAAAGTGTGAGGTGGAAAAAATGATAAAACGAGTTAGCAAATTTTGTAAATCTTATCTGGTAATTGTCTGTATTGCAGTATTACTCGTGTTTATGGCCATTTTTTATCCGAGTTACTTTTCCTTCTCTACTTTTAAAGGACTGCTGATACAGATTTCTGTATATGGGATCGTGGCATGCGCCATGACGATCGCGATCATCGGGGGAGAATTCGACTTGAGTGTGGGGTCTATTCTGCCGTTTTCCACCCTGCTTTTTGCTTATCTGATGCCCAGGATCGGGATCTTTGCGTCTATTGTCCTTATATTGATCACGGGGGGCGTGATCGGTGCGGTGAATGGTTTCTTTGTTTCGGTCCTGAAGCTGAATGCCTTCATTGTGACTCTGTCTACAATGCTTGCCGTGGAAGGAATTATGCTCACCTTCTGCAATGGGATGCCGATCCCGGCCGTCAATCAAGCGACCAGGGCGTTCGGGACGGGAAATATCGGCGGAATTGCATACATTGCCATACTGTTTTTTATCTGTGTCCTTATTACTCACTATGTGCTCACAAAGACTGCTTTCGGGCGAAATGTATTTGCGACCGGCGGCAATTATAATGTGGCAGAGTATGCCGGAATTAGTGTGAAAAAGATCAAGTTTCTGTTGTTTGTGATCTTGGGATTTGCTTCAGCCTTTGCAGGAATTCTTCTGACCTGCAGACTGCAGGCCGGTTCTCCTTTATATGGAAGCGACGTTTCCATGTCTGTAGTATCCGCTACGGTTTTAGGCGGGACAAGCCTGTCCGGCGGCAGGGGAAGCGTATTTCGTACCTTCCTGGGAATGATATTTATCGGAATGCTGAGCCAGATCTTTACACATATCAATGCATATGCATATCTCCAGCAGCTGATACAGGGTGCAGTTGTTGTTGCGATTGTCATCCTGGATGCATGGAACAACCGGAAGAGGGAAGACGAACTGGCCGGAATATAGAGACGGCAAAGCAGTTGGAAACAGAAAGAGAGGCAGATAAAATGAGAAAAGAGAAAAGCGCTATTTTAAGCGTGAGCAACAGCAATCATACATCATGGGATCCGGCCAAAGAGCATCTGGCGACGGGATTCCCGCCAATCCAGGCGATGAACAGCAGCCTTATGTTCACACCTCAGGAGATAGAACGTCTCCGCACGTTGGGAAAGCGGGTCGCGGAAATTGCGGCACTGCCCGTTCAAAAGGAAAAAGCCAGGCTCTGGACTGCCCACAATGACCTTCAGACCACCCAGCCCCTCGTATTCATAGATCCGGAAAATGGCTGGAATGAGATCATCACGCCGGAGATGCTGGAATGTCACGACAATATGGCCAGGGTATGGGAAATGCATCTTCTGAAACAGATCTACTGGCATGAAAACTTAAAAGATGACAAAGTAATTGAACCATATTTTGACGTACATTATTCCTTTTCCGATGATGGATGGGGCGTAGAGATGAAAAAAGAGGGCGGCGAAATGGGCGGCGCCTACAAAATGATCGGCGGATTGAGGGATTATGAGGTGGACTTTGAAAAACTGCATTATCCTGTGATCACTATCGACTATGAAGAATCCGACCGTGTGCTGAATCTGGCGCATGAGGTTTTTGACGGGATTCTGACGGTCAGGCGGCACCCGGTTTGGTGGTGGTCCCTGGGGATGACGGTGGATTACATTATGCTCAGGGGATTTGATAATTTTTTATGTGATTTCATTCTGGAGCCGGAGTACATACATAAGGTAATGGACCTGATGACGACGGGAATCGAAAAACGGCTGGACTGGTTTGAGAAGGAGCACCTGCTGGCCTTAAATACGGAGGGGGCATATGTGGGCTCGGGCGGATTCGGCTGGACAAATCAGCTTCCTGCAGAGCAGGAACTGAAACGGCCGGTGACCACAAAAGATATGTGGGGATTCGTGGAAAGCCAGGAGACGAATACCGTGAGTGCAGAGATGTACGGAGAGTTCATACTCCCGTACCATAAAAGGCTGGCCAGCCGGTTCGGGCTGAACTGCTTTGGATGCTGTGAGTCTGTTACCGAGAGATTTGAGTATGCAAAACAAATTCCGAACCTGAGAAGGGTCTCCATGTCTGCCTGGGCGGACTGGACATTGATACCAAAGCTTCTGGGAAACCGTTATATTGCCTCCCTCAAGCCGCAGCCCACGGCGCTTGCCTCAACGGTAATGAATGAGGACGAGGTCAGGAAAACAGTGAAAAAGGCGCTGGCCTGCACCAGGGACTGCATCCCGGAATTGATCATGAAGGATAATAATACGCTGGGGCATAACCCGTACAATGCATGCCGCTGGGTTGAAATCTGCCGTGAGGAGATTGCAAATCTTTGATAGAGTAAAGGAGACAACACATATGACGGAAAAAGAATTAATCATAAAAAGCAGCGAAGAGCTGGATGAGAGATTACGTGAGGCAAAGAAGAGCGGCAATCTTGTGGTAAAGGATGCAACAGAAGATGAGGCGGTTATTCGGAAAACATTTGAGGCGGGCGAAGGGATACTCCGCTTATTCCCTGCATTTGTACCAAGAAGGTTTGGCAAAGCAGGCCGCAGATTAAAACTGCACCCGGACGACTATTTTGCATTCGGAATGGCCAGAGGTTCCATAACGGAGCGCTGGTTTGCATCTACCATTGCCGCACAAAACGGAGAATTGTCTAAGGCAGATGAAGGAATGAGCTATGTAAGCGTCTCCTATGATTCTGATGAAAAGTTTGCTCTGCGGGATGCGGTCAAGGTTCTGGGGAAAGAACTGGTGGGCGAAGAACTGATGGAACGGTATAACGGCTGGCCCATGTATTCCAAGTTTTTCGATAATGAAAATCCGCTCTTCCACCATGTCCATCTGATGTTTGAAGACGCAGCAAGGGTAGGCAAGCTAGGCAAACCGGAGTGTTATTATTTCCCGAAACAGCTGAACAATTATTTCGGAGAAGCAGGCTACACCTACTTTGGGTTTGACCCGGATGTGACGCCGGAAGAGGTAAAAGAAAGAATCCGGCATTTTGGAGACGATGATACGAGGATTACGGAACTTTCCCGTGCGTACAGGATCGAACTGGGAACGGGATGGTATACGCCGGCTGGAGTCATTCATGCGCCTGCATCGGTGCTGACCTATGAGCCGCAGTGGAACTCCGATGTCAATTCTGTTTATGAAAATATAGTTTCCGGGGAGGTGTATCCTCCGGAGATGCTGGATGAGGAATGCCCAGCGGACAGGCAGGGCGACATTGACTATATTTTCAGCCTTCTGGACTGGGAAAAAAATGTGGATCCGCATTACCGGAAACATTACTTCCGGCCGCCGGTAACCGCTTCCCGGACGGAAGACTATACTGAAAATTGGATCGCCTATGGGAATGAGTATATTGCCGCAAAAGAGCTGACTGTTTATCCGGGCCGGACGGTTACGGTTAAGGATGGCGCAGCTTATGGATGCATCTTTATACAGGGACACGGAAAAATAGGGTGCTACGATGCAGAAGCGGCTACCCTGCTCCGCTTTGGGCAGCAGAGCACGGATGAGTTTTTCGTCTCGGAGGACGCAGCCGGGAGAGGGGTCACGATCACGAACCTGAGCCGGGTGGAACCACTGGTGCTCCTGAAACATTTTGGGCCGAACCATCCGGATGTGCCGGGAAGTGTCTGCGGATAAAAACAGTGGAGGGCGTACAGGCGTGTTGAAAGCCAAATTGGCATGCCGGTACAGTAATACTGATAACAACGAGCAGGAGGCCATTTGAGATAAGGGTGGAAACATGGACACAGGAGGAGGCAGAATATGAGATATTTGGTTGGGATAGACAACGGGGGAACGTTTTCTAAAGCCGCTGTCTTTGATGAAGACGGGAGTCAAATTGCCGCGGCCAGCGTGCCGACCACGACCATTACTCCAAAACCGGGGTACACGGAGCGGGATATGACACAGCTGTGGGAGGTCAATGCACTGGCAGTGCGCACGGCAATTGAAAAGAGCGGCATCTGTCCGTCTGACATCGCAGGCGTCTCTTTTTCCGGGCACGGGAAAGGGCTGTACATGGTGAAGGGAGACGGGACTCCCGCGTATAATGGGATCATTTCCACGGACACGCGGGCATGGGAGTATGTAGAAAGATGGGAGAAAGACGGCACGATGGACAAGGCATTCGAAAAATCCTGTCAGACGATCCTTGCTTGTCAGCCTGTCAGCCTGCTGGCTTGGTTCAGGGACCATCATCCGGAGGTGCTCCGGGATGTGAAGTACATATTTGCGGTAAAGGATTATATCCGTTTTCGGATTACAGGGGAGGCATATGCGGAGTATACGGACTTTTCCGGCGCTAATTTGGTAAACCTGACCACAAAAGAATATGACCGAGAACTTTTGGGGATGTTTGGGCTGGAAGCGATCTATGACAAACTCCCTCCGCTCAGATATGCCGCAGATATCTGCGGATATGTGACGAAAGAGGCTGCCCGGCAGACGAATCTGCCGGCCGGTATTCCGGTGGCGGCGGGAATGTTTGATGTGGATGCCTGCGGAATTGCCTCCGGGCTGTGCGATGACGAACAGATGTGTATGGTGGCGGGAACCTGGAGCATTAACGAATTTATCCGCCGGGAACCAGTGACCAACGGCAGCGTGGCGCTCAATTCCATGTTCTGTATCCCCGGTTATTTCCTTGTGGAAGAGAGCAGCCCTACCTCGGCCGGCAATATGGAGTGGTTTATCACGAATCTGATGAGCCATGAGAAAGAAGAATGCAGGACGGCGGGGGGCTCGGTCTACGAGTTGACCAATGAATGGGCGGAATCAGTGGAACCGCAGGATTGCAATCTCATTTTTCTGCCGTTTCTGAATGGCTCCAATGAGGATGCACTTGCAAAAGGTACGTTTGCAGGCCTGAGCGCTTACCACAGTAAAAAGCATATGCTGAGGGCGGTGTACGAAGGAGTCGTATTCTCTCATCTTACGCATGTGAAAAAACTTCTGCAGAACCGGGAAGCGCCCAAGTCCATCCGTCTGTCAGGCGGTGCAGCCAATTCGGATGTGTGGGTACAGATCTTTGCTGATGCCCTGCAGATCCCGGTGGATGTGATAGAAGATAAGGAACTGGGTGCCCAGGGAGCGGCGATGGCAGCAGGAATTGCAGCAGGAATTTACCGGGATTATGGGGATGCAGTGAAACGCACCGTCAAGATTACAAAGACCGTACTGCCGCGTCCGCTTTATAAAGAAGTATATGAAGAAAAATACAGGACTTACCGCGCAGTAATTGAGGGGCTGGGCGGTACATGGGAGAGGTTCAGGATTGAATAGTTCAGACAGGGAGCGGGCCTTCAGAAGTGGCCGGGTTTTTCACTTTTTATGTGTGAGGGATCCGGTCTGTTCTTATATAGATAGAAGAGTGCTCTGCACTTTCCTATTATATAAAACCCTCCGGAGGATGCACACGCCGCGATAAGGTATATAGCTAAGGCGGCATCGCGGCTGCGCTTAAAGAGTGTACGCCCCTTATGAGTGGGTGGGGAGTTGAAGCGGGCATGCCTGCTTTGTTCATATTCATGGCAGGATAATGTATAGTGTTAACGGGGTTTTTATGAAAAAAGTTCATAAATTCTTATTTGAATTACTAAAGCATAAAAATAATCATATAAATAGGATAAACAATCATATAATTAAGAACAAAGTGATTGATTTATGAAAAACACGGTGTTATAATGAACATAAAGAAAGGAGCGGAGAGCTATGATATGGAATTATATGTTATGTTTCGTGTTTATTGTTGTTCTGATTGTTGAGGTGGTGTTTATCCTCAAAAGAAACCGTAAGATTGTGATGAAGGGCAAGGATGATTTCTTTACATTTACGCTGATTGTACTTTTTGCATTGATGATCTTTCCGCTCTCGGAGATGGGCAGCGTGGTAGAGAGCATCCGGAATATCCTGATACTTGTGGCTATTTTCGGGTCAGCCGGCATTAAAAGAGGGTTTTCCGAAAAGGGAATGGAAAAGGTATTTTACACGGTGGGCTGGGATTTGGTTCAATCCGTACATATTGATGAGTATCAGACCTCCAGGATCAAAGTGGTCTGTCAGACAGAGAAAGGCAAACATAAGCTGTATTTCAGCAAGTATAAACTGAAAGAGGTTTTACGGGTGTTGGAACAGCATGTTTCCAATATATATATTCAGAGTTCACTCGATTACGTTCTAAGTATGAAAAAGTGCGTATAAACAAAGTGCGCTCGATTATTTATGGCTTTGCGGGGCGGGCCTTTTGCAAAGCTGAGTACCAGGCACAGGCCAACGTACAAAATGCAGAACATTTTGTTGAAGAAGAAAAAGTAAAAAGTGAAGAAGAAAAGGAGAATTCAACCATGGTAAGCGAAAAAATCACAGTCAAAAACCCTTCAGGATTACATTTAAGACCGGCAGGAATCTTGTCCAATATTGCATCAAAATGCGTATCTGACGTTACTCTCGTAAAAGGTGACAAGAGGGTGAATCCTAAGAGTGTGCTGGTTCTGATGGCAGCAGGCATCAAATGCGGAGATGAGATTACAGTGGAATGTTCAGGTGAGACGGAAGCAGATGATTTAAAGACCATTATTGATGCGATTGCAAGCGGATTAGGAGAGTAAGGGAGTCAGGACAATGAAAAGGATCGAAGTGAGTAAAACGTCTTCAAAAGGCATTGTTATGGGAAACGTGTTCGTGGCCAGCGAACAGGATCTGAGTCCGGAGGAAAAAGTAATCGATGCCGGGCAGGTGGACGCTGAGACTGTAGCTTATGAGCGCGCTGTCGGGGAAGTTATTGCAGATCTGGAGCCTTTGGCCGAGAAGTCGGACATATTTGCAGGGCATCTGGAGCTGGCAAAAGATATCGCGTTAAAAGAGGGCGTGCTGAACCGGATTCAGACGCAGTCATACTGTGCACAAAAGGCGCTGCATGAAACCGCGGAAGAATTCCGCATGATCTTTGAGATGATGGAAGACGAGTACATGCGCGAGCGTGCCGCAGATATACAGGATATCAGAAACCGCCTGATGCGTAAGCTGAAAGGGATCGGTGACGGGGATTTTGATGCGATTACAGAAAAGGTGATCCTGGTTGCAAGGGATCTGGCGCCGTCGGATACGGCGAAGCTGAACCTGGAATATATTCTGGGATTTATCACAGAGCTGGGCGGTGTGACAAGCCACGTATCTATCATGGCAAGAGGGATGGGCATCCCTGCGCTTGTCGGAGTAGAAGGCATTATGGACGCGGTACGTCCCGGAGACTTCGTGATCATGGACGCCTCCTGTGGTGTGATTATTGTTAACCCTGAACCGGAAGTAATTGAGGAATATAAAAAGAAAGCAAAAGAGTTCGACAGATACCAGAAGGAACTGGAAGAATCCAGCGCTCTTCCCACCGTTACGGCAGACGGCAGAAAGCTGGAGGTATGCGGAAACGTGGGAAGCCTGGAAGACGTGAAGAATGCCGTGAAGTTCCGGATTGACGGAATCGGACTTTTCAGAAGTGAGTTCCTCTACATGGAGAGCGACCATTTCCCAACGGAGGAAGAGCAGTTCCATGTATACAGACAGGCGGCGGAGCTTCTGGGAGAACGCGAGCTGACCATCCGGACTCTGGATATTGGCGGTGATAAAGGACTGGATTATTTTGAGTTTCCAAAGGAAGAAAATCCTTTCCTTGGATACAGGGCAATCCGCATCGGACTGGATCAGAAGGAGATTCTGAAGACACAGCTTCGGGCTCTTCTGCGGGCAGGTACATATGGACATATCCGCATCATGTTCCCGATGATCATTTCCATTGAAGAAGTGGTGGACGCATATGCGGTGCTGGAGGAATGCAAGGACGAACTTCACAAAGAAGGCATTCCGTTCCAGGAAGAGATAGAGGCAGGGGTTATGATTGAGACGCCTGCGGCAGTTATGATGGCGGAAGAACTGGCGGAGAAGGTAGATTTCTTTAGCATCGGGACAAACGACCTGACCCAGTATTTTCTGGCTGTAGACAGAGGAAATCAGAAGATTGCGGCTATGTACAATTCCTACCATCCTGCAGTTCTGCGCGCAATATACAAAACCATACAGGCAGGGCACAAGTATAACCGAAAGGTAGGCATGTGCGGAGAGTTTGCCAGCGATACAAAAGCGGTAAAAATGCTGCTGGGTATGGGCCTGGATGAATTCAGTGTGTCACCTGGTGAGGCGGCGGGCGTAAAACACCAGATCCGCAATTCCTCCTATGAAGAGGCACAAAGGCTTGCCGGTGAAGTAATGAAACAGCCCGTCATAGATTCTGTGATGCGGCTGCTGGAAGAATAGGCTTAAAGGAGATAGTTTGATGAAAGGATATACGCTTGGGCTTTATGAGAAAGCAATGCCCGGCAGCTTAACGTGGAAAGAAAAGCTGCTGGCTGCAAAAAGTGCCGGATATGATTTTGTGGAGATCAGTATAGACGAGACCGATGAGAAGCTGAGCCGTCTGGAAATGACCGGACAGGAGAGGCTGGAGCTGGTCCGTCTGATGGCGGAGACTGGAATACCGATCCGCACCATGTGCCTGAGCGGGCACAGGAAATACCCCCTCGGAAGCAGTGACCCGCAGGTCTGCGGCCGGGGTATGGAGATTATGCAGAAAGCGATACAGCTTGCGGATGACCTGGGAGTCCGGATCATACAGCTCGCAGGTTATGACGTATACTACGAAGAATCCAGCCTGGAAACGAAAAAAAGATTTTTGAAAAACCTGAAGAAGGCGGTCAATATGGCGGAACGCACCGGTGTGCTTCTGGGATTTGAGACGATGGAAAATGAATTTATGAACACCGTGGAAAAGGCAATGAAATATGTAACCCTGGTGGGTTCCAGTTATTTGAATGTATACCCGGATATCGGAAATATAACAAATGCCGCGCATACCTATAAGACAGATGTGCTGGAAGACCTCTATATAGGAAAAGGACATCTGGTTGCAATGCATCTCAAAGAGACGGTGCCGGGCAGATTCCGTGAGATTCCATACGGCACCGGGCACGTGGATTTTAAAAATGCTGTCCATACGGCCTGGGAATTAGGCATCCGCAAGTATGTCACCGAATTCTGGTATACCGGAAGCGATGCCTGGGCGGAGGATTTAAAGTCAGCGAGCGAAATGTTCAGAAAGATACTGGATGACGAGGAAAGGAGATAACGATTTCGTGAAAGTATGCAAGCAAGTAATATCGAATCTGACGAAGTGCTATTCTATAGCGCCGTTAAAATATAATGGAAGCAATTACTTCCTGGTGGCAGCGGAAAAAGTGGACAGATGCATCCTGTTTGACCAGGAGGGCCGCGAGGCAGACACCGTGTGGAACGAACCCGGCGGGGTCATGAGTATGGTGCAGGTACCGGGAACAAACGGTCAGTTCCTGGCCACACACAAATTCTACTCACCCAACGACTCCAAAGAAGCCAGGATCGTCATAGTCACTCCGATCTCGAAAGGAAACTGGGAAGTGAGGACGCTGGCAGAGCTTCCCCATGTACACCGATTTGATATCGTAGAGCGAAACGGTGTAAGATATCTGATCGCCTGTGCCCTCAAATCGGGCCACGAATACAAAGACGACTGGTCGATGCCGGGCAAAGTATATGCAGCAGTCCTCCCGGAGGATCTGAGCGGTTTCGGGGAAGACAACCAGCTGGAATTGAAAGTCATAAAAGACAATATGCTGAAAAACCACGGCTACTACAGGGTAAACGACCAGGGAACCGACACCAGCATTATCTCTGCAGACTGCGGAGTATTCCAGTTCATCCCGCCGGAATCTGCCGGAGGTGACTGGACGATCCGCACCCTGCTTGACACAGCAGCAAGTGATGCCGTCCTGATCGATCTGGACGAAGACGGAGAAAAAGAACTGGCAGTTCTATCCCCGTTCCACGGAGACAAGATCAGCATCTATAAAAGAAAAGAAGGCGTATTTACCCAGATATACGAATACGAAAAACCGGCAGAATTTACCCACGCCATATACGGAGGCAATTTATTGAACCGTCCGGCACTTGTAGTAGGCCACAGAAAAGGCGAAAGAAATCTCATTGCATTTACATATAATAAGGAAACAAAATCCTACCAGTCAGAAATACTGGATCATGACTGCGGCCCCGCAAACGTATATCACTTCACCAGAGATGGAGAGGACATCCTCATATCTGCAAACCGAGAAACCGATGAGGTGGGGATGTATCGGGTAGTGGAGTGAGCATGCGAACGGATGGGGATGACGTCCGCTGTCCCAAATTGCACTGCGGCAGGCCATCCCGGAACCGGAGACAGGGGTGTCTGGAAACGGGTTATGGACTGTAAGCAGGAGTAAAGTAAAAAGAATGGAAAACTGAGGGAACCTGGCCACATCACCCGAAGCCTGATGGCTTCGCGCGCTGGGGCCAGGAAATATTGTAATTCGGAATTACAATATTTCCCTCAGTTTTTCATTCTTTTTCCTTAACTCCTGCTAACAGCTATAAGACGCTTCCAGACACCCCTGTTTCCGGTTCCGGGATGACCTGCCGCAGTGCAATTTGGGACAGCTGGTGTATCCCAGCCGGCAGGCGGACAATACCTGGAGGGGGATCCCGGACGGGAACAGCGTATTGTTGCCGGCGGCACAGGAAAGTGCTGCCCCAGTGCTCCTATTGCTTCTTATAAGAAACTGCCTGAAGTTGAACGTTTTGTGAAACCAACCCAATCCCCTGCCTCCTCCCCCTTCCGGTCAGGCGACCCATACCAGCCAAACTCCTCCCACTTCACATTTCCCCCGACATATGTTAGAATGTGGATTATATGGTTACACTCTGGTTAATTAGTGGAAAAAGGCAGGTATTTTATGAATTTGGACAAAGAGAATTTGAAGAAGATCAGGGGCCTGATTTTGTTTACGATTGTGGTACTGATTGTTCTGTGGAAGTATAGTCTTGTTTTGGATGCTCTGGGCTTTGTGCTGGGGATTGTATTTCCTTTTCTGCTGGGCGGCGCAATTGCTTTTATTTTGAATGTTCCTATGCATTTTCTGGAAAAGACTTTGTTTTATAATAAGAAGACAGCAGGGAAGGCGTGGGCACAGAAACTTGCAAGGCCGCTCAGCCTGGTGCTTACGATCTTGTTTGTGCTGGGGGTGATATCCCTGGTTATATTTGTTGTGGTTCCGAAGCTGGGAAGCACCGTTTATTCTTTGGGGGCCAGCATCCAGGATTTTGTGCCGAAAGTGCAGCATTGGGTGGAAGAACTGTTTGATAATAATAAGGAAATTGTGTCGTTGATTAATGATGTTAAGATTGATTGGGACAAAATACTTAACGGTATGATGCAGTTTTTTAAAAATGGGGCCGGCAGTGTGCTGGGGTCTACTTTTACGGTTGCTAAAAGCATTGTGAGCGGTATGGCTACTTTTGTGATTGCCTTTGTATTTGCATGTTATATCCTGCTTCAGAAGGAAAGGCTGAATATTCAGATCCGTAAGGTTATGTATGCTTATCTGAAGAAAGGTCTTGTGAAGAGGGTGCTGGATGTTTGCTCGCTGACTTATAAAACGTTTTCCAGTTTCCTGACCGGGCAGTGCGTAGAGGCCGTGATATTGGGAACCATGTTTGTCATTGCGATGACGATTTTCCGGCTGCCTTATGCGCTGCTGGTGGGGGTTCTGATTGCATTTACCGCGTTGATTCCGATTTTTGGCGCTTTTATCGGATGCATTGTGGGGGCGTTTCTGATCCTTATGGATGCGCCGATGAAGGCGGTTATCTTTGTGATCATGTTCCTTGTTCTCCAGCAGATTGAAGGAAATCTGATCTATCCGAAGGTGGTGGGCAGCTCTGTAGGGCTTCCGTCCATCTGGGTGCTGGCGGCGGTCAGTATTGGGGGCAGCCTTATGGGGGTTGTCGGCATGCTGGTATTCATTCCGATCGTATCTGTGCTTTATACGCTTTTACGGAATAATGTTTACGGGCGTCTGGATAAAAGAGGGTTTTCTGTTGACAATAGTTCCGGTGAACTGAGGCTCAGGAAAGAGAATACTGGGAAAGAAAACTAAAAGTAGAATAATAGGCGAAAAAGTGCTATACTAGAAATATTGGCAGAGAGTTTTATGCAACTTTTTAGTAAGTTATATGAGGAAGAAAAGCATGAGTAAAAAGAATATGCGATTGAAGGGGCAGCTTAGGATGTATATGCAGTGGCCGCTGATTATGACGGTGCTGCTGATAGCCATGAATGTCTGGATGTACATGATTGACAAGCGGGCAGGCCTTATGATGTCGGTCTTTATCGTAATCTATCTGGTGATTGCAGGGCTTTTGTATTTTTACAACAGGTCCCTGATTCTGGCGGATCTGATCCAGTTTTCTACCCAATATAAAGGGATTCAGAATACGCTGCTGAAGGAACTGGCAGTCCCGTATGCAATCACGCTGGAGGATGGGCGTATCCTGTGGAAGAACGACAGCTTTTCCCATATGGTGGAAAGCCAGAAACGGGAGAAGTATCTGAACAAGCTGATTCCTGAGCTTAACAACGGGGTCTTCCCCAAGGATGACAATGACCATGTAGAGCTTGAAGTCACATACAGAGAACGGGATTACCAGGTTGTGCTGCGCCGGGTTTCTCTGGAAGGGTTCAGTGAAGCGGAACAGCTGCTGCAGATTCCAAGTGATAAGGAATTTTTCATTGCGGTATATATGAAGGATGTTACGGAGCTGAATTCTTATATTAAAGAGATTGAGGATCAAAGGCTGATTGCCGGCCTGATTTACATTGACAATTATGATGAAGTAATGGAAAGTGTGGAGGAAGTCCGCCAATCACTGCTGGTTGCGCTGATAGACAGGAAGATCAACAAATATATCGGCGATGTGGACGGGATTGTCAAGAAGCTGGAGAAGGACAAGTATTTTATTGCGATTAAGAAGGAGAGTTACCGGTCGATTGAGGCTGATAAGTTTTCCCTTCTGGAAGATGTAAAACAGGTGAATATCGGGAATGCCCGTTCTGCGACTCTGAGTATTGGTCTGGGGCTGAATACTTCAACCTATGCCCAGAGCTATAACTTTGCCCGCGTGGCCATAGATCTGGCCCTGGCGCGTGGCGGTGACCAGGCTGTCATCAAAGATTGCAAAGGAATTACATATTTCGGAGGCAAAAAGGAACAGACAGCGAAGAATACCCGCGTAAAGGCGCGTGTTAAGGCGGAAGCCCTGCGTGAGTTTATTGTGGCAAAAGACCAGGTTATCGTGATGGGTCATAAGATTGCGGATGCGGATTCACTTGGAGCCTGTATGGGCATCTACCGGGCAGCGGTGGAACTCGAAAAGAAAGCTCATGTTGTGATCAACGAGGTGACGACTTCTGTGCGCCCTCTGTACGATGAGATTGCAGAGAGCCCGGCTTATGGCAAGGACATTTTCCTGACTTCAGAGCAGGCACTGGATTATATTACTGACAGTACCATGGTCATTGTCGTGGACACGAATAAGCCGCAGATGACGGAATGCCCGGAACTATTAAAGAAATCCCGTACCATAGCGGTGCTTGACCATCACAGACAGAGCAGCAACGTGATTGAGAATGCGGTGCTTTCCTATGTAGAGCCGTATTCTTCCTCCACCAGTGAGATGGTGGCTGAGGTGCTGCAGTATATTGTAGATGACATTAAGTTTCCGTCGGTTGAGGCGGACTGCCTGTATGCAGGGATTATGATTGATACCCGCAACTTTATGAACCGAACCGGAGTGCGCACCTTTGAGGCGGCGGCATTTTTGAGAAGGTGCGGAGCTGACATTACCCGCGTCAGAAAGATGTTCCGGGATGACATGGAATCTTACCGTGCCAAGGCGGAAGCAGTGCGTATGGCAGAGGTATACAGGGAAGAATATGCGATTGCGCAGTGTCCGGGTGACATTGACAGCCCGACAGTCCTGGCGGCGCAGGCTGCGAACGAACTGCTGGATATCAGCGGAATCAAGGCCTCTTTTGTGCTGACCGTCTATGAGGGCAGAATATATCTGAGCGCCCGTTCTATAGATGAGGTTAATGTACAGATTATCGCCGAAAAGCTCGGCGGCGGCGGCCATATCAATTCGGCCGGTGCACAGTTTGACCATACCAATATATTTGATGCAATCAGAAGGGTGAAAGAAACAATTGACCAGATGATAGAGGAAGGAGACATATAAATGAAAGTAATATTATTGCAGGATGTAAAATCACTTGGTAAAAAAGGCGAGATTGTCAATGTAAATGACGGATACGCAAGAAACTTTATTCTGCCGAAAAAACTTGGGCTCGAGGCAAATAATAAGAACATGAACGATCTGCGCCTGCAGAAGAAGAAGGAAGAGAAGATCGCACAGGACCATCTGGATGCGGCAAAACAGCTGGCAGCCAGTCTTAAGGACGGCAAGGTGGAGCTCGCCATCAAGGTGGGAGAGGGCGGTAGAACGTTCGGCTCCGTATCCAGCAAGGAAATTGCCGCCGCTGTAAAAGAACAGATGGGGCTGGACGTAGATAAGAAGAAGATTCAGCTGAAAGAGACGATTAAAACGCTTGGGATACACAATGTTCCGATTAAACTACATCCGGAAGTGACAGCCGAGTTAAAAGTTGCTGTCGTAGAAGAGGCATAAGGGGACTTGCTTTATGGAAATGGAAGCAGCGATTAAGAGAATACTCCCACACAGCGCAGAAGCAGAGCAGGCTGTCGTGGGAGCTATGCTGATGAACAAAGATGCAATTATGGCCGCATCCGAGATTATCACGGGAGAGGATTTTTATCAGACCGCTTACGGCATTTTGTTTGACTCTATGGTAGAGCTGTTTCAGGCAGGAAAACCGGTGGATTTGATTACGCTGCAGGAGCACCTGAAGGAAAAAGACGTGCCCCCTGAGATCAGCAGCATGGAGTTTGCAAGGGACCTGCTTGTAAGTGTGCAGACCTCTGCAAATGTAAAATACTATGCAGAAATCGTACAGGAGAAGTCTACCCTGCGCAGACTGATTAAGGTCAACGAAGAAGTAGCGAACATATGCTACCAGGAAAACCGGCCGCTGGCAGAGATTCTTGACAAGGCGGAAAAAGGAGTATTTGAACTGGTAGAGAGGGGCAATGTCCAGGAATACACCCCGATCAAGCAGGTGGTGCTCAACGCCCTGGATGTGATAGAAAAGGCATCCAAGACAACGGGAAGCGTAACAGGTATTCCCACAGGATTCATCGACCTGGATTATAAACTGTCGGGTCTTCAGCGCTCAGACCTGGTCCTGGTCGCCGCAAGACCTTCCATGGGGAAGACTGCCTTCGTACTGAATATCGCCCAGCATGCGGCATTCAGACAGAATCTGGGCGTGGCAATCTTCAGTCTGGAGATGTCAAAAGAACAGCTGGTGAACCGTCTGTTCTCCCTGGAAGCCCATGTAGACGCCCAGCTACTGCGTACCGGTAACTTAAAGGACACAGACTGGGAAAAACTAATAGAAGGAGCCGGGAGAATCGGAAAATCCCGGCTTGTCATAGACGATACGTCAGGTATCTCGATTACGGAAATGCGTTCCAAGTGCAGAAAATATAAGCTGGAACTCGGCCTGGACCTGATCATCATCGACTACCTGCAGCTGATGAGCGGAAGCGGCGGCAAAAGCAACGAGAGCCGCCAGCAGGAGATCTCCGAGATCTCCCGTTCTCTCAAAGGCCTCGCAAGGGAACTGAATGTGCCGGTTATCGCACTGTCGCAGCTAAGCCGTGCCGTAGAACAGAGAACCGACAAGCGCCCCATGCTCTCCGACCTTCGTGAGTCCGGAGCCATCGAGCAGGACGCCGACGTATGCATGTTCATTTACCGTGAGGATTACTATATCCCGGATACCGAAGACAAAGGAATCGCGGAGATCATCATTGCAAAACAAAGAAACGGGCCGGTGGGAACAGTACGGCTTGCATGGATGCCGCAATACACGCGTTTCGGGAATGAGTTGAGGCAGGAGTAGAATTAAAGGGGGCCGCTGAGTGAAAGAGGAGTCTGGTACCGGCGGGACTTTACATGCCGTTTTAAACTCCGCACCGCCTGCCAAGAGCCCGTAACAGTAAAAATGAGGAAAATGGAGGGACTAGCCGCATTTGGCCCAAAATCTGATGATTTTGATCCAAAGGCGGCTATTGGATTTGATTTTGTGAATCAAATCCAACCCTCCATTTTCCTCATTTTTACTGCAACGGGCTCTAAGCAGGCTATAAGGAGTTTAAAACGGCATGTAAAGTCCCGCCGGTACCAGACTCCTCTTTCACTCAGCTAGGCGCACCCAGTCGGTAGGAACGTCTGGTGGGACTGTGTGGCGGGGGAGCCTCAATTTTCCTCATTTTTACTGAACCGGGCTCTAAGCGGGCTATAAGGAGTTTAAAACGGCATGTAAAGTCCCGCCGGTACCAGACTCCTCTTTCACTCAGCTAGGCGCACCCAGTCGGTAGGAACGTCTGGTGGGACTGTGTGGCGGGGAAGAAGGATGGGGATGGACTGCCGGCAAGGAGTTTTCTTCGGAACCTTCTTGGGTGGGGAATTGCTTGGGGATGAGTCATGCGAAAATTCAATATGATCCACCTCCCCGTCTGCGGCCCCTACCGGGTCTCAATTACAGTTATAGGATGCACGTAGTGTGATGTGAGGGGGAGAACGGCCTACTTCTACCCCCTAAATGAGAACCGCCCCGCCAACTCTTTGAGGAGCTGTGCCTGTGCGGAGAGTTCTTCGCTTGCCGCTGCGCTTTCTTCTGCGGTGGCTGAGTTGGTCTGGATGATGTCGGAGATCTGGTTGATTCCACTTGTTACCTGGCGGATGGAATCGGACTGATCCTGGGATGCACTGGATATGCTGCTGATGGAGGTGGCGACTTTGTCCACTCCTTCCATAACCTTCTGTATAGCCTGGGCTGTTTCTGCGGCTATTTTGGCTCCTGCCTCTGCGGCGGTTAAGGAATCGTTTATCAGGGTATTGGTGTTGGTAGATGCTTGTGCACTTTTGGCGGCAAGGCTGCGGATCTCTTCAGCCACTACGGCAAACCCTTTGCCGGCCGCTCCCGCGCGTGCTGCCTCTACGGATGCATTCAGAGAGAGGATATTGGTCTGAAATGCGATCTCCTGTATGGTTTTGAGAATTTTCCGTATTTCCCGGGAACTGCGGACGATATTGCCCATTGCAGCTAAAAGCTCCTGCATCTGCTGATTGCCTGCGTCAGCTTCATTTTTGACGGCTCCGGCATCTTTGCTGGCTTCGAGGGCGTTAAGGGCATTTTGTGATACATGTCTCGAAATTTCGTTGATTGTGGCTGCCAGCTCTTCCACGGAACCGGCCTGTTCGGATGCGCCCAGGGACAATTCCTGCGCGCTTGTGGACACCTGCTCGGCCCCGGAAGAAACCTGGTCTGCGACAGTGTTAATCTGCCCCAGGGCGTTGTTCAGTGAAAGCAGAATCTGTTCCAGCGCATCCCGGATCGCCGTAAAATCACCGGTGTATTGCCCGGTTACTTCGACGTTGAGATTGCCGTCTGAGATTTCCTTTAGAACATGGGCCATGTCTAAGATAATCTCCCTGAGGGTGTGAGTGGACGAGCGGATACTGTCTGCAAGCTGGCCAATCTCATCATCACTGTGGATATCCACATCAATGGAAAGGCTGCCCTCGGAAAAGCTGTGCATATCGGTACTGATGTCTGCGAGCGGTCTAATCATCCTCCGGACTGTCCTCAGGATGACAAAGATCAGCAGGGCAATTATCAGGATGGATACAACCGCAAGTACAGTGATCAGCTGATTGCGGGGAGCATTCACTTCGGACACCGGAAGCGTTGCGATAGCCAGCCAGCCGGTGGTTCGGGATACCCGGGACATGGAGACATAATCAATGCCGTCATACTTAAACTTCATGCTGCCGGTATTTTTGTTTAGAACATTCGTCTTATATTGCTCACTGATATCCAATTCCGTTACATTTTTACCCGTTGCAGCAGGATCATTACTATAAATATAGTCGGAACTGTTGGATATCAGTTCCAGATAGCCGTTCTCCCCAACATGTATATTGGACAGAGACTCTGCCAGGCTGTCAAGAAACACATCGAGACCTATAAATCCTATTACATGATCAGTCTGGGCATCAAACACGGGAGCCACAATGGATATGATGGAACGATCTGTGGCTGGATCCTGATAAGGTTCGCTGATAGCTGCCGTTTTACTGGAAAGAACGGTTTCATACCACGGCAGGTCTTTCAGTGAGAAAGGGACAACACGCCCTGTGGATAGCAGGAACCGGTCTGTTCGGTCGTCAGCCAGCCATGCCTCCTGTGCATTTTCACCGGCCATCCTCCCTAATATCTCCGACAGATGGACGGTCAATTCCTCCTTGCCGGGATAGGACTCAATATCCTGAGGAGTGCTTACAGACAGGAAATATTCCTGCAGTTCTTCGTTTGTCTCGAACATACTGACAGCGGCTTCCTTGCTGCTGAAGAAATCATCAACGATGGATACAGCGTAATCGGACTGAGCATTCAGGATTTTATCATTGAGGGATTCAATAGAGCGTACGGCTACACCACATGAGACGACAATTAAAATGGCCAGTAAAGGAACCAGAATGATGACAAGGCTTGTATTGAGCTTAGCGGAAATAGATCTGCTTCTTTGGGTCTCACTGTTTCTTATTTTCTTTATCATAGGGTTCCTCCGATTTCCGGCTTATATGGGTCTGCTTATGTATTCTCAGCTCCAGGCAGGATTTAACTGGCTGTCAGGGCATTCAGGACACAGGCTGTAAACAGGGATTTAGATTTAGAAATGTACTCTTTTTATTATAACATGGCAAGAGGAAAAAACAAGTAAATGCAGATGGAAGGACATTGCAAAAAAGGCGGAAATTATTATTCCGCCCTTTAAAAATGCCGTGTCAGTCACGGACATTCTGATTGAGTTGTTATGTAAGCAGTTTCTTGAGCTTACCAAATGGATTTTCCCGCGCTGCTTCGCGGCGGTTCGCCTGCTGCTGCCGGATGAGGCAGTCCAATTTGCGGAAGTGTTCTTCTTCCTGACGTTCCTTGGCCTGAAACATAAAATCCATCTCCCGGATGACGTCTTGTGTGACCGTACTGGTGATGTCTTTTTTGAGGGTCTCGTTGTTGGTTGTTACCACTTCCGTCAGCACATCACCGATCAGTGAACGTACCTGTTCAAGCTGCGTAATAGGAATGACTTCTGCCTGGGCTACAGTCAGGGCAGCGCTTTCTGCCTTTTGCCCGGACGGACTGTCTGGTGCAGCTGCCGTAAGCGGCAGGGATGCCTTTCCCGGAGAGGCTGCCTGCTTGTCCGGCTCCTTTTTCGGGGAACTGCTATTTGAGAAAACCGCTTTCTTAATTGCCGAGGAGGCTGCTTTTTCTTCAGGCTTTGCTGGTTTTTCTGAGGATTTTGCCTTGACCGGCTCCTGATCAGTAGATTTTTGAAGTTTTAAACGTGTTTCTCTTAATTCTGGGATGAGTGGTTTTAAGTCTTTCAGAAGCATCCCTTCATCTTTCAGTTTTTTAATACAGCGGAAAAGTTGTATATCATCTTTCGTATAATATCGATGCCCCATTTCTGTGCGCCCGATTTCCAGATTCAGCTCTTCTTCCCAATAGCGCAGTACGTGGGATTCGACTTTAACCTGTTTGGCGGCCTCAGAAATCATAAACCTGACTTCACCCATATTATACCTATACCTCCTTAAAAAATGGTGCCTTAATATATTCTTCGCTCTGTGTTATTATACCATAGGAGTGTGAAGGACAAGCCAGAAATCGTTCGTCAAATTCTGCCAGAAAATTTAAGAAGAGCTGCGGGCCATTCTGAAGTTGAGTATGAGCTTCTGAAGGCTCATTTGTAGAGTTCATAATAAAGCATAAAAATACCGCCTGGTGAGGCGGTATTTTGCTTTGTGATCACTTTGCGGTATATTTTTGAAATTATTCTGCTACGATAGCACCTGTAGGACAGGCTGCTTCACATGCTCCACAATCTACGCAAGCATCAGCGTCGATTACGTATTTGCCGTCGCCTTCTGCGATAGCACCTACTGGGCATTCGCCTTCGCAAGAACCACAGCTTACACATTCATCATTAATTACGTGTGCCATAGTATGTATCCTCCTTTATGATATAAATGGGCAGCCGCATCATTCGTACTGCCACTATCCCCATTCTAATACAAACGGGATAAATATACAAGCAGTTTTATGCTTTAAATCAGGTACAATTTTCAATAAGCATTTATCTTGAATACGGATAGGACTTCCAGGCATCAAGTTTCCGGTATTTTCATAAAATTTATTAAATTTAAGAAAATATTCCTTTTTTTTTCACAAGATTAGTGTATAGTATATAGGTAATAATCTGGGACAGCATATAAAATCTGGAGGCAGTTATTTTATGAAGAGAAAATGGACAATCATCACTACTGCGATGTTATGCATCATTTTGACCGTTTGTGCTTGCAGCAAGAAGGAGGACACTCCTACCTTTACCGGAGATACTACAGAGGAACCGCCATATCAGGGGAACCTGAATGCGATTTCCCCGTCAGCATATGATAACGCAGAGGGCCTGAAGCTTGAACCTGGCTCCTATATTTCTATTATAGGAAAGGATAACAGCTCTGCCTACTGGAAAGAGATTAAAAGAGGGGTTGAACAGGCTGCCGAGGATTTGAATAAGGCGCTGGGATACAGCGGGGATGACAAAGTAAAGGTGACCTATAATGCTCCGGGCGGAGTGGAAGACATTGACGAGCAGGTAAATATTCTGGATGAGGAACTGGCCCGCTATCCGGATGCTTTGGGGATTGCAAGCATTGATGCTGAGGCGTGTACGGTACAGTTTGACCTGGCAACGGAGAACGGGATTCCGATTATCGCGCTGGACTCGGGAAATTCCTATCAGGGGATACAGTGCACCATTAAGACTGACAACGAGGAGGCGGCAAGAACCGGCGCCTATAAACTCTGTGACGAGATAGAGGATAAAGGCAGTATCCTGCTTCTGGTGCATGATTCGAAGTCAGCTACAGGCAGGGAGCGCGAAAGCAGTTTTAAGAATGAGATCGAAAGCGGCCATCCGGATGTCACAATTGCCGAAACGCTTTACCTGGATAAGATGGATGATATGAAGAAGGCCATCGCAGAGGAGCAGAATAAGGCCAATAAAGAAGACAAAGAGGATAAGGACGACAAAGAACAAGTTAAGGAAGATAAAGAACCAGTTAAGGACGACAAAGAAGAGGTTAAGGAAGAAAAGGAACAAGCCAAGGAAGTCACTGCGGACAGCCTCACAGATGAGGATGTGATCCAATATTATCTGGAAAAGCATCCTGAGATCAAAGGCTGCTTTGGAACCAATGTAACAGCTACTCAGCTGGCAGTATCCGCACTCAGCCAGGCAGAGAAAACAGAAGAAATCGTTCTAATGGGATTCGATGCAGGAAAAGAACAGCTGGATGCCCTCCGGGACGGAGAGATTAAAGGCCTGGTTGTACAGAATCCCTTCGGCATTGGATATGCATCCGTGATCGCAGCGGCACGTACGGTCCTGGAAGTGGGCAATGAGGCCGAGGTAAATACCGGGTATATCTGGGTTACGCAGGAGAACATGGAAGAGGAATCCATACAGAATATGCTGTATGAATAGATTGCTTAAGAAGATAAATAGAGTATAAAGAAGCAGCCGCAGATAGCAATATGCTATTTTGCAGCTGTTTTTTTCGCTTATCTGCCGGAATCTGCCCGGCTGAGAGAGAAGATGAATTCGGTTCCGACACCCTCTGTGCTTATGACGTTGATGTGTTCATCGTGAGCCTGTATGGCTTCTTTAACGATTGCAAGGCCAAGGCCGGTCCCCTTCTTGTCTTTGCCGCGGGAGAGATCGGATTTGTAGAAGCGCTCCCAGATCTTATTCAATTCTTTGCGGGGAATTCCGAGGCCGGAGTCTTTGACGGATATGAAGACCTTTTCGCTTCTGCCTGTGACTTCTACTGTTACGGTGGATTCATTCTCACTGAATTTAATGGCGTTGTCCATCAAGTTGTAAAGTACCTGCTGGATTTTACGTCTGTCCGCGTATACAAGCTGTACATCCGGAAGCAGGAGAAGTTCGATAGAGATCCGCTTGTTCGTACATGCGCCTTCAAATGAGGCAGCGGTATTCTTGATCATTTCCTGGATATCAAACTCTGTTTTATGCAGAAGTAGTTCTTTTGTATCGAATTCATTAAGGGTAAGAAGGTCCTTGGTCAGGTCAGTCAGCCGCTCTGTCTCGAACAGGATAATGCTGAGATATTTTCCGTGGAGCTCAGGCGGGATGGTGCCGTCCGTCATGGCCTGTACATAGCCCTTGATCGACGTCAGCGGGGATCGGAAGTCGTGGGATACGTTTGCCACGATTTTTTTCTGGTATTCTTCCATGTCCTTGAGCTGTGAGGACATATAGTTCAGGGACGCGGACAGATAACCGATCTCATCATGGGTAAAGACCGGAATCTCATAGGTCAGGTTGCCAGATGCATACTGAGTCGCCGCCTCCGTGATGGTGCGCAGGGGGCGGTATATGAAGAAATGGAATCCCAGCAGAAGTAGAAAGGAGAGCAGGAAAATCACGGCGACAGTAATGTAGATCGGGAACATCATCTGGCTGCATACCTCCTGGATCGCAGAAACGGGCTTGTGGATCAGGATATATCCTTTGATATAAAAACCCTGCGTTACCGGCGCCATAACAGTGATCATATCCTCATTGAAGTAACCGTGATAATCTCCGGTGATATACTGATTGCTCCCGATCTCCGCCGGGTCAAAATCGTCGATGGCCTCGGGCGCCTTTGTATTGTCCAGATTAGAGGAGGTGATCATAGTACCGTCCGACTCCACAAACCAAAGCGAAGAATTCAGATAAAGATTCATACCGTTCAACTGCGAATGTACCGCATATGAGGTGGAATCCCCGGTGAAGTAGGAGGGCAGGTAATCGCTGGCAACCAGATTGGCCTGACGGTAAAGATTCTGGGAATCGTTCTTTTCCAGCCTGTCCAGCACGAGCTGGCTGGACAGAATTCCCACGGTGAAGAAGCTCAGGAAACCAAATATGATATAAATGACAATAAACTTTAAGTACAAAGTACTTTTCATGCTGCACTTCCTTTTGCATCAGGTGCGCTGCGGCACGCTGCTATTTGACCTCAAACTTGTAACCAATGCCCCAGACGGTGCTGAGTCCCCAGGATGGATGATCCTTGATCTTTTCCCGCAGCCGCTTAATATGGACGTCGACGGTCCGAGTGTCTCCGATGTATTCATATCCCCAGATCTGGTCGAGGAGCTGTTCCCGTGTGAACACCTGATTCGGGGACGCAGCCAGGAAATAAAGCAGCTCCAGTTCCTTGGGAGGCATATCTACGGGATGCCCGTCGCAGACAACGGAATAGTTGGTCAGATTGATCGTGAGGCCGTCGTATTCAACGCATTTTGTCTTATCTTCCGCGGGCTCCTCGGGTTTGACGGGCTGATACCTGCGCAGGACTGCGCGGACCCGTGCGACCATTTCCTTGGAATCAAAGGGCTTCATAATATAGTCGTCGGCGCCGAGCTCAAGTCCGAGTACTTTATCAAAGACTTCTCCTTTTGCGGAAAGCATGATGATCGGCGTAGAGGATTTGGCGCGGATCTCACGGCACACCTGGTACCCGTCGATTCCCGGAAGCATCAGATCAAGGAGAATCAGGTTGGGATGATAGGTTTCATAGGCGGAGAGCGCATCCTCTCCATTATATACAATCTTTGTATCAAAGCATTCCTTTACGAGATAAAGGGAAATAAGTTCTGCGATATTTTCGTCGTCATCGACAATTAAAATCTTTTGTTTTGCAACCATGATTAGCCTCCTTGCTATTTCAGTTCTACGATTGTGACTCCGGCATCTCCCTCGCCGAACTCTCCGAGACGATAGGATTTGACGTGTTTTTGGCGGCGCAGGAATTCGTGGATTCCCTTGCGGAGCGCGCCGGTGCCTTTTCCATGTACAACACGGACGGTACTTAAATGAGAGAGTATGGCATCGTCCAGGTACTTATCCAGCTCGGATACTGCCTCATCCACTGTTTTCCCAAGGAGATTGATTTCCGGGCTGACGGACAAGGATTTGCTCATCTTCAGCTTTCCTTTCGAGGTACGTTTCATACTCTTAACGGTGTAGGACGCCGGCTCTTCTATGATCTCCAGATCGGAGATGTTCACCTGCGACCGGAGAATCCCCATCTGCACCGTCAGATTGCCGCGGGAATCCGGCATGGAACTGACGGTTCCGGTCAGGTTCATGCTCAGTACCTTTACGGATTCCCCGAGTTTAAAATCACTCGGTTTATATGCTTTTTTAGGCTTCTTGACGGTCATTGTGCCGGAAGAGGATGTCTCTTTCAGCTTCTGGCGGAGCCGCGCACGCTCTTTCTCCATCTCGGCTGCTGAGATGCCTTCTTTGCCGAACTTCTGGAAATTCCTGATTGTTTCATCGGCCAGTTCTTTTGCTTCCCGTAAAATGGTTCCGGCCTTTTCGTTTGCCTCCTTGAGGATACGCTCCCGTTGCTCCTCGATCTTTGCCTGCTTTTGTTTTGCCTGGTTTTTCAAGGCTTCCACTTCCCGTTTATAGGTCTCGATGGCCTCTCGTTCTTTTTCAATGGTGCGCTTGCTGGATTCCAGGTCGGTCAGCAGATCCTCAAAGGATGCATCCTGTTCTGTCAGATGCTGCTTTGCGTCCTCTATGATATAATCCGGAAGCCCCAGCTTTCCGGAGATGGCAAATGCGTTACTCTTTCCCGGGATACCGATCAGCAGGCGGTAAGTGGGCTTCAGGCTCTCTACGTCAAATTCACAGCAGGCATTTTCAACGCCGGGGGTTGAGAGGGCATAGACCTTTAACTCACTGTAGTGCGTGGTTGCCATGGTGCGGATGTTACGTTTATGCAGGTGTGATAAAATGGCAATCGCCAGTGCGGCTCCTTCGGTAGGATCGGTGCCGGCGCCCAATTCATCAAAGAGCACCAGAGAGTGCTCATCCACTTCCTGCAGAAAGGAGACAATGTTTGTCATGTGGGACGAAAAGGTACTCAGGCTCTGCTCGATACTCTGTTCGTCTCCGATATCTGCGTAGACCTGGCGGAAGATCGCAAGCTCTGAGCGGTCTCCTGCAGGAATGTGCAGGCCGGCCTGGCCCATAAGTGTGAACAGGCCCACTGTCTTGAGCGAGACTGTCTTGCCGCCGGTGTTGGGGCCGGTTATAATCAGCAGGGTGAAAGCCTCTCCCAGCGTCACGGAGATGGGGACTACCTTACGTGGATCCAGCAGTGGATGGCGTCCTTCCCGGATGCGGATGCGCCCCTCTTGATTCAGGACCGGCCGGCTTGCATTCATGGAAAGGGCCAGGGCGCCTTTTGCAAAGATAAAGTCCAGATCGGTCAGAAGTTTGTAGTTGTTACGGATTTCTTCTATATATAATGCAGTGTCTTCGCTCAGCCGTGCAAGAATTACCTGGATCTCTTCCTGCTCCTTTGCATACAGTTCTTTCAAATCATTATTCAGCCGGACCACAGCCATCGGTTCTATGAATAAGGTGGATCCGGTAGAAGACTGGTCATGGATCATTCCATTCACCTGGTTTCGGTATTCGGCCTTGACAGGGACACAGTAACGGTCTCCGCGCATGGTGATGATCGGATCCTGCAGATAGGTGCGCAACGATCCGTTGACAAGATTCGTCAGCGTAGAGTGCACCTTATCATTCAGGGAGCCAATGCTGCGGCGGATACCCTTCAAAGTACTGCTGGCATCGTCGCTGATCTCGTCCTCCCCCTGGATACAGCGTTCAATCTCTGTGGTAAGAGGCGTCAAAGGTTCCAACTGTTCAAAATACACATCCAGGCAGTCCGCCAGATCATCCTGTGTATCGTGGCGCCCGTATGACTTGGCGCGTGCGGCTGTTTTCAGAAGCTTACATATGCGGAGCAATTCACCGCTGCCGAGGGTACCGCCGATCTCCAGCCGCTTAAGGGATTCACCTACAGGGAATGCGTCGCTTAAAGAAAGTCGACCTTTTTTTATAATCCTGGTAAATGCAGCTGAGGTCTGTTCCTGGCACGTGTTGATGCGTTCCAGATCGGTCATGGGCTTCAGTTTGCGGCAGAGCTGCCTGCCTCTCATAGAAGAGGCCTGCTCCTCCAATATAGCTATGATTTTATTGTATTCTAGTTTATTTAAAGTCTTTTGATTCATCTTTTTCACCTTTTGTCTGAGTTCACAGGTAAATTCTCTCGTTTACTGTACACGCCCGAATGGTGTACAGTAACATTCTACCCTATTTAACGCATATTGAAAAGGATAAATATTGAACAATCCGTATGAATCGGTTATACTATAAACTAAAGGAGATTAGAGTCTATGCCGTACGATGAAGATCCGAAACAGAAGCCGGACCAGGGCCATGAGGAGCAGAAGGAAGAACAGTTTTCTTTCCTGCAGGAGACGATTAAACCCAAACCAGTCACCAGAAAGAAAATCCTCACACAGCTTGCGAGAGTGGGGATATATGGACTGATTTTCGGGGCGTTCGCCTGCCTTAGTTTTTTTGCGCTTAAACCATGGGCGCAGAACAAATTTCAGGGGAATCCCAAGACCGTAACGATACCGGAGGACGAAGAGGAGACGGACGAGCAGCAGACCGCTGAATCTACCGAAGGAGAGACGGTGCCGCCTGTACTTGATGCCGACAGTTTTCAGGAAATCATGAAAAGTGTGTACGAGACTGCAAAAGAGGCGGACAAGTGTGTGGTTTCTGTGAATCCGGTCAGAGAAGACACGGCATTCTCTGTGGATACCGGTCCTGGTGCAGGTGTTGCAGGACTTATTGCCGCCGATAACGGGCAGGAGCTGTTGATACTCTGTGATAGTTCCGTATGTCAGGATGCTGAAAAGTGGAAGATCACCTTTGCTGATGACAGCCAGTACGGAGCCTCCTTGAAGAAGCAGGACAAGAACAGCGGATTTGCAGTGTTTGCGATCCCACGGGCTAAGATTACAAATACGACCTGGAACGCTGTGAAAGTAGCGGTTCTCGGAAATTCCAACATTACGACTAAGGGGGATGTGGTTCTCGCCCTTGGCAATACATTCGGGTATGCGGACGGAGTTGGATATGGAGTTGTAAGTTCCAACTCTTACGACGAAACTCAGGCTGACGGTCAGAGAAGCATTCTGGCCACCGATATTCCGTCAGAAGCCGGAGGTACAGGGATACTATTCAATATGAATGGCGAAGTAATCGGCATGATCGACCCAGGAATCTGGGGCGGCGCGCAGAACAATACCGCCAAGGCCCTGGCGATCTCTGATTTAAAGGCCACAATTGAACTGCTGGTGAACGGGGAGAGCGTACCGTATGTAGGTATTTACGGCACAACGATCAACGATACTCTGTCAGAAGCGCAGGACATGCCCGCAGGGGTTTACGTGATGGAGATCAATCCGGATTCCCCGGCCATGTCTGCAGGAATACAGAATGGAGATATTATTCAGGAAGTTGCGGGCACAAAGATATCGAATACCTTATCCTATGAGAAGGCGGTTATAAGCTGCAAAGCAGGAGAAAACGTCAAGATAAAAGGTAAGCGCCGCGGGGCGAATGGGTATGTGGATATAGACTTTACTGTTACAATTGGAAGTCAGGAATAAACGATAAAAAGGAAACTTAGAAAGGCTGCCGGGTAGATGGCAGCCTCAATTATGGGAGGATATGATGAGATATATTAATGATTTACACGAAGGAGAGACGATACGCTGCATTTATCTTTGCAAGGTTAAGCGTTCCGCGGAGACAAGGAATGGAAAGCCCTATGATAACCTGCTGCTTCAAGATAAAACAGGAACTCTGGACGGAAAAGTATGGGATCCCAATTCCCAGGGAATAGCCGATTATGATGAGAAAGATTTTATTGAAGTATTCGGCGAGGTCATCAGCTACAATAACAATCGGCAGCTCAATATTAAACAGATAAGAAAAGCCGCAGAGGGGGAATACGACCCGGCTGATTATATGCCGACATCCGATAAGAGTGTGGACGGTATGTTTGAGGAGCTGCGTTCCTATATACGCCAGATATCCAACGATTACCTGCGTCAGGCAGTGGAATATTACTTTGTGGAGGATGAAGAATTCATAGCGGCCTTTAAAGGACATTCTGCAGCGAAGACAGTCCATCACGGTTTTGCCGGAGGGTTGCTGGAGCATACGCTGAGCGTGGTAAAAATGTGTGAATACTTTGCCGGAGCCTATGCGATCTTGAATAAAGACCTGCTCTATGCATCTGCGATCTGCCATGATATAGGAAAAACAAAAGAACTGTCCGCATTTCCGGACAATGATTATACCGATGACGGGCAGCTGCTGGGACATATTATCATCGGTGTGGAAATGGTAAGTGAGGCAGTCCGCGCGATTCCAGGCTTTCCGGAAAAGCTGGCGAGCGAGCTGAAACACTGTATCATCGCACATCATGGAGAACTCGAATATGGATCTCCGAAAAAGCCGGCTCTGGCGGAGGCCATGGCACTGAACCTGGCAGATAATGCAGACGCGAAGATGCAGACGCTGACGGAAATATTCAAGGACAAGACGGGAACAGACTGGCTGGGATATAATCGCCTGTTTGAGTCTAATTTAAGAAAAACTTCTATATAAAAGCAATCGTTATGCGGACCCTGCGAAAATGTAGAGGCCGCAGGCATCCAGCCCATCGCAAAGCGATTATAATGGCTCGATGCGTAACAGTTCTGAATTGTCTGAACTGTTACATAAAGATGTATTCCAGAGTGTGTTTGACCAATTGCACTTCAGCCTGATTATGCAGATTAAAGCGAATCAGGCAGTGATTGTGAATTGTCAGACGCACTCAAAAACGTATTAGAGGAGTTTAGTTATGCAGAAAAATGATATTGTCACAGTGACAATTGAAGATATGGGTGTGAATGGAGAAGGTATAGGCAAAGTGAATGGCTATACCTTATTTATTAAAGATGCGGTGATTGGCGATGTCGTGAAGGCAAAGCTTATGAAAGCGAAAAAGAATTACGGGTATGCAAGGCTAATGGATATCATAGAGCCGTCAGCCGACCGTGTTATACCGAAATGCCGGTTTGCCCGTAAATGCGGAGGCTGCCAGATACAGGAGCTGGCTTATGAGAAACAGCTGGAATTCAAGGAAAAGAAGGTAAAAGGAAATCTGGAACGGATTGGCGGGTTTGCTACGGAGCTGCTGGAGCGGATTATGGAACCTGCACTTGGAATGGAGGAACCCTTTTATTATAGGAATAAGGCGCAGTTTCCCTTTGGGACGGATAAGGATGGGAACCCCATAACCGGCTTTTATGCAGGCCGGACCCATGATATTATTGCCAATACAGACTGTGCGCTTGGTGTGCCGGTCAATCAGCAGATTCTTGAGCTGATACTTGCCTTTATGAAAGAATATGGCATTGCGGCTTACGACGAAAAGACGGGCCATGGGCTGATCCGCCATGCGTTGATCCGATATGGATTTGTAACAAAGGAAATCATGGTATGTCTGGTGATTAACGGGAAAATGATTCCACATAGTGAGGTACTGATAAAAGAACTGCGGAAGATTCCTGGAATGACAAGTGTATCGGTCAGCGTGAATCGAAAGAATACCAACGTTATTATGGGAGATAGTTACGAAGTTCTGTGGGGGCAGGGATTTATTACGGATTATATTGGCAGCATAAAATATCAGATATCGCCGCTGTCCTTTTACCAGGTCAATCCGGTACAGACGGAGAAGCTTTATGGCCTGGCCTTGGAGTATGCGGGGCTTAAGGGGAACGAGACCGTTTGGGACCTGTACTGCGGGATCGGAACGATTTCACTGTTTCTGGCCCAGAAGGCAAAACAGGTCTATGGGGTGGAGATTGTACCTCAGGCAATTGAAGATGCAAGGAATAATGCTAAGATTAATGGTATTGGGAATGCGGAATTTTATATCGGAAGAGCGGAGGATGTGCTGCCGGAGTATTATAGACGGTATGTCAAGGAACATCCGGGGGAGAAGGCTCATGCCGATGTGATAGTGGTTGATCCTCCCAGGAAGGGCTGTGAGGAGTCGCTGCTGGAGACAATGGTGGAAATGGAACCGGATCGGATTGTTTATGTGAGCTGTGACTCGGCTACTTTGGCCCGGGATTTGAAGTATCTTAGTGGGGCGGGGTATGAGCTGGTGAGAGGGAGGGCTGTGGATCAGTTCCCTATGGGGGTGCACGTTGAGACGGTTGTAATGCTTTCCTACAAAAAACTCGACAGCGTAATCAATGTAAAAGTCGAGTTTGGTGAGGGAGAAGGCAAAGTACCGCTTGATAATATCGCCAAGAGAGCCGCAGCATACAAGCCAAAAGAGCGTGTTACTTATAAGATGATTAAGGAGTAGATAGAAGTAAAATACGGCTTTAAAGTACATACCGCATACATCGCAGAGGTAAAACGGGATTTAGGATTGCCGATGTACGATGCCCCTAATGCGGTGGAGGAATTGAAACAGCCGAGGAAGCATCCAACAGCGGAAAAAGTGGAAGCGATAAAGGATATAAATAGTCAAATGAATTGCCACCCTTGTTCATTTGGCATATGGGATAAAAGTGCATCTGAGTCATTGAATGATAAAACGTTGCGGGAAATATGGTTAGGCGAAAAATTTGCTACATTTAGAAATTGGAAGAAATAAAAGTGTATTAATTGCGATCAACAGGTACTTTGTCAAGGTGGTTGTAAGATTAGAGTAAATATAGATTTGTGTTAAGAAATATAATTACTAATTTGTTAGAGTACTGTTATGTGCCATTGAGCAAGCGTATAGTAGGGAGATAATAAGAAGTGAAGCAGAATATGGAGGTGAATATAATGGCGAAGAAAGCAGAGATAGTTATGGATGAATATATTGATGTTTTGGAAAAGATAAAAGAGCGAATTACGCAAGCGCAGTATCAGGTAATGACAAATGCAAATGTTGAACGCAATGTTTTGTTTTGGAACATAGGAAATGTAATTCTTCAATACAGCCAATGGGGAAATAAATTTGTTGAAACATTATCAAAAGATTTGAGAATGACCTATCCTAGTAGAGAAGGATATTCCGTTAGAAATCTTAATTATATGAAACAGTTTGCACGCAGAATACCATCTGAAGAAATTTTGCATCAGGGTGGTGCAAAAATTAGTTGGCGTGCAATAAAATTACTGATAGATAAGACGGATAATTTAGAAGAACATATGTGGTATACACAGCAATGTCTGGAAAACGGATGGTCTAGTACAGTGCTGTCGCATCAGATAGAAAGTGGTCTGTATTATAGACAGGCATTAGCAGATAAAACAACAAATTTTAAGGAACAATTAGCTAATCCATTCAGTGAGCAGGCGGAAGAAATTATTAAAGATCCATATATTTTTGACTTTATACCGAATGCGAAAAAACTTAGAGAGATTGAGTTAGAAGATGCACTCGTCCAACAAATAACAAAGCTGCTATTGGAATTTGGGTCAGGCTTTGCTTTTATGGGGCGGCAGTATCCGATTCAAGTCGGAAAAAGAGAGTTTTTCATCGACTTATTATTTTATAATGTGAAATTGCATTGTTATTTCGTGGTAGAATTAAAAACAGTGGAATTTGAGCCAGAGTTTGCAGGAAAGTTATCTTTCTATTTATCAGCAGTTGATGGAGAACTGAAATCTCCGAATGATAATCCTACGATTGGATTGTTATTGTGTAAGGGTAAAGATAAAATGGTAGCGGAATATGCCTTGAAAGATGTAAACAAACCAATGGGAGTAAGTGAATACAAACTTTCTAATCATATTTCAGAAGAATTACAGGACAAGTTACCATCGATTGAAGATATTGAAAAAAGAATCAATTGAAATTTTGCATCAAGGTGGTGCAAAATTGATAGAACTTATATTTTGTGGGAAAAGGGATGCACGATTAGTATTAGGACTGTATAAAAATTGCCCATATTTAGGAGATTTTTAATAAGGCGGTACAGGGCTATATAAAAAGACCCGAAAAAGAATATACCGAATCTGATGGAATATGCGAAATTTTGCGTGTGCAAAAAAAGTTAAGGAATTGATAGGAGTGTGGTTGTAATGGCAGATATAGCGGCTTCTGTTCTGGCAAAGCTTAAAAATCAAGAAAATGGAGAAGAATATGTTACCTAACACAGAATATGATATACGTTATCTAAAAACAAATGATCTGGAACAGTATAACTCGCTTTTGCGCTATGCCTTTCAAATCACGGAACAAGACCTTTCGATTTATGGATGGCGCGGCGATGAAATCAAGCAGTCTAAGTTTCCGATTTTGGAGCGCGCCGATGTATTGGGGTGTTTTGACCACAATACGCTGGTTTCGCAGATTGCCGTATACCCGCTGAAAATGAATATTTACAGCGCTGTTTATCCGATTGGATTTGTTACCAGTGTATGTACCTATCCGGAATATACCGGAAATGGCATTATGAAGCGTCTGATGCTGCAGAGTCTTGAGCATATGCGTCAGAAGAAACAGCCCCTGGCTCTTCTGTTCCCGTATTCGATTCCACTGTACCGGAAAATGGGATGGGAGATTATTTCCAACAAAATTACATACTCCGTGAAAGACCGTCAAATTCCTACAAAAGCGTCTGCACCGGGATATGTACGCCGAGTTGACTGGGAGAATGAGGATTTTCGCAATCTGCATGCGCAGTTTGCAGCCGCAACACATGGCTGCCTATTCCGAAATGCACTTGCGTGGGAGGAATACTGGCGTTGGGATGAAGATGATACTGTTGTTGCGGTCTATTATGATGTGAACGGGAAATCCTGCGGTTACATGGTGTATCTTATCAAAGATGATATGATGCACATCAAAGAGATGATTTATTTAACCAGAGAAGCCCACGAGGGATTATGGGAATACATACGGGCACACGATTCAATGATTGATGAAGTGCGGGGGAGTTCCTATTACAATGATCCAATCGCGTTTGAGTTAGAGGACGGTGATATCCGGGAAACCATTCGTCCTTACATCATGGGACGTATCGTGGATGTTGAACAGTTCTTCCAGAAGTATCATTGTGATTCCTCTGCGGATAATATTTGTATTTCTTTTGAAGTTGAGGATAAATTCCTGTCATGGAATAACAAAACGTTTTCCGTTCGCTTCCACAAGGGAGAATGCTCACTGACAAAGGCACAGACGCGCCATCAAGTAAAACTGTCCATCGCCACATTGACTACAATGCTGTTAGGATATAAAACGGCCGCAAAGCTGCACCGAATGGGCAGAATGAAAGCAGATGAACAGACCATACATTTACTAGATGATGTTTTATTGCATGAAACACCGTATATTTCGGACTATATTTGATGAATACAACAAAAAGAAATAGCATCCCCATCCTAGATAGTAAACGGTCAAGAAGATTCGAGCAAACGTCTTAGATTTATATTCAAAGGGAGGACTTAGGGAAAAACAGACAAACCCGTAAGTTACCATAAAGCCCTCCCTGTTTAATTCATTCCATCTCCAGCACACGATGAACAACCGTTCTAATCTCCGGCATTCTTTCCCGTTCAAATTCCGGATGATCTTTAAACCATTTCACATTCAGCGGTGAAGGATGTGGCAGAATATATGCTGGTTTTCCATTAATCCGATGATCCCGAAATATATTTTCCGTAAAATTACCCTTCGGGAAAAAATAATCTGCTGCGTATTTTCCAATTAATATATAGATCTGATTATCAACTAATGTCAATTCTTGCTGCAGCCACTTCCTGGCACAGTCCTGCGGTGGTCTTCGATCACCACCTCCCGGGTTCTTACCCGGATAGCAATGGGCTGTTGAAGTAATATAAAAATTTTTCGGATCATAAAACACGGCATCTTCTATTTGGTACCATTTCTCCCGCAAACGCCTACCACTCAGATCATTAAAGGGCTTGCCGGTTTCATGCACAAGCAGCGAGGGAGCCTGGCTAATCTGCATAATCTTCGAATCCGCACAGCCGTTAAAAATTGGACGCGGTTCGTAACCAAACAATTCACGGCAATCCCTGCATCCCAATACGCCTTCTCTCAATTCTTCCATATTCATGAATCGAACCTCCTATTATTCATGAGTATTGTAACAGTTCAGACAGCCCTGAACTGATACGCATTCAGCCCATCGAAATTCGTCTGCTGCGAAGGGTGCTGTGCGCCAGCGGCGCACGTTTAGCACGGACCGAAGCGGAGCGGTGACAGGATGCCTGCCCCAACCAACTTTTCGTACGGTCTGTTACTGAGTATTGCCATAATCATATCATACTATGATTGGATTTCTTTCCTTTTTGGCATGATAGAGTTATAATAACTTACAAGAGAGTGTTTTTCCGCGAGATATGCATCTGAACTGTAACTAAAGTTTTGAACTCCTGATCTGCCGGATTCTTATCTGCAGGCCTTTAGAATCCTAATTCCCAGGGAAAACGAGTTTATGCGGCTGTGGCATTGCCATACTAGAATGGAGGGTTAAAAGGTGAAAATAACGATTATACACGGACAGAGTCATAGAGGTTCGACGTATCATATTGCAAAAATGCTTGCAGAAAAGTTGCAGGGAGAGATTACAGAATTCTTCCTGCCGAGAGATTTCGGCTCCTTATGTACAGGTTGTACAAACTGTTTTGCGAAATCAGAAACATTATGCCCTCATTACGAAAAACTAAAACCTATTACGGAAGCCATGGATAACGCAGATGTAATCATTCTGGCAAGCCCGGTATATGTATATCATGTAACAGGTGCAATGAAAGTATTTTTAGACCATTACGGTTATCGATGGCTGGTGCATCGTCCGGAAGCAAGCATGTTCCGTAAGCAGGCCGTCTGCATTTCAACGGCCGCAGGCGGAGGTATGAAGAGTACGAATAAGGATATGGCAGATAGTACCTTTTATTGGGGTGTTGCAAAAACTTATAAATACGGGGTGGGCGTGAGGGAAGTATCATGGAATAGAGTGAATGATAAAATAAAAAACAGTATAGAGAAAAAAACCACATCTTTGGCAAGAAGAATAAGAAAAAATTATGGTAGTTTAAAACCATCTATAAAAACAAAGGCATTTTTTAGTGTCATGCGATTGGTACAAAAAAATGGGTGGAATGAACCAGACTCAAGGTATTGGCATGATAAAGGCTGGACGGGGAATAAACGTCCGTGGTAAAAGTAAACGACTAAGTGTTAAAGAAGAGTAGAATGAAGTTATTCGTTTGTAATAAGCATGAAGGGATGAATATGCGTAGAATTATAGCAGCAGCCATCGTAAAAGGAAATAAGGTTTTAATAGCAAAGCGTAAATACGGAGCCTTGGCAGGATATTGGGAGTTTCCAGGAGGAAAAGTAGAAGATGATGAAACAGATAAAGAATGCCTAACAAGAGAAATTGCAGAAGAATTTGCGGTAAGCATAAGGGTTGAAGCATATTTGGGAGAAGAGCGGTTTTTTGTGAAAGATAATGAATATGTGATGGCATTATATAGAGCCATTCCAAGAGATGAAAGCTTCAGTCTCACTGTACACAGTGAAATTATTTGGGTAGAAAAAGAGCAGCTACAAAGGTATAAACTTGCACCAGTGGATCGGATGTTGGTGCAGAAAGGATGCTTAGAGGAAATTATATGAATTATTTTTTCGTATTCCAGAACAAAACATTCAAGGAAGAGTATGATGGTGGATATTTGTGGGCACCACAGCATGGAAAGACAGGAAGAATAGAGTCGCATTGGATAAAAATGAAAGATGTTAGACGAGGTGACATTATCATACATAGCTATAAACAGCAGATTGTGGCGATTAGTATAGCAAAAAGAGACGTATATGCGGCAAAAAGGCCATCAGAAGCATTTAATGAGTGGCAGCAAGAAGGATGGCGGGTAGATTCGACTTATATTCTCTTTAAAAAAACAATTCTAACATCAGATTTTAAAGAGAATTTATTAAAATTACAGCCACAGAAATATGCGCCTTTTAACAAAAGAGGTAGTGGTAATACAGGGTATTTATTTGAAGCGAATAAATCTATGTTTGAATTTATTATAAGACAGACAGCTGCAATCCAGACCAGCGAGCAAGAGAAAGAATTCGTCTTAGGCCTGTTGAATACAAGGAATGTATTACAAGAAGACATGTCGGAGCTGGAGATAGAGATGGATCTTGAGGAGGCCAAAGCTAGACAATTATCTGCAGAAGAATTGGCGGTTAGGGTTAAAAAGAAAGAAGCAAAAAAATCACAAAAAGCAGAGACAATCGTTTACTATAGGAATCCGTATCTGAAAGAAATGGTAAAACAAATCGCGGCGGGAAAATGTCAAATGTGTAGTGAGAACGCGCCTTTTTATGATAAGGATAAGAAGCCATATTTAGAAGAGCATCATGTGAAGAGGTTAGCGGATGGTGGGAGCGATACGATGGATAATGTTGTAGCTCTTTGTCCCAACTGTCATAGAAAAGTGCATGTGCTCAATGATCTGCAAGATACTAGTGTTCTAAAGAAAATAGCAGACCAGAATGAAAAACATTATCAGAGGTTATTAGCATATGCAGAAGATTTGACAAGAAGATCTTCTATTAGTAATCCGAAGGAGAATAGAGAAGTCATGGATAAGAATGAAGATCATTCTATTCAATGAGGTAAATATATGACAGAAAAAAAAGAAGCCATCGCCTTCTGCCTGATCCTGCCCAATGTTTTTGAGGACTACCCTTTTCAAGACCAGAACTGGTGTGTAATCAGGCATCGCAGCAATAAGAAGGTATTTGCATGGATATTTAACAGAAACGGACATGTGTGGATAAATGTAAAATGCAGTCCTGAGTGGAGAGACTTCTGGCGGCAGGCATTTGTTTCGGTTCAGCCGGCCTATCATCTGAACAAAGAACATTGGAACTCAATCATATTGGACGGAACAGTACCGGAAGAAGAGATACAGAGGATGATTTGCGAGAGTTATGATTTGACCGCGCCAAAAGTACGCGCAAAAAAAGGGAAAAGAAAGATTTCCTGAATATGAGAGGCTTTCTTTCAATTGCCAGTCCGATGCCCGTACCGGTTGCGCAGATATACAGCGCAGCCGCTGGAATGCAACTGACGGATCGGGTATTGTTGAGGCAGAAAAAAGAAAGGAAGGAAACAAACATGGAAATATCAGAAAAAATTTTACATTTAAGAAAAGCAAATAGTCTGACGCAGGAGGAACTCGCAGAAAAACTAAATGTATCGAGGCAATCTGTCTCTAAATGGGAATCAGGACAGACAATTCCGGAGTTGGAAAAACTGATAGCTCTCAGTGAGGTTTTTCAAGTTGCAACAGACTATCTGCTGAAACCCTCTGAATTGGATGAGCTATCTATAAAGACTGAGATACTGGAAAAGAAGCAGCAGGAGCTGGAGCTGGAAAGTAAGAAGAGAAGGGATTCACAGATCTGTATATTTAGCTGTGCCGGTGTCTATCTGGCAGCAATCGCGGCGGTGATATTACTTCATAATATATCCCAGGTGAATGATGATTTATGGAATATTCTTCCGGGGATTACTTTACCGTTAATTGCGTTCCTGATTGCAACGGCAATTTCCGGCTGGATCTGTGTCAGACATAAAAAGAGAGTCTGATAAGCAGATGCCAAGGCTGTTTATTAATAAAAATCAAGACACATCCACAAGGCTGTTGCCGCTCTTATGCCGCAACAGCCTTTTTACAAAAATAATGAAAAAAGCCGTAACGAAAATCATTTCACAGGCACTTATAGGCAAGGAGGTGGAACATGAATGATATGGAGCAGATTTATAAGAAGTATATGCCGCAGGTATATAAATTTCTGTTCAGTCTTTGCCATGATGCCCATTTGACCGAAGAACTGACACAGGAAACCTTTTATCAGGCCATGAAAACCATCGATGATTTCCGGGGAGACTGTAAGCTGTATGTGTGGCTGTGCCAGATCGCCAAACATCTCTGGTATAAGGAGCTGAAAAAGAAAGAACGGGAGAAGCCGGCAGAGATAACGGAAGAAACTGCGTCTTTTGATCACGGACCGGAAACTGCGGTCATTCAAAAAGCAGAGGTTTTGGAGCTGTATAAAAGACTGCATACCTTGGAAGAGCCATTGAGGGAAGTAATGTATCTGCGGTTAAACGGTAATTTTTCTTTTAAAGAGATCGGGGAGATCCTGGGCAGAGATGAAAACTGGGCCAGAGTTACATTTTACCGCGGCAAGCAGAGGATAAGAAAGGAGCTTTATTATGAAATGTGAAATGATTCGGGATTTATTACCGTTATATATCGACGGTCTGACAAGCGAAGAGAGTAATAAGGAGATTGATAAACACCTGAAAACCTGCAGAGAGTGCAAAGAATACTATCGGGAAATGACAGGGGAAATCAGTGAAGCAGTGACTGTAAGCGAGGAAGAGATCCAGGATGTGGAACTGATAAAAAAAATAAAAAGGCAGAGACAAAAAAGGATACTGGGGGTGATATCTGGTGCGGTTTTGGTATTCGCTGTGCTCACAGCTCTGCTGCTGCCGAGATTTTACAGCCACGTGAAATATGATGAGATTAAATTAAACTATGGAACCAGGGGGAATATCGCATATATAGAGCTGGAAACGAAACCAGGTTACGAAATATATTTTACGGGGACAACGAAAGAAAATGAGTCATATTTAAAAGTCTTATCGATTCGAAAAATCGGCGGGACAGAAAAAGATGTAAGCGGATGGGAAGATGAAATTGGCACGAAAGAAGATCCCTGTAAATGGACAATAGAATTTGAAGACAAGATCGTGGTTTTCGAAAATGGTGAACTGGTGGAGCAAAAGGATAAATAATCAAAAAAATAATCTGTTTCACCAGCCAAATTTTATACATGTGGATTTGGAAATCTTTAAAACCGTGTTATAATGATAGAAAACCCAGTATTTATTCTGAAAACAAAGGAAAACAAGGCCCCTGGCAAAGAGGCGGGAGGAGTTAAACGATGTCGGATCATTTTAAAAATATAGAAAAAGTTCAGGAGCTTCTGCAAGGGGCCCAGACCGGTTTGTGGGCAATTGAGCTGGATGAGGGCAAGCCGCCCAGGATGTATGCCGACAGAGCCATGCTGGAGCTTTTGGGGTTTGAACGAGAACCGTCGCCGGAGGAGTGCTATGATGTATGGTTCGGGCGAATAGACTCCGGATATTACCCCATGGTTTACGACGCCGTAGAGCGGATCAGCGCCAACGAGCGGGCCGAGGTGCAATATCCGTGGCTTCATCCCGTGTGGGGGCAGATCTATGTGCGCTGCGGAGGGGTCAGGGACTGGAGCTACAAGGACGGCGTCTGTCTCATAGGATACCATCAGAACATTACGAATACGGTGATGCTGAAGCAGGAGTATGATACTGTGATCCGCACGCTCAATGAAAACTACAGGGGAATCTATCTGTGTAACATCATAGATAAAACTTATAAATCTGTTCAAATGAACCAGCTGGATATTCATTCCGAAGTCCTTCCGGAATATGAAAGCTTTTTCCGCCGTTATGCAGAGGAGGAGGTGGCGCAGCAGAGCCGGGAGCTCTTTATGCATGCCGTTGCTGCCGATTCCATTCGCGGAAAATTGTCAGAGGGCGGAGCCGGACCCGAGGCATTTTACCGGAACAAAGAAGGGAAATGGTGCAGGGTTCGGGTGCTGCCGCTCAAAGGATATAATGCGGAATATCCCTGGGTACTTGTGACTCTTGAGGATCAGGCCGGGGAGGTGGAAAAACGGCTGAATGAGGCGGTATCCCAGGAGGCAGTGTCCCGGATGTACCGCCTGGTTGTCAGTGTGGACTTAAAGAAGACAGAGTATAATTGTGTGCACTATTCGGGAGAGATGCTGCAGCTTTCGAAGCAGGGGCAGTTTACAGAATTATACGGTCAGATCGCGCAGAGAATGCCATCCGAGGACCGGCGGGAGCTGGACCGTATTTTCCGTATAGAAAATTATCGTAAATATGGAACTCTGGAAGGGACGTTTCGTATGTTTGATTCCCATGGAGTCCTGCATTATTATGCTTATTATTCTGCCTGTATACGCAGAGATTTTGAGGAGCGCATTCTGATGACGGTGAGAAATGTGGATGACAGACAGGAGCAGCAGCGCAGGGAAGCCGTGCTGGCGAATCTCTGCAGCTGCTACTATTCCATCTATCTATTTGATCTGGAACAGAATACAGAGGAAGCAATCTGGCAGGAGGATATCATCCGGGAGAAAGAGTTCCCAAAAGGCAGAATGGATTTCTACTATGATAAATTTGTACAGAACTATGTCTGTCCGGAAGACCGGGAGAAGATGAAGAAGGCCGGAGACAAGGCGTTTCTTCAGGAGACACTGTCGGAGAAGCATCCGGTCTATGACATTGATTTCCGCAGGATCTATCCGGATGGAACAAAATGGGTGCGCTCCCGTTTTAGTATTGCAGAGATCCGGGACGGAGAAGTAACGAAGGTCGTATTTGCCAATATGGGCATTCATGAGCAGAAGCTTCAGGAGATCAGGGAAGAGGAGCTGAATCGGCAGGCGCTTATGGCGGCATATGAAAAGGCGAAGAATGCGAATGAGGCAAAGAGCAGCTTTCTGGCACAGATGTCACATGACATCAGAACCCCAATGAATGCTATTATGGGAATGACATCTATAGCGTATGGACAGTTGGAGCATCCGGATAAGGTGAAAGACAGCCTGGATAAGATCGGTTCCGCAAGCAGACATCTGCTGGAGCTGATCAATCAGATCCTGGATATGGCTAAGATCGAGAAGGGGAGTCTGGAGCTGGAGGAGGCGCCTTTTATTCTCAGCAGTATGCTGAGTGAGCTTGTATCCATTATGCGTGGGGAAGCGCAGGCAAAGAACCAGGAGATGCGGCTTGAAATATCGGATCTGGTACACGATAGTCTGATCGGGGATGCGGGGAGGCTCCGCCAGGTCCTGATGAACCTGATCAGCAATTCAGTGAAATATACCCCGGAGCACGGGAAAATACATATCACGCTGCGGGAGGTATCCTCGGGGACTCCGGGAGCAGGCAGTTTTGTCTTTACGGTGGAGGATAATGGGATTGGAATGTCCCCGGATTTCGTGGAACGCATCTTTGTTCCTTTTAACCGTGAAGACGATGTGAGGGCACGTAACATACAGGGGACCGGGCTTGGTATGCCGATTGCGCAGGAAATTATAAATGCGATGCGGGGAAATATCCAGGTAGAGAGCCAAAAAGGAAAGGGAAGCCGCTTTGTTGTTACACTTACGCTGAAGACAGCGGAATCGGAAAAGGACGCACGGAAAGCTGTCCGGGAGGAAGCCGCCTGGGTCTCTAAAACAGAGGATCAGGTTCCGCCCGGTACGCTGCGGGGACAACGGCTCATGCTGGTGGAAGATAATGAACTGAACATGGAGATTGCCAAAACAATACTGGAAGAATCCGGTATGGCAGTAGACAGCGCAGAAAATGGGGAAAAGGCACTCCAAATGTTCGTGTGTTCGGAACCGGGTACCTACCAGGCGATCCTTATGGATCTGCAGATGCCGGTTATGGATGGATATACGGCGGCCAGAGAGATCAGGAAGAGCCGCCATCCTCAGGCGGCTGGGATCCCGATCATAGCGCTGACAGCCAATGCATTTGCAGAGGATATCGCAAAGGCACAGGCAGCGGGGATGGACGATCATATCCCGAAGCCGATTGATTTCAGCAGGCTTTTCGGGGTACTGGAAAAGTATGTAGGGCGGGAGCAGAATTGATTCGCTGTCAGGGGCTGAGATTGTAATAAGCAAAGAGAAGGAGGGGGAACCATGCTTGCTGATAATCTCATTCATCTATTGGATTCACTGACTGAGACAAGTATCTATGTTATAGAGGAAGAGACACATAAGTTATTATATTTTAATCAGCGGTGCCGGGAGATTGGGCGGGGCAGGGCTGTATTAGGGGCAAGATGCTGCGACGTATGGCCGGAAGTGTGTGCGAATTGCCCGCTCGATGGTCTGGGAGACAGTGGAACGAACCATATTGTCTGTTATGACCCCCTGCTTAAAACAACGGTGGACGCAACCGCAAGCCGGATCCTTTGGGACGGGCACATTCATGCAGTGGTGGTAACGGCAGCGCCGCACCGGCTGAACCTTGAGGACGAACGGGGATTAGAGAAAATCGGGCAGATGTATGTTCAGAGCCTTGTAACAGTCTTCGATGAATGTATCATAGCCAACCTGACGGCAGATTATTATGTCAACTGCCAGAAGCATATGATGTGGGGCCGCATCCCGAGGCAGGGGCATTTTGGTAAGGAAAACAACAGATATGCCAGAGCGGTGATTCATCCCGATGATATGCAGCTTTTCTCTGAGCATTTTTCCAGAGATGCCATGCTGAGGCTTTTCGGGCAGGGAAAAAAGCAGATATCGAAGCGGCTTCGCAGGAAGGTCAGCAACGGAAGCTACCATATGGTGGAGTTTACCGCCGCTAAGATCCAGAAAACAAGAGAAGAAGAATGCTGGTGTGTCCTGGTCTTCCGCGATGTGCAGGACGAATTCCTGATGGAGCAGCAGCGAGGGCTGGAGAACAGCCAGCTTGCGACCGCTGCCCAGATCGCCTATCAGATGCTGATATCGGTCAACCTCACGCAGAATACTTACCACATGCTGCAGTATAATAGAAATACGGTTCAAAAACCGGGGGAGGCCGGCTGTTTTAACGATCTGATTGAGCGGGAGCTCTCCACGGTTCATCCGGACTATCGGGAGGAGTTTTTCGGGAAATTTTCAAGGCAGTCTCTAATCGATGTTTATTCACATGGGAAACGGATTGTAACGATGGAGGTGCCCCATCTCGGGGAGGACGGGGAGTATCACTGGTACTTTACACAGGTCGTGCGGGTGGAGAGCCCATATACCGATGATTTGATCGAAATCACTCTCTCCAGAAATATTGATGAGGAACGCCGGGTGCAGAGAGAGACGCTGGAAAAGGAGCGGAGGGCCAAACAGCTGCTGGAAGATGCACTTCAGAAGGTTGAGAAGGCCAGTCAGGCCAAGAGCGATTTCCTCTCCAGGATGAGCCATGATATACGCACACCGATGAATGCGATTCTTGGTATGACCGAACTGGCCCGGCTTCATCCAGGCGAGGAGGAAAAACTGCAGGATTATCTGGAAAAGATAGACACCTCGGGGCAGCATCTGCTCAGTCTGATTAACGAGGTTCTGGACGTAAGCAAGATTGAGAGCGGTGCGGCCCAGCTGGAAGAGCATCCGTTCGATCTGCGGTCTCTGATGGAGGAGGCGGCGGAGATGATCCGCCTTTCACTGGAGCGCAGGCAGCAGGAGTTTGAACTTTGGATCGACCCGGAGCTGCATTCACAGGTGATCGGTGATGCAAGAAGAATCAAGCAGGTGCTGGTCAACATCCTTGAGAATGCGTCTAAATATACCAATAAGGGGAAGAAGATAACATTTTCCCTGGAAGAGCTAAAAAAACAAGAGCAGCAGGCAGGTACCTATCGTTTTACAATAGAAGATGCTGGTGTTGGGATGAAACCTGAGTATCTGCAGCATATTTTTGAACCATTCAGCAGGGCCGATGACAGCCGGACCAGTAAGGTTCCCGGAACCGGACTTGGTATGACGATTGTGAAGAGCCTGGTCGATATGATGAATGGTGATATCCAGGTGGAGAGCGAGTATGGGAAGGGTTCCCGCTTTGTCATTTCCCTATGCCTGAGTAAATGTGATGTTCCCGCAGCCGCCTTACAGGAAGAGCAGCCCCAATCCGAAGAATCATTTGCAGGCCTGCGGGTTTTGCTGGTGGAAGATAATGAGCTTAATATGCAGATTGCGGCAGAGATGCTGGCGGTTCTGGGCGTGCAGGTAGAGACGGCTGAGGATGGGAAGCAGGCTGTAGACGCCGTGCTTACAAAGCCCCCATTCTACTATGATTTGGTTTTTATGGATATTCAGATGCCGGTATTGAATGGTTACGATGCGGCCCGCAGAATACGGAGTTCAGGAAAAGAATGTATTGACGAACTGCCGATTATTGCAATGACGGCTAATGCATATGCAGAAGATGTAAAGCAGGCACAGATGGCAGGAATGAGCGGTCATATCGCTAAGCCTATTTCCATAGAACATCTAAGGAATGCACTCGCCAGCTGTCTGGCCTGGCGGCAGAAAAACAGCAGGGTGTGAGAACAGAAAAAGATAAGAGTGGAGCGTAAAAGAATGATCAAAGGAGGAGAAAGTATATGTGGGGAGGAATCATTACACAGAAGATTGCAGCAACCCATGCAGAAACAGGAAAACAATAACATTTTGCATGGGAGGAATATAAAATGAAAGAAAATAAATACAATGATATAATATTTTTTGAGAAATACGGCGAAATGAGCCGTTCAAAGGACGGCCTGAAGGGCGCAGGCGAATGGTCCGAGCTGCAAAAAGTACTGCCGGATTTCCGTGGAAAGCGGGTACTGGATCTGGGCTGCGGCTACGGCTGGCACTGCAGCTATGCCGCCCAAAAAGGGGCGGAGTCGGTACTGGGCATCGACATCTCAGAAAGAATGCTGGCGGCAGCGCAGGATAAAAACGGCCATAAGAGTATAGAATACCGCATGTGTGCCATGGAAGACCTGGAATTTCCGGACGATACATTTGATGTTGTATTGAGCTCCCTGGCATTTCATTATGTGAAAGATTTCGAGGGGATCGTACGTAAGATCAGCCGATGGACGGTACCGGGAGGGAACTTTGTGTTCTCCGCGGAGCATCCGGTTTTTACAGCCTCTGGTTCACAGGACTGGTATTACGATGCCGCGGGGAATATCCTGCACTTCCCTGTCGATAACTATTATTATGAGGGGGAAAGAGAAGCAGTATTCCTGGGGGAACGGGTGATAAAATACCACAGGACGCTTACTACATATTTGAATACACTTCTAATAAATGGATTTGAGTTGAGAAATATTATAGAACCACAGCCGCCGGAAGAGATGATGGGGATACCGGGGATGAAAGATGAGATGCGCAGGCCTATGATGGTGATTGTGTCAGCGTTCCTGAGAGAGTGCTCCAAATGCCCTTGAAGCAATATGGTAAAACGGGTATAGAGGTGTCCGGATGCGGTGTAAGACAGCTAGCTGGAATAAAGTAAAAAATAAGGAAAAACGGGCCCCCCGTTTTTCCTTATTTTTTACTTTATTCCAGCTAACCGCCCCGCGATGCATCCAGTCACCCCATATTCGTTTTACCAGATTGCGTTAATGGCGTGTTCCCTCCGCTATATATTCTTTCAGACCTGAAAGTTCTAATGGTTTGCTGTAGTAGTAGCCCTGGTAGAGGTCGCATCCCAAGGCTAGGAGGAGGTCCCTTTGTTCTTTGGTTTCTACGAATTCAGCTACAATCCGGAGTCCGAGTCCTCCGGCCATATGGATGATGCTGGAGATGATTTCTTTGGAGCGCTCGTTGGTCTGGATCTGGGATACGAGCTGGCCGTCCAGTTTTACCTCGCTGAATATTCCTTCCTGCAGGTAGAGGATGGAGTTGTGGCCCATGCCGAAATCGTCCAGACTGAACTGGATTCCGTAGTTTTGGAGAATTTTTACATCCTGGCTGAGTGTTTCGGATACGCGCATCGCCGCACGTTCAGTTACCTCGAGTACCAGGTGGACAGTTTTTAAATGATAGCTCTGTATAATTTCGTTTACCTTTTCAAAAAATTTCTCTTCCTCCATCTGCTTTGACGAAATATTGTAGGATAGGAAAATCTCTTTTTCTGTATATTTCTGGATCTCCAGGGCGTCTTTGCATGCCCGGTTCAGGAGATAATAACTCAGTTCATTTAGAATGCCGCTCTCGTATGCCAGGCCGATGATGACCGGCGGGGCGATGTATCCTGCTACCGGATGTTTCCAGCGGAGCAGGGCTTCGACTCCATGGACCTTTTCCTGTGCGGTCAGCTGAGGCTGGTAGAACAGGTCGATCTGGCTGCGGCGCAGAGCATTGCTCAAATCCATGGCAAGCGTCTTGGCGTAATAGTTGTCAGAATAGTCGTGGCTCAGGAACAGGGGGATGCTGCCGCTCTTTTCGCCGGCTGCCATATCCTCACTCATGCGGCGGACCGCCTGTTGGAAGTCCTGGGTCTCCCTTTTCTCGCTGCGCCTGATAAAGGGGATATAGATCAGGACGCCGAGGGCTACATTAAAAAGCTGCAGTATACTCCCCGCGATGGAACCTGTGGCCTCATAACCACTTAGGAAGAGCGGGATGGTCCATTCCACGGACTGTGTTACAACGGGGACCAGGCCAAACCAGGTAGCCAGGGTGCTGGTAAGCGTCAGCACTACCGGTGTCAGGAGAAAAGGAACTGCCATCGTAAAGTTAAAGATAATAGGAAACCCAAATACAGCGATTTCGCTGATGTTGAACAAAACGGAGGGCAGCGCCACATGTGCAATCTTCCTGTGATGGCTCTTGCGTGACGCAATGCACAGCGCCAGAACAAAGCTCAGGGCACAACCGCAGCCGCCCAGAAATACAAAGGTGTCCAGAAACGTCTTGGAAAAGATCTCAGTCGGAGCCATTCCCGCGGTCAGCAGCGTTTGATTGATTGCTATTTTATCTTCAAATAAAGTCTGGGACACTGCTTCCAGTGTGTTCGTGCCGTGGATACCGAAAAACCAAAGTGTATGAGTAATAATAACATATAGAAGGATACCAAATATATTACCGCTGATCCCCCGAAAGATCTGCAGGAATATATAGGAGCCAAAGTTTGTAATATTGCTGCTGCCCCAGGCAGAACGAAGCAGATAACCAACTACGGTGAAGACTAAAACAATTAATATGGCAGGGACAAGGCTCTGGATCGACAGGTTAAACAGATATTCGGCGCCTGTTGTATGGAGACGCTCCAGCCGGCTGCCCAGTTCCAGGATCTTTCGGAACAGCACACAGGATAACAGGGTAATACACATAGCCGTAAATACCCATTCCGCGCTGAATATGTAATCGTCCTGGCTTTGGATTCCTCCACAGAAAGCCAGATAAGAGCAGATGGATATGATGGGATAAAGGATAAAGCGGTCCGGTTCCGCCAAAAGTCCGTAAGACAGGCTGATCGTGATGCACAGCACCATGGCAAGGGATCCCAGAGTAACGGTGTAAACCGTATCCAGAAGCGTTGCTGCGCCCCCATTCTGCCAGGTCTCCAGAAAAAACTGATATCTGTCATTTGGAAAATTTCTGAACAGCAGCGAAAAGGAGCCCATAATCAGAAACGGGATGGCAAGCGTCAACCCGTTCCTGACAGCCCTGGCCAGAAATGAATTATGAAAATGCGTAGAGAGAGTATGAGGATTCATGATTACTCCTTATCCGCTATCAGCTGTACCAATAGTCTAAATGGAAGATACGTACTTTTATCTATTATACACGCTAACAGAAGAGATGTCATTGATAACTTTTAATATCCATATTGTGGAAAACATCTTTTGCCCTATACAAAGTTCACAATAAGTATTGACAAAGAATTAATGGCTTGTTAATATTAACTAAAATACATCAGTGATATATCACTGATACATCGTTAGAATATGACAGAAGAAAGGAGGCTGGAGATGGCAAAGAAACAGTCTATGACAGAAAGGGTGCTGAATGAGCTTCGGAATGACATTATCAACTGGAACTACAATGAGAACGATATGATTACCGAGGCCGAGATCTCCCAGAAATTTGGAGTCAGCAAGACCCCGTCCAGGGAAGCGCTGAATTACCTGTGTATGGAAGGCTTTCTGGAGAAGATTCCGAACAAAGGCTACCTGGTCAAAGGCATTTCCGTCATGGAACTGCAGAGTCTGTTTCAGTACAGAGGCATCTTGGAAAAGGCCTGTGCGGAAATGGCGATCCAGTATGCAACAGCCGATGAACTCAAGTTTTTACAGGAACTGACTGAGGAGCACGTGAAGAAGGCGGAGGGCAGTACTTATCAGGAATACAGCGAGATGAATATGGATTTTCATATGTCCGTTGCATATTTGTCCCGCAACAGGTATTTGGTGTCTGCATTGGAGAATGTGCTCAACAACCTTCGAAGGGTCTTTGTCCGGGAATGGAAGAGCTCCGGCGCCAAGGCGCTTCTGGAGGCACACATGGAGCTGGAGGAGGTGCTGATCAAACGGGATGTGGAGCAGGCAAAGCAGTATGTGGCAAGAGAGCTGGAAGGTGCGGAATACCGTATTTACTTTCGGGATACAAGAGGTTACTGAGAACAGGTAAAAGAGGTGATGAAGATGAAACAGATCAAAGTATTGCTGTGGTTTGATGTTGAAGACTATCTGACGGCGGAATCGGACGATGCATTTTATGATATCCTCCGGATTCTGGATGAGTATGGAGTGCGTGCGACACTGAAGTTCTGCACAAAAAAGGTGGAACTTTTACAGAAAAAAGGGCGCACTGATATTCTTGAGAAGTTAAAGCGGCATGAGCTCTGCTTCCATACAACGGAGCACAGTATTCACCCGCTGCCCACGGAATACCTGGAACATTACGGGTTCCGGGAGGGGACGGAAGAATTCTTCCGGAGGGAATATCCGGGCTTTTTGAAGCTGGCGGAGCTTACCGGACAGCATCTGATGAGCTACGGCCATCCGGGCGTGGCATGGGCGCCGCAGGCATTTGCAGCATCCAGAAGGATGGGAGTACCTACTTATATGGACGCACATCCGATCATGGACGTGAATGGCGGGATATTCTGGTATGCGGGCCTGTACTGTATGACTGGGCTTGTGAATCTGATCCATTCCAGGCATGAGCCAAATCAGCTGGAGCACATGATCCGGGCTTTTGATGAAATGGATATGCGTGGGGAGGACGTTGTATTCCTGAGTATTTATGATCATCCGACAGAGTTAGTGGCGGAAGAGTTCTGGGATGAAGTGAATTTTGCCGGAGGGGTAAACCCCGTAAGTTGCCGGCCGTCACCGCTTCGCAGCCAGAAGGCATATGAAGATAACCTGGAGGCGCTCCGGGGATTTCTGAAATATACGGGGGCGAAGGAGAATGTAGAATACATAACGGCCACAGAGGCCATGCGCTATGAAAAGCAGAGGCTGGTTCCCTTGCAGGTATCAGATCTGAAGGAATATGCAGAGGGATTTGACGGCGGAATTACGTATCATTCCCTAAAGGGCGGTATGCTTGCACCGTCTGAACTGCTGACTTTGCTTGCAAAGGCAGTGACAGGCAGAATGCTTGTTCCGGAACTTTTGTACGGACCGGAGAAGGAAGAGCGGTCTATTGTTCACGCAGCAACCGTCAGCGCGCAGGAACTTGCGGAGGCAGTCTTAACGGAACGGGACTACGTGATGGGATATCCCCAGTTAAAACCGTTGTATCGGGTGGGCGATGATTTCCTGAATCCGGCAGATCTCTTCTGCACATTGGCGAAAGCGCTTCGGGAAGGCACGGATACCGTGGAGGTGCAGACGGGACGCTTGGCGGCAGCCGACCATGTGGATGAGTCATATCAGTTCGGCGGAAACTGGATCGTATGGGCGGAAGACTTTGATGCTCCGCATATTGTTGAGCAGACGAAACTGCAATGCTGGACTTTAAAGCCGGCTGTAGTATAGAGGAAGAAGAGAGGAGGTATTAATATGGATTCCGCAGGAAATCTGCAGATTGCAGATGTCATGATGGCTAAAAGACGGATACAGGATTATGCAAGAGTAACGCCGCTGATCCGGGCGGAAGGACTGGAGAAACTTTTTGGAGGTGCTGAAGTCTGGCTAAAGCTGGAAAACCTGCAGCATACAGGATCTTTTAAAGTGCGGGGGGTTGCCAACAAGATGCTCAGCATGACGGAAGACGAGAGAAAACGAGGGGTCACAGCAGCTTCCAGCGGGAATCATGCGCAGGCTGTAAGTTATATGGCCAGAATGCTGGGAACCAAAGCGGTGATTGTGATGCCTGAAAATGCCCCAAGGACAAAGGTTGCGGGGGCAAAAGGGTATGGGGCTGAGGTGGTGCTCTGCGGATTTACCGGAGAAGACCGGGACCGGAAGTGTGAGGAGCTGATCCGGGATTACGGATACTGCCTGGTGCATTCCCATATAGATCCCTATGTCATTGCCGGACATGGGACGGCGGCTGTTGAGGCATGGGAACAGTGCGGCGGTTTTGACGAAATTGTGGTGCCGTGCGGAGCAGGAAGCCTGACGGCCGGTGCAGCATTTGCAATAAAGCAGATAGATTCGGGGGTCTGTGTGACAGCGGTGGAACCGGAACAGGTTCCCAGATTTACAGAAAGCCTCCGTGCGGGACATCCGGTTACGGTAGAGATGGGAACGACCATTGCAGACGGTCTGCGGGTAAGCAAGGCGGAAGAGATTAATTACCGGCTGATCCGGGATCATGTGGACCACCTTCTGACCATAGATGAGGATCATATTTCACGTGCAATGAAAGAAGTGGCTCTTTTGGGCAAGATTACTGCGGAGCCTTCAGCATGTGTCGGTATAGCGGCGGCAATGACCGGCAGAATTGATACCAGGCCGGGCAGAAAAATATGTTTTGTCATTACCGGAGGCAATATAGATGCTTCGATGCTGCAGCAGGCACTGGCAATTGCCTAGAACAGGTGCCCGTGAATATCAGGAAAGGTGTAATTAGGTTATGAAGAAGGTATTGTTATTGACCACGGGAGGTACGATCGCGGCCAGACAGGGAAAGCAGGGACTTACCCCGGATATTAAATGCGGGGATATTCTGGATATGCTTCCCGAATTAAAACAGCATTTTCTGATAGAAAGCAAGGATATACTGAATTTGGACAGTTCCAATATTCAGCCGGAAGAATGGCAGTACATCGCAAGAATTGTGGCGGACAGGCTTCCGGATTTTGACGGAGTCATTATTACACATGGAACCGATACAATGGCTTATACGGCTTCCGCTTTAAGCTATATGCTTCAGAACCTGAATAAACCGGTAGTATTCACCGGTGCGCAGATTCCGATTGAGCAGATGTTCACAGATGCAAAACGGAACCTGCAGACGGCGTTTGCCGCGGTGGACGCGGGGATCCCAAGGGTTATGATTGCATTTGACGACAAGATCATCAATGGATGCAGGGGCGTGAAGGTTCGGACCCTTGGATTTAATGCATTTGAGAGCATTTCGGCGCCCTACCTGGGCGAGGTGTATGCGGACGGCGTACACCTGTATGATAAACTGGATGTCAGCGGCAGAGAAGGGAAGGATTTCTGCCTGAAAGAAAATCTTTGCCCGGATGTCTTTCTACTGAAGCTGATTCCGGGAACCAACCCGGATATATTTGACAGGTTGCTGGAAATGAAATACCGGGGAATCATTATAGAAGCATTCGGTGCAGGCGGGACACATTTTGAAAGAAGAAACCTGGTCCCTAAACTGGAGAAACTTATCCACAGCGGGATTTCTGTAGTTGCGAGGAGCCAGTGTTTATACGAAAAGAGTGATTTCTCTCTTTATGAAGTTGGGAGAAAGCTTTTGGATTGCGGGGTGATACAGGGAAGAGATATGACGACGGAGGCAATAGTTACAAAACTGATGTGGGCCTTGGGCCAGACAGAAGACAGCAGCAAAGTGAGGGAGATATTCAATACGGATTATGCCGGCGAGGTTACGCTGGGATACGGTAAATAGCCCGGGAATGAGGGTAAGATTAAGGAGGTATTTATGCAGGAGAAAGTAAAAAACATAACACCGGAGGAAACAGTTGACGAAGAATTCATGCTGGAAGCCGTTCCTATGAAAAAACGCCGTTCTACCTACAGCCAGGTCATGGTATGGGTAGGGTTTGGCTATGTGGCAACAGGCCTGTTTGTCGGCGGTACGCTGGCAGGCTACGGCGGTGCTCCGGGACTGAACCCCGGGGAGGCAATTCTGGCGATAATCCTGGGGATGGGGGCATTATTCGTAATGACTTCCCTGCTGGGAGTAGCGGCACAGAGGACGGGACTCAATCTGGCGTTAATTTCCAGATACTCATATGGAAGCAAGGGATTCATCATACCAATGGCAATGATGGCACTTATGACATTCGGCTGGTTTTCCAGTATCGTAGGTATGGTAGCCGATATCTGGGGCGGCCTGATCGGCAATCCATCCGGCATTATTGTATTTAGCCCGGCGGCATGGGGATACCAAGCGGTACCGGATATTACGCTGGAAGTCCTGATTGCGGTTGTTGTATGGGGTGTTGTATTTACATACAGTGCGGTGAAAGGGATCAGTGCAATCGAAAAAGTTGCCAAATTTGCATGTCCGATTATTCTGGTAGTTGCCATTGTAGTAGGCGTGGGGATGATGAGAGAAGGCGGCGGCTTTGGAAGTTTTATGGATAAAGCGAACCAACTCGGCGGCCTGGGGCTTGGAACTGGTATCACGGCGGTTGTTGGAAGTTGGATTGCCGGCGCGGTTATGGGCGTGGATATGTTCCGTTTTAACAAGAGCGTTAAGGCAGTGTGGCTGTGTGCTGCATCCTGCTTTATTTTCACCAATCCGCTGCTTAACATTGTAGGTTATATCGGAAGTGTAAGCGTAGGACAGTATAACTATGTGGCATGGATGATGGGACTGAATGTGGTATTTGCATTTATCGGTGTATTCGCATGGACCACGTCTCTGTGGACAACTGATAACAGCGAGCTGTACTGTAACTCCCTTTATACAGGGCCGATCCTGGATGCTGTTGGCATTAAGGCAAACAGAAAAGTGCTGGTTGCGATCTGCGGTATCCTTGGAACCATATTAGGGGCAATCGGATTTTACCAGATATTCTTTGCGAACTTCATTAATACATTGGGAGCAATGGCTCCGCCGCTGTGTGCACCGATCCTGGCTGACTACTATCTGATCGGGCATAAAAAGTATGACCACAAACTTCTCCATAAACAGCCGAAATGGCGCTGGGCAGGAATCGTTTCTTTTATCGTGGGCGCTGCACTGGGATATATCTTCCAGTACGTTACAACATTGCCGTACAACCTGCCGGCAGGTCTGTTTGCAATGATCGTATCGCTGTTTGTATACTATATCATCTATCGTTTTACACCGGATAAGAAGGAAGACGAGAAATTAATGGAGACTTTGTAGTATCGCTTCAAAAGCAAGGTATACCCAAAGGGCGCCCCGTAATGCATGCCCCGCGGGCGGTTTTTTCAGCAAGCTAAAAAAAATAAGGTATAATGGAATTAGCAGATCAAAAAAAGAAAGGGGTTTTACAATGAAAAAAGTATTTTTAAATGAATTCAGCGCTCTGGAGGTGCAGGAATTACTGAAAAATGCAGACCAGGTAACAGCGATCACCTGTTTCGGATCCTGCGAGAGCCACGGCTGGCACTGCTGTCTGGGACCAGATTATTTTGTCCCCACAGAGGTGGCAAAAAGAGTGGCGGAAAAGCTGGATAATGTCATTGTAGTTCCATGCGTTCCATTTGGAACATCCATCCATTACAACCAGTATCCAATGTCAGTCACCCTTCGTTATGATACAGAAATAGCAATCGCAGAGGACATATTTGAGAGTTTGATCAACAACGGAATCAAACATATCTATATCCTGAACGGGCATGACGGAAATATACCGGCGCTTGAGATTGCGGCGCATAACGTAAAGAACCGCCATAAAGACGCCAAATTCCTCTATCTGCCTGACTGGTGGACCAAGGTAGGCCCGATCATGGGAGACCGCTTCGAAGTATGGAACGGCCTGGGCCACGGCGGAGAGGGCGAGACATCCATCATGATGGCTGTACGTCCTGAACTGGTGAACCTGGAGCATGCCAAGAGCCAGGTACCGGAGAAGGTGATCGAGATCAACGAGACAACGGGCATCATCTGGGATATTAAAGAGATCACAGAGACCGGAGCTACGGGAGATCCGACCAAGGCAAGCATCGAAAAAGGGAATCAGATGCTGGATATCCTTGTTGGACTTGTGGCCGATGCGATTGAAGAAATGAATAAAAACGGGTGGACTTACTAGATCGAAGAAGCAGCATGAAAATAAGCACTGGAATGCAAGTCATTCCGGTGCTTATTTTATACTCCTAAGGCTTTCTGAAACTTACGAATTGAAAAATGATAGCAGGGACTGTTTACACTGCTACATGTTCCGGTATTCGTTCGGGGACAGACCGGTAGAATTTTTAAAGCTTCTGCTGAAATAATGCTGATCAGAGAACCCGAGCATTTCACTGATTTCCCGGATGGAGAGCTCGGGGTTCAACAAAAGTTCTTTTGCATCCTCGATTCTCAGCGAATTGATTAATTTCAAAGGGGACTGCCCCTTTTGCTTTTTAAATATTCTGGTCAGATAGGAGTGGTTAAAATGATATTTATCAGCCAGATCAGTTAGATTCAGATTTTCCCGGTAATGGAGGCGGATATATGCATCAAGTTCCTCTATCGTAACCTCTATATCAGTAGGAATCGCTGAGGTTAAGGCGATCCAGTGTGCAAGTTCTGAAGCGATCATTTCACCGGAAGCAAGCAGATCATTTTGTGTTTCCAATATATCAAAGACATGCAGGTACATCTTTTCATAGTCGTGATCCGAGATATATAAGTCCTGCTGCAGCATGTTTAATAACTGCATCAGTACCTTTTCCACCCAGGTCTGGGGATAGGGATGCTCCTTCCATTCTTCAAACAACTGCATCAGTGCGGTTTTGAAACCGGCAGTGTTATTGGATGAAATCATGGTATGCATGTAGCTGACAGAAACCTTTGAAAGAATTGCGGGGGGAAGGATAGGATCCTCTGCCGGCAAAGCTATTAAGGAAGACTTTCCAATTACAAGGGAAGAGAGCATCCGGTTTCTCAATGACTGGAGAGACTGATTCAGCTGCGGGAATGTTACGTAATTCCTGTCATAGACAAGATTAACGGTGGACGTATGCAGGGATTGCTGTATATATTGGAAAATCAGCGGTGCAGTGCATTCCGGAGGCCCGGATAACTCCGCCGTAACCAGTAAGAATATATTCTTGTTTTCAAATGGAAATATCCAGTATCCCGAGCATGAAAATTCCGCATCATTGACCAGCGAATCCCAGGAAAAGCGGGGCAGTGAATCCGGCATACCGGAACAGATGGCGGATTCAGAAAAGTGTTTGTGTTTCTGGCTGCGCAGATAGAGATTATCCAGGCAGACTAAAAATAAGGAAAAAGAAGTCTGACCGAGTGTCCTGCTTAACTTAACCAATTCGGGCGGGAATTCTTCGGCGTTCAGCTGGTGCCGCAAGGTGCGGTATATATCCGCCTTCTTTTTTCCCATAATAGCATCCCTGAGTGAAAACAAAATATTTTTCAGCTGCTCCGGCTGCAGCGGTTTTAAAAGATAATCCTTTACGCGATAGGTCAGCACTGTGCGGGCATACTCAAAATCATCGTAACCACTGACGATAACCGTTGAAATATCGGGATAATCTTCATACAGAATCCGGGCCAGTTCCAGGCCGTCCATAATGGGCATCCTGATGTCTGTAAAAACAATATCGGGGGGATTGTCCCGGATGATTTCCAGCGCTTCTTTTCCATTATAAGCCTCCCCAATAATCTGAAAATCGGGGGATACTGCGGATATTTTCTTCTGGATGTTTTTTAAAAGAAGGTTTTCATCCTCTACGACTAAAACCTTAATCGGATAATTTTTCATCATTCTTATCTCCTATGTTTTGTGTCAGGGGACCGCCGATAGTAACACACGCCCCGTTTCCGGGAAGGTTATCTAAACTGAAAATGAGGTCCTGCTTATATTTTAAAAAGAGCCTCATATAAAGGTTCAAAATCCCCATGCCATTTATGGAAAGCTCGGGAAGAGGCTTCTTCCAGTCGATTTCCAAAACCTTCTTATGAAAAGAATCCAGAAAATCGGGCGGAAAACCGGAACCGTTGTCCTTAACCTGTATGACCCAGCAGGAGTCCTTAATATATCCGGTTATATGTATCACCCAGGGAGGATCCACATTCAGCGCGTATTTGATACAATTTTCAACCAGCGGCTGAATGAGCAGCCGGGGAACCTTGATTGGTGAAAGGGAATCATCCATATTGATATGAAACTGGATTCTTTCACCATATTTTACCTTGATCAAATATATATAGGAACGAAGATGTTCCAGCTCCTGCCAGAGCGCCACGTCCATTGAAGAGTTGGATGACATATAGCGCAGAAGAACCGACAGTGAATCACACATTTTAACCGCCTGCTCATTTTCCCCATCTTCGGCCAGAATACTGATAGAAGCCAGAGTATTATATAGAAAATGCGGATTCATCTGTGACTGCAGTGCCAGCATCTTGGCGTCGGCAGCCATGGTATGGGCAGAAATGGCATCCTGCAGCGAGTCCTGCAGATTCTGCTGCATCTGTTCAAAGGAGCGGTACAGAGAATCCAGTTCCTTGAAGGTACTTTTATAATCCGGCAGTTCGTATGAGCTTAAGTTGTCAAAGGTAAGAGCATGCGCCGTTTGCTCCAGCTTCTTCAGCGGGATGGTCATCTTATTGGCAATCTGCCAGGTGATAAACAGGAGCAGGATTAATAATAGGAAGGATGCAGTAATCAAAAGCGTCCGGAATTGATAGAATGAAGCGAAAATCTTTGATTCTTCTGCAGTGACAAACACGGTCCAGTTCGTAAAGTCGGAAGCATGGCACGCGAACAGGGTGGAAGCGTTATCCCGGGTTTGGTAAATCGTGGACTGGGGGGCGGACTCCGGTGACCTTGCGAGCTCCAGCATACGTTTTTTCAGGTTCTGAGGGGGTCTGGCCTCATAAGGATATACCAGTGTCCCACCGCTGTCATAAACGTATATATGTTTGATTTCCTTTTGGTTGTGAAGCGCGTTCTTTATCTTTTTATCTAAATAAGAATACTCCAGCTGCAATTCCAGAACTGCAGTCTGATTCATGGTATCATCCGGGGAAAAAGCGCGGCAGAGAGATACGACCGGGGTCTCGGAGCTGTTAAGCTCGGGAATATGAGGCGGTAGGATCTTTTTCTTGCCATAAGCTAAAAGGGTTGGGTTAAACCAGGAGATCTCGTGAAAACTTTCCGGATCCCGGATGGAAAAAATACTGTTATTGCCTACATAGATATAATGTCCTTCGATGTCTGCAATGTTGAGGCTCATATGGTTGAAAGAAAGCTTAATAATATCAAAAAGCGTGGTGGAAAATGCCAGCTTATTATTATAGGAATCGATATCATGGGAATATAGATCCCGGACAAGATAGGAGTGGAGTGGATCAGAGCTGACAATACGTTTGGAAAGCTCATCAATCTGCTCCATCTGTGTATCCAGGAGTGTGGAGATATTATCACAGTCGGCCTGGAGCTCGCTGGTTGCATTCTTTTGGAGTGTGTTGCCCAAAATAATATAAAGAATAACCATAAAAATCACAATAATTGGGAAAATCAATGCAGCGTATCTAAAAAAAAGTTTAGAGTGTAGAGATTTCATTTATTGCACCTCGTTTCACAATTAGAGTACTCAAATATTACTTATAAAAATTATAGAGGAACTAATGAGAAAAATCAATAGAGCCGGAAAGCTGGTACAAAATGTGCACAACATCAGGTAGATTTTTTCTAAAGCTTTATTTGAGAAAGACGATATAATAGCATTATAAGGTTTACAGGAAAAAGGAGGAAGGATATGAGAAACAAAAAGTTAGTAAAAATGACAGCTATGGCGGCCACCGCGGCAATGATGATGACGCTTGCGGCAGGATGTGGGAATTCGGGTTCTGATACATCGGACAAGAAAGAAGACGCCACGGCATCAAAAGGCGGATCAACAATCACAATCGCGGCGTCCGCAGGATGGGTAAAGGACATTGATAAAGAACTGGCGGCAAAGTATGAGGAGGAATCCGGCAATACGATTGAGTGGCAGGTCAGCCCGGACGATCAGTATGAGAATGTACTGAACTCCAAATTATCGGTAGGGGAAGGCGCGGATATCTTCTACATACGTTCCGGAGTAACGATTAATAAATACCAGCCGGAGAAATACATGCTGGATATGTCGGATCAGGAATGGGTGTCCCGCTATACCGACTGGGCGAAGGAAGGCGTATCGAACGACGGAAAAATAGTACAGTTCCAGACATGGAGCGTAGACGGCTGGGGAATCCTGTATAACAAGGACATTTTTAAAGAAGCCGGCATTACAGAAGTTCCAAAAGACTATGAGAGCTTTAAAGCGGCATGCGACAAAGTCCTGGCAGCAGGCAAAACTCCGATCTATGAGCCGGGCGCAGCACAGTGGCATCTGGGAACCTGGCTGGGGGGAATGACAACCCAGGAAGAGGCAGAGAACGAAGGATTTTATGCAGGCCTGAATGATAACAGTGAAGTCTTTGCAGGAAAAGAAGGACTGGCAAAATCACTGGATCAGATGGTTGAACTGGAAAAAGCGGGATACTTCGGCAAAGACTTTATGGCAAACACCTGGGAAGACATGGTAGCCAAGATGGCATCCGGCGACTATGCAATGGGCGTTGTATACACCACATTCCCGGCAGAGGTCGAGGCAGTGAATCCGGAAATGACACAGGATACCTGGGGCATGTTCCCGATTCCGTTGAATGACAACAAAGAATTCGGCGTATCCGCAGGCGGAATTGGACGTTGTGTAAATAAGGATACAAAAGTAGCGGACGCTGTTATGGACTATTTCGAATTCTTATCACAGCCGGAGAACCTGACCGCATATTATGATGCACGAAAAGACCTTGGACCATGTTCCTTCACCGATATCCCGGGTAATGTGCCGGCGGCATACGAAGACGTTATAAACAATGCATCAGGCACAGGATTTACGGCGGAAGACGGTGTTTTATACTGGGACAACGCACAGGTTGGAAACTTAATGCAGGGCATGTTCCTGGGCAACTCCAGTGCAGAGGATGTACTCAAAGGGATTGATGACCTCAGACAGCCGAGTTTTGGCAAATAGGGAATAAGTTATACCCAAAGGGCACCCCGTAACGCATGCCCTTCGGGCGGGTCTGCAGCAAAGCTGCAGAACAATGTATGGCTGGGAGAATGGCTTTTGTCGGCCATTCTCCTTTTTTATGACATAGGAAATTCCTCCGGGAGGATGCACACGCCGCGATAAGGTATATAGCCGCAAAGCGGCATCGCGGCGGCGCCAAAGTGTGCAAGCCCCTCATGAGTGAGAGGGTGGGGCGTTGAGGTGGGCTTGCCCACTTTGTTATACAAAAAATACTTAAAAAGTTAGAGGCGAAATATGTATAAGAAAAAATTATATGGGATGAGGTTTATACTGCCTGCATTTATTTTATATACAGTTTTGTATATTATCCCAACCATTGCAGGAATGGTAATCTCAATGACAGACTGGAATGTAACACGTCCGGATATACAGTTTATTGGTCTGCAGAATTTTGTGGATATCTTTACATCAAAGGGCGGGAATTATCTGGCAAGCATAGGACACACGTTTGAGTTTACGGTAGTTACCGTCATTTTAAAAACACTTTTGGGCTTAGGCCTGGCGCTTTTGCTGAACAAGGGCCTGAAGAGCCGGAATCTGTTTCGGACGATATTCTTTCTGCCCTATGCGCTGGCTCCGCTGATTATAGGTATTACATTTGTATCAGTTCTCAAGCCCAACGGACCGCTGAATATCATTCTGGAAGCCTTGGGGATGTCTGGGCTGACGCATTCCTGGCTGACGGAGAGCGCCACTGCCATGGGCTCCACGATGATGGTAGAGGTGTGGCGGATGGCAGGCTGGAATATGATGATTCTCCTGGCGGGCCTGCAGATGATATCGGAAGAGTATTACGAGGCAGCATCCATAGACGGCGCCGGGGCATGGAAAAAGTTTACAAAGATCACGCTGCCGTTTCTGCGTCCGTCATTGATGACAGTGACCGTATTAAATACAATCCACGGCCTGCGGGTATTTGACATCATCTACTCATTGACAGGTGGAGGACCGGGCGGCCTGACGGAGGTCATTAACACGCAGGTATTCAAAGAATTCGGCATGGGCCGTTATGGAATGGCGAATGCGCTGAATGTCGTCATATTCCTGATGACAGTCATCATAGCGGTAGGGCTCCAGAGAGCGCTGAGCGGAAAGGGGAAAAATGAATAAAAACAAAACATATAAAAACCTGAGAAAATTACTGAAGTTTCTGTTTATTGCCGCCAGCAGCTGCATCATACTTGTGCCGATCTATTTTATTGTGGTGAATTCCCTGAAAACAGTGGAAGAGTCCAGGATGCTGAGTTTCAGTCTGCCAGAAGTTTTCCAGTGGGGGAACTACCTCGAGGTAATCAAAGCAGGATCCCTGGTGCGGGCTTTTGGCAACAGCATGCTGATGGCAGGTGTGTCTACGGTGATCGCTGTTCTGGTCTCTTCTATGGCGGCCTATGCCTTGAGCCGACGGCGTTCAAAGGCGCATAACAGGGTTTATCTGTACTTCTTTATGGGGCTGATCGCACCCGTGAATTATGTTACCACACTGTTCACCTTAAAGTTTCTGCATCTGCAGAATACATATCTGGGGATTATCCTGGAATTTGCGACCCTGGGAATTCCATTCCTGGTGTTCCTGTACTATGGATTTTTCGATAATATCCCCCGGGAACTGGATGAAGCGGCTGTCATAGATGGATGTACCCCGTTTCAGTTATTTTTCAAGGTGATCTTTCCGCTGCTGAAGCCGGCAACCATAACGGGGATCGTTCTGAATTTTCTGGGTGCATGGAATGACTTTGTCACACCGCTGTATCTCCTCAGTGATAATAAAAAACTGGGAATGACAAACTCAATCTATAATTTCTTTGGCGAGCATTTCAATGACTGGAATATGGTATTTGCGGACATTATCCTGACAATCGCGCCGATCTTAATCATCTATATCTGCGGACAGAAGTACATTGTCAGCGGAACGGCCGGCGCGGTTAAGGGGTAAGCAAGCCCCAAAATAAAAATGCGGGGAGAAGACTATGAAACAGTGGGATTATATATTAGGCGGTATAACCTTGCGTTATATCCGGGAGGATTTGACAGGCCATATTTCCATGGTGCTGCTGCCAGAGGGGATGGATTCCTGCTTTGAAAAGAGAAGAACCGAAATGAGAATGCGGAATAACATCTGCAATGCATGGGATATAGGGGCGCTCTGCCATCTGTCTCTGCGCCATCATGCCCAGGGAAACGGTGCGGGCTGTACACTGAAATATGGAGAGAGTACAGAGAAGCTGCGGTATAAGAGCCAGGAAAAAACGAAAGAAGGAAATGTGGTCCGCATTATTACCTTATTAGAGGCCGAAGAGGGGTACTGCGTCAGGCATACGGTGACATATACCGAGGGGGAAAGCGGCATTGAAGTGGAAAATGAGTTTCAAAACCATTCGGAAAGACCCTTTACGTTAGATATGATGACCAGCTTTTCTTTGGATAATCTGAGTCCTTTTCAACCAGATGATGCGCCGTATCAGCTGAGGCTGCATCGATTCAGAGGCGGCTGGAGCCTGGAGGGAAAGCACCAGGCGGATACAGTGGAAGAACTGAACCTGGAAGGCACCTGGTTCCGGGCATTTCCGGAGAGTGAGCGCTATGGCTGCCTGGGGGCCCATACGGTAAAGCGCTGGTTCCCGTTCGGATGCGTGGAAGACCGGGATGCGGGGGTATTCTGGGCGGTTCAGATGGAAGCGGCCTCCTCCTGGCAGATGGAATTTTCAAGGGACGGAGACTGCTATTCCTTATCCGGAGGCGTGGCGGACTGTGAGTTCGGCGGCTGGTGGAAAGAAATATCTCCAGGCGGAAGCTTTCTGGCCCCAAAGGCATATATAAGCGTAAGCTCCTGCGGGCTGTGGGACGTGTGCCAGAATATCACGGACATGTTTCATAAATATGCGGATCTGCAGCCGGATTGTGAAAAGGAACTTCCGATTCTTTTTAATGAATGGTGTACAACCTGGGGGAAACCTACCGGAGAGGAAATACTCACTTTGGCAGAAAAATTAAAAGAAACGCCGGCAAAGTATCTGGTGATTGATGCCGGGTGGAGCAAAAAAGAGCGCGAAGACGGGGACCCTCAGGGCGGAAACGGGGAATGGGAACCTGATCAGGATAAATTTCCGCATGGCCTTAAGTATCTTTCACGGTGCCTTAAGGACGCAGGACTTCGAACAGGGATCTGGATGGAGTTCGAGGTGACGACAAAGGGGGCAAATGTGCACAGCGGCACATATGATTCTATGCATTTATACCGGAATGGGGAGGTGATACAGACAGGGGGAATCAGGCGCTTCTGGGACTTCAGGCAGACGGAAGTTACGCAGTATCTGAAAGAAAGGGTGCTGGATTTTCTGAGGGAGAACGGGATCCAATATCTAAAGGTGGACTACAACGGCTCCATCGGATACGGGTGCGACGGTGCGGAAAGCCCGGGTGAAGGGCTGCGGCAGCAGATGCAGGCGGTTCACCGATTCTTCGGTATGCTCCGCAGGGAATATCCGGAGCTGGTTATTGAAAACTGTGCGTCGGGAGGACACCGGCTGGAACCCTCCTTAGTAAAACTTACCGCCATGAGTTCCTTTTCCGATGCGCATGAGTGCCGGGAGATTCCGTATATAGCGGCAAACCTTCATCAGCTGGTGCTGCCCAGGCAGTGCCAGGTCTGGGCGGTGATCTCTCCCGAACTTGAGCTGCAGGAAATCCAGTACCGCCTGATTTCCGGAATGCTGGGGCGCTTCTGCCTGTCGGGGCCCGTGCAGGATTTAAACGCGGAACAATGGCAGGAAGTGAAGGACGCCATGCGTTTCTACGGGAAGGCTCGGGAAATCATCAAGAAGGGAAGAAGCAGGCTTGTGCGGACCGGCAGGAACAATCAGCACCATTTGGAAGGCGCACAGATTTTATTTCGGGAAATGGAAGGAAAAGTATTAGTGATATATCATGCTTTTTCGAATCCTCCGACCAGCATCGGGGGGATTCTGCCGGAAGGAAAGTGGAAAATAACAGACGCTTTTGGCAGAAAATGCAGATTAGAACTTGGAAAGGAGGAATTAAAGATCTGGCCGCAGGACTCCTGGGAGGCCGGCGCGGTCTATTTGGAAAGAGGTTAAGGAAAATGGCTGCTGTTAGACAATTGCACTAATTATGAGACGATCTACCAGAATTATGAGGAAGGAAAAGGAGATTAAGGTGAAATCAAAGAAAATAAAACGCACGCTGCCCGTGCTGCTTTCGGCTGCACTGCTGTTCTCGTCGTTTAATACGGCGGCTGCCCCGCTGGGGACAGAAGAAGCGGTGGAACCGGCGGCGCTGGTAAACGATGGATTACTGATTGATTTTGATATGGATTCACTGGAAGGAAATTCGATACTGAATAAGGCAGATGGCAAGGCTTATGCGGTTTTGGGAGATAATCCTGCACTGACAGACGGAAAAGACGGACATGGCAAAGCGCTGCTGATGGACGGCAGAACAAATTATGTAAACCTGGGGAAGGATTACCAGGTTACAGAGAATGCTCTTACTATAGCCGCCTGGGTAAAACCGGACTCTGCACATAGCGGTATGATGCGGATCTTCGGAAGAGGGAGAACCGCGGTTACCGGAGAGAAGGAACTTTCACTTTATATGCGGCAGAACGGGGCTTTGGAAGCACAGTGCCCGGAATGGTCCGCATCAGATCCCGGAACAGTAACTATGGATGAGTGGCAGCACGTAGCAGTCACGAATGACGGCACAACACAGAGACTCTATCTGAATGGAGCCGTTGTAAAAGAGGAAACATGTGCGGGGCCGACAGAGGAATGGGATTTGGATCTCTTATTAGGTTCCTGCTGGAATACGGATGCATCGGCAGTATTTTCTGACCATTTGTTCCAGGGGGGAATGGATGATGTAAAACTCTATTCCCGTGCTTTGTCGGAGGAGGAGATTCAAACGCTGGCCGATATTGATAATGGCGGTGGCGGCGGAGAAGGCGGCGGAGAGGACATTGAACTGCCGGACGCGCTTTATGAATTTACCATGGATGAAGTCAAAGACGGAACCGGAGAGCTGGAAGGGCAGAAGGTGATCGTCAATCATGCGGATCAGAAAGAATATCCCATCTACGGAAATTACCGGGTGGACGATTTTGGTATTTACGATAAGTCCATTGAGTTTGACGGAGCCACCACCTATGTTGATATCGGAAGGCCGCCAATACATACGCAGTATACGTTCGAGGCCTGGACGAATATTGATAATTCATCCGCCAATTCCCTGAATAAAATATTCGGCAGGGATAAAACAACGGTGCCGAGAGATGCATTTTATTTTTGTGTAAGGAATAACGGAAATATTGAGGCAGAAATCAGGGATGATGTAAACAACGGCTGGATGGAAGCAGGGGCGGGATCCTATGAGTTTAACAACTGGAATCATCTTGCCCTGACCTGTGACGGAACAGTTTACAGCCTGTATTATAACGGAGAATTGATTGCACAGGAAACCTTTGCGGAAATGGACCTGGACACCAATCCTCTTTCCATGCTGATTGGCTGCGGATACAATAAAGACGGTACAGGTCTGTTTAATGGACATGCCTTTAAAGGAAGAATGGATGATGTACGCATTTATGACAAAGCGCTGACCGCAGAGCAGATTAAAAAGAGTACGGAAGGAATCAAAGACAGTATTCCGCCGGAAGTAGTCAGTATCTCTCCGGCAGAAGGCAGTCTGCTGAGCGTAGAAGGAAAACTCAGCATCGAATATAATATGAGTATTGCACTGGGCAGTGAAAAGCCGCAGATTCTGGACAAGGATCAAAAGCCGGTTCCTGCAGAAGCAGTGGCGGAAGACCACAATGAATCCGTGGAAGGCACAGAAACGCTGGTAGTCTATCCGACTGAAAAGCTGAAAAGCGGTATGAATTATACATATCATATACCGGCAGGCGCAGCGGTGAATGCGCAGGGAACCGTGAATCAGGAAAAAGAGTGGACCTTTTCTGTCTCAACTGACCTGGCTGGTGATTCGGAAAATAGTGATTTAAACTACTGGGCTTCCGGTGATGTCGATGTTCCTTCTTCCATAGAGAAAAAAGAAGGGAAATTGATTCTTTCTAACGGGCTGGTGGAAAGAGTATTTGACATCGGGAAAAATTTCCAGACAATTAGCTATAAGAATCTGTACACTGGACTGGAACTGCTGAATACGGAGGATCTGCAGGCAGATGCGAGCATTACATTAAATAAAGAATATGCGGATAATTCGACGCAGGGCGATCAGTTATTCTACATTGGCGGTGAGAATCAGGATGTTTCTTCCTTCCAGTTTGTTGATTATGAGATTGAAGAGAAAACAGAAGAGCCATTCCACTGGGAATGGGACGAAAGAATCTCTCCGGAATCCATGAAGGATACACAGTGGCCGGCGGCAGGCAAAGCGCTGGTTGTAAACTACAAAGCTCCAAAAGGAATTGACAAGGATTTTGCAGATGTGAAAGTCCAGGTGAGATATGAGATCTACGACGGTATTCCTTCCATCTCCAAGTCCGTACATGTAACCAATGAAGGAAAGAACGACGTAATCGTTGATAAAATGGAAGTGGAAATACTTCCCGTACCTGTCACTCTGAAAGATGCTCTGTATTTAGAGGGAACCATGAACTCCGGCAATGAAAACCATGACCGGAATAATGGGAAAGAGCGCTACAAGCAATGGGAAGATGTAGATGGTACGAATGGAAAAATCATCAGCCGTTATGCGGCTCCCGCGGGTGATAATACGATCGCCGCAGGCATGGGATATGATACCGGGAATATCGGGCCGAATTACCGCCTTGCCAAAGATGAGACTTTCGATTCCTATAAAGTGTACCAGACGTTCTACTCGAACAGTTATTATGAGTGGCAGATGATGGAAGTAAAGAAAATGTACCGGGTGCTGTTTCCACAGACGGCGGATGCCCCATTAATTTACCATATTATCAGCTCCGACGATGCAACGGTCAAGAAGGGAATTGACCAGGCGCACAATGCAGGATTCAATATGGTACTGCTTTCCTTTGGCTCAGGGGTCAATGTGGAAGATACCTCTGCATCCAATATTGCAAAATATAAAGCGCTCTGCGATTATGCCCATGAGAAAGGAATGCTGCTTGGTGCGTATGTGATGCAGGCGGCGCGCGGCGGCAGTGAAAGCTTCAGCGGATGCTGGGGAACCATGCGCTGCATGTGCGGAACGGATGCACATGAAACGCTGGAGAGCACGCTGGAATTCATCGACCAGACAGGGCTGGACTGCCTGGAGGTTGACGGAATCTATCCGGGGGCAATCTGTACGGCCACAAACCACAGCGGACATGAGGGTGTGGAAGATTCCCAGACAAAGCAGTGGGAATACGCAGTACATGATTTTTACAGAGAATTAAGGGCTAGAAATGTATATATCAATTCTCCTGACTGGAACTTTACGGTCGGAGCCAGCATGGCGGTTATGGGCTATCAGGAGCCAGGGTTTAATGTAACGCCATGGAGGCAGCTGATTTACGGCAGGGAAATGGCATATTACGGTACATTTGAGAAAGTTCCGGCGATGGGCTGGACCCTGGTGCCTCTGTCACCATATCAGGGCGGTTCGGATTCTTCCTTCTGGCCGTATGATGAGAAAATTATGGCCTATGATTTTATGATCGGCATGAATATGATGTATGGTATTACAGGTTCCTACCGTGGAGGGAACGGACTGTATCAGGGAGAAGTTTCACAGAATGTAATCGAGACCTGGGGAGAATTCTATAATAAGTATAAGGACATCCTTGGGGAAAGCGTTGTTCACATCGCACCTCCGCTTGCTACTAGCGATACCAGCCTGACTACAGATGCAATAGACGGCATCATCCATGTGGACAGTGACGGAGTGCAGAAAGGGCTGGCGGCCTTCTTCAACCAGACAACGGAGACCGTGACCCAGACCGTAAAAATTCCGCTGTATTATACCGGACTGACAGGCCTTGCATCACCTCCGGCGCCGGTGGAAGGTTCCCATTACCGTGCAAGCGGTGTTTTTGCGGAATTGGTCAAGATGCCTGAAGTACCGGAGATTCCGGAAGTGAATGCTGTTCCTACAGAGAACGAGGCTTATGTATGCATAGGGGATATGAATGGAAAGAAGTATACCATCGACAGCAACGGAAATATCGAAGTCGAGCTGACATTAGAGCCGAATACTTATACATGGCTCACGGTATATGATCCTGAAAATATCCCGGAAGACGCGGCTAAGACCGTTGAAATTCCGGCACCGGATCATGCATCGGTAAAGGAAGCTGCATCGGATCATGCGTCACTAACCTGGGATCCGGTACAGATGGAAGGACGAAATGTAAAGGAATATCATATCTACCGAAACGGGGAATATCTGGATAAGACCTTTACGAATGAGTATGTGGATACCACACTCGCGGCAGAGCAGGAATATGAATATAGTATCATGGCAGTCCATAATTCTGTGGCAGGTAAGGGCGCGGCAGTCAGGGTAAGCACAATGGCTGATGAGACCGCACCGCAGGCTGTATCAGCAAAAGCAGTTTCTAAGAACCAGATTCAAGTTACATTTAACGAATTTACAGAAAAAGAAACCACAGAAAATATCCAGAACTACACAGTAGAAAACGGATCCGTTATTAAGGCGGAGCAGGGAACAGACGGCAAATCCGTCGTTCTGACGATAGAAGGAACGCTGGAAGCGTTTAAAGAGATCAATATATCCGTAAACCACGTGAAAGACCTGGTTGGAAATGAAATGACCGAAGAGAATGTTCTGAAGGTTGTATTCGGATACCTTGGAGAGTATAAATTCGAAGAGGAAGAAGGCAATACGGCCCAAAACAGTAAAGGCGGCATAGAAGGAACGATCCAGGGGGCAGTTGCACGGACAGAAGGTATTGAGGGACAGGGACTTTTACTGGACGGAGCGACTTCTTATCTGGACTTGGGCGATATTCTGAAAGGGAACGGAGAATATACGCTTAACGGCTGGATCAATGTTGAAAATACGGATGGTTCACAGGTCATAGTGGGCCGAGAGCGGGATTCCTATGACAGTTGGAAATGGAAACTGTATATTGAAGATGGTCAGTTGAAATTCAGCATGAATAACGGAAAAGGCGCTTACCCGGGACACGAAGCAGACGGAGAGATCGTGATGCTGCTGGAGAGCGGGCAGAGTGTAGTAGAAGCCGGAAAATGGCAGCAGTTTGCTCTGTCACAAAATGGCGATACTGTTACACTTTATTTAAACGGTGAAGCCGTTGCCGAACAGACCCAGGAAGGCATTTCAAATGCCCTGACACCTTATACCACATGGTTTGGTGCAATGCGGAATAATGCAGGAGGAGAACCTGTTCAGAATCTGAAGGGAATACTGGATGAAGTCACCGTATATAACACAGTATTAAATGGGGATCAGGTAAAAGAGCAGTATAATCTGCACGCGCAGCCCGTAGATCCGGACCCGGACAAACCAAACCCAGACGATCCGGACCCGGACAAACCAAACCCAGACGATCCGGATCCGGACAAACCGGATCCAGACCAGCCAAACCCGGACAAACCAGATCCGGACCAGCCAGATCCAGATAAGCCAGATCCGGATAAACCAAATCCTGATCAGCCGGGATTTGATACATCCATATTATCAGACCTGATTGAGAAAGCAAAGGCAATCAAGAGTGACGGTTATACGCAGGAAAGTTACAATGCACTGCAGGATGCAATTAAAGCGGCAGAGGATGCACTTGGAAAAGTGAAGACAGACGATGAGCTGAACCAGGCTGTTGCTGAGCTGCAGAAAGCGGTCGATGGATTAGTGAAGGAAGGCACAGATCCGGGAAAAGAGCCTGGAGACAAGCCGAACCAGGGCGGTTCCAATTCGAATAAGCCTTCCGGCGGAAGCGGAAATTCCGGCGGAACATCCGCGAAGACAGTAAAGACTGGGGATGAGAGCGGGAATATGATCGCATTGTGGGGAATTTTACTTGCATGCGCAGGAGCCGGAATAGTGATCGTAGTAAGAAAAAAATATAAAAGGCAGTAACTTGAAGGCAGGAAGATTGTAAAAAACAGGGCTGTGCACTTGATTAGTGTACAGCCCTTTATCAGTGTGTACGGCAGCGGTAAAGTCGCAGACAAAGAAAAGTATCCTAAATAAAGTTGATATCTGCAGCTTTAAGGTGAAAAATATCATCGTATCTGTTTTCCAGATCCGGGTTCATATGGTGAGTGATGGTGATGACCGTAAGTTCCTTCTGTTCAAGCAGCCGGCTCTCAATCTCATAAGCGGTCTGCTGGTCCACCGCGGAGGTCCCCTCATCAATGATAAGGATCGGGGTATGGCGGATGAGCGCCCGGGCCACTGCCACACGCTGGCGCTGGCCGCCGGACAGGAGGCTGCCGTTTTCTCCAACAGGAGAGTAGATGCCCTGGCTGAGTCCCGGCAGAAACTGGCTGACACCGCTGTTCTCCAGGGCAGCTTCCAGTTCTTCCTTCAGAAAACACTCTCCCAGGCAGATATTGGTGTAGATATCCGCATCAAACAGGAACACATTCTGATGAATTACAGAGACCAGACGGTTCAGCTCAGACTGCGTGAAATCCGTCACGGACCGCCCGTCATAGCAGATTTCTCCCTGGAAACCTCCGGAATATCCTGTCAAAAGCTTGATTAATGTTGATTTGCCGCAGCCGCTCTCACCCAGAAGGGCATACTTCTTTCCGGCTTCGATGCAAAGATTTAAGTTCTTTAAGACGTCCGGGCCGTCCTGATAATGAAAAGTAACATCATGGCAGACGAGGGAGTCCCGGAAAACAGCAGGTCTTTGGACTGCTGTCTTCTCTGCGTTTCGAGAGGGCTCCGGTCTGGAGGCGGGTGCGCTTGGGATGACAGAGTCCGGCAGCTGCCTGCCCGCCTCTGCATATTGGGCAAGGTGCTCCAGAACGGGTTTCATACTGGAGACCTTGGGAATATTCTGCATCAGCATGACGACCGGGGTTACAAACATGCTGCTCAGCTGGATGAGGGCCAGCAGAGTACCCATGGTTATCTGTCCTTTCAGCAGCAGATATGCAGCGGCGAATACGATAACAATCACGCTTAGAGAAGAGAGGATGTCGGAAATACATTCGTTGACGGCCAGAAGTGTATCCGCAGCAAACTTCTTTTTCGCGGTTTCCTTATTGACAGTGCGATATTTTTTAAATATATAAGAATGCATGCTGTATCCGCGGATGACCTCATATCCGTTCAGGTAATCTTTGGCTTTCGCCGTGAATTCAGCCAATTTTTCCGAGTAGGCATCCTGTCGTTTCTGCATCTGCTTTCCGAGCAGTGCAGGAATCAAAAACATAAGGACCAGGAAAACCAGCAGGATTCCTGTGATAACCGGACTTAGATAGAACAAGATTCCAAGCGTAGTCAGGAACAGGACGACCATCTGGGAACAAAGCATGAGGGGAGTCAGATAATTTTCCTCCACCAGCTTTACGTCATTCACCAGTGCCGAAAGATAATCCGCCGTGTTGCGGGAGGTATATGCGACTGGCTCCTTTGTGATAACTCCGCGGAAAATGTCATCCCGCAGATGACGGGACACATTGCGAAGCAGCAGTTTTCCAAGGAATGCTTCCAGAAATCCCATAATACCAAGGGCTGCCAGATAAATCAGCATGATGATAAACAAATCGGAAAAACCGCTCAGATCTTTCTGTGTAGCCACATCTATGATTTGCTGCAGCAATATGGAAATGAAAGCCGCGAGTGCGGCATTGATTCCTCCGATTAAGACAGCGCCTGCCAAAAGGACGCGGTCTTTTTTCTTAAATAAACTCATAAACAGACTCCTTTATAATATGTAAATTTGACTATACTGAAATATATTTCATGAATATAGAATACACTGGAATTTCAAGAATGTCAAATAGATATTATATAAATCGAATTTACAAAATAAGGTTGACTGATAATTAAAAGCGTAATATAATATATTTACAAACGCAATATAAATATATTTCGTTCGAAAGAAAAGAGGAATCCATATGGGGAAAGTTGAGGAAAGACAGGCAAAGATACTCGAAATATTAAGTGAAAAAGGAAGATGCGAGGTTACGGCAATAGCTGAACATTGCCAGGTTTCTCTTGTGACGGTTCGAAAAGACTTGACAGAGCTGGAAGAGCGTGGACTGCTTCGAAGAGAACAGGGTCATGCCATTCTGAATGATGACAGCGATATGAGACGGCGGCTTGCGGTAAACCATTCTACCAAGCTTCAGCTTGCAAAAGCAGCTGCATCGCTCGTGGCAGACGGAGATACGGTGATGATCGAATCTGGTTCCTGCTGCATTCTTCTGGCAGATGAACTCAGCCGGACAAAGCAGAATGTCACCATCATTACGAACTCCACCTTCATGGCAGAGTACATAGGAAAACGCCCAAACGTGCATCTTGTGCTGCTGGGAGGCGATTATCAGGCGGATTCCCAGTCTGTAGTAGGGCCTGTCACTAAGCTGACGGCTCAGGCTTTCCATGTGAAGCGTTTCTTTGCAGGCACGGACGGATACCGGCCGGGAAGCGGTTTTACCGGGGATAACCATCTGCGTGTGGAGACATTAAAAAATATGGCTGATAATGCAGAAGAGATTGTAATTATTACGGAATCCGCCAAATTTGCCAGACAGGGTATCGTATCTCTGTGCTCTCTTGATGAGGTGCAGTATCTGATCACAGATTCCGGGCTTCCGGATGATGTACTGGATGATCTTGTCGATCATGGCATTCATATCATAAAGGCAACTATATAAACCAACCTTATATACCCTAAGGGCATCTTGGGTACCAGTTCAGGTTCGCCTGAACCGGTGCTATCCCATAGCACATGCCCCACGGGTGGAGCCGCGGTAAATTGCGGAATTTATTAAAAAGGAGATCAATATTATGGAAATCATACTGGACACAGCAAATCTGGAAGACATTCGCAGGTACAACGACATTTATGACATCACGGGAATTACATCCAATCCTACTATACTGGCAAAGGAGAAAGCGGAATTTTTTCCGCTCCTTCTGGAAATCCGCAGCATCATCGGGGAGAAGCAGCTCCATGTGCAGGTGACAGGAAGTACATGTGAGGAGATGCTGAAAGAGGCCGAAGCATTGACAGACAGGCTTGGAAAAGATACCTACATTAAGGTGCCCACTAATGAGGAAGGAATCAAGACGATGAAGGTGCTGAAATCCCGTGGAAACCGTGTGACAGCGACTGCAATCTATATGCCGCAGCAGGCCATGCTGGCAGCATCCGTAGGTGCAGACTATGTGGCGCCATATTTTAACCGTATGAACAATATGAATGTGGACAGTAAAAAAGCAATCGGTGATATGGCATGGCTGTTTGAACACAACCAGATTCAGACGAAGATCGTAGCCGCCAGCTTCAAAAACACACAACAGGTTATGGATGCGCTTATGGCAGGAGCCCAGGCGGTGACGGTATCTCCGGAGCTTTACACACAGATGGTGGAAAATCCGATGATTGATTCTGCAATTGCAGGCTTTGCAGCCGACTGGGAAGCAACCTATGGGGATAAAAGAATTTACGAATTATAAGAAGACAAAGGAGGCATCTACATGGCTCAATATATCATTGCCCATGACCTGGGAACATCGGGGAATAAAGCGACTTTATTCCATATCGACGGCCGCTTCGTAAAAAGCTGTACCATTCCCTATGAAGTGCATTTTTTCGGGAAGAACTGTGCGGAGCAGGATCCTGAGGACTGGTGGGCCGCGGTCTGCCGGGCGACCCAAAATGTAATAGAGGGTATCGAAAAAACGGATGTAATCGCAATTTCTTTTTCCGCGCAGATGCAGGGCTGCCTGTTGGTAGACGGAGAGGGAAAGCCCCTGCGTCCGTCTATTATCTGGGCTGACCAGCGCGCAGTAAAAGAAACGGAACATCTGAACCGCGAGATCGGGTTTGACAGAATGTACGAACTGACAGGCCATCGCCTGAATCCCAGTTATACGCTGGAGAAGATCATGTGGCTGAAGGAACACGAACCCGAGGTATATCAGAAAGCCAGCAGATCACTTCAGGCGAAAGATTATATTCTATTCCGCCTGACAGGCGAGTTTGCCACGGATTATTCGGATGCCTCAGGAACCAATGCCCTGGACCTGGAAAATCTCTGCTGGTCGGAGGAGATTCTGGAAGCCTCCGGTATCCGGCGCAGTCTGCTCCCGGAACTGCACAATTCCACGGACGTGATAGGAAAAGTGACCAAAGAGGCGGCCAAGGCATCGGGATTATGCGAGGGTACTCCCGTTATCTGCGGCGGCGGGGACGGTCCCTGCGCCGCGGTTGGCGCCGGCTGTATTCACGACAACGAACTTTTTGCAACATTTGGGACATCGGCCTGGATCGGCGGAACAACAAAAGAAAAATTCCTGGATGAAGAGAAGATTTTCTTCTGCTTTGCGAATATCATCCCAGGAAAATATATGCCCTGCGGAGCCATGCAGGCGGCCGGAAGTTCGTATTCTTACATACGCGGGCTTTTAGAACCGGGGAGACCATATAGCGAGCTGAACGCCATGATCGAAAAGTCCCCTGCCGGGGCAAAAGAACTGCTTTTCCTTCCGTATATGCTGGGCGAGCGCTGTCCCCGCTGGAATGAAGAGACGAGCGGGGCGTTTCTCGGCATCAAGATGCACCATACAAAAGAGGACTATATCCGTGCGGTAATTGAGGGTGTGGCATATAACCTGGAACTGATCCTGGCTGCCTACCGGAAATACCTGTCTGTCGACTCGCTGATCCTGACGGGCGGAGGAGCCAAAGGGGATGTCGTGTGTCAGATACTTTCGGATGTATTTGAGGCAAAGCTTCGGACCCCGGACCACGTGGAGGAGGCAACCTCCATAGCCGCAGCCGTAACGGCAGGCGTGGGGGCAGGTGTTTACCACAGCTTTGAAGAGATCACCCGCTTCCTTAAAATTCAGAAAGAATATACCCCGAATACGGACAATGAAGCAGTCTACCACAAGATGAAAAAAATATTTGATGCCAGCTATTATGCCCTGGAATCTGTATACAAAATGTTCTGAGCGGGGAATTGGCGGCATGGGAGCGCAAATCCGCCCGCAGGGCATGGATTACGTGCCTTTCGGATAACTATAAAAGCTCTGGATAAACCAGAGCTTTTATAGTTATTCCGTCTGCATTTTTGAGTATTCTTGCGCTTTTTTACTTAACTGCCTGACTCCTAAACCATCATTAAGGTTCGCTTCTCTCCATTTCGTATAATCAAACGGCTCCTTATTCATTAATACAATAAACCGTTCTGCATCAACATATCCCAGATTAGAAATCAAAGCATCCATTCCTTCCTGTTTTACAATTGCATCTGTACGCATAATTATTCCTCCATTTCATTTACAAATATAACCGGGTTCAGAATTTTTATTTCAGGTATTGGGGTATTTATCAATTTTTTATCAGTAGTCAGGTAATAGTCACAATTTGCTGAAACTGCACAAGCAAGGTGGAGAGCATCATATGTTTTAATTCCCTTTTCACTAAGTGATTCTGCAAAAATCAGGATTTCTTCAGATTCCTCGGAGATACACTCTGAAGCTATCTTCCTCCAGGGGCTGATAGCTCGTCGTTTTTCTTCATAAGGATTACGTCCATTTTCGTAGTCTAAAATGTAAGACCATACTAAACCATATAAACCATCCTTTATTTTTGCCTGAATATATAGTTTTGCTTGTGTTTCTAAATGTATTTTAATCTGTGTTTGGTCATCAAAAGGGCGATTGAAGCAACAATTATCTAAATAAATCTTAACCAATATTATCACACTCCATCTAAATAATTTACCTGATGTCATAAGAACTAATCTATATCAATTATTAATTTGTGTAATGCATTTATAGATTTTAATTGTATCTACAGTATAAGGTAAAAATCATCTATATTCAAGCATTTAAAACGCCAAGTTTCTTTTAATAACGTATTTGGCAGTTATTCTTCTGAGCTTGCACTTTGCGTTCCTTGTATGCTATTCTATATTCATGAAATTAAGAACGGGGGAATTTTATGAGTATCGAGATTTATAACGAACTAGATCCGGTATTTGAAATACTGGGGCTTCTTACCATTGCACATGGCGGAGACTGGAAGACAGATGTCATAAAAGCGATGGATGATTATGGGATAGACGGCGAAACATTTTATAATAAACATTTAAAGACAGTGGAAAAATATATAGAAACTTTTCAAAAGTATAAGGTAGAGACGCCTTCCGAGGATTTTTTCTTCCAGAACGCATCGCAGGAATTATTTATGATGGTTCTCACCATGGCAGTAGAGAACCGGAAGTACCTGGAGGGAGAGGAGCAGTTAGATCCCATGAAGCTCAGAAGTTTTATCGCATTTTACATCACCGATACGGTAGAGCATGCCCAGCTGCCTGAGATAAAAGATATGCCCCAGCTGCCCGATGAAAAGTCTATGCTGGAATTTTTGGACAGTGCGGATCTGAAGAGCGAAGAAAAATGGTATGTGCTGGATCTTCTGCGAAGACCCGACTACTGGTTTTCACAGCTGTTTGAGACCATACGCCTCAATATGCCCGCATTCGAGAAAGCCCGTGCAAGCGTTGCAAAGCCACTGGAAAAGCAGCTAAAACGTCTTGCTAAATATGAGAATAACGGATTCCTGAAGCTTGTCAACACATGCGGTGACAATCCCATCGTTTACCCAACCCTTGTATTTCCAATGATTCAGATCGTGCTGTATTCTCACTGCTACGAGGGCATACTGAATGAAGAATTAGAGAAAAACGAGTCGGCATCGATCAGCATAAAAGAGGAAGTTATCCGTCAGTCAAAATCCCTCGCTGACAAGAGTAAGCTGGACATCCTGTGTTCCCTGAAAGAATCCAGCAAATACAATTTAGAACTGGCCGAAGCACTGGATCTTTCCCCGTCCACCACCTCACACCATATGAGCATCCTAATGAGCAGCGGCCTCGTAACCGTTCAGAAAAAAGATGGAAAAGTATACTACTGCCTGCAGGAAGAAAACATAGAAAAATACATCCAGTCCCTAAAAAAACTGCTACTATAGGGGGGGACGCCTGCGTGGATCGGGAGTGAGGGCTTCTCAGGGGACACATCCGGTGATTTCAGGGGCGCCATTTGCGAAGAAACCGTAACATCAAATCGGAAGCCCCGCATGGAACCGACGACATTCACCGTGAAATTCTGATGAATTTCACGGCTCAGGTCGTCTCGGAATTTGCTTTGGAGAGCAAATTCCGCCCATGCGGGGCTTCCGATTTGATGCAACGGTTTCTAACGCGCATTCTAAGCCCCTGAAATCACCGGATGTGTCCCCTGAGAAGCCCTCACTCCCGATCCACACAGGCTGGTGCATCCCGGCGGGAGACGAGGTCAGAACGGGGAGGGGCAAGGCGTAGCTGTCTTGGCCCCAGAAGCCATTATAAAAACTAACTACAAAAATTAGCCACTAAAACTGGCTGGGGATATTGTGATGCACCAGTTCAGCTCAATCCGCTGCCCCCGTCCGGAATTCCCACCCTGGCAGCGTGCAGTTCTGCCTTGATGCACCCAGCCGCGGGGGATTCGGAGATGGGGGGCGGCGGGGCGTCAAGAAGAATGGGATAAGCGCCTTCAATAAAATCTCCGGTGAAACAGGGACCGATTCCCGAACCACAAGTTCGGGAATCGAGCGAACCCGCAGGAAAAAGCCATCAAGGCTTTTTCTGAGTGTTCGCGCGTCCCCTGTTTCACCGGAGATTTTATTTAGGCGCTTACCCATTATTCGCCCGCCCCGCCGCCCCCCATCTCCGAATCCCCCGCGGCGTCCCCCCCTGTTTCACCGGAGATTTTATTTAGGCGCTTACCCATTATTCGCCCGCCCCGCCGCCCCCCATCTCCGAATCCCCCGCGGCGTCCCATCAAGTCGAATTCCCCCGCCGCCCCCCAAAATTCCGTCTGGTAATATGTGGTGGGGGGTGCTATACTTTACCATGTATTATTTTGTTGAAAAGGATGAGAATGATGAGGAATCAGAAGTTTAAGAATAATGTGATGCTTGTGCTGACTGCTCTGATCTGGGGGAGCGCTTTTGTGGCTCAGAGTGTGGGGATGGATTATATTGGGCCGTTTACGTTTAACTCTCTGCGGTGTTTTTTGGGCGGGATTGTGCTGCTTCCTGTTATCTGGGTTATGGGCAGGAAGAAAAAGACGGAGCAGGCAGGGGGACAGGGGAACGCCGTGAATAAGAGCGGTAAGACGCTCTGGATCGGGGGCCTGTTCTGTGGGCTTGCGCTTGCGGTGGCGAGTTCGCTGCAGCAGATTGGGCTTGTGTATACGAGCGCCGGGAAGGCAGGGTTTATTACGGCCCTGTATATTTTGATTGTACCTGTTCTTGGGCTTTTTCTGGGCCGGCGGGCCGGGGGGAAGACCTGGGCAGGGGTTGGACTGGCTGTTGTGGGGATGTATTTCTTGTGTATGAAAGAGGGATTCTCCATAGCTTATGGAGATGTTCTGATGATCATCTGCGCTTTTGTTTTTTCGTTACATATTTTGATTATTGATTATTTTTCTCCGAAAGTGGATGGCGTGAAGCTCTCCTGCATACAGTTTTTTATCTGCGGGATTCTCTGCGCGGTGCCGATGTTTGCCAGCGAGAAGCCGGCCCTGGGGAGTATTCTGGATGCATATCTGCCGCTTCTCTATGCGGGGGTTCTCTCCTGCGGTGTTGCTTATACGCTGCAGATCATTGCACAAAAAAATACGGACCCCACGGTGGCTTCGCTTATACTAAGCCTGGAATCCGTATTTGCCGCGCTTACCGGCTGGCTGATTATACAGGAAACACTTTCTGCGAAAGAGCTGTTTGGGTGTGCCCTGGTGTTTGCCGCAATTATTCTGGCACAGCTTCCGGAGAAAAACCCTGTGTGGAAAGAGAATCATGATAACGGGTAAAACAATTTTTCCCTCTGCGTTTTGATGTCTCCAGGGCCTGCCTGGTATGCCGGAAGAGTTCTTCGTATGTAGTCCCATCCTGAGGATACATGGCGGCTCCCATGCTGACCGTGTATTCGGAGTCTTTATACTTCTGCGTCAGAGCCTTCGTAAGAGAGGCGCAGTATGGCTGGACAAATTCTTCTGAAAAGAGTTCGCTGAAATACATCAGGAACCTGTCTCCGCCGATCCGTGAGCAGATATCCATTTTACGGATATTGTTTTCGGAAAGACGGGCGATATGCTTTAAGATCTGATCCCCGAATAAGTGCCCGTTTTTCTCGTTCAGTCTTTTGAAGTTATCCAGGTCAAACATGATCATGAGGCCGGTTGTATGCGGATTATTGGTTATGTTCTGTGTTATAATTTTCTGCGCAGTTGTCTGTGTGTACAGATTTGTCAGAGCGTCCCGGTGGGGGAGCTCCTGCACCTGCCGTTCTTTTCCGTTCCGGGACAGCGCTATCCTTCCGACACAGCTGTACAGCTCTTCATTCCCTTCATTATCAGCCCAAAGCGTCCGGCCCATGAATTCATACCATTCCTGCGTCCCGCTAATGGTGGTCAGCAGCATTCTTTTCTGAAATACAGGAGAGGAGGGGGTGGTAGACTCTATACGTTCCATCAGTTCCTGAAAATCATTTTCCGCAAGGACCCCATATAACCGGCTCTTTTTGACAAAATCTGTTATGATAGAGGGAAAATTAAATTCTTCCTGACACTTCTCTGAGAACAAGACCGTGTCCGTACTGAAATCATATTCGAATAAAACATCTTCTGATAAGGATGCGATAAACTGATATTTGGTCCGCTCCTGTTCCAGGAGAAACAGCGTGCGGTCGGACAGCTTGACACCCTTTTTCTGAAATAGTTCCTTTGAGAGCTGGTTGATATTGAACACGTGTACGGGATCCTGGCTTCGAAGGCTGACTGCATGCTCCAGATAGGTATCGACCGCTTTGAGGCAGTCAATCAGCTTGCTGTTAAACATGCCGCATTCTCCGTTCAGGATCATCTGCATGGCCTGTTTATGAGTATAGGGAGGTTTGTATACACGTTCGCTCACCAGTGCATCATAGACATCCGCGAGGGAAACAATCTGTGCAGCGATCGGAATCGCATCCCCTTTCAGGTGGTCAGGGTATCCATTACCGTCCCAGCGTTCGTGATGCCAGCGGCAGATCTGCCTTGCATATTTTACCAGTTCCTCATTGCTGCCAAAACGCAGTTCATTGAGCATCTGCTCTCCGCGTGCGGAGTGGGTTTTCATGACTTCGAACTCTTCAGCAGTGAGTTTGCCGGGTTTATTCAGGATCTCTTCCGGAATCTCGATTTTACCGATATCGTGCAGTGCGGCTGCGTTGGAGATCAGCGCAATATGGGATTCATCCATCGCATACTCTGGATAACGTTTCCGCAGCGCTTCCAGAAGTATCTCGGTTATAATGCGTATGCGGATGACGTGGAGCCCGGATTCCCCGTTACGGAATTCGACGATTGTACTGAGGATATTGATCATAAGGGCGTTGTTGCTCTCTTTCTCAATCACCTGCTCCTTTACGAGACCTTCCAGCTCCTTTTGTTTCGAGTAAAGGATGATGGTATTTTTTACACGCTGAAGGACGATATTCGAGTCAAAGGGGCGGCTGATATAATCCACAACACCGTATTCGTAACCCTTTTCAATATATTCCCTGGAACTTTCCGATGAAATAATGACTACAGGGATCGTCTCGTGCCAGTGGTTCTTCTGCATGATGGTCAGGACATCAAATCCTGACATTTTTGGCATTAAAATATCGAGCAGAATCAGGGAAATGGAAGCGTCATTCTTTTTCAGAATCTCAATCGCCTCTGTCCCATCTGCTGCCTCAATGATATTGTAATCCTCCTGCAGTATATCAGACAGGACGGCCCGGTTCAGTTCCGCATCATCTACGATTAAAATGGTTTTCTTTTGTTCTGTGCTTGTCATTCACTTGCTCCTTAGGCTTATCAGAACCTGGCCAGCAGATCCCGGACAGTTTCATATTCCTTCACGATATCCGCATATTTCTCTTTTACCACTGAGCTGTCCGCCTCCCCGGGGGACAAGGTCCTCAGGTACTCTGTCAAAGAAGAGGATGCGGCCGTAAGAGGGGGCAGTTCCAGGTTAAGCGCCATTCCTTTGATGGTATGAGCAGCTCGGAATATCTCTTCATGATCGTTGGATTCCACTGCATGCTGCAGAGTTTCAAAAACCGGATCTTTCAGAAGAAGATGCAGGTATTTATCGATCAGAGATTCTCTGCGCAGTCTCTGTAAAACGACTTGATAATCGGCGCCAATATTTTCATAAAATGTTTGTAATTCCATTTGATCGGCCTCATTTTTCTTTCATAAATTTTTCTATTACATGAAGGATCCCGTCATCATCGTTGGAGCGGGTAATAAAGTCGGCGGTATCCTTTACGACACTCTGGGCATTTTCCATGGCTACGCCAAGACCGGCATATTCAATCATGGATACATCGTTATAACCGTCCCCGCAGCAGATCATCTGGTCTGCAGTCAATCCGATGCTGTTCAGCAGCTTCTGCAGGGAATAGGCCTTGTCGATCTTCTTGGGCATAATCTCCAGAAAGAAGGGCTCGGAACGGTATATGTTAAGGAACGTGTGAAAACGCTTTTTCAGAACTTCCATCATCTTTTCCATGATGTCAGGGTCCCCGGCAGCCAACAGCTTATTAACCGGGAAATTCAGGTGTTCGACAAATTCAGGGATCTCTGCCACGGGCATTTTGTTAAGAAAGGATTCCTGCTTTGTGTACTTGTTGACTGCGATTCCGGACAGTATATGGCTGTCGTTATACGACAAAAGGTCCACACCTGGAAATGAAGCCGCAATATCATAGACAACAGGTATAATTTCCGGAGGGAGCGTTTTGTTGTAAATATCAGTTCCGTCGGAGCATCGGGTGATGCGTGCCCCATTAAAGGAAAGTATATAACTGCCGAACCGATCCAGATACAGTTTCTTTGCCAGCGGAAGGACTCCGAATATGGGACGTCCACTGGCCAGAACCACCTTTTTTCCCTCTCTTTGGATTTCGATCAGGGCGTTTCTTGTGGAGTCCGTAATTTCTTTTCTGGAATTAGTCAATGTGCCGTCCAGATCCAGCACGAGCATTTGATATTCCATCTTTACCTCTTTTTTAATACGTCGACAATCTCCGGAAACTCCATTGCATGGGAGGCTTTTACCAGAATTGTATCGTTTGTGTTTATCAGGGGATCTATATTTTCCAGAAATTCGGCCTTTGTTTCATAATAATGCACGTGCATTTCCGGATTTACTCCTATTGCTCCGCGGGCGATGTCCTCTGCAAGGGAGCCAATGCAGATCAGCTCGTCTATGCCGGCATCTGCGGCGAATGCTCCCGTCTCACGGTGCATCTCATGTTCTTTAGGGCCAAGCTCAAACATATCGCCAAGGATCGCGACGGTGCGTCCGCCAGCCTTACTCAGGACATCCAGGGAAGCCTTCATGGAGGCCGGGTTGGCATTGTAACAGTCATCGATGATTGTTAGATTGTCTGTCTCAATCAGATGGTTCCGCCCGGCCAAAGGCGCCAGGGATTCGATTCCCTGCCGGATTTCCTCATCATTCATGCCCATAACCCGTCCGACGGCAATGCCGGCCAGTGCATTATATACCATATGCGCCCCGGGGATAGAAATATGTGCGCGGAATTCGGAATCAGGCGTGTGGAAGCGTGCAGCCGTACCCTTTAATCCCAGGTTCTCTATCTCGTCTGCATAGTATGCCAAATCCGGGTCCAGGCCAAAGAAAACAGGCTCAATATGGTTGGCAGGCTTAACGGATGCCAGCATATCATCGTCCCCATTGAGTATAATATCCCCTTCCGGATTCATATAGAAAAACATTTCCGTTTTGGCTTTTAATATGCCTTCCCGGGACTTCAGCTGCTCCAGGTGGGCACAGCCGATATTGGTCAGGACGCAGACATCCGGGCGCGCGATTTTTGCAAGACGTTCCATCTCGCCAAAATCGCTGATGCCCATTTCCAGAACGGCCGTCTCATGTTCTTCCCGGATGTTAAAGATTGTGAGAGGCAGTCCGATCTCATTGTTGAAATTGCCCTCGGTTTTCAGGACGCTGTATTTTTGTGCCAGTACGGAGGCAATCATCTCTTTTGTACTTGTCTTGCCCACACTGCCGGAGATACCCACCACTTTCAGGCGGAGGGAGCGGCGGTAGTGCTCTGCAATATCCTTCAGGGCCTGCGCGCAGGAATTTACCATGATATAGGGGTAGGATGCGCTCTCGATTCTTTTTTCTGAAACGGCGCACAGCGCTCCGTCCTGAATGGACTGGGGGATGAACATATGGCCGTCCACACGGGCGCCGCGAAGCGCAATGAACAGACAGTCTTTTTGGATCCTGCGGCTGTCAATGGTAACGGATGTGACCTGTTTGTAATAGCTTTCCTCGTCTCCGTAATAGATTCCGCCGCATGCAACGGCAATTTCCTTCAATGTCATATTTTTCATCGTTCGTACCGTCCTTTACTGGTATCTGGCTTCCAGGGATTTTTGGATAATCAGTTCGCACAAATCTCCGTACTCTATGCCTGCCGCTGCTGCCTCCTTTGGCAGAAGACTGGCAGCTGTCATGCCGGGCAGGGTGTTTACCTCAAGGCAGTAGAGATTTCCACTGCTGTCCAGAAGAAAGTCTGCGCGGCTGTATACATTCAGCTTCAGGGCACGGTAGGCTTTAACAGTGAGTTCCATCATCCGGTTTGCAGTAGCTTTGTCAATATCGGCGGGGCAGACTTCCTCTGTGGCGCCATCCTGGTACTTGTTGGCATAATCGAAGAACCCGGTCTTTGGAATGATTTCAATGGGCGGGAGAGCCTTGCCGTCTATGATACCGCAGGCAAACTCCCTTCCTTTGATATATTTTTCGACAACCACCTCGTCTTCGTAGCGGAAAGAACTGCTGAGCGCCTCTTCGTACTCGCTCTCTGTGTTTACGATGTATACCCCGATGCTGGATCCGCCGGAGCACGGTTTTACAACTACGGGGAGTGTGAGTCCAAGAGCATCGAGCGATTTTTCTGACGCTTTTTTATGAATGCAGGCTCCGGCCGGCGTGTCAATGCCCGTCTGCAGGAAGACCTGTTTGGTAAATCCTTTGTCCATTGCTACAGCGCAGCCGAGAGAGTCCGGACCGGTGTATCTGATTCCAAGCAGGTCAAAGGTAGCCTGCAGCTTTCCGTTCTCCCCCTCTCCGCCGTGCAGCCCAAGGAACGTGATGTCTGCCATGCGGCACAGTTCGATGACGTTGGGACCGAGAAAACAGTCCGGCTGATCCGGGCGGGAGGCTTTGACCGCCTCGATGTCCGGTTCGGTGGTATCGATGTTTTTGACGATCCCAAGGCCGTGGTCAGGAAGGGTAAATACCTCTTCCAGGTGTTCGGGATCGTAGGGGAAACCGAGGAAAACATCCAGCAGAAAAGCATCGTGTCCCTTTTCAAGCAGGGTTCTGCAGATGCCTGCACTGGAGGAAAGGGATACGTCGCGTTCTGTGCTGAGTCCTCCGGCTAATACGATAATCTTCATTTCTTAAATCTCCTATCTTCATTGAGTTTATACTAGCGAGCAAAGCGTTGCGTTATCTGCTCAGGTCGTTCAGCAGGCGTGATTTCGTGTCGTAGAGCTTCTGGGATAAATCCACATATACGCGGTGGGGATAGAAAAGCCGCTTTGTCTCGTCCCAGAGCGTGTCTTTTTCCTGACGGCAGTACTGGGCGATCTCCATAACCGATGGTGAATTGTATACGCACTCACCGTGGATGAATACAGGCTTTAAGATCTCTCTCATGGTGTAGCTGCCTCCGGGAAGCCTTGTTTTCTTCCAGGTTGCATTGGGGTCAAATAATAAAAGTTCTTCCGATGTGTCGTATGTCTCATCGGCAAAACAGATCAGATCGGCACGGATTTTGCCCGTCTCTTTATCATATACACGGAAGATTGTTTTGTTGCCTGGATTAGTGATTTTCTCCGTATTCTCTGAAATCTTGATCTTGGGTACGAACTCGCCTTCTGCATTCTGAATTGCGGCAAGCTTATATACTCCGCCGAAAGAAGGGCAGTCCTTGGAGGTGATCAGGTTCGTACCCACTCCCCAGGAGGTGATGGCCGCACCCTGCATCTTCAGGTCGTGGATCAGCAGCTCGTCCAGGTCATTGGATGCCGCGATTACTGCATCGGTGAAACCGGCGGCATCCAGCATCTTGCGGGCCTCCTTGGATAAGTAGGCAAGGTCCCCGCTGTCCAGGCGGATGCCGTAGGATCTGGGGCGGATTCCCTCCTCGCGCAGCTCCCGGAATACCCGGATGGCATTGGGAACACCGGATTTGAGCGTATCGTATGTGTCCACCAGAAGCGTGCATGCGTTGGGGTATAGCTTTGCGTATTCTTTAAATGCTGTGTATTCGTCTTTGAAGCTCATGATCCAGCTGTGGGCGTGGGTACCCATGATAGGCACGTCAAATAGTTTGCCGGCCAGTACGTTGGATGTGCCCACGCAGCCGCCGATCATGGCCGCTCTTGCACCGTAGAGTCCCGCATCGGGGCCCTGGGCGCGTCTCAGCCCAAATTCCATAATTCCGTCGCCCTGTGCTGCAAATACGACGCGGGAGGTCTTTGTTGCGATCAGGCTCTGATGGTTGATTATATTTAATATGGCAGTTTCAACAAGCTGGGCCTCCATAATGGGCGCGATTACTTTAACCAGTGGTTCTTTTGGAAAAATAACCGAACCCTCCGGAATTGCGTAAATACTTCCGCTGAAATGGAACCCGCTCAGATAATTCAGAAAGTTCTCGGTGAATATTCCGAGACCTCTCAGGTAATCCACGTCTTCGTAAGAAAAATGCAGATTCTTGATATAGTCTATAACCTGTTCGAGTCCTGCCATAATGGAATATCCGCCTTTATTGGGATTGTCCCGGAAGAACACATCGAACACAACGGTTTCATTCTCCTGAGTTTCAAAATATCCCTGCATCATGGTTAGTTCGTACAGGTCTGTCAGCAATGTAAGATTCTGAGCACTCATATTAATCTCCTTAATAATAAATACCTTAAATAAATATTTAGCAGGCCTTATGGGGCATGCTACCAGCATTTAGTATACCACATGTGAAAAAAAAGTAAAAGAAAAGTAAGCTTTTTTCATTGAAGCGGGCTGTGGAATGTAGTAAAGTGAATTCTAAAGAGGGTTTTTACATATTTAAAAGGAAAGAGAGTTGTGCTGCTATGGAGTATTTCTGGATAGTCCTTCCCAAGATGGGCGGCTTTCTGCTCCTGGTTCTGATCGGGTTTCTGGCATCCAGGCTGGGGGTTGTGAAAAAGGAAGCGCTGACTTCTATTTCGGGTTTTTTAATTAAGATCGTGCTGCCGGCGCTGGTGATCTCATTGATCTGGGAGAATCACACTACAGTATTTACTTTGTTTCACTATGGCCGGATCGTGCTGTGGCAGATGGGGGCATATTTACTGCTGGCCTTAACGGGATTTCTGGTGAGCCGGATTTTTAAGCTGCCGGAATCCGTCAGAAATGTTTTCTGCGGCTGTATGGTGGGCGGTAATTTTGGTTTTTTGGTGATTCCGCTGATTATGGCGTTGTTTGCGGAGACGGGAGGGGACAAGTATATTCCGATCTGTTCGGTCGTAGATACGACAGTAGTATGGACACTGGGCCTGCTTTTGTTTCTTGGCCGCAGCGGGAAACAGGAAAATCTCTGGAAGAGGGTTGTCAGCACCCCTATTTTTATTTCTATATTGATAGGGATGGCGCTGACCACATTTGCTGTCCCGGTGCCGGCGCTGGTTATGGATGTCGTGACTGCTGTGGGAGAGACGAGTTACAGCTGGGGGCTGATATATCTGGGATGCAGTATTGGGTTTATGGAATTTGGCGGTATCCTGCGCTATAAGTCGGTGCTGCTTCTGGCTGCATGCAAGCTTGTGGCGGTACCGGCGGCCGTGTATGCCATTGCATCCCATTTTCTGCCGCAGACGGAGAGTCTTATGCTGATGCTGATCACCGGCGCGCCGACGATGACGTCTTCCAGTATGCTTGCGAGGCAGTATCATTTGAATGAAGATTACGCTTCCGCGGCTGTGGTGGTTACCACGCTGCTCTGTATGGCAACACTGCCGCTGCTGTTTTTAATCACTGCACTGTAGACAAGTACTCTCAGAAATTTAGGGCGGCTTATGCTGCAGTTAATGATGATACGATGTACTGGAATGTGAAGTGAGGCGGCGTATTGCTGCAACGTATTTTTAAATACGCCCTATGGCTGGGAAACGGACTGGTGTATGGGAGCTTATAAAAGGAGTCAAGATGAAGATCAGAGTGCGTGATATAGAAGAATTATGGAAGGACAGATTTGCTGCACTTGTCGCAGGCAGAGGTGGGCTGGACAGGATTGTGGAGTTTTACGATATGATGGAACAGCCGGATATTAAACCCTGGCTCAGGGAGAATCTCCTGGTGATTACGACGGGGTATGCGATCCGCAACGACAAAAAGGCGCTGCTGAATCTGATCCGGGATCTGCGGGAGGTGAACGCGTCGGCGCTGGCGATCAAGACGCGGTTTTTCGATGAATTTCCCAAAGAAGCGCTGGCTCTGGCTGATGAGTGTGAGATCCCGCTTTTTTTTCTGAATAATGACGTCGGGTTTATTGAGGTTGTGTATCCGGTTATGACGGCGATCGTGGAGGCGAGAAATCAGCTCGAGATGTCCAGCAGGTACCGGATTGGCACTTACAGCCAGATGGAGATGAACGGGAAGTTATTTCTGGATCTGCAGACCGGTAAGATCACACAGGCGGAGGAAGCGGAGCAGAGGGTGAATTCTCTGAGCTGGCCGTTCCCGCCGCTGCGTATGATCTTGATTCAGGCAGAGCAGAATCCACGTATGGCGGCGGCTCAGGAAAAAGATATGGAGAGCATTTACCAGATGATGAAAGGGGCTATGGAGCAGGCGGGGATCTGGGGGGCCGGTATTGTGCGCCAGTACCAGTACATCTGTATTATGAAGGATGTGGAGGAGGAAAAGGCGGACAGCCTCTGTTCGACGATGGTTGAAAAGATCTGCAGCATGTTGAAGTACCGTGTGGCAGCCGGGATATCGCAGCAGTTCTACGATTATCTGGAACTGGGGGCGGTTTATAAGGATGTAAAAGATGTTTTCCGTATCCGGGAAAAAAAGGGGCTGTCCGGAAATGTCCTCTGGGTGGAAAAGCTGAGATATGAGCAGATTGTGATGCATATGGCACAACAGCGTGAAGTGCGGGCATTCGTGCAGGAAAAGCTGGCGGCCCTGGAGATCTATGACCGGGAACATGAGAGTCATCTGGCGGAGACGCTGGAGATGCTTTCTGCGTGCCGCGGCTCCCGCAAAACAGCTGCGGAAAGGCTGTATCTTCACCGGAATACGATGTCTTACCGTCTGAACCAGATCGAAGAAGTTCTGGGGTGTGACCTGAGTGATGCCGGGCAGCTGGAGGAACTGGGGTTTGCCTGCAGGGTGAAAGAATACATGTGATTGTGCGCTGTGCACAAAAGATCGGCGCAGATTCGGTACTGGTGAATAAGGACTTTAGCGGTTTGACGTGCTATACTGATAGAAAGAGCCAATGTAGGAGATGTATGCATTGGCTTATATCTTATGAAGGAGCAGCGGGAATGGATAAAAAAGGAATTCGTTTGACAAAAGAACTTTTGGACGCAGCGCTTGCCGGCGGGACGATTTTAGGCGGCGGGGGCGGCGGAGACGCGAAAAAGGGGAGGAAGTTCGCAGAGATTGCGGTGGATTACGATGATCTGCGCCTGCTTCCCATTGAGGCTGTGGATGAGGATGCTGTACTGCTGACGGCTTCTCTTGTGGGAGCGCCCAATGCTGCGGAGCAGTATATGGCCGCAAAGGATCTGGTCCGCACGGTGGAGATTTTAAAGAAGAATTGTGACTTTACGATCGGCGGCATTATCACAAATGAACAGGGAGGAGAGGCGACTGTGAATGGCTGGCTTCAGGCCGCGGTACTGGGGCTCCCTGTGATCGATGCCCCCTGCAATGGACGTGCCCATCCTACTGGCGTGATGGGAAGTATGAATCTGCACAAGCAGGCGGACTATCGGACCGTACAGGCATGTGCGGGCGGCAATCCGGAGGCGGGCAGCCGCGTGGAATGTTATTTTGAAGGGACGATTGAGCATACGTCCCGGCTGGTGCGTATGGCGTCCATTGAGGCCGGCGGACTGGTGGCCGTGGCGAGGAATCCGGTGAAGGCGTCCTATGCCAGGGAAAACTGTGCGCTGGGCGGCGTCAGCCATGCGATTGAGACAGGAAAAGCATTTTTGAAGGGCCTGGAGCATTCGGTGGAGGCAGCTGTGGAAAGTGTGTGCGGATTTTTGGGCGGAAGGATTCTGGCAAAGGGAAAGGTAGATGCATTTTCAATAGAAACCACGGGAGGCTTTGACGTGGGGTATGCTTCGGTGGATGGATGTGAACTGACTTTCTGGAATGAATACGCGACGGCGGAGAAAGACGGGGAACGTCTGGCGACCTTCCCGGATCTTATTATGACGATCAATGCCGTAAGCGGCGAGCCGGTGACAACGGCCATGATGGAAACCGGTCTGGACGTTTATGTGATTGCGGCTAACCGGGAGAATCTGAAGCTCGCGCCTACGATGTTTGAGCCGGAACTTCTGCGGGAAACGGAAAAAGTGATTGGGAAAAACCTGGTATCATATCTGGAGTAGCATAGCGGCAGAGAAGTAAAAATTCATATTATAAGGAGGACGAATTTATGTTAATGAAACAGATTATCGATGCGTACGAGGTACTGGACAGTGCTTATGTGACGGGGAAGAAGGTTGAGGAGTATCTGCGCACAATACAGCCTGATGCGGACATCACCGTATATGAGCTGAAGGGACCCAAGGGGACTACGGATATGCTGAAGGTCAGAATCCCGGGAAGCAATGGCAAGATAAAGGGCGGCAGTGCGCCGACCATTGGTCTTCTTGGCCGGTTGGGCGGGATTGGAGCGCGTCCGGAGCGTATCGGTTTTGTATCGGATGGAGACGGCGCCCTTGCAGCAGTTGCCCTTGCGGCAAAACTTCTGGATATGCAGAATAAAGGGGATGTGCTGGACGGGGATGTATTTATTTCCACACATATCTGTCCGAACGCGCCGACTGCGCCGCACGATCCCGTGCCCTTTATGGGTTCACCGGTTGAGATGTCCCAGGTAAATAGAGAAGAAGTATCCGATGAACTGGATGCCATCCTGTCAGTAGACACAACAAAAGGCAACCGCGTGATCAATACTAGGGGATTTGCAATCTCACCGACCGTAAAAGAAGGGTATATCCTCCGCACATCCGAGGATCTGCTGGATCTGATGCAGATCACAACCGGCAGGCTCCCATATGTATTTCCGCTGGCAACCCAGGACATCACGCCTTACGGCAATGACCTGCACCACCTGAACAGCGTACTCCAGCCATGTACTGCAACCAATGCTCCTGTAGTAGGAGTGGCAATCACCGCGGAGACCATGGTGCCGGGATGCGCAACCGGGGCAAGCCATGCGTCAGACGTAGAAGAAGCGGCGAGATTCATGCTGGAGGCGGCAAAGGCATTTGGCCGCGGACAGTGTAAGTTCTATGACGAGGAAGAGTATGCACGGATCCAAAAGCTATATGGTCCGATGAAACATCTGCAGACACTGGGAGAAGAGTAAAAAGGGGTCTGACCCCTTTGCAGTCGGTTTTCAGAATATTCTTAAAATTTAGATACGAAGTAATTATATAACGCAGGAGGTGCACTGGATGAAGATAGGTGCGGTTACGATAGGACAGGCTCCCAGGGTGGATGTGACTGTCGATATCATGGATATATTTGGCGGAAAAACTGAGCTGATACAGGCTGGCGGACTGGATGGCCTTACAAAGGAAGATATTGCTGAGTTTGCTCCCGGGGAGGGAGACTATGTACTGGTGTCCCGGCTGAAAGACGGGAGCTCCGTGACGTTTGCAGAACGCCATATTCTCCCGAGGCTTCAGGAGGCGATGAATAGGATGGAGGAAGAGGGCTGCCGCCTGATTATGATGTTCTGCACCGGCAGTTTCCCGGAGACTCTTACAACAAAGAGTATACCTGTGATTTATCCGTGCGAGGTTCTGGACAGGCTTGTTCCTCTGATGAGCAAAAAATCCAGTATCATCTGTATGACGCCGTCTCCGCTCCAGATTGAGCAGACGGAGGAAAAGTGGAGACACTATGTGAAAGAAGTGAAAGCCGTAGCGGCTTCGCCGTACGGCGATTGGGAGACTTTGGAAAAGGCTGCCGATGAAGTAAAAGATATGGATGCTGATCTCATAGTTCTGGACTGTATCGGGTATACTCAGGAAATGAAAGAGATGTTTGCCAGGAAGACAAAAAAGATGGTGGTTCTGCCCAGGACACTCCTGGCACGCGTGGTATCTGAACTGACCGATGCTGCAGAATAAATCAGATGACAGGGAGAAGGGGAAAAGATGAGTGAATTAGTAAAAATAGCGGAGGGCGTCCTGATATCTTGTCTGGATGCAAAAGCCGGGGAGGCTGTTTTAATCGTGACGGATGACAGCCGGAGAGAAATCGGGGAAGCGCTTTACGAGGCATCCAAGAATCTGGGATGCGAGGGCATGATGCTGGTCATGAAGGAGAGGGAACTAAGCGGGGAGGAGCCGCCCAAAGCAGTAGCGGAAGCAATGAAAGGCGCCGATATCGTAATTGCACCGACGGCGAAATCACTGACGCACACCAACGCCCGGATTCAGGCGGCAGCAGCGGGTACGAGAATCGCCACGATGCCTGGTATCACAAAGGAGATGTTCAGCCAGGGCGCGATGACTGCAGATTATGCGAAGGTTGAAAAACTGACGGATAAGATCACTGCAATGCTGACCAGTGCTGACACGGCCCGGATAGAAAAAGACGGGAAGGTACTGACAATTTCATTGAAAGGGCGTAATGGAGTACCAAGCCCCGGCGTCTACAAAGCGCCTGGAAAATGCGGGAATCTACCATCAGGTGAGGCGTATATTGCACCGCTGGAGGACGGTTCTGACGGAGAAATGATAATTGACGGTTCCATGGTTGGCATTGGCAGGCTGGATGCCCCGCTTCATATGGTAATCACGGCCGGAAAACTGCGGTCTGTTACAGGGGAGAAAAGTGAGAATCTGGAGGTACTGCTCAAAAATGAAACCAACGGAACTCTCTGCGAACTGGGGATCGGAACCAACGAGGCAGCCATATTGAATGGCATCATTCTGGAAGACGAAAAGGTATACGGAACGGTTCATATCGCATTTGGAACAAACACCTCATTCGGGGGAATAAATAAGGCAGAGTGCCATATGGATGGGATTATATTAAAGCCCACCCTTTATCTGGATGATGTTCTGGTGATAAAAGAGGGCGTATTTACAGACACGCTTTAAGAAAAGCTGCGGGAAAGATAAGTCTGGCGGGCGCGCGGAAGGCGGAAAGAACCGGTCTGATGCACGCCCGCTTTTTGAGGAGGAAGAAGCATGGGAACGTTTAAGGTAGGATTAATACGCGTATTGACGACAGAAGACCAGGACGTGCTGCAGGCACACGGTAAAGTAATCATGGAAAATTTCCCCGGTATTGAAGTGGAAACAAAATGCATTCCCGATCAATATGAAGGAATACATAGCGACGAATTATGTGAACTGGCCATTCCCAAAATCGTAGAGACAGCGAAAACATTTACGGACGTGGATATGTTTATCGTCAGCTGTGCAGACGATCCGGGCGTTGAAGAGATCAGAGAGGCGCTCCCGGGAATCCCGGTTACCGGCGGAGGTGAGACTACGGTGGCCCTGGCGTTAAAATATGGAGATAAAGTAGGCGTGCTGGGCATCACCGACTATGCACCGCAGGCTTATGAGAGGATGCTGGCCGGAAAGATGATACTCGGTAAGCCGGACGGAGTCGACAGCACGCTGGATCTGATGACGTCGGAAGGACGGGAGAATACCATCAAAAAAGGAATAGAACTGAAAGAGCAGGGCGCTCAGGTTATAGCGCTGGCGTGCACAGGTCTTGGCACAATAGGCGTAGCAAAAGAGCTGGAAGAAGCAACGGGACTGCCGGTGATAGACCCGGTCATAGCAGAAGGAATGTTTGCCTATTTCGAAAAAATCCGCAGAGGGGTCTGACCCCTTTGCAAAAGGGTCAGACCCCTCTGAAGTCCCCTGAAAATAAGGAGGTGCTGTTGACGACAGCACCTCTAATTTCATACAATCGATTATGACACGATCTCAGCATTTTTAATAATCGTTTTCTGTATAATATTCTGTACGTAATTCCCAATATGTTTTTTATCTTCCTTTTCCAACTGATCGGGATAAATTGGCTTTCCGTATTCGATCACGACATGGACTTTGCGAATCCTGGGAAATTGTTTTTCGAAGATGGCACATGTATTATTCATGGAAACTGGTACAATAGCACAGTTTGTTTTCGTAGCGATCTTAAAAGCGCCGTCTTTAAACGGGAGCATACTTAGTTCTTCCCCATTATTGCGCGTTCCCTCCGGGAAGATACAGATCGAAATCCCCTTTTTTATGTAGTCGATCGCCTGTAGAATGGTCTTTAACCCCTCTTTTGGATTTTCGCGGTCCAGAAAGAGGCAATACAGATAGCGCATCCATGTAGAAAGCAGCGGGATGTGCTCCATCTCTTTCTTGGCAACGTATCCGGTCAGCCTTTTACAGCGGGAGTAGGTCAGCAGAATGTCAAAAAAACTACGGTGGTTTCCGATGAAAAGCACAGGTTCATCGGGAACATTCTCCTCGCCGATGACGGTGGTGCGTACGCTCGTCATTTTTAAGATTACTTTAAATGCCCACTGCACGAGCCGCAGAGAGCTATAGTCTCTTTTTTCACGGTTGAATTTGCCGATCACCCATTCCACGAAGAAGATCGGAATGGAAAGAATCAAAAATGTAACCAGGAAGATCACAATACAGATAAATCTAAACATCAGGAAATACCCTCTTTTCTGTTCTTGTCTATGCATTTCTCAAACCAGTGTTAACAAGTACCGGCTCCAGAATACCATGCCCTCCAATTATACAAAACCCTGCCCTAAAAAACAAGTAATGTACAGAATATAATTCTGTAAAAAGTTAGTTTGGTGTAACAGTTCAGACAGTTCTGAACCATTACAGTTTGGACACTATTCACAATCCAGAGAATAGCAACTAGTTTATCACTATTCATACTCCGGTCAAATAACATACATTTTATCAATAAATCAATACAGATTACAACTCCCACCAAACGAATCAATACACTGCCCCCCGTAAAATCTCCTCCCCATAAGCCAACCTTCCCTACCGCCCGGATGCGCCCAGCGAAATAAAGGGACCGCCTTCCCCCAAAAAAGCAATTGGCACAGAATCCAGCAGAAAGAGAATATTCAGGACGCTTGAATAATATGATAATAGAGAGAATATACCGCGGGGATTGGATATGAAGAGAAAAATGATGTATCTGGCGGGATTTTTGCTTGTGCTGATGCTCACGGGATGCATATCGCGCCCACAAAAGACGGAAAAGCTGCGGGACCTGGACTTTACCGTTATGGATAAGGAGAAAGTGCCAAATGAACTGAAGACGGCGATTCTGGAAAACAGGGACCTGCCATTTAAGCTGACATACGCAGACCAGGGATATCTGTATATTGCGGAAGGATACGGGCCGCAGCCCAAAAGCGGGTACAGCGTAGAAGTGACGGGACTATATGAGACAGAAAATGCCATTTATATACATACGAATCTGCTGGGGCCGGAAAAGGGAGAGAAAACGGAAGAGGTAACTACCTATCCCTATGTGGTAGTTAAACTGGAATATATTGAAAAAAATGTGATTTTTGATTAGAGGAGGATGTATATGGAACTGATTAAGAAACAAGTACACTACACACAGGAGGGAAAACGAACTTTTGACCAGTTTTATCTGGATGAGGATTACAATGTCCCCGATGCAAAGGAGGATGTACAGCAGATTATCCAGGGAAGCGGCACGGTTAAGATCGAGGATATCAAGCTGGTTGAAAATTACATAAGGATTTCGGGCAAATTGTATTTTCAGATACTATATGTCACTGCAACCGGAGATCCGCAGCCCGCGGTATTAGAAGGCAAGATACCATTTGAAGAGATGGTGTATACGGATGGCGGAGAAATGGAAAGCTATTTTATACAGAATATCCGCGTGGAATTCACGGTATCTCTGGTACATTCCAGAAAACTGAGTATCCGTGCAATGGTAGAGATGGAGATTGGCCGGGAAAAGCTGGAGGACGAAGAAACCACAGTGGATATCGACAGCCCGGTTCCGATTTACAAAAAAATGAAAAATGTAAACCTCCTGGAGCTTCATACCACCAAAAAGGATACCTACCGGATCAAGGAGGAAATCACGCTTCCCGGAACAAAGGAAAGCGTCGGTCAGCTGCTTTTGACGGACGTCAGCAGCAGGAAGCTGGAGATCCGCCTGGGACAGGATGAGATGCAGCTGAAAGGCGAACTCCTGGTGTTCTGCATGTATTTGTCGGAGGATGGGAAGGCAGACTGGCTGGAGCAGAGCGTCCCGTATGAGGGCCGGATCGAATGCGGCGGCGTGGAGGAAGGCATGTACTATTATGTCCACAACAGCCTGGAGGATACCCTGATGGATGTCCGAATGGATGAGGATGGAGAAATGCGTATTCTTGGGATAGAGGGCACTCTGAATTTGAGGATGAACATTTATCAGGAGGAAGAGATTGAACTTCTGGAGGATATGTATTCTCTGGAGCAGAACTGCGGATTTGAAACGAGAGAGGCGGTCTATGAAGAACTCCTTGTACAGAATTATTCGAAATGTAAAGTGGCGGAGCGTCTGTCCCTTCCGGAGTTAAAAGACGACGTGCTGCAGATCTGCCACAGCGACGGCAGCGTGCAGATCGAACACATGGAACTGGTAGAGGAAGGAATCCAGATCGAAGGCATCCTGCACATTTCCTTCCTTTATCTGAAAGCGGATGATGCAATGCCGTTTGGCGGCTGGCAGGGAATGGTCCCCTTCTCTTATCTGCTGGAATGCCCGGGAATGACGGAAGATGTGCGCTATAACATTTCCTATCATGTTGAGCAGCTTTCCGTCAATCTGGCAGGGAGCGAGGCGGTAGAGGTGAAGGCTGTGCTTGCCTTTGACACATTTATGCGCAAACCCGTTCCCATGCAGGTAATTACGGATGTGGAACTGTCTCCGGTTTCGATGGAAGAGATGGAAAAACGGCCGGGAATCGTAGGCTACATTGTGAAAGACGGAGATGAGCTCTGGACGCTTGCAAAGAATTATATGACCACCATAGACGGTATCAAGGAAATCAATGAATTGGAATCAGATACCATAAAACCGGGTGACAAATTGTTGATTTTTAAGGAAAATATGAGTATACTGTAGGTATAATGTATACAAGATACAATTTGGAGGACACAGGATGAAACAGATCGCATTAAAGGCTCTTGCCAAAATCAATCTGGGACTGGACGTACTGGGGAGAAGGGCGAACGGATACCACGATGTACGCATGGTGATGCAGTCAATATATCTGTATGACGATGTGAAAATAGAGCGGACGGAAAAGAAGGGGATCGAAGTCAGGACGAATCTGTATTTTCTTCCCACAGATGAGAATAATATTGCATACAAAGCAGCGGCTATGCTGATCAGGGAGTTTGCAATTCAGGAAGGTGTTATCATTACGCTGGATAAACATATACCGGTGGCAGCAGGTATGGCGGGCGGCAGTTCCAACGCCGCCGCCGTGCTTTTTGGAATGAACCGGATGTTCGGCCTGGGCCTGTCCCAAAAAGAATTGATGGAACGGGGCGTGAAGCTGGGAGCGGATGTGCCCTACTGCATCATGCGCGGCACCGTACTGGCAGAGGGGATCGGGGAAGAACTCACGGTGCTGCCTGCCATGCCGAAATGCACGGTTCTTGTGGCCAAGCCGGCGATCAGTGTATCCACCAAGGTCGTGTACGAGGCGCTGGATGCAAAAGAGATCCTAAAACATCCGGATATCGACGCCCTGATAGCCGGTTTAGAACAAGGAAGTCTTCCGGACATCGCAGCTGCCATGGGAAATGTGCTGGAAGATGTGACGATTCCTCTGTATCCGGTCATTGAAGACATTAAGAATGAAATGAAAGCGGCCGGAGCGCTCAACGCAATGATGAGCGGCAGCGGCCCAACCGTATTCGGCCTGTTTGAGAACAAGGCGCAGGCCAGAAAAGCGCAGGATAAGATCAGAGAAAAAGCACTGGCAAAGCAGGTGTATGTGACGAACATACACGGTGCGAGGAGGATAGAATATGGAGCCTAAATTTGAAGTGACTATGAACGAATACCTGCCTTTGCGGGATGTGGTGTTCAACACGCTGAGACAAGCCATTCTGCGGGGCGAGCTAAAGCCGGGAGAGCGTCTGATGGAGATTCAGCTTGCGAATAAGCTGGGCGTAAGCCGTACACCGATCCGTGAGGCAATCCGTAAGCTGGAGCTGGAGGGCCTTGTACTGATGATCCCGCGCAAGGGTGCGGAAGTTGCGGAAATCACGGAAAAGAACCTGCGTGATGTCCTTGAAGTAAGAGGGGCCCTGGAAGAGCTGGCGGTACAGCTGGCCTGTGACCGGATAGACAAAGAGGGAATTCGGAATCTGAAAAAGGCCGCGAAGGAATTCGAAGCCGTCCTTGACAGCGATGATATCACCCAGATTGCCGAGGCAGACGTAGCGTTTCATGACGTGATCTATATTGCGACAGATAACACAAGGCTGATCCAGCTGCTGAACAACCTGCGTGAACAGATGTACCGGTACCGTGTGGAGTACCTGAAGCAGAAAGAATGCCACCCTAAGCTTCTGGCGGAGCATCAGGACATTATCCGGGCCATAGAGAACGGGGAAAGAGGTAAAGCTGCAAAAATTACAAGCCAGCATATCGATAACCAGGTGGCGGCGGTGATCGGTATACTGCGTCATAAATAAGTATAAAAACAGCGGCAGCCCCGTTGTTGTATAATTCTGTAAATTCTGTCAATACTCCTTTTATCAAACAGATCAGACGCATCTGAAACATGGAGGGAGTTACATATGGATAGAACATTTCACATAGAAAGACAGACAAACAGAATTATTTTAATGCTCGCGGTCATCATCGCGACTCTGATCACGGGGTTCGCCGTCTGGCGTGTGCAGCTGACCGCCCAGGCCAAGACGCAGGAACATCTGGCGCAGGAGGTTCTGCGGTTTCACATTCTTGCCAACAGCGACAGTGAGGAAGACCAGGCCCTGAAGATGGATGTCAAGGAACAGGTTCTGGCCTACCTGAAAGCCGCAATGCCAGAAGGGCTGAATGTGGATGAAACGAAGGAATGGATGCGCAGGCATACGGATGAACTGGAGGAGACTGCCAGACAGACGATCTTGGCGCAAAACAAGGACTATCCCGTGAGCGCCGCGGTGACGACCTGTTATTTCCCGGATAAGACATACGGGGATGTGACGTTTCCGGCGGGTAATTATGAGGCGTTAAGAATTGAGATCGGAGCAGCAAAAGGACATAACTGGTGGTGCGTACTGTACCCGAATTTGTGCTTTACGGATGCCACAAATGCGGTTGTGCCGGAAGAAGGAAAAGAGGAACTGAAGAGCGTGCTGACAGAGGACGAGTACTCCCAGGTGACGGCACAATCAGACTTTAAGATAAAATGGTATTTCCTGGAGCGTTTTAAATAACAGACCGGCCGGTGTCACAGGGACGGCACAGAGCCCGAATGCGCAGGCGGAATCTCCGGAAATCCAGGCGGAGGGAACATGACTGAATTTTTAGTAAAACATTTTGTAAAAGATTATGAAAAAGTAGAAAAGGTGTCCGTGCGTACAGCTTATGGCGTATTAGCCAGTATCGTGGGCATCTTTTGTAATGTATTTCTGTTCATTGTAAAATTTGTTGTCGGAATCGTTCTTCACAGCGTTTCCGTAACAGCGGACGCGTTCAACAACCTTTCCGACGCAGGATCGTCGGTGATCAGCTTTGTCGGAGTAAAAATGGCCGGGAAACCTGCTGATGAGGATCACCCGTTCGGCCACGGCAGAGTGGAGTACATAGCAGCCCTGGTCGTAGCCTTTCTGGTATTGGAAGTTGGATTCACATTTCTGAAGGATTCTCTGGCTAAAATCAGAATGCCGGAGGAACTTAACTTTCAGCTCCTGTCCATGATCATTCTGCTGCTGTCTATCGGCGTCAAGCTGTGGCTGGGCATTTTTAACCGGAAACTGGGACAAAAGATTGACTCAAAAGTAATGATGGCCGTATTTACGGACTCCATGGGAGACGTTATCACGACCGGAGCAACGATCCTTTCGCTGATATTTTTCAAAGTGACCGGCATTAATATAGACGGCTTTGTCGGAGTGGGTGTAGCGCTTGTAGTCATGTGGGCGGGCGTAGGAATTGCCAAAGACACACTGGAGCCGTTGATCGGCGAGGGGGTAGACCCGGAGCTGTATGATAAGATTAGAAAATTTGTAGAAAACTATGAGGGCATTGAGGGGACGCATGACCTCATCGTACATAATTACGGGCCAAACCGGAGCATGGCATCGATCCATGCAGAAGTCCCCAACAATGTCAACATCGAAGAGTCCCACGAAATCATTGACCGAATCGAGAGAGAGGCCATAGAAGAATTGGGTATTTTCCTGGTTGTCCATATGGATCCGATCGAAACACAGAATGAAGAAGTCATGAAAATACGCATGCAGGTGGACGGGGCGTTGAAAGGACTGGACAGCAGCTGCAGTATTCATGACTTCCGCGTGGTGGAGGGAAAAGAGCAGATTAATCTGATCTTCGATATGGTTGTGCCAATCTCTTACCATGAAAAAACGCGGCGGGAGCTGCAGGCAAAACTGGCGGCAAGGCTGAGGGAGACGGATCACCGTTACCGGTGCGTGATCACAATAGAGCATAGCTTTAAATCCAGCAAAAATGATTAGGAAACAAGAACAGTGAAATGACAGGATAAGAAAGAAGGTATTATAAATGTACGCATTTGACAGCAGAGTAAGATACAGCGAAATCGACCACCAGGGAACCATGACACTTCCGGCGCTTATCAACTATTTTCAGGACTGCAGCACCTTTCAGTCGGAAGACATCGGCGTGGGTCTCGAGGTACTGAGAGAGAGAAAAAAGGCATGGCTCCTTTCCTATTGGCAGGTGGTGATCGACCGCTTTCCGAAGATGGGAGAGCAGATTACAGTAGGCACATTTGCCACCGGGTTCAAGGGACTATACGGGAACCGTAACTTTGTCATGAAGGATGAACAGGGAAATATGACTGCCTGCGCCAACTCTGTATGGGTATTCATGGATATAGAGAAGGGCCGGCCGGCAAGGCCGGGGGAGGAAGATATCGCGCCTTACGGTATGGAGCCGCCGCTGGAGATGCATTATGAGGACAGAAAGATAAAACTGCCGGAATCCTGCAAAAGTCTGCCCTCCTTTCCGGTGCGCAAATACCATATCGACACAAACGAGCATGTCAATAACTGTCAGTATGTGCAGATGGCGCTGGAAATCCTTCCGGAAGACATGAAGATCGGACAGCTGAGGGTGGACTATAAAAAATCCGCAGTCTATGGGGACATCATCTATCCAAAGGCATCTTTTGAAGCGGAGCGGACCGTGGTAGAGCTTTGTGACAGGAACGAGAAGCCCTACGCGGTGATCGAGTTTAAGGGCGTTACATCACACAACCCAGCCAACATCTAAATCGGGATTTAGCGACGAGCTTTAGCCTCGGCGCGGATGGGGACGCTCCATAAAGGGATAGCCGAAAGCCTCCCGGAGAACATCCATGTCCTTTCAAAAATGCGGCCACGAGCCTAAGAAATTCTAGGCGGGAAACAGCCCTGAAAATGGAGCACCACTGACACATCACGAGAAATCCGATGATTTCTCGCGCTGGGTCAGCTGATTTTTGGATTCGGAATCCAAAAATCTCTCCATTTTCAGGGCTGTTTCCCACCAAGAATTTCTAAGGTTCGCTTTGAGCGTTTTTGAAAGGACATGGATGTTCTCCGGGAGGCTTTCGGCTATCCCTTCATGGAGCTGGCGCATCCAACCGGCAGGAAAAGGACTCGTTCCTAAGGTGGGGCCTCAAACGGGGGCAGCGTATGGATATAGAATTGGCGGGACTTTTATGTCCCCAGTAGGTGTACATAAGCAAAGGGATACGGTTCCAGTATCAAAATAATTCAATACACATCTTGAAGATGAAAAGACACGCATAGCCAATCCACATCCGCTGCCCTGGTCCGGGATCCCACCCGGTTGGCGAGCTTTCCTGCCGATTGGATGAGCCAGCTTTATGACAGGGAGGCCGGGGAGGTGCTGGGGCTGTATATGCCGTTGCGAAATGCTGGAGTGCGCTTAGTGATTCTTGAACAGCCGATGCCGGATAGGCGGGGAACAACTTGATCTCCAAATCAAGTTGTTGCTGAACCCAGCGCGGGAAATCATCAGATTTCCCGTGATGTGTTCAGCGTACCCGCCTATCCGGCATCGGGTGTTCTAGAATCACTTAGCAGCATGGGTGCATATCGCAACGGCATATACAGCCCCAGCACCTCCCCGGCCTCCCTGTCATGAAGCGTCCCCATCCGTCGACAGGACTAAAGCCTGTCAACTAAATCCCGCTTTACTGATACTGGCTGGGGAGATATAATTTAACTGCTGCCAATAGTCAAGAACATAGGGAAAATGTTTGCTTATTTAGGAAAGACAAGGTATACTAACATAGTATCAGTGATAGTAACAGGGACAGGCTGATCAATCATGTCCCGATATAGATAGAAGGAGAACAGGAAATGAAGTTAGGGGAAAAACAGGTTCTGACGGTTGTAAAAAAAGTAGAGTTCGGGGTATATCTGGGAAGCGACGAGGAGCGGGTGCTGCTCCCGAAGAAGCAGGTGCCCCAAGACATTGAAATAGGAGACCCTGTTGAAGTGTTTTTGTACCGCGATTCCGATGACCGGATGATTGCGACCACCCATGAACCTAAGGTAACCCTTGGAAAGCTGGCGGTACTGGAAGTGGCAGATGTTGGGAAGATGGGAGCTTTTCTCGACTGGGGGTTGGAAAAGGACTTATTCCTGCCTTTTAAGGAGCAGACAGCAAAGGTAAAAAAGGGTGACCAATGTCTCGTATCTCTTTACATCGATAAGAGCGGCAGACTTTGCGCCACTATGAAAGTCTATCATATGCTGCGGACGGACTCACCGTATAAGAAGGATGACAAGGTAAGCGGCATTATCTACGATACCAGCGATGAGTTCGGGATTTTTGTAGCGGTGGATCAGCAGTATTCCGCGCTGATTCCAAGAAAAGACGTATTCGGCGGGCTGACAGTGGGCCAGACGGTGGAAGCCAGGGTGACCTCCGTGAAGACGGACGGCAAACTGGATCTGAGCGTAAAAGATAAGATTCCGGAGCAGATGGATAAAGATGCTCAGTACATCTTTAAGGTGATCCAAAGTTACGACGGAGAACTTCCGTTTACGGACAAAGCAGACCCGGAGACGATTAAGCGGGAATTCAATATGAGCAAGGCGGCGTTCAAGCGTGCAGTGGGACGTCTTTTAAAGGCAGGTAAGATTGAGATTCTGGAAAAATGCATCAGAATTCGTTAAAAAATCTTGCAATCCCTTTGAAATAAGTTATAATGAAACAGTAAGACGTAGTTGATTGAAAGGAGAGATTGTAAAGATGAAAGTACAGAACATTACGGACATAGAGGCGTTTTTTAAGGTAGTAGATGCATGCCAGGGAAGAGTAGAATTAGTAACAGGTGAGGGGGACAGACTGAATCTGAAGTCTAAGTTATCCCAGTATGTATCCATGGCGAACATCTTCTCAAACGGCGAGATTCCTGAACTGGAGATCATTGCATACGAAAAAGAAGATACAGACAGACTGATCAATTTTATGATCAACGGTGGAGTTTAGAAGAACCCCAGGGTGAGTGTTACTGTTCACACCCCCGGGGCGCGAACAGTAACGGGTGAGTCCCTGATAGCCGGCAAGGGCGCCGGCGGTCCTGGATCAACATAAAAAGGAAGCATATGAGGGTAGTTCTCTTACAGGGGACCGCCCTTTTTCACTCTGTGAGGCAGAGAGGAACTGCAGGTTCGTTCCGCAGCAAAAGAAGGCCGGCCGGCTGGCAGTGATGACCCTGGCGGCAGTGGGAAGGTCTGCACGGATGCAGATAGAATCAAGAGGTGAAGAATGAATTTTGCACATTTACATGTCCATACAGAATATAGTCTTCTGGATGGCTCGAATAAGATAAAAGAATACGTGGCAAGAGTAAAAGAACTGGGCATGAACAGTGCGGCCATAACGGATCACGGTGTGATGTACGGTGTGATAGATTTTTACCGGGAGGCAAAGAAGCAGGGGATTAAGCCTATACTCGGGTGTGAGGTGTATGTAGCCCCGAATTCCCGGTTTGACAGAGAATTAAACGGCGGGGAGGACAGGTATTACCATCTCGTCCTTCTGGCTGAGAATAATACAGGTTATGCCAATCTGATGAAGATTGTGTCAAAGGGATTTGTGGAAGGCTATTATTATAAGCCAAGGGTAGATAAGGCGCTTCTTAGGGAATACCACGAGGGAATTATTGCCCTGAGCGCCTGCCTGGCCGGAGAGGTACAGCGGTATCTGACAAAAGGACTGTATGAGGAGGCGAAGAAGTCCGCCCTGGAATATCAGGATATTTTCGGGAAAGGAAATTATTTTCTGGAACTCCAGGATCATGGCATTCCGGATCAGGCGCTGGTGAACCAGAGACTTCTGCAGATGTCGGAGGAACTGGAGATAGAACTTGCTGCCACCAATGACGTGCACTATACTCTCGCGGAGGATGAGAAGCCCCATGACATCCTGCTCTGCATCCAGACTGCGAAAAAGCTGGATGATGAGAACCGGATGCGTTATGAGGGCGGACAGTACTATGTCAAGTCCCCCGAGGAGATGGCGCAGCTCTTTCCCTATGCGCTGCAGGCGCTGGAGAACACACAGCGTATCGCCGACAGATGTGAGGTGGAGATCGAATTCGGCGTAACCAAGCTGCCGAAATACGATGTGCCGGACGGCATGACTTCCTGGGAATATCTGAATAAGCTGTGTTTCGAGGGCCTGGAGAGGCATTATGATAATCCGCCCCAGGAACTGAGAGAGCGGTTGGAATATGAACTGAATACCATAAAAAATATGGGATATGTGGATTATTTTCTGATTGTGTGGGACTTTATAAAGTATGCGAAGGATCATGGAATCGCGGTAGGTCCGGGGCGGGGTTCAGCCGCCGGAAGTATCGTTTCCTACTGTCTGGAGATTACCAACATCGATCCCATCCGCTACCAGCTTCTGTTTGAGCGCTTCCTGAACCCGGAACGTGTATCTATGCCCGATATTGACGTGGATTTTTGTTATGAAAGACGGCAGGAAGTCATAGACTATGTGGTACGCAAATACGGCAAGGACCGGGTGGTGCAGATCGTCACATTCGGAACCTTGGCGGCCCGGGGAGTCATCCGCGATGTAGGCCGCGTCATGGATCTGCCGTATGCCTTTGTAGATACGATTGCAAAGATGATCCCTACCGAACTGAATATCACAATTGACAAAGCACTGAAAATGAACCCGGAACTGCGGAAAACCTATGAGACGGATGAGCAGGTGAAGTATCTCATCGATATGTCAAAACGTCTCGAGGGTCTGCCGCGCCACAGCTCCATGCATGCGGCCGGTGTCGTGATCAGCCAGAAGTCAGTGGATGAGTATGTGCCGCTTTCCCGTGCGCAGGATGGTTCCATCACCACGCAGTTTACGATGACCACGCTGGAAGAACTGGGCCTTTTAAAAATGGATTTCCTGGGGCTGCGTACATTGACGGTGATACAGAATGCGGTTGGGATGGTAAAGCATAAGAACCCGGACCTGGATATGGATCGGATTGACTATAATGATAAAAACGTATTGGATTATATAGGCACAGGGAAGACTGACGGTATTTTCCAGCTGGAAAGCGCGGGGATGAAGAGCTTTATGAAGGAACTGAAACCCCACAGCCTGGAGGATATCATCGCCGGGATCTCGCTGTACCGTCCGGGGCCGATGGACTTTATCCCGCAGTATATCCGGGGAAAGAATGATGCGGGATCAATCACTTACGACTGCCCGCAGCTGGAACCGATTCTTGCGCCGACGTATGGGTGTATCGTATATCAGGAGCAGGTTATGCAGATTGTGCGCGACCTGGCCGGCTATACGCTGGGGAGAAGCGACCTGCTGCGCCGCGCCATGTCCAAGAAAAAGGGAGATGTGATGCAGAAGGAGCGACAGACCTTTGTCTACGGGGACGAAGAGAGCGGGGTTCCGGGCTGTGTCGCCAACGGGATCGATGAGAAAACTGCCAATAAGATCTATGATGAAATGATCGATTTTGCGAAATACGCGTTCAATAAGTCCCATGCCGCGGCCTATGCGGTGGTTTCATACCAGACGGCGTATCTGAAATACTATTATCCGGTTGAATTTATGGCAGCTTTGATGACTTCCGTGATTGAAAATCCGTCAAAGGTGGCAGAATATATCTATACCTGCCGGCAGATGGACATCCGGATACTTCCGCCGGATATCAACCGCGGAGTGGCTGACTTTTCCGTGGACGAAGGCAATATACGCTATGGACTGGCTGCGATTAAGAGCGTGGGAAAGCCTGTTATTGAAGCGATTGCCGCGGACCGGAAAGAATTCGGGCCGTTTAAAAATCTGGAGGACTTTATCAGCAGAATGTCCGTGAGGGATTCCCTCAATAAAAGGGTGATTGAGAACTTCATCAAGGCAGGGGCGCTGGATGGGCTGGGCGGAACCAGAAAACAGTTCATGAGCATTTACGTACAGATCGTGGATCATGTCAACCAGGAAAAGAAATATGCCATGACCGGGCAGATGACATTGTTTGATCTGGTGGATGATGAGCAGAAGAGCGAGTTTGAAATCAAACTGCCGGATGTAGGCGAGTATACGAAAGAAAATCTGCTGGCCTTTGAAAAAGAGGTGCTGGGGATATATATCAGCGGGCATCCGCTGGAGGAAGACGAGGAAAAGTGGCGTAGATCCATTTCTGCCACAACCGCTGATTTTCAGCCGGATGAGGAGACCGGGTCAACCAAGGTACGTGACGGCGCCAAAGAGATTATCGGGGGAATGATTACTGACAAGACGGTGAAAAACACCAGGAATAATCAGATGATGGCGTTCCTGACACTGGAAGACCTGCTGGGAACGGTGGAAGTTGTGGTGTTCCCGCGGGATTATGAGAAGAACCGCCCTCTGCTGGAAGTGGATAATAAGGTGTTTATCCGCGGGAGAGTGTCTGAGGAGGACGAAAAGGCGAGTAAGCTGATCTGTGAGAAGATCATTCCGTTTACGCAGACAAAGAAAGAGCTTTGGCTCCAGTTCCCGGATAAGAACGCATTTCAGGAAGAAGAACAGATCGTATACGGGTACCTTGCGGATTCGGAGGGCGACGATGAGGTCGTGATCTACTGTCAGGCGGAACGGGCGGTGAAACGTCTGCCCAGAAACCGTAATATCAGTATCGGCCCTCAGGTGTTAAGCAGGTTGATGAATCATTTTGGGGATAAGCGGGTAAAAGTGGTAGAAAAACCTATTGAAAACCACTTATAAATAGGTTAGAATAGTACCCAAAGTGTTAAAATTTAAGCAATCCCTGCAGGGCAGGCTTTTTCGCCCTCCCGATGGCAAGGGTTCAGGAAATTGCAGAAAAACGACATTTGGTTAGGTAGGTATTTTTAGAAAGGTGGATAAAAATATGGCAGAAACAAAAGCATCGGTTAGTAAAATAAACCTGGAAGAGATTGAAGACCGAATCCGCACTATTGGGATTCTCACAAGCGGCGGAGATGCTCCGGGAATGAATGCGGCGATCCGTGCGGTTACAAGAACAGCACTTTCCAAAGGGCTGAAGGTACGCGGGATCAGAAGAGGATATCATGGCCTTTTGAAAGAGGAGATTATCGACCTGTCAGCACGCGACGTATCCGATACGATTCAGCGCGGCGGAACCATTCTGCAGACAGCACGCTGTCAGGCTATGCGCACGGAGGAAGGGCAGCAGAAAGCGGCAGCTATCTGCAAAAAATACGGCATTGACGGTCTTGTGGTAATCGGCGGAGACGGTTCCTTTGCCGGCGCCCAGAAGCTTTCTCATCTGGGAGTGAATACAATCGGCCTTCCGGGAACAATTGACCTGGATATCGCCTGTACAGATTATACAATCGGATTTGACACTGCAGTCAACACAGCCATGGAGGCGATTGACAAAGTGCGCGATACTTCCACATCCCATGAACGCTGCAGCATTATTGAAGTTATGGGAAGGGATGCAGGATACCTGGCACTGTGGTGCGGTATTGCAAATGGTGCGGAGAGAATCCTGATGCCGGAAGAAAAAGATTATAATGAGGAAGCCCTGATTTCCGACATAATGGAGAATAAGAAACGCGGCAAGAAGAATTATATTATTATCAACGCCGAGGGTGTGGGCGACTCCATCAATATGGCGAAGAGAATCGAAGAGGCCACCGGTATTGAGACAAGGGCAACGATCCTGGGACACATGCAGCGCGGCGGAAGCCCGACATGTAAGGACAGAGTATATGCATCCACCATGGGAGCCATGGCAGTAGAGCTGCTTTGCTCAGGCAAGACGAATCGGGTAGTAGGGTATAAGAACGGAAGATTTGTAGACTATGATATCGAGGAAGCTCTCTCCATGAAGAAAGAGATTCCCGCCCACCAGTATGAAATTGCAAAAGTATTAGCAATCTAGGAGACGAGTGACATTGAGTGCGGAATGTAAAAAAACGGCGCCGATCGGTGTGTTTGATTCGGGCGTCGGAGGCCTGACGGTCGTACGGGAGATGATAAGACAGCTTCCGAATGAGAATATCGTGTATTTCGGGGATACTGCGCGTGTTCCGTACGGAAGCAAGTCCCAGAATACAATTATCCGCTTTTCCGAGCAGATCATCCGCTTTTTGAAGAACAAAAAGGTGAAAGCCATTGTGATTGCCTGCAATACGGCGAGTGCACTTGCGCTGGACGCGGTTCGCGATGAATTTGACGTTCCAATCCTCGGGGTGGTCATCCCGGGGGCCAGGGCGGCAGTGGAGGCGACACAGAACCTGAAGGTCGGTGTTGTCGGAACAGATGCTACGGTGCAGAGCGGTATGTATACGAAGATTATCCATGGCATGAATCCTGAGATAACGGTGATAGAAAAGGCATGTCCATTGTTTGTCCCTCTCGTGGAGGAAGGGTTTAAAGAACATCAGGTTACACGGGAGATCATTGATTTTTATTTGGAATCGATGAAGAAGACAGACATCGATGCCATGATACTTGGATGTACCCACTACCCGCTGCTCCGATCTAAGATCCGCGCCTACATGGGAGATGGGATCCAGATTGTGAATCCGGCCTATGAGACAGCCATGGATCTGAAAAAGCTGCTGAAAGAGCAGGGTATGGAGAATGGCAGTCAGCAGGAGCCCCACAGCCGTTATGAATTTTTTGTCAGTGATGCTGCGGAAAAATTCCGGCATTTTGCCAACACGGTCATGCCGTTTGACATATCAACCACAAACGTAGTTAACATTGAAGAATATTAGGTGAACCATATGACAAAGGATGTATTGGTCAGCATATCCGGACTGCACACGGACTTTATCGCCGGCATGACGGATGAAGAAAACGAGGCCATCGAGGTCGTAACACCCGGCAGTTATTACTGCAGGAACGGGAACCATTACGTGCTTTATGATGAAGTAATGGAAGGTATGCCCGGAACAATAAAAAATAAAATAAAAATAACCGGTTCAGACAGCCTGGAGATCATGAAAACCGGTATATCCAATGCCCATATGATATTTGAAAAGAATAAAAAGAATCTCACGTATTATCAGACACCTTATGGGCAGATGCTGATTGGAGTGAATACAAAGAACATGGAAGTGAATGTTACGGACGACAACATTGGTGTCAGGGTGGATTACGAACTGAATGTGAACCATGAACCATTGGCTGATTGCAAAATAAAGATGGACATTTACTCAAAGGGGTCAGACCCCTTTTCATAGGGGTCTGACCCCTTTGCGCCCCATTGTAAAAAAATAACCACAGTTTCTGATTGTTATCAGATTACTGCGGTTGTTTTTTGTTATTAGGAATTTATTTTTTATCCTTTTTAAATCTGGCGAAGAGCCCTTTCTTCTTCTGCGGTGTTTCCAGTGATCCGCGGACTCCTCTTACGGCCGTTATGTAGATGCCGCTTACGGTTGCTTTGACTTCCTTTTTAATAGGGATGAGAGGAAATACCTGCGCATCGCACATCAGTGTCATTACCTTTGGTCCGACTTTTGCCTTTACGACCGGCACTTTCGTACGTCTCAGATACTTGGGTGTATTGTCGACGACAACGGAAGGGAAACCGGCGTCTTTCAGCTTCATCTTACCTTTATCGATAATCAGCATCGTTACCTGCTGTGCTGCTGCTTCCATCTGTTCTCTTTGTGCTGCCTGCTTTTTTTCTGATCTTTTGCCGAAGATATACAGTAAGATTAATGCGATGATCAATACTACCAAAACAATGAGCATTATTTTCAATCCTAAACTCACGATGAACCCTCCTATAAATACTCTTTTTCCGCGATTATGCAAGTAGTATTGTACCATTCTTTGGAGGGAAGTGCAAGCAATTTGATATTCTATGATTAGGAAGTTTTAATATAATATATTAAAAATATAGTAGGGCAGAATATTGAATAAAATTATAGATGAAAATTATTTAGACCTGATTATCGATAATATGCTGGTGAGAAATGCTGAATCAGAAGACGGTCAGGCGATCAAGATCAATGACAGGTATTCGATTATAAACGTTTTGAATCCAGACCCTTATCCCTGCGAACTCGGAGAAACATATCCATATCACAGTGTGCCGGGCCTGTTCACGCCCATGTCGGTTCTAACGACCGAAGATTCGGGTATAGGGAGCCTTCAAAACAACCCGCATCTGGCACTTTATGGACACGGTGTCCTGGTGGGGCTTGTCGATACAGGCATTGATTACCGCCACCCGGCCTTTCTCACAAGAGAAGGGAATTCCCGTATCTATAGCATTTGGGATCAGGAGGATCAAAATGGGATATCACCCGAGGGATTCGGATATGGTACAGAGTATACGAATGAAGATCTTAATCTTGCACTTCAGAGCGAGTATCCTCTCAGTATTGTTCCATGCCAGGATACAAACGGACACGGTACTGCTATCGCCAGCATTATAGCGGGCAATGTAATGGACTCAGCTTCTTTCAGAGGTATAGTAACGGAAGCGGAACTAATCGTAGTAAAATTAAAACCGCCCAAAAATAATCTTCGTAAACTCTCTTTTGTCCACGGAGATACCGAATGTTATCAGGAAACGGATATCCTGTTAGGCCTGAACTATTTAACACAGAAAGCCCGGGAGCTTCAAAGGCCGATGGTGATTTGTCTGGCCATGGGCAGCAGCCACGGCGGTCATATTGGCTTGGGGACGCTCAGTGACTATCTGAGCCGGATGGTGCTGAATCCAGGCATTGATGCAGTTATCGCAGGGGGGAATGAAGGGAGCAGCAGGAGGCACTATTACTCACGGGTCACGGATGAGGCATACAATCATATATTTGAACTGGAAATCTCCAAACAAGACACTTTGTTTGCAATGGAAATCTGGTCCGAGATTCCTGCGCGCCTTGCTGTAAAAATCACATCTCCCACGGGTGAGACAACAAGATTTATCCAGCCCCAGTTAGGCAGCTGCTATGCCTTTGATTTTATATTTGAGTCAAGCAGGATTTATGTAAATAATATTACCCTGGAAAAGGAGACCGGAGACCAGCTGATTATGATCAGATTTGAGAATCCCAGCGAAGGGATATGGCGTTTTAGGCTTGTAAACCTGGAAGAGGAAGATTACGCTTTTCACGCATGGCTTCCCGCCGGTGATCTGATCTCAGAGGAGACGTATTTTCTGGCCTCCTCCCCGGATGCCACAGTGACGGAACCTGGAAACGCGGAATACCCATTGACTGTAACAGCCTATAATTCACTGAGCAGCAGCACGATGCCGGAATCCAGCTGGGGCTATACCAGAAATAACAGAATCACTCCGGATATTGCAGCGCCCGGGTATCAAATCGCCTGTGCCTATCCGGACGGCCGATACGGTTATATATCCGGAACAGGAGCGGCGGCCGCCCATGCCACAGGAACGATTGCAATGCTGCTCGAATGGGCGGTTGTAAAGGGATATTATCCGACCATTACGGGATACGATGTCAATCGGCTGATCATACGCGGTGCGGACAGAAGCAATCACGGATACACCTACCCCAATAAAAATTGGGGATATGGAACCCTTGATATATACAGCCTGCTTAGAAAATTGAACTTATAAGGAAACTGTTCAAATAGGGGCCCGCACCAGACGGGCTCCGAGTAACTGTTTACATGCCGGTCTCTGGATAGCCGCCCTTTTACCTATTTATTTAGGATCTGTCACATTTTAGGGTTACTTTTTTGGAAATATAATAGTATAATCAAATATGTTACATACCGACGAAAAAAGGAGTTAATATTATATGGCAGAAACGATATGGAATGGGTTGATAACGGCTTATAACTTTGTAATGGACAATCTGGTTATCATCAATATTCTCCTATCCCTGATCATAATTTTCTTTCAGCGCAGATCCCCGCAGACAGTTTGGACCTGGCTGCTGCTGCTCTATTTTATCCCGATTCTTGGTTTTTTCCTCTATCTGGTTATCGGACAGGATTTTCATAAAAGCAGGATGTTTAAGGCGAAAGAGATTGAAGGCGAACTGAAATATGCCGTGCGAAGGCAGGAGGAAACGATTTATAGAAAACAGCTCAGGCTTGCCAATCCGGAGATGGCGCGCTTCAAGGACCTGATTCTTTACAATCTGGAGGCCGGCGAGTCCGTGCTGACTGACAACAACGATGTCCGCATCTATACGGACGGCAGGGAAAAGTTCCGGGCATTGATTGAAGAAATGAAACAGGCGAAGCGCTACATTCATTTGCAGTACTACATTATCCGTAACGATGAACTGTGGCAGGAGATTGAACCGGTCCTGACCCAGAAGGCAAGAGAAGGAATAGAAGTCCGGGTGCTGTTTGACAGTATGGGATGCCGGACTATGCATAACAAGGACTGGGAACGCCTTGAGAAGGCTGGTGTGCAGGTGGCGGAATTCTTCCCGGCTCTGCTGGGACAGCTTCAGCTTCGTGTGAATTACCGGAACCACAGAAAGATTGTGGTAATCGACGGCCGCGTGGGCTTTGTGGGCGGATTCAACGTGGGCAGGGAGTACCTTGGCCTGGACAGTAAGAAGTTTGGCTATTGGCGCGATACACATCTCTGTATAGAGGGGGCTGCCGTAACATCCCTGGCAGTCCGTTTTGTGCTGGACTGGAATTATGCTGCCAAGGAAAATCTTTTCCTGGAGGATCATCTCTTCGAGATACCGGATTATGTGAGAAATGGACACGATCCTGTCCAGATTATTTCCAGCGGCCCTGACTCCCAGATAAAGACGATCCACGATAATTATCTGCGCCTCATCCACAGCGCGAAGGACCATGTATACCTGCAGACTCCGTATTTCATACCGGACGATTCCATACTCGATGCACTCAAGATCGCCAGCCGTTCCGGGATCGATGTTAGAATCATGGTGCCGTGCAAACCGGATCATCCGTTTGTGTACTGGGCAACTTATTCCTATCTTGGAGACATGGTGGCAGCAGGGGCAAAGTGCTATGTGTACAACAACGGATTTCTCCACGCAAAAACCCTGAGTGTGGACGGTATGGTAGCCTGTGTGGGCACAGCCAATATGGATATCCGCAGTTTCGGCCTGAATTTTGAGGTAAATGCAGTCGTTTACAGTGAGCGGACCGTGCAGCGCCTGGAGCGTGCATTTGAAAATGACATGACAAAATGTACTCATGTCACCCGCAAAGTATATGACCAGCGAAGCCTGCTGATCCGGATCAAAGAGCAGTTCTCGCGGCTGCTTTCGCCGCTTTTGTAAAGACAAAAGTGAAATAAGTATGAAAAACCTTTTCAACGAAGAAAAAATATGATATAACGTTAAAGTATGTTGGCAGGAGTCTGCCCGGAGATAAGAAAATATGAGGTGAAAGAATGAAAAAAAAGATATTGGCATTGACATTAAGTGTTCTGATGGCGGCATCACTGGCAGGATGCAGCAAGGAACTTTCTAACGAATATATCACGGTTAAGCAATACGAGGGCCTGGAAGTCCCCAAAGTGGAACAAAGCGAGGTAACAGATGAGAGCGTTGAGTCCACGATTAATTCCACGCTTTCCTCCAAATCCACATCGGAGGAGATCAAGGACAGAGCAGCCAAAGAAGGAGATACGGTCAATATTGACTATAAGGGATCTGTGGACGGAGTAGAGTTCGAGGGCGGTTCAGCCACCGGCGCCAGCCTGGAACTGGGTTCCAACAGCTTTATCGGAGCAAACGGAGATTATAAGGGCTTCGAAGAGCAGATCGTAGGACATAAAATAGGTGAGAAGTTTGACATTGAAGTAAAGTTCCCTTCTGACTATAAAAATACTGAAATGGCCGATAAAGTAGCTGTATTTAATATCACACTGAACGGAATCTCCGTAGTTACCGTTCCGGAGCTGACAGATGATTGGGTAAAAGAGAACAGCGAAGAGTCCAAGACCGTAGAAGAATACAAAAAGGAAATCCAGAAGCAGCTGGAAGAAAGCAGCAAACAAAGTGCAGAGAGTACGCTGCAGAATGAAGTGATGGAAGCTCTGCTCGGTCAGATTGAGGTAAAGAAATATCCGGATGACCAGGTAGAAGATCAGATACAGTCCATCAATGAGTATTACAGCAGTATGGCAGAAGCATACGGTATGGAGTTCAAAGATTTTGCTGAGCAGTACATGGGGCTCTCAGAAGACGACTTCAATAAACAGGCAAAAGAAGCTGCCCAGACAGCAGTACAGAGAAGCCTGGCATGCGAACTAATTGCTAAGGAGAAAAAGCTGGAGCCGTCCGACAAAGAATATGAAGAGCAGATTGCGGAATACGCAAAGGGCTCAGGCTATGAGAATGCGGATGAGTTCAAGGAACAGGTTGGAGAAGATGTACTCAAGAGAACGATACTGCAGCAGAAAGTGGCAGAGTATCTGGCGGATAAATGCGTACAGGTAGAACAGTCTGAGAGCAGTGAAGAAGAGAAGTAAGTGAACGAGGGACTTTGACTGATGGGGACGCTCAATGAAAGGACAGCCGCGAGCCTCCGTAAGAACATACCTGTCCTGAAAAACCGCGGACACGGAACTAAGTAATTCTAGGCGGGAACCAGCCGTGAAAATGGAGCACAGCTGACACAGCTCAAGAAATCTGATGATTTCTCGCGCTGGGTCAGCTGATTTTTTGATTCGGGATCAAAAAATCTCTCCATTTTCACGGCTGTTTCCCGCCAAGAATTACTAAGATCCGCTTTAGCGGTTTTTCAGGACAGGTATGTTCTTACGGAGGCTCGCGGCTGTCCTTTCATTGAGCTGGCGCATCAGGCAGGAAGGTATTATTTGTTCACTTGGTGGCTCTTAAGCGGGGGCAGTTAATGGGGATTGAATTGGTGGTACTGTTGTAATCTCCAGTGCCTTTGCGTTATAATTATCGTTAAGCGTTCTTTATCAGCACACGAGTCTAAAGCCTGTGAGCTAAGGTCTGTTTTTAGGGGTTCGACAAATTTCTGCAAATAGCGACATATAAATTTACAAATAAAGTCCTGGACATTGGGAATAAAATCCAGTATTCTGGATAAAATAACCATATACACAAAGTAAAGGAGGAAAACAAGACATGCATAAATTGGGAATTTGTTTTCGTCAGCCAGAAGATATTACTGAGTTTGTGGATATTATCAACCAGTTTGAATACGACGTGGATCTTAAAAGCGGAAAGAATATAGTAGACGCAAAATCATTGTTAGGAGTTATTGCAATCAGTAAGGCTGACGGCGTAGAGCTTGTCATTCACTGTGATGAATGCCAGGAACTGCTGGATCGTCTCCAGAATTATGTCAAAGACAGGAAAATCGCATAAGCAGATGGAATGAAAAGTCCCCGGGGTCTTATAGACGTCTGGGGATTTTTTAATACAGATAATTTCTGCCAGAGGAAGTATGGGGATAGGCGGAAGGCAGCCACAAAAACGGAGAATTGATCGTAACAGTTTCAGCCCGCCAGAACGGTTATGATAAATCAGGCCGTCTGGTAACTCATGGTTCTTGCACTTTTCTCCGGAATAGTGTACATTTGTAATATGCGGACCGGACAGGAAGTGCCGGTAGATTTTGGAAGGAGATCGTGGACAGATGAACAAAACAGACCAAAAATATCAGGCGTATATACAGATTTTGAGGGAAGAGCTGGTTCCGGCAGTGGGATGTACCGAGCCGTTAGCTCTTGCATATGCGGCGGCCAAGGCCAGAGAAGTGCTGGGATGTATACCCGAGCGTGTCCATATCGGGGCAAGCGGCAGTATCATTAAGAATGTAAAAAGCGTCATAGTGCCCAATACAGACCATCTAAAAGGAATCCCTGCTGCTGCTGCGGCCGGAATCATTGCCGGAAGACCGGAAAAAGAGCTGGAAGTCATTGCAGAAGTGTCCAGGGAAGAGATTGAACAAATGCAGGAATTTCTGGAGGAGAAAGAGATTCGGGTAGAGCATATAGATAACGGCATTACATTTGACATTATCGTGACCGTTTCTGCCGGAGAATCCTATGCGCAGGTGCGGATAGCCAATTACCACACGAATATTGTACATATTGATAAAGACGGAGAAATTCTGCTGGACATTCCGGTGCGGGGGGAGAACGAAGAGGGCCTGACGGACCGCGGAGCGCTGTCTGTGGAGGATATATGGGATTTTGTACAGACAGTGGATATCGAGGATATTCGCGATATATTGAAGCGCCAGATTGATTATAATACCGAGATCGCCGAGGAAGGCCTGCGTGGCAATTATGGCGCGAATATCGGGAGCGTGATTTTGGAGTCCTATGGAAATGATGTCAGGAACCGGGCAAAGGCCATGGCGGCGGCCGGATCAGATGCCCGTATGAACGGCTGCGAGCTTCCGGTGATTATCAATTCCGGCAGCGGAAACCAGGGCCTGACCTGCTCCCTTCCGGTTCTGGAATACGCAAAGGAACTGAACGTGGACAGAGAAAAGATGTACCGTGCGCTTGCATTGTCCAATCTGGTTGCGATCCATCAGAAGACCGGGATCGGCAGGCTGTCCGCATACTGCGGGGCAGTCAGTGCAGGTGCGGCTGCGGGGGCAGGAATTGCCTATCTCTGCGGGGGCGGATATAAAGAGATTACACATACGGTGGTAAATGCGCTGGCTATCGTGTCCGGAATGGTCTGCGACGGGGCAAAAGCATCCTGTGCGGCTAAGATAGCAGCGTCGGTGGATGCGGGAATCCTGGGGTATCATATGTACATGCAGGGACAGCAGTTCTACGGCGGGGACGGAATCATCACAAAGGGTGTGGAAAAGACCATAGCAAATGTAGGACGTCTGGGAAAAGAAGGCATGCGGGAGACCAACGAGGAAATCATAAAAATCATGGTGGAATAGTAACCGGCAATGTGTCTGAACAGATAGGCAATAGCAGATAACGGAACATATACAGACCGGCAGACCAGAAATGGAGGAGCAGAGAATATGAGACTGGAAAATGAATTTCTATGCGTGGACATCGCAGAAACAGGTGCAGAAGCAACCAGAATCTTTGATAAACAAAAGGATACGGAGGTGCTGTGGGAAGGGGATCCGTTGTACTGGAAGCGCCATTCCCCGGTACTGTTCCCGAATGTGGGGAAGACCTACCAGAATACGGTTCGTATAGACGGGCTTCAGTATCCTACGTCTCAGCATGGATTTGCCAGAGATAACACATTTACCTGTATCAAATCCACAGCGGATACGGCCAGCTTCCTACTGCACTCCAGCGAGGAGACAAAAGAGGTTTATCCATTTGATTTTGAATTGTACATCACATACAGATTGGAAAGAAAAACGCTGTATGTACAGTGGAAAGTTAAAAATCCTTCCGATGAAACGATGTATTTTACGATAGGGGGCCATCCGGCATTTCGTTTTGCCGGAAAACATGAGAAAAAAGAAGATTACTGTCTCAAATTTCCAGGAAAAGAAGTGCTGGAGTATATTCTGGTTCATCCGGAATCCGGCGCCGGCAATCCGGATGAAATTTTTAAAATGGAACTGGAAAATGAAACTTACCCCCTGACAGAGGAACTGTTTGCCAATGATGCGCTGATATTCGACAATGAGCAGATAGAGGAAGTGTGGATCTGCCATAAGGATGGAACCCCTTATGCAGGACTCTGCTGTAAGGGCTTCCCTAATTTTGGCATTTGGTCCGTTAAGGATGCCCCTTTTGTATGCCTGGAGCCTTGGGCCGGGCGCTGTGACGATCATGGATTTGCAGGAGACATATCCGAAAAACCAGGGATAAACCGATTGGAAGGCCAGGAAACCTTTCGAAAGGAATATCAGATTGTAGTGGCATAATCATAGAGAACACAGGCGGCAGAAAGGAATTACCGTCTGTGTTTTTTCTTTTAGAAAAGTATCCCCCCAAGGGGGTTGTGACGGAAAAAAGAGGATGCTATACTGGACAAAAATCGGCTTAGAACGGGAGGGGAATATGAGGAAAAGGGTTATCAGTATCGTATGCACAGCAGTACTCATAGCTGGCCTGTTAACGGGCTGCGGACAAGGAAGAGAAAATATAGCAGAGAACAACGGAGAGGCAGAGCGTGACTCGGTTGTAGTCACCATGCCGGCCGCGTCAGAGCCTGAAGCCGGGTTCGATCCGGCCTATGGCTGGGGCGCGGGGGAGCATGTCCATGAGCCTCTCATTCAGAGTACACTTATGGTGACGACAAAGGATTTGAAGATAGAGAAGGATCTTGCCGCAGATTACCAGGTAAGTGCGGACGGGCTGACCTGGACGGTGACGATCCGGGATGATGTGAAGTTTACCGACGGTGAGCCGCTGACGGCGGCGGACGTTGCTTTTACGTATAATAACTGCAAAGAAAAAAGTACAGTCAATGATTTTACGATGCTGGACAGGGCATCTGCGCTGGATGACACGACGGTAGAATTCCGGATGACGAAGCCCTTTTCTATCTGGCCTTATACCATGGCCATTGTGGGCATTGTGCCGGAACACGCCTACGATGAAAATTACGGACAGAACCCCATCGGATCAGGGCGCTACATTATGAAGCAGTGGGATAAGGGACAGCAGGTGATCTTTGAGGCAAATCCGGATTACTACGGGGAGGCGCCAAAGATGAAAAAGGTAACCGTGCTGTTCATGGAGGAGGATGCGGCGCTTGCGGCAGCGATGGCAGGTGAGGCTGACGTGGCGCATACGGCGGCATCCTACAGTGAACAGTCTGTGGATGGGTACGTGCTGTTTGCAGTGCAGACCGTGGACAACCGTGGATTTAATCTGCCTGCATCCGAACCCGTAGAAAAGGACGGCATTACATATGGCAATGCATTTACAGCCGATGTAAATGTAAGAAGGGCGGTCAATATCGGAATTGACCGGGATGAGATGATTGATAATGTTCTGAACGGGTATGGTACAAAAGCGTTTAGTGTATGCGATAAAATGCCATGGTACAACAGCGCCTGCGAGGTGGAATACGATCCGGACGAGGCAAGAAAACTACTGGACGATGCAGGCTGGAGAGAAGGGAAGGACGGCATCAGGGAGAAAGACGGCGTAAAAGCGGCGTTTACTCTGATGTTCAGCAGTGGAGACTCTGTACGCCAGGCTTTGGCGGAGGATACTGCGAACCAGTTAAAGGAGCTGGGCATTGACGTTACCACCGAGGGGGTGGGCTGGGATACAGCCTATGACCGGGCACAGTCCGAACCGCTGATCTGGGGCTGGGGTGCACATACACCGATGGAGCTCTATAATATTTACCATACACTTTCGGGTACCGGCATTGGCCAGGCAGAGTACTCGCCTTACGCAAATGTGACGGTTGATAAGTATATGGATGAAGCGCTGGAGACAGGCACCCTGGAGGAGTCCTATGAACTGTGGCAGAAGGCGCAGTGGGATGGTACGTTAGGGATTACGCAGGACGGTGACATTCCGTGGATCTGGCTGTGCAATGTGGATCATCTTTATTTTGTAAGGGATGGGCTTCAGATTGCAGAACAGAAAATACATCCCCACGGGCATGGCTGGTCTATTATTAACAATGTCGATCAGTGGTCGTGGGAATAAAGAGAGAATAGAGATCAGGGACGCTGCCTTATAAGTAAGCGTCCCGTTTTCCCGTTAAAGAGACAGAAGTGGAGGAAGTTTCATATGGTACGGCAGTGGAGTATACACATAGGGAAAAAGTTGATATATATGCTGCTTCTGGTCACCGCAGCCAGTCTCCTCACGTTTTTGCTGATGAAAGCTTCACCGGTGGATCCTCTGCAGGCTAATGTAGGGCAGGCGGCACTGGGCAGCATGAGCCGGGAGCAGGTGGAGAAACTGAGAGAATACTGGGGAGTAAATGGCTCTCCGGTGCGGCAGTTTTTATCCTGGGCGTCGGATTTTATCAGGGGGGATATGGGAACTTCCCTGCTATACCGTCAGCCGGTGTCGGATGTGCTGAAGGTTAAGCTGATGAACTCCCTTGTGCTGATGATTACCGCCTGGATTCTTTCCGGAATACTGGGATTCGCACTGGGTGCGGTTTCCGGGATGAATCAGGGCAGATGGGCGGATAAAGCGGTGAAGGGATACTGCCTTTTGATAGCAGGCACGCCTACGTTTTGGCTGGCGCTTGTGCTGCTCCTGGTATTCGGGGTATGGCTGAAGGTCCTGCCCATTGGCCTGAGTGTGCCTATAGGTGTGGAGGCTGCCGGGGTTACCGTCTGGGATCGTATCTATCATGCAATTCTGCCCGCGGCGGCGCTGAGTATTACGGGAGTAGCCAATATAGCCCTGCATACCAGGGAAAAAATGATCGAGATCATGAACAGTGATTATATGATGTTCGCAAGGGCGAGAGGACAGCAGGGATTCCGGCTGTTTTGCCAGCATGGCTTCCGCAGCGTCCTTCTGCCCGCAGTCACCCTTCAGTTTGCATCCATCAGTGAAATATTCGGAGGCTCCGTACTGGTGGAACAGGTCTTTTCCTATCCGGGACTGGGGCAGGCTGCAGTGACTGCCGGACTGGGAAGCGATCTGCCGCTTTTGATGGCGATCACGGTGACCAGCGCCATGATTGTATTTGGCGGTAATATGCTGGCGGATATCCTCTATGGCGTCGTGGATCCGAGAATCAGGAGAGGGGGCAGGGGGAAATGAACCAGAGACAGAAAGTACTTATAAGTCTGACCATATCTGCCGTGGTTCTGACTGCTGTCTGCATTGTGGGCGCACTTTGTGCAGATGCAGCACGCGCCACGGATTTTTCCAAAAAGAACCTGGCGCCTTCACTATACTGCCTTTTTGGAACGGATTGGATGGGGCGGGATATGCTCGCGCGCACCCTGCGCGGACTTTCCATCAGCATTTTGCTTGGAATTCTGGCGGCAGCGGCCAGCGCGGTCATTGCGCTGATTCTGGGAACCGCTTCGGCCATGCTGGGAAAGGCAGTGGATACGGTGATCACCTTTTTCATTGATCTGGTCATGGGAATTCCCCATATTCTGCTACTGATACTGATATCCGTTGCAATGGGGAAAGGGTTCAAAGGAGTGGCGGTCGGAATTGCGCTGACACACTGGCCGTCTCTGGCGAGGCTGATCCGGGCGGAAGTGATACAGCTTCGGGAAAGCCCCTACATACAGATTGCAGAGAAGATGGGGAAAAGCAGGTGGTATATCGCCAAAAAACATCTGCTTCCCCATCTGCTTCCTCAGTTTCTTGTAGGCCTGGTTTTGATCTTCCCGCATGCGGTTCTCCATGAATCCAGCATTACATTTTTAGGATTCGGACTGTCTTCGGAACAGCCTGCGATCGGCATTATTCTGTCAGAGTCAATGAAATATCTAATTACCGGAAAGTGGTGGCTTGCACTGTTCCCCGGCATCCTTCTGGTGCTTGTTGTAGTATTATTCTACAAAGCGGGAGAAAACCTGAGAAAGCTTACGGAACCAGGCAGTATACACGAATAGATCGGCGGGAAGGATGAAAAGATGGGATTAAACGAAGACATAAAAACAGAAGAAGCAGCTCCTATCTTAAAAATAGAGCACTTGAATATCTCATTTACTCAGTATGAGCATGGGCTGCGCCGGGAGACTATGACAGTAATCCGGGATATGGATTTGGATGTTTTCCCCGGGGAGATGGTGGCGGTTGTCGGCTCAAGCGGTTCGGGAAAAAGTCTGCTTGCACATGCCGTTCTGGGACTGCTGCCCTATAATGCCGCGGCGGGCGGCAGGATCACATACTGCGGCAGGGAACTGACTGCTAAACGGATAAAACGTCTCAGGGGCAGTGAAATCGTAATGGTTCCCCAGAGCCTGGCATGCCTCGACCCTCTGATGAAGGTCGGGCCGCAGATACGCAAAGGGAAAAAAGATAGAAGGACAAGAGATAAGCTGAAAGGGATTTTTACGGGATATGATCTGAAAGAAAGCGTGGAGGAGCTGTATCCCTTTGAACTGTCGGGAGGAATGAGCCGGAGAATTCTGATTTCAACGGCTCTGATAGAAGAACCGAAGCTTGTGATTGCCGATGAACCTACCCCCGGGCTGGAACTCAGAGTGGCCAAACGGGCCATGGGACATTTTCGGGAATTAGCGGATATGGGGGCCGGGGTCCTGGTCATTACACACGATCTGGAACTGGCGCTGGAAACCGCGGACCGTATTGTCGTCTTTTATGCGGGAGAGTCTGTAGAGGAGGCCGGAGTTTCTGATTTCCGTTATGAGGAGACCCTGCGGCACCCTTATACAAAAGCACTCTGGCGGGCCATGCCGCGTAATGGATTCCAATGTATAGAGGGCGCGCAGCCCTATGCAAAAGATATGCCGCAGGGCTGTGCGTTTGCACCCCGGTGCGCAAGTTGCACGCAGGCGTGCAGCCAGAAGATTCCCTATAGGGAACTGAGAGGCGGCCGGGTGAGGTGTTTATCAGCCGTATAAACGCCGGGGGTTTTCTTAACACCGTAATGCTGATTCGGAAAAATATAGCAAGGGGAGAACAGGTCTGGGGAGATGGAGCCGTTATGAGACTGGAAATAAGAAATGTTTCTTATCAATATAAAAAAGAAGATCGGATGATTCTGGAGAACTTTAATCTGTCTGTGGAGCATACGGAGAGGGTCGGACTCGCTGCACCCAGCGGGTATGGTAAGACCACGCTGTGTATGCTGCTCTCTGGGTATCTGCAGCCAGACAGCGGAGAAATCCTCCTGGACGGAAAGCCCCTGCATTCTTATAGGGGATACTGCCCGGTACAGATGATCTGGCAGCAGCCGGAGCTTGCGGTAAATCCAAGGCTGCGCATGCGGGACGTGATTCTGGAGGGGGATCAGGTGGAGGAGCGGATTCTGCAGGAACTGGGAATCGAGTCGGACTGGCTGAATCGTTTTCCATCGGAGCTTTCTGGCGGGGAGCTCCAGCGTTTCTGCCTGGCAAGGGCGCTGGGGAAGAGGACCCGTTTCCTTCTTGCGGATGAGATCAGCACCATGCTGGATCTGATTACCCAGAGCCAGATCTGGAATTTTCTTGTCCGGGAAGCAGAGCGGAGAGGGATCGGACTGATTGCAGTGAGCCATAACCGGGAATTGCTGGACCGGGTATGCACCAGACAGGTACAGATGGATAAGTAAGCGAAGCCATGGCAGGATGAAATCTGATAGCATTGTCCGGAAAAATTTGTTAAGATATAAGTATTGTACGGGATATCATAATATAATTATAAATAAATGTATAAACGAGTACTAAAAACAAAAAAAGAGAGAATAACAGCCATGGAAAAGAAAACAGAAATGCAGGAACAGGAATTGAACGTGACAAGCGGACCGCATAAACATCAGCACAGGCACCATAACGGAACACCCTGCGAACAAGCCCATACTCATGGAAACGGAGAGACACATACACATGGGGAGGGGCACCGCCATGTCCATAGCGAGGCGGAGAAAAAGGCGGTCATAAACCGCCTTTCCAAGGCGATCGGACATATGGAGGCGGTCAAGCGTATGGTGGAGCGGGATGAAGACTGCAGCGAGGTTCTGATCCAGCTGGCTGCGGTGCGTTCCGCTATCAATAATACGGGAAAGGTTGTTCTGAAGAATCATATTGATCACTGCATTGTGGAAGCTGTGGAGGAAAATGATCAGGAAGCGATCCGAAAGCTTAATCAGGCCATAGACAAATTCATTAAGTAACGCTGCTTTCCTATATTTTAGAAAGGAAAGTCAAACACGAAATATGTTGAAAACAGCGGGGAAATATGTTAGTCTATTCTTTTTCAAAGGATACGATTAAGGTCATTTTCAAAGGAGAGGACATAGATGGAATGGGAGACATTACTTTCAAAAGAGCACTTTGTTGAAATGGAACATGAGGGCGGTATAGCGGACAGAAACGATTATGAAACAATTATCTGCAGTACTTTCCTGCGCAGGCTGCAGGATAAAGCACAGGTGTTTCCTCTTGACGAGGACGATTATGTAAGAACACGTCTGACACACTCGCTGGAGGTGTCCGCCATAGGAAAAAAGCTGGGTGAATATGCCTTTAAGAAAACAAGAGAAAGCAGAAAAGATCCGTGGTTTGAGAATCATTCTGAGAAGGAATTTTCGGAGGTGCTCTTGTGCGCCGGCCTGATCCATGATATCGGCAATCCCCCTTTCGGCCATTTTGGGGAATATGCGATCAGGGAATGGTTCCAGACACATCTGAAAGATTTGGCTCTCGGAGAACGGAAACTCACAGAGATCCTGTCTAATTGGCAGCTTCTGGATTTGTACACCTTTGAGGGCAACGCACAGTCTCTGCGCTTATTATCAAAGACTCCTTATCTGGGACGGGAAAATGGGTTTAATCTATCATACAGTGTTCTGGGGGCCATCATGAAATATCCCATTTCGTCGGAAAAATTGAGGAACTGTAATCCGGACCATTATAAAAAAATAGGGTACTACTATTCTGAACGGAAATTATTTGAGGAGATAAACAACAGAACGGGAATGAATGGTTCCCGCCACCCGCTGTCATATCTGCTGGAAGCCGCGGATGATATAGCATACCGGACATCTGACCTGGAAGATGCAATGGTAAAGAAAGTGATCAGTTTCGAGCAGATCATGGAAACATTTGAGCAATGCGGAAGGAATCTTGAGGAAAATCAAGAAAACAAGCAGGAAGTCTGCCAGTGTGTGGAAAAACTCGCGGAAATGTATCGGGAGGAAGTCGCAAAGAATACAAGAAAACCTGGACTGACGGCAGTACAAAGATGGAATCAGTTCATGCAGGGGATTATGATAAGAGATGCGGGGGAAACCTTTGTAAAAGAATATGAGCTGATTATGCAGGGACATTTTTCCGGGGATTTGTTTAACGACACTGTTTCCAGGCATATTATTTCCGCAATCTCGGATCTGAGCGAGGAGAAGATTTATACCAGTTCCGTGAAAACGCGGAGAGAATTATTCGGACGGCGTGTGATCGATTCCCTGCTCAGTCAGTTTATGCCGGCGGCGGTCGGGTATGATACAAAAGAAAAAATCAACTTTATTGACCGCAGGATAATTGATACGGTGTCAGAATTCTATAAATCAATGTACAGGCATGAGTCGGCGGGGAAAAGCGAGGAGGAAAAACTTTATTTAAGAATATTAATGATAACTGATTATATCAGCGGTATGACGGATAACTATGCGAAAAGACTCTATCAGGAACTTTTTGCGTAAATCGGGAGTTAGTGACGCGCTTTAGTCGCGGTACGGATGGGGACGCTCCATGAAGGGATAGCCGAAAACCTCCCGGAGAACATCCATGTCCTTTCAAAAACGCGGCCGCGAACCTAAGAAATTCTAGGCGGGAAACAGCCCTGAAAATGGAGCACCACTGACACATCACGAGAAATCCGATGATTTCTCGCGCTGGGTCAGCTGATTTTTGGATTCGGAATCCAAAAATCTCTCCATTTTCAGGGCTGTTTCCCACCAAGAATTTCTAAGGTTCGCTTTGAGCGTTTTTGAAAGGACATGGATGTTCTCCGGGAGGCTTTCGGCTATCCCTTCATGGAGCTGGCGCATCCAACCGGCAGGAAAAGGACTCGTTCCTAAGGTGGGGCCTCAAACGGGGGCAGCGTATGGATATAGAATTGGCGGGACTTTTATGTCCCCAGTAGGTGTACATAAGCAAAGGGATACGGTTCCAGTATCAAAATAATTCAATACACATCTTGAAGATGAAAAGACACGCATAGCCAATCCACATCCGCTGCCCTGGTCCGGGATCCCACCCGGTTGGCGGGCTTTCCTGCCGATTGGATGAGCCAGCTTTATGACAGGGAGGCCGGGGAGGTGCTGGGGCTGTATATGCCGTTGCGAAATGCTGGAGTGCGCTTAGTGATTCTTGAACAGCCGCTGCCGGATAGGCGGGGAACAACTTGATCTCCAAATCAAGTTGTTGCTGAACCCAGCGCGGGAAATCATCAGATTTCCCGTGATGTGTTCAGCGTACCCGCCTATCCGGCAGCGGCTGTTCTAGAAACACTTAGCAGCACGGGTGCATATCGCAACGGCATATACAGCCCCGGCACCTCCCCGGTCTCCCTGTCATGAAGCGTCCCCATCCGTCGACTAGGCTAAAGCTAGCCGACTAAATCCCGATTTAATAGAATTTATGATGTTGAATGTAAACTAGTGATGTGGAGAGGTTGACAATTGGAACTGGATTCTATAATATAGTAGTAAAAATGGTAACAAAGGGAGACAAATTGATGGGAAATTTACTGGATAGGATGAAGAGAAGAGTGCTTGCCGGCGATCTGCTTTTGAAGGAAGATGCTATGCAATTGGCGGAGCTGCCGCTGGAACCTTTATGTGAGGCTGCGGATGAGATCCGGGAGGTGTTTTGTGGAAAACGCTTTGATCTTTGTACCATTATTAATGGGAAAAATGGAAAGTGTTCGGAGGATTGTAAGTATTGTGCACAGTCAGCATTTTATTCCACTGAGGTTGAGAGCTACCCGCTTCTAAAGACGGATCAGCTGCTGGAACAGGCCAAGTACAATGCAGAGCGGGGCGTTATGAGATATTCGATTGTGACGTCAGGGAAAAGGCTGGATGACGGTGAAGTGGAGGCTGTGTGTAAAAGTATCCGCGCAATTCGGGAGAATGTGGATATCTCGGTTTGTGTTTCTTTTGGGTTACTGGATGAGATGGCTTTTCGGAAAATTAAAGAGGCAGGTGCTTGCCGGGTACATAATAATTTGGAATCCTCCAGAAATTATTTTAGGGAGGTCTGTACGACACACTCTTATGAAGAAAAGATTGAGACTGTTAAGGCTGCTAAGCGTGCCGGGCTTAGTGTCTGCAGCGGGGGGATTGTGGGGCTTGGAGAGACGATGGAAGACCGGATTGACCTGGCTTTAACGGTCAGAGATCTGGGGGTGCGTTCTATTCCGGTTAATATGCTGAACCCGATTCCAGGCACGCCATATGAGAGAAATCCCCGGCTTACGATTGAGGATATGTGCAGGATAACGGCAGTTTTCCGGTTTCTTGTGCCGGATGCATTTATCCGGCTGGCGGGCGGCCGCGGATTGATGGCGGATAAAGGAAAACGGTGCTTTCAGTCAGGCGCCAATGCGGCTATTACAGGAGATATGCTGACGACAGCAGGGATAACCATAGAGCAGGATATGCGGATGCTGAAAGAACTGGGTTTTGAGGTGAAGCCCTAATTATAGTGAAATATTAAAAAATAAATGTCGAAAAAGAGAAACGGTCAGAAATAACTGGCGGTTTCTTTTTTACAAATGTATAGGGGGGAATATGGTATAATTAAAATGTATTGCGAGCTAGAAATCAGCTTATCTGATTTCCTCTAGCGAGCGAAAGAATGGGTATAGGAGGAGTAATATGGATAGAACCGGAATTAGGCCCCAGGTAATCGAAGAGATTAAGACGCTGGCGGAAAAATATAAGATTAGCAAGGTGATATTATTTGGCTCGCGAGCACGCGGTGATTTTAAAAGGATAAGCGATATTGATTTGGCAGTGGAAGGGGGAGATTTTGAACGCTTTGCATTGGATGTAAACGAAGAAACATCGACACTGCTGGAATATGATATTGTTGATTTAAGACAGGATATACAAGAGGAACTGAGAGACTCAATTAAAAAGGAGGGGAAAATACTTTATGAGAAAATATGATAATTTCTGCAGTGCACTGTTAAAACTGGAGGAAATTTATAATTATGAGGAACCGTTCGATAATGTTATATTGACAGGCTTGGTGGGATTATATGAAATTTGTTTTGAGCAGTCATGGAAGATGATGAAAGATATATTGGAATCCCACGGCTATGAGGAGGGAGCTACCGGCTCACCTAAGATAATTTTGAAAACAGCATATAAAGCCGGGATGATTAAAGACGAGGAACTATGGATTCGGGCGCTGCACGAAAGGAATAATGTATCGCACTCTTATAATAAAAGGGTTGCTCTTGAAATCATCACGCAGACAAAAGATTATTTTTATGAAATGTTCTGCAAATTGAAAAAGGAAGTTGAGGATAATTGGGTATAGGTTTAGGCGTAGAACTGCCCGTGCAGACAATGATTGCCTGTGCAGAGCTATAAGTGTAGACTATGCACGGATTCTGATCGTTTTTATTTATGATATGTACGAGATTTAATATATAGAATGTTAAAAAATGTATGTTATGATATTGATAAACTTATAAAGAAGCACTGGAACAAAATACTTTATGCAAATAGAGGGAGAGAAAATGGATTTTAGCTATGACGAATATGAGAAACAATGCGAAAAGATTTGTGCCGTTAATTATCAGTTGTTAGATTTATTTGAAGAAGATTTAAGAGATTTGTCGCCCAAGACGGTAAGGCAGCATGTAAGTAATGTAGATTTTTATATCAATGATTATCTGCTTTATGAGGATGCGCTGTCTTTCGAAGCGGGAATAGAAAAGATTGATGATTTTTTGGGAAATTTCTTCATTCGTAAATGTATGTGGTCTACTCCGGGAAATATAAAAAGCACAGCCGCAAGTATAAAAAAGTTTTATAAATGTATGCTGGATCATGGAAAAATCCAAAGGGCAAGCTATAATTACCTGTACGGTGAGATAAAAGAAAGAATGCCAAAATGGCAGGCAGATTGTGCACAATACAATGATATTGATGCAGACAATCCATTTGATTATTTTTATTATTGAGTTCGAATCAGTAAGTTTTGAAAGATCAAAATGCATTTGAAGATATAGACCATTTGATTTTGGAAAAAAACAGTAATCTTTTTTACACATTACATTTTATAAAAGCGATCAATCCAAAAGCAAGTCATACTCTCCTTCCCCCGCGCATACATTGTAAAAACAATGATTGCAGGGGGATTTTTTTGAAAGATTATATTGAGGAAAGAGCCGTGGAAATCGCCAATTATATCATAGATAACAGTGCCACAGTTCGGCAGACGGCGAAGCAGTTTGGAATCAGCAAGAGTACGGTACATAAGGATGTGACGGAGCGGCTCCTACAGATTAATCCTGCATTGGCGGGAGAGGCACGGAAGGTGCTGGACATGAATAAGTCTGAGCGCCATATACGCGGCGGACTTGCTACCAGAGAAAAATATCTGCATCAGCACTAGTACATCGTAAAATAAGTAACTGACTCATAAGCTGAGATAAATTTTCGAGAGTGCTGCTCCACAAACGCAGGCGTAGTGGGCTACGCTGAGGCTTGTGGAGCAGTGCTATCGGAAATTTAGGTCTGCTTATGTGGCAGTTAATTATTATACGATGTACTAGTACAGCATTGCACTAATAATTCAGCAATAAGCACCTGCTCTCTACGCCATAGCTGTACCTGCTTTCGCTAGACGTAGGAACCACTACGCCGTCGCGAAAGCAGGCACAACTCTGACGCAGATATCAGGCGCTTATTACTGAAAGATTAATGCACTGCTGTACTAGAGAATTACAGATAGAATGCACCTCAGGCGCCGGGAATCAGACAACCCGGTACTTAGGTGCATTTTATTGTGTACAGATATAGGCTTTGCGTGTAACAGCAGTGGAGTCTAAGGCACGTCATAAACATCGGCCAAGTGCCCTGCCTGACGCCAGGGTTTTCATGAATTCCATGATTATGGTATAATGTCTACTGTAAATGATAACAGATTCAGTTATAGTGACAAAGGAGAAAAGGCTGTGAAGAGATATAAGAGAATCTGTGCACTTCTGCTTGCCTTTTTACTGACTGCGGGGAATGCCGCAGGATGTGCAGAAAAAGAGCAGGACACGGTGAAAGAAAAGGAAAAGATCACGATTTGGTACTACTGGAGCCAGAGCTATGTAAAAAAAGAACTGGCGAATCTGGTAAATGGATTTAACCGCACCCAGGATGAGATTGAAGTAACGACCCAGTATGTGCCGGATGAAGATTTCAAGAAAAAACTGGCCCTAAGCATGGCGGATGGTAATATGCCGGAGCTGGCGTTGGTGGACTCATCGGATTTTCATTATTTTCATGCAATGGAGCCTTTTGCGGATCTGACAGATGAGATCAGGGGTTTTGATGAATATCTGCCGGAAGTGAAGGAAGCCTGCAGTGTGAATGGTCGTATGATGGGGCTTCCTTATGGAATGAACTGTGCGGTCCTCTATTATAATAAGAACATCATGGAAGTGCACGGGGCCGAAGTACCGCAGACATGGCAGGGGCTTTATGATACGGCAGTGAAGCTCTCTGATCACGGACATTACGGTTTCGGCCTTCCGGCAGTGGAGAGTGAAGAAAGTGTATATAGTTTCCTGCCGGTTTTGTGGTCGATGGGCGGAGAGGTGGATGCACTGGATTCGGCCGGAAGCAGGCAGGCACTCCACCTTCTGCGGCAGCTGACGGAATCGGGGGCCATGAGCAGGCAGACAATCAGCCTGACAGAAGGCGATCTTCTGCGGCAGTTTGTTGAGGGCAATATTGCAATGATGATCAACTCTTCTTCTATGATAGCCTCTATCCGGGATTTAAATCCTTTTTTGAAGTACGGTGTTACGGTTCTGCCTGCGGCCGATGATGGTACCCGGACAACCGTGCTGGGCGGGGAGATTTTTGGGGTTACTAAGGGAGCACATCAGGATGCTGCGGTCAAATTTCTGCAGTATGTAAGCGACAAAGAACGGATGTCTTCCTATATGGAACGTTCCGCTTATATGGCTCCCCGCCGGGATGTGCTTGAAAATCAGTATGTGGAGGATCCGCTGAACAGGAGTATGATAGAGATTGCCAAATCAGCCAGGACGAGAGAGTTCTCGGTGGAATGGCCGTACATATCCAGAGTACTTACGGATGCAATGGGGGAAGCAATTATTGGAGAAAAACCGGAGGATGAAATTCTGAGAGAGGCAGCAGAAAGGATGGCTGAGATCAGGAGAGGAGACTTATGAAACGGGAAAGAACATTGAGAACAAGGATGTCCTTTAGATTTCTGATGGCGGCGCTGGTGCCGGTCTGCCTGTTTGCTGTTATTTCCCAGATGAGACTAAGGAGCAGCCTCCAGGACAACATAGACGGCCGTATCAGCAGTAACCTGTACAATGCCAATAAATCCCTGGACATGGTATTGGAAAAGTATGAGACAATCCTGTATGATATGTGTACGGATGATACGATCATAGATACCGTACTGGAAATTATGAAGGAACAGGATGATCTGGACGTTAACAGCAGTACGCTGCGGCATGAACTGAGCCATATCTGCAATAGTAACCCAGGAGTGGAAGGGATCACGATATCGCTTCGGAACGGGCGTATTATATTCTATGACCGATTGAATTCTTCCTCCACAAACAGCGTCTGGGCGGATAAAATCACGGTTCCGGAGATTGGGAAGGGATATGTATATCAGGGGCTCACAGATCCGGTGACTGCAAATGAACGGAAAACGTATTTATTTCAGATCGGGAGAAAACTGATCGATTACAGGAATATCAATGATCCTCTGGGGATCGTGGTAATCAGCATCAACCAAGAGCAGATACGGGATACGCTGGTGTCGGGGACGGACAATGCCACATATCTGCTGCAGGGAAATACGGTGATCAGTTCTCCGGACTCTGCAGATATCGGAAGCGAATTCAACAGTCAGAAGGATACAGCTGATCGTAAGTATACGACGATGCTGCATGAAAAAAGCGGTTTTACCATCTGCAATGAGCAGCCGCTGGCTGATTATAACAGGGCAATCTGGGAACAGGTGTTGTTTTTCTTCGTGATAGCAGTAGTATCCTGTGCAATTATGGTCTGTTTGATTTACATGTCCACGCAGCCGTATCTGGCGGCAGTGGATTCTCTCGTGAATGCCATGAATGATCTGGAAGAAGGGGATTTTGGAGTCAGCATCCAGATTCCAGAAAGTATGCCGCCGGAAATACGGAGGATTGGCACAGGGTTTAATGAGATGGTTGTCCATATTGACGATCTGATCGGTCAGGTGAAGTCGGCTGTTGTAGAGCAGAAAAATGCGGAACTCTCCGCACTGGAAGCACAGATAGACCCTCATTTTCTGTACAATACGCTGGATACGATTAACTGGAAGGCTATTGAAAATGAGCAGTATGACATCAGCGGGATGGTAGGGGCGCTGGCTGATATTCTTAGATATACCGTCAAAAATGCGGGCGGTACGACTACGGTTAGTAAGGAACTGGGATGGCTTCGGCATTACTGTATGCTGCAGAGTGCAAAACTCGGAAAGCCGCTGACGATATTAGAACAAGTGCCTGAGGATATGATGGGATATAAGATCCATAAGCTTTTGCTGCAGCCCTTTGTGGAAAATTCCATCAAACATGGGTTTGGGGGAAAAGACGGGGACTGCCGCCTGACCATCGTGATGCGCCGGACAGAAGAGCAGATCCACATGATTATAGAAGATAACGGATTTGGCATTGGGCCGGAGACGTTAAAGAGATTGAATGATGAAGAGCAGGATATGGAGGGACACGTAGGTATTGCAAATGTCCGGAAACGCCTGAAACTGTACTACGGGGATGATGCCACCATTTATTTTGAAAGTATGCTGGGAAGTTGGACAAAAGTGCATCTGTTTGTGCCCGGAAAGGAGGACCAGCAGTGAGGATTGTAATTGTGGAAGACGAGGCGCCGATCCGGGAAGGCCTTGCAAAGATTTTACATAAAATAAACCCGGATTATGAACTGGTGGGGAAGGCCGGTGATGGAAAGGCCGGATATGAGCTGATCCGGAGAATGGAACCCGATCTGGTGATACTGGACATACAGATGCCGAAGATGGATGGGCTGTCGATGCTCAGAATGCTGCGAAAGGAGCAGAACCACTGCAGAGTGCTCATCCTGTCAGCTTATTCGGACTTTAATTATGCAAAACAGGCAATAGAGCTTGATATTGAGAATTATCTTCTGAAACCAATCAAGATACCGGAGCTGAAACGGGCTCTGGGGCAGATCGAGGAGGAGCTGGACAAAGAGAAAAGCCAGGATAAAGTATTTACCGTCCAGGGAATCTTTATTGGATGCTTAAACGGACAGCTTGCTCCGGACAGGCAGTTCCATAATATGACGATGGAAAAATACGGATTCTCCGTGGAGAATCCCGCCGAGGTCTTCGTTCTGTGGCTGGGAGACGGATATGAAGAACAGAAAAAAACGGCAAAGGATTTGCTGGAGGATGTGGGCGCCCACACGGTTAAATTTGCCTCCTGTGTGATAGAAGCCGATGCGTGGCAGCTGCTGATTATGATACTCTACCGGGTTCCCCGGGACTGTGCCTTATATGAATACTTCCAGAATTCTGTAGTCCCTATGCTGTGCAGCAATCTGAAAAGCCCTGTGGTCTGCATCTGGAAGAGCATAGAGCGGATTCTGGATTTGTCGGAGGCTGTCAGCGGGATACAGAAGGAAAAGGAATGGAACCTTCTTTTGAATAAGGGAACCCTGCTTAGGAAAGAGGAGATTGAAAAGTTAAAAATCGTGCCCCTGAAGCATCCGGCTGAGCTGGAGGACGAGGCATGCCAGGCGATCAAGAGGGGGGACTGGGAGACGCTCAAAGAATGTTACAGGAAGCTGTTCCAATATTATCCGGAGTCTCCCCATCTGCCGGAAGAAATCAAGAAATCACTCATACGTTTTAACTGGGCTGTAGCAAATTCGCGGGGGAACATCCAGGAACTGGATGCGGAACTCGAGATTCAGGGAATCCTGGGGGAAGTGTCCGGGGCGGCGAGCTGGGACCAGATTAAACGCAGCATGGAAAAGTTCTTTGAACTGCTGGATCTTAATATGCAGGAAAAAGAGGAGCTGCCGGTGAGTGTTCTTGTACAGAAGGCCCAGCAGATGATCCGTAAGTACTATGACCAGGGCATCACCCTGGAGGAAGTGGCAAACAAACTGTTTGTTTCGGAAGAATATCTGAGCGCACAGTTCAAAAAAGAAACCGGCGCCACATTTTCAGAAACAATCCGGAAGCTGCGGATTGAGAAGGTGAAACAGCTCTTAGCCGATACGCACCTGAAGCTAAATCAGATTGCAGAGCTGGCTGGATACTCGGATCCCAAGTATATGAGCAAGGTCTTTAAAGAGGAAGTGGGCATGCTTCCAAATGAGTTTCGTAAGTCAGTCCATTAAATTTTTCTACCTTTTTCAGAAATTTCGTCCTTGTAAATGGAAAAAATTGTGCTATGATGTCGATAACAAAAAAGCAGAAGCTAATGAAAGCCGTCATAGATAATCTGAAAAAAGGAGAGAAAAGAATGAATCAAATGATCATAAAATTTCAAAACCCTGAAGAAGTGCTTGATTTTGTAAATAAGGTTGCTAAGTATCCTTATGATATGGATATGAAGAGAGGCAGATTCGTAGTAGACGCCAAGTCGATACTTGGGATTATGAATCTGGGCTTCAATCATCCCATTGAACTGAAAATCTATGATGAGGACTGTGAAGACCTGAAACAGGAGATCTCAAAGTACGCTGCGGCATAAAAGCGGCAGTGCGTGTTGTAATTTAACTGCTATATCTGGGCGATATTAATCAAACAAAGCGTATAACTTGCATCTTAAAACTTCTCGGCGTATAATGTACGCGCTGAGAAGTTTTTTCTATGAAGGAAAAGTGCCTGTCACTTTCGCTTCATAAAAACCTCTGGGAGATGCACACGCCGCGATAAGATATATAACCGCAAAGCGGTGTCGCCGCGACGTCAAAGTGAGTATGCCCCTCTTGAGTGAGAGGGGGGGAGAGTTGAAGTGTGCCTCCCCACTTTGTTATTTATGCGGTGCTAAAGAGTGCGAGTCCCTTTTGAGTGCGGAAATGATGGTTTGAGGTGGGCCTGCCCGCTTTGATATGGGAATGAAAGAGTAGGAATGAAAGTATGAGAAAACAAATAGACAGAAGCGCCTATTTATTTGATAACAAGGCGCTGAGAGCATTGATCATTCCGCTGATTATCGAGCAGCTGCTTGCAATACTGGTCGGTATGGCGGATTCTATTATGATAGCGAGTGTCGGAGAGGCGGCGGTATCCGGAGTGTCGCTGGTTGACAATATCATGGTGCTCTTTATTAATGCTTTTGGAGCTCTGGCCGCCGGAGGCGCGGTTATATCAGGGCAGTATCTGGGGCAGAAGAGTGACAAAAACGCCTGTGAAGCTTCCAATCAGATTGTATGGTTTATCACGATCGTAGCCGTGGGGATTATGGCCATTATTTACTGTGGAAGATGGTTTATCCTGCATGTGGTATTCGGTGCGATCGACGCGGATGTAATGGCACATGCGAATACATACCTGCTGATTGTATCAGCCTCCATTCCGTTTATGGCATTATACAATGCCGGAGCGGCGATATTCCGTGCCATGGGTAACTCTAAGATGTCCATGCAGGTCTCGATCATTATGAATTTGATTAATATTGGAGGAAATGCGATCCTGATATACGGATTCCACCGGGGAACGGAAGGGGTGGCGATTCCAACACTGATCTCCAGGGTTGTAGCGGCCGTCATAATTACCGTGCTGCTGACGGACCAGAAGCGGCAGCTGCACATCAGCAGGAGCTTCCATTACCGTCCGGATTGGCGGATGATACGAAGAATCCTGTCGATCGGAGTGCCCAACGGCCTGGAAAACAGCATGTTCCAGCTGGGGAAAATCATGGTGCTGAGCCTGGTATCTACATTCGGCACCTATGCGATCGCTGCAAATGCAGTCAGCAATGCTGTGGCTCTGTTCCAGATTCTGCCGGGAATTGCACTGAATCTTGCGATCACCTCTGTGATTGCAATGTGCGTGGGGGCAGGGGATTACGAACAGGCACATTATTACACAAAAAAACTTGTGGGGATTGTGTACGTACTGATCTGGATTATGAACGCAGTCATTTTCCTTCTGCTGCCATTTATATTGAAGGCATACCACTTATCAGACCTCACGGCGGAGACAACGAAGCAGATATTATATTTCCACAGTATCAGCTGCATGATCGTGTGGCCGATTGCCTTCTCATTGCCCGCAACTCTGCGCGCTGCCGGGGATGCAAAAGTTACCATGATAATATCCATTGCCTCTATGTGGATCTTCAGAATTGTCTTCAGTTATATACTGGGAAGATACATGGGACTCGGCGTCTTTGGAGTCTGGGTGGCCATGGTAATCGACTGGTGCTTCCGGGCCGTCTTCATGATGGTCAGGTATCATGGCGGAAAATGGAAATTGATGCGGAGTATATAAGCAGGGAAAATAGCAGATTATACAATCTAGGGCGATGGATTTCACTGGAAATGCGGCCTGAAAACCAGACGTGGATGCGCGGAGAGATGTAAATAAGCCATTTTTTTGAAAAGAGAGTCTTGTAAATCGCAAAACCCTCCCTTATAATAGGAAAGTAAATTTAAAACAGGTTTAGACATTGCGTGTTCAACAGGAGGATAAATTTGAAGAATGAATTAGTCATTGTCCTGGATTTCGGAGGGCAGTATAATCAGCTGGTCGCAAGGCGTGTCAGAGAGTGCAGCGTATATTGCGAGATCTATTCTTATAAGACAGATATAGAAAAAATAAAGGCAATGAATCCGAAAGGAATCATTCTGACAGGCGGGCCGAACAGCTGCTACGAGGCGGATTCCCCGACTTATACAAAAGAACTTTTTAAGCTTGGCATACCGGTACTCGGCTTATGCTATGGCGCACAGCTGATGATGCATGTGCTGGGAGGCCGGGTAGAACGTGCGGATGTGCGGGAGTATGGAAAGACAGAAGTTCTGATCGACAAGCCGGATTCCAAAGTATTTGAAGATGTATCCACCCCGACAATCTGCTGGATGAGCCACTTTGACTATATCTCCCAGGCGGCGCCCGGATTTGAAGTCACGGCGCATACTGCAGACTGCCCGACAGCAGCAGCGGAGAGAGCCCGGGACGGCCTTTATGCGATTCAATTCCATCCAGAGGTGCTGCATACGGTTGAAGGCACAAAGATGATTAATAACTTTTTAAAGAATGTCTGCGGCTGTGCCGGAGACTGGAAGATGGACGCATTTGTAGAAGAGACGATCAAGGCAATCCGGGAAAAAGTTGGCGGCGGCAAAGTGCTCTGCGCGCTTTCGGGCGGCGTGGATTCATCTGTGGCGGCAGTGCTGCTTTCCAAGGCGATCGGATCACAGCTCACCTGTGTATTTGTGGATCATGGTCTTTTAAGGAAAGATGAAGGGGACGAAGTAGAGGCTGTCTTCGGACCGGAAGGGCATTATGACCTGAACTTTATCAGGGTCAATGCGCAGGAGAGATTTTATAGTAAACTTGCCGGAGCTGTCGAACCGGAAGAGAAGCGGAAGATTATAGGAGAAGAATTTATCCGTGTATTTGAGGAAGAGGCCCAGAAGATCGGGGCGGTAGATTTTCTCGTGCAGGGAACGATATATCCGGATGTAGTAGAGAGCGGCCTGGGCGGGGAATCCGCAGTGATCAAATCCCATCACAATGTTGGCGGGCTGCCGGATTATGTGGATTTCAAAGAGATCATAGAGCCGTTGAGAGACTTGTTTAAGGACGAGGTGCGTAAGGCAGGACTGGAACTCGGGATACCGGAGAGACTGGTGTTCAGGCAGCCATTCCCTGGGCCGGGACTGGGAATACGGATTATTGGCGAGATTACCGCTGAAAAGGTGAAGATTGTGCAGGATGCAGACGCTATTTACCGTGAGGAAATGGATGCTGCCGGAATGAATAAGATTGTGGGACAGTATTTTGCTGCTCTGACCAATATGCGGTCTGTGGGGGTTATGGGGGATGAGAGAACCTATGACTATGCAGTGGCGCTGCGGGCGGTGAATACCATAGATTTCATGACTGCGGAGTCGGCGGAAGTGCCTTGGGAGGTGCTGCACCGGGTAACCAGCAGAATTGTGAATGAAGTGGGGCATGTGAATCGGGTGTTCTATGATTTGACGGGGAAACCGCCGGGGACGATAGAGTTTGAGTAGCGGACATAACCCCGGAAATGCTGATAAAATCAGCGTTTCCGGGGTCGCTTTATGTCCTTTGGCTCTAATTATCCTTTTATCCTATATATCTTTCTAAATTCTTTTGGAGTAATACCGACAATTTTCCGAAACCTTTTGATAAAATATTTTGTGTCACTATACCCTAATTCCTCACTGATTGTGTAAATTTTTTTATCAGTGTTAATTAATAGTTCTTTGGCTTTTGAGATTTTCAAAAATGTTAAATACTCAATGATAGTCTGGCCGGTCGCGGAACTATAAATATTACTGAGGCTTGTATAATTGATACAAAATATATCTGCCAAATCTGATAGGGTGATTTTTTCATTTAAATGATTCGTCAGATAGTTCTGCACCTGATCAATGAGATAAGCATGCGTACTGTTTATTTGTTCAAAAGCTTTATTGAAGACACTGTCAATCATTGACAGCAATGTTTCTTCAATTTCTTCTAAACTATAATAGTTATAAAGGAATTCCAGGCTTTCCGCATAATCAATATAGCATGCTGTGGACATATTTTTGTCGTTGCAGTATTTGACGATCACAAGTGAAATCTTATTCACCCATGATTGAAGTTCAAAATAGGAGGGTCTTTTTTCTCTTATATAATCCATAAATTCATAGATAGAATCCCGGACATCCAACAGATTGTTTTGATCAACCTGGAGCTGCAGATTGTTATAAATCATGTGTGGAAACGTACATATACCTTGATCAGCATATAGGCAGATTGATTTTTTTTCATAAAAGTACTGTTTTAAAGCAGAAATTCCGCTAAAAAAGGCATTCTTGAATGTGTCGGTAAAGGTGCTTTGATAAATGCTTGCATGTACACCTGCTTCACGCGGAAAAGACCAAAGGAGTTTCGAAAGCTGCTTATAAAGAAAATCTGTATCTATATCAGGTTTTTTGATTAAAATACAATAAAGCTTCTGACGGAACAGAAAAACATGACTGTCCTGGGAGAGGGCTGTTGAAAACTCCTTTAACTGCGGACGAAAGCTGGCAGAGATATTAGAAAAATGTGAATTGCCTTCCAGAAATAAAAACCAGATATTCTGAAAACTAAACCCGCATTGGCGTTTAAGCATTGTGACGGTCTCTTTTTTATTTTGTGTTGCAGCTTCTGAGAATAATAAATCCAAAAACTGTTCATATTCTGAATCTTTAAAATTATATTTATAGGGTGCCTTTTCCAACTGCAGAAAATTTTCTACACTTGTAATGATTTTATCAAATTCAGATGGAAGAACAGGCTTGAGCACATAACGAAATACATGGAACTCGACAGCTTTAGCGGCATAAGAAAATTCGGAGTATCCACTGATAATAATAATGGGGATAGTACTATTGGTTTTCCTGATTTTACTGATTAGTTCAAGGCCATTAAATTTTGGCATACGGATATCTGTGACAATCAGCTGAATGTCTGTATGTGTTTCAAGGTATTGAAGAACCTGGTCGCCGTCTTCAAATAAACCTGATATAAACCATTTGGGAGAGTGATTTTCAAAAATGGCGGCAATTCCGGTACGGCTTTGAATTTCATCGTCAATAATGATTACATGATTCATATACATCCCTCACTTTTGTACAGGCAGACGGATTATGATTTTTGTTCCTTCTGCTAATTTTGAAATGATCTGTATTCCATAAGGTCTTCCAAATTTCTTCTTAATATAGGCATTTGTATTTCCAATGCCAATTCCGCTGCTGTTACCATAAAGAACTGTGTATATGGCAGATTCGGTCATACCCTTTCCATTATCTTCTATAATCAAAAATAAATCATTTTGTTTAGAGTAGATATTCAGTTTTATGATTCCGCCATGATGGATTTCAGAAAAACCATGCAGCAGGGAATTCTCAATAAATGGCTGGAGAATGAACCGGGGAATTTTATAATTCATAATATTTTCTGCAATATTATATTGAATAGAGAACGAATCCTGAAACCGCATATTCTGTATATATATATAATTTTTTAACCAAAGTAGTTCATCAGACACAGATACAAAATCATTGTCTTTAATAATGCTGTATCTTAAGATTTGTGACAAGGCATTTATTACTTCCGGAATTTTTTTTGCATTTTCATTCTGAGCCATCCAGTTTATAGAGTCCAGAGTATTATATAGAAAATGAGGGTTTAGCTGTGCATGAAGAAGGGCGAGCTGCTGCCGGGCTTCTTTTTTGGATGACTCTTTTAATTGTTCAACAAGATGCAGAGTTCGCGTACTCATTTCCTGAAAAGACTCATATAAGTAACCTATTTCATTTTGAATAGGATAGTCTGGTATGGGAAAGTAATTCATATAATTCTGATTATGCATAATAATAGACAAATGTTGTATTGGCGTAATAATCTGTTTGGTACATAGTGAAAAAATAAGTAACAAACAGATAAAATTTACTACTGATATCAGCAAAAGGACAATCCGAACATACTGTGCAGCATTTTTTATGATGGGAACGGGGAGCAGCGAGTAGCAATTGTAGTTTAGCGAGTCCGTCATGGAGTAAAAGCAATAGTATTTATTTCCGTTGATAGTTCTCACAGAATAATCGCCTGACGGAGCAGATAACGTTTCTTTTGGTATAATTTCACCGATTTGACATTTTACCAGATCTTCAAGGTATCCCCATATTAAAGTGTTGTTTTCGGAGGTAATAAGCAGTATGGCTTCAGATTTAAATCCTGAAGTTGAGATAATATCTTCAAAAGATGAGATATCTATTTCAATCAGTAAAATGCCGATGGGACAGAAATTATGCTCGGTACTGCGGATTAACCGTCCATAGTAGATGGAAGCAGCAGAAGAAGGAAATTTTCGTTTTTTAATATGTGTTATGGGGTCTGACAGGACGCCGCTGCCGTTGCTGTCATAAATTTTCTTCAGAAAATCTGGGTTGAGTGATGTGGCGTTTACCACATTGCTGTATCCGTCATTCCAGTATAATGTATCGCCAGACATCGTTGTAAGCGAAAAAGAAAGAACATGGTTATCCGTACGCATCATGGAATTAATATCCGGCTGTATCTGCATTTTCTCGTAAGAAGACAACGTCCTGTCTTTTCCATTTTCCAAACATTTTAATATAGCATCATTGTAGTAAACCGATGAAGTAAGGTTGTTGAAGTGGCTGATTTTTTGCAGCAAATTCGATGCGGTTAATTCTAATATCTGCCGCTGGGATAAAATTTCAGCGTTCAGGGTTCTGTTTACTTCGAAACGATAAAGAAACAATGCCGTAATTATCATGGGAATGATAGCAGCAAAAATAAATATTTCTAATAACTGGATTTTTAGTGATATCTTTTTCGCTTTCATTAAATTACAATTCCGATCCTAATTCAAAAGAGTATTGGCTGTTAAAAAGATTGTATCATGTACAGTATAATATAATGAAAGAAAAAAAATACACTATTAAAAAAAATTAGTATTTTTTTCTAATAGTGTATAGAAATAAAATAAAATAAAAACCGCAAAAGGAGAATAATGAGTATGAAAGCATTTATACCTGCCAAAAGAGTTAAAGTTAAAAATATAAAAATAACAGAAGGTTTTTGGGGCGATATACAAAATATGATTATAAAAGAGGCGATACCCTATCAGGAAAAGATACTTAAAGATGAAGTTGCAGGTGCAGAAAAAAGCCATGCAATAGAAAATTTTAAGATTGCAGCAGGTATTTCTAATGGTGAATTTTATGGGACTGTTTTTCAGGATAGCGACGTTTCAAAATGGATTGAAGGCGTTGCATATTCATTGTCAGTCAAATCTGATCCGGAACTGGAAGAAAGAACAGATAAAATAATCAGTTATATAAAAGCGGCGCAGCAGGAAGACGGCTATTTGAATACATATTTTATTATCAAAGAGCCGGAGCATAAATGGCAGAATCTCCAGGAAGGTCATGAATTATATTGTGCAGGGCATTTGTTTGAAGCAGCTGCGGCATATTATGAAGAGACTGGGAAAAGAGAGCTGCTTGATGTGGCAATCCGATTGGCAGACCACATTGACCGACGGTTTGGGGACGATAAAATTTCGGGGATTCCGGGGCATCCAGAGGTGGAAATAGGGCTGATGAAATTGTATTTTATTACAGGGAATGAAAAATACAAGAAATTAGCGTCATATTTTGTAGAACAACGAGGGCAAGATCCTGATTTTTTTATGAAAGAAAAACAAAACAGAGGATGGACTTTATTTCATATGGATCCTTATGATCGAGAAAATGCACAATGTCATAAACCTGTGCGGGAACAGGACGAGGCGGTAGGACATTGTGTAAGGGCAGTCTATCTTTATACCGCCATGGCAGGACTGGCTATGGAAACGGAGGATGTAACGCTTTATGAGGCCTGTAAAAAATTGTGGAACAATATTGTCCGAAAAAAGATGTATATCACAGGCGGAATCGGTTCAACAGCCCGTGGAGAAGCCTTCACTCAAGCTTATGATCTTCCCAATGATACAGCTTATGCAGAAACATGTGCATCAGTTGCCATGGTTATGTTCGCGAAACAGATGCTGGATCTTGACCCGGATGCATCTTATGCAGATATTATGGAGAGGGAACTATATAACGGGGTAATGGGTGGAATGCAGTTGGATGGGAAAGGTTTTTTTTATGTCAACCCGCTGGAAACAGTCCGCGGAATATCCGGAGAACATTTTGGATTTGAGCATGTACTGACCCGAAGACCGAAGTGGTATGCATGTGCATGCTGCCCGCCTAATCTTGTGAGGCTTTTTATGTCAGTCGGAAAATATATTTGGACTGAGAAAAAAGAGATTATTTATTCACATTTGTTTATCAGTCAGACAGCAGAACTGGAGAAAGCTAAAATACAAGTTGACAGTAAATTGCCTTGGGATGGAGATGTGACATTTAAAATAGCATCAAAAACAGAGGAAAAGTGGACTCTTGCAGTCAGAATTCCAGAATATGCGGAAGGATTCCAGGTTATTTGTAATGGAGAGGAAGTAAATTATAAATCTACGATTAGCAAAGGCTATATCTATCTCGAAAGAAACTGGGGAGAGGACATACTTGAAATTCACTTTGGACTGAATATAAAAAAAGTTTATGCCAATCCTCAGGTGCGCGCCGATGCTGGATGTGTTGCATTTATAAGAGGGCCTATTGTGTATTGTTTTGAACAGGCGGATCAAGGAGAAAGCTTGCATAAATACAGAATTCCGAAGGATGTTCAGGCGGAGACTGTGATATGTAAAGAAGGAATTTTGAAAGATTTGGTCTTGCTTAAAGTTTCAGGAATGTGTCTGGAAGAATCGGATGACTTATATATGACTCAGATGCCACAGGCAAGTAATGTATTGCTGACAGCAATCCCATACTTCTCATGGGGAAATAGGGCAAAAGGGGATATGAGAGTATGGATGCCGGAAAAATAAAAATTCCACTTTTAAAAAAAATTAGTATTTTATTTACCAAAAAGAATTTATAGAATAAGGCTATAAAAGATATGAGCTCATAAAAACTTATAAAGGAGGAGAACAATGAGAAAACTTTACAAATTAAAGAGAAGAATATCTGTCGTTCTGGTGGGAGCGTTAGTGCTGGGAATGAGCGGAATAGCGTCAGGGTGCGGAAAAACCACAGGAAGTACGGAGACAACGAAAGAGGCGCAAGGTGATGGCCCTATTGAACTTGTTTATTGGAATCAGTGGACTCAGGAAGCGGAAATGGAATTCCTGGAAAAATATATCGAGGAATATAATAATTCTCAGGACAAATATCATGTAACATTTCTTGCAATCCCGTTTGAGGAATACACTACGACAAAGCTTGCAACAGCATTTGCCACAAATGAAGCGCCGGATATCTTTGAATGTAGTCCTGCAATTATTAATCAGTATCTTGATGCCGGGGTTTGTGAACCACTGGATGATATCTTTACCGATGAGATAAAAAATGATTTTACAGAAGCTGCTTTTGACCGTGTATCAAGGGATGGACATATTTACGGAATTCCCTTGGATGGAGATCTGGTTGCACTATACTATAACAAAGAAATATTAGAAGAGCAGGGGGTAAAGCCGCCAACTACATGGGATGAATTAAAAGAAGCGGCTGCAGCATTGAATACGGACGAATATTCAGGTTTTACTTTCGAAGTCGATAAGGGCGACTGGCAGTGTTTTACCTTCTATCCTTTTGTATGGATGCAGGGGGGAAGTTTATTTACGGAAGATGGAATGGCAAACCTGAATTCAGATGAGGTAGTAAATGCACTCCAATTGTGGAAAGACCTTCTGAATTCAGGGAACTGCAATGAGACGCCGGGCAGATCCGTATCAGACATCTCGATTTTGACAAATGGAGAAACAGCAATGCAGATCAATGGCAGTTGGTCCGTATTTCGTGCAGATCCGGAAAAGTATGGAGTAGTACCTCTCCCGGCAGTCGAAAAGGGCGGAGAAACAGCCAGTGTAGTTGGAGGATGGAATGTTTTGGTAAGCAATCAGAGCAGTGAGGAAAAAATTGCCGGTGCGAAGGATTTCATCTCATGGATGTGGTTAAACGTCGACCGTGTGACCGAATTTGATACGGATGCTAAATTTACTTACTGTATGAGAAATTCTGTAATTGAAGCGGGTAAAGATATTTATTATGTAAACGATAATGCTGCCGTATTCTCGGATGAAGTGCTTCCGACCGGGCAGCCGGAAATCGCTCTTTCAGGAGAAGCAAAGGAAATTGTGTCTACTATGATCCAGGATGCACTTTACAGCATGAGTGCGGAGGAAGCAGCTAATGCCGCACAGGAAAGCATGCTGCAATATCAGGAAAAAAGCGGATCTACATTTACCGGATAATGGGAAGGAAGAGGAGCATTTAGACGAAGGAGTAAGATCATGATGAAAAGAAAACATAAGCGTATAAAACACGAGACGGTGACCGCATATCTTATGATTGCTCCGGAAGTGATATTGATGGCTTTATTCATCTTTGTGCCGATATTATACGCATTATATATCAGCCTTTTTGACTGGAACGCGTTCGGCACAAAGATATTTACAGGAATCAGCAATTATATCGATGTATTAAGAGATTCAACATTCTGGGACAGTCTACTTATAACAGGCAAATATGCCGGAATATATGTAATTGCTGTATATCTGCTGTCTCTTGGAGCTGCCGTGTTTGTTCATTCGATCCGTGGAAATAAGAGGCAGCAGGCTGTGAGGATCGGGATCTATCTTCCGAATACGATTTCAACAATTGTAGCGGCAACATTGTGGACTTTTTTATTCAATTCCAGAAACGGTTACATTAATAAAATATTGGAACAATTAGGAATAAGCAGGCAGCTTTTTCTTGGATCGAAAACACAGGCGTTGGTTTGTGTAGCTATAGTAGGAATATGGATTGTTTTTGGGTACAATATGATTATTTTTCTTTCGGCCTTAAAAGACGTTCCCGCAGATTATTATGAGGCGGCAAAAATAGACGGCGCTAATGCTGTACAGAGATTTTTCAAAATCACGTTCCCCTTAATAAAAGGGACAAGCATATTTATATTGATCACAACTGTTATCTCATCATTTCAAGTATTTGATCAGATTAGGGTCATGACAGCAGGCGGACCGGCGAAGTCAACAGAGGTCACAGTATATTATGTTTATCAGCTTGCATTTGAACAGTACAGGTTTGGCTATGCATCTGCGATTGCAGTATCTCTGGCGCTGATTATAATGATTATTACAGTAATACAGTTAAAACTGTTAAAATTTAAGTAGGTGATACAGTGGCAAAAAAGACGAGAATATTAATTTTAAAAACTTTAGTTGCCTGTACTTTTTTGGTTTTCGCATTATTTCCGATTATTCTGTTTATCAGTAGTTCATTGAAAAAAGAGACGGAAGTATTTGATTACAGGATTATTCCACAGCATATTACGCTTGATGCATTTAAAGAGGTATTTGAATCACTGGATGTTCTTACCGGTATCGGAAACTCACTTTTTGTTGCGGTAATGGTTACCGTTTTGGCTTTGATCATCCATTCAATGGCGGCATTTGCCTTTGCAAGACTAAGATTTCCGGGAAAAAGAGCCTTGTTTATGTGGGTCTTAAGTACAATGATGATTCCGTTCCCGGTTATAATCATTCCATTGTTTTTTATAATCAAGGGTATGGGGCTCGTCAATTCTTTGTGGGGGATGATACTTCCCATGGTGCCGCACGCATATGGTGTGTTCCTGTTCCGGCAGTATTTTATAGAGATGCCGGATGCATTGTATGATTCAGCCAGAATTGATGGATGTACTATTTTTCAGATATTCAGAAAAATATATGTTCCTCTTGCGAAACCAATGTTTATTACTCTGGGAGTTTCCTTTTTTGTGACAAATTGGAATTCCTATTTGTGGCCGACTATAGTTGCACAGGATCAAAGTAAATATACGATACAGATACAGATCGCAACATTGATGGGGTCGTTGAGAATCTCATGGAATCTTATTTTGGCAGCATCGGTTGTGGCGGTCATTCCAACTGTTATTATTTTTATCTTCCTTCAAAGATATTACCTTGAAGGAATTAAGATGACAGGTATAAAAGACTAAAAATAACGGAGGATTTATTATGTTTGGAGAAGAAATGTTTACATTCCCGAAGGGTGTTGTTTCAAGGTGGGCAAGTTTTGAAAACACGGATGGAGAAAAAGGAGCCGGAGGAAAAGCAAGAAATGGAAGAAAGGGATCGCCATGGTTTGCTCTTGGAACCGGAGAAAGCAGAGTCCTTGCACACGCGGAAAATACAAGCGGTATCATACGGCGCATTTGGATTACAATAAGCGATCAGACGCCGGAGACGCTTCGGGGCCTGAAGCTTGAAATGTTTTGGGATATGAATGATAAGGCGGCGGTAAGCGTTCCGCTTGGTGATTTTTTCTGTGTAGGACTAGGAAAAACAGCTGTATTTAAAAACGCACTTTTTTCAAATCCTGAGGGCAGAAGTTTCAGTACATACATCCCGATGCCGTTCAAAACAGGAATGAAAATTGTGATAACAAATGAATCTAAGACCACTGTCAGACATTTTTACTATGATATTGATTACACGTTAGGGGATTCGCTGGGAGAGGATATACTTTATTTCCACTCATATTTTAATAGGCAGAATTTAACCTGCCAGAAAAAGGATTTTGAAATTTTGCCGTGTGTTAAGGGCCGGGGGAGGTTCCTGGGGACAAATATGGGAGTTCGGTGCAATACAAAATTATATTCTGATACATGGTGGGGAGAAGGCGAATTTAAGGCGTATATTGACGGAGATGATAAGTATCCGACGATATGCGGAACGGGTGTCGAAGATTACATTGGGACAGCGTGGGGACAGGATTATTTTTATGATTTATACTGTGGCTGTCCGGTGTATGATAAAAAATATATGGAACTGTGTTGTTATCGCCTCCATATCCCTGACCCGATTTATTTCAATACAGATTTCAGAGCGACGATTCAGCAGATCGGCGGCGTTGACAGAGACGATTATTTCCATCATGCCCAGCTGCTTTACAAGAATCAGGCGGCTGATAACCGGATTATTTCTGTAGATGGAGAAGAGGTAGATTTTGCTGATATCCCTATGTTAGACGGCCGGCCGCTATTATTTGAGAGAGAAGATGATTGGTCCTGCTGTACATATTTTTATCTTGACAGTCCGGTAAATGATCTTCCTGAGCTGATGGATGTATCTAAACGAAGCGAAGACCTTGTACCCCGTCCTGGAAATATGGGGATTTATCCTCAGGAAATGCCGCTTTTTAATTAAAGGGAGGATCTGTATGACTGATCATAAAATTAAGGTTGGGATTGTAGGAATAAGTTTTGGCATGGAATTTATTCCAATTTATTTAAGGCATCCTGATGTATATAGTGTTGCAGTAGCAGATACGAATGACGATTTGATAAAATTGGCAAATGAAAAATTTGGAATCGCAGACCGGGATTGTTATAATAATTTTGAAGAATTATTGAAAGATGAGACAATAGACGCGATACATATTACAACGCCTCCGGCGACACATGCAGATTTTTCTATACGTGCCTTAATGGCGGGAAAGCATTGTGGCTGTACGATACCTATGGGAATGAATCTAAAGGAATTAGAGGATGTTATTCGGGCAAGAAAAGAAAGCAAAAAACAGTATATGTTTATGGAAACAACCGTATTCGGAAGAGAGTATTTTTACGTGAAAGATCTTATAAATAGAGGTGAATTCGGAAAAATACAATATATGACATGTGCTCACTATCAGGATATGGAAGGATGGCCGTCATATTGGGAAGGATTTCCGCCGCTTATGCATCCGACGCATGCTATTGGACCTTGTTTTATGCTTTTAAATGACTATCCAAAGGAAGTATATGCGAAAGGATCCGGGCGGATCAGAGATGAATTGATTGGGCAGTACAATTCGCCTTTTGCGTTTGAGAGCGCTTTGGTCACAATGAAAAACAGCGATGTTGCGATTGAAATGGAACGTTTTTTATATGGAGTTGCCCGAAGTTATTCAGAATGCTTCAGGATATATGGAAGCCAAATGAGTTTTGAATGGCAGCAGCTTGCTTCGGAAGATCCGGTTATTTATAAACGGACAGGGGGAATTCAACAGGAAATGGTCGATATTGACGGCGATCCTCAGAGATATAGCAGAGGCTCTGAAATTACAGAAGATAGAATAAAAGTACCGGACTATGCCTCACGACTTCCGGAGAGTATTGGTTCATTTACGACAGAAACAGTGTATAATGATGAAAATACGCATCTCTCTTTTAAACAGGGCGGAGGACATGGTGGATCGCACCCGCATATGATTCATGAATTTGTTCGGGCGATTATCGAAAACAGACAAGCTGTACCAGACGATATAGCAGGTGCTTATTGGACAGGAACTGGTATATGCGCACACAAGTCAGCTATGAAAGGCGGAGTGACAGTCAAAATTCCTGAATTTGAAAAGCTTGTATAAATGTCACAAACATGCGGCAGATGTAATAGTAAGAGGATCAAAATCAGGAAAATATGACGGAACTTATACAGAACCCCGGAAATGTAGATAAAATGGACGTTTCCGGGGCCGCTTTATGTCTTTTGGTCCGGATCAGAATATAGCTTCTCGGATAAACTAAATATGGAAAAAAATACCAATCAACTTGATGCTTGGGCATGTTATGATAAGGACAAAACTGTTACGATAAAGGAGTGCATATTTATGAAGCGAATGATATTAGACTTGAAAATTATGGAAGAATACAAAGCATATTTGTATGATGAAGAACGCAGTAAAGCAACAATCGAGAAGTATATGAGGGATATTACGCATTTTTATAAATATTTGCCGGAAGGAAATAAACAGATTACAAAGGAAGTTCTGGTTAGATATAAAAACAGCCTTTCTGATCAATATAAGATTTCCAGTATCAATAGTATGATTGTTGCATTGAATGGGCTACTTGAGTTTATGAAGTTAAGCAATCTAAAATTAAAGCTTTATAGAGTCCAGAGTTCGGTATTCTATGAAGAAGATAAGGAACTGACCAAACATGAATATAAGAGACTGCTCGATACAGCGTTGAGAGGTGGGAATATACGTCTCTATATGCTTTTGCAGACGATTTGCGGGACTGGGATCAGGGTATCAGAACACAGGTATATTACTGTTGAAAGTTTGAAAAACGGAAAAGCAATTGTTCACAATAAAGGGAAAGTAAGAGTTATTTTCATCCCAATGAAGCTGATAAAAATGCTGAAGGATTACTGCATGAAAGAGAATATTAACAGAGGGCCGGTCTTTATTACCAGGAATGGAAAACCAATGGATCGGAGCAATATATGGAATGCCATGAAGAAACTATGTAAGGAAGCTAAAGTCTGTGAGAATAAGGTGTTTCCCCATAATCTAAGACATCTGTTCGCATTAACTTACTATCGTATGCAAATGGATGTTGTCAGACTGGCAGATATACTTGGACATGCAAGTATAGAAACGACGAGGACCTATACGACGACAACTGGAAAAGAGTGTAAAAGGTGGCTTTCTAAGATGGACCTGGTTGTTTCTTCCTATACATAAAAAAACAACATAATATGTATTATGTTGTTTATGGAATAAAACTTTTTAAAACAAAATAGTAATTCCTACTTGTTTTGTATTAGTATATATCAATTGGAAAAAATTTACAATATATAATCTTAAAAAATGTCTGAAAAATCTAATAAAATCCAATACAAAAAATTCTGAAAGCTATAATTGGTTAAATTTCCCTAATCCAAAAGACTTTACGCTTTAATATACATTACGGGATGAGCCTGTTTTACGACATAATACATATTATGTTGTAAAACAGGGGGAGTTCGTAATGGGAAAAAGAATTAAAAATTATTGGGGGAGAATGCCAGCTTTATTTCTTGCTTTACTTATGGTTTTATCGGCTGTTTTATCTGATACCGGAAAACTGAAGGTAAAGGCTTATGAGGCGCCGAGCGGATATCGTTTCCAAATTATTCCGAATGAAGAGGGTACGGAAGCAGATATTATAGGAGATGGGACAAACATACATGAGGGAGTTGAGATAGTAGATATCCTTGACCCGGATGGGGGCAGCATGGATTTGGAGAATGGTTCTTATCATGTAACCCAAAATGAAGTGTTCTCATTTCAAGTGTTTTTCAGGACACCAACAGGAGAGCATTCAGAGAATATTGATGTGGCGGTAGATTCGCTCACGGAACCGGCTGAAGCACCTGCATCACCTGAAATACCTGCATCACCTGAAATACCTGAAGCACCTGAAACACCCGGAGACACATTGGAAGCACCGAAAGGTTCACCGGAGTCTGCGGATACAAAGACAGTAGGTGAATTAAAGGCTATGAAAATAGCAAGTAATACATCTACAATCTCTGTCCCAATGTATACAGAAAATGGTTTAAAAGAGATGGGAGATTATAATTTTGCAGGAGGAGAGATCACCGGAATAGAAGACCAGGAATTTGACGGAGAGCCTTATAAGTTTGTTCGTGCACAAATTCAAATGTCTGAAGGCGGAGTTACAAAAGCATATCCTATACATTACTACGATTTCATCGATGGAGTTTACTTCTATGCATTAGACCAGGGGGAGAACAGTGACTTCGATATCGCGTATGAAGTACCTAGCGGGGCAGTTATTTCCTTTATATTTGATCTAAATACAGCCGAGCATTCAGTCACAGTCGTGAATGATAAAGAAAGTGCAGGCTTTGAACTGGAGTATCTCAGAGGCTTTATTCAGAACAGTGATGGGAGTGTAAGCGCAAGATACAAGACAGAAGTGAAAGTTAAGCTAACGTATCCACCGGGATATTATGCAACAGCGCCGTCAGCAAATATCACGCCTGCCGGCATTGAGTTTAAGCATTCTGAAACCAATGTGCCGGTACCGGATATTAGAGCAGAAGAGGATAAGGACAACAGGACGGTTACCTATTCTTTTACATATCCGAATTATCCCGTCACGATGACGGTAGTGGGAGACGAAGAACGGGATCAACTTATTTATGGGGTGTATGAGAGAACAGGTGATAAGCAGCAGGTCGGTGAAGGCGGGAACAGCTGGCTGAGAAAGACGGATGCCTCGGGTAGGTATCAGGATCCAGATCCGTATTATGGTACAAACGATAAGAATAGTAACGAAAAGGCTTCAATAGCCCGCACGGGTCTGAAAAAAGTTAAAGTGATTACTGACGCTGGGATGATAAAAGATGTAGATATTTCAACCGGGACATTCAGCCGCGGCGGTGAATTAATATTTGAGTCCTATATGTACCGCACAGGAGGAGCAAACACTGTATCATCTCCATATTATTTTTACTGGCCCTCGCCCACACTGACACTGAATTATTTCCCAAATGGGGAAGATTTCTCAACTTACATGCCGATCAGCGAAACTTTTACACTTTGGGAACCTGACTGGATCGATACAAGCAACACAGGTGCGTCGCAAATCATGAGAGAATATACAGCGAAAAACGGGGCAAAGATTAAAGTCAGGCTTATGATGGCTCAATATACCCCGCCGCCGCCCGACGGAGGCCGTGATTCCTATCAGTTCAGGGCGCTCATAACGGTCAGCAATATAAAGAACAGCTTTTATTTACAGACACAATCAAGCGGCAGTGCACAGGGGCCGCATTATTTTGATAAACTTACCAATATTTCCACGGGTTCAAATGGCGATGCGCTGGATTCCTATATGATACGGGACACAAAGGATAACTCAGGTAATCCTACAACAGGAAATCAGACAAAAGTAGGGATTTCTGCCGGGAAAATGTTTCTGGATAAGCAGTCGATCGCAAATAAGAATTATGCTGCGGGCACAGGATACCCGGGGGCGGCAGATACGGATCATTTTTTTAAGTTTGCCGTCACACCAAAGTGGGGGTATACTAATCCGAAAATATTAAGCTTTGATGAAACGGGGACAGATCCCATCAGTACGCAATATTCAGTTGAGAGAGAGAAAAAAAGTTTACTTGAGCTTGGGAATTATTCATGGTTTAATACCGGTGCCGAAAGCAGGGAGGAAATCAGTCCTTTCCAATATGTACTGTTTATGCCTGTTGCTAATAAAACGGGACGGCACAGCCAGCGTGCGGTTGATATTACTGCGGAACGAATCAGCGGGACTGTTACGAATAATGAACAGTATGTTACAACGGAAAAGCCTGATAATCTGATTGTGAAAAACGGGGTCAATTTTGACCTTCTGGAGCAGAACAAGATTGTATTCTCAGATAGTTTTCAAGCCCCAGATGATCCAAGTGGAGGGAATGGGACATTCGTTGGCTTTAAGGCTGAGATTCGTGCAGTGGAAAACCCCTTGCTGCCGGCAGACTATGTAAGGACATTGTATAAGGATACAGCAGGTAAGGAATATTTCAGGCCGGGGGATTCGATTGACATTTCCGACTATTTCCGCCGTGATACAGCCGCACTGCTGGCTGCATCGGATAGTGGCCCCTTGAATGACGATGAAAAAAACCGTCTTGCGTTAATTATGTATACTTCCGTATTCGAAGTAGAAATAGTGCCTGTTTATCAACAAGGTGGAATTTTACCTGGTGAGTATGTAACCGGACACATAAATAAGTATTTACAAAATATTTCTGAAACAGACCTTACTTACAATGCTGCACCTTCCGATACAAAGTATGTAAAGATGATAAGCGGTTCGAATATTATCTTCAAAAATTTTGCGGAAACGTATGACGGTCAAGGGGACGCTTATACATATTATCTAAATATGGAGCACACAACTTCTCTGGATAGAGTACCAGCGGATAATCAGGAAGTCGCTTCTGTGAAATATGACAGGGGACTTAATGTCAGCTATATAGATGCAGACGGAAGTCCACTTACCAGCCTCACTGATGAGAATAGCTATAGAACTTATGCTGGAAAAAACAGCGCTGCTATTAATTTCCCCGATAAATCACAGTATCCTGCCGGGAAGGTGTTCGACCACTGGACGGTTGAGGAAATGTCGGATACAGGAGCATGGACAGAAAAAACGGGACTTACATATAAGGAAGGCGATACAGCTGTTTATACATTTGCATCCGGTCAGAATGCGAATAATAAAAGCATACGCCTGAGAGCAGTGTGGAAGGACATCAGCCCTGATTCCTACATCTCGATCCCGAAAAATATCCTGCTGACTGAAAATGGAACGAACCTCAATCCGGACAAGGATCATGCGGGGGCGAGGGTAACGGTTGCTTACAAGAGCGTGAGTGGAAGCGATAAACAGGTGAATGTAGACGTCCTGAAAAACTTTGAACTTACCCAGACTAATGACCAGAATAAAAAACTATTGGTTTCTTCTTATGACAGTCAGGGGCAGCTGTTAGATGCACCGGCCATCAGTGAGGGCTATGCAAGAGCCGGTGTATTAGGCACGGCAAACCAGTCTCAGGATATCTGGTTCAACACGAAGTCCCAGGAGGGCAACGGGGTATACAAAGGAGCCTTCCAGATCAGTACCGATCCAACGGATACAGGGCAGGGGACCTTGTTTTATATCTCCGCTGTACAATAAACGGGAGGTGCATCATGACAAGAAAAATAATAAGTGCAGGCATTTTATTGATGCTTCTTCTATTCAGCGGAGGCACCGTCTCGGCAAACGGGAATACCGGAGGCGGGGACAGCGGACAAACAAAATTCATCTATATTGCAGATAATAGGCCTCCGGTGGTTGAAATTGAGAGAGGGGAGGGTGTGCACGCCACAGCCCTCAAAACAGGTGATTCAGGCGTAGTGCAAGGCCTGAAAGTCTTGGTAATTGCATCGGCAGCACTGCTGATGTTGATTATATACTATAAAGAAAAAGAAAAAGGAGAATCAGATTATGAAGAAAACTAAATTTATGAGTATGCTGGCACTGACAGCAGTGGTTGTTAGTACAACGGCAGTACCGGTTTATGCGGCAAACAATGCAACGGCGGGGACAGAAGTAACATATACGGCAAACTCCGCGGCTCCGGATGCGGCAGACTGGCTGGTGGCTTTTCCCAAGAAAATTGTTTTGACTGACTATAATAATTCATCAGCTAACGGTGCAGCATTAAAGTTTGAGCTAAAGGATAAGCTGACTTCAGTTCCTTACAGTGGGGATAGGACAGTCACAGTAGCCGTTCAGGGTTATGCTCCCGGCGGAATTCTAATGGATAAAGCAGGGACCGGCGGTGACGTAAGAATGGGAATTGCAGCCACCGCGGGGGGACCGGAAGTGTCTGATCCGTATACCATAGGAACGATGAAAAAAGTGAACGGAGGTACTGAAAATATAAGCACTGGCTATGCTTACCTGAATCTTCCGGCGGCAGGAGATAAAGCAGAAGGGACATATTCCAAAACGGTAACCTTCAGCTTTACGGATGATTTATAGAAACCATTCTGATAATACAAAATGGAGTCAGTCGTTTCAAAGGCTGGCTCCCTTTTTGAATAACAGGGTTCCCGGCGTACCCCTGCCCGCAGCTTTGAGCAGAAGTCACGGGAGTACTTCCGAGGATAAAGGAGGAATGACTTATCAAGTATAAGGTACGGCCGCTGTCAGAGGCGAAAAGGACATTCAAAGATAAGGGCGGCGATATCTGGAACTATCTAACAGAAGAGGAATTACAAAAGATGTATCCCAACGGGGGCTTCAGGGTCTTTTCTGACATGCACACGTGGGGAAACGCATCGGCGGAAAACCACCTTGACACAGACCGGTCGGAGACAGGGCTTTACCCCTACCGGCAGAAACTATCGTGGTCGAAGCGGGCCGCGGGATATATACCGGTTACGGACGAGGAAGGGGAGGAAGGCTTCATACGGATCATTGGCAATGCATGGTACCGCCGGTTACTGCCGGTATTAGCGGTGCTCGTCTGCGCCGCCCTCTTCCTTGGCGGGGTATGGTTCGCACAGAAGGATGAGGTGGCAGGGCTGGATAAAACTGCAGTGTCTTACCACATCGACGGCGTAGAAAATACGGACGAAGATTCCATCCTGCTTCCCGGCATCAGCATCATCAATGTACAGGAGAACGCGACCCATGTCGAGGCGACCCTGTTCAATCCGGAAGGCAACGGCTGCTATTTCAAATATACGGTGAAGCTCAAAGACACAGGGGAGGCGCTCTACACCTCCGGACTGATTGAACCGGGGAAAGCCGTCACGGAATTTGACCTTGACAAAAAGTTTCAGGCCGGGTCATACCCGGTCGACATCATCGTGGAAACGATCGACCTGAAGGATCCGGAGATCATTTACAACGGGGGGACTATTGACGCACAGCTGAACGTAACAAAATAAGGGCATTCCCGAAAATAACCGGGAGTCCCTAAAAGGAGGAACACATGGAATACCCATACAGAGACACGGAGGGATTATCTGCAGAGATGAAATCCCGGGACGGCGGGGTCTGGAGCTATATCCCGGGGGACACATTTGACGGCACCGGGAATGACAAAGAAGATATGGTCTTTGGCGATGTAACCGGCGCGCCGGGCAATACAAACCGGCGGTATATCAGTATGCAGCAGGAGCGGGAGCGGAAGACGATGCGGCTGTTCCGGTACAAATACAAGTTATCTTTCTTTGAAAAAATAATAGGCTATATCCCTGTTTCAAGCCCAAACGGGAAAGCAGGCTATGCAAGGATCAGGGTCAGGACAGCAGGGAAAATACTGGCCGTGGTTATCCTTCTGCTCGCCCTGGCAGCCGGTGGGACCGCCGCCTTCTTACTGAACCGCGGCCCGGCCCTCGACGGCAGTGCCATCGCCTACCAGCTGCCGGACGGTGTTAAGAACACGGACCCGGATTCGATCCTCCTGCCGGGATTTGACGTCCTGGAAATGAATTACGCCACGCAGGAGGTGGAAGCGGCCCTGCTGAACCCGGAGGGGAATGAATGCTTCTTCAAATTCACCATCACACTTAAAAGCGACGGGACAGAATTATACCACACAGGCCTGATTAAGCCGGGAACGGCGGTAACGAAATTCAAAATAAACAAAAAGCTGGAAACGGGCGAGTACCCGATTGTCATCACGGTAGAAACATCGGACCTGGAAGACCCGGAAAGCTACTATAACGGCGGTGCGGTGGAAGCGGTCTTAGAGGTGGAATAGATGAAGGCGAGGAAAGCACTGGCTACGGTACCGGTTCTGGCACTGTTTCTGGCAGTGCTTGTTCTGGCAGGCGGATGCAGCGGGAAGGGAAAGGCAGAGGATACCGCTTATGCAGGTCCCGGCGGGGGGGCAGAGATAAACGGCGTTTCTTTCTCCATCGGGGAGATGGAAACCCGCAGTGAGGTAAAACCGGAAGAACCAAGCGGCTACTACCATTATTATGAAGAACAAAAGGGCTGGAAATATTATGTCATCACCGGGCAGGCCGCCAACAAGGGGCCGTATACACTGAATGCGGAAAATCTGGCTGTAAACGGGACACACGGTAAGAAAAGCTACGAGGGGCGACTTCTTTTTTCCGACCCGGAAAAGAGTGAATTTATCAAGGAAATCAAAGCGGATGAGGAACTGGAATTTTATTTTATCCTTCTGGTAAAAGATAAAGACCTGCTCCCGGACAAACTGGAAATCAGCTACACAAACGATTTTAAGGCACCGAAGGAAGACCGGCCATATGACAAACTGCTGATCTGGACGCTCCCGCAGCTGCCTATCCCATGCAGGGTGCAGGAATAATACAAACGGAATACGGAAAGGATAAAAAATTGAAAACAGATCTAATAGAAAGTATAGCAGAAGCATTTGGAATCTATATCAGTGATCTGAAACAGGAGCAGATCCGGATGCAGACCCTTGCCTATATACTGGAGTGCAGCGGGTACGAGATAACCGAATGGAATAAACTGATCAATTACATATTTGGGTTAAAATGTGAGTTTAATGATGAGAAGGAAGCAAAGGACTTTTATATTAAGCAGATATGTTCTAATTTGAATTCAGCAGGAGGCAGCGCCGGCAGGAAGGATTTGCCAACTTAAAACAGGGACCTAAGCCTGTCCTTCGGCTGGATATGGCCGCCAATGGCAAGATATCCGCTTTTATAAGGCGGACCGCCTGTGAGACGGGCGTCCCGGCGACCGAAGTGAAATAACAGAAACTATATAATAAAAAGCAGTCACTTATATATATTATAGTGGCTGTTATTTTTTTACGGTAAGATTCATTATCAAGGCCAAAGCCGTGAGACACACCAATCCTCCCACCTACATCCTTTTTAAGCCCTCCGCCCGAGAAAAGAACTAAAAAAGTCTGAGTCCCCCTAAAAATACTCCCGAAAAGAGCCCCCTGGTCAATAGGAAACCACGGCCTTTTATACTATGATAATAATATATCAAACAGCCCCTATAAGGCTGCAGACGACGATTATTTTCAAAAGGAGGAGAATTGTATGGACGCTATTGAGAGAGGAAAACGGCTGGAAGAGATTCTGGCAGAAAAAGGAATGTCAATGGGTTTAGCGTACGGCAGTGATGACTTACAGCAATCTGAAGAGATTGTCGACAGAGAGATTAAGCTGGAAAAAACAAAACGTGCAGAATACTTAATGGATCTGTATTACCAGGCATTTTCAAGCGCAAGTGTTGAGTTCCCTTACTGGTACAGCAGAAAGTTTGCAGAATGTGACGGAGATGTGCTGGAAGTCCGCCGTGCAAAAGCGCTTGCATGCGCATATGCTCATTCTACCCCGAGTATTTATCCCAAAGATTTACTTCCGGGCGGAAAAACAGATTATTTAAGAGGCGGTTTTCCAATGCCATGGCTTACCAATTCATTCTACCTTGCAAAAGAAGATGAATTGAAGAGTGCGGCGGCAAGTGGAACGACGGCAATTGATGAGATTGCAGCGCTTGGAACCGGAGGGGGAAACGTAACCAAGAATCAGGGAAAAGTTGTTTCTCTTGCAGGCAAATTCGGGATCAGGGCGGAAGAAGTGCCGGTACTTACGAAACTGGCGAGAGAGTGGGCCGGAAAATCGGTAGAAGACCTTGGTCTTGCGTATGAGAAGATGATGTCTGACTATGAAGACAAGGCAAATATCATGAAGAGCGTTCTTGTGTTCTGTGACAGCGGCTATACAATTCCGCAGGGACGTGAAGTTGCAAGCTACTATTTCCCGCTGGAATATGGAATTGACGGAATGATCAGATTCTGTGAGGAAAAGAAACTGGAAGTTGCCGGTTATGCGGACGGCGATGGAATCCTTGGTATGAAACGCCTGTATTTCTACGAGGCGGCACGCATTGTTTTAGGCGGTATTCAGCAGTTCTGGATGAATTATGTGAAAGAATTGAGAACCGTTGCTGAGATCGAGCCGGATGCAGCACAGAAAGAAGAGTATCTTGCACTTGCAGATCAGATGGAATGGATCGCCCGCAATCCACCGAGAAACTTCAGGGAAGCACTGCATCTTACCTATCTGATCCATATTACGGTATTGAACGAAGATGCAATCTCAGGATACTCTCCGGGACGTCTAGGCCAGGTGCTTTATCCGTATTTTGAAAAAGATATTGCAGATGGAACTATTACAGAAGAAGAAGTCATCGAGCTTCTGGAAGTACATCGATTCAAATTCAGTACCATTGAGCTGTTTGCAAGCACAGGAATCTCGGGCGGTATATCAGGCAATACATTTAATAACCTTTCTGTGGGAGGCCTTGATAAAGACGGCGCACCCTGTGGAAACAGACTGGAGTGGCTTATTCTTCATGCGGGTATGACAAATCAGTCTCCACAGCCGACTTTATCGGTATTATATGATGAGCGGCTTCCGAAGGACTTCCTGATTAAGTGTGTGGAATGTACCAAGACAGGGGTTGGATACCCGGCATGGATGAATAACCGGGTTGCCATGGACTTTATGATGAATCAGTACGGCGCAGAAGGAATGACGGTATCTGAAGCACGTGCAGTGGCAATCGGCGGATGTCTGGAGACTGCACCTGGCTGTTTCATGCCTCTTCATTTTAACGGAAAGACACACTATATTCCGGCAGGTGCAAGCCAGACAACTTCGGTAGGCGTACACTTTGTATCGAATCCGAAGATGATCAATATGGTACTGTTCAACGGTGTGGACCCAAGAACCGGCATACAGGTACTCCCGCCGCACAACAGAGAACTTAAGACCTATGAGGATTTTTGGGATCAGTATAAAAAGTATTATGCTAAGACATTGGAACCGACTGTAAAAGCGGGGAATATCCAGCATGACATCTGGCGTGACAGAAATATGTCTATTGTAAACTCTCTGTTCAAACCGGACTGCCTGAAGAACGGACATCATATCGGACATATGGGAACCAGATATAATGCAACCTATAATATCGAGTCCTGCGGTACGATCAATATGGTTAACTCACTCGCGGCATTGAAGAAACTTGTTTATGAAGATAAAAAGTATACGCTGGATGATTTCAGAGATGCCATCAAGGAAAATTTTGGTTTCTATACAGCAGTGGAATCAAAAGCATTCTCACTGGGCGAGCAGATTAAAAAACCAGATGTTACAAAATATGATGAGATTCATGGTGACTGCCTGAAAGCGCCAAAACATGGAAATGATGAGGACTACGTAAAAGAGATTCTGAAAGAGTATGAAGACTGGTTCTGCGATCTCTGCAATACATATGAATCTCTGTATGCTAAACCGATGTATGCATGTCAGATTTCCGTGGCGCTGCATGCAGCAGTGGGTATGGCAACATTTGCAACACCGGACGGACGCCTGTGCAACACAGCATTTGCAGATGGTTCTATGTCTGCATATCCTGGTACAGACCGGAAGGGACCATATGCTTTACTGGCTTCCGGATGCTGCTGGGATCAGAGTAAATCCCAGAATTCACAGATTAATATGAAATTCCATCCGAACGCAGTACGCGGGCTTGACGGGAGCAAGAAGTTATTGACCATGATTTCAGCATTTATGAATAAGGGCGGCTTCCATGTTCAGTTTAACATTGTTGATTCTAAAATGTTAAAAGAGGCGCAGAAACATCCGGAGGCAAACCGTGATTTGTTAGTCAGAGTTTCTGGATTTACACAGTACTGGGTAGAGACAGGCAAACCGGTTCAGGACGAAGTAATTGCCCGTACAGAATTTGAAGGAGGTATCTGATATGAGTAAACATAGTGATTGTAAAAACTTTGTTCAGTTTGATGTATTTAAAGGCTTTTGTAGAAAAAATGGTGGTTTTGTGTTGATCGATACCGATATCTGTCCGGCTTTTGCAGAAAAAGCAAAATGCAGGAACTGCAGCTATTTTTGTGAGGTGAATGAAGAGGGGATCGGCATGTGCAAAGGGCTGGAGTCTGAATACTGGGCATACGAAGATATGGATGCTAAGACATGTGAAGGATATGAGACAAAATAGATAATTGAGGTTATCTGACCATGCAGGCGCTTAGGCGCCTGCATCATGAAAAGGGGGCTTATATATGAATGAGAAGTCAAACTCTAAAAACTATGGTTTAATGGTAATTGCGGCAGCTTTTCTTGTTTATTTTGTATTTTTTGGATATCGCAGTGCGTTCTCTGTCTTACTTACCCCAATGACAACGGATATGGGGTGGGATACAGCAAGTGTAACGGCAGGGTATTCTATCATGATGCTGATCTATGCGGTTGTGTCTTACTTTTCCGGGCTTGTTTTCAGTAAATTCGGGCCGAAGTTCTGCTTTGGTATCGCGACGGTTGCCGGATTTCTGGGGTATTTCGTTACAAGCTATGCCAATTCCTATATGATGTATCTGCTTCCATATTCTATCTTTGCAGGTACCGCAACAGGTATGCTTTTTGTTCCCGCAGTGTCAACGATCAGAAGCTGGTTTATCGGAAATGCCTATGGGAAAGCGTTCGGGTTTGCGGCGGCAGGCGCATGTATCGCACAGGTAATACTGACACTTGGGCTGAAAGCGGTTCTCCTGACAATGGACTGGCGTGTGGCGATGAAGCTGCTCGGTGCTGTTGCGCTGGTACTGTTATTGATAGCTACGCTGATTACGAAACAGGCGCCGCAGTCATATGGCATGGAACCAAAAGGTGAGATGATCGGCGGTAAGAAATCCGCATCAGAAACGGCTGGTCACGCATGGTCAGTAAAAGAAGCATTTTCAACGTATTTTGTATGGGGGTCAATTCTGTCTTTCTTCTGTTCCTGCTTCTCTGAATTTCTGATCTGGTCACAGCTGGTCCGCTACTGGCAGACAGACGTCGGCCTTTCTATGGGGACGAGTACGAACCTTTATGCCTTTGTCGGACTTCTTGGTTGTGTATTCGCACCGCTTCTCGGAACCTTCTCCGATAAGTATGCAGGCAGAGTCGGTGACGAGACAAAAGCAAGGAGAATATTGATGTTCTTTGCGGCTGCAAGCGGAGTTCTCGGTATGATCTGCCTGCTGGCGGGTAAGACCTCCATCTTTATTACGATTGTTGCATGTATCTTCTTTGCAGCATACTGGCAGGGAATGCCGGGGCAGGTTACAGGATATATGGGATCTATATTCGGAAGAAGTTTCCCGAAAATCTGGGGACTTGCCACTCTCATCATTATGGGTATCGGACCTGCAGTTGGCAGTTACCTGGGAGCCAAATTATACGATGTATTCGGATCCTATAAGGTGTCGTTCATCGTGGCTACTATTATGTTTCTTTTATCTGCGATCTTTGCATTCACACTACCTAAAAATGCAAAATTGCCGGATAAGTTAAAAAAATAAGTTGCCAGTACATCGTAAAATAAGTAACTGACTCATAAGCTGAGATAAATTTTCGAGAGTACTGCTCCACAAACGCAGGGGTAGTGGGTTACGATGAGACTTGTGGAGCAGTGCTATCGGAAATTTAGGTCTGCTTAAATGGCAGTTAATTATTATATAATGTACGAGTGTTCAGGAGGGATTGTTATGGAGAAGAAGGGTTTAATATTTGACATACAGGGATTTTCTGTACATGACGGTCCCGGAGACAGAACTCTTATATTCCTAAGCGGCTGTCCGCTTCGCTGTGAGTGGTGTGCGAATCCTGAGGGGAAAAAGCTGAAACAGAATCTGTTATTTACTTCCGGCAGGTGCAAGGCAGTGCAGAATCAATGTAAAAGCTGCGTGGCTGCGTGTCCGCGCGGCGCGGTTACTATGGATCCGGAAAGCGGGTTACCGAAGATCCAGCGGGCGCACTGTGTCGACTGTAAAGAGTATCCGTGCACGAACGCGTGTAATTATGAAGCGCTCCGGGTGTCCGGCACGTATTACACACTGCAGGAACTGATGGATGTGTTAAAGCGGGATAAAGATTTCTGGGGAACCGACGGGGGAGTTACCTTTAGCGGAGGAGATCCTTTCGTGCAGTGGGAATTTCTTTTAGATGCATTAAAGGAATGTAAGAAAAATAATATGCATACGGCAATTGAGACGTCTGCTTATACGGATGAAAACATATTCTTAAAGGTATTAGAGTATATTGATTTTGCTTTTGTAGATATCAAGAACATGGACTCACAGGCACATAAGGCAAAGACAGGTGTGGGCAACGAAGTTACATTAAGAAATCTCAGGGCGCTCAAAAAAAGCGGCTGGAACGGAAGGCTAGTACTAAGAACACCAATTATTCCAGGATTTAATGACAGTGTGGAAAATGCCGAAAAAACAGCAGATTTTATGAATGAAAACGGCTTTTTTGAAATCAATCTTCTTCCGTTCCACAGACTGGGGACATCGAAATGGGAGCAGCTTGGCACGGTATATAAGTATAAGCATCAGGAAGCATTGTCAAAAAAGGATTTGGAATACCTTCAGGATGTGTATTTCGATAAAGGAATTGCCTGTTATCTCGATACGGATATCGTATATAATTTATCTGCCATACAGAAGTAAAATTTCATGAAATTAAAAGAAAGGAGCGGAAATCCAGATTGCTATTATTGATAACAATCTGGATTTCTGCTATATTTGTTGTATAACTTTGTAACCGTATCTAAACACAGAAAGGTGTCATATGGATAAAATTGCCTTAAGGTGGCTTCAGTCTATTGGAAAAGAACAAGTACAGACCTTTCAGGATAATTTTGCGGCAAGTTACAATATCAGCCTGTGTCTTCTTTCGATAGATGGAGAACCGCTGACTGTCTGGTCAAATGAGTCTTTGTTATGTTATAAGCTTCAAAAAAATAATTCCACAGAATGCATTTCCTACAGAAAAGAGTCTATTGCGGCTATGCTTAAAAAGAGGGAACCGATTATAGAGTACTGTTACACAGGCCTGGCTTACTTTTTGTATCCGATATTTTACGATCATGACATTATTGCTTTTTTCATCGGCGGCATGGTTTCGCTTTCAGAAGAAAAAAATGAAATTTATGAAAAGTTTTCTGTTAATTATATGAAGAAATCTGACCTGGAGAATATTCTAACGTTTCTCTCCAGTATTCTTGCTATGATCCATATGCCGGAAGCGGCGGATGGTTTCGCAGCTCACAACAGTCACCTATACACGCAGCTGATGAAAAAATACGGATTAACGGAGCGGGAAATAAGCATCATCGATTATTTGATGAAAAGAAAGAGCAATCTCGAGATTGCCGAAAGTCTTTTTATAAGTGAAAAGACTGTTAAGACACATGTAAGTAACATTATAAGAAAGATGAATGTAAAGAATCGGATTGACGTAATGCTGGCTTGTCAGGAACTGGATGCTGAGGAAATAACGAGGTGACCCATGTCTATTAATAAAAGGCTCATTATCTTTAATTCTGTAATTATGATCCTGTCCATGCTGCTTGTCCTGCTGGTTTCCAATCGCGCGCTGAATAAGATGCTGGATAATTCTGTAAAGAATTATCTGAATACATCAGTGTACGCGGCAATGGAGATTCAGGATGCCCGTTTGAATGAGATGGAAAAAGGTGCGTCTCTAATTATCCGTTTAGATGATGTCAAAGAGTTTTACCAGGCGGGGAATCAGGTGCAGCTTGCCGCAAGTTTATCCGACTTAAAACAAGAATACGAGTATCTTGATCTGGGCATATTCGTGGATGCATCGGGCAATGTATTGGCACATATGGAAGAAAACGCGGATCGTGCGGGGAAGATATCGCTCCCATATATAGAGCAGGCCCCGGGACGTGTGATCAAAACACAGTGCGTGGCAGACCTGCGCGATATATTTGAGAAGGGAAGCGGTCTGGCAGAAAACTATGCCGTTACGCTGGAATCCACAGGAGCGCTCAGTTATGACGGCCTTGTGGCAATTGTAATTTTCCCTGTCAAAGACTCGGAGGGGCAGGTACTGGGATATCTGTTGCTGGGGGATATCATTAATAAGAACAGTTACTATACTACAGAGTACACGGGGATTATTCCGGATTCTTATCTTACCATATCTCTCAATGATCTGAGGATATGTACCAACATTTTTTCGGAAGATAAAAGTGATTATACAGGGACAACAATTCCGGATATTACACAGGGGACAAAGACGGGAAATGAAATCTATTTTGGTTCAGAATATGCGCCGATCGGCGATAATTATTACTTTCTTTATAAACCTCTGAAGGGATATTTTGATGACTTTCAGGGATATCTCAGTGTGGGGATTCCGGAAACTATATTTGTAGAGATGCTTTCTGTGAACCGGAAGATTGTAATCACGGTAATCTGTATCACATTTTTTATTATCCTGGTATCCAGTATTCTGTTCGGAAAGAGTATCACGAAACCAATCCGGGCAAGTGCAGATATTGCACGGAATATCTGCCGGGGAGATTTTAAAGTGGTGCACGGCTATGGGAATATGAATAATCAAAGCCGTGAAACGAAGGAACTGCTGGTTGCAATGGAAGAAATGGCTGAAACTCTGTATCGAAACAAAATGGACATTGAGCAGTACATAGACGAGCTTGTGAAAAAGCATCAGGAAGCAGACAGCCTTTCCCAGCAGCTGCTGGAGATGAATTCTACTCTGGAACAAAAGGTTGACGCAAGAACGATAGAACTCCAGCAGACGATTGAAGAGCTGAAAGAGTCAAATCAGGTGAAGTCGCGGTTCCTTGCAAACATAAGCCATGAACTGAAGACGCCGCTGACCGGAAGTATTAATGCATCGGAACTGCTGTTGGATGAACTTTTCGGTACGCTCAATGAACGGCAGACCAAATATGTAAAAAATATATGGCTCTCCAGCAACCAGTTATTACTTTTGATCAATGATATCCTGGATCTATCCAAGATAAATGCAGGGAAACTGAATGTGAATCCTGTAGAATGTTTTGTCAATGAGGTTTTGGAAGAAGCAATCGGCATAGTAAAAAGTACCACATATAAGAAATCCATCGAACTGATTACATCGGTGTCACCGGATGACCTGGAAGTATGGGCGGATAAGAAGCTTCTGAAACAGATTCTATATAATCTGCTGTCCAATGCGATCAAGTTTTCTCATGAGAACGGTACGGTCACTATTTCAGCAAAGAACGTCAATTGTCCGGATAACGGCAGAAAGTATGTAAAATTCTGTGTTTCGGATAGGGGTATAGGAATAGATGAAAAGGATTTGGAACGGGTATTCCTCGAATTTGAACAGACAGATAATTCTTATTCAAGAGAATATGGCGGAACCGGCCTTGGACTGCCGTTATCAAAGAAATGGGTGGAGGTTCAGGGAGGGAAGATAGAATTGCACAGTAAAGTGAATGTAGGGACAGAGGCCGTCTTCTATCTTCCGGCAGCGGAAGAGCAGGAAATATAAATATGGGGGCGCATGAGATGGAAAAAATTCTTGTGATAGATGATAATGAAGTGATTTGCGATATGCTGTATGATGTACTGAATGAGTGGGGGTTTTGTGCCGAAAAAGCATATCAGGGAATGAAAGCGCTGCCGCTTGTGGATGAGTTTCAGCCGGATCTGGTATTGCTGGATGTTATGCTGCCCGGCATGAACGGTTTTGAGATATGCAGACGAATAAAATCCGACCCGGAGAAAGAACATATTGCAGTTATTTTACTTACGGTATTAAGCGATGTAGGCGACAGGATGCAGGCGGTCAATGTGGGCGCCGATCTGTTCCTGAGCAAGCCCGTGAATTACAAGGAACTCCGAAAGCAGATCGGATATCTGCTGGGGAAGAAAAAGAGGCTTGCAGACATGGAAAAGGCGGAGAGTGTGTGTCAGTTCATTTTAAACCTGGTGCGGTATATGGATTCGGAATTATACAGCCAGGCCAAAGAAGTGAAAAGATATTGCGACCGTCTGCTGCATATTTTAAACTTTTCAGAAAATGAAAGAGTTGAAATTGAACTTGGAATTGCGTTTCATGTATTTGGGGAATTTGTAATGTCTCATGGAATAACAAGGGATGAGCTTGAAGACATGATTGCACCACTGAAGCTCTCAGGGCGGATTGTACCATATCTGAGGGATGAGCAGAGCGAAACGTTCATTGATCCGGACCTGAAAAATGTAAAAGTGCTTCGGATTGTTGAGAAGTTCTGTGAGTTTAAGCGGGAAGGGAAAAACAATGAGGAGGCGTTGTCCGCCCTGGCGGTCATGGTGCCCAGGGCGGATAAAGAGCTGCTGGATGGACTGAAGCGCCAAATCAGTGCAGAGAAATTTATGGAAAATTTAAAATCCGGGAAAGAGAGTCTTTGAATATATGAATTTTATAGAAAAACGGGTACATGAACTATACTGGAATGATAATACAAATTGCGCACGAACAACGTTAATATGCTTGAGTGAATTGTTTAAAATTAAACTTGAACTGCAAACCTTAATATCGGCGGCAGGTTTACACGGCGCCGGCGGTTTCCGCGCGCAATGCGGCCTGGTTGAAGGCGGCTTAATGTTCATAGGCATTTACTATAATTTGCAAGGAAAATCAGAGGAGGAGATCATTCAATTATGTTATGAATTTGCAGATTCATTTCAACAGAAGTTTGGATCATTAAGGTGTTATGAGCTGAGGCCGGAAGGATTTACATCTAATGATCCGCCTCATTTGTGTGAAGCCCTTACCTGTAGGGCTATAGATTTTGCCGGCAATTTTATCAAAGATAATACATAATTCTGCAGCGAATAGTCTTATTGTTACTGCTCACGGGCAATCCTGTAAACAGTACGGAGTTTTTTCTTTAAGTGTACGATTTCATGATTCCGGTTTGACCGATAGAGAAAGGATATGGTAAAATCAAGAAACAGAGATAAAAACACAACGCGGTTATCATTCCGCAGAGCCGGTAGGTAGTCCGGCCGCACCGTTTTGGTGTAAGTAACCCTCCCTCCTTGGGTCGTCCGTTCTTTGTGCATCACAATTTTTGCAGGTAAAGAGGAAAATGCTTTGGTTACAGGAGCATTCGCCGATTACTGCGACAGCCGCAAGGCATGAAGGAGGAATTGTCATGGACAAAGTATCGGTAAAATTGACAGTATTTTTTGAGGAGCCTTTCTGGATCGGTGTTTTTGAACGGATATCAGAGGGAAAGCTATCGGCTTGTAAGATGACATTTGGGGCTGAGCCAAAGGATTATGAAGTGTATGCTTTTATTCTGAAAAATTACGATCAATTGAGATTTAGCCAGGCCGTGGCAGCTGATGTAAAAGAAGCCGGCCGCAATCCCAAGAGGGTACAGCGGGAGGTGCACAAACAGGTTCAGAACACCGGTATAGGCACCAAATCGCAGCAGGCTTTAAAATTGCAGCAGGAGCAGAGGAAAACTGAGCGCAGGACTGTAAGCCGGGAACAGCGGGAAGCAGAGAAACAGCGGCAGTTTGAACTGAAACAGCAGAAAAGAAAAGAGAAGCATAAGGGCAGGTAATACCTGCCCTTAAAAAAGCGGAGGATACGCAGAAAATGAATGATGAAATTACAAGAAGCTGTATAGATTGTGGAACTGCCAACTGTGGTTCTCAGAATAAAGTCTATCCTAAATTCTGTCTGACAACAGAGAACAGTGATCTAGAACTGCTGGATGCTGCAATAAAAGAATACGATAAAGAAGAGAATAAGCAGATTATGCTCAATGCCGCAGAAGTTGAGTACGAATTCTACTGTAAAATGACCAGAGTAGAAGAGACGATAGAATTTGCAAAGAGAATGAATTATCATAAACTGGGAATTGCCACATGTGCAGGCCTGATTAATGAGTCCAGAATTTTAGCACGGATTTTAAGAAGTCATGGTTTTGAAGTGTTTGGGGTTGCGTGTAAGGCGGGGGCGGTTGACAAAACAGAAGTTGGAATTCCTGAAAAATGTAAGGGGGTTGGAGCTTCTATGTGCAATCCAATTCATCAGGCCATGAGGTTGAATAAAGAAGAAACGGATCTTAATATTTTAGTTGGATTATGTGTGGGTCATGACAGTCTTTTTTATAAGTATTCGAAAGCCCCTGTTACTACTTTGGTGGTGAAAGACCGCATACTGGGGCATAATCCGGTTGCGGCGCTTTATACCGCAGATTCATACTACGGGAAGATCATGGGAGATCAATAAGGAGACGAAGAAACAGAAGCCCTGTACAGATTTTGATTGAGTATAGGAGATTAATTTGATATACTCATATTATGAGAAAATAAATTTGCAAACGGTATGGGAATGAACAGTCATGGAAATCGGAAGAGGTCTGTATTGTACAGTGTTACATCTGCAGGCACCGGAATAATGATTAGATCCAAAACCGCCGGCGGATGGCAGAGGCGAACAGAGGTATTATGCCAGGCAAAGCATGACGTGCGCCTCGCGGCAAGTGCGCCCTGGCGTACTTGAATATGGAAAAACAAAATTAGGAGGAGAAAATATTATGGGTGGGGAATGTCCGCGCTGCGGCGCGCCTCTGGAAGGGGCAACTTGTTCTTATTGCGGCTATGTAGAACCGCAGGAGACACAGAACAGTAGAATGGAAAATGGATATGTGAATCCACAGGATGTGAATAATAATGGATATGCCAATCCACAGGGGATGAATAATAATGGATATGCCAATCCACAGGGGATGAATAATAATGGTTATGCTAATCCACAGGGGGCTAATAATTATGGGTATGGTACAGAAGTGTTTACAAATAGTGTGCCCGTATATCCGAATCAGCAATATGCAGAAGCCTGCAGTCCAAAGAGCAAAATGCTTGCGTTGGTTCTATGCTTCCTTGTGGGGTATCTGGGCATACACCGGTTTTATGTGGGGAAATACGGGACAGGCATCGTGTGGTTTGTGACAGCAGGGTGCTTCGGATTTGGCTGGGTTGTTGACATTATTATGATTGCCATAGGATCCTTCACAGATAGTACAGGTTTGCCATTAAAGAGATAGTATAAGTATGATTGATAAGGGACAGAGCCTTTTTTAGGCTCTGTCTTTTTCTGTATAGGAAAAAAGCTATAGAAGATTATTTTAAAAAGAATATATTTGTCCACAAAACCAGACACTATCCAGTGAGTACTAAAAATAAGATGAAACCCTATTACTTTAATGTTAGAATATTATCACCGCATGTTAAAGGAGCAGCTATATGGAATGGAATGAAAAATTACAGATCATTATCGACTATGTGGAGCATCATCTGCAGCGGAAAGAGGAGCCTGTTGACGTTCAGGAGATAGCAAAAATAGCGGGCTGCTCATATGGCTTCTTTCAAAAGGTGTTTTCATATATGAATGGCATCAGTTTTGCGGAGTATGTCCGTTCGAGGAAAATGACTCTTGCGGGCTATGATTTAAAAAGTACAGAGATGAAAGTAGTTGATATCAGCTACAAGTATGGCTATGATTCTCCCACATCATTCACAAAAGCATTTCACCAGTTTCATGGGATATCCCCCATGGAGGCCAGGCGGGATCAGAGTGAACTGCGGATACTGCCTAAGATGCAGATTTCCGTAAAACAGCAATACTCATGGAGACTGGAACAAAAGGAAGCATTCCGTCTGGTTGGAAGGCGCACCCGCATATCACGGGAGGATGATGCCCATCTGGTTAAAATCCCCGGATTTTGGAGTGAGTGTCAAAGAGACGGTACCTTCGCTGCTTTGGCAGCAATGGATCAGGGAGAACCCCGCGGCCTGTTCGGCCTGGTTGAGGAACCGGGGGATTCATCGGATGAAGTGGATTATTCGATCATGGCCGTCACGGACAAAAAGGCTCCGCAGGGATTCCATGAGATAATAATTCCACAGGCAGCATGGGCTGTCTTCGATTGCAGAGGGCCGGTGCCGCAGGGGATTCAAAATGGGTGGAAGTACCTGACAGAGGAATGGCTGGTCAGCTATCCCTTTGCGCATGCAGACTGCCCGGAGCTGGAGTGGTACAGCAGCGGGAACCCATATGATCAGGATTATCTGGCGCAGATATGGATACCGATAAAGGAAAAATAAGAGGAGAGTATATTATGGACGAAAAGTTTGAATTGTTTCTTGCCAGTGTTGACAGTAAAAACCAGGGATTTGTAAAGGAATTGAATGATTATCTGACACAGAACAATTGTAAATGTGAAATAAAATCCGCAAAGAGCGGATTTGTTGTTTCCTATGTTTTCTGCGATACGAAGAAAACACTGGCAACGTATGTTTTCCGGAAAACCGGAGTAAAACTGCGTATCTATCCGGAGAATCTTGGAAAGTATGCCGATTTTCTTAATGTTCTGCCAGAGAAGATGAAAAAGGATATCCGGAAATCCTCTGTATGTAAGAGGCTGTTAAATCCGGATGACTGCAATCCAAAATGTGTGACCGGATATTCCTTCAGCCTGGATGGGGAAAGCTTCCAAAAATGCAGGTATATGGCATTTATGCCCACGCTGAATGAGGAAAACAACGCATATATCAGGCAATTTTTAGAAAAAGAGCTGGAAGCCAGAGCACTGGCGTAAAGCAGCAGATTATCAAAAGCCGCAGCCCCTGCATAACCAGCGGGAGCTGCGGCTTTTGTGACTTTAGCGCGCATTGCTTAGCAGTTTTCTCAAGCTCTGCGTTTCTACAATTCTATAGTTAGACAGCCACAATTGTTTGTCCTTACCTGCCAACTGTGGATTCGTATAGGTTTCGAACGTATTCTGCACGATATTTACCCCAACTTCGTTCCATATTTCCAAAGGATCGAACAGCCAGGAGACCTCCTGATCGATTACGTCATATTTCAACAGACTGCGGAAAGCCCCGAAAATAGGGTAAATATATCCGCTGGATACAACGTAATTGGTATCCGTGCACAGGAATTCCGTCTTGGTTTTCTTTTCCAGTGATTCAATTCCGCGGACGCTGCCGAATCGTGGGACGCTGACGCCCAGAGCCTTTTTATACTCCTGATATTTAATAGGCAGTTCCCGTTCGATGACATCATATAAAGAAACTAACGTGGGAATCTGTTTAGTCAGAGATTTATAAAAGGGCGTGTTATATGCTTCTTTATAGCGTTTAAAAACCTGAGCCTTTCCGGAATAGCTCTGCACCGGGGCAGCAGAGTCGTCCGGATATTTGGTGATATCAAAGGCATACATCAGGCGGAGCAATTCCGAGATATTAATAGGTTTATTTTCATTATCTTTGTATGCAATACGGCTGGCATACGGCTGGCTGCTGATCGCGTCTTTTATTTCCTCAAAATTGTCATCCAGATTAAATAGTGCAATGTCCGATACCTGGACAGAGGTATTCCGGGCATCAGACAGCCGGGAGATATTCTGTACATTTGTAATGACTTCGATGCGGACATATTTTGTGATTCCGGTGGGGATCGCATTGCGTTTTTTTATGATTGCAGTATAGGTATGGCCGCCGTCCAGAATTCCATACGTAAACAGATCATTTTCATTGTTTTGATCACCGATGTCGATTGTAACCTCTGAATCTGTGCTGTTAAAAGTAAGTGATTTAGCAGCGATTACGATCCCGCGGTTGTTGATATAAAAGTCCGTTTCCGGTTCTGTGACCGCGGCTAACAGACTCTTGGCCACATTGGTCGTCATTTTCGGTTCCCTTGGGTTTACATCCAGGGGAATATTTTCGGGCAGATCTTTCATATCCACTAATAAATAGTAAATGGTTTCATATGTACTCTCATCTTTTGCTCCTTTTTTATAGGGAGAGACAAGGGTGCGAAGGGAGTTGACTTTAAACTTCAGCGGTTTGTTCATATTGCTTTCCTCCTTAGTAAGTAGAAATTGTTTAATAGGGTTGTCTTAAATATAGAATTATAGTAATATAAAATCAAAAAAAAATAAATGCACCATAGTGCATATTTGGTGAAATCATGGCAGAGAAAAAAGAATACAGCCAGGCGCTGGTCAGAGTGGGCGAACTGTTGTCGGGGAAGAGAAAAGGCCTTGGAGAACAGTATAGGAACAGAGAAAACTTCATAGATCTCAGAAGCGAGGAACTGTTTGGGGGAGAGCCCTGGATCTCCCCGCGGCACCTGGCAAATGTGGAGCTTGGGAAAAACTGGATCAGTATTGAGAAGCTTATTGTATTGGCAAATGCTTTGGAAGAAAATCCGGTGGAGTTGTTTGAAGAAATTTTGGATGCTTATTTGGGGAAAGAATCGTGAATAAAGTAAAATAACGCAGCTTTCATGAATTATTGCCTGGTCTGTTGAAAAAGATCTGTATTTCCGGTACACTGGAGTGAGAGCAGTCAGGATATATCAGAATACAAACAGGCAGGGGCTGCTTGTGGAGATAAACTATGAAAATATACGCAAAAACAGTTGGAGAGTTCATAGATGAGGTGGAAAATAGAACCTTTCTGGCAGCATTAGAAAAAAATTACAGGGTTTTAGTGGGGAAAGTTCAGGCTGGTGAATACCGTGCATGGCAGCATTCCGTGCAGGAGTATATGTACGCGGTTATTAAGAAGGCGGGACTTCCAGCAGACGCCGGGATCGCTGTTGAATATCAGGTTCCCGGGCTGTCCGAGCGGGTAGACCTGATAATAACCGGATTTGATGATAATGGAGAAATGACTGCAATATTAATAGAACTGAAACAGTGGTCAGCCATAGAATGCTGTGACAGTGCAGTAAGCTATAAAGTGCAGATCCCAATGAGCGGCGGGAATGAATTGAGGGATCATCCATGTTATCAGATTAATTATTATAAAAATGTGATAGCAGGAGGTATTAGTGAAGAAGATTTCCCCCTGCACTTATGCCCGGCGGTAGTATTACATAATTACAGCTTACAGGAAAATAAAGATCCTCTTTTTCAAAATGGGTACAAAAATTATATGTTAAATGTTCCCGTATTTTTTAAAGGGAAGGATGAGAAACTAGAGTCTTATCTGGCAGAGAAAATTAAAAGCGGTGATAATGGAAGCGTATTGACTTATATTGAAACAAAATGTTGTGGTATTTCCCTGACTCTTTTAGAATTGTTAAAAAAATTGAGTGTAAATGACAGTTCTCTGCGATTAAATGCAGAACAGCAAAGGATGCAGGGAACTGTCATGAAAATGCTGAATACTGCCAAACGTGATAAACGTAAAAAAGTAGTTTTGGTACAGGGTGGTCCGGGAACAGGTAAATCAGTAGTGGCTTTGAAAATCCTGGCAGCATGTTTGTGTGAGCATTCGGATATGAACTGTTATTATACTGCGAAAAATAAAGCACTCAGAGCAGTTCTGAGGTTTGATTTAAGTCAAATAGCGGGAATGGAACGGTTTAGCAGCAGTATTGTATACCCTCCTTTCTTAGAAAAACTCGAAAGAAATAAAGCCAGTGTCATTACCGTTGATGAAGCTCATCGGCTAAGCGAGGAAAAACAGATTGTGTCTATCATAAAAGCTGCGGTAGTTTCCGTTTTCTTTATAGATGAGGGACAGATTGTTTCCTTTGAAGATATTGGAACGAAAGAAGTAATTATGGAATGTGCAAAGCGTCAGGATGCGGATATTATCGATGCAGGAGAGCTGCAGGCACAATTCAGGTGCAGGGGAATGACAGACTATATACAATGGGTTGACGCACTCTTGGAGAACGAGGAAGGAGAGGCAGCCAGGCTCAAGTATGATATCCAGGTAGAAGATGATTTTAAAAAATTTGAAGGTTCTCTGGAAAAGATGAACCGAAGAAATCTAAATACCAGAATTATTGCAGGATATTGCTGGGAGTGGAGGACACGAAATGACCGTACAAAGAAGCTATATGATTTTAATATTGAAAATGAAAATCTGCGCTGGAATAATGATGACAAGATAGATCCTGTCAGCTGGGCTATAGGCGAAACATTTGATCAGATTGGGTGTATTCATACCTGTCAGGGATTAGAATTTTGTTATGTGGGAGTCATTATCGGTGAAGATCTGAGATATGAAAAAGGGAAAATAATTACGGATATTAGTAAGAGGGCAACTGATGATTTTACCGTAAGCAAGCGTGCAAGAGAAAAATTTTTACGTAAGTTTGGAAAAGAAGCGACAATGAAACGAGAAGTGGATATTGTGAAAAATACATACAGAGTATTACTGACACGAGGGACAAGAGGGTGCAAAGTATACTGCATGGACAAAGCTTTGGGAGAACATATTAAAGAGAGAATTTCAAAGTTCAGTGGCGTGAATCAGGAATATAAGGATGAGATACGATGATAATTTACAATGGGACAAAAACGGAATTTTTGAAAAGTGTGGAAGAAGATACAATAGCGCTGGAAATAGAAGCGGGCATGTATCAGAAGATGAACAGGCATACGGCATCCAATGAATTCCGAGCCTGGGAAAATTCGTTGGAATATATGTATAAAGTACTGAATGATGAAGAGATTCCTCAAAATGCCGGAATTGCAATTGAGTATAACATTCCTTATACATCCAGAAGGGTGGATTTTTTGATTTCCGGTTATGATTCGCATAACAAAGGAAATGTGATTATTATAGAATTAAAACAGTGGGGCCATCTTGAAGCGGTGAATGGAAGAGACGGTCTGGTGGAAACTTACACAGGCAATGCAGTGCGCCGTGTGGTGCATCCCTCCTATCAGGCATGGTCATATGCAATGCTGATTCAGGACTATAATCAATCTGTACAGAATGAAGGAATTCGTCTCTTTCCCTGTTCGTATCTTCACAATTACAGAAGAAAATCAGACGATCCATTAGATGCAGTTCAGTATATGGAGTACTTGAAGGAAGCACCTGCATTTACACGAGGGCAGGTGAAACAGTTTAGAGAATTTATTAAAAAGCAGATTGTGTCGGGTGATAACAAAAATCTAATCTTCCATATTGACAGTGGCAGAATAAAACCGTCTAAGAGCCTGCAGGACGCTATTGTTAATATGCTTAAGGGCAATCAGGAATTTGTCATGATAGATGATCAGAAGGTAGTATATGAAGAGATTCTTGGATTAGCAAGACAATCCCAAAGAGATCGGAAAAAACGTGTAATTGTTATAGAGGGAGGTCCAGGCACGGGAAAGACGGTTGTAGCGGTTAATCTGCTGGCACAGTTGACATGTGAAGAGCAGTTTTGTCAGTATGTTTCAAAAAACAGTGCGCCGAGAAATGTTTACCTAAAGAAATTGAAGGGAACCATGAAGAGAAGCAGTATTGATCATATGTTTAAGGGGTCAGGCGCCTATACCATGATGCCGGAAGACAGCATGGACACGCTGCTTGTAGATGAGGCCCACCGCCTGAATGAAAAGTCAGGTATGCTTCATAATCAGGGAGTTAACCAAATCATGGAGATCATACATGCTGCAAAATGCAGTGTATTTTTTATTGACGAAAGTCAAAGGGTAACAATCAGTGATATCGGGAGTAAAGCAGAGATTCAACGGTGGGCAGAAAAAGAGGGAGCAGAATACTTTGAATTGGAACTGACCTCACAGTTCAGATGTAATGGGTCCGAAGGGTATCTTGCCTGGCTTGATGACGTGCTGGAAATTCGCCCGACTGCTAATTACGATCTGCAGGATATGAATTATGATATCAAAATTCTGGATTCCCCAAAGAAAGTACATGAAATAATTATTGAAAAAAACAGAAGTGCAAACCATGCCAGAATACTTGCCGGATATTGTTGGGACTGGCCAAAAAAAGGCAGAAATAACTCTGAAGTGCATGATATAAAAATTGATGATTTTGAAATCAGCTGGAATCTGGAGAATACCACCACCTTTGCAATCGACGAAAACTCTGTTAATGAGGCTGGCTGTATTCATACATGCCAGGGCCTTGAATTCGAATATGCGGGCGTTATCATTGGTAATGATATGCGCTTTGAAAATGGCCATATCGTTACTGACTTTACTAAAAGAGCTTTAACGGATCAATCACTTAAGGGAATTAAGAAAATGAGCAGAGAAGACCCGGAACATGCAGTAAAAGTTGCGGATGAATTAATTAAAAACACATATCGGACACTGATGACACGTGGCATGAAGGGATGCTATGTCTACTGTGTTGACAAAAATCTGGCAGAATACCTGAAAGGAAGACTACAGTAAGATGGAAGATTATACAGTGAAAGAATTAACGGAGAAAGTAAGAGCATTCTGCAGTGAGCGCGACTGGGATCAGTTTCATAATCCAAAAGATCTGGCAATTGGGATTTCAACAGAGGCGAATGAACTTTTAGATATATTCCGCTTTAAAAACGAAGAGGAAATGAAAAAAATCATGAACGATGAAATAAAGCGCCGGCATGTTGAAGAGGAACTGGCAGATGTACTGTTTTTTGTACTGCGTTTTGCTCAGATGAATCACATGGATCTTAAGGATATACTGACCAGGAAAATACAGAAGAATGGCCAAAAGTATCCTGCCGATGAAGTAAGGGGTAAAAATTTTAAGTATAATGAATATAAATAAGTGAATAAGTAAAGAAGCTATATTTTGGTTTCGTTCAAGTGATTGTTATAGTATATACGCGCAAACATGTGTGTAAAAGGGCAAAAACACATAAACGGCTCAACGGAATTAAAAGTGTTGAGCCGAATTAGGAGGTATCCTGTAATACACGGTCTCAGGCGATCTATTAGCATGGCTGTACGATAATGTTAAAATAGGTTGACTTTTCCATGCGGGTGTGCATATAATATGAATGAATAATTCACTCACTAGAAAGGGCTGTTTACATGAAAAATGAAAGAATCCACGCTATTTATGATGCTTCTGTGCAGCTATTCCTTCAGCAAGGGTATTCTAAAACGCAGATCAGCCACATTGCCAGGAAAATAGGCGTTTCCGTAGGTACCATATACCATGATTTTACAGGAAAAGAGGAAATCATGCATTTCCTGCTGAAGTGCACTTTGGATCCAGATTTTATTGAAAGAGATTTTGAAAGACCCATAACAGAAGAACTTTTCTGGGATCTGGATCAGGAAATAAAGGATGCATTTGAATCTATTGCAGATGAGTTCGGAAGGAATCTGGAGCATGCCGGTACATCGTATGGTTTTGAAGATTTGATTTCGGATGCATTTGACCTGATGTCCCGATATGCTGTGGGATGTCTCTTCATAGAAAAGAACCCGATGGACTGCGGACGTTTGATTCAATATTACACAGATTACCGGAAACAATTTTTCGACACGATGTCAGCCTATATGGAGTCATTTATCCAAACAGGAATTATACGTTCGTTAAAAAGCGTGAAACTTTCCACCAGTCTGATCATTGAGACGCTGTCATGGTGGGCCATGGATGTTCGTTATGTTACTTTTGAGAAGCAGGATATTTCACCGGAAGAGGCGAAGGAAGTATGTATGGATAATATGATCCATGCCTATAAAAAATGAAACAGCAATGAAACAATGGGGCAGGGATGCCCCCAATATTTTAAACACAATATGAATGAATGGTTCACTCAAACCGAGAGAGCAGGAGCTTAGGAGGCTGTATTATGAAGTATGCAGGAAAAATATGGGGATGCGGTATTATAGCTGCAGTTACAATATTAATTGGAGGAGCATGTGCAAAAAAGCCGGCAGATGAACCGAATGTACTTAAATTTCCATCTGACAGCATAACAGAATTGAATATATTTTATGATGAGGAGGAGATTACATTTTACAAAAGCAGTGACGAGACAATTACAGTAAAAGAATTTATGACAGACTGTGATAAGCGATATTTTGCGAGTGTGAAACAACAAGGAAATTCGCTGCAAATCAGCGAAGGGAAAAAGCCATTATTTAAAAGTGGTTTTCACAGATACGTGGAGGTCTATCTTCCAGATTCTTATTCGGGCAGCCTGGGGGTTACGACTACAGATGGGGATATTAATCTAAGTCGGACGGTCCTGGATTTGGAAAGCCTGCGGATTGACAGTACGTCCGGTACGGTTACGATCAGCGGGGCCAGTGCACCATCCATTTATTTATCCACGACCAGGGGAACATTGAAGCTGGGCAAGATCCGGGGCGGGCAGATCCGCCTGGAAACAACCTCAGGAGAACTGAAATGCAGCAAAATGGAAGGTACAATCTCTTACACTACCACAAGCGGGAATGCAGTAATCAAATCCGCAGCAGGCAGCGGCGTTTACCGGGCAGAGAACTCTGGGAAGCTGTATGTTTCATATGAAAAGGTGGATGGAGATTTATCCTTTTATAATAAAAATGATAAGATCGAGCTCCTCCTTCCACGGGGGCTGGAGTATGAACTGAGAGCGGTAACGAAAAACGGAACCGTCAAGGCCCCTCTTTCAGACGGGATGCTTGTTGAAAAGGGCCGCATAGAAGGGGATGTGGGCGATAGGCCGACAGTGAAGATCGAGTTGGAGTCTAAGAATGGAGATATTCGGGTTGAGCAATAAGATACGGGATATAGTGTATTAGTTTTACATCCTTTCCAGTAAAACATAAAAATCTCTTGACATACATACCGTAAGTATGTAAAATAAACATACCGTTAGTATGTTACAGAGAAATAGGAGTGAGACATGGCAAGAAACAAATATCCTGAAGAAACCAGGAATTTAATCATTGATACCGCTGCCCGTCTGTACAGTGAGAAGGGGTATGACCATACATCCATTCAGGACATAATCGATCACCTGGGCGGTCTAAGCAAGGGGGCCATATACCATCATTTTAAGTCAAAAGAGGATATCATGATGGCAGTTGCCGACAAGATGTATCTTGGCTCTGAGTCAGAGATGATGAAGGTCTCCAATAGAAAAGATCTGAGCGGGATGGAAAAGCTGAAGGAACTTTTCCGGGTATCTGCGTTCAATCCTGCACAGAAGGAGATGTTTGAAGTGGCTCCGGATATGCTGAAGAACCCGCAGCTTCTCGTGCTATATTTGCGTGACTCTGTCCAGAGAGAGGCAACGGAATTGGTCTGGAAGGTGATTGAAGAGGGAATCGAAGACGGTTCCATTCAGACGGATTATCCAAAGCAGCTGGCGGAAGTCATTATGCTGCTGGGAAATGTATGGCTCAACCCGATGATTTATCATTGCGGTCCGGAGGAGATGATTGAGAAGGTAAAGTTTTATCACATAATACTGCAATCATTTGGGATCAATGTTATTGACGATAAAGTGCTGGCTGCTTTGGAAGAATATGCAGCTATATATCAGAAAAACAAAAATAATTAGGATGATCACAATCTGTCCTGCCTGAACAGGACAGATAATTTTTGAATATATACATACCAACGGTCGGTATCTAAAACAAAAAATGGAGGCAGAATATATGAAGCAAAAAAAAGGATTCTCAAAAGATTTTTGGCTGGTCGTGGCCGGTCAGATTATTTCGTTGTTCGGCAATGCGGTTATGAGATTTGCATTGCCGATTCATCTGCTGAACGTAACGGGTTCAGCGGCGGTACTTGGTGTTGTTTCCGGGTGCGCATTTATTCCTCTGGCGGTAATGTCACCCATCGGAGGTATCATAGCGGATCGGGTAAATAAGCGAAATATCATGGTATTTTTGGACTTTTTTACTTCGGCCCTGACAATCCTCTTTTTACTATTTTACGGAAAAGTTAATATAACGGGGCTTGTTATGGTGATGCTGTTTATGCTTTACGGCATATCCGGCGCTTACCAGCCTTCCGTGCAGGCCAGCATACCGGTGTTGGTGTCCGGTGAAAGAGTGATGCAGGCAAATGCAGTCATTAATATGGTATCTTCGCTTTCAGGTCTTCTGGGGCCTGCACTTGGAGGAATTGCATACAGTTTATGGGGGATTTACCCGGTTTTGGCTATGGCTGCAGGATGTTTCTTTTTATCGGCGGTCATGGAACTCTTTATTCATATCCCCTCTTCACGTAGGACACGGAATGTCTCCGTACTGCGTGAGGCAGCTGCAGATTTAAAACAAAGCATATCTTACATCAGCTGTGAAAAGTCTGAGATCGGAAAGCTGACACTTTGCTGTGCGGGGGTAAATCTGGTGATGTCCTCCCTGATGATTATAGGGCTTCCTGTAATCGTTATGCAGCTGCTGAGGTTTTCAGAGAGCGAAGCATCCAGACTGTATGGATTCATGCAGGCGGCACTGGCGGTCGGCGGACTGGCAGGCGGAGTGGGAGCCGGTGTGCTGGGGGCAAGACTGAAAGTGGGGAATAGTTGGAGACTGATAGCATACTGTGGAATTCTCCTGGGGCCTATCGGTGTCATTTTGATGATAGACGGTCCGGCATATCTGACGTATGCGGCGCTGACGGCAGTAGGAATGGTTATCATGGCATTATCATCTATATACACCATCCAGATTATGTCCTATATCCAAATGACAGTGCCGCAGGAAATGATCGGAAAAGTAATATCCTGGATCATTGCGGTATCAACCTGTGCACAGCCGGTTGGGCAGATGGTCTATGGTTTTCTGTTTGAGAAGCTGGATCATGGGGTATTTATTATCTTTTACGCGGCGGCTGCGCTTGGGCTTCTGATTGCGTGGTACAGCAGGAAAGCGTCAGGAGAGCTTGGGGGTGAAATGCAGCCAATATTCTGAGTTTAAACTGAATATATTGCAGAAGCATGCTGATTTCCATCACACGGAGTGATATAATTAAAAAAAGTGATATGGAGGCAGTACATATGATATATGAGGGATGGGAAAATTTGTTTTCTTCCAAGATATTAGAAAGAGGCTATGATTACTGGGCCGAAGGATTGGTTTCCGATGTCTTGTCTACAGAAGATGGCTATGAGGCAATTATAAACGGCTCATACAATTATGAAGTGGAAATTATAGTAGATGATGATGAAGTGCTGGAGATGTATTGTGACTGCCCTTATGCAGAGGAGGGAAGATACTGTAAGCATATGGCGGCGGTTCTGTATGAGCTTACAAATCAATGTATGGCTGCCGGGAGCAGCAGATCTGCAAGTGATTCCGGAAAAGCCGGTGACATCCCGGATACAGAACACAGGAGACAGGAAATCTCCGCTTCCGTTGACCGTGTGAGTGAAGCTGATCTCAGAGATTATGTCAAACAACTTCTGTACAAGGATAAGAACTTATATGAGAAATTCAAAATCCAGTATGAATTCAGCGACAGCCGGGAAATGATGGAGATATTCAAAAGTCAGATCGATAAGATTTTCTAAAAACAGTGCCAGGAGTACGGATACCTGGACTATTACCATGCCTCAAAACTGGAAAAACAGATATACAGGATCATGGGGGATATAACGGGGAAACTGATGAAGCGTGGCTGCTATCAAGAGGTTTTTGAACTGTCGCTGTATTTATATAAAGAGCTTGAATATGTGGCCGTCGACGAATCAGACGGCGTAACAGATGAGATTCTTGAATTTTGTACTGAAATATGGGAAGAGTTATTGGATGATTGCGGTGAACAGAGTATCGGGGATATGATATTCTCAGGTTTAAAAGATATCGTAAGCAGAAGTGGAGTGCATTACCGGTCAGAAAGGGCCTGGGGGTTTATGCAGGACTTCTTTGACGAAAGAGAATATATCACAGAAATGTTGAACATTGTTGAAGAGGCATTAAAGAAATGTGATAGCCGGAAGGTCACCTGGGAGGATTCTTACACAATAAGTACCTGTGTGACAGATATACTATATTTTATGGAAGAGCTGGGGTATTCGGACACTGAATTGACGGAATTTTCGCGGCAGTACTGGAATCTGGATGACGTACGGAGATATTGGATCAGCAAGGGCCAGAAGGCAGGCGCTTATGAACAGACAATCGGTCTTATCAAGGAAAGTTTGGAACAGTCAAAAGGCAAACCTGTCCTGGTAATGGAATACAGACGCACTCTGATGCAGATTTATAAACAGATGGGGGATGTGGAGAAGTACCGTGCAGAATTAAAAGACATCATCCTAAATGAATCATGGGCCTCGAAGGAAGACTATGAGGAATATAAGGCTTTGTTTACAAGTAAAGAATGGGAACAGAAGCGGGAAGCAGTTTTTACGGCGCCTTATGGCGAGCAGCATTTATATGAATTGCTGCAGGAAGAAGGGCTTTATGGGCGTTTGCTGGAGGCGATAAAAAAATCGGGAAGTTTAAACATACTGCGCCGTTATGAGAAAATATTACAGAAAGAATATGCCGAAGAGATAGTTCAGATATATGCAGACAATATAGAAGGGATGGCGGATCGGGCCAGCAACCGATCAACGTACAAGGAGATAGTACAGATTTTGTCCCATATGAAGGAGTTCAGAGGCGGGGCGGAAATCGTGGAACGGATTGTGGGATCCTGGAGATATAAGTATCGGAAACGAAGAGCTATGATGGAAGAGATAAAGGACTTATAACATTTCATGAAAAAAAGTTAAGAGCTGTTGTTTCATAGTGGAAGAAACTTCTATGGAGCTGCGGCTCTGTTTCTTATATAATAGGAAAGTGCTTAGCACTTGCTAATTATATAAAACCCTCCGGGGGATGCACACGCCATGATAAGGTATATAGCCGCAAAGCGGCGCCAAAGTGTGCAAGCCCCACATGAGTGAGGGGGTGGGAAGACCATGTGGGCTTGCCCACTTTGATCTATAATAGAAACGCAGAGAATTATAACTGGAAAGCAATGTGCAAGGTTGTTATAATAGAAGAAGATTAATCTTGAAAGCGGATAATCCTCCCACCTCTATAGGCGGAGGGTAAGCAAACAGATTTTGATAAATTCTTAATTGGAGGATCAAGATGACAAAAGAAGAATTAGCATTGGAAATCATAGAACGTCTGAAAAAGGAATATCCGGATGCGGACTGTACCCTGGACTATGACCAGGCATGGAAACTGCTTGTGAGTGTGCGTCTGGCAGCACAGTGTACAGATGCCCGGGTAAATGTGGTGGTAGAGGATTTATATGCAAAGTACCCGGATGTGAATGCGCTTGCCCAAGCCGATGTGGAGGATATTGAGCGCATCGTAAAGCCATGCGGGCTTGGCAAAAGCAAGGCCAGAGACATCAGCGCCTGCATGAAAATATTAAAGGAACAATATGGCGGCGGCATACCGAAAACCTTTGATGAGCTGCTGAAGCTTCCGGGGGTAGGAAGAAAAAGCGCCAATCTAATCATGGGGGACGTATTCGGTGAGCCGGCGATTGTGACAGACACACATTGCATCCGCCTGGTAAACCGCATTGGACTGGTAGACAAAATAAAAGATCCTAAAAAAGTAGAGATGGCCTTGTGGAAGCTTATACCGCCGGCGGAAGGGAGTGACTTCTGCCACAGGCTTGTATACCACGGACGGGATGTCTGTACGGCACGGACAAAGCCGCACTGTGATAAATGCTGTCTTGCGGATATCTGCGCAAAGTCAGGAGTGGAGTAGAAGAGATACGGATGAAAGCAATGACTGAAAAAACACTGAATTATTTTGATATATCCCAGATCTGCGATTCCGGACAGTGTTTTCGGATGAGCCAGAAGGGGGAAGATACATATTCCGTGATCGCCGGGGAGAGATATCTGGAAGTCCGGCAGAGCGGGAACCAATGCACATTTTATTGTGATGAGGCAGAATACGAAAATTATTGGAAGCACTATTTTGACCTGGATACTGACTATGAAGACTATCAAAAATGTATCAGCCAGCGTGACCGGTATCTGTTGTCTGCCTCAGAATTTGGCAGCGGCATCCGCATCCTGCATCAGGATTTATGGGAGATGATTGTGTCGTTTCTGATATCCCAGCAGAATAATATTGTCCGGATCAGAAGGTGCATACAAAATATCAGCGAAAAATACGGGGATAGAAAACAGGATGCTGACGGCAACATTTATAATACGTTTCCGAAACCGGAGGCTTTGGCCTGCCTGGATGAGGACGAGCTGAAGGCCTGCAATCTGGGATACAGGAGCAAATATGTGGTCAGGACAGCCAAAAGCGTGGTAAATGGTGATATATCCCTGGATGAGATCCGGCAGATGCCGTATAAAAAGGCAAAAGAAGAGCTGTTGAAGCTATTCGGCGTAGGCGAAAAGGTGGCTGACTGTATCTGTCTGTTTGCGCTCCATCACCTCCAGGCTTTTCCAGTAGACACTCATATTAATCAGGCATTAAAACAGCATTATCCGAAAGGGTTTCCGAAAAGGCGGTATAAGGGCTGTGAAGGGGTTATGCAGCAGTATATATTCTATTATGAGCTTCTGGGAAAATAACGGCTTGATTCATATACAAAAGAAGATCGATGACGGATTGAGCGGCGGTAAATTTGTCAGGTAAGGGATTGGTGGAAACATGAGTATGGAATTAAAATTGGATTCAGAAATTATTTATGAAAATAATCTAGATACAATTAAATTTGCAAAAATGCTGGATGACCCTTCCCAGTGTTATAAATTCTATTGGCTCGAAGCAATCCTGAATTTAATTAGGGATAACGAAGTGGTAAGTTTTGATGCTATTATTAATGAAATGATCTGCGGGGCCTGGTATACAGTCACCTGTTTTCACCTCCATCTGGGACCGGTTATAAAAAACAAAACAGAGAATTTTCTTGAACATGCCATTAACACTCTGGCTAAGAACACGGATTTACCACAAGATGCAGAAAGGGAAGACATTATAGCGGCCATCAAGCTGAATGAAAAGGAACTGAGAAGTGATAAAACGAACCTTACGAACTGCGTTCCGTACAGGCTTTTGTCATCTTTCCTGGATGAGCTCGGAGGCGGGAACAAACTTTGGAACCAGCGGGGGAGGCTGATTGAGTATATCAATCGGATGAATGAAAAAACATCGCTTCTCTACACCATTATTGATGGAAAAGGACTGCAGAAAAAGATCCGAATAAATCCGCACTGGAGGCAGCTGATTCTGGATAACTATCCCGTAATATACAGCTGGATCCAATTAAAGAAAATCCGTTTTCTGCAGGACCGTAACCCGGGGGTTCCCGGCATCATATATAAATTAGAGCGCGAGAATAACAAGGTCCGGAAATTGCATCACGCCAGAGAGCTATGGAAGAGTGCGGTCGAAACAGGCGGCTCTCCGATATATGATATCTACTCAGGAAAAGAATTGGATCTTAAAAGTTATGACTTGGATCACTTTGTTCCACGGTCATACATCGCAAATGACGAATTATGGAACTTAACGCCAATGGAGAAGCGGCTGAATTCCAGCAAGAATAACAGACTTCCCGAATGGGACAGCTATTTTCCGGGGCTGGCTGGCAATCAGTATTACTTATATAAAATTGTTTTCAGCAATCCCGGTATCCGTAAAAAATTCGAAAATTGCAGGAGAGATAATCTCAATGCAATATGGGCAAGTGAAACCTTATTTATCGAGGGAAACACGGAGGAAAGATTTACGAATATACTTGAACATAATTTAAAACCACTGCATGAATCCGCCTTGCTGCAGGGATATGGATTATGGAAATGTCCTGCGGATTTGATTCTGTAGCTGCTTCCTTGAAATAAATAAGAAATCCAGAAAGTTTATGGAAGGCGGGAAATACGGATGGAAGATAGTAAGACAATCACCTATTATAATGAGCATGCAGAGGAATTTATAGAAAACACCTGGAAGGCTGATATGTCAGAAGTTTACGGCCGCTTTTTAAAATACATGGAGCCAGGTGCGCATATATTGGATGCGGGCTGCGGCAGTGGTCGCGATAGCTATTGGTTTATACAACAGGGATATCAGGTGACGGCTGCCGATGCATCAGAGTCGATGTGTAAAGCTGCTGAACGACTGACCGGCCAGAAGGTAGTGCAGTTCCGTTTTGAGGATATGGATTATCAAGAGGCGTTTGACGGTATATGGGCCTGCGCCTCTTTGCTGCATGTAAAGAGAGATAAGTTACCGGAGATAATCGGGAAAATGATGACTGCCTTAAGAGAGGGAGGCGTCCTATATGCCTCATGGAAATACGGGATTTCTGAAAGATGGTCTGGTGACCGGTATTTTTGTGATCTTACACAGGAAGAACTGTCACAAATACTCTCGGAACAAGGTGGATATATATTAGATGAGTGGTGGATTACAAAGGATGTGCGGGTAGAGCATAAATCTGAAAGATGGCTGAATGCTATTATTATAAAAGTAATCGAAAAATAGAATGAATAGCTCGAATTAACTGTCAGACAGAGATATACATTCTACTTGAAGACACGGTCTGAGTGTATAGAAAATATTTATGATGGGTAGAGACTGATATGAGAAGTTGCATTTAGTATTGCATATTGTGAAAACACATTAGACGTAATAAAATGGTAAAATAATCACTATAGAAAAGAGGAAATCCAAATGCAAGATGGGAACTATATGCCTTCTTATTCAGATGATCACCTTGTGTCAGATAATATTACGTTGGCAGATTATTTGGAAAGCCAGTTTGACTTAGATAAAATAGAACTGCCGAAAGAGTATTTTTACTCATGCCTGCCACTATGCCTTTTAGACGCAATTTATTCAATTGGTGTTACTTATACTTTAACATACAATGTAGTAATAAAATACTGTAAAAAATATAACATTCAGCAGTACAGGCAGAGCGATGCTTTTTCTCCGGCAGATAAACAGCATACAATCAGTCAATTAATAGAAAATATTGAAGAGACGGGGGTACTGGACTTTGCAAGATATGTAGTAGAAAATGAACAGAGAACATCAAGTAAAAATGGAATCTTAAAATCAGAGGCTGTTCTTAATTGTGCAAAAATAATGCAGAAAAACGGTATCGAAACACTGCAGGATTTTACTGAAAAATTCAATGAAAGTATTGCAAAGAAGTATCAAGCGGTAAAAGGACAGGGAAGCGGAATCTCTCTTGCTTATCTCAAAATGCTCTGCGGTGATTCAAGTTTGTTAAAACCGGACAGGCATATAATTCGATTTTTAAATGGATTTTTTAGCCGTGAAGTAAAACCGGTAGAAGCGCAGAAGATGATTGCCGAGGCCGCTGAATATCTGAAAAAGAAACATAGAAATATAAATGTACGCAGTATAGATTATCAAATCTGGGCTCATATGAGCCACCTGAAGTAATACGGCAGAATTTAAGAAAGATACAACGGATAATCAGAAAGGAATCGAAATGGCATATAAGAAGGAGTTATGGGCAGAAGCGAAGAAGAAATGCAGGTTGTCAGAGGAAGACATCCGCATGGCAAAAGAAATGGGGCTGAATCCGAAAAGCCTGATCAAGAATATTCCAAGTCCCAAGGAACAGTGGAAGGCGCCGGTTAAGGTGTGGATTCGGGATATGTATGAAACTCGCCAGAGGAAGGCTGCGCTGAAGAAGAGAAGAAAAGAAGCTGGGAAGAGTCAAGATTCGGTGGATTAAGATATTTTTTATATGGGGAAGTAGTAAAAAGCTTTATGAAACAAAAGGTTGATAATAATACAGCAATATCAGGCAGGTCTTATTGCATAGTATAACAATCTTGAAAAAGGTGCGGAGGAAGTAAATCTAAAATCTTTTAAATACTATGATAGAATGCTGCCAGCACAAGATCACCTGCCAGAAGGCGGTTTGGGCAATTTGATTGCACTAACCCGGGAGGAAAAGCACTAATGAAAAGAGTAGTAGTTATTGGAGAAGAGGAAGAAGAGCTTATGTTCCATCAGTGTTCTGCTTTTATTTATGAATGGTTACTGAAGCAGGTGCATGTAAAAGAAGAGTCTCTGACAGATTGGCTGCTATATGATATATCAAGCAGCAATCCCAATATTTATTATAAGGCATTTTCACGCCATGAAGAATCAACGAATGGAGCGGATTGGGAGTGGTGGATATTAACGGCGGATCCTTATTATAAAGATAAGTATAATGGCTATAGATTTTTGGTACAGGCTAAAAAGTTATGGCCAAATAATCAGGATAATTATTCATTATTAAGTTATGGTAATAAAAATGGATTCCAGATAGATTTGCTTTTGAATGAAGCCAGATATAGAAATGCGTATCCTTTATATATGTTCTACACGACCACGCAGCCGGACATAACAGAACAAATAAAAAATATTCAATTCATAGGGGAAGAAACACTCAGATGGTGTGAAGACTGCATTAACGGATGTTTTTTATCAGATGCTGGAAGTATTAGTGAGATTCTTTTTAATTTGCCAAGACATAAAATATTTGATACAGAGGTACTAAATCATTCATTGAAATTATCTCTTTTAGATAAATTATTTCAGGATCTGAGCAAGAGCGATCATATATTTAATAAACTCAATCAGAGATTGATAAAATTAGGCGGAATGGACTCTCAATACAAAGACGGGGTATATGGCATTAAGCACAGTGGAAGAGGAATACCGAATTACTTAAAGATTTTTGTCGAACGCCAGGGGCAAGATCTTAGCTGGCTTGAGAGAGAAATGAAGTTTGAGATGGGAGAGATTGGCGGATTAGCTGTTATTGATCTGCGCGAGTGAAATGGGGCAAATTGCCCTGCATGATATAGTAACTGATTATCGTATTAAAAGTATACAGTATTAAAAGTGCGCAAAATCAATCGCAAAAAAATACGATTGATTTTTTGCGCACTTTTGCATATAATATAAACAAGAAAATGGAAAGGATATGCACAGTATGCGTGAAACAAGGGTTATAGAATTCAAAGAAACAATAACAAACACGTTTTTAAAAACAGTAAGTGCCTTTTCAAATTATGATGGAGGAGAAATTTTTTTTGGAATCGATGACGCTGGTAACATTAAAGGAGTGCCGGACATAAAACAAGCATGTTTGGACATTGAAAATAAAATTAATGATAGTATTTCTCCACAACCTAATTATACTCTGGAAATACAAAATAATGATAAAACGATCAAGCTTACCGTAAAAAGTGGTGGTCAAAAGCCGTATTTATACAAATCAAAAGCATATAAGCGAAACGATACAGCGACAATAGAGGTAGATACGCTAGAATTTTCAAGACTTATTTTGGAAGGAAAAAACATCGGATTTGAAGAGTTGCCATATAAAGAACAGGATTTAGCTTTCGAAATCTTGCATCAAAAATTAAAAGAAAGTATTCAGATCGAAACATTTAATCAAGATACATTAAAAACATTGAACCTATATGACAGATTCAATGGATATAATAATGCTGCTGGTATTTTGGCAGATAAAAATCATTTTCCGGGAATTGATATGGTAAAATTTGGTGAAAATATCAGTATCATTCAAAAGAGAGCAACATTTGAAAAGATATCAGTATTGGATGTATATGACAAAACGTTAGATGTATTTAGAGATTATTATCAATATGAAGAAATACAGGGAGCCGATAGAAAGAAGATCGAAATAATACCAGAAGCTGCATTTCGAGAAGCAATTGCAAATGCTTTGATTCATAGAATGTGGGATGTAGAATCACAAATAAGAGTTCTAATGTTTGATGATAGGATAGAAGTTATTTCACCAGGAGGATTGCCCTCCGGAATAACGGAAGAAGAATATTTATCAGGTAAAATTTCAGTTCTAAGAAATAGAAATCTTGCAAACGTATTTTATAGATTAGGGTTTGTTGAGATATTCGGAACAGGCATTACAAGAATAAAACAACTCTATGAAGAGGGACTGAAAAAACCAGAATTTGAAATATCAGAAAATACAATTAAGATGGTACTTCCGGTTTTTGAGGAGAATTTAAATTTAACGGAAGATGAGAAAAAGATATATAAAGTTTTAAGTAAAACAATATTAAAATCAATTAGCGAAATTGCACCGTATGTCCCGTTTGGCAAATCAAAGACAACACAGTTGTTGAAAGATATGGGACAAAAAGGTGTCATAAAAGTTGAAGGTAGGGGAAGAGGTACTAAGTACGTAATAAAGTAATTGAGAATTCGGGGAGAGAATATTTTTAAGATATGAAGGAGAATAAGGATTGTGATTAAAATATAAAAAATATTATCCAGACCACCAAGCAAGGAAGGTTTTTGATGATATGCTGGGATTTCGAGCTTTATGTGATAATTATGAAGATATACTGGATCTTGGCGATTGTAAAAATATTCGTGTAGCGGATTTGTCTGATGGTAAGGCTAATGATGATGGGTATAGAGGAGTCCATGTTTATTTCCAGTTAAGCAATTACCATTATCCGATAGAGATTCAGTATAATACTTATTATGACAGGCAATTGAACAACTGGCTTCATAAATATATTTATAAACATGCTTATGAAAATAAGGTTGGTCGTACGTTGCGTAAGCGTTCTGATATGATGAAAATAGAGTTTCTCTGATGCTGGAAATATGACGGTTTTAGAACTGGTGAAAAAATATCTCACAGAAAACTGGTGTAAGGCATAATACCGAGGCGAATTACAACTTTGTAATCAATATTATCAAGAAAGAAACTTTTGGAAACAAGCGGATTGACAAGGTAAAACTATCGGAAGCAAAAGGCTGGCTGATTAAGTTGCAGAGTGATGGCAGAGGGTACAGTACCATACATACCATCAGAGATGTTGTAATTTGGCGGGGTGTTCCCATAGTGTGGGCAACGCAGTTTTACAGAAGAGAAGCGGCTTTCCTCTTGAGAGAACTTTGCATCACAGACCTTACAGAGAAGCTGCCCTTTGGAAACGTTATTCTTGTAGAGGAAAGGCTTGGGGGCGCAACAGCGGGGGCAGATGCAGCTGACCGGGATGTCACATTCAGAGCGGCGGCTGACGGGGCGTATTTTCTTAGCGTAACATTTTTCAAAGTAAGGGATGAGTTCCTTGTAAGTCCAGTCCTGCCGGAAGTCAGTGACACGTGGGAGTTCATCAATTTTGAATTTTTGATATTTGGGAGAATGGGAATCATCAAAAGCCACTGCTTGAGTGGGATATATCTGCAGATAAAATTTAATAACCAGCAATTCATTTAATAAAGGTATTGAATAATGCCTAGTAAATAAATTATAATGTCCATGAGCAATGTCTCCTTTTGTATAAGGTTGGTTTGGCGATTGACATTATACCAAAAAAAGGGAGGTCATTGCTCATTCTTTGCAAACTCCCATAAAATCAAGGTTTAACAATAAAAACAGGTAGTGAATTTGACATTACCGAGGGAAACGGTATGAGGTAAGAGTATGAGTAATGACGAACTTGATCAACTACGACAGCAGGTGAATAGACTGCGGAAAGAAAATAAAATATTAAAATCACTGCTGGAGAAAGAAAGCATTTCATATACAGAGGCAATCGCAAGACTCGACTCATACGAAGAAGATGAAGAATACGATCCAAACCAGGGCTCGCGGATCATTCACCCAGCTCAGATCACAGATGAAATGGCAAATCGATTTTACGCAAGGTTCTGGGGACGCCAGGATGTTTACAGCAAACGAACAATTAAGAAATCAACGGGCGAAGTGAATTATTATCCCCAGTGCAATAACTTTTGGTCTGAGAGATGTTATAGAAAAAGCGGTACGAAAATAAAATGCATGGATTGTGAATACAGGGACTGGAGCAGGCTTACGATCCGCCAGATTAAAGCACATCTATTGGGAAAATCATATGAAGCATCTGATGTAATAGGAGTTTATCCTTTACTTACAGATAACACCTGCCGTTTCTTAGTATTTGACTTCGATAACCATGAGAAAAGTGCAGAAAAGAAAGATTTTGCGAATACTGATGAAGAGTGGCGGAATGAGGTAAATGCGATGTGCAGAATCTGTGATTTGAACGGGATCTATTTCCTGCTTGAACGCTCCCGCTCCGGCAGAGGTGCACATCTATGGATTTTCTTGGATAAGCCGGTATCGGCTGCATTAGTCAGAAAATTTGGTTTCGCTTTACTTGAAAAAGGTGCGGAGGAAGTAAATCTAAAATCTTTCAAATACTATGATAGAATGCTGCCAGCACAAGATCACCTGCCGAAAGGCGGTTTGGGCAATTTGATTGCACTTCCGTTACAGGGCAAGGCATTACTGGAGGGGAATAGTGCATTTATTGATGAAAAATGGAATGCATATCCGGATCAATGGTCGGTATTAATGGGTACGCCCCGACTCACGAAAGATTTTCTTGAGGAAAAGATAAAGGAATGGGAGCCTGAGTATACAGTGGCAGAGAATGGCTGTGAAAGGACGAATGAAGATGGTAACCGTTCAAAGCCGTGGAATAGAAATAGAAAATTCCATGCAGCGGATGTAGATGGCAAGTTAAATGTTGTTCTGTCAAATGGGCTGTATGTCGATACTATAAATCTGAAACCGGCTATCCAGAATCAGATTCGTAAACTGGCTGCATTCAGCAACCCAATTTTCTACAAGAATCAGGCAATTGGCTTATCAAACTTTGAAAATTCCAGATGGATATATTTTGGAAAGGATGAGAATGGCTATATTGAAATTCCGAGAGGGCTGTTAGATGAACTGATCGAAAAGTGTAAAGAAGCTGGAACTCCATATGATGTTGTGGATGAACGCGCTACCGGGAGGCATATCAATATTAATTTTTCAGGCGAACTTAGAAAAGAGCAGGAACCGGCAGTAGAAAAACTACTGCATTATGATAACGGCATCCTGCATGCGGCTACGGCATTTGGTAAGACGGTAGTCTGCAGCGCATTGATTGCAGAGCGGAAGACAAGTACACTCATTTTATTGGAATCCTCAACACTGATTGATCAATGGATAGAATCGTTAGAAAAATTTCTTGTTATTGAAGAAGAAATGCCTGAATATGAAACAAAAACAGGAAGGAAGAAAAAACGAAAAAGTTTGATCGGAAGGCTTCAGGGCCCGCATGATTCCACTACGGGTATTATAGACATTGCCATGGTGGGTTCTGTTTGCAAAAAAGGCGAATTTCATCCCAGATTATCGGAATATGGTATGGTGATAGTTGATGAATGCCATCATTCAGCTTCTGACAGAATCGTAAATATTCTGAATGAAGTAAAGGCAAAGTATGTCTATGGAGTGACAGCCACGCCGATGAGGGGAGACGGTCTTGAGAAAATCAATTATATGCTGATCGGGCCGATCAGGTATCAATTTACTGCCAAGGATAAGGCAAAAGAGCAGAAGATAGGCCATCTGGTATATCCACGTTTTACAAGAGCAGTTGTCCCACGTGGTGCAGGACAGAAAATACATCCAAATGATGCCTACGAAATCATCCGAAATAATGAGATGAGAGACCGGCAGATAATAGAAGATGTAAAATCATGTGTTTTACAAGGGAGAACTCCGGTTGTTTTGACAAAATATAAAGATCATGCAGAGGGGCTGTATCATCACCTCAATGACTATGCAGATCACGTATTTCTGATGACAGGCAATAATTCTAAGAAAGAGCATAAAGCGATACGGGAACAAATGCAGAAGATTCCCGATCATGAATCATTGATACTTGTCGCCACGGGTAAATTAGTCGGGGAAGGATTTGATTTTCCAAGGCTGGACACACTGATCATGGCAGCGCCGGTAGCATGGAAAGGCGTTGTAGAACAGTATGCCGGGCGCCTGAACCGTGATTATGAGGGAAAAGAAAATGTCATCGTTTACGACTATGTTGACAGCCATATTCCAATGTTTGACAATATGTATGCGAAGCGGATGAGAGCTTATAAACAGATTGGGTATGAGATTTGTACGGACGCAGAAAATGGAAAGCAGGACGCAAATGCTATCTTTGATTATGAAAACTATGCCGATGTTTATAATCGGGATTTGATAAATGCTGATAAAAGTATCATTATTTCAAGTCCGGTTATTAGCGGCCAGAAAGTCAGTCATATCATTTCAATGTTGAGAAGCAGGCAGGAGGCAGGTGTAAAGGTTACCATTGTAACCTGGGCACCGGATGCGTATGGTTATGGGAAGAGCGACTATTGGATGGAACTGCACGAGCGCATGCGGAAAGCGGGATTTTATGTTCAGCTTGCGGAGGAATTCTGTGAGCATTATGTAATTGTAGATGAAGAAATTGTGTGGTATGGGAGCATGAACTTTTTGGCGAAGGAGGATGCAGAGGATAATCTGATGCGGATATGCAGTATGAGCATTGCGGCGGAATTAATGGAGATGACATTTGGAGGGAGTAGGGGAGTGACGGAACTGAGGTAGTGAGAGCAGTGAGTCCTTTCGTTTTCCTGTATTTAACAAAATTGCGGGAGAATGGTGTTAAGGAAGTGAAATTTATCTGGAGTATCCATTAATCATCGATTCACCGAAAGAAAATGGATGTACTGCCAGCCAAAACCATGTTAAAATGTCAGAAGAGAACCTCTTATCGAACTGCCATAATAAGTTCTTGCATTATTGTAGATATTAAAAAATTATTTTGCATTGACATATATTGGACTAACGGTTTCTTCCTAATTTTAATATTTACCTGTAACAAAGAAAGGGTGGCATGAATTATGAAGTCTGAAGAAAAAATTAAGAACTCCATGGTATTGGAATTTGTCGTATTCTGTATCGAAAACATCGCCGTAAAACTTGGCGTGGATGCGGAACAGGTTTATTCAGCGCTTACGGAAGGTGACATACTGAACGGTTATATTGTGCCAGAATATGAAGTCCTGCATACTCAGAGCCGGGATTATATCATAAATGACCTCCTTGATGTGATGAGAGAAAGGGGGGTGACCATATGATTCTTTACCATGGTTCTTCTTTAGAAATTATAGTGCCTGATTTGAACCATTCGCGTCAGAATGTGGACTTTGGGCGTGGATTCTACGTTACTCCCCTATATGAGCAGGCAGAGAAATGGTGTGGAAAATTCAAACGCAGAGGAAAAAACGGAGTTATATCTCGTTTTTCTTTTGATGATAGCCGGAAATCTGGATTGAAAACTCTGAAATTTGATTCTTATTCTGAGAATTGGTTGGATTTTATTTTAAACTGCCGCAGTGGAAACGATACTACTGACTATGACCTTGTGGTTGGAGGTGTTGCTAACGATAAAGTATTCAACACGGTTGAGCTGTTTTTTGATGGTCTGATTGACAAGACAGAAGCCATCAGCCGTTTGCGATATGAAAAGCCGAACCTGCAAATCTGTTTCCGAACTGAAAAAGCGTTGGAATTGCTGTGTTTTGAAGGGAGTGAGATGCTATGAAAGCAAATCCGATTCTACTCCAGAAAAAATATGCCCGTGTGATCGAGTGCTTTGCAAAGCGGCAGGGTATCTCTTTAGATGCAGCATTGGACTTCTTCTATCATTCCGAGGTTTATCCGTTGATTCGAGATGGAATCTCAGATATGCACTGCATGAGTGATGCGTATCTGGCGGAAGAATTAGAATTGGAATATAAGATGGAAAAGTAAATTGATAGATATTTTCAATATGGGATCGAAGATAACACCATGACCACTTTTTGTGGATGGAAAAACGATTGATAATTATACGTTCGCCAGGGTTGCAATATCATGAAATTTACTTAATCATTTGCCCTGTTGCTTACGCAGATTTATGTAGATATGCGTAGAACGGGGCGAAAATAAAAAATCAAGAAAATGCCGGAATTCTAGTAGTTATAGCATTTGAAGGCTTATGAAGGTATATAAAGTCATGATTAAGATATTATTTATCTGCCACGGCAGGATACTGGCAAGTCTCGGGAAAGCTTGATTTTACTAGGAATTTTAAAGGGAAAAACCGAGTTTTACACAGATTTTACACGGTTTGAAGGAGTGATTTTTTTGACTGATTACTATGACAGAAAATGAGAGCCTTGTTCTGACAATTACGAACAGAAAAGTACATAAATGTATGCGAATCAGATTCGGCAGTGAAGGGCTGTTTTACACAGTCTGATACTGCCGGATTTATTTGATTTACTGCTTGAATTTCTTCTCCTGATCGCGGGTCATTGTTTCCTCAATGGCTCTATTGATGAAGGCGGTGGTGCTTTCATCAATAGAGGTTGCATGCTCCTGAACCACGGTTCTGTGCTCAGGGGTCATGCGCACTTTCACTTCAACAAATTTGCTATTATATCTTGCATTGGCTTCTCTGCGAGCCTGGGTTAATTTCCTTCCGGTTTTCTTTTCTTCACTCATCAATTTTATCTCACAATCTGCCCGGTCGGGCGCAATTTTCCAAATAGAGTATAACACAAAAATGGACATCTGACCATGTATTTTTGAAATGGACATGCGATCATGCAAATCTTGCTCGACGGACATGCGGCCATGTACAATGATGAGTTCAAATCAAATTGATACGTGAATCAAAAGGAGCAAAATTATTACAAGAAAAAAGAAAGATTACAGAGAGTTGAAAGTCAGTAGTTTCGGCGGCTATGGCTGCAAGTCAGCTCCGATGCTCAGACTCCAGGGATTGTGGGTTGAAGAGCTGGGATTCAAAGCCGGGGATCCTGTACTGGTCAAATATGAAGACGGAAAGCTTATTATCACGCCGGACACTTCCAGAGCAGAATTGGTGGAAGCTGAGAAAGCATGGATGGAAGAGGAAACAAAGAAGCTGCATGAGAAATTCCTTCAAGAGAAGCGTGAGCTGCATGCAAGATTTTGGCTGAAAGAAAGGCAGGGTACGGTGTATGAGTAAAATTATTTTAGTGGGGGCAACAAAGGGCGGTGTCGGAAAGAGTGTAAGCGTATATAATCTGGCATATTCTCTGGAAAAGCTTGGAAAGAAGGTGCTGGCTGTTGATTTTGACAGCCAGGCCAATCTGACTACCTGTTTTGGAGTAGAAGATCCGGCAGCAGTTCCGGTAACAATCGGGCATCTGATGATGGCTCAGATGGAGGAAGAAGAAATGCCGGATAAATCTGAGTACATCATGAACAGGAATGGTGTGGACTTTATCCCGTCATCAATGGTTCTTTCTGCGGTGAATGCCAAGTTAAGACTTGAAATGGGAGCAGAGAAGATGCTTTCTAATATTCTGGATCCGCTTCGAGATTCTTATGATTATCTTCTGATTGACACTTCTCCATCATTTGGAGCTCTTATCATAAATGCCCTGGCCGCTGCAGATGAAGTGACTATTACAGTCAATCCGCAGTTGCTGGCAATGATGGGATTGCAAGATTTTCTGAAAACCATTAAGAAAAGCAAGAGCAAAGTGAACGCTAGGTTAGTAGTGGCAGGAATACTGTTTACGATGTGTGATACCAGAATAAATCTGTGTAAGACCATCACCGAGCAGGTGAATGATACTTTTAAGGGACAGATTCGTATTTATGGCAGCAGGATTCCCAATACGGTCAAGGTGGGGGAAGCTGTCTATTATTCAGAACCATTGTTGGAATATGCACCGGAATGTAAAGCATGTGAGGCATATATGATGTTTGCGAAGGAGGTAGTGGCAGATGAAAAGTAATGCTCCAAAAAGAAAAATCTTTGATGCAGTGGATCTGATGACTGAGGATACTTCGGCATAGATCCCGGCAAGTAAAAGGAAAGATGGGGTTACGATGCTTAGTATCGACTCCATAAAAACATTTCATGATCATCCATTTCATTTGTATGAGGGAGACAGGCCGGAAGATATGATTCAGAGCATCCGAGATCATGGTGTGCTGAATCCAGTAATCGTCCGTACAACAGAAGATGGATATGAAATGCTTTCCGGTCATAACAGACGGAATGCAGCGAGACTGGCCGGTCTTACGGAGATACCGGCAATCGTGAAAACTGATTTGCCGGATACAGATGCTTATGTGTATGTGATTGAAACGAATCTGATGCAGAGATCCTTTTCTGATTTGGAGATTTCGGAGAAGGCAGCAGTCTTGAAAGAACGATATGACAAGGTCTTGTATCAGAGACAAAGGGACATCATCATGGCAGAAGTGGCTAAGCTGGAAGGCATTCCGCTAAAAGGTGGTCACGGTGACCACCATTTTAAAAATCGTGATGAAGTAGGCAAGGAATATGGCTTGTCGGGAAGTTCTGTGGGAAGGCTTTTGAAGGTGAATGATCTGATAAAGCCACTTCGCAATAAGCTGGATAATGGTTCTTTGATTTTTAAGGTTGGAATACAGATATCATTCCTGCCAGAATCAGAACAGCAGCTGGTATATGAGCAGATGATAGAATTGCATGTGAAGCTGACAATGAATATGGCAATAAAACTTCGTGAGCATTCCGGTGAGCTGACCGAGGCAATGGTATGGCGTTATCTGACTAAGACGGTCGAGCCGAAGGACAAGCCGATGAATATCAAGGTGCCTGAGACTATATCGAAGAAATATTTCGCAGGGTAGGATTAGAAGGCGATTGGAGATATTATGGAAAAAGCGTTGGCGGCATGGTTTGAGGGGAAGTAAAGAAAGATTTTATACTACAGCTACATTGACAGAAGGTTGTACTGTGAGTAGAATATAAAGCTAATATGTATAAAAATATACGGAGTTGTGGAATTTAATAACTATGAGGGGGTGTTTGTTATAAAAAGAAAATATCCTATAATCGATGTGGCAGAACCGGTCAGAATATTAAGCACATTATGCAAGCGAGAGGATTAAATGTAAAGAAAATTCAGAATTTTTTGGGACTTAGCACGCCTCAGAGCATATATCACTGGTTTGACGGAAGAAATATGCAGACGGTAGACAATCTGTATGACTTAAGTGAACTCTTTCGTCTGCCAGTGGATGCTCTTTTGAAAGGCAATAGAAAGTATGAGTACAGACCGGCAGAGAATGCAATGTATCAGCGCATTACTATTTATTATGAAAAGTTCCTCAGGCCAGTCTCTGTTATTGATAATTGAAAATTGATTAAAGGGGATGAAGAGTAATGAAAGTAACAGGGTATACAGGATGGAAATTTAAAACTGTAAAATATAAGGTCATTAGTAACTGGGGGTTAAATGATGAAAAACAGTTATACGAAGATGCAAGGAAAGCAGTCATAGATGATATTCGAGTTAATGGATATCATTTTTCAGGACATGATCATCAAAATTCAGATGTTGGAGTACCGGTGCTGGATGATAGATACCTATTTCAGGTGACTATGCGAAGTTGGGGCGGTCTTATGGCTGATGCTTATCCAGATGAAGATTATGGACTGCAGAATTTCAATGGAGAAAAAGGAAATTACAGGTATTGTAAATGGGCATGGTACAATCCAGAACTTGTTTCGGAAACAAAATATCCAGATGATGATCGGATGATAGAGTATGAATAAAATCAGACATGAAAACATAGAAGGAGAGCTGTGAGGAGACTGCAGTATTAAAGTATGCAGAGGGTGCTTGAGTAAAGTATCCTCTATTTTTTTGCTTGCATTTCGAATCATAATTAAATCTCTTTAAACTAAAAAATAAGTAGATGTACATTTGAAAAAATATAATTTAGATATGAAATAATCGCAAGAAGATGTGATTATAATGCATATAAGAGTTGATATTCGTTGTAATCCATTTGCCTACATGGTAAAATAGAAAATGTATATTATATCTATTTCGAGACAATTTTCTGAGTGAGGTAATAACTGAATGAAAATTAGCTATAAGAAGTTATGGATTATGCTGGCAGAAAAAGAAATGTCAAAGCAGTCGTTAAGAGAAAAACTTGAAATATCGGCAGGGACAATGACTAAATTGAATAAAGGAGAAGAGGTGTCTTTAGCTACGCTTCTTCGGATATGTGAGTTTTTTGACTGTAATATTGGAGATATCTGCGATGCGGTTAAGAAGGATGAATTAAAGTAGAAACCGGAGGAATCATAATGAGAGAACTTGTATGTCCTAAGCATATGTGCAAGGCGCCTCTGGGAAAATGCATGGAATGGGATATTGATGAGATAAGAGGTCAAAAAGTTCAATGCCAAGAAAAACCTGTGATGTCAACGACACTGTATTGGTGTAATAAATGTAATGTTCCAATGTATGAGGAGCGTTGCCCAGAATGTGGAAGCAAAGGAGAATATATTGCAACAGATATTAGACCAGTATTTCCAGAAGAAAAAGTATTGTTGGCACTACTTTTAAATAAAGAGGATCCCTTGTGTTTCGAGGAAGCTTCTGTTTGGAATAATACAAATTATTACTTTATAAATGGCGAGAAATTGCAGGTTTCTATTAAAGCGTTTAATGGTAAGTCATTAGAAGAAATAAAAGCTATTAGGTCAAAATACGATACCTGTGTGTCAGAGATTGATTACACAAAGTTTGACGCAAATATTCAAAAGTTTATAGAAGTAAATCAAAATAGATACAATGAAGTAACAGATGAAGCAATCAATTTTGTTCAAGGTTATAAAGATCGGTACTCGTTAGAAGATATGTTTGTGTCTTTTAGTGGTGGTAAGGATTCTACGGTTATGTCAGATATCGTGAGAAGAGCGTTTTCTTCAAATAAGGTTTATCATATCTTTGGAGATACCACACTGGAATTTCCGTTGACGTATGAATATAAAAAACGATTTAGTCGTGAACATAGGGTGCTGCCTGCAAAAAACTATGAAAAGAATTTTGAAGACCTTTGTAAGCAGATTGGTCCGCCAAGTCGTGTTATGAGATGGTGCTGTACAGTATTTAAGACGGGAGCGATTACTCAAACGATAGCCTCTGCTTTTAAAAATAAGACGAATATCTTATCTTTTCAGGGAATTCGACATAACGAATCTTTAAGTAGAAGTAAGTATGACAGGGAAAGTAAGAGTCCTAAGATTACAAAACAGACGGTTGCGGCACCAATTATCGAATGGACAGATTTTGATGTGTGGTTGTATATCCTGACTACTGGAATTGACTTTAATGATGCATATCGTCTTGGATATTCGCGAGTTGGCTGTTGGTGTTGTCCGAATAATGGTGCATGGTCAGAGTTTTTATCAAAGGTGCATATGTATGATCAATATGTACATTGGAGAGAAATCCTCGTTGATTTTGCGAAGAAGATAGATAAACCCGATCCAGAAGAGTATGTCGATCAGGGAGGTTGGAAAGCAAGACAAGGTGGTAATGGAATTGATATTGCAGAAAGATCTATTATCTCATATGAACCTTGTGCAACGGAAGATAATGCGTTCAATTATGAGCTGCAAAGGCCGATAACTCCTGAATTTTACGAATTATTTAAGCCTTTTGGTTATATTAATACTCATCTAGGGAACGAACGCTTAGGAGAGGTGTATGTCCTTGATAAAAAGGGAAAGGTTGTTCTTGTACTTCAAGGAAGAATTGGTTCTACTAAGCTAAAAGTTACGATAAAGAATGAGAGACTTGCCGGAGCTACAAGCTTAAAAGTAGCAGAAGGAAAAATTCAATGTCAGTTGACGAAATATCAGATGTGCATAGGATGCAAGGCATGCGAGAGTATTTGCAAACATAATGCGGTCAAAATCAAAGAATTAGAAGATGGAAGTACTTCATATAAGATTGACGATGAAAAATGTGTAAGGTGTACCGAGTGTGTCAACCATTACAATGCCGGATGTTATGTGAGAAAGGTGCTTACAATCAAGAGAGAAGGATAAGATGGCGAACAAGGTTAATTATAAATTAAAAGGGCATGAAAAGTTTCCGTTGCGTGAAGGATGGATGAATAAAGGCATTTTTGCAGCAAAAGAAAATGGAACTCATATATTCTTGGAAAATCAAGGACCGGATGTATTAGGCGTTGGTACAAACATGGTGAAGTCTATCCGGTATTGGATGCAAGCTTGTGGAATGCTTGAAAAAGATGGAAATAAAGAAAAACTCTCAGATATGGCAGAAATTATTTTTGAAAACGATCCATATTTTGAGGATGTTTTTTCGCTATGGCTGCTTCATTCAAATATTGTAAAAAATATCCAACAAGCAACGGTTTGGTATATGTTTTTTAATAGATTTGAAGCGGATTCTTTTTCAAAAGCAGATTTGCAAGGAAAGATGAAACAGGAACTTTTTAATTATGTGGGACAGCAAGTGACTGAAAGTTCATTAAAAGATGATATTGATGTATTGTTAAATATGTATTCTAAGGGTAGGATTCAAAACGAAGACCCTGAGGATAAAATTGTATCTCCATTATCCGTGCTGGGAATTTTGAAAAAAGAAGATGAAACATATTATAAAGTGCAGCCGGATTTAAGAAAAGTAGATAATACACTAGTGTTATATGAAATAAGTTGTCTATTTGAAAATGAGAAGTCTCTTAGCATCGAGCGAATTTCAGCAGGAGAAAAGAGTCTTGGGGCAATATATCATATGACTATGGTTACGGTAAACAAATATTTAGATGATCTTGAGTCTTTGGGATATATTCGGGTCGACAGAACGGCAGGTCTTGATATGGTTTATCCGTTAAATATCAAGAAGCCAATTGAAATTATAAAGGATTATTATAACAAATAAAGGTGGATGAATATATGGCAGTTAATAAATTAAGTCAAATCGTAAAGTTAAATGGTAATTTTAAAAATTCCATCAATCTTTATTTGAACTTAAATAAAAAAGAAAAAATAGAAAGCTATATTCCTACAAAATCATCTTTGAACATATTGAAACGGTATGTGAATTCTGTAAAACAGAATAAGAATCATTCAACAATACTAATAGGTTCTTATGGTAAAGGAAAGTCTCATTTGCTGTTAATTCTTTTAGCAATCGTGAGTATGGAACGGTCTAAAGAAAATGATAGCATTGTGAGTGGGCTTTTAAAGAAAATTCAGCCAGTAGATGCAGATGCATACAAGATAGTGAAAGATGTATGGCAGAATAAGGGGCGTCTTTTGCCGGTAATTATTTCAGGTAGTCAGAACGACGTTAGCCGTTCTTTCATGATTGCATTAAATGATGCGTTAAAAAGAGAGAAGTTGACAGACCTTATGCCTGACACTTTCTTTAGCATTGCTAAAGAGACTGTAGCACGTTGGAAAGCAGAGTATCCAGCAGTATATGAGAATTATGAAAAAGCTTTAAAAGTAAAAGGAACATCAGCAAAGGTAATTGAAAATGGTTTCAAGGTGTGCAATCCTGAAATATTAGAACTATTTAAGAAAATTTATCCTTCACTAATGGGTGGCGAACAGTTTAATCCGCTTGCGGGAAGCGAAGTGTTGCCTATGTATCAAAGTGTAGCAAATAAGTTACATGAGGAGCGTGGTTATAGTGGAATTTATATTGTCTTTGACGAGTTCAGTAAATTTATCGAGGGACAGGAAAAACATGCAATTGGCGGAAATATGAAATTCCTTCAAGATATGTGTGAACTGGCTAATGAATCAAAGGAAATGCAGATTTATATGACAATGGTAGCACATAAATCTATCAAAGAGTATGGAACTTACCTGCCTGAAGCTATTATCAATGCGTTTACTGGTATTGAAGGTAGAATTGAAGAAGTTATTTTTAATACGTCTTCGAAAAATTGTTATGAACTGATTCAGAATGCTATAGAAACGGATACAGATAGACTTGCGGAAATTCCAGATTCAAACAAATTTTTTGGAAGAGAAAAGATTGATGAGTATTATAAAATACCCGCCTTTAGAACCGCTTTTACCAATAAAGACTTTGAAAAAATTATTGTCAAGGGATGCTATCCACTTAGCCCAATTTCAGCGTATGCGTTGTTAAATATCAGTGAAAAGGTTGCGCAGAACGAGAGAACTTTATTTACATTCATTTCAAAAGAGGAACCTAACAGTATGGCGCAACTTGTGTCTGATCATTCTTTTAGTGTTGGCTGGATTATTACACCGGATAGGGTGTATGATTATTTCCAAAATATGTTTAAGAAGGAAAAAGGAAATGAACGCGTTCATACAGAATGGCTAAATGCGGAGTATGCGATAGCAAAGGCAAAAGAAGCAAGTAAAATACGTATGTTAAAGACATTGGCGGTTCTTAATATTATTAATAAGTTTGATGAGATGCCTCCGACAGAGGAAATTCTCAAAATTGCTTCAGGACTTCCCAATGCTACAGAAATACTTAGTGCATTAGTTGCTAAGGAATTACTGTATAAAAAAGATACTAATAATTGCTATGTCTTTAAGACAAGAGCGGGTGCTACTCTTAAGTCGGAAATCAAGAAACGTAAGGCTTTAAAGGATGTGCCCAACCTGCCCAAGGCATTTGCTCAGATTAATGATATACAGTATGTATTGCCTAAAAAATATAATAATCAATACTCTATGACTAGGTATTTTAGATATGAATATTTGGATGTAAAGGATTTCTTGCAAATAGATAGTATAAATGTATTTTTGGAAGATGGTAAGTTTCAGGACGGAAAGGTAATAGCCCTCTATTCTCTGGAGAATGCAGATAGAACGAAAGAGATTCAAAAAAAGGTAAAAACCTTCGGAGCAGAAAATATCGTTGTGATTTATACAAAAACACCATTTGTCTTAATAAATAAGGTTACAGAATATGAAATTTTACAGGATATAAGGACAGATGTAAAATTCATGAAAGAGAACGAAATTCTATCCAAGGAATTGAACGTGATGGAGGAAGATATCGTTAAGATGTTGTCGAACTTCTTAGAGGATGAATTTGAGAATGCCGATTCTCATGTCACTTTATACCACGATGGGCAGGGATGGGTTTTAGACGAAAACATAACTACAAGTGCAGCTGTTGATGCTGTTTGTACCCATTTCTATTCAGAGACAATGGTTATTAATAATGAGTTGATTAACAAACAGTATATTAAAACTGCACCAATCAAGAAGTCTAGAAAAATCATTATGGAAAACATAATGAATAAGTGCTCTGATGAGGATTATCTGACGGGAACAAGTGCAGAATCTACCATTTATCGAGCAGTTTTGGTTAATTCAGGAATATTAGCAAAGGAAAAGCCAGATAAAGTTCAGAATTTGTTGGAAATGTTTGATGAATTCTTTGATGAATGTGTAGAAGAAAAACAGTCTTTGAGTATTCTTATTAATAAGTATAGCGCAAAGCCTTATGGAATGAGAGCAGGGGTTCTTCCTATTTTACTTGCTTATGTTCTGTCACAGAAGAAAGAGGATATTATTGTATATTACGAGGATAGAGAAACAACACTTACTGTGGATGCAATTATCAATATGGTGGATTATCCGGAGAAGTATTCAATGTTTATTTCCAAGAATAGTGCAGATAAAGATAAGTATTTGCAGGACTTGTCTAAGTTGTTTGCAGATAAGGCAGATAATAATCTTTCCGGTAATAGAATTGAAAATATCTTAACCTGTATGCAACGCTGGTATCGAGCTTTGCCCCAGATTACAAAGAACATTCGAAAGGAGAATGAGTACATTTCTGATAAGCAGGTTTTGAAAGCTTTACCTAAGTTGAAAAATATTATGCAACGCATGGATGTGAATGCATATGAGGCTATTTTTGAAACATTGCCTGAAATATGTGGAGGTACAGACTATGAAGAAACCAGTAGTTTCCTCCAGGTAATGAAAGTAAAGTTGAATGGTTATATGGATTGGCTATTTGCAAAGGTTGCAGAAGATACAAGGAAGATTTTTTCGGAAGACGAAAAAGACGACTTGATTCATACTTTGAAGACTTGGTATGAGAATCAAAGTGATGTTGCAAAGCATGGATTATATAATGCAGCAGTATCTGGATTTATGTCTTGTATTGCTGATATAGATACTTATGATGAGTATTCTGTAGTTTCGAAGATAATGAAAATTGTCACAGAGGTTCATGCAGATTCCTGGAATGATGATTCTTATACAGAGTATATTGAAAAACTTAATGATTTAAAGGCTGAGATTGAATCTATTGGAAGTGAAGATAAAAAAGGAAATTGTGTTCTTACATTCACCGGTAAGAATGGAGAAATAATACAAAAATATTATGATCCAGTTGATATGGATGAAGGAGCAATGTTTAGAAATATTATAGAAGATCAGTTGGAAAGTTTTGCAGATCTAGATGTGAATGTGCGTGTCGCAATTCTTCTAGAAATGATTGAAAAAGTGATGAGAAAAGAGGACTAGAAATGATTTATTTGGACAATGCAGCTACTACATATCCAAAGCCAGAAACAGTTTATCAAAAGATGGACTGGGCGAATCGCAGCATTGCTGTGAATGCAGGACGTGGCGTATATAAGGTTGCGCAGGAGGCCTCTAATTTAATAGAAGATACACGTAAGAAATTGATTGAGGTGGTTCATGGAATTGGTGTAGAAGCTGCTATCCTAACACCGTCGGCAACAATTTCGTTAAACATGATTTTGAATGGCCTACCGCTTTCAAAGGGGGATGTAGTATATGTATCACCATATGAACACAATGCTGTTGCACGTACATTACATCGAATTTCCAAAGAAAAAGGGATTCGAGTGGAGGAACTACCACTGAAAGAAAACCTGGAGATAGATTTGGAAAAAGCAAAATATCAATTTGTGAAGGATAGACCGAAGTGTGTATGCTGTACACATGTGAGCAACGTTACAGGATATATTTTACCAATAGAGGGAATTTTCTTGATGGCAAAAGAATATGGGGCAATTACGGTGATGGATGCTGCGCAGTCGTTTGGATTGATGGATATAGACGTAAGAACATGCAAAGCAGATTTTATTGTATTTGCAGGTCATAAAACGTTGTATGGGCCATTAGGAGTTGCAGGATTTATTGATAATTCAACGATTAATCTGGCATCGTTAATTGTAGGTGGAACAGGAAGCGAATCTTTGAAATTAGATATGCCACAGAAGAGTCCGAGTAAATACGAGGCGGCAAGCAAAGATGTGGTAGCTATAGCTGGGTTACATGAAGCTTTATCCGTTTTGAATCAGAAATTGAATTTTAAAACTGAGAAAAAACTTACAGAATATGCAATAGAGCGATTAAAAACTTTGAAGAACGTTATCCTTTATACGCCAGAGAAATTCGAGAATCATATTGGAGTCATTTCCTTCAATGTGAAGAACTATAAGTCTGAGGATATAGGTATTATTTTGGATGAGGATTTTGATATAGCCGTAAGAACTGGATATCATTGTGCTCCTTATGTACATAAATATTTAGAAGATGAGAAATATTTAGGAACAGTAAGAATTGGTTTGGGTAAGTTTAATACAGAGGATGATATAGACCAATTAGTGGATGCAATAAGCGAATTATAAATAAGGTGAAAGAGGCCGGATTATGAACAATAAGATGTATATTGATTATCTGAATTCATTGCACAATTACAATGCTCAAAATGAAAATGCATATGGAGAGAAAAATGTAGACAGTCCTTATTTTGAAGAGGTAATGGTGAGAGTGGGATTGTGCGATTATATCAAAGACAATCTTACAGAGAAAGAGCCACATATCGTGATTTTAACTGGACATGCTGGCGACGGTAAAACAAGTATCATGTATCAGGTTTTAACTGATTTGGGAGCAGAATGTGATGCAAAGGAAAAGATGAGTGAGATAAGTCTTCCCAATGGTGCGAAATGCCTTTGCGTTAAGGACTTTAGCGAACTGCCAGAAGAAGAAACAGAAAATCAGACAGATCGAATCCATGTAATGAGAAAATCTGTAGATATGGTGGAAAATGGAAATTATGTATTTATGGTTGCTAATACCGGTCCTCTTATCAATACGTTTGGTGAATTATTTGATGCCGAGGAAGAAAAAGCCAGGATTCGATTGATTAATATGATGGACAATAATACTGGTGAAGTCGTCAGTATAAGTGGTGTTCGAATGTGTGTTATAAACGTTGCGACTATTGATAATGCTTATTTTGCAACAGAGTTTTTAGAAAAAATAACTCAGGACAAATTATGGGAAGGTTGTAAAAATTGTAAGAAATATGATTATTGTTACATATGTAGGAATCGTCAGCTCATTGTAGAAAATAAGACTAAAGTTTTTGAGTTTGTTCATAACCATTTTATCTGGTTAAAGGAATATGGAACAAGATTAACTATTCGTAGTATGACAGAACAGTTAGCATATATGCTAACTGGAGGAATGTCCTGCGAGGAAGTTGCTTATAGTGAATCATATAAGTATCTTTTTAGTAATTTGTTTTTTGGATATATTGGAACAAAGCAGAATGAGCGTGCACTAAATATTATAGCAGTTGATGTAGCAAATCGTTGCCTGTATGACCATAAAAGAATGCGATCAGATGAAAAACTCTTAGTGGGTAAGGAATATAAGAAATTATTTGGAAGTGCAATTGAAGGAATTATTGTTGAGGCGGAACATAAGAATGTCTTTGTTAGTGGTTGGACAGAATTCCTACGTAGAACATATTTGTTCATGAATATAGTTACTGATGAGAAAATTGTTTTGCAAGACTATGAGGATGTTTTTTCTAAGCAGTTTAAAAGATATCTTGCACTTCGAAATGGAACTGATACACCATCGAGGCTTGATGCGAATCTAATTGAGGATGCATTGTCCATGATTTATGTGGGAACTCCGAGTGATGGTACAGAAATTCCGTTGACTCTTAGTAGAGAGTCTGGTATCACACAGAATGTACAGTTGATTACCGGAACAATACCAGTACGGAGACTTCGCATAGAACAAATTAAAACAATAGATAGTATCTTTAATAAAGGAAAAGACAGATATGAGCTGAAACTGAAAATAGACAGAGCGGTTTTAGATACTGTCTTGACTCTTCCAATGCTGGATTATTTTGAAGAGTTGAAGAACGGTGTAATTGCTACAAATATTGATCCACAATTATCTCATGGTGTAGAAAGTTTAAAAACCCAGATATCAGAGATATTAAAAGATTATGAAGATGAGGATATTGTTGAGATTGTAGTGCTGAAGAATAGTGAGAATGAGAATATTCGTCTAGAGTTAACAGATGACGGAAAGATAAGAGAAGTATAGGGGGATTGAATATGGGGACATTTCCTAGTTGGATGGAAGATGATTATAATAAGATTGCTAATAAAGGTCCGTTATCTACCTTGATTTTTGGACATAGATTTAAGGCCGATCAAACGTTATATGAGTATCTAACTGAATTTCTTTTGGTATTTGTTTCTGCAAAAAACGAAGACTTGCAGGAAGGAAAAATGCAATTCCACGATTTGACGATTGAAAAAAATCTTAGCTATTGGGTAGAGCCCAGAATGGCTTTGCGTAGGTTTATTTTTTATGATAAGGCAAAGAAGAAAGGGGCTATTCCAGCAGATTCCATTGCTTATCGTGAGATGGTAAAACATTTGGTTGATAAAATGGATGTAAACGATAAGGAATTAGCGAAGGAATATGTAGAAGATATTCAAGATCTATTCCATGGATATGCCGCTGTGGTAAGAAATAGATTTTGGGGAGCTCAAACATTGTTGCCTATATGTCCAGAGTTTGTTTTATGCGGAGTTGATCCAACGGAGAAAAAGCGAAAGGATGAGGTAGAGTATCCGAAATCTCTAGATACAAAATTCGATTTCACGAAGCATAACTTTTTGTCGCGTGGAGGAGAACTGTATTACTTGCATTTACTTCAAGGGGTAGAAGGGGACAAAGACAGAAGGGAAAGACTAGAGAAGTTATTAAATGATTTGCTTAATGGATCATGTAAAAAGATATCTAAATTGGCTGGATATGTGCAGGATACATGGGAAGAGCAATATGCTCTTGATAAAAAGGTATTGTCTAAAAGATTAGAGGTGGCTTATATTCCAGCTACTGGATATAAAGAATGTGGAAGCTTTAGTGTGGATGAACTTAATAGTTTTCTTTCGTGTAAATTACATCCGATTACAAGAGTTGAAATCCTGGCAAAGGGTGTAATGTTTCAAATTATGAGAATGATGTCTTGCAGGGTTGCGGATTACCTTGCTAAAGAAAGACCAGCATGGATTGTTGATATGAAGGGTGAAACAACAGATACGGTTAAGAAAATTGCGCACGAATCATTCCGTAATATAGAGTCAGATTTTATGACGGCAATAAATAAAATGGCAAACGAGGTAGGTATTGCAGAAGAAGAACGTATGAAAAAAGTACGTGAGGCTCGTATAAATTCTTTGGATATTTTTAAAAGCAAAGGTAAAGAATTACAGTGTATTATTCCAGTGACAGGTCCTTTTGAGAGATTTAGTCTTTCAGAAGATGTGATTCGCTTTCTGGTGCTTTCATTGGTGGCACCAGGAGATAAAATGACATTAATAATGTTTTTGGAAAAGTTGTATCGTAATTATAGAATAGTAATTGGCCCGGAAGAATATAGACAGAGTCTTGAAAATATAACTATGGATTCGCCTTTGGCAAATAGCTTTGCTGAAAATGTTGTTGCTTTTCAGGGGTTTTTACGTTCGACAGGGTTTTTAAAAGAACTGTCAGATGCGACATCTATTGTGGTGAATCCGTACGAGTCTATTGAGGAGGTAGAGGCATGAAATACGTTGTAAATAGAATTATAGAACTAATATTGAGCAATGAGCCTTCTACCAATAAGGAAACCATGGTTCGCGTGGATGGATTTGATAATATAGCAATCTATGAACAGGTTGCATCAAGAATCACATCATTACTTGGGGAAAAAGGACTGACCGTTGATGTAAGGCTTGCAAAAAACAAGTGGAATTCTTTTAAGAAGAATCCGGATAATACAACAATTTTACAGTCTATGAGACAGCATGAGTGGATTGCAGGAGAGGACAGTATTACCCATTATAGGAATCTTCACACAAGCAATGTTGTAATTCTGATGGGTACCGAGGATGAAGAAGACAAGGGAGGTCTTGCGAATTGTCATAGCATCACACCTGAAATTCTTGTCAAAACATTAAATGGAAAGTATCACCTTGTATTTAATGAAGATTCACTTACAGATCAGGATAATGATTTGATCGATCGTCTATATAAGGATTTATTTGAATATGAGGCAATAGACATTTGTAAGTTGAGTGACATAGCAGATTTTTGGGAAGGCAAGATTACAAACAGTAAGGATTTTATGGAGCTGTTCTTTAGTGGGCTTCCTGCATGGGGATTGCCTTATAGACGACTTGAGTTGCCAAAGCGGAGAGATATTATGGGACGCAAAAATGTACTTGCAGATTGTCATAGATTTATTGTACGTCAGCCGTTTAATAACAAAATGTCAATTGCACAGTATAATAAGTACATGAAAAAAATTGATTATTACAATTCTGGAGAAGCTGAATTGGCAAAATATCCTTCAGATCATGATTGTTGGAATGAGCAAGGGATAAAGGATTATGATGAATTCGCAAAAGTGTTGAAGGAGTTCATTATAGGAGAGAATGTTCAAGAAAATGCAAAGAAGTTACTAGAAGTTGATTATTGTGTTGTTGAAGATGTACTCGATATTGGAATTCCAACAGAAAAGAAACCGCCTAAGGATAAGGTGAAAACATTAGTTGGAGAGCCATTGGAAATCTTTACAAATGCACTTTTTACAACTTTGGCACATATTAAAAATGCAGATATTAGTATAGATAATATAAAGTTTGATTTTACGCAGGCTGAAATCGTGTGTATGTATTCTGAAGTTGAAGATGAAGAAGAAAAGCAGCAATTATTAGAGACATGGAAGGCAATTTGTACTCATTGCGGTGGTGTTATAGAATATCTGAACAAGAGAATGTGGACGGTAAACGAGAATGATGTCACTTTGACTTGCTCCCCTGAAAATTTCTTAATACCAGCACAGGCGTATCATTTTATTGAAGAAGATGTATATGTAAAGCCTGCAGCAGCAAATAAGTCTGTTAGTAAGATTGATTTTTCAACTTGTTATGAGGTTAACGGGAAAAGGTTTCATCATGATTTCCAATGGAAATTTGATACTGCAAATTCTTGGGATAAGAATTTTGGAGAACTATGTTTACAGGATTTCTGCAACAACAAAGATGGAAACTGTATTCCGGTATCAGAAATTTCAAAAATTAATTCTTTAATATTTTCTAAGAGTGAGGAAGAATTCTTTGAACGCTTTAATGAAAGTGACATTAAATTTGATTTTAATCTTACGGATTATGTAGACAAAAAGATACCAATGGATGAGAAGGTTGTATCTGCTAAATTTGATGAAGTGGGAAAAGCGTTTGCTCAATTCGCATATGCTGTTTCAAATGAGGGATTTTACACTTGTATAGAAAAGGATAATTCTGAATTGTCAAGACTTTGTGATGCATATGTAAGTTTAGGTAAATATTTAAGAGGACGAACATTTCCAGAAAACTTAAAGTGGATTTTAGACGCATACATTAATGCTTTTAATATTATAGGAGATGTTAGCGTATTTGAGTCAGAGAAAGAAATTGCGAGTTGCATAGTACCTGCATGGCATCCTGCTACATTGGAAAAATTAAATGATCAAAAGATATTTTTCCTTGATGGGTGTGATGAATGGTGGAATGAAGTACAGAACAATGTTAAAATTTCCGAGAAAGAGATTGCGGATACTCTTACAGATCTTCTTCAAATGAGTATGCTGCAAAGTACACTTGATATTTTCCCTTCTTACGGACAGGTGTATTTTGGAACAATTGCGTCCTACGGAGCGTTTAGTCTATATGGTAGAAATGATATTAAAAACGAGAATCGTTTGAGAGATATGATTCATAAAGATGCTATTTTTGATGATGATTTTGATCGAAAAGAAGTATCTAGATTAAACGATAATGCAAAGATGATTTACAGTGTAATGTCGGGCTATGCGAGAGCTTTCCCCAATTTAGCAGACAATCTTAGCATTGTATTTATAGATCCGTCGGAGTTGCAACCAATTGTAGCAGCAATCTATAAATATATTGAAATAAGAAGAAAAAAGGAAGATCAGGCTAAAATTGATATTTCACTGCGAATTTTAGTAAGACGAGAGAATAAAGGTGGAAGGAATTATCTTGCGTATTGGATGGATGAGTTTTTTTCACAGGATGAAAATGTTAATATTCATACTTATTTGAATGAATGGAATAGTAACTCAGCACTTGAAAAGTTGTTAAATGGAAATAATGATATTGCCTTTGTAATGGATATTCTAAAGGTAAATAATCTTGGCTTTGTATCGTCCTATAATGATACGAGCCTGGCTCCGAGTCAGTGCAGATTTCCGATTGTGTATAAGCCAACACCAATTTCAAACACTTCTGTGAAGAGAACTATTGAACTTTCTCAACCACAGTTTAAAGCTGCCTATGAGCATACTCAAATTGTACGTTACCGTTATAATATGGAAAAAATTCCGGATGGTATGTATATTGCCTCAAAGGAAGTAAGCATTGATACAGATGGACAGGATATTGTTCATTTCCTTCACGAGAAAGCATATTGGGTAGTGTGTGTAGATAGTGGTATGGATGGTGCATTGTTAAGAAGTGATAATTCTCATCAACAAGATTACAACATTATAGGTTTCAGTACCGGTAAAGGTGCATATGGACAATATAATTTGACGATTACTACTAGAAAAACGATTCTTGAAACCATAAGAAAGAAACTGGAAAATCGACTGTATAGCTTGTTTAAGTGGGATAAGGAACAGATAAAGAAGGCTGCACAGCTTTGTATTAACGAAGCAAGTGGTTTGGATGGTATCAGTCTTTTATCTGCAACGAATCCAAAGGATGAAAATGTGCGTGAGTTTATGGCGTATGTTTTGACATCTCTTCGAGAAGAAAAATCAGAAAGTGAGAGTGTGCTTAAGATTGTTGTTAATTTGGATTCCTATAAACATTGGTTTGGAGGCGACATAGATAAGGATGAGGACATTTCTGCTTCTCGTCCGGATTTTATGGTATTAGAAGCATTCTTTACTGATGATGATAAACTTAAGCTAAAAGCAATAGTAACAGAATGTAAGACATCTATATATGCGAATGCTGGACAGCATAAGGAGCATGCTCTTGAACAAGTGGAGAATGGCGTTCGTAGATTGAGTAGGATTTTTAATCCTGAATCGAAGTCTATTAAAAGAAGGTATTGGTTTGCTCAGCTATACCGTGCATTAGCGTTTGCACAAGTTACCTTTAGCAATAATACAGCGGAATTTGCGGAGTTGTCCACAAAGCTTAGAAATGTTCTTGAGGGAAATTACGAAATCGAGTGGAATGGACGGATTCTTGGATTCTGGTTAGATATGCAAGGTGATGAGGAAGTTGAAACAGTTGTAGGCGAAGAAGAAACGTTAATTTATGATATCCCACAAAAGGTAATTCAGTCCCTTTTGTTAAAGAACAACATAGATGGAGTCAAGTATGTGAATATTGATCCCCAAGCTGTTGTTGAAGATGAGGAGCAGCAGGAGAAGATCAGGGAGCGAGAAAAAATTCTTGATGATGAGATAGCTACATCACAGACAGGAAAAGTTAAGAGAATTCAAATGTCAGAAGTTCCTAAACCTTCTGTATCGCTAATGAATGAGGCGGAGCATGTACATGCAGGTGGAGAGAATACACAGCCAGATGTTGAAGAGCCAGAGAAGATTAATACCGAGAATGTTAACGTTGAAGCTTCATCAGATGATAATAATACAAATAATGAAACTAGTAAGGAATCAGTGATGATAAAAGAATCTTCTGATAAGGATCCCCAATTTACAAATGATTCAGAAATTATCAAGGCTGCGGAAAACGTTAATCTTGACGATATTCGTGTGTTAATTGGCAAGAATAAAACTATGTCAGATGTTTGTTGGGAATTTGGAAGTCCGCAGATGGCGAATCGACATCTATTAATAACCGGAACTTCTGGACAAGGAAAAACATATAGCATTCAAACAATGCTATATGAATTAGCAAAGAGCAATATTTCTTCTGTGATTTTTGATTATACGGAGGGATTCCGGCTCGATCAGCTTGAACCAGAGTTTGTAAAAAGTATGAACCACAAGATAAATCAGCATATTGTTAAAATACAAGGCGTACCTATCAATCCGTTTAAAAGGCAGGAACAAGATTTTGCAGGAATGATTATACAGGACACATCAACAGATGTTGCAGGTAGAATTGCAAATATTTTGACACATGTGTATGGCTTTGGCGAACAGCAGTATGCGGCTATTTACGAGGCGACAAGAGTTGGTATGGAGAAATATGGAGATGATATGGATATGAATCATTTCCAACAAGAATTGATTGGGATACAGACCCAAAATGCTTCTGCAAAAACGGTTGTGTCCAAGATGACACCTTTCTTTCATAGCATTGAATTCAACAAGGATGCGGAATTCGATTGGGGCAGTATATTATATGCTCCGGAATCAAAAATGAACATTTTTCAGCTTACGATGATTGATAGAGAAATGCAAGTTATTGTAACCGAACTAATGTTGTGGGATGCTTGGTATTTTACGAAAAATTATGGCTCCAAGGAGAAACCGTTTGTAGTGGTATTAGATGAGGCGCAGAATCTTTCACACAAGGAGAACTCGCCAAGTAAAGCTATTCTTACGGAAGGCAGAAAATTTGGCTGGTCAGCTTGGTTTGCTACGCAATCATTAAAAGTTCTTGCGGACGATGAGGTCGTAAGATTAATGCAGGCTGCATTTAAACTCTACTTTAAGCCTACGGATGAGGAAATTACTAAAATGTCTAAGCAGCTTGATCCGACAAATTCATCGCTCTGGATTGGTGCATTGAAGGCATTAAAAAAAGGACAGTGTATCATAGTGGGTGATCGAAAAAAGGATGATGGAACTTTTGGAGGTACAAAGCCTACAGTAACCAGTATTACATCATTTAAGGATAGGGGTTAGTATGGTAAAACAAGTTAATATGAACTTTCACCAGACCTTTAAGCCAGAGTGTAAGTACATCAGCAGTATCTTAGATATTGCTGATGGAACTTCATGGCTTAGCGTGAAGGATATTTCTGGAATGACAGGAATTCCCCAAGGGGCATCAAGTGGAAAAGTAGAACCACATATTAGTTATGCTGAATATATGGGATTGATAAAAAGTGAAAAAAAAGATAAGCAAATTCAGTTAACAAGGACTGCGTTAGGCGAAAATGTTAGTATGGAGGATCCAGGATTACAAGAGTCTTTAACCAAATTATTGTTACATGCCATGATTTTGCGCCAGGAGGAAGGCGCAAGTATGTGGAGTTCAATTTTTAAAAATATTCTTCCAAAGTATCGTAATGGAATTAAGAAGGATATGCTTATTTTAGAATTGAATCAGATTTACGATAACAAGGTTACAACAAAAAATATTTCTCCATTTTTTGGCTCATATGATGATCTTTTTGCAGAAATAAAAATTTTGAATGTAGAGGATGATGTGGTGAAATGTAATTCTTTTGCATATAATAAGGAATTCATATATATGTATGCTTTGGCATTATGGGCATATTGGGAAGAATATTATCCTGAACAGGAGGAAATATCATCGGTTCAATTTGAAAAAGTGGGATTTGGCAAAGCATTTGGTTGGAATACACAGGTAGAGTACGAAGTGATGGAACATTTAGCAGATAGAGGATTGCTGAGAATGAACCGGCAGTTAATGCCATACACGATTTTGAAACTTACAAATAAGGAAGAGTTAATTAGTAACTTGTATAGTGAATTGTGTTAGGAGGACATTCAGCGTGGAGTTAGGGAAGGTACTAGAGTTTAGAAAAGATCTATATTTTGAGGGTGCGGTTCAGGCAGATTGGTTTTACGTTCAAGAAAAAGCAGCAAAAGTAGCAGAAAACTTTGTGTTTCATGGCAAGCAATATTTTGGAGTTGAGGACCTGGGAATTGGAAATAAAAAAAGAATCGATACAATCAGCTTAGTTGAGGAATTAGCAGAAAAGATGTCAGACGATCATGCCAATGCTCTTACATTGGCGATTGCGGATTATGGAACAGGAAAATCTCATTTGACTGTAACTCTGGGGCAAATTTTTTCTGGAAAAGACTATATGCCGGAAACTTATAATAAGGTGATATCTAATATTGCTAGTATTGATTCTAACGCTGCAAGGCAAATTCAGGCATTAACAGATGAAAGAAATTTCGTTATGGTAATAAACGGAATGAGAGATTTCAATTTGCATTCCGAAATTTTAAAGGCAGCACAGAAAAGCTTAAAATTATATGGATTGTCGGATGATGGATTAAGAAAACTGAATCGGGCCTTAGAAACAGCGGAGACTTTTTTTAATCGTAATGCGTATAATTCTATCTCTTTGTTTGAAGAGAAAGCTAAAGGATTAGGATGGAATGAAAACGGTAATTACTTGATAGAGAAAATTCGCGATAATCTTATTACTGATGAGGTCGCTTTTGATATAGTAAATGCAGTATATACAGAGGTTAATGGACAAGAAATAAGATGGGATGAGGGACTTTCTGCTTCTAATATTCTTGAAATGCTCATATCAGAATATTGTGGTATGAATGGTAGATTTGAACACATTATTCTATTATTTGATGAGTTTGGAAGATATTTAGAATATGCGTCCGGGGTTAATGCTGCCAAATCAGGAGATTCTGCATTACAACAGATTTTTGAAACTGCACAAAATGCAAATAGTGTCTTGCAAGTAATCAATTTTATTCAGTCTGACATCAAGACATATCTGCAGCGTGTGGATCAAACAAAGAATATTAGCCGATACATTGGGCGTTACGATGCCAGTGATAAATATTATATTTCTTCCAATTTGGAAACTGTCTTTGCAAATCTAATTCAACGTAAGGATAAGGATGCTTTCGAACAAAATGTGGTTTCATGGCAAAAATCTCAAGAAGCTCAGTGGAAGAATATATTTGAAAAGTTGAATATATGGCTTGTGACCAAAGGAATGTGGAAGGACTATGCCCTGTTTCGTAAGGTAGTAGTAGAAGGGATTTATCCGATGCATCCACTTTCTACGTTTATGTTGACACAGTTGTCTGATTATTTACAGAATAGGTCTTCTCTGACTCTGATTAGTCAATACATAGAAAATTCCAAGTCAGTAGATGTTTCTAAAGGCGATGTTCTTATTATGCCAGAAATTTTAATGCTTGGAGATTTGTATACAGAAATGCTTGTGGCAGAGCAGGAAGGAAAACAACCTTCACAGCAATGTATTCGCTACGACAATATCTTAAGAAAGTACGGAGATAAACTATCGGAGAAATCACTAGCTGTACTTAGGTCCAACTTGATTCTTAGAATTCTCCGTTTTAGAACGAAAGATTACACAGATGCAAAGGAAGCATTGGCCCTTTGTAGTGGATTTTCTATTGCTGAAATAGAAGAAGAACTCAGATGGCTTGAAAATGAATATGCTGTTTTGGGCTTTGATGATCATGCGGGATGTTTTGATTTTATGGAAGAGTCAAACGGAGCACATGATTTCAAGGTGTTGAAAAAACGTCTTATGGCAGGTGCCTCCATCAATAAGTCTTTATTACAGAATATAAAAATTCAAGAGATTGCAGGCGTATTAGAAAAGCAGACTACTAATTTTGCATTGCAACATAAGATTACAACAAATGAATGGTTGTTTGAACAAGAAATGTATGCAATAGAGCAATTTGATGATATAAGAGTAAAGACATATTTAAAGGAATGGGAGAAGGCAACCAGTTCTACGAATGCTAAGGGGCGGTTGGTATGGCTGTATGTTAATAAGGATACAGAAGCTTCATATGTAGAGCGAGCCGAATTACTTGTAAAAGAGTTTGTTGGGACACCTATCGTTGTTATGCTGCTAAATGATGTTGATAATAGGCTTTATGATACACTGTTAGAGTACGATGTTTTAGACAAATTAGATGACGTAAATCGAAATAAGTATGATCGACATTATCAGGCGGATTATGGACAAGCAGAGAGTAATCTGAAGGATGAGTTTTCTGAATTAAAGAAAAAGAGAATTCATATAGGTTCAGAAGGAATAGAAGAATTGAAAACAAGGATGCCAATGTACCTGACTAGTGTTTTTGAGGATTTATATCCAAATGTGGTTCCGTTCTCATTTGATGGCTTTGTAACAAAAGGAAATAATCTAGGAGGTAAGGGAGGTACTTATTACTGTACAATTATCAAGATGTTGCTTTCTAATTCCGTAAATGAAACAACAATCCACAATTTTGCCAGCGATGTGCGGAATAGAATCGAGGCATTATTGATGACAACAAATGCAACTTCATGGAAGTGTATTGATAAGGAATTCAGAGTGATTCCTCCAGAAGAAAAAAAGGCACGTCAAGTATATGACAAAATCGTAGCAAGCATCACTAATAGTGAGGAATATGCATGTAATGACATCTTTGACACATATTGCCGTCCACCGTATGGCATGAGTGAAGATATTGTTACGCTTATGATTGCAGTTATCTGTGCAAATCTTAGTTATTGTCTACGATTTAGGTATGATGGCTCGATGACAAATATCAACAATTGGAAGGAACTTGTTGTAATTAAGGACAAGAAGATTGATATTGATGTTGTAAAGCATTCCGCTTTTGTAATGGTAGATGCCGGCGCAGTTACCGGGAAGTATATGCGATTTTTTGATAGGGTTCAAACTAATAAGAGTATTTCCGAAGTAGTATTACTTGAAAAGACTCTTGCTAATATGATTGCAGCAGATGAAATTCCGGAAGAACTGAGTACTCAGTATTTGCTTGCACGAAAATATCTAGATTCGGGTAAAAAGGCAATTCATGAGTGGAGGAGTTGCATAGGAGAAATTGATGAAAAACTTGAGGCCGCTATAGAGGAAAATAATTTGTACGAAGCTCTTAAAGGCTTGCAATTGGTTAATGTAGTCCCGTATACGAAGATTTTTAAAGACAATGGATATGAGATAGATGAAGAGCCAAAGTATTCAGTCAAAAGTCTTGCTGACAGTTTGAAAAATGTTGTAGATCAATTAATTGATCCTTATATTGCAAATATGTATTGTAAGTCAGTTGAAGGAGTTAATACATTCAGAAACCACAATACGAAAATGCATACAATGCTTGAAGAGCTTGGTTTTGACGAGTATGCTTTGAAGATTAAAAGGCGTAAGGAAGAGGAACTTGCTAATATAGATGAGATTCGTTCTCGTCAAGAACTTCGAGTCGATTGTGAGAGGTTTTTAGAAAAAAGTCAGATTACTAAGTATGTTACTTATGTAAATATTTGTCTTTATTTGAAGACCGGAAAAGAACTACAGGCAAGAGTACAAAAGTTTGGTGCTGCATTAGGTAAGGATTCTCAGAGAATTAATGACAATATCAATCGTAGAGTAGGTGATTTAGAAAAAAATCGCGACCGTACAAAGAAAGATATGTCAGATATCTGGGATGATCTTTATGAAGTGAAATGCGCTGAAGATGTAGAGGATTTACTAGACAATATTGCTAGTGTTTTGCAGAAAGGGATACCGGCAACAGACCAAGAAGGTTTTGAAGAATTGCAAGAAAATCTACAGGAGTTTCTAAATGACATTAATGCTATTAAAAATGCAACACAATCAAGAATTCAGTATAAAGAGATATCTAAGGCTATGCTTGAAAAATATGAGGAGTCAGAATTTGATTTTGAGGTTCTTCCAATATTGAAAGCAGTTATAACTGATATTAAAAGAGCACTTGATGAAAAAGAGAAAAAGTGGGTAACAGAAGAACTGACTCTGGGTGATAAGAGCAGAAAGGCTGTTCATCATTGGAAGGAAAATTCACAATTTATACCGGATTATTTATCAGAGGAAACGATTGAAAAAGTCAAAAAACTTGATCAAGAGGCAGATGAGCTGATCAAAGAAGGTAAGATAGAGGATGTTATTTTCTATTTTGATAAATTGGATGAGGCAGAAAAGCAGGAGTGTATACAGAGATTACAAGGCAGATTAAATAGATAACATGATGACGTCGTAACACTTTTGTGGGGAGGAACAATTAATTTAGTATCGGTTGAGCAGGCAAAATTGATGGATAAGAATCAGGTGATATATATGTACTGCGGCAGAAGTGAAAACAGAGATTATGACGAATAGGAAAAATCCGGTAGCCAGCGCGGCGCTGATGACCGGAAGTTTTCTTATAACAAATTCTTTACCTGCTCCTGCCAATCCTTTATCAGTGTTTCCGGTGCCAGTATTTTCATATCGTTTCCAAAGGTGAAGAGCCAGCCCCAAAAGGTCGGGCTTTTCTGAATCTGGGCAGTGGCAATACAGGAATTGTCATCCTGGCGGATCATTTGCGTCTGTTCGCCGAACTGATCATAAATAACTCCAATGAGTTTATTAGAGACTTGTAGGACGGCATTTTCAACCGGTCCGCCATACATGCTGAAGGCCTGGCTGGTAAAGCTGGGAACATCAGAAGAGTGGATGAGTGCATTTTCGTGTACCGGATCGTCGATGACATCAACACCTTTCATGCGATCCAGGCGGTAGTTGGTGATGGCGACGTATTTGGAACTGAAGCACATGAGATAATAATTGTTGTTATTGAAAATGAGTGCCATTGGATCCACTTCGTAGCGTTTTTTATTCTTGCGATAGACGCGTTCCAGGCGTTCATATAAATCGTAAGCGCTTAATTTTCAGCCATGATAGAAAAAAAACCGACTACTTTTCAGCAGCCGGAGCACCTTGACAATTCACATATGATTGATTTGCATCGTTTGCACGACGTTCTATTTCCGCTTCATTGAAAAGATTCAGCTGCCACGGAATATCAAAGGTGCGTTTTTCACTGGAAGATCCAAACAGCTTTTTGCGGAGAATGTCTGCTTCTTCTTCAGGTTGTCCCTTTCCTGAACAAGGTTCGCTTTCCGTTTATTGGCCGCATCGACAGTTGTTTGAAATGTTTTTATCATTTTTCTAAGCTCATTGATCATGTCTGTATATTCCGACAGATGCACTGCACCATGTGCACGGAGTTTCAGAACCACCTTCACGGAGACTGTACCACTGCCTGATTATCGCTAATCCAGTGCACTTCATTCTGAAATGCAGTGCATGTCATTCCGGAATGAGTGCAGTTGTTTATTTAGTATTCTGGCGGAATATTAATTCCGTTTTCTCTGAGAGTTTCTTGGAGTAAATCTATATACTCTCGTTGATGCTGGATTTCAATCCAGTTATTATGGCATAATTCATTCGCTTCTTCTAATTCATGGCGAGTGATTTCATAATCAGTCCATCGGATGCATTTGTGTTCTTTACTGAAAGCACAATAATCAGTCATGGGCACCACCTTTCTGGCTGGCAGCCTTAAGACCGTGACGTTCTCTTATGGAGATGCGCCCATCAATTAGGACTTGATAAGAATTGTGTATGATGCGGTCCATGATCGAATCAGTAATCGCACTGTCATACTCTGGATCCGTAGAATTAGGATTCAGGCGTGAATACCGGTCATCAGATTCATACTGTGTGCAAAAGATGATCGATCCATCTGTACAACGTGCTTCAATTATTTCAAGCAGATAGTAGGATTCCTGTGGTGTCAATGGACGTATTAGCCATTCATCCAGAATGAGAAGATCCATTTTTTTATAGGGCTTTAGCAGCTTTTTCAGTGTCCTACTTCCTTTGGCGACATTCAGTTCGTCCAGAATTTCAGGCATTTTTATGTAGCAGACTGATTTGAACTTACGGCAGGGACACAGAAGCCGGATTATTCATGGTCGTGGGATTGAATTATGTGAGCTTTTAGAGGCTTTTGTGTAGGAGGGAATGTATGTTTAAGAATGACCATGCTTATTTTAACATGACAATGAAAACAGAAGAGGCAAAAGCCCTGCTTTCTAATTATAATTGTTCTTTGGAAAAGAAAATTCATGCCGATGCAGTAAGGTATTATAATCAGATTTGCAAAAATATGAGATTACGTGTTGAGGGCAACTATATAAAACCGATCAATACATTTATCAGAACTACTAAAACGTTTGAAAATCGTGAGAATTTTGGCTTTATCGTCATGGGTATTAATTGCATTCTTGTTGAATTATATTTTGAATTAATCAATGGGTATGATGAGTCAATCGATGGCGGAAATCATATCGTAGATGCATATAAAACAGTTTTGCCACAATTAGATTCTGAGATTTCTATTGCTGATGCTCAAAAGTTCTACAAAGGGATTCGTTGTGGAATAATTCATCAAGGTCAAACAAAGGAAAATACTGCCATTACATTTGAGCAGGATTGTATTGTGGAACACAATGGTGAGTATTATTTGTGCAATCCAGAATCGTTGTTTAGGGAATTGCAAAAGCTATATGCATCATACTGGAAAAATATATCCGAAAAAAGTTATGATGAACCTCTTGCTCAGAAAATGATTTATAAATTCACCAAGATACTCGAACATGACACCATAGTTGAATAGCTAAGAACACCAGCTTAGCCAATCTTGCTTTGACCATATAATGCTCTGCTACCGTTATCATAAATTAGGTAGAAATTATTTGTTGATTTTCATGTTGGAAATCCCTGCCAGTATTCGAAGACCCAGAGATTATTAATAGATTTTCCAGGAAATGCATCCAAAGGTTGTGCCGCATATTGAGAATGAAATGTACTGGCGATGAAGAAATACAAGAAGTTTCATACAAATCAGCCCTTGTCGGAAACCCCCTCTCACGTTTTTTATGATATACACTCTGTGCGAATATTGTGAATGCAGGTATGAATGTGAAAAGGATGCAATATCTGATAGGACATTCTGATGCAGTATTTCACTGAACGTTTATATTCATGCAAGTTATGACCGGACAGCGGAGTAGATGACAAAAATCATAGATATTCAGGAAGCCAAAACATTGGATATGGTAAGAAAGAATGTAATTAATACATCATTTACGATACCATTTGCCCGGTAATTTACGCAGATTTATGTAGATATGCGTAGGGAGGGGCAAAAACAGAAAATCAAGAAAACGCCGGAAAGCCAGTAATTACAGGCATTTGAAGGCTTATGGATATAAAATTATGATTAAGATACTATTCGTCTGCCACGGCAGAATATTGAAAAGTCCCGGAAAAGCCTGTAAAATCAATAGTTACACGGAGCAATCGAGCGCTTACTACACCAATACTATACCATTTTGGGGAAAGAGTCTTGAATGACAGGAACAATAAAATAACGATTTTATAACCGATTTATAACTTTTGGAAAGCATTCTGATATGATAAAATAAAGTAACAGGAGAAAAGCAATGGCTGATAGAAAAGATATTGTGCTATTTGAAACGAAAGATAAAAAATCTTATTACCAGTATCAATAGAAAACGATACAGTATGGCTAAGCGCTAATCAATTGTCACGTTTATTTGAGCGAGATGAAAAAACAATAAGAAAACATATAAATAATGTTTTCACAGATGAAGAGCTGGACAAGGAGAACAACACGCAAAAATTGCGTGTTGATGGAGTCAAACAAACAGTCCCATTTTATACATTAGATGTCATTATCTCGGTTGGCTATCGTGTAAAGTCCAAAAGAGGTGTTGAATTCCGGCGTTGGGCGAATTCTATTTTAAAAGAGTACATAATCAAAGGTTACGCTGTAAATCATAATCGTATGAATCAGCTAAATGAGGTAATACGTGTTATGAAAAGGGTAGAAACCAGACTTGATACAAAACAAGTGTTGACGGTGGTTGAAAAATATAGTCAGGCGCTGGAACTTTTAGATGCTTACGACCATCAGAATATGAGCCGTCCAACTGGAAACAAGGCAACCTATGTCTTGACGTATGAAGAATGTAGAGAAGTAATTAACAGTATGAAATTTGGTGACAGCAGTTCTCTTTTCGGAAATGAAAAAGATGATTCCTTTAAGGGGAGTATTGGGGCAATTTATCAGAGTTTTGCAGGTGAAGATTTGTATACCTCTCATGAAGAAAAAGCTGCAAATCTTCTATATTTTGTGACAAAGAATCATAGTTTTTCTGATGGAAATAAAAGAATAGCAGCTACAATGTTTCTTTATTTTTGGGACAAGAATAATGTGTTGTTCAAAAATGGAGATAAATTGATAGACGATCACACACTTGTTGCTCTTACAATAATGATTGCAGAATCCAATCCGGAAGAGAAAGAAATGATGGTGAGTGTGATCATGAATTGTATAAAAGGGTGAAATTGAATTACGATCAGTGTTGATTTAGTAAAATGAATACTACTATTACTACTCCATTTGCCCGTGAATTTGTGTAGATTTATAAAGAAAGCGTAAGTTTTAGGCAAAACACGAAAAATGAAAAACACCGGAAAGCCCGTAATATCAAGGTTTGAAGGCTTATGAAAGGATATAAAAGATATGATAAAAATACTATTCGTCTGCCACGGCAACATCTGCCGTTCCCCCATGGCAGAATTTGTTTTCCGCGACATGGTCCAAAAGAGAGGCTTACCCAATTCATTTTCCATAGCCTCAGCAGCAACAAGCCGCGAGGAAGAAGGCAACCCAGTCCATCACGGAACGGTCCAAAAGTTAAAGACCCAAGGCATCAGTACAGCCGGCAAATATGCAGTCCAAATGCAAAAGAAGGATTACGCTGCATACGACTACATCATAGGCATGGAGTACCGCAATATCCGCAACATCCACCGCATCATAGGATCCGACCCAGACCACAAGGTACACCGCCTTCTAGACTTTACCGTCAATCCCCGTGATATTGCCGACCCCTGGTACACAGGTAATTTCGACAGAACATACGACGATATAGTAGAAGGATGCGAAGGCCTGCTGTTACATATCCTGGAAAATGACAAAATATAGCTGCGAGACAGATCCCGCCTGTTTTCACCGTAACATAAAATTACCGGAAATTAGGAGATAAAGTATGAGATTAGAGCAGTTAAATCCCGTACTCCACTTGGAAGATTACGAAGACATACCTGAAGACATTCTCCGCTGGAAGGACGATTCAGAGCTGCAGCAAGGGGCCGGATGGCTCCGGATCGCCAAGAAGATTCAAGCAGCCGAGAGGCCGCAGCTAGACAAGCGTCCGTATACAACAGAGGGCGTCCCAATACCGAATCAGCCGTGCAATCAGCCGTGCGTAAAGGTCCCGTCCCCGCACAAGCTGTGTGTCGGCATAGGACAATATCACACAGAGATGGATGGAAACATCTATCTCTGTGTTCTTCTAAGCAGAGATACAAGAGAAGTCTTATCCTGTTCATTCGGTGTATACCGTTCCCCGGAATTAGTACAGAAAGCCCTGGAACTATTTTTTCAAATATATGACTATCCGAGCCAAAACGGACAGGAAAAATACCGGGAAATATCACTTCTCTCCAGCAGAAATCCGATTTACCAGAAAAAGCGCTACACTGACATCCTCAGCAGATTTCCAATAGTACCAGTAATGCCCCCTCCCGGAAGCCGGGGCCAGGCGGCCATAATAAGCACGTATTTTTCTCAGCTGATGAGGAGGAAGGGCAGGACCATATTCTATACATGGCAGGATGCGATAGACTGGATTTCCGACGATATCACATGTTATAATGAACGGCAAAGATACAAAAGCGGACAAGTAATTTCATAAAGTATTCAGAAGAGAAGGTGTTTATATGTACATAGCAGATTTGCATATCCATTCCCATTATTCCCGTGCAACCAGCAGGGACTGTAATCTGGAAAACCTGGACTTATGGGCGAGACGAAAGGGAATCCACATTGTCGGAACCGGTGATTTTACCCATCCGGCCTGGCGGGAAGAAATGCTGGAAAAGCTCCAGCCGGCGGAAGAAGGGCTTTATACTTTGAAAGAAGAATACCGCATATCAGACGGCTCTGTAGCGGATGTGATGATCCCAAGGTTTGTAATCACAGGAGAAATCAGTTCTATCTATAAGAAGTACGACAGAGTCCGGAAGGTACACAGCCTGATTTTGCTGCCGGGCCTGGAGGACGCGGAGATACTGGCAAGAAAGCTGGAGATCATTGGAAATATCCATTCAGACGGGCGGCCGATCCTGGGGCTGGACTGTCATGATCTGCTGGAAATTATGCTGGAGTTGTGTCCCGGTGCAATTTATGTGCCCGCTCATATCTGGACACCTCATTTTTCCCTTTTCGGTGCTTTCTCAGGATTCGATTCGGTGGAGGAGTGCTTTGGGGATTTAGCAGGACATATCCATGCTATGGAGACCGGCCTGTCCTCTGACCCGCCGATGAACTGGCGGATTTCTGCGCTGGATCAGTATCAGCTGATTTCCAACTCAGATGCGCATTCCCCGGCTAAATTGGGCCGTGAAGCCAATCTGCTGGATATCGGGCTTTCGTTTACAGAACTCAGGGAGGCAATACAGACCGGAAAAGGCCTGCATGGAACGATTGAGTTTTTCCCCGAAGAAGGAAAATACCATTACGACGGCCACCGAAAATGCGGCATCTGCCTGACGCCTGCGGAGACGATAAAATATGGGGGCGTCTGCCCCGTATGCGGCCGAAAGCTGACAATCGGAGTGTCGCATCGGGTTGAACAACTGGCTGACCGGGAAGAAGGCTACGTTCGGACTGAGGCGAAAGGTTTTGAGAGCCTGGTGCCTCTGCCGGAAGTGATTGGTGCGTCCCTGGGGCACTCCGCGGCGAGTACAAAAGTACAGAAGGAGTACCGGAATATGCTGCGTACATTGGGACCGGAGTTCGAAATACTGCGGACGGTCCCTGAGGAAGAAGTGAAAAAAATATCGGGTCATCTGATTGCGGAAGGAATCCGAAGGCTGAGAGACGGAAAGGTAGAGCGCAATCCGGGATTTGACGGAGAGTATGGGACAATTCAATTATTTACGCAGGAAGAGATCGACCGTTTGGATGGGCAAATGAGTTTCTTTGATGCCCTTTGTATCCAGGCAGCAGAGACGGTAGAGAAACGCATCAACGAAGAGGGGAATCAGGCTGATAAGCCACAGATGTCCGGTGACGGCAAGGAGACTGCAGCGGAAACAGGGGCGGAAAATGTTGTACCAGAGAGCAAGGCAGACGGTGAGAAAACTGTAGGGGAAGCGGACAGCCAGAACCAATCGGCGGGGCTCAACCCGGAACAGGAACAGGCAGTTCGTGCCCTGGGCAGCGCAATTGCCGTGGTTGCCGGGCCAGGTACCGGAAAAACAAAGACTCTGATAGCAAGGATTTTACATATGCTGGAGGTGCGAAAGGTAAAGCCTTCTGAAATTACTGCGGTTACATTTACAAATAAGGCGGCAGGGGAGCTGATGGAAAGAATCAAAAAGGCGATTGGCAGAACCAGAAATCTGAACAAAATGCAGGTAGGGACTTTCCACGCGATCTGCCTGAATTTCCTGAAAAAACAGGGGATCGAATTTTCACTGGCGGATGATGCGGCCTCAATGGAGGCGGCAGGAAGGGCATTGGACGAAACCGGGCTAAAGATGAAGCCAAAAGAACTGCTCCGGGTGGTTTCCCTTCTCAAATCGGGAATGTCCCCCGAAGAGATGCAGACCAGGCTGGTACAAAACGGTGCGGATGAAGAGGAGACGGATATGCCTCTGAACTGGCAGGAAGGAGTGGATGCATACCAGAGGATTCTGCAGGAACAGAAGCTGTTGGATTTTGACGACCTGCTTCTGGAGACATTAAAGCGGATGGAACAGGGAGGCGCACAGGATGGATGGGAAAAAGGGTTTTCCTATCTGCTTGTCGATGAATTTCAGGATATTAGTCCCATACAGTACCGGCTTATTCAGGCTTGGAGCAAAGGCGGAAGGGAGCTGTTTGTAATTGGGGATCCGGATCAGTCCATCTATGGTTTCCGCGGATCGGATGCGCGTTGTTTTGAAAAGCTGAAAGAGGATGATCCGGATATGCAGGAGATCCGGCTTGCATGGAACTACCGCTGTACACCTTCCGTACTTCATGCGGCTGCGTCTGTTATTTCACACAATCCGGGACCGGAGAGACGGCTTTTGCCCCACAGGCAGGAAGAAATGCCGGTACGCGTAGTAAATGCAGCAAGCGAGATGGCAGAGGCCATATTTACAGCAAAGGAGATCAACAGGCTTACAGGCGGAATCGGCATGCTGGAGGCCCAGGAGATCGGCGCCGGAAGCGGTAAAGAACGGGGATTCGGTGACATTGCCGTGCTCTACCGGACACACCGGCAGGCTGACCTGTTGGAGAAATGCCTCAGAAAAGAAGGAATCCCATATGTTAGAGCGGGAAGAGAAGCATTTCTGGCAGAGGATGAAGTAAGAGGGAGCATTTCCTTCTTCAAATGCCTGGCGAATCCGGCGGATGAATTTTCTAAGAAAATATCCCTGAGGCTGTTATGGAATATGGAAATGAATGTGGTGGCAGAGGGCGTATTTCAGGCAATGGCAGAAAAGTTCAGACCCCTCTATGCAAAAAGCAGGCCTCAGAAGTTCCTGGAGAAATGGATAGAAGAAATGCAGATGCAGGATAGCACTGCGATGAAAAAACTTGCGGAGATGACGGTGTTCTATAAGAATATGGATGAATTTATGGAGGCGCTGAGCATGGGCGTGGAGAGCGATTTAAAACGCTGCGGTGACAAGCGCTATACAGGCGAGGCGGTCACACTTATGACGCTTCACGGGGCGAAGGGACTGGAATTTCCTGTAACATTCATTTATGGTGTCAGAAAAGGGCTTATCCCCTTTGAAAAAGACGATACTGTAGATACAGAAGAGGAGCGCAGGCTTTTCTATGTCGGTATGACAAGGGCGAAAGACGAACTGATACTGACAACTTCCCAGGAAGAATCCGAATTTCTCGCGGAACTTCCTGAGGAGGAAATCTGCAGGGAGAGGGCAGACAAACGTAAAAATGCGGACAGTGGGAAACAGATGAGTCTATTCGATTTTTTATAAAAACGGACATCGGAAAAAACACTCAAAAAGAGTGGGTTAAACTTTCTTTTTGTTCATAATTTGGACAAGCTGGGCATATAATATCTCATATTTGTAATAGGGCCCGGAATGCGGCTGAAAGGGAGAATTATGGACAAGAAGAAAATCAGAGGAATAGCGGGAATAGCCGTGGTGTTGGCGGTAGCCGCGGCCGGAGTCTTTATCTATTCGGCCAGAAAGCCGGAACGGGCAGCAGGAAAACAGGTAATGGCCGGTCAGGTCAGCCGGCAGGCTTCATCACAGACAGAAACTCCGAAAGCCGGTGCTGAGAAACATAATGACAGGGACACTACCAAAGCCGGCTTAGCGGAATTAAACGCGAAGGAATCAAACACGGAGGAATCAAATACTGAGAAATCAGATATTGAAGAATCGAATACAAAGAAATCAGATCCTGTAAAACCGGACACTCAGGAACCAGATACTGCAGCAGAACCTGAGAAAACAGAGAACCAGATCATCATAGCGCTGGATCCCGGCCATCAGGGACCGGATGCGGGAATGATGGGAGAAGAAGAGGACGGGCCGGGTTCCGGTATCATGAAGGCGAAGACAACATCAGGCACTGCAGGCCGTTTTACCGGACTTGCCGAATATCAGCTCAACCTCGATATAGCCAAGCAGGTAAAAGCGTGTTTGGCTGAACGTGGTTTCCAGGTGGTGATGACCCGCGAAAACCATGAAACATCGGTCAGCAATCAGGACCGTGCAAAGATTGCAAATGAATCCGGAGCAGAACTTTGTGTAAGGATTCATGCAAACGGCAGTGAGAGTCCAGAGAGTGCCGGTGCTCTGTGTCTGGTTATGTCACCGGATAATCCTTATGCAGGAGGCCTGTACGAGGAGAGCTTCCGGCTCGCAGAGAATGTCCTGAATTCATACTGCGCAGCCACCGGTATTTATAACAGAGGCGTTCAAACGGACGATACCATGACAGGAATTAATTGGAGCCAGGTTCCGGTTATAATCCTTGAGATGGGATTTATGACCAACCAACAGGATGATACGCAGATGGCAGATCCAGAATTTCAGCAAAAAATGGCTGAGGGGATAGCAAACGGTATTGCGTCATATATTAGAGAATGAGCTTACGAGGAAACTTATGAGGAGTGGGATCTTTTCCTGGTCAGCAAATTTCTTAAATTTTAGGAATAGTAAGAGGTAACCCACAAAATCAGTCGGCAAAAGTTGATTATGATCCAATTTTTGCCGGCTGATTTTGTGTGTTTCCTCTTACTGCTGCTTAGCACAGCGGCCAGTATCCCCAACAGACAGATGCTTCCGTCTGCGTCCCGTCCCACGTCATGCGTCCCCCCTTCCCCAAAAAAATTGGAAACTCAGCCCCTTATTTAGGCAGGTTAGTTTATGGGGATTGTTTTTCTGATTTTGAGCAAGTATAGTTAATACAGATATTGAAAGGGGGAGGGCTTTTTGAAAATCTCGATTCAAACGGACAGTCAGATTGATGAGACAGAGATACAGATTACCTGCCGGCATTTGACTCCGCAGCTGGAGCGGGTGATTTCGATCCTGCGCATTTTAGATTTTAAGCTGCTGGGAGAGAAGGACGGGGAATCGCATATTTTGGATATTTCTAAGATCCTTTATATTGATACGGCTGATAAGAAAACTTTTTTGTATACCAAGGACGATGTTTTTGAATCTTGCTTAAAATTATATGAGCTTGAGGAGGAACTGAAAGAGTTCGATTTCTTTCGGGCAGGAAAGTCCTGCATTATTAATCTGCGGCAGATCCAGAAGATCCGTGCGGATCTGGACAGGAAGCTGCGGGTAACGATGACAAACGGGGAGCAGCTGACCGTGTCCAGGCAGTATGCGGACTATGTGCGAAAGAAACTGGGGGTGAAATAAATGGAAGAAAAAAAGAATTTTTTTGACTTTGCGGAAAATGTACTTTGTACATTTGGGTTTATGATGATCCTGATGATGATCTTTACGTTTGCTTTCGGAGAAGAGACCCGCACTCTTTCCACGATGTTCAGGCTGGGCGGGAGCGGGATTGCGCTGGCTACGATGTGCCAGTATCTGGGGTTAGCCATACTGATCACCGGGATAAGGTTCCTTTTCTTTTCGGAAAGGGCGGCAAAATATATGCCGGAATTGTACCGGATCTGCCTGATGCTGCTTTGTTCTGTTCTGGTAATTGTACTCTTTATTATTCTGTTTAAATGGTTTCCTGTCCAGATGTGGCAGGCCTGGGTGATGTTTGTATTATGCTTTGCAATATGTTTTGGGGCCAGCGTCTGGATCATGTCTGTTAAGAACCGGATGGAAAATGAGAAACTGGAGGAAAGCCTGGAGTATCTGAAGGAAAGATGGAAGGAGGATCAGGATGGAGAACGCGATTAGTATAAGAGGTGTCAGCAAATCATTTCACGAAAAGCAAGTGCTTAAAGAGATTTCTATCGAGATCCAGAAGGGGGAAGTCTTTGGCCTGCTGGGGCCTTCCGGAGCTGGGAAAACAACGCTGATTAAGTTAATTACCGGTCAGTTAAAGGCGGACCGGGGGGAGATCCGGGTACTGGGACGGCCGGTCACTGAGCGGGCCAAAATCTACAGCCAGATGGGGGCTATGCTGGATGATTCAGGTGTTTATGAAAGGCTGAGCTGTTACGACAATTTGAAGCTGTTTACTGATATCCATGGGATTCCTAAAAGCCGGATTCGGGAAGTACTGCGCCAGGTAGGCCTGGACGGGGAAGGGCGTACGGCTGCGTCCAGCCTGTCCAAGGGGATGCGCCAGCGTCTGATCTTCGCCAGGGCGATTCTGCAGGAACCAAAGCTGTTATTCATGGATGAACCGACCGGTGCCCTGGATCCGGCCATGACGGCGGAAATACACGGGCTGATTCGTGAGCAGAAAGAGAAAGGCGCCACCATATTTCTGACCACTCATAATATGGAGGAGGCGGCAAAGCTGTGCGACCATATCGCGCTGATCCATCAGGGAAAGATTGTGGAATACGGCGAACCGGACGCTTTGTGCCGCAAGTATAATGAATTGAATCAGATTCAGATTCTATTTAAAAACGGAGAGATGCTGACTCTGCCCAATTCCCCGGAGGCTGCTGACACGATATCATCCTCATTCCGGCAGGGAGAGGTAGAGAGCATCCATTCAACAGAGCCGGATCTGGAAACTGTATTTATGAAACTGACAGGAAGAAGCCTGGTGAAAGGCTGAAGCAGGCAGTCACCCTGCAAAAACTGATATTGAAAAAGAGCTGCAGGGAGGTCTGTACCACATATTAGGAGGCAGATATGAGAAATGTAACCGCGATTCTGAAAAAACAATGGAAGGATACCCTAAAAAATAAAAATGTACTGATCCAGTTTGTCATGTTTCCTGTATTAGCGGTTATCATGACGTTTGCAGTGGAGATGCCGGGCTTGCCGAGAAATTATTTTGTTTATATGTTTGCATCCATGTATATTGGAATGGCGCCGCTTATTGCTACGACGGAGGTTCTGGCAGAAGAAAAGGAAAAACATACATTAAAGGCGCTGCTGATGGCAAATGTCAGAATGCCCCAGTATCTGGCGGCAGTGGGCGGGTGCGTCCTGCTGGCGTGTCTGGCAGGCACGGTGTGCTTCGGTCTGACGGCTGAACTTTCGGGCATGGCATTTTTGAAGTTCTGCGGCGTCATGATGACGGGGATCATCCTGTCCGTTCTGATCGGTGCAATTATCGGAATTGCATGTAAAAGCCAGATGAGCGCAACCTCCCTGACAGTGCCCGTTATGATGGTGCTCTCTTTCTTACCAATGCTGTCTGCGTTTAACGATACCATTAAGAAAATAGCTGCCGTTTTTTATTCACAGCAGATTTACTTGATGATCAGCGGAATGGACGATGGCGGTACAGCAAAGGCCTGGGGGACTATTTTAGTGAATCTCGGTATTCTAACGGTAGTTTTTATCTATGTTTATCGGAAATTGGCTGAGGAGTCTTAGCTGCAGTTCAGACCATGCCGTGTACTTAGTGCCTCGTAAAATAAGTAACTGCCACATAAGCCGACCTAAATTTCCGATAGCACTACTCCACAAGCCTCAGCGTAGCCCGCTACGCCTGCGTTTGTGGAGCAGCACTCTCGAAAATATATCTCAGCTTAAATTGCAGTTACTTATTTTACGATGTACTAGCTGCAAGGTCTCGGAGCTAATGAAGTAGTGGTTATCCTATAGAAATGGCTGGCGCACCTTGTCTATATGATGTATAATAAATATAATATTCGGATGACAGGAGGTAAGGTATAATGGGAGAATTATCGAAACTGCCCAATATAGGAGCGGTGGTGGAAGAACAGCTTCGGGAGGCCGGCATTACTACGTTTGATCAGCTCCGGGCGATGGGAAGTAAACAGGCTTGGCTGAAAATACAGGAGATCGATTCATCCGCCTGTATCCACCGTCTGTATTCGCTGGAGGGCGCAATACGGGGGATCAAGAAGGCGCAGCTGCCTCCGGATGTAAAAGAGGATCTGAAAGATTTTTATAATCATTTTAAAATGTAATCAACAAAGATTTATATAAGATGAACTGGACTGCATGAAAAAGGCCCGCCGGACTGAGCGATATAGTTTTGGCGGGCTTTTTTTGTCTTTCTTTGTGTATTAATTCTCGTATATGGCAGCGATATCATATAATCTGCGCTTCATTTCTGTACGGATATGTAACGGCTCTAAACACTCGCATTTGTCTCCAAAACTGAGAAGAATATTGTAGTAATATTCGTTCTCTATGAAAGGAAAACTAGCAATGCAATGCTCATTACCGTCCGGCGAGAAGTCTTCATAAGTACAATAATCAAGTACCCTGTCCATGACAGAGTTATGAAAACGAATTTTGATTTTGGTCTGCATAGATGCCAGAATATCAGCAAAATATAACTGCGGTTTTTGATAATCACGTGGTGCAAAAGTTTCCTCGTTCATTTGCAGATTTGACATACGGGATAGTCTGAATAAGCGAAAATCATTCCTTTTATGGCAATATCCCTGCAAATACCAATGACTGCTTTTCAATACAAGCTGATAGGGTTCGGCTGTTCGTGCAGTTTTATTTCCGTAGCGGTCTGCATAATCAAATGAAATTAGTTTGCTTTCCTGTAAAGCTGTTTTGATTATTTCTAAATAGGGTTGTATGTTTATGTTCCCCATCCACGGACTTAAGTCTATATATATTTGATTTGCCTTTAATTCTATGTTTTTTGCCTGGTCGGCGGGGATAAAGCTCTTGACTTTCGCAAGGGCATTTACCAGTTCACTGCCGCTTATCATATTGGAAAGACTGGAAAGTCCCATTAAAATAGCGGAAAGGTCGGCAGTCGAAAACACCTTTTTATCCACCTTGTAATTCTGCATGATTTCAAATCCGCCGCCGACTCCCGATGCGCCGCGGACAGGAATACCTGCCATGTTGATCGCGTCTATGTCCCGGTAGATTGTGCGGCGGGAAACTTCAAACATATCTGCTAACTCCTGTGCGCCTACCCGCTCTTTATCAAGGAGTATCATAATAATACTAATAAGCCTGTCAACTTTCATGTGAGAACCACCTTTCAAAACGTAACAGTTCGGGCAGGCCGGAACTGTTACTCAAAAACTTATTTTAAATATAAATTGTTGCCATAATGTTGTCAACAATTAGATGTTATTATAAAAAAGCAAACAAAACAATTTACCTGTAGGAGGAGACAAAATGCAGAACAAAGCCTTAGTAGTAATAGATATTCAAAATGACATCACAAAAAATTACAAAGATATTATAGACAATATCAATAAAGCTGTCGATTGGGCAGACAATCATAATATTCATGTGGTTTATATCAGGCATGAAAATCTATCAGCAGGCACGAGGACTTTCAAACCCAATACACACGGGGCGGAATTAGCTTCAGACTTAAAAATAGTATCAAATAATATTTTTACAAAATATAAAGGAAACGCATTGACCAGTGAAGAGTTTGCAGACTTTATCAGCAAAAATGAAATATGTGATTTCTACATAGCAGGTGCAGATGCTGCTGCCTGCGTGAAATCGACCTGCTACAACTTATGCAAAGCAAATTACGGCGTTTCCGTACTTTCGGATTGTATTACCAGCTATGATAAAAGAAAAATCGACGAAATGCTGCGCTATTATGAGAGTAAAGGCAGTAAAATTATGTGTTTGAATGATCTGTTACTTTGAGCTCCTACTATATAAATAGTCTGTAGTTTATAGCATTGTTTCCTGCCCGTAATAGTTCAGGTAAGCCGGAACTTTTACTCCTGCTGTCTAATACCTCTGTTCGGAATATACGGAATGCGGTGAGAGATATTTTTTCTACCAACTTACGGGCATAAAAGAAACGCCGGCAGCCTGCAAAAACGTATCGTTTATGCAAGTTTCCGGCGTATTTCAAACAGCAGCTATTTCTGTTCCTGTACTTCAATTTTACGGATTTCTTTTGTTCTTATTTCCCGGCAGACTGCGTCGATAAATTCCGGAAGGCCTTTCGCACCTTCATCTCCAAGGAAACGGCTTCTTACGGATACGGTGCCTTCCGCTTCTTCTTTTTCCCCGACAATCAGCATATAAGGGATCTTGGCAAGCCTTGCTTCGCGGATTTTGTATCCGATCTTTTCGGAGCGGCCGTCCACCGTGGCGAGGATATGATTAGCCTTCAGTTCCTTCTCCACTTTGCCTGCATAATCCAGGTATTTATCGGAAACAGGGAGGATACGTACCTGTTCTGGGCACAGCCAGGTGGGGAACATGCCGGCATATTTTTCGATCAGCCAGGCGAGGGTCCTTTCGTAGCAGCCGATGGAGGTTCTGTGGATGATATAGGGGCGTACTTTATCGCCGTTCTGGTCAATGTAGTACATATCAAACTGTTCGGCAAGCAGCGCATCCCACTGGATTGTGATCATGGTGTCTTCCTTGCCGTATACATTTTTTGCATTAATATCGACTTTGGGGCCATAGAATGCGGCCTCGCCCTCATCCTCCACGAATGGTACGTCCAACTCGGTTAGTATATTGCGGATGTGGCCCTCGGTTTCTTCCCAGACTTCTGCATCCCCAATGTATTTTTCCGTGTTATTCGGATCCCATTTGGACAGGTGGTAAGTGACGTCATCCTGAAGGCCCAGGGTGGTCAGGCATTTTTTAGCCAGAGCCAGGCAGCCTTTAAATTCTTCTACCATCTGGTCCGGGCGGACGATCAGGTGTCCCTCGGAGATTGTGAACTGGCGGACACGGGTCAGGCCGTGCATCTCCCCGGACTCCTCGTTGCGGAACAGGGTCGAGGTCTCACTGTAGCGGAGCGGAAGATCGCGGTAGGACTTCTGGCTGGCTTTGTATACATAGTACTGGAACGGGCAGGTCATGGGTCTCAGAGCAAAGACTTCCTTATCCTTCTCCTCGTCTCCAAGCACGAACATGCCGTCTTTATAGTGGTCCCAATGACCGGAAATCTGGTACAGGTCGCTTTTGGCCATCAACGGAGTCTTTGTGCGGATATAGCCCCAGTTATTATCCTCCTCATCCTCTATCCATCTCTGGAGTGTCTGGATAATTTTAGCGCCCTTTGGCATCAGCAGGGGGAGTCCCTGGCCGATGACATCCACTGTGGTAAACAGCTCCATCTCGCGGCCCAGCTTGTTGTGATCGCGTTTTTTCACTTCCTCCAGGTACTGAAGGTACTCGTTCAGCTCGTCCTTTGTGGCAAAAGCACTTCCATAGATCCTCTGCAGCATGGCTTTATTGGAGTCGCCTCTCCAGTATGCGCCGGAAGAGGAAGTCAGTTTAAATGCTTTGATTCCCTTTGTGCTCATCAGGTGCGGGCCTGCACACAGATCCACAAATTCTCCCTGTCTGTAGAATGAGATGATGGAATCTTCCGGGAGATCACGGATCAGCTCTGCCTTATACGGCTCACCTTTTTCTTCCATAAAAGAGATGGCTTCCTCTCTTGGAAGTGTAAAACGCTCCAATTTGGCGCCCTTTTTAATGATCTTCTTCATTTCTTTTTCTATTTTATCCAGATCTTCCCGAGAGAACGGCGCAGAGTCAAAATCATAATAATATCCCGTGTCGATTGCGGGCCCGATTGCCAGCTTTGCATCCGGATATAGATTTTTTACGGCCTCGGCCAGTACGTGGGAGCAGGTGTGGCGTACAACCCGGAGCCCTGCCTCATCACGGGCGGTCAGGATATTCAAAGTGCAGTCATTTTCAATGACTGTTCTGAGGTCAACGACCTCTCCGTCCACTTCTCCTGCGCATGCCGCTCTTGCCAGCCCCTCACTGATATCAAAAGCAATATCAATGACGGATTTGCTTTCCTGGTATTCTTTTACAGATCCATCTTTCAGTGTAACTTTCATTTGTTTTCTCCTCCTTAAAAAATAAAGCCCCTGAACAATCTGAAAACTGTTCAGGGACGATAGACTTTGATACCGCGGTTCCACCCTTTTTGCAAGTGCCACTCATTAGACGGTAACGGTGTCGGCCGGGCTGTATTAAAGCCGCTCCAGGGTGGTTTTCGGATGATGTCCCATGAAGTGACTCTCAGCAAATGTCTTTCTCTCTGTATGGTTGCTCACCTTACTCGTCCTGTCTTCGCGTTAACGGTATTGATAAACCTGTTTTTTAGTATATCATTTCTTAATGAAAAGTCAAGGGGGCGCGGAGCGGTGGTGTGGAAATCAGGTCATAGCCGGCTGAACAGTTCCGGGCTGCCGGAATTGTTCATACTGTAGACAAAGTCTTTTATACTAACAAGGTTACAGCTCGGAACGCAATGTTTATTCATAGTATAAATATACAGCGCTTCATTTTTTCTATTTACTCTGGTATAATTAAGTAAATTGAAATTTTCAGACAAGCTCTAGCCGCAGCGGCAGCTAAGAAGGGAACTGTAATGGAAAAAAATATAAAGAAAAATAAACTATCCTGTATTAGTGTCTTTTTCATCCTGTTGCTTTTTGCTGTGTGCATAACTGTGAATGCACTTTTTTGTAGTGCCTACAATCTATATGAAGTATTAGATAAGACAACTGTTTTTGAGACGTGCGAAATTTCAGGAAGTATCGTTACCAATGAAGACGGTAATAATATTACCTGTTTTAAGACTTCATTTTTGGACAAAAATAATTCTAGTAATGAAACTATAACGAAGAATAAATGCTCAATACTCACGATTGCAGCTATCCCAAAAGCAACCGGCCTGCTTCTTTTTCTTATTATAGTTTTTCTTTTTTTCTATTTAACCTTATTTATATTATTGCCTGATAAATGGACATTAATTAATCAAAAGATACGTCTGGACAATTGAATCAATTCCTTCGCAAATCATGGCCAAAGCATAAATATACATGACCATACGAATCCCTTATTGCAAGTGTGCTGGTGGTTATAAGTCATTTTTAGAATCAAACAATGGCTTCTTTTTTGTATGCAAATAGATAGCGGGTATCAACCGCATACCTATTTTTAGAGCGAAGCAGAGATTCAATTGGAGGAATATATAATGAAGAAAAAGATATATAAATTTTTTATTACCCTAATGGTGATCCTGTCCCTGGGTTCAGGTCCCATAGCCATGAATGAGATAGCCAAGATGCTAGAAGCTCTTTCAGGTACAGGTGATGCGCAGGTTCAAGAACTTGATGAAGAAGAAAAAGAGTCCGAAGAACTAAAAAAAAGAAGAGATTCCCAGATTCATATAAAGATAATTGATGATAGATAGGGGGAAATTGCTAATGTCTTGATTATTATTAATTGTGCTAAAACTTTAAAAATATCTGTCACACCATGGAGCAGATGGTGTCTAATTTAAAGGAAGAAAAAATAAACAGTTAGGAGAAGGATAAGATGAAGGAAGCAAACGATAACAAACATGCGCTTATAGAATCTGCAGTCGGTGGAAATGCAGATGCGCTGGAGAAACTTCTGGCCGGAATTCAGGATATGGTATTTAATCTGTCTCTGCGGATGCTGGGGACAATCCCGGATGCGGAGGATGCGGCCCAGGAGATCCTGGTACGTGTTATGACGAATCTGGGGACATTTCGGAGAGAAAGCGATTTTCAAACATGGGTGTACCGGATTGCGGTGAATTATCTGCTTAATTATAAAAAGTCTATGTTTGCGCATCAGCCGCTGGATTTTGAATTTTATGGAAATGATATCAAATACGCGGCTCTGGATGAGACGGAGGGGCTGATTGAGGAGGAGAGCAGGCAGCAGCTGGCGGAGGAACTGAAATTGTCCTGTACCAATGTGATGCTGCAGTGTCTCGATGCAGAGAGCAGATGTATATTTATTCTGGGCACGATGTTTCGGATCAACAGCCGTACCGCGGGGGAGATCCTGCAGATGTCTCCTGAGAATTTCCGGCAGAGGCTTTCCAGAATCCGCGGGAAGGTGGCTGCATTTCTTGCAGAATACTGCGGACTGTCCGGCGTGGGAATGTGCACCTGCAGGAAGCGGGTGGAATATGCGGTCCGGCAGAAGAGAATCAGCCCGGAACGCCTGGAGTACCTCAAGCTCCATCCCCTTGAAAACCAGGTGCTGGAAGAGTACAAAGACGAGATGGAAAAGCTGGACGAGCTTTCGCTTGTATTTGATGAACTTCCGATGTACCAGACCCCGGAGACGATAAAGGAAAGAATGCTAATGGTAATGAATTCTTCCCAGATGAAAAAGATTCAGGAATATTAGGAGGCCCAACATGTCAAAAATAATTACTTATCTTAGAGAATTGGAACAGAATAATAACCGCGAGTGGTTTCACTCCCATAAGGCGGAGTACCAGGAGGCGTTCGGGGAGTTTGAAGAGATCATCGCCGGATTGATGGCAGAACTTGGAAAAGACGATGCCAGAATCCTGAACTACCAGCCCAAAGAACTTACATTTAAGCTGATGAGGGACACCAGGTTCAGTAATGACAAGTCTCCGTACAATCCGGCCTTTCGATGTCATATATCACCTGCCGGCAAGCTGCCCGTGCCGGTCGGATATTTCCTGTGTATCCGCCCGGGAGACCGATCATTTCTAGGGGGCGGATTATTTGCTGACATGTTCCGTGATGCCACTGCCATGGTAAGAGACTATATAAACGGCCACGGTGCAGAACTGCAGGAGATCGTGGAATCCTCTCAATTCAAAGACAGCAAGGCGGGTTTTGTAATCAAAGGAAGCGCATTAAAAAATGTCCCAAAAGGGTACAACGCCGAACACCCTATGGCGCAGTACTTAAAAAACAAGAGCTGGTATATTGAAGACGGTTTTAATGATCAGAGACTGGAGAACAAGGATGCTTTCATCCAATTTGCGGCTGAACGATTTCGGCTTATGGCTCCATTCAATGAATATTTAAATCAGGCGCTGAAGGAATTCAAAATGCCCCAGAGATAATTTCAGAATATTCTGAAAACGGTGGGCAAAGGGGTCAGACCCCTTTTATGTGACTTAATCACAGATTTTTCCAGACAGATAGTGTATAATAATAATATTAAAGAAAAGGAGGTCATGTTATGAAGGTTATAATGAGTAATAATCTGAAAGAATACATGAACGAAAAGGGTCAGAAAGACCTCGTGCTGTTCCTTGGCGCGTGCAGCACATGAGGCGGCTCCTATGTGGAGGTGCTGGCAAGGTTTGCCGGCAAGGATGAGAAACTTGAAGAAAATGGATACAAAAAGGTACCCAGTGAATTGGGACATGTCTATCTGCCGCCTGAACAAATAGAGTTTGGGGATATCCTGAAGCTTGGCTTTACGACGTATTTCCAGATGCCGCAAATTACGGTAGAAGGCTGCAGGTCTGTCTGATTAACAAACAGGTAATCCCTGGAAAAGCCTTTTACGTTTTCCGGCGGACGTACGAACGATGACGAAGTGGAAAATGCCTCTCCCTGATGTTGAATCAGAAGAGGCATTTTCTAATTTAAAATCTACACGTCTGGCTATTCTTCAAGCGCCCAGATGTGTTTGTTTTTCCGATATATCAGACAGGTTATCACACCGATAAATCCCAGTATTAAAAACAGCATTGCTGCACCGCTTCCCTTACCGGTGCCGAATAAAAGCCCCGGCAGGCTGTCAGCCGCCTTCTGGCTCATGTATGGTTCAAACACCTTGTCTACGCAGATTCCCCCCAGAAAATAGCCAATCGGAATGGTAAAGAACTGAAAGGTATTGCGGATGGCATATACCCGCCCCTGGAGCTCCACAGGGATGTGGGTGCGAAGCAGTACGTCCATATTCGTATTCATAATCGGGATGAACAGCCATCCAAGCAGTGCGCCCAGGCACCATACGGGTGTACTGTGTCCCAGTGCCAGCAGAAAATTCTCTGTGCTCATAGAAAAAAGCAGAGAATTGGTAATCACCCTTACCCGGCTCTTTGGTTTCGAAGCAAAAGAAGCAAACAGGCTTCCTGCTACATTTGCAATTCCGGAACAGGCATTGACCAGCCCAAGGGCGGCCTCGCTTCCCCCATTGCGCGACAAAAGCATTGCCGGGAGCGCCGCGTTGTACATGGAGGCGGTCAGGTTGATGGCCGAAAGAAAAAGAATCAGGTAAAAGATTCCTTTATTCCGGGTAAGGAATTGCAGCCCCTTTCCTGCGGCCTGAAGAACTGTTTCCTGCGCTTTCCCGGCGGATACCTTAACGGCAGGAATAGGAATAAAAAATGCCAGTGTAATAAATGCAATCCCGAACGTCAGAAAATCAAAGGCAATGACAGCCGTCATTCCAAAAAGCGAAAAAATGGCGGTGGCAATGACCGGGGACAGGATTGTGATCAGAGAATTGGAGAATGAACGCATTCCCCCGGCCCGCTGATATTGTTCCTTTGGCGTGAGCAGGCTGACCGCTACGTCCGAGGAAGGCTGCTGGATGGTGTTCATCAATCCGTTAAAGCCATTGATCAGATACAGGTGCCAGATTTCCAGGCGCCCCGTCCCAAGCAGAAAGAATACAAGTAAGGTGCTGGCTGCCGCGAGACTGTCACATACCAGCATGGTGCGCTTTTTATCCCATCTGTCGCTCAAAGCGCCTGCAAAGATACTCAGCAGTACGTAGGGTGCATAAGAACACACCGTCAGCAGAGCGGATGTAAGCGCGGATCCGGTCTGCTGGTAAGCCCAGATAACAAGCGCGTAACTGGTCATAGAACTTCCCAGTTCCGAAAATGACTGGGTTGCCCACAGAAGGATGAATGAGTGTAATCCCTGAAATAATTTTTTAAAGTTTTTCATTTGACTTTGCTCCTTTTTAATCATTTACTTAAATCGTCATATTAAAAATGCAAAGTCCGGTTGGACGAAAAATAGTCAAGCGCTGCTGCACCAGTGCATCAGTCAAACAGTGCAGAGATGAAACGCTTCCCATTTCTTATCTCCATGCAGTTTCGTCCGTATCAGACCTTGCATGGAGTTCTGTCAATGCAGAGTATCATAAGAATTTCCTCCTTTCTCACAAGCATATAAAATATCTCCAAGAATAGATAGAATCTGGCGAGTACCTCGAATAATAATTAGCTGTCAGTTTTACTTACGAATTCCTCACCGCGCATCTGCTTCATCACAATGCGGTACAAGACTGTCGTGATGGCAAAGGTACAGGCATCAGCCACCGCCTGTGCCATCTGAATGCCAAACAGGCCGAAGAGCGGGGGCAGAATCAGCAGTGCAGGGATGAAGAAAAGCCCCTGCCGGGCGGAGGCAAGCACGGAAGCATATCCAGTCTTCCCCATGGTCTGCATCATCATATTATTCATAATAATCCATCCGTTCAGTATAAAAGTCAGGCATTGGAACCGAAGCGCCGTTGTTCCGATCCGGATGACTTCCGAATCATTTCGGAAAATGCCGACCAGATGGCCGGACAGCAGTGCACCGGTGACCGCCAGAACGAACAGAACCACGGTGGAGACCTTCACACAGAACCAGAAAGCCTCCCGGACACGGCCATATTTTTTAGCGCCGTAGTTAAACCCGCAGAACGGTTGGAATCCCTGCCCGAACCCGATCAGAGCCGAACTGGCAAACATGGTAATCCTGCTCACAATGGACATGGCGGCAATCGCGGCATCCCCATAGGGATTCGCGGCAATATTCAGCGTCATGGTAGCGACACTGCCAAGTCCCTGCCGGAAAAGCGACGGCAGCCCGCCGCCCAGGATCTCCCGCAGCCGTTCTTTTCGGAACCGGACGTTACGGAACCGGATGGGGATGCACCCAGAGATGCGGATGCCGGCCAGCAGCAGAATAAAACTGACGAACTGGCTGAGTATCGTGGCAATGGCGGCTCCCGAGATCCCCATGTGAAAGACAAAGATAAAAAGCGGGTCCAGCGCGATATTGAGGACCGCCCCGATGGTAATCCCGACCATGGAATAAAAAGCATTTCCCTGAAAACGGATCTGGTTATTCAATACAAGTTGTGCAGTCATGTAGGGGGCGCCAATCAGTATGATCCCAAGGTACTGCTCCGTGTAAGGCAGAATCGTTTTCGTAGAACCAAGTACAATGCAGAGCGGTTTTAGAAAAATCAGTCCCAGTGCCATTACTGCAAAACCGAGGAACAGAGCCAGGAAAAATCCCGTGGCCGCCAGCTGCCCCGCCGCATCCGCATCTTTGGAACCAAGCCTTCTGGAAATAGAATTCCCCGAACCGTGTCCGCAAAAAAAGCCCAGCGCCTGAATCACAGCCATGAGTGGAAATGCTACCCCTACCGCCGCCGTCGCACTGGTGCCGATCCTGCCGACAAAAAAAGTATCGGCCATATTATAAAATGAGGTAATCAGCATACTGATAATCGTTGGAACAGCCAGCCGGCCAATCAATCCGGGGATGGGCGCCTCCGTCATCATGCGGTATTTTTCGTCCTGAGATGTATTACTGTGCAATGCAATCGCTTCCTTTTTGTAATTTGTTTGTTATGTATAACTTATTTCACAGCATAGCGGAATTATACCGCCAGGAATACACAACTTCATTCATCTATGCTTCATAGTATATCATTATATCAAACAGAAGTGCCAATATCTATCGAAGCTCTTCAGATTGTATAAAAAATTTATAGAATTTATAGAAAATAGATTTGGTTTGAATTTCATAGTATCATCCGTAAACACCCCAAAGCTCCCATACCTAAAAGTTTCCCCCCCCCTATTCTAACATGATGCACGATACAAATAGCCCATTCCATCCGCCTACCCCGTCTCGGATACAACCTGGGGACTGAGGCTTTACTGCCGGTCGGATGAACCAGCCAAGCGAACTGTAAGCGGCAAGCCCTCCGGCCTGTATGGTCGGTTTAAAACGCCTTATAGCGGACGATTAGAAGCTCTTAGAGAGCCGGAGGCATCCGGAAGGGATGAAAATTGATTCTCCAAAATCAATTTTCAATCCGGCCTGTGCTGAAAAAATATCAATTTTTTCAGCGCATGCCGGATGTGCCCTTCCGGGTGCCTCCGGGTCTCTTAGAGCTTCTTCGTCAAGCGGTCAGGATATTAAACCGACCATACAGGCCGGAGAGCTTGCCGCTTACAGTTCGCTTGGCGTCCCCCCCATCCGCCCCGTTGCTAAATCCCGTTGCTAAATCCCGATATTGCAGTTTGGGAATGTGTGATATATACTAAAAGCCTAAGGGATTATAATGGTGTTAAGATGCAGAGGTTTAAAGCGGGTGTGACTATGGATTTTTACAAAAGGACAGCCTTGGTATGTTCAATCATTCCGGAAGGAAAAGTTTCTACTTATGGGCAGATTGCGCTGCTGTGCGGAAAACCGAAGCATGCCAGGCAGGTTGGGTATGCCCTGAGCCGCGGGCTTGCGGGGGAGGATGCGCCGGCCCACCGTGTGGTGAACGCGAAAGGGATATTAAGCGGAGCCGCGGCATTTGCCACGCCGGACTTGCAGAAGCAGATGCTGGAAAATGAGGGCGTGGAGGTACTCTGGACAGAAGACGGCTGGCGGGTAGATTTAAAACGGGACGGTTGGAAGAATACAATGGACGATGCTTTATGGCTGCGGGAAGAATTTGACAGAAGGAACATCTGACAGATTATGTAATAGCCAATGGCATTAATTTACAGGAAGAGGAAATGAATGGATAAATATAAAATTTTGAAAGAAGTGTTCGGATATGATTCATTTCGTGACGGACAGGAGGAACTTGTTGAAAGCACGCTGCAGGGAAGAGACGTTCTGGGGATTATGCCGACCGGGGCTGGAAAATCGATCTGTTACCAGGTCCCTGCGTTATTGTTTGAGGGGATTTCCCTCATCATATCTCCCCTGATCTCTCTTATGAAGGATCAGGTGACGGCCCTGAACCAGCTGGGGATACACGCCGCCTTCATTAATAGTTCACTGACGGAGGTTCAATACAGAAAAGCGATGGAGAATGCCAGAAACGGCAGGTACAAGATCATCTATGTGGCGCCGGAGCGATTGCTGACGGAGTCCTTTTTATCGCTTGTCAGCTGTGTAAATATCTCCATGGTAGCTGTGGACGAGGCGCACTGTATATCCCAATGGGGGCAGGACTTCAGGCCCAGCTATCTCAAGATCGTGGATTTCATCAATATGCTGCCAAAAAGACCGGTTATTGCGGCCTATACGGCAACTGCCACCAAGGTGGTTAAGGAGGATATTGTCTGTATTCTGGGTCTGCAGGAACCGACGGTCATGGTTACGGGGTATGACAGAAAGAACCTTTATTTTGCGGTGAAAAAGCCAAAAAATAAGATGGCTGAGCTGCTGGCGTATCTTCAGAAGAATGGGGATAAGAGCGGGATTATCTACTGCAACACAAGAAAAAATGTGGAGGAGGTCCATGAGGCTCTGCTGCGGGAAGGCTACATGACGGCAAAGTACCACGCGGGCCTGTCGGATTCCGCGAGAAAACAGAATCAGGAAGATTTTATCTATGATATAAAGCCCATCATGGTGGCGACAAATGCGTTTGGGATGGGGATTGACAAGTCCAATGTGCGGTTTGTCATCCATTACAATATGCCCAAGGATATAGAAAGCTACTATCAGGAGGCCGGACGTGCCGGGCGTGACGGGGAGCCGTCGGAGTGCATACTTCTGTATTCCGGGCAGGATGTGAAGATCAATGAATTCCTGATCGGCAGGCAGACAGAGAACGAAGATCTGGATTATGAAGAGCGGGAACTGATACGGGAGAGGGATAACGAGCGGCTTAGAAAAATGACCTTTTACTGTTTTACAAATGAGTGCCTGCGCGATTATATTCTGCGCTATTTTGGCGAATACGGCGGTAATTATTGCGGAAACTGTGAGAATTGCCTGATGGAATTCCAGGATATTGATGTGACGCAGGAGGCGGTCAGTCTGATCAACCTGGTCAGGACAAGCGGAGAACGATATGGCATCAACGCCATTATCGATGCGGTTCATGGATCTGAAAATGCAAAAGTACGCCAGTTCAGGCTGGACAGAAATCCTTATTACGGTACGCTGAAAAAAGTTACGCTGGTCCGCATCCGGCAGATTATGAATGATCTGCTGGTGAAGGGATATCTGTTCCTGACCACGAATGAATACCCGGTTTTGAAAATGACAGAAATGGGAAGGAATCTGGTCTGGGAGGAAACTCCGGAACCGGTGATCCTCAAACTTCCGAAAGAAGTGGAAAAAGCACCTGCAAAGCAGAAGGCGGAAAAGAAGCAGAAAGTGGTTGACGTGAAATATCCGAATCTGTTTGAACGCCTTCGTCAGAAACGGTATGAGATGGCACAGGAGAACCATGTGCCGCCGTATATCATTTTCTCGGACAGGACGCTGAAAGAGATGAGTACTTATCTTCCTTCTAATAAGGCGGCCATGCTTGAGATTAACGGGGTTGGTACAAATAAGTATGAAAAGTACGGCGAAGATTTTATGGGCATGGTCAAGGCATATATGGAAGAAAAAGGGATCCGTCCGGAGGAAGTAGAGCCAAAGGCAGAGCCGGAAGAGGAACTGGACGAAAAGACGGGTAAAAAGAAAGTAACCATCAAAGACGGATTTGAGGCATACCGGGACAGCCTGGTCTCACAGGGTGTTGTGCAGGCTTACGCGGCATGGACCGAAGAAGAGGAGGAGCGGCTGAAGGAAGAGTACCAATCCGGTATGAAGATAAAGGAGATCAGCGAAGTGCATCACCGTTCAGAGGGCGGAATACGCAGCAGGCTGAAGAAGATGGGAATGATTCTTTAACTGCAGGCAGTTAAAAAATAAAGAAAGAAACAGATAAAAAGAGGCATCTTCCGGTTAATCATATTTAACCAGGGATATGCCTCCTTTTTTGTGATAAGGTATATAGCCGCAAAGCGGCATCGAGGCGGAGCCAAAGTGTGCAAGCACTTCATGAGTGAGGCGATGAGAAGTTTAGGTGGGCCTGCCCACTTTGTTTTTTGCCAGATACACCAAGTTGACAGACCGCAGGAGATATGGGAGGATATGAAAGATTACAGGAGGCGGGAAAGCGGAATGTATACTTGGCTTAAGCGGCAAAATCCACGATTTGGCTGTCTTTGAAAATATATTTAATTCAGAAAATTTAAATCATTTCAGGAATCCCATCCGTTATTATTAGTAGGGGACGCCCCGAGGAGGAAAAATTGACGCGCGAAAATGAAATTTTTAAACAAATAGAACAAGGGAATATGGAGGGGCTGGATGAGCTGGTCAGTATGTATTATCCGGAAATATACCGGTATTGCTGTTGGCATACCTCTAACCAGGCAAATGCAGAAGATGCGGTGCAGGAGACATTTCTGAAGGCAGTCCGCTATATGGACAGGTATGCCCACCGGGGCAGATTCCGAGCCTTTCTCTATCGGATTGCTGCGAATACATGCATTGATATGAGCCGGAGGAAATGTGAGGTGCCCGTGGAGGACGAGGTGTTGGAGGCAGTGCCTTTGGTGGATGCCTCCTTCCAGGAGACGGAAGACGATACGGACTTTTTGAGGCTTGTCAGGCAGCTTCCGGAGGAAATGTCGGAACTGGTCTTTCTGCGTTATGGACAGGAAATGAAACTGCGGGAGATCGCGGAGATTACCGGGCTGCCAGTCAGAACGGTACAGTCAAAGCTTCGTTATGCACTGAAAAGGCTGAAAAAGACGGCTGCTGCAGGGCAGGACAAAGAGGGAACATTGCAAAACATGCAGGAATGGCGAGGTGATGGAGATGAAAAATGATGCATTTATAACGGAGCTTAGAAAAGAGTTCCGGGAAAAACAACCGGAGATTTGTGAAAAACATTTGGAAAAAACGGCCGGTATGGTGAAAACTTTTTATACAAGCAGGCAGAACAGCCTGTCCAGGGCCAGAAGAATCGGATTTGGTGAACTGGTTCTGCGCCAGGTCCGGTTTATCGGTTGGAAAATATGGTGTTTACAGTTGATGGTGCTGGTTGGAATGTTTTGTGCGCTTCATACCATTTTAGCGAATATGGAGGTGGCCTCCAGGCATCTGCCCTATCTTCTGTTTGCGATGGCTGTGATGCTGGCGTGGATGGCAGTCCCCATGATGGGAAGAAGCCTCCGATACCATATGGCAGAAGTTGAGAGTGCATCTCTGTTCTCGGCCGGCCGGCTGATGGCGGCAAGGCTGCTGATTACAGAAGCCGGGGCGGTTGTATTGATGGCGGGAATGATTTGTATTACGGCTGCGGGAAATATATACCGCTTCAGCGAGATTATTTTTACAAGTCTGCTGCCATTTCTGGCAGTAAGCGGTATCTGTACCGGCCTGCTTGGGCACATCAGAATCCAGTCTTATGTGAAAAGCTGCAACGCGGGGGTGGTATGCATTCTTGTACTCGCTTTTATCATGGACCGGCTGGACACAAAAAAACTGGCGGATCTGCCGCAAGCAGTGGGATGGACGGCATGTGTATTCTGCCTGGCGCTGTGTGCATATCAAATCCGGAGAATCTGGAAGAAAGACAGCCTTAAGGACGGAGCGGCGTTTTGCTGAAATATATGTTAAGCAGAGGCAGCAGTTCAGTTTCGTCTGAACTGCTGCAGGTACGAAGTAAAACGAGCTGAAAGGAGAAAATATGGAGCTGAAAATAGAACATCTTACAAAAAAATATAAAGACAAGACGGCGGTGGATGATGTTAGCCTGACGGTTACCCCTGGGATCTGGGGGCTGCTCGGCGCAAACGGAGCCGGGAAGACGACTTTGATGAGAATGATAGCGGGAATCATGAAACCCACCTCGGGCTGCGTGAAGTATGACGGGATCAATATCGCTGCGCTTGGGGAGACCTACCGGGATATCTTTGGATATCTGCCCCAGGAGTTTGGATTTTATCCGGAATTTACCGTAAAAGATTACTTGGAATATATGGCGGTGTTAAAAGGGCTGACCAGGCAGGAGTCAAAACGAAAGATCGGAGAACTCCTGGAGACACTGACGCTGGGGGAGGTAAAAAATAAAAGGATTGCGAAGCTGTCCGGCGGAATGAAACGCCGTGTGGGAATCGCCCAGGCGCTGTTAAACGAACCGGAGATCCTGATACTGGATGAACCCACAAGCGGGCTGGATCCAGGAGAAAGGGTCCGTTTCCGCAACCTGCTCTCTGAGTTTGCACAAAACAGGATCGTACTGATCTCCACACACATCGTACCGGATGTAGAGTATATAGCCAGCCAGAATGCTGTCATGAAAGACGGACGTATATTGGCATCGGGGACGACAGATGAGCTGGTAGGAATTATGGACGGCAAAGTCTGGAATGTGCAGATGCCCGCCTATGATGTGCATCGGGCAGAGCAGAAGGCCAGGATCGTAAATCTGCGCAACGATAACAGTGACTATGTATCCGTCCGTTATCTCTCGGACCAGCCGGTTTTTCACGATTCCGTACAGGCTCAGCCGAGACTGGAGGATTTGTATCTGTGGCTCTTTCCGCAGGAAGAATCGGGAAAGGAGGAACACTGATATGAGACTTTTTCTAATGGAACTGAAACGAATTCTGAAAACCAGATCCGTACAGATCGTGATACTGGGAGCCCTTTTGCTGACCGCATTATTGGCATATGCACCGATTAGCTTTGTGAGATACACCATACAGGATGATTCCGGGTATAAGTCAGAGTTCAAAGGGCTGGAGGCAATACGGGTACAGAAGGAGGCCCAGGCGGACTATGCGGGAATCGTGACGCCGGAGATGATCGTACAGGCATTGGCACAATATCAGGAATGCGCGGGGCAGTATAAAAACGGTATTTACGATGAAAATATGCCTGTCAATGAATACAACGAAAAAATAGCGCCGGTTTCCTTTATTGTCAGGAAACTGGCAGAGGTGTATGCGGACGATAAATCAGGATTTGCAGCAGATGAAATGAGCCTGACGGCGGAGGATGCCGGGCGGTTTTATGAGCAGTGCAGCCAGCACCTGTCAGATGTGATGAATCTGGAACAGCCGAATCATCCCCAGGCCAGGGAGAAGGCTGCGGCCATGTACGAAAAAGTGGATAAGCCCTTTTCCTATTACCCGGGTACGGATTCCAATTCTATAGAATATTTCGGGATCATGGTACTTTTGATGGCAGTGGTAGGAGTCGTGATCACAGTACCAATATTTTCCATTGAATACCAGACAGAGTCTGACCAGATCCTGCGCTGCACAAAACATGGAAAGCGTCGGCTTGCGATCGTAAAACTGCTCGCCTGCTTTACCATACTGACCGTAATATATGCAATATGCATGACGATTTTCACAATCATAATTAACACAGCATTTGGCTGGGAGGCCAGGCAGACAGATGTGCAGTTTTTGTTTTCCGCAATCACTTTTATAAAACTGACAGTGGGGCAGCTGCAGCTGCTTATTATAGGAATGGGATATCTGACCTTACTCGCCACAATTTTCTTTACCCTGTTTTTATCCAGCAGACTAAAAAGCGTGTCTTCAACCGCCATCACAGCTCTCGTCTTCTGCATTCTGCCCTTCTTTCTCAACAGCTTTTGGAATAGCGGTTTGGGCGACTGGATCAGCGCGGTGCTGCCGTCGGGCGGAACAGGAATGGGGAACAGCTTCTTGTACGCCCTGCTGGATACCCGGTTTCTGTTTATCAGGGAGCATGCCTTCTGGGTACCTTGTGTCATGGTTGTGGCTGCAGCTGTAAATATAGTATTGTTCTGTGTACTAACGGCAGAAACTTACTGCAGACGTACAATCTAAAAAGAGGGGATTTGATTACAAATTTAATTTTTACTGCTGTATTTCAAAATACTTTGTGCTACAATGTGTCCCATAGGTTGTAGATATAGAATGAAAAAGGTGGTAGCAATTATGGAGTACACAGGATATGAACTGCTCTGGCTGTACATTATTTATTCCTTTGCAGGCTGGTGCGGAGAGGTGGCGGCAGCAGCGGTAAAAAATCATAAATTTATTAACCGGGGGTTTGTGAATGGACCTCTCTGTCCCATATATGGGACCGGAGCGGTGGCGTTTGCCATATTCCTTCCGGAACTGAGAAATCATATATTCTTTCTCTTCCTGGGTGGGCTGATATTGGCCTCCTTTATTGAATATATAACCGGGCGGCTGATGGAAAAGATTTTTCATAAGAAGTGGTGGGACTATAGTAGCCGGCGCTTTCATATGGAAGGTTATGTCTGTCTGGAGAGTTCTGTATTGTGGGGAATCTGTGCAGTTTTGACCATACGCTTTATAAATCCGCTGTTGCTGCGGGGCGTATCTCTGCTGCCGGAACTGGTGGGGATAGTCCTGGTATGGGCTGCGGTTATTTTGCTTGCAGTGGACAGTGTCGGCTCGGCCATTGCAATTCTTGGGATGAAGAAGAACAAGCGGATCAGTTATATCACGGAAGAGCTGCATAAGACCTCAAAATTTTTGGAAAATGCACTTACACGCCGGATTCAGAGCCGTATGCTGAAAGCGTTCCCGGATATCCAGCCCGTTGCGGGAACGGCTATGGAAAAAGCGAAGCCGGAAGTGTTTGCTAAGGGGTGCGGCTTTTATAAGCTGGTCTCACTATTTTTTATCGGAGCATTTCTGGGGGATATTGTGGAAACGATCTTCTGCCTTATTACCAGCGGGGAGCTGATGAGCCGCAGCAGCGTGGTGTATGGGCCGTTCAGTATTGTCTGGGGGCTGGCCTGCGCGTTTTTGACGCTGATTCTTTATAAATACAGGGATAAAAGTGACAGCTATATCTTTTTTTTCGGAACCGTCTTGGGTGGTGCCTATGAATATATCTGCAGCGTATTTACGGAATTAGTATTTGGAACTGTATTCTGGGATTACAGTGATTTTGCGTTTAATCTGGGCGGTCGGATAAATCTGCTTTACTGCTTCTTCTGGGGAATTGCAGCGGTCATTTGGATGAAAGGGGTTTACCCAAGGATTTCTGGGTGGATTGAAAAAATACCGATGCGCGCTGGAAAGGTTATCTGCAATTTGATGATTGTATTTATGATTGCCAATATGCTGATCTCTGGCATGGCGCTTGGCAGATATACAGAGAGAAATACCGGGAAAGCTGAACAGACTGCGGCGGGCCAGTTCCTTGATGAACACTTCCCAGACAGCAGGATGGAGAGAATTTATCCCAATGTGAAGATTACAAAATAAGAGTTAACTGCATTTGCCAAAAGCCTTCCGATGTGCTTATCTTTATGTCCGGGAAACCGATTCCTGCTGATGCAATTTTTTCCATTTCCCCGTCCGGTACTCCATATATGAGATCAGATAATTTGCCGTCCAGCCGATGGGGACTGCCAGCCAGACCATGGAAATGCCGAAAAGAGGAGCCATAGCGGCGGCAAAACAGACCCGGATTCCCAGATTTACCAGGTTTGCTACGGTAAACATTTTCATATCTCCGGCTCCGCGCAGTAAACCGTCTGTGATCATTTTCAGGCCGATCAGGGCGTAGAACCAGCCCATGAATCTGAGGCAGCGGATGCCGGTATCCAGAGCCAGGGCGGAACCGCCTTCCCCGAGAAACATGGTGATGATCGGGCGGTAAAACAGCTGCAGTGCGAGGCAGAGCAATACGGCAAATGCGGCAACGATCCCATAGGCAGTGTGATAGCCCTTCTGTACCCGGTCGAACCGGCGGGCCCCGATGTTTTGGGCTGTGTAGGGGGACATGGCATTGCCCATTGCGGCCATGGGGACGAAGCACAGGGCCTCCACGCGCATGGCGGCGGAGTATCCGGCAAGGATTTCGGAACCAAAATTGTTGACAACCGACTGCACCAGCATCATGCCGATGGAGACCGTGGACTGCTGAAGGATAGAGGGAAGTGCGATTCTGGTCATAGCCTTCAGTTCCTCTTTGCCATACGGTACAGCAGGCCCGGCGGGGTATGCCTTCAGTTCCCTTAAGAACAGAATAAAGGCGGTGATTGCAGAGATGCCCTGGGCTATAAGCGTGGCCCATGCGACTCCGGCTACCCCGAGATTCAGGGAATATACCATGTAGATATCCAGAAGGATATTAAATACAGAGGAGAATATCAACAGGTAGAGCGGAATACGGGAGCGCCCCAGCGCATTAAACATGGAAGACAGCACATTGTACATAAATAAAAAGGGAAGCCCCAGAAAATAGATATTCAGGTATTTTGTAGCCTGTCCCATGATATTGGACGGCGTGTTTAAATACAGCATGATCGTGCTGCTCTGCCATAAGCCGAAAGCGCCCAGCAGGATGCTCAGACCAAGAAATGTGAGCAGTGCGGTGGATATGGAGCGTTTCATCTTTGTATAATCCCGGGAACCGAAGAGGCGGCTCGTAACAACGGAGGAACCGATGCCGCCGCCGATGGCGATAGAAATGAATACATTGGTCAGCGAATAGGACGCCCCAACTGCAGCCAGGGCATCTTCGCCCACAAACCGTCCGACCACGACGGAATCGGCCATGGTATAAAACTGCTGGAACAGGTTTCCCATCATAATAGGAAAGGCAAAGACAAGAAGTGCCTTCAGAGGTCTTTGGTTTATTAAATATTCTTTATTCATGAGTGTGGCACCTTTCAGTAATAAAATCAGTAAAATTAGTATTGCTAAGTTCATAAAGATTATAAGTATATTTTAGTAACAGTTCGAGCGTGCCTGAACTCTTACATATTTTAAACGTTTATTTGGAAATCATGTTATAAGGTTTAAGAAAATGATTTCTGTGGTATTATAAGAAAAAGACATTTGTTTCCTGAAAGGAGATGCGCAATGAAAAGCCTGAAATTAAGAGAAGGATTTTACTGGACCGGTATTGTGGATGATTCCCTGCGTGTATTTGACATCATTATGTATACGGAGTTTGGAACTACATACAATTCGTATGTATTAAAGGCCGGGGATAAGACAATTTTGTTCGAGACAGCTAAAGAGAAATTCTGGGATGATTACCTGGAAAAACTGGAAGAAGTGACTACAGTCAGTGAGATTGATTATCTGGTCGTAAGCCATACGGAGCCGGATCACGCGGGAAGCGTAGAGCGGCTTCTGGATATGTGTCCGCATCTGAAGATTATTTCTACCGGGACTGCAAACGGTTTTTTGAAAGAGATCGTGAACCGGGATTTTACGGGAATTGTGGTTAAAGACGGGCAGAGTATGCAGATTGGGAATAAGACGCTGTATTTTATGGCTGTGCCGAACCTGCACTGGCCGGATACGATGTACACTTACATTGAGGAGGAGCAGATCCTTGTAACCTGTGATTCTTTTGGCTCTCATTATGGATTTCATGATGTGCTGCTGAGCAGAGTGGAGAACTGGGAGGATTATGAAAAGGCCACGAAGTATTATTTTGACTGTATCATCGGCCCCTTTAAGTCTTATATGGCCAAGGCGCTGGAGCGGGTGCGCCAGTTGGATATTACGATGATATGTACCGGTCACGGGCCGGTTCTGGACACAAAGCTGGAGCAGATCTACCAATGGTATGAGAAATGGTGTGACGTCCGCAATCCTAATCAGAAGAAAACCGTTATTATTGCCTATGTCAGTGCTTATGGATATACAAAAGAGCTGGCAGAGAACATTGCGGAAGGGATTCGGGAATGCGGGGATATTGATATCCGCCTTTATGATATGGTAGAGGCAGATCCGGGCAAAGCCGTGGAGGAACTGGGATTCGCAGACGGGATTTTGCTTGGGACGCCTACGATTGTGGGGGAGGCGCTGAAACCGATCTGGGATCTGACGCTGGCTATGACGCCGGTTACCCATGGCGGCAAGCTTGCAGGCGTATTCGGCAGTTACGGATGGAGCGGCGAAGGCGTTCCCCATATAGAAGAGCGCCTCAAACAGCTGAGGATGCAGGTGGTGGAAGGGTATCAGGTTCGTTTCAGACCGGATCAGGCGGACAGACAGGACGCCTTTGATTTTGGATATAATTTTGGGTGTATCCTTCTGGACAGACCAAATACAAAGAAGAAAACCGCAGAGAGCGGCCTTGTAAAATGCCTTGTCTGCGGAGAGATATTCGATGCCTCACTGGAGATCTGCCCGGTCTGCGGGGTGGGGAAGGAAAACTTCGTTCCCGTGGAAGTGGAGGAGAGTTCTTACCGCAAAGATACGGAAGACTTCTATCTGATTCTGGGAAATGGCGCGGCAGGTTATCAGGCGGCAAAGGCTATCCGTGAACGGGATAAGACAGCTTCCGTTGTGATGATTTCTGATGAACCTTACCGCTCATACAACCGGCCCATGCTGACAAAGTCTATCATGGCGGAATTAGATGAGGATCAGATCGCCATTCAGGATGAAAGGTGGTATCAGGAACAGAAAATCGTACAGGTTCTGGGTAAGAAAGTGACTTCCGTGGATACAAAAGAAAAAGAGGTGTCATTGGAGGATGGAACACGCCTGAAATATACAAAGTTGATTTATGCTCTGGGCGGGGAGTGCTTTATCCCTCCGATTCCCGGCAGTGACAAGGAAGCAGTCGTGGCTATCCGGAGACTGCAGGATACGAGGAAGATTGCCGATCTTCTTCCTAAGGTAAAAAATGTCGTTGTCATTGGCGGCGGCGTACTGGGGCTGGAGGCTGCCTGGGAGATGAAGAAGGCAAAGTGCAGTGTTACGGTGCTGGAGATTGCGCCTGTTCTGATGGGGCGCCAGCTGGATGCTTCTGCGGGAGAGTTGTTAAAAGATATTGGCGGAGAGTGTGGAATTAACATCAGGACCGGCATACAGGTGGAGGAGATTCTGGGAGAAGAGCGGGTAACCGCAGTTCGGCTGAAAGGCGGGGAGGAAATCCCTGCGGATATGGTTATCATTTCCAGCGGAGTCCGCGCCAATATCGGGCTGGCTGAGCAGATGGGGCTGGAGACGGATCGTGGCGTGGTGGTGAACGGCAGAATGGAAACCAGTATGGCAGATGTATATGCATGCGGTGACTGTGCACAATACCAGAACGTCAATTATGCAATCTGGCCGGAAGCCGTGGAACAGGGAAAAGTGGCAGGCGCCAATGCGGCAGGAGAAGAAGTTGAATATGAGCAGGTACCGGCGGCGCTTACGTTTAACGGAATGAATACCGCGCTTTATGCAGTGGGAGATACGGGGAAGAACCCGAACCTTGTGTATAAGACGGTGGAATTTAAAGATATGGGTAGAAAACAGTATAAGAAATATTACTTCCTTAATAATAGACTTTGCGGAGTTATCCTGATCGGGGATGTGGCTGAGATGGGGAAGATGGGATCGGCAGTGGAGAAACGAATGGCTTATGGGGAGGTTATGAAAGGGTAGGAGGTCCGCGGTTTTGACGGACATACGGGAAGCAGCCTTCGGGTACACATGCCGGAAGGGAATGCGGCCGTTTATTAACGAATTCTAGGAAGCAGTCAGGCGGGAAAAAGGGGCACGGATGACACAGCGCGAGAAATTTTGATAATTTCTCGCACTGGGTCATCCGACACCGTGATTCGGAATCACGGTGTCTCCCCTTTTTCCCGCCTGTCTGCTTCAAGAATTCGTAAATGCACTCTGAGCATTCTCTTCCGGCATGTGTACCCGAAGGCTGCTTCCCGTCTGTCCGACAAAACCGCTGGGCGCATCCGGGCGGTAGGAAGGGCGTGGCTTTTCTCGGGAGTGAATGGAACGGGGGAGGCGGATTGGGTTGGAAGTAGATTGAGTTGGACTGGTAGTAAGTAGAGGGGGATATTTGCTGGAGGAGCCAGTGTGGGGATGGTATTGCTGGATTGGATTTACAGTAGTTTTTTACTATGATAGAATATTAAAATAAGATATGGTCAGCACGGGGATTTTTTTGTGAGGATGTTGGTGACTGCAGGGATTGTGAAGTGAGGGATTGAGTATGGCTTGTTTGTTGATTGTTGAGGACGATGTTGATTTGGGGGAAGGGATTGGGTTTGCTTTTTCGGCGGACGGGTATGTCACGGACTTGGCGGTTAGTATCCGGGACGGGCGGCGGATGCTGGCCGGGGGCGGGTATGACTGTGTTATTTTGGATTGTAATTTGCCGGATGGGAGCGGATTTGATTTTTGCAGGGCGATTCGGGCGGAGAGTGATGTGCCTGTATTGATGCTGACGGCCAGGGATACGGAGCTGGATGAGGTGATGGCTCTGGAGCTGGGGGTTGATGATTTTATGACGAAACCTTTTTCGGTTGCGGTTCTGAAAGCGCGGGTGAAACGGCTGGTTATGCGGCGTGATGGAGGACAGGCTGTCCAGTCTAATGGGATACGGGTTGATCTGCGGGAGTGCAGGGTTTTTCGGGATGGCGGGGAAGTTCTGCTGAGTAAGGTGGAGTATAAGCTGCTGTTGTTTTTTCTGGAAAACCGGAATCAGGTTTTGTCTAAGGAACAGATTTTGGAATATGTCTGGGACAGTTCCGGGCGGTTTGTGGATGAGAATACGGTTTCTGTGAATATTCGGAGACTGCGTTCTAAGATTGAGGAGAACCCGGATTCCCCCAGCTGTATTAAGACGGTGCATGGACTGGGATACATATGGAAAGAGAACTAGTATATCGAATAATAATGAGTGTCTGATTACGCATGTGAGGGTGGATAGAAACAGGGCGGTAGAGAATGATGGAATGGTTATGGATGGGGATTTTTGGCGGACTGGCTCTTGTTTTTGCCGGAGCAGCGCTGTGGTTCAGGCGGAAGAAACAGAGGCTTTACCGGGAAGTTGACCGGATGATGGACCGGATTCTGGATAATAAAAAGATTGAACAGACGGATTTGAGTGAGGGGGAGGTGTCTGCCCTTGCGGGGAAGGCGAGGCGTATCCAGGAAAAACTGGAGGCTGAAGTGGGCGGTGCCCAGAGGGAGAAGGAGCAGGTAAAAAGCTTGATTTCCAATATGTCTCATCAGCTGAAGACTCCTCTTGCAAACATTATGATGTATGAAGAAATTCTGGAGGATGGATCGCTTCCACGGGAGGAACAGGAGAAGTTTCTTGGTAAGATGAAGAAGCAGTCGGTAAAGGTGGAGTGGATTCTGAATTCTCTGTTTAAGATGGTGAAGCTGGAACAGAATGTGATTGTATTTGAGGCGGAGGGGGCTCTGATACGCCGGACGCTGCTTGACGCGGTGAATCTGGTTTACGAAAAGGCACAACGCAAGGGGATTGAGATAGAGACCGAGTATTTTCCGGACTGTTTCCTGTACCATAATCCCAAATGGACTACAGAGGTATTTGCCAATATTCTGGAGAATGCCGTAAAGTATACGCCGGAGTCAGGGTGTATTACGATAGGGATGAGGCGGTATGAGATGTATTCGGAGATCTGGTTTCGGGATACAGGGATGGGAATCGCGAAAGAGGAGCTGACAAAGATTTTTCAGCGCTTTTATCGGAGTAAGGATGCGGAAAATATGGACGGATCCGGGATTGGCCTGTATCTGTCCAAGTTGATTCTGGAAAAAGAGAAAGGATATATGAACGTGGCTTCTGAGCCTGGGAAGGGAAGCTGCTTTTCTGTTTTCTTACAGAACTGTGGAAATTGATTTCTGACAGTTTTGTAAGAATTTCTTTTTTATTTGTAGGATGTATGTAAGCACGCCCTGATAAAATCAGAATGAACAGGAAAGGAGTGTTTAGGATGAAGATTTTAGACATACAGCATGTAGATAAGGTATATGGCTCCCGGGATATCCCGGTCCGGGCGCTGTCCGACGTGAGTTTCTCCGCGGAGCAGGGCGAGTTTGCGGCAATTGTGGGGGCAAGCGGGAGCGGGAAAAGCACCCTGCTGAATCTGATCGGGGGGCTCGATATACCTACGAAGGGGAACGTGATCATACGGGACCACGATATAGCAGAGCTGAAGCGGAAAGAGCTGACGATTTTCCGGCGCCGCAATATCGGCTTCGTTTTCCAGAATTACAGCCTGATGCCAGTGCTTAACGTATACGATAATGTGGCTCTTCCGGCCACTTTCGACAAAGGAAAATATATGGATCACGCTTATATAGAGGATCTGCTGAAAGAGCTGGGACTTTGGGAGAAGAGAAAGAGCTACCCAAATGAACTGTCCGGCGGTCAGCAGCAGCGGGCGGCCCTTGCCAGGGCGCTGGCGAATAAACCAGCCATCATACTGGCGGATGAACCCACCGGTAATCTGGATTCCCGCACGGCCATCGAAGTGATGGGGCTTTTAAAGTCCAGCAGCAAAAAGTATAACCAGACAATTTTAATGGTGACACACAACGAAGCGCTTGCTCAGACCTGTGACAGGCTGATACGCATCGAGGACGGGCGGCTGTATGACGGCGAAAGAGAATTTTACGCAAAAGGCGGTGAGAAGCATTGAAAAACACCATCCGGCTGGCTTTTGCCTATTTAAAATATTACAAAAAACAGACGCTGTCCCTGTTTCTGGGGATTCTTCTTTCTGCGTCCATACTTACCGGTATAGGCTCTCTGATGGGGAGCGGAAGAAACGCTACTCTTGAAAATGCCAGAGGAAAGGCAGGAGACTGGCATTATTATGTGCGCTGCGATTTCCCCTGGTTCACGGATTTTCAGGGGCATACCGAGGGAAAGGGATACAAAGTAGAGAAGTTTGGGGTTCTGACGATCCGGAAAGTCATGGAAGAGCCCTACGAGATTACCATGGCATATGCAGACTCAGGTTATCTGGATATCATGGGCCGCAGGCTGGAGCAGGGACACTATCCACAGCAGAAAAATGAAGTGGCAATGGATACCTACACGCTCAGAAATCTGGATATTCCGGCGGAGATCGGAAGCCGGGTGAAGCTGGACAATGAGGAATTCACCCTGTGCGGAATCATTTCCAGCATGCCGGATGCGGACAGTATGCAGGTGTTGGTTGACCAGGATCTGGATTACGGGACAAACGGTGCGTTTCTTTATATGAAGTTTGATGAGTCCCGCAAGGTGTATAAGCAAGCGGCAAGACTGGCAGATACATTTGGGATTGAAAAATCCGGTTTGAAAAGAAATAATCAAATGCTCAAATATCTGGGCGGAGAGGGCGGCACGTCTGTGCTGAATACGATTAAGACGGGCATCACGGTGAAGGGCACCGGTCTGCCTTATATCTGGTACATGCTGAATGAAAACTGGAATCTTACCGAAAAGGTAGTTATGGCCGCACTGGGGCTGTTCAGTATTTTCATCATGTACAGCCTGTTCCAGGTATCCGTTATCCGGAGAATGTCCCAGTATAGCATTCTGCAGACCGTGGGAATGGGGGAGAAAAGTACCTTTGGCATTCTTGCGGCAGAATTATTTATGATTTTTCTGCCCGGGTACCCGTTGGGCTGTATCCTGGGAAATGCTGCCGCCTCACTGATCTATAAAGCCCAGGGGCAGATTTTCGTGTATCCGGAAGACTTTATTGTACACCAGAGCGGGGATACCAGGCAGACAGCCGTGAGCCTGCCTGCCCCCGGCAGATTTTATATATCTAAAGATGTCATTGTGGGAGGGGCGGTATTCTTCCTTGTTCTGATCTTTCTGATTAGCTTCATACTGGTGCGCAGAATGCACAAATTGACGCTCAGGGAGCTGCTTGCCAAAGAAGGCGGGAAGAAAAGAAAGAACCGGAAAATATACAGCATAAAGCTTTCAAATCTCACGGGGGTTCTGACAAAAAAGTTTATGTTTGCAAGAAAAGGAGCGTTTCTGGGAATTTTGCTCTCTCTGTCCGTAGGAGGCCTGCTTTTTCTGGGGGCGGCATACGTGTCTGAAAATACCAGAATTAATAATGAACTGACCTTCAAGGCTGATGACGGCTTGGGTTCAGATATCCAGATCTATGTAGATTCGGATGCACTGGAGACGGTCATCCCCGAGCGGACGGTTCAGGAGCTGAGAGAGATACAGGGAATCAAAAGCATGAACGCGGTCAGATATATGCTGGGGGAAGTATCATTCCTAGACGGGACATTTAAATGGAATTCCTATTATCCTGAAATTGCGAACAGTGGGGATATTAAACCAGATCCGGTACTGATGGAGAAGTACAATGGCGTAGCTGTGCAGATCGGAGAGAAGGATTATCTGCTGAAAGCAAATATATACGGGTATGACGATGAGCTGCTTCAAGGCCTGAACGAGTATCTTCTGGAGGGAGAAATTGATCCGGACAGGATGCGCGCAGAGAACAGTATGATCTTCAAGACCATCATGGACGGGCAGGGAAATTATGACGGGATCGAGATCAAGGCAGGCGATAACATCACTCTGAAAACGCCTGCAAGCCCAGAAGCCGCCCGAGAGGTGCTGCGTTTTGAATCAGAGGAGATCCGGTACAGACATTCAGACTTCCAGGCAGCCGCAGTAGCAAGCCGGCCTCTGGCGAAGGTGGATACATTTATAGGGGATGACGGCAGGGACCGGGTTGATATCATCATGACAAATGAGCAGATGAAGAAGAATTTTGGAGTCAGCGGTTACCGGACAATCAGCATCAGCCTGAAAGAAGGGGCAGACGCCTCGAAAGTATCCGATGAGATACGCAAGACAGTGTCAGGAGTCAAGAAATGTGTTGTAAAAGATTATACGGAGCAGATCAAACAAGAGAATCAGTACCTTGCCCGGAAAATGCTGTTTTTCTATGGTGTGGGAGCGATTCTCCTGGCAATCAGTTTTCTCCATATCCTGAACAGCATGCAATATCTGGTGGCTGCAAGAAAGCACGAATTCGGCATCCTGCGGGCCATGGGTATCACCGATGCAGGATTCCGGAAAATGCTGGTGAAAGAGGGTGTGAGATACGGTCTGTATTCCAGCCTTGTCATGGTGGTGATGTACCTGATCTTACAGAAAATCCTGTATTACTTCATGGTTCATGTGTATCTGTACCTGCATCCCAAGGCGGGCATGTCCCCACTGCCTGTTCTGCTGATGGCAGCGGTAAATATCCTGATCTGTATCGTAGCAGTACTCATCTCGGGACAATCCGTACTAAAAGAACAGATCATCAAATCAATTGCATAGTCAACGAGCTTTAGACTCGGTGACGGATGGGGGACGACAAGCGGACTGTAAGCGGCAAGCCCTCCGGCCTGTATGGTCGGTTTAAAATCCTGAGCGCTTAACGAAGAAGCTCTAAGAGAGCCAGAGGCACCCGGAAGGGCACATCCGGCATGCGCTGAAAAAATTGATATTTTTTCAGCACAGGCCGGATTGAAAATTGATTTCGGAGAATCAATTTTCATCCCTTCCGGATGCCTCTGGCTCTCTAAGAGCTTCTAATCGTCCGCTATAAGGCGTTTTAAACCGACCATACAGGCCGGAGGGCTTGCCGCTTACAGTCCGCTTGTCTGGCTCATCCGACCGGTTGGAAAAGACTCGTTCCCTAGTGGGGGTCTAAACGGGGGAGGCGGATGGGATTGGATGTGTGTAATGTGCATCTTGTTTAAATGTTTTTAATTGTTTAGGTATTATATTATGAGGGGGGGAATTTTATTAGGGAATGTCATCCTGAATAGTCATACGAATCCGTTCATGCAGATGAACGCTCCGTGTAGTCAATTCACATCCGCTGCCCCCGTCAGGGATCCAAACCGGTGAACGGGCCCTTTCCTACCGGTCGGATGAGCCAGCTTTATGACAGGGATACCGGGGAGGGACCGGGGCTGTATATGCCGGTGCGAAATGCTAGAGTGCGCTTACTGCCCCTTGGGCAACCGCTGCCGGATAGGCGGGGAAAAATTTGATCACCAAATCAAATTTTTACTGAACCCAGCGCGGGAAATCATCAGATTTCCCGTGATGTGTTCAGTGTACCCGTCTATCCGGCAGCGGTTGTCCTAGGAGCAGTTAGCAGCACGGGTGCATATCGCACCGGCATATACAGCCCCGGTCCCTCCCCGGTATCCCTGTCATTAAGCGTCCCCCATCCGTGGCCGCGACTAAAGCGCGTCCACTAAATCCCTTTACTTTGGGGAAATTAGTCGTATAATTATGGGTGAAATATTTTTGTTGCATTGGGAGGTCAGACAGATGATGAAGTTAAAAGCAAAGCAGCAGATGTCGGAATCGATGTCTCTGGCGGTGTTACTTACGCTGGCGGGGGGATTTCAGGATGCGTATTCCTATAACTGCAGGGGCAGGGTGTTTGCCAATGCCCAGACAGGGAATATTGTATTGCTTGGGCAGAACCTGGCTCAGGGGAACTGGGGGACGGCGCTGCATTATCTGATGCCTCTGGCTGCATTTGTCGGCGGGGTGTATGTGACGGAATGGGTGCATCATTTATATAAAGATTATCAGAGAATACACTGGCGGCAGATTGTCCTTGTTGTGGAAGTGGTTTTGCTTGCCGTGGTGGGGCTTCTGCCTCATACTTTTGATGTATTGGCTAATGTGCTGATGTCTTTTGCCTGTGCCATGCAGGTGAACAGTTTTCGTAAATTTAGGGGGATTCCCTGTGCTACTACAATGTGCATCGGCAATATGAGAAGTGCCACGGAAATGCTTTGTAAATATCATATTACAAAGGATAAGGCGCTGAAAAAGAAAAGTCTGCATTATTATTTTGTGATATTGATCTTTGCGGTTGGGGCCGCGGTCGGGGCGGTTATGAGCAGGGCTATTGGGCTGCAGTCTATATGGATAGCCGGGGCGCTGCTGGCGGGGGGATTTGTACTTATGTTTGTCAGGGAAGAATGAGAGTGAACCGCTTGTTTGGCGGGGAGGCGTACGTGAATTTCGGCATAAAAGACAGGGGACAACGGCAAACGTCTCCTGTCTTAATTATGCGCTTTTATTTCCCTGTGTGCCTACATCTTTTTAGAATCGAATTTTATAATGTGCGAGCCAATAGTTGACCTGGAGCATGTAGGCCAGCATCTGCGGACCGGCCATGAGCTGCCCGTACCAGGGCTTCCCATAGTCGGACGGGCTGTTTACAAATGCGTGGACTTTCTTGGTATCCAGCAGGCTGTGGATTGGCGCATTGGGATCGGTCAGGACTTCTTTCAGCTGGCCGCCAAGCATTTTTTCGTATGCGGGGTCGTATGTTTTCGGGTAGGGGCTCTTTTTCCTCCAGAGGATTTCGCTGGGGAGAAGCCCTTCTCCTGCGTGCCGGAGCAGACCTTTTACAATGCCGTCGGGGCATTTCATCTGCCAGGGTACATTGAAAATATACTCTACGATCCTGTGATCCGCCAGGGGAACCCTTGCCTCCAGACCGCTGTACATGCTGGTGCGGTCCATCCGGTCGAGCAGTGTTACCATGAACCACCGCAGATTGAGCCAGGCGATCTCGCGGCGTCTTTTTTCTTCAGGGGTGTCCCCGGGGAGGCGTGGTGTTTCTTGTATTGTTTTCTCGTATGCTTCCCGGGCATATTCTTCCATGCGCAAATCCCGGATCAGGCAGTCATCCAAAAGTGTCTGTCTTGGCTCCATGCTCCGGGACCAGGGGAAGGCAGCGGTTTCAAAGGCTTCCCGGCTGTGGAACCAGGGATAGCCGCCGAAGATTTCGTCCGCGCATTCACCGGTCAGGGTGACTTTGTTGTAGTCCTTCACCTGGGAACAGAAGTACAGCATGGAGGATTCCACATCCGCCATACAGGGAAGATCCCTTGCATCTACAGCTTTATACAGGCAGTCCAGCTGATCCTGATTGGAGCATTCCAGGTACCGGTGGTTCGTACCGGCATATTCCACCATTTTATCAACGTAGGGCCGGTCCTGGCTGGGTTGGAAGGAATTGGAACGAAAGTAGCGGTTATTATCCACAAAGTCAAAGGAAAAGGTATTTAATACTTTCCCCTGTTTTTTCAGCTCCCTGGCACAAATAGAGGTCACAAGGCTGCTGTCTACGCCGCCGGACAGGAAGGTGCTGATTGGGATGTCGGAAAGCATCTGTTTTTTGACCGCATCCTCCACAAGCCACGCGGTCTTCTCGATCGTTTTTTCCATGGAATCTTCATGGGGACGGCTCTCCAGCATCCAATAGAAATCCTCCGTACAAGAGGTCCGGTCAAATGTGATGCACTGGCCCGGCAGAACTTCCAGGATGTCTTTGAAAACGCCCTTGCCGTATGTTTTGGCAGGCCCCAGGGCAAAGATTTCACAGAGCCCGGCGCGATCCAATACCGGGGTCACTCCGGGATAGGCAAACAGCCCTTTGATTTCCGAGGAAAATACAAGGGTTTCCCCGGCCATGGTGTAAAATAGCGGTTTGATGCCCAGCCTGTCACGGAACAGACAGAGTTCACCGGGAACCGAATCCCACAATGCAATAGCGAAGATACCGTTCAGTTTTTTGATATAATCTCTTCCATGGAGCATATACCCTGTCAGGATGACTTCTGTGTCGCTGGACGTGCAGAAATCAGCTCCCTCCAGGATCAGTTCCGCTTTCAGCTCCGCCATATTGTAAATTTCACCGTTAAATACAATCGCACATTCACGGTTCTGTGACCTGCGGATCATGGGCTGATGCCCCGTTGCCAGGTCGATGATCTCGAGCCTTACATGTGCCAGCCCGCACAGAGAGCTCAGATAAGTACCCTCATCATCGGGCCCCCTGCGTTTCTGCGCGCGGTTCATATCCTCCAGAATATGCTGCCACTTTGGTTCATTCGTTTTGTAATCCATGTAAGGGTTAAAAAATCCGGCAATTCCACACATTTTTTCTTCTCCTTTTTCATATAAATGTCATATCTTCTTCCAGTCTTTTCAGAATTATGACGAGGCGCCTTAGGCTTAAAGGATGACAGGCTGATACTGCCGTCCTTCCAAAGCGGCTTCCAGTGCAGGAATCAGAAGCTCGGTGTGTGCAATCATGGAGTTGGGCTTTTTCTGTGGATTATCCTGGCCAAATGGGATGAAATAGATATTTTTGGCGTTTAGTAACAGGCCGATATTTTTCATATTCATGCCAAGGGCATCGTTGGTAGAAATGGAGATGAGAAGCGGTTTGTTATTTCTGAGGTGGGCCTTTGCCGCCATCAGGGCTGGTGTATCGGTGATGCCGTTCGCCAGCTTGGCAATCGTGTTGCCGGTGCAGGGGAAGAGCACGAGGATATCCAGCAGACTGCCGGGACCGATCGGCTCTGCTTCGGATATGGTCATCATGGGGCGGACACCCGTGATGTCCTCGGCTTTTTTCAGAAACGTTTCCGCACTGCCAAAGCGGCTGTCAATGGTGCCGGAAGCGTCTGAGAAAATAGTTTGGACCAGAGCTCCTTCGTCTACAAGATTTTGGATTCCTTCAAATGCTTTTTCATAGGTACAGAAGGAGCCCGTCAGGGCCACTCCAATTGTTTTTCCTTCTAAAGACATATTTGATCACTCCTTATGAATTTGAGACGTATTCATTACTAAGCGCGGCCCCCAGGCCGTGAATAGTAACACGTATTCTCCTGAGAGAGCAGGGATTCGATGGTTTCCTTTACCGCCTTCGCTGAGGAGGAAGGGGCATATTTCCCGGGCAGTCCCAGGCACAGAGCGGCCGTGATTCCCAGCCTCTGCGCCTCTGCAAAGTCGACTCCGCCGGGGGCAGACGCAATATCTATGATCGTGGCGGAACTTTTTACATTTTCCAGTACTTCCGCCGTTACAATCAAAGCGGGAACTGTGTTGAAAATAAAATCAAAGTTCCCGATGTGTTTTAAAAGAGCATCCAGGGGCATCGAAGTATCGGCGGCAACAGCAGCCTGTGCGCATTCCTGTTCATCAATAGAAAAGACAAAGACGCGGCAGCACAGGGCTTTTAAATATTGGACAAGTGTACGGCCGCATTTTCCATATCCAAGGACTGCACAACTGCTCTGGCGGAGATTCTGCGGGCTTCTGGAAATCGCCTCGCACAAAGCGCCCTCCGCTGTGGCTATCGTGTTGTAGTAAGCAAGGGAACTGTGTTCCATCAGATCATGAACAGAAACGCCCTTTTCCAGCGCCGCATTTTTAAAAGATTCCGGAATACAGCCGGAAAAGAAATGGCAGCCGGAGTTCAGAGAAGAGAGCAGTGCATCCAGATGCAGGCAGCCTTCCGGTGCATTCTGGCTGATATCACGCCCGTTTTTACTGAGCGGAATGGGACCAATGACGCAGCGGGAACCGGCACAGGCCTCCCGAAGATCGGAAACTGCGTTTACAACGGAGGCATCGGAGCACCTGCGCTCGTCGGGCGCAGCCATGAGGGCATAGCAGCATACACGGTTCTGATGGTGGGCCAGTTCTTCCGCCAGATATACCTGCCGCATATCGCCTCCAATGACCGCATAATCGTATTGGGGATATTCCATTGTGAAACTCCTGACAAAATACAATTTTAATTATTATATGCAGAGAGAAAAATATGTGTTATTTCTATTTCTTAGATGGAAATTAAAGACGGGTTCAGTTATAATAAAAAAGTATGGGGCCGTTGGATAAATCTTTGGCCTTCTAAGATATGAGCGGGATGCGCATACAGAGCGGACACTGAATCATAGTTTGTGCGCATGGCTCATCGAAAAATCAGAAAGAAAAAATGTACGAATATATTATGAACCTAAATACATGGGGAATCAGTTTTGGGTTCATGGTATACCCAAGGGCATCCCGTAATGCATGCCCTTCGGGCGGGTCTGCAGCATAGCTGCAGATTAAAGTATACCCAAAGGGCACCCCGTAACACATGCCCTGCGGGCGGGTCCGCAGTTAAACTGCGGAATAATGTATAAGAAAGAGAGGAAAACAAATGAAACAGGACATGATTGTTATTCTGGATCTGGGAAGTACCAACAATACCGTGCTTGCCCGTCAAATCCGCAGCCTTGGCGTATACAGTGAGATTCACCCTCACGACATCACCGCGGACGAGCTGAATGCACTGGACAATGTAAAAGGAATTATATTAAACGGCGGTGAGAACCGCGTTGTCGACGGACAGGCAGTTGACGTCAGCCCGGCATTATACGAGTGCGGATATCCGGTGATTTCCGTAGACCATCCGACCGCAAAATGTGAGAAGCAGTATGAGCAGCTTCCGGATGACGAGACCATGAAGGAATTTATCTTCGGCCAGTGCAAAGCAGAGGCAAACTGGAATATGAAGAACTTTATTGAGGATCAGGTGGAGCTTGTGAAGCGCCAGGTCGGGGATAAGAAAGTTCTCCTTGCGCTTTCAGGCGGTGTTGACTCTTCTGTAGTAGCGGCGCTTTTGATCAAAGCGATCGGGCAGCAGCTGGTATGCGTGCATGTAAACCATGGACTGATGCGGAAAAATGAGTCTGAGAGTGTTGTGGAAGTCTTCCAAAATCAGCTTCATGCGAACCTGATCTATGTGGATGCAACGGACCGGTTCCTGGATAAGCTGGCAGGAGTCGCAGATCCGGAGACAAAGAGAAAGATTATTGGCGGGGAATTCATCCGCGTATTTGAGGAAGAAGCACGGAAACTGGATGGGATTGAGTTCCTGGGACAGGGCACAATCTACCCGGATATTATTGAGAGCGGTACCAAGACTGCTAAGATGGTAAAATCTCATCACAATGTGGGCGGACTGCCGGAGGACCTGCAGTTTGCGCTTGTCGAGCCTCTGAAACAGCTGTTTAAAGATGAAGTGCGCGCATGCGGTATTGAACTGGGACTGCCGGAGAGTATGGTATACCGCCAGCCATTCCCGGGGCCGGGACTTGGCGTGAGGTGTCTGGGCGCTATTACGAGGGACCGGCTGGAGGCTGTCAGGGAGTCGGATGCTATTCTGAGGGAAGAGTTTGAGAAGGCCGGATTGGATAAGAAGGTTTGGCAGTATTTTACGGTTGTACCGGATTTTAAATCTGTGGGGATGAAGAACCATGAGAGATGCTTTGAGTATATGGTTATACTGAGGGCTATTAATACGATTGATGCTATGACGGCTACGATTGAGAAGGTAGACTGGGATGTGCTGGAGAAGATAACCGAGAGGATATTGGGCGAGGTGGAGAATGTGAATCGGGTTTGCTACGATATGTCTCCTAAGCCGCCGGCTACGATTGAGTTCGAGTAGGCAGGCAGTGAGCCGTGCAAGGATAAAGGCTGAAACAGCCGCAGAAGAGCATTTATGTTCTTCTGCGGCTGTTTTTGACTTTAGACTTATAGGGCGAAAACCCATCAGCGAGATGAAGCGGCAGCGGAATCAGGCTGGGGCACAGCGGAGATAAAGTGGGAGATGTTTTTTTGAAATAAGAGGAGCTGGCTGAGTGACAGGTTATTATAAGTTTCTATACATTATGAACAAAAAAGCATTGAAAAATATATGGATTATATCCTATTGTCATTACAAAATAAGTATGCTATCCTTTTATTAAGATAAATTTATAACAAAGTTCTGATATACAGAACGATAGCAAGAAGGGATTATAAATGGCTGAAAATGAAATAAAAGTTAAGTCTCTAAAAAAAGCATTGGATGTTCTGAACTGTTTCCTGGTAAAACCAACTTGGGGAGTTACAGAAATAAGTGAAAGGCTAGGATTATATAAAAGTAATGTATATGACATTCTTACAACACTTAAGGTAATGGGGTATCTGGAAAAGGATGAGGAGACAGAGAGATATAAGCTTGGAATGCAGGTGTTTGCATTGAGCAGAGCTATGGGGGATACATTTTCCATTATTAAGATAGCTATGCCATACATGCAAGAGCTGGCTAATATCACAGATGAAAGAGTTTATCTGGCAATACCGCATGATAGAGAAGTTGTATATTTGGAAGCTACATATCCGGCAGAATCAGTCAATCTGATGAGATCTATTTTGGGAGAGAGGGCTGAAATGCATTGTACCGGTATCGGAAAAGCAATGTTAGCGAATCTTTCTGAGGAAGAGATTAATAGATATATGGAAAAAGATCTTACAGTTTATACAGATCATACAATTACGGATGTGTCAAAGCTTAAAAGAGAACTTGAGGTAACAAGACAGCGGGGGTATGCGATTGACAACATGGAACATGAGTTTGGCGTAAAGTGTGTTGCAATGCCGATCTTTGATAAAGCTCATAAATTGTATGCGGCAATTAGCGTCAGTGGCCTGGCTGCTAATTTTACAGAAGACCAGATAATAGAATGGGCACTACTGATAAAAAAGTATGTCGCAAAGATTGAGAATAGGTTGTAAAAGAAAAATATCATGGTTGAATAAATAGTGTGAACGTATTTTATAACGTTCACATTAAAAAAAAGGATATATCAGAACAGTGTTCTGCATTACAGAACGAAAGGAGGAGAAACAATGAAACTGATAATGAAAAAATGTCCAACAGCTATGTGCCATGCATCAACCATATTGAAACTGGATCAGGACAAATTTATTGTAGCATGGTTCGGCGGTACAAAAGAGGGCATGGAAGATGTAGCGATTTGGATTGCTCGAGGCAATGAAAAGCATTTTGAAGAGCCTGTAATTCTTGCACAGTCAAATGAAGCACATTGGAATCCGGTTTTATTTCGCATCGATGAAAAGAAAATCATAATTTTCTATAAGGTCGGAAATGAAATCGGCAGCTGGAGAACGATGTATCGTATTTCAGAAGACAATGGCGAATCCTTTGGAGAAGAAGAAGAGTTGGTAAAAGGAGATCTCGGAGGAAGGGGACCTGTCAGAAACAAACCAATTCGATTGAAAAGTGGGAGAATATTAGCTCCTGGATCTACCGAACAGGGAATATGGAAAGCATTTGTTGATTATTCAGACGATGAAGGAAAAACCTGGAGAAAATCACAAGAAGTAGAAATAAAACGGCTGGCATACAAAGAAGGAGAGAGAACTGTTGCAAAAGAGAAAAGTTCTATTCCGGTAAGTGAACAGTCATTTTACGGAAGAGGAGTGATTCAGCCCACTCTTTGGGAAACTAAACCGAATCAGGTTCATATGCTTCTGCGAAGCACGGAAGGGAAAATATACCGCAGTGATTCAGAAGACGGAGGAGAGACATGGACAGAAGCATATGCAACAGAATTGCCTAATAATAACAGTGGGATTGATATGATTCAGACAGAAGACGGAAGAGAATTCCTTGTGTATAATCCAGTGGGAGTTAACTGGGGAGAAAGAACACCTATATCACTTGCTGTCTCAAGTGACAATGGCGAAACCTGGAAGAAGATTAAGGATCTAAGTACAGGGGATGGGGAATTCGCTTATCCGGCGATCATTCAGGATGAAGAATTTCTGTATATTACATACACTTACAAAAGGGAAAATATAGCCTTTTGCAAAATAAAGAAATAAAAAGGAAAGTGAGGAAGAAGCGAAATGGAAAAAGAATTTCCAGGGGGATCATGGCCAGTTATGCTGACACCTTATACTGACAAAAATGAAATTGATTATGATGCCCTGAAGGAACTGGTAGACTGGTACATTGAAAATGGAGTATCAGGAATGTTTGCCGTATGCCAGTCAAGTGAAATGTTCTGTCTGTCATTAGAAGAACGTGTAAAATATGCAGCAAAAACAGTGGAGTATGCAGCGGGAAGGGTTCCGGTTATCGCATCCGGTCATGTCTCAGATAATCTGGAAGATCAGATCAAAGAACTGAATGAGATTGCAAAAACAGGGGTGGATGCGGTAATACTAATTACAAACCGACTCGCAAAAGAAGGCGAAGACGATGCAGTATGGATTGAAAATTGTAAAAAAATATTAGATAACCTAGGATACGAAATCCCACTCGGTTTTTATGAGTGCCCGTATCCGTATAAAAGATTGATGTCACCAGAAACAATTTCATGGTGCGCGTCTACCGGGAGATTTTATTTTTTGAAAGATACCTGCTGTGATATCGATCAGATTAAAGAGAAACTAAAGATTATAAAGGGAACAAATCTAAAATTGTATAATGCAAATACAACCACCCTATTGGAATCATTGAAAGAAGGAGCTGCTGGATTCAGCGGTGTAATGGCTAACTTCCATCCGCAGATTTATACATGGCTGTGTGAACATTATACAGAGGAAAAAGCCGGAGAAGTCTCCGACTTTCTGACAATAGCATCTCTGATTGAAAGGCAGTATTATCCGGTAAATGCGAAATATTATCTTTCGGAAATAGAGGGGCTTCATATCACAACCAACAGTAGAGTAAAAGAAAAAGAAGGACTGACAAATACGTACAAAGAAGAAGTACAAGCACTTAACCGGTTAGAAAAAAGAATAAATGAAATAGTATCAGAGTAGAGGAGGAAAAACAAATGAAGTGTAAAAAATTAGCGGTATTAATCATGGCAGGTGTATTAGCTGTATCGGCATTAGTGGGATGTTCCAGCGGAGGTTCTGAAAAAGGTTCTGCAGATGATTATCCAAGCAAAGATATTTCAGTAATTATCCCGAAAGCTGCAGGCGGGGGAACCGACACAGCGGCAAGAGGGTTGATGCAGTATATGAAAGAAAATCTGGAAGGTTCTAATTTTGTGGCAACAAACAAACCGGATGGCGGTGGTGTGACAGGAATGGTGGAGACATCAGCAGCAAAGGCAGACGGATACACGCTTGGAATGGTTACAGTAGAACTTTCTATGTTCCCATGGCAGGACAAATGTCAGGTTACACCGGAAGATTACGCAGCAATCTGTGCTCCGATTGCTGCGCCGGCGGCATTGATTGTACCGGCAGATTCTCCATATGATACAGTTGATGATTTTGTAGCTTATTGTAGAGAAAATCCTGGATCAGTAGAGGTGGGAAACTCTGGTATGGGAGCAATCTGGCACGTAGCAGCAGTAAGTTTTGAAAATGAATTTGATGTTAAGTTAAAACATATACCATATCCGAACGGTTCTGCTGATATTGCAGCAGCTCTGACAGGCGGGCATATTGATGCAACAATCGCTGATCCGTCAAGTTATAAATCTCAGGTAGACGCAGGAGAAATGAAGATTCTTGGTATTATGTCAGAAGAACGCTCCACCATTTATCCAGATGTTTTGACATTTAAAGAGATGGGACATGATATGGTTATCCGTGCATGGGCAAGCCTTGTTGCACCAAAAGATACACCAGAAGATATTCTGACAAAATTAAGAGATGCCGCAAAAACGACATGCGAAAGTGATGAATTTGTAGAATATTTCGAAAAGCAGGGAATTGATCCACAGTGCATTATCGGTGAGGACTGCCAGAAAATGATGGAAGATGACTTTGCAATGTATGAAGATCTGTTAAAAGATATAGAAGTGGAATAGTACAACAATGGGAAAAGGAAAAATTTCCTTTTCCCAAATAATAGGAGGCAGAATAATATGGGAAACATGAAGAAAGCAAATTACATAATTTCTGCAATCATGTTTTTAGTGGGATTAGGAATTGTGGTGATGTCATCATCATTAAAGATTCAAATTGGCGATGGCGATCCGGGAGCAGGATTCTGGCCAATGCTTCTTGGAGCTTTGATTATCATTTTCGCAGTGGGACTGGCAATCTCAACATTGAAGAATAAAAAAATGCTGGAAGAAAAAACATTTACGATATCAACTCCGGCAAATATGAGGGTATATATTTTATTTGGGGTTATCGTTTTGTTTTGTGTAATTCTGTATTTCCTTGGGTTTTATATCGGAGCATTACTGTTTATACCGGCGGTTATGTATTTGCTGGAAGTAAGAAGTGTTAAAAAAATTGTATTGACAACTGTGATTACGCTGGCTGCGGTATATGTACTATTTGGTGTGTTGCTGAATATTTCTCTGCCGGACCCGATATTTATGAGATAGGAGGTGGAAAGAATGGCAGATATAATGACAGCACTTGGTAATGTATTTACAGTGACAAATCTGCTGGGTTTGGTTTTTGGAACAGGGGCAGGTATTCTGATCGGGGCCATGCCGGGACTCTCTGTTAATATGGGAATTGCTCTGTTGTTTCCTCTTACATTTGCATTCCAGGGTGTAGGCGGTATTCTAATGTTGCTTGGAATATATTGTGGTGCGATATATGGCGGATCTATTTCAGCGATTCTTTTAAAGACACCGGGGACACCGGCATCTGTTGCTACAACACTGGATGGATATCCCATGGCCACAAAGTTAAAACAACCAGGAAGAGCTTTGGGCTTGTCAACTTTTGGCTCAACGTTTGGCGGAGTATTCAGTGCAATCTGTTTGATCATCTTTTCACCATTACTTGCATCGGTTGCTTTGAAATTTTCTAAACCTGAATACTTTGCACTTGCAATATTTGGACTCAGTATCATTACAAGTGTATCATCAGGTTCCATAGCAAAAGGGCTGCTTGGAGGATTTATCGGATTATTTATTGCAACAATTGGGATCGATAATCTCAGTGGTTCTATGCGTTTTACATTTGGTTCTACTTATTTACTTGGAGGAATTTCATTTGTTCCGATACTGATCGGATTATTTGCGTTTTCTCAGGTACTTCAAAGTGTTGAAGACTGTTACAAAGAAAAGCATACAAAGACGGATGTAAAGATTAAAAGAGTATTTCCAACATGGGCGGATATCAGACGTGTATTTGTTACGCTTCTTCGTTCTTCTATATTTGGAACATTTATTGGTTGCATTCCGGGAACAGGCGGAGATATTGCTTCTTTTGTATCATACGATCAGGCAAAGAGATGGTCAAAATATAAGAACAACTTTGGAAATGGAGAGCCGGAAGGTATCGTTGCACCTGAGGCAGGAAATAATGCTGTATCAGGTGGAGCGATGATTCCAATGCTGACACTTGGAATTCCAGGAGACGGAGCAACAGCAATTATGCTTGGAGCGCTGATGGTTCAGGGAATGCAGCCCGGGCCGTTATTATTCAAAGAACAGGCAAGCTCAGTTTATGCGATTTTCATAGGACTGCTGCTTGCGAATGTTGTAATGGGAATTATGGGATTTTCCATGATTCGTGTATTTGTAAAAGTTGTAAATATACCCAAAGAAATTCTTCTTCCGGTCATCTTTACACTTACATTTGTCGGGGCGTATGCTTATAACAATTCTATAATAGATGTGTTTGTAATGGTTGGATTTGGAATCCTTGGATATTTTATGAATAAGACTGAGTTCTCAATGTCGGCGATTGTTATCGGTATCATATTAGGTGCACTTGCGGAAACTAATTTCCGGGGAGCGCTTACAATGAGTGATGGAAAATTCTCCATTTTCTTTACACATCCAATCTGTGCAGTATTTTTAGCTTTGGCAGTTATTTCCCTCTTTTCACCGATACTTGGTCCTGCTGTGAAGAAAATGTTTGGAAAGAAGAAGTAAACGAAGCTGGAGATAGATAAAAATGATTTTTGATAAATTAGAAAATCTGAAGACTTATGGAGATATAAAGCCGTATGCAGAGCAGATAGTATCCTTTATCGAACAAGTCCAACAAAAAGGAATTGCGGAAGGACGGTACGCGTTAGATGGAGACAAGCTATTTGCAATCGTGCAGAGTTACGAAACAAAAGACCGGGGAGCCGGAAGAATGGAAGCACATCGAAAATACGCTGATCTGCAGTATATCGTTGATGGAGAAGAACGAATCTATGTGGATTTTGCGGACGAACTGGAAACGGAAGAGGATAGAACACCTAAAGAAGATATTATTTTTTATAAAAAGAGAAAAAATTATGGTTATCATATTCTTAATAAGGGGAAATTTGGGTATTATGCACCACAGGATGCCCATATGCCGTGCATAAAGAATGAAGAAAAAGGGCCAGTAAAAAAGATTGTTTTTAAAATAGCAATGGCAGGTAGTCTATAAGATTACCTGCTATTTTTGTAATGTACATAGCAAATAAAGTAATGGGGGCGGGCATCTGGCTTCTCACCACTGGCGATTTTAAATAAGCCAGATGCCGTAACTATGCGCGGCCCATAGGCCGTGAATAGTAACTTATTGTACTAAAAAATGGGGTTCGTGCTTGTTGCGTAACAACAATTGCGTTACAATCAAACAAAGGAGATGAAAGCATATGGAAAAATCAGCAACATTGAATTTAAGAGTGAATCCAAGTGTAAAACAACGTGCCGAAGATGTGCTGTCACGTTTAGGAATCCCAATGTCAACAGCGATAGATATGTAATTGAATCAAATTGCACTGACAGGTAGTCTGGGAGATTACCTGTTGTATTTTTGATTTAAAATTGATGATGTTGTTTTATGGAAGATTCAGATAGAAATTGCTGTTAACTATTTTGTATGTTATAAAAATTGATCCGCAACAGGAATTATGAAAGGACAGATTATGGGAAAAATAATCTTAATTATAGAAGACGACAAGGGCCTGAACCAAGGCGTGGCACTGGCTTTAAGGAAACCTGACTGGAAGTTTTTGCAAGCCTTTTCTTTGAAGGAAGGCATGGAATACTGGGAGACAGCAGAAGTGGACATGGTGCTTTTGGACATTAATCTGCCAGATGGCAGCGGATATGATTTTCTTGGGCATGTGCGTACGACTTCCAGCGTTCCGGTTATCATGCTCACTGCCAACGATATGGAGATCGATGAGGTCAGGGGAATCGAGATGGGGGCCGACGATTATATTACGAAACCGTTCAGCCTGATGGTTTTAAGGGCCAGAGTGGAGCGCCTGTTTGCGCGCCTGGAAAATGATACGGGAAGCAGATACGAAAAAGGCGGTTATTCCTTCGCGTTCGACAGGCAGGTGTTTGAAGTTTTGGGGAATCCGATCGAGCTGAGCCGTACGGAGCAGAAGCTTCTCCGCATGTTTATATCGCACCCGGGACAGACATTGACAAGGGAAATATTGAATGAGGGAATCTGGCAGGAGGGATCTGATTATATTGATGAGAACGCCCTGTCGGTTGCCGTGGGCAGGCTGAGGAAAAAGCTGAAGCGCAAAGAGAAGGAAAGCCCGATCAGGACTGTCTATGGAATCGGGTATGTGTGGGAAAAAGGAGAATAGATGATGGGCATATTGAAAACGAATCAAACGATGAAACGTTTGGAACAGATGCTTGATGAGGCCATGGAAGGTACATTTCAGGAAGTCAATTATGACGAGACAGAGCTTTCAAGGCTGGAATCCAGATGGAAACAGTATCTTTCCACCTCGAAGCTGTCAGTTGAGGCGGCACGCAAAGAGAGAGCGGACATCAAGTCCATTCTCTCAGATATTTCACATCAGACAAAAACACCACTTGCTAATATCATTCTATACAGCGAACTTTTAAAAGAACAGCCGCTAACCGAGGAGGGGGAGGTGATTGCAGAGCAGCTTCATGTACAGGCGGAAAAGCTGGAATTCCTGATTAAAGCACTGGTGAAGATGTCCAGGCTAGAGAGTGATATTCTGGAAGTTGTTCCGGTGAAACAACCGCTCAGGCCTTTGGTTGAGAATGCTATAAGGGATGCAAAAGCCCATGCACAGGAAAAGTCCGTCACAATCCTGGAACCAGATTTTGACAGCATTGAAGCGGTCTTTGATTTGAAGTGGACGGAAGAAGCGCTTTTTAATATTCTGGACAATGGGATAAAATACTCGCCCAATGGCAGCACATTAACAGTATCTGTAATCGAATACCCAATGTATGTGTGCATCAGAACAGCCGATGAAGGTCCTGGTATCCCGGAGGAGGAAAGAAGCAGGATATTCAGCCGTTTCTATAGGGGGGCAGGCAACCAGCAGGAGGAAGGCGTCGGCATCGGCCTTTACCTGGCCAGGGAAATCGTTAGAAAAAATGACGGATATATCAAAGTAGGGCCCGGCACAGAGAAGGGATCGGTTTTTGAAATTTATCTGGGGAAGGGAGTCTGATTCTTGTGAAATTCTATCACAACTGTTAGGATTCAGACAGAATGTAGTTAGGATTGCCCTGTAATATTGAAGATACGAAAGGAGATTGCATTTCGGTGCAATCTTTTCATATCAATAGGAGATATGGCCCTTTCAGTCATATGAGAGAATTGTGTTACTATGCACGGGCCATAGGCCGTGAATCGGAACAGAATTGTTGAAACATCAGAAGGAGGAAAACAAATGGCTGTATTAAAGACAAAGAATCTGAAAAAATATTACGGGAAAGATGCAATCCTTGTGAGAGCCCTGGACGGGGTAAACCTTAGCGTAGAGAAAGGGGAATTCTTATCGATTGTAGGGACCAGCGGTTCCGGAAAATCCACGCTTCTTCATATGCTGGGGGGACTTGACCGCCCAACGGAGGGGACGGTATACGTGGACGGAAAAGACATTTTTGCCCTGAAGGATGAAGAACTGACTATTTTCCGCAGACGAAAGATCGGATTTATTTTCCAAAGTTTTAACCTTGTTCCTGTACTGAATGTATATGAGAATATCGTCCTTCCGATTGAACTGGACGGAAACCAGGTTGATAAGGCGTTTGTAAAAGAGGTCATCAGAACACTGGGACTGAATGAGAAATGCTACAGCCTGCCTTCACAGCTTTCCGGCGGACAGCAGCAGAGGGTTGCCATTGCAAGGGCACTGGCATCAAAGCCAGCTATTATCCTGGCGGATGAGCCTACGGGAAATCTGGATTCTGCCACGAGCCAGGACGTACTAAGCCTGATGAAGATTACAAGCCAGCGGTACGGGCAGACCATGGTAATGATTACACACAATGAGGGGATTGCCCAGCTTTCAGACAGAATCATACGGATTGAGGACGGAAAGGTGAGAGGTAAAGGCGGTGAAAGCCATGCGTAAGGTGAAGAACAAAGAGGTGATCCGCCGCCTGTCGGATAAAAGCTTTAAAGTAAATAAGACAAGGAATCTGATAGCTGTGGCTGCAATAGCCCTGACATCAATGCTGTTCTCGGCACTGTTTTCTGTAGGCATTGGGACCGTATATACCTTCCAAAGACAGACGGCAAGGCAGTCCGGCGGCGATGCACACGGGGTATTCAAAGAACTTACACAGGAGGAGTATGAGAAACTTAAAGTACACCCGCTGATTAAGGAGAGCATGCCATGCCGGCTTGTGGCGGATTATGTCCGGAATCCGGAATTTTTAAAACGCCATGCCGAAGCCTGGTACTATCCGGAAGAAGCCTACCCGCACTGTTTTATAGACATCATAGAAGGAAAAGCACCAAAAGCGGCAGACGAAATCCTACTGGATGAGACTTCTATGGAGCTTTTGGGGCTTCCGAAAGAGCCCGGACAGAAAGTCACTCTGGACCTGCAGCTGCATAATTATGATGAAACCATTACAGAGCGCACATTTACTGTGTCCGGGGTTATCAAATCAGATCCGGCTCTGGATGTGGGATTTGCCCTGGTATCCCAGGCCTACGTAGAAAAATATGCACAGGAGCTTGAGTATAAGGGGCAGGATGACACCGGCTCCACTATGGGTGCTATCCGTATGGATGTTATATTTTCCAATAGTCTGGGTATCCAGAAAAAGCTGGATCGGGTGCTGACGGAAAGCGGATTTTCAACGGAACCGGGAGATGACAATTATATAGCCAGCAATGCCAACTGGGCATATGTTTCTGACGGGGCAGACACAGATCTCACCACCGTAGGCGCTGTAGCGGGAGCTCTTGTGCTGATTCTGATTACCGGATATCTGATCATATATAATATTTTCCGTATTTCCATCATGAAAGATATTCGTTATTACGGACTGCTCAAAACGATCGGGACAACGGGACGGCAGATTAAAAAAATTATCCGCAGGCAGGCTTTGAAGCTTTCTGTCATAGGGATCCCAATCGGACTTTTGGCCGGGTTTTTCGTAGGAAAAGCGCTGCTCCCTGCTATTTTGAATACTACCGGGACAGTAACTCGCGGGGAGACTCAGGTGCCGGTCAACCCGGTAATTTTTATAGGGGCAGCGGCATTCTCACTGGTTACGATATTTATATCTACCGGGCATCCTGCAAGATTGGCGGCAAAAGTTTCTCCAATTGAAGCGTTACGCTTTACGGAAGGTAAGAGGGCAAAGAAGAAAGGAAAACGTTCTTCAGGCGGCGGAAAAATCTGGAGGATGGCGCTTTCTAATTTGGGAAGAAGTAAGGGAAAAACATCCATTATTATTGTATCGTTGTCTTTGGCAGTTGTACTTTTAAACAGCGTGTTCACGATCACAAATTCTTTTGACATGGATCTGTTTCTCAGAAGCTTTACAAATTCCGACTTTTTAATCGCCAATGCCAAGTATTTTAACACGGATTTTTATCATGGTATCTCCGAAGAAGAGATTGACGAGGAAAATCTTACGGAATCCTTTATAGAGGCATGCCAGGGAATTAACGGGTTTGAAGAGGGCGGGCGCATCTATGCCGCCAATAGAAAAGTGGGGGTTAAGAAAGATAATATAGCGGTTCCGGAAGGATATGACGTCGATGAAAATGGAAATCCGGGAGAGTACTACGGAAAAAATTTTATACCAATTCCACAGATGGAGAACGGGGATTATTCCGTTATGTTTTATGGAGTGGAAGACTTTGTTGTGGGCGAGATGAAAGTGTGGAAGGGCGAAAGCGATGCGAATACTATCCGGGAAAAGCTTGCCACGGGGGATTACATCATCTATTCTACAGAGGTTGATGACAAAGGCGAGGTGCTTGAAGATAAAGTACTTCACCAGCCTGGGGATAAGATTATACTCAATTATATGGATAAAAACGGAGAGTATAAGGAAAAGGAGGTCACTGTCCTTTCTGTAATAAAAGATGATTACTGGAATCTTACGAACCGCCTGAATACAGAATTTACTTACTATGTAAGTGCAGATTTCTTTAAAGAAATCATATCTGAAAAGTTCCTTATGAGTTATTCCTTCAACGTAAAGGAGGGAAAAGACAGAGATGTGGATGCATGGCTGGACAGCTATACCGGGAGCCGTGAACCGCTGATGAATTATTCTTCAAAACTGCAGTATGTAGAGCAATTTTCATCTATAACAGGAATGTTTCTGATGGTGGGCGGTTCTCTTGCATTTGTCATTGGATTTATTGGGATACTGAACTTTGTCAATTCCATTCTGACAGGAATTATTTCAAGACAGAGGGAATTTGCCATGATGCAGGCGATTGGTATGACAAGGAGGCAGCTGACAAGACTGGTCATTGTGGAAGGGCTCTATTATGCTCTGCTGACCATCGCATTCTCTCTGGCAGCGGGGTGTTTCATCTCATTGACCATAGTTAAGGCGTTGTCCCAGGGAATGTGGTTTATGAGGTATGAATTCCTGATTACCCCGATGCTGATCGTATTCCCGGTTCTGATATTACTTGGAGTACTGGTTCCGTATCTGGCGTTCCGGTTTGGAAATTCTGGCAGCGTGGTGGAAGAATTACAGAAGGTGGATTAGGACATTTAGGTAAGGGGGACTTGTTCATTCAAGTCCCCCTTAATTTTTTACGGCATTTGGCATTCCGGCTGCTTTAGCTCCAATTCTCGCACCAAAATATTTGCCGGAAGCTCTTGCTGAATGTATAAAAATGTATATAGACCAGCGCCAAGGATCAAATGGAAATGGTGCGGTGGAAATCGGTAAGGTCTTTTTCACGATATGTTATTAGTCTTCTAAGTTTATTCTACGTACTTATTCGCAATATCCATATACTTCTCTGCAATAGAGCTAATCTTGGAATATTCCCCATTCATAATCAGCTTTCTATCCACCAGATCACTGCCGACACCAAGCGCAAAGGCCCCGCAGGCAAAGAGTTCGTCCGCATTAGTCAGATTCACACCTCCGACAGGCAACAGATTTACTTGAGGAAGCGGGGAGAGGACATCTTTGATATAATGCGGCCCCATCGGCCCGACCGGGAATACTTTAATCAACTGGGCTCCGGCCTCACAGGCCCTCAGTATTTCGGTCGGGGTCAGTGTTCCGGGAACGGCAAGCCGGGAATAGCGGCTGCACATGGTGATGGTGTCAATATCAAGGGTTGGCGCAAGAACAAAGTCCGCACCTGCGAGTATGGCACTGCGGGCAGTTTCGGCATCCAATACGGTTCCGGCTCCGATGAGCATTTCCGTGCCATAGTGTTCCCTGGCAAACCGGATCATTTCCAGGGTATCCGGAGAATTGAACGTGATCTCTACATTGCGGATACCGCCCTGATAAAGTGCCTGCAGGGTGCCGCTCAGGTACTCGAAGGGAATATTTCTAACAATCGCTATAATCTTCGTTTTCCGGATCTGATTCAGAATTTCACTTATCATAAATAATCTCCTTTTCCATAGCATTTCAAGTGTCCGCGTCACCGTAAGATTTCATCACGATGCTGTATAAAGCTATGCAGTGATGCTGCATCAGGCAAGGTTTCGGTGTCGCCAGGGCCCATAACGGCAAATGCGCCCATTGCATTACCCAGAACACCGCATTGCCTGGGGGAACATTCCTCCAGATAACCATACAGGAATCCGGCATTAAAGGCATCTCCAGCCCCGATGTTATCCATGCTGTTAACAGGAAAGGAATCCACCTCCTCAACCCTATCCGGAGTAAAGACAGCAGAGCCCTTTGCACCCCGCTTCAGGGCAAGCATGGTATAGTTGTTTTCTTTTTGTACCTTCCGCAGGGTATCCGGATCGTGTGCGCCGAAGAGAACGTCTGCCTCCTCTTCTCCCAGCAGGAGAAGATCCACCTTTTTTATCATGGGGAGCAGCGCCGCTTTGGCTGCGGATATATCCCAGAGCTTCAGCCGGATATTCGGATCAAAGGACACCGGGATATGGCGGGCATTCGCAAATTCAATCAGCCCCATGGCTGTCTCCCGACAGGATTCACTTAATGCGGGAAGTATGCCTGTCAGATGCAAAAGCCTTGTGTCTTTGATGCGGTCAAGGGGCATGTCCTCCATGGTGAGGCCGGATGCAGCCGAATTCCTGCGGTAGTAAAACACGGCATTGTCACGGTGGGAAGTAAATTGTTTGAACATGATGCCGGTGGAAGAAGTTTGGGAAATATTAGCCGATACATCTACGCCTTCGCTTCGGATCTGGTTTCTTATATAGGAACCGAATTCGTCCTTTCCAAGACTGCTGATCCAGCAGGTCTTCTTATTCAGTTTCGATAATCCAATACACACATTGCTTTCTGCCCCTGCGATCGTTTTTCGAAATCCATTGACATATCGCAATGGATTGACGGAATCCGGAAGGAAGCAGACCATGGTTTCTCCCACGCTGACTAAATCATACTTCATGTTTGACCTCCTGACAAAAAGTTATATTATAACAAACTAAAAGTTATGAACAAAACAAAAAGTTATGTTTCTTTTAGTGTAAATTAGCTATATATAAAAGTCAATCATACATAATTAACAAAAAAGTACACAAAAAAATAGTGAAATTGTCTATTTACAAAAAACAAACAAATTGTTAGTATGCAAATAAATAGTTTGGGAGGCGATGATATGAAAAGTATATATGACGAATGGGATTTTTTTAAAAGACTTCTGGATATGCTGGAGCAGCAGCTTGGCACCAATACGGAAATACTACTGCATGATCTGACGAAAGACTACAACCATACGATCGTGGATATCCGTAATGGGCACATTACAAACCGTAAGATCGGAGACTGCGGAAGCAATCTTGGACTGCGGGTATTATCCGGCAAGGTGAAGGACGGGGATATGTATAAGTATATTACCCATACAAAGAATGACCGGATCCTCAAGTCTTCTACCGTTTTCATCAAGGATGATGAGGGAACCACAATCGGCTCCATCTGTATTAACGAAGACATTACGGTATCCATTGATATGGAGAAGCAGCTCCATGAGAGAAACGGATACAGTCTCTACAGCGAGACGGATCAGACGACAGCCGGGGAGCAGGGAGAGATCTTCGTAAATAACGTAAACGAACTGTTAGACTATCTTTTGCAGCAGGCACTTCAGGAAGTGGACAAGCCGCTTAATAAACTAGAAAAGGAGGATAAATGCAGGATACTGGAGTATCTGGATCAGAAAGGGGCATTTGTAATTTCGAAAGCTGGAGAAAAGGTAGCAGATTTTCTAAGTATATCTAAATATACATTTTACAGTTATTTGGACCAGGTAAGAGAAAACAAACCAGAATAAAGGAGGGCGAAAGAAATGGACGCGGAGAAAAAACTGGAAGAATTGGGCATTATACTTCCTGTGCCGGTGAAGCCAATTGCAGAGTATGTGCCTGTAAAACAGGCAGGGAAACTGCTTTTTGTGTCCGGACAGGATTGCAAAAAAGACGGAAAGCTCTTATATGAGGGCAAGGTTGGCAGAGAGCTGACTGTGGAACAGGGACAGGAGGCGGCAAGACAGTGCATGATCAATGCGATCGCGGTCTTAAAGCAGTACGTCGGAGATCTCGGTAAGATCAAACAGATCGTGAAGGTACTGGGGTTTGTGAATTCCGCAGAGGGATTTGTCTTACAGCCGGCAGTCATCAATGGCGGATCCAGGCTGTTAGTCGAGGTTTTCGGAGAAGACGGCAGGCACAGCAGAAGCGCAATTGCATCCAACGAACTGCCATTTCATACACCGGTTGAAATTGAGCTGATCGCAGAACTGAAGTAGCTGTGATCGGGAAGGAGGGAATTGAATGGATTTTGTTACTATTTTAATCATGGGTTCTATCATTGCTTCCACATTATTGATGATAATAGGTCCGCTTATGGAGTTCCGGGGGAAAATATTTTTTCTCGAAAGTAAGCACGCGCCGGTTACAAGGAAACGGTATGGCATGTGGGTGATGGCCCTTGGGGCGGTAATGTTCATCGGTGGCTGCGTCCTCCGTAACTGGCTGTCCGGGCATATCATTACCGTGATCGTGCTGGGCGGATATGCAGTTTGGTTCATTGGCGGTTTTATCGCCGTAATCCGGAATGAGGTTATTAAGATGCTGGGAGAGTAGGAGGTGCATCCTTGAATATTTCATTTATTGATATAGCGATCATGGTGTTATACCTGATCTTTACGTTGTTTATCGGCTATTATGTATCAAAAAAAGTCAGTGGATTTGAAGACTTTGCCCTTGGCGGGAGATCCTTCGGGCCATTCGCACTGGCGGCAACCTTTGGGGCGACAAACTTCTCCACCTGGAGTATGGTTGGGAAGCCGGGCGTTGTGTACAATTCAGGAATATCGGTTGTGTGGATTGCGCTGAATGCCTGTGCATGTGTGCTGGCAGCGGTCGTATTCGTCCCTGTTTACCGAAAGCTCCGTTATACGACGATGTCAGAGATCTTTGAAGACAGATATGACGGCAGGGTCCGCGGCCTGATCAGCGTGATATGGATTATCGCGGATACCATGAACAGAATGGGCGTTACCACTTATGCGGCGGCAGTAATCCTCAGCCTGCTGTTTGACATTCCGCTTTGGATTGTTATCATCGGTACGGCGGTAATTGTATTGATCTACACTTATCTTGGCGGTCTTACATCTGTTGTTGTAACGGACGTGATTCAGTTTGTGCTGATGTGGATCGGATTATTTATCGGTATGGTCTTCATTTTCAAGGAATTCGGCGGCTGGGGCGGTCTTGTGAACGCAGTGCCTGCGGAAATGATGGAAGTAGTTCCAGCCCTGGAACATCCAAACGGCTGGCCGTATATTATCGCAATGACATTGCTGGGATTCCCTTATTTCATTACAAGCCAGTTTGTGATGCAGAGAGGACTTGGGGCAAAGACGGTCAATGTGGCAAGATGGGGAATTCTGCTGGCAGGCGTGATTGCAATTCCTATGGCAATTATGGAGATTATGCCTGGTATCGCGGCAAAAGTCATGCTGGACCCCGCGACAGTTGCATCTATGAGCCCTGACATGGTAGGTCCTACCATATTTATGAAACTGCTTCCTACAGGGTTAATCGGTATCTTTTTCTCGGCGCTGATTGCGGCCGGCCTTTCAACGGCAGACTCCGCTTTGTGCGCGTCATCTTCTCTGATAACAGAAGATTTTTACAAAAAATGGAGACCTAATGAATCCTCTGCGAAGTATCTGAAAGTATCCAGGCTGGTTACCATTATCATGGCGGTTTTGGGAACCTGCTGGGCGCTGCTTGTACCGAAGATCGGCGGGGCGCTGAATGCAATCCTGAACGTAATTGCAATTACAGACATGCCAATCTTCGTCATGGTTGTACTTGGATTATTTGTAAAGAAGATCAACGCAACAGGGGCGCTGTCAGGCCTGATTGCGGGAACCATTGGCGGGGCAGTCGTATCATTTACCGGAACAGGCGGTATTCAGGGGCTGGCAGTAACAACCGCTACAAGTACTTGTTTATCATTGATCGTATGTGTGATCGTATCATACGCGGTTAAAAGAAAAACGAAAGAAGAAACGGGAATGGCTCAGTTCTTTCAAAGAATAGCACAGCCGGAACAAAAATAATAATACCGGGTATCTTAATGCGAGCATATTAAGATACCCTTTTTGATAAGGAGGTTTCATATGGCGAAGGTAAGGTTTGGAATTGTTGGTGTGGGTGATTTTGGGGTCATGCACATTCAGACATTGAAGCAGATCCCGGAGGCGGAACTTGTGGCTGTCAGCTGCAGAACCCAGAGCAGGCTGAAGGCTTTATGTGAGGAGTATGATATCCCCAAATGGTACACGGATGTGGATGAACTTGTGGATGATGCGGATATTGATGTTGTGATTGTTGCAACCGGAGAAGATACCCATTATAGTTTTACTGAGAAGGCAATCCATGCGGGGAAGCATGTGCTTCTGGAAAAGCCGATCTGTCTGAGCGTGGAGGATGGAGAGAAACTTCTGGCCCTGGATCAAAGTACGGAGCTTCACATTCTGCCGGGCCACATTCTGCGATACGATGCTTCTTATAATAACGCGCACCGTATCTTGCAGGATGCAAAAAAGCATGGAGAAATCCAGTCGATCCGTGTAAAGAGGAATGTACCGGTTGAGAGATTCTCTCTGCACTCCAGGACGCATCCGGTCTTTATGGCTTTGGCGCATGATATCGATATCATAACATGGCTGACCGGTTCCAGAGTAAAGAAGGTCTGCGGAATGGAAAAGCGGACAAAGGAAGAATTTGAAAGCCCGGATATTGTATTTGGGATAGCAGAGATGGAAAACGGCGTGCTCTGCAATCTGGAGACACAATGGCGGCTGCCGGACGAGTACGGCCAGTATCTGGATACGGAGATGGTTATCATGACGTCTAAGGGGCAGATCAGGCTGAACTGTCCGGGGAATGCGCTTTCGTCCATGTTTGACGGGAAGATGGAGAGCTATGATATGACGCTTTGGCCGGAGGTGAACGGAAGGCTTACAGGAGCCCTTGTTAATGAAGACCAGCACATGATTGATCTTGTGCTTGGCAGAACAGACCGGCAGATTGTAACTGTGGAGCAGGCTGTGATGGGAATTGAATTTTGCCAGTTATTGATTCAGTCCTGTGACAGCGGCAGGATCGTGGAAAGGAGCTGAATGGAACCATGAAGCTGACAGAAGACATTTATTTGGTTGGGAGCGCAGAATTTGGGATCTCAAATGAGTATGACTGTCATGTTTATCTGATTGACGGCGGGGAGGAGGCTGCGCTGATTGACTGCGGTGTGGGCTACGACACAGAACGGATTCTGCAAAATATCAGAGAGGTCATCGACATCCGCAAACTGAAACGGGTATATCTGACCCATCTGCATGCCGACCATTGTGGCGGAGGAAGAGACCTGCAGAAACTGGGGATCGAAGTCGCTGCCCCTTTGAGAGAATGGAAGGATATGCAGGAAAATCCGGAGGATGTCAAAGAGGCATATGAGATCTCCCGGCATACGGGGTGCTATCCCGAGGGGCGGGAGTATCTCTTTCCGGAGCCGGATACATTTCTGCAGGGCAAAGATGAAGTCAGAGTCGGGAAGTACTGCCTGAAGGCAATTGAAGTGAGGGGGCACAGTGCAGGAATGCTGCTGTACCTGCTGGATGACGGAAAGAGAAAGGTGCTCTTTTCCGGAGATTATGTATTTGCAAATGGGGTAGTGGGGTTATTAAACTGCCCGGGCTGCGATCTGTCTTTATACAGAAAGGATATCAAGAAGCTGGCGGGACTTGACCTGGATATTTTATTCCCGGGACACCGCATGGTGATTCTGAGCCATGCACAGGATCATGTGGATAAAGCAATCTATCATATGTCCAGGGCATTTATGCCGCCGTCATTTTGAGTGTGGGGGAAATGGAAGAAAAGAAAGAAATCAAGCGGGAAAACAGCAGTGGCAATAAATCAGGCAGACAGGAGAAAGGGGCGGCACAGAACAGGGAAGCGATTCGCAAAGGTGTACTAAGAGCTGAAATCATAAGGCTTTTAACAGGATTTGTGGAAATCCCGAGTGTGAACCCCGGGGATCATGCCATCGATGAGGACCCGGTGTTCGGAGAGAAAGAATATGTCCGGCATGTGCGGAAATTGATGGCGGAGAAGGGATATTACTGCTCGGAACAGGAGGTTCTGCCCGGCAGAACAAACCTGCTTATCAGCACCAGTAAGATGCCTGGAAGCAAGCCCATCATTCTGCTGCAGACACACAGTGATGTGGTGGATGCAAAGGAGATGGAGCAGGCATTTTGTGCCCGGGCAGAGCAGGGAAGAATCCGGGGGCGCGGAAGCTGCGATGCCAAGGGGCAGCTGTGTGCGATGATCCTGGCGCTGGAACAGTTAAGAGAGAAACATGGCAGTCTGCCCTTTGACATATGCATTGCCCTGTGCTGCGATGAGGAGTTCCGGCACAGAGGCGTGGATGAGTTCCTGGCCTGGGAACATCGGGACAAGGTGGCGGCAGTCATTGTCGGGGAACCGACTGAGCTGCGGCTGGCCGCTGCATGCAAGGGCAGCATCCGCTTTCGCATAGAGACAACGGGGGTGGCCGCGCACACATCCACGCCGGAGAAGGGCGTGAATGCAATCTATCTGATGGCGGAGATCATCCGGATTATTCAGGAGAAGATCGAGGCGCAGATCGTCTGCAGAAAGGATGCTAGATGTGGGAGTGCGTCCATTGCAGTATCTCTGATTGAGGGCGGGAGGATTGTGAATGCCGTGCCGGATCACTGTGCAATCCATGTGGACCGGCGAATGATACCGGGTGAGCATTGGGAGGAAGTATATCGGGAAATCCAGAGTATTATTCTGGAGAATTTAAACGAAGAGGATCAGGAACGCGTTGTGTTTGGCGCTCCGTATCTGATTGATCCAGCCTATGGAGCGCAGCTGCCGGAACATTTGGAATCAGGGATGCAGGAAGTGATGCAAAAACATGGGCTGGAGACGGAGATTGCGGGACTTCCATATGGCTGTGATGCAAGTAAGCTGGCAAAGTGGGACATCCCCGTTTTCGTATTCGGGCCAGGCTCCATCGATCAGGCGCATACCCGGGAAGAATACATCGAGATCAGTCAGATTGAAACAGCGGCAGCGGTGTTAAAAGATATGATATTAAGAGCAGCAGAGGAGGGAATAGATGAAATCCTTAGATAAAATTGCAGAGAGCATCCATTCGAATTGCGAAAAATGCTATTTAGATACAGGGGCCATGTCCCTTATGCCAGAGGAAGTCTGGCAGGCGGTTCAGGCATTTCACGAGAAACGGCGCAAATACGGTCCGGCCTTTGCAGAATACTGGAAGGAAGCAGATCTGCTGCGGCAGGATATAGCCTCATTGATCGGAAGCAGCCCGGAAGAAATCATGTTTCTCCAGAACACCTCCATGGGAATTAATTTGGCGGCACAAGCGTTGAAGCTTGAACCGGGCGATAATGTGGTGATTACCAATCTGGAATTTCCTTCGAATGTCTATCCCTGGATGAACCTGGAAGCCGGTGGGGTAGAAGTGCGTATGTTAGATATTACGGACGGAGTGCTGGACGAGCCGAAACTTTTTAAAATATGCGATGAGAAAACCAAAGCGCTGAGTATCAGCTGGGTACAGTCTGCCAATGGTATGGTGGCGGATTTGGAAATGTGCAGCGAATTCTGCAGAAACAATCATATGTATTTTGTACTGGATGCAATTCAGGGGATGGGAGTTCTTCCGCTGGATGTGCAGAAGGTGCATCTGGATTTTGTCATCAGCGGTTTTTTTAAGTGGTTGCTGGGACCGGACGGAATCGCATTTGTTTACGTCAATAAAGAGGCACTGCCGGAGTTGGGGGTTCCCTTTACGGGATGGGCCGGCATGAAGAATATCTTTGATTACAGCACCTATAAATTTGACCTGGCGGGAGAAGCAAGACAGTATGAGACGGGGAATATGAACTTTTCAGGGATATATGGGGCGCGTCAGGGAGTCAAGGTGGTTCTGGAGTATCAGCGGGAGATCACGGAAAGAGTACAGGAGCTGACCGGATATCTGAGGGAGCAGATCCGGAGCAGGAAGCACCTTACACTGCTGTCACCGGGTAAGGGCGGGGCTGCAGGTATCACGCTGCTTGGTTGTGAAAATGCGGAGAAAGTTTTTGAAGAATTGAAAGCAAAGAATATCTGCGTTAATTACCGGGGAGGACTCCGCGTGTCGGTACATTTTTATAATACGAAAGAAGATGTGGACCGGCTGATGGAGGTGCTGGATGAGTGAGTCAATTTAGTGAATGCTTGGTATTTTGGAACAGAGCGCCATCGTAGCGTTAGGAGTATAATAAGATGAAAGACCTTATCGATCTTGTAAATGAACATCGATAAGGTTTTTTATTATCCAATTTCTTTACTCGATGCGGTCTCTATTTTAAAGAAAATTGTTATTGAGTAGTAATAAAGATATATATGGGCAAGCTCGAATTGTTATGAAATATACCAATAAACGCACGCGTGTGTTTTGGGTAATTGATTAAACACATACAGTGTGATATAATGCGTTTTAGGAGGTGTTTTTATGCGAACAATACCAAATAAAGAGACTCTTACAATAGAATTTAAAAGTGATTTGAAAAAACTGAGCGATACAGATTTAATAGAGGCAGTGATCGGAATGACGAATACGGAAGGCGGAGTGTTATTTCTTGGAGTTGAAGATAATGGTGATATCACAGGCGTTCACAAGCATCATACTGACGAGATTGGAGCGGCGGCTTTGATCGCAAACAGAACAGTTCCATCCGTTCCCGTTAGAACAGAGCTCATGCATGAAGAGGGGTATGATGTTTTAAAAATAGAAATTCCGATGAGTAAAACAATTGTAGCATCTTCGGATGGTAAGATATTAAGGCGCCGGCTAAAATTAGATGGGACACCGCAAAATATTCCTATGTACCCATATGAAATTAACACCAGATTATCGGAACTAAGTATGCTCGATTTTTCTGCACAAGTAGTTTCGGGAACAACAATTGACGATTTAGACCCAAATGAAAGAGCTCGCCTGCGGAGTATTATAAAGATACGAAAAGGCGAAAAGTCCCTCTTGGAATTAACAGATACCGAATTGGATAAAGCTCTGCGTTTAGTGAAAGAAGAAAATGGAATTCTTTATCCCACAGTTACAGGTATGCTACTCATTGGTAAGGAAGAAAGGCTACAGGAGGTGATACCGACAGCAAAATCAAGTTTTCAGGTGCTTGAGGGAACACAGGTAAGAATAAATGAACAGTTTACAAAACCTTTACTGGCCACATTTGAAATTTTTGAAAACTATTTAAAGGCATGGAATCCGGAACGGGAAATGGAATATGGACTGTTTCGAATACCGGTTCCGGAATTTTCGGAATCAGCCTTTCGAGAAGGATTGGTAAATGCCTTTTGTCACAGGGATTATTCTATTTTGCAGATGGTACGTTTAGCGATTGAGGATGAAGGAATGTCCATTAGTAGTCCGGGAGGATTTATTGATGGTGTTAACTTGAATAATCTACTTACAGTGGAGCCGCATGGGCGGAACCCGGCGCTGGCTGATGCACTAAAAAGAGTTGGGCTGGCTGAACGGACAGGAAGGGGGATTGATCGTATTTTTGAAGGGTCTATCATCTATGGACGTCCTCTGCCGGATTATTCAGAATCAACGGAACGATATGTTAAGTTATTTATCCAAAGAGCAGAGCCAGATCTGGCATTTGCTAGGATGATTTCAAATGAAGAGAACAGAATGGGGAGAATGCTGCCAATTAATTCACTGCTTATTTTATCAGCGCTGCAAAATCAAAGACGTGTATCAATCAGTGAATTGTCGGAAACCATCCATGTAAGCGAGGCGAGAACGAAAGCAAATATAGAGAAATTGTTTGAGAGCGGTCTGGTAGAGGCGAGTGGAAATGGGAAAGCCAGAACTTACATCTTAAGCGCAAAGGTTTACAGAGCGCAGAATAATGCAGTGGGATATGTCAGACAAACGGGGATAGACAAACTGAAGCATGATGAACTTGTGATAAAGCTGGCTAAGCAGCAAGGATATGTTACAAGGGATAATGTAAGTGAGCTATTAAACATAAATAACAGCCAGGCATATCGGGTATTGAAAGGGCTGGTGGACAAAAAGAAGCTTGTTTTAGTAGGAAAAGGCAGAGGTGCACGATATAAGTTATTAACTTAAACGCACGAAAACACACGCTTAAACGCACGCGTGCGTTTAAGCGTGTGTTTAAATGATAACATAATAAGTCATTATAGGTGGGATAACTATGAGCGTAACAATAGCAGATTTACTGACACTTCCGTCCATGCGCGGCGCGCAGGTTCTCGGTGGTGCGAGGGGGCTTTCAAAGATTGTATCCTCGATCTCCGTGCTGGAGTCTACAGACCCGTCTGTGCTGATCGACTGTCTGTTTCCGAAAGATGAGTTTTTTGGAAGTGAAATTGTGATTACGGGTTTTTTAAATGCCCTGGATGATGTGGAATGTCAGTGTGCCAATATGCGCCGGCTGGCAGCTGGCGGTGAGGTAGGGCTGATCCTGTTTTACGTTGGGGTCTATCTTCAAAAGGTGGATCAGAGGCTGATTGACGTGGCAGACGAGCTGGATTTTGTGCTGATCACTATGCCGGAAGGGCAGCGAATGCTGCGTTACAGTGAAGTGCTGAATGATGTTATGGAGAGTATTTACCGTGACCGCATGGACAATGAGTCGATTGTTTCGGAGATTTTAGGGCGGGTTTCCAAGCTTCCGGAGCACCACCGCTCCATCAACACGGTCCTGAAAATGCTCAGCGACCGGATTTCAGCTTCGGTAATTCTGACGAATTCCAGACACGAGATTTTGAATCTGATTGCATGGCCGCGAAGCATTGAAGAGGTAATCAAGGCAGGAGTGGGCAGCCTGGAGGAATTTCCGCGGGAGCAGGAGGAGTCGGAGTGCCGTTTTCTTCCGGGAGCAAGGATGTATCGTTACCGGCTTGATTCGGATGCGGGCCGTAAGATGGAGCTGCTTCTGATTAAAGAGGGGGTACCGATTTCACCGAAGCTGCTGGAGCAGGTAATGGATATTGTCAGAATCAGCATTAATATCTGGAGCTCCCGACATGGTGATGTTGCGGTTCATGAGTTGGTGCGTGCGATCCTTCAGGATGAGCCGATTAAAATGAGGCGTCTTGCCGAGCTCTTCCACATTGATGTGGCATCCATTCATGAGATGTGGATTCTGCACGGTGAAAGCCAAGAATTCTCCAGGCTGCTTACCAGCAAGCTGCCGGAGGTGCAAAAGATTCTTGCGGAGTGCCGGGGGCCGGTGGTGACAGATATATACGGGGAAGAAATGGTGTTGTTTTTGAATACACCGGTTTCCTGCCAGGCTGCGGAACAGCAGCTTAGGGATATCCTGGAGACGGTATGCTCTGAAGAACCGGGAGCTACACTGGCGCGCTGCAGTAATCTGCAGAATACCGGTGCAGTACGTGAGGCTTTTCTCTGCCATCAGGAATACCTGCAGGACGTGAAGGTAATCTTTCCGGAAAAGCAGCTTTTCTGCTACGGAGAACTGGAATTTGCCAGGGATTGCCGCAGCCTGATGGAGCAGGGAGAGGCGGCAGTGGAGAGTTGTATGGAGCTTCTCGCACCGCTGTATGCAGGGGGAGAGGAAGCAGATTTGAGAAAAACTCTGGCAGTATACCTGCTTGACGGAAATTCCAGTGTAACAACAACGGCACAGATATTGTACCTTCATAAAAATACGGTCAAATACAGGCTGCAGCGGATCGCAGATCTGCTGGGGTACCGCCCGAACAAAATGCCGGAATGCATGAAGCTTTATCAGGCGGCGGCAGTATACCGTTTAAACCGCTGATTATAAATCAGCAGCAGTTCACAAAGGCCTGAACTGTTACAAAAGAGAGGCTTTTTTCTTATCTCCTGAGTCCCTTGTCCTTTTGGACAAAGGACGCAGGGGATTTTTTTGCCCCTGTGACAATTAACTTTATCGCACTGTAGTGATATACTGCATGAAACAGCCAATGCAGGTTTGCCCCCTTGTTGGCTGTATTTTCTATCAGGAGGAGTGAGATTATGAGTGAGAAAAAATCAGGGTTTGAGATTGCAGAAAGCCAGCGGCAGAGCTGGAAGTCTATTGCGCTTGTCTGGATCGGTGCAATGATTTGTGTGGCGTGCCTGATGGTCGGCGGTATGCTGGGAGAAGGAATGTCCATTGGAACATGTATTATTACAATCTTAATCGGCTATGGCATTGTCTGCCTTTATATGAGCTTTATGGGGATGCAGGGGTGCGATACAGGACTTCCCACTGCGGTAATGGCCGGCGGTGCATTGGGAGAGACCGGCGGAAAGTATGTAATCAGTGCGATTCTTGCGATTGCCTGCATCGGCTGGTTCGGGATTCAGGCAGCGGTCTGCGGCGCATCTTTTTCCTCCATGATCGGATCTATGACGGGGGCTGAACTTCCGGTTTGGCTGTGTTCTGTGGTATGGGGAATTATTATGGTTTCAACGGCGTGTTTTGGATTTAAGGGCCTGAAATGGCTGAACTATATTGCAGTGCCGCTTTTGATTGTGGTTCTGCTGTATGGAGTCATTGTTGCAATCGTCAGAAACGATGGGATTCATGCAATCGCAGTCTATGAGCCCACGGCTTCCATAAGTATTTTAAGCGGCGTCAGCCTTACGGTTGGTTTCTTTGCAGTGGGAGGCTCTATTGCCGGGGATTACTGCCGTTTCGCAAAAAACAGGAAGGATGTTATCAAATCCTCAGTTCTCGGCGTACTGCCGGCAGGGCTTTTGATTCTACTGATTGGCGCGGCACTTTCAATTATAACGGGGCAGTATGATATCAGCGTTGTGCTGACCGCAGCAGGCGTTCCGGCGATTGGACTCGTGGCGCTGATTCTGGCGACATGGACGACAAATGTAACAAATGCGTATTCCGGCGGACTTTCCCTCTCAATATTGCTTGGGCTTGACGAAAAGCGCAGCCGTATCTGCACAGGAATTGCAGGATTCGTAGGAACGATTCTGGCAGCCGTGGGAATCATGGACAAGTTTCAGGCATTTTTAACACTCTTGTGCGCCCTGGTACCGGCTTTTGTGGGGGTTATGATCGCAGATTACTGGATTGTAGGAAAGGGAAAGAAAGAGAACTTCCGGATCCGGGACGGCGTGTGTGTACAAGGCATGCTTGCCTTTCTCATAGGAGCATTTGCGGCCTGCCTTACCGGTGGAACCTTTACATATTTTCCGCCGCTTGCGTCCTGGAACATACCGTTTTTCATTGGTCCTATTAATGGGATCGTAGTGTCAATGGTACTGTATGTACTGTTTATGAAACTCTCGGGACGTACTGCGGCAGAACAGTCTGCCACATCAGTATAGAACAAAGGAAAATGAAAGGAGAAGTTGATTGTGAGAACGATAGGAATAAATGAAATTGAAGACATTGCCCTTGGGGCGGCTCTGCTTGGAGCCGGCGGGGGCGGCGATCCCTATGTGGGAAAGCTGGTGGCTGTCGGCGCCGTTAAGGAGTGCGGGCCTGTTACGCTGCTGGAGCCGGAGGAAGTGCCGGATGATGCGCTGGTAATTCCAATCGCCATGATGGGGGCACCCACTGTTTTGGGGGAAAAGGGGATCGGCGGCAAGGAATATCAGACGCTGCATGATATGGTTAGCCGGTTTTTTGGAAAGAAAATTTATGCATTCATGCCGATTGAGGCAGGAGGGGTCAACAGTATGCTTCCGATCGCGGCGTGTGCCCGCCTCGGCCTTCCGCTGGTGGATGCGGATGGCATGGGAAGAGCCTTTCCGGAGCTGCAGATGGTGACATTTACAATTGGCGGCATCAGCGCTTCTCCGATGGCGCTGACAGACGAAAAAGGCAATAGTGTTATTTTTGAAACCATTACAAATAAATGGACGGAGGAACTTGCACGGGCAGTGACAATGAGCTGCGGCGGTTCCGTATCCGTCTCTCTGTATCCGATGACAGGCGCACAGATGAAACAATATGCGGTGAGAAATATTGTTACCCGCAGCCAGCAGCTGGGGGAAGCGATCCGTACCGTAAAGGAATGCACCGGAAAAACGCCGGAGGAGCATTTCCTGGAATTTTCCGGAGGCTTCCGGCTGTTCAAGGGGAAGATCGCAGATGTCCTGCGTGAGACACGCGGCGCCTTTAACTTCGGCAGGGTGATGTTGGAGGGAATCGGGGAAGACCGCGGCAGAAGCGCCAGCGTGGAGTTCCAGAATGAGAATCTTACGGCAGAGGTTGACGGGGAGATCCTTGCTACCACGCCGGATCTGATCTGCCTGGTGGATACGGAAACCTTTGCCCCTGTTACGACGGATGCCCTGAAATACGGGAAACGAGTCTTGGTAGTTGGGCTGAAATGCTTTGAAATGTGGCGTACACCGGAGGGGCTGGAGCTGGTAGGGCCACGTTACTTTGGATGTGATACCGATTATATACCGCTGGAGGAGCGATGCAGGGGAGGGAGAAAGTAATGTATAAGCTTGGTATTGATGTCGGCGGAACCAACACGGACGCCGTACTGATTGATGAAAACCTGCAGGTGGCTGCAGAAATTAAATATCCGACTTCGGAAGACATCTATGAAGGAATTATGGGAGCGCTGCGCAGGGTCCTCGAGGTATCCGGGATTGACAGAAGCCAGATCGGACAGGCAATGCTTGGCACCACGCAGTGCACGAATGCGATTGTGGAGAGAAAATCACTGGCGCCGATCGGTATTCTGCGTATCGGTGCGCCAGCTACGCTGGGTATCCCCCCGATGGTGGACTGGGCGGAAGACATTCAGAAGATTGCAGTCGGAAGCGCGATTATAGGCGGGGGATTTGAGTACAACGGAAAGGAACTGGCTGTGTTTGACGAGGAGGCAGCGCGTCAGTTTTTTGTGGATATGAAGGAGCAGGGAATCAAGTCTATTGCAATCTCATCCGTCTTCTCCACAGTCCGCAATGAGCATGAACTGGCGGCGGCAAAGCTTTGCCGTGAGGTGATGGGCGATGATGTGCATGTATCTATTTCCAGCGAAATTGGTTCCATGGGGCTGATAGAGCGTGAGAATGCAACCATCCTCAATGCGGCCCTCTACCGCGTGGCCGAGCGGTTTACGGAAGGCTTTGCAAACAGCCTTGCGGAAGAAGGAATTGAACATGCCGACGTTTATCTTTCTCAGAATGACGGAACGCTGATGACAATGGAATATGCCCGCCGCTACCCGATTCTGACGGTTGCCTGCGGCCCAACTAATTCCATTCGCGGAGCCGGTTACCTGAGTCATATTCAAAATGCAATTGTGGTGGATGTGGGCGGTACCACAACGGATCTCGGCGTGATCCAGAACGGATTCCCACGGGAGTCCAGTGTGGCGGTTACCATCGGCGGCGTCCGGACTAATTTCCGTATGCCGGATGTGATTTCAATCGGACTGGGCGGAGGCTCGATCGTGCGGGAACACCAGGACGGAACCATCACAGTGGGACCGGACAGTGTAGGGTTTGAAATCACGAAAAAGGCACTTATATTCGGCGGTGATGTGATGACGGCCACGGATATTGCAGTGCGTTTAGGGATGGTGGAACTGGGAGACATAACGAAAACGGAGTGTATCAGCCGGGAAACGGCAGAAAAGGCAATGGCTGTCATTCGCGGACTTGTGGAGGACTCCATTGATTCAATGAAGATCTCCAATGCGGATATGGATGTCATCCTTGTGGGCGGCGGATCTATTATCCTGCCAGATCGTTTAGAGGGCGCTGCAAGCGTAACAAAGCCGGAGCATTTCGGGTGTGCTAATGCAATTGGTTCTGCGATTTCCAAAGTCAGCGGCACCTTTGAAAAGCTGATCAACTATGATGAGATCCCGAGAGAACAGGCGCTGGAGCAGGCAAAGGCCGAGGCGGTAGAGATAGCTGTCGGCGCAGGCGCAATCCGCAGTACCGTCGAAATTATTGAGGTGGAGGACGTGCCGCTTGCGTACTATCCGGGCAATACAAACCGGGTGAAAATTAAGGCGGCAGGAGAACTGCAGGCTTAGCCCAAAATGACAGGCTAAATTCTCAATTATCTTATTCTAATTAAAATCAGCAGGCATGATAAAGCCAGGAAAAGAGGAGGAGAAAGCAGATGAAACTTTTGGATATCATACCGGTTACAGGTGCGGGAGTGATCACACCGGAAATGGAACGTTATATCAACCAGTATTTAAGCACGGATACACAGATAGATGTGGTTCAGATTACAAAAGGGACGCCGAGTATTGAATGCGAATACGATGAGGCGTTGTGTGCGCCGGATATCATCGAACACTGTATCGAAGCAGAAAAGGCCGGGTATGAAGGCGTGTTTATCAACTGTTTTGGAGATCCGGGTGTGCGTGCTGCGAGGGAACGCGTAAATATTCCGGTGGTAGGCGGCTTCGAGCCGGTAATGCACCTTGCCATGGGGCTGGCCGACCGGATCGGGATCGTTACGGTGCTTCCAAATGTACTTCCTCTGATTAAAGGCAATATCGCAAAGGCGCATCTGGATGGGCGCATCGCGTGTGTCCGCAGTATAGATATACCGGTACTTGATCTCTCTAGTCATGAAAAGCTCTGCAATGCGCTTTATGCAGAAAGTTTAATGGCGATCCGGGAGGATGGGGCAGAGGTGATTGTTCTTGGCTGTACAGCCATGGTTGATGTCACGGAAACCGTACAGGCCAGGCTGCACGCTGCAGGCTATGAGATATGCGTGCTGGAGGCTGCGCAGTCTGCAGTCATGATGCTGGAGCTGAATGTGAGGATGGGGCTGAAGCAGAGCCGGATAACTTATATGCCGGTGCCGGAGAAATAGTAGGCGAAGAAAGACTTTCGGGGGATTGGGACGCACCGTGAAGGGACAGCAGGGAAACTCCGGAAGGGTATATGCCCAGCGGAAGTGCAACCCGTACATTAAGAAATTCTAAGTAGAAAAAGGCAGAAAATTGGAGCACAGCTGACACAGAGCAAGAAATCTGATGATTTCTCGCGCTGGGTCAGCAGAAAACGCGCTTCGGTAGCACGTTTTCTCTCCAATTTTCTGCCTTTTTCTACTAAGAATTTCTAAGATGTACTCTAGCACTTCCGCTGGGCATATACCCTTCCGGAGTTTCCCTGCTGTCCCTTCACGGTGATGGGTTCATCCAGTCGGAAAGAAGCGTTCTTCGGAGAGGCTCTAAATGGGGGAAGTGGATGGATTCGTTTGGCAGGGCAGTGCAGCCTCCATCCATCCGAAAAACGAAGGTCTGCAAACTAATATGCACGGTTTCCAAACCATCGGAAATGTGATAGAATTGAAACTAGAAAAAATAGAGATAAGCGGGGGTGTGCGATGAAAATGCCAACAGAAAACATGAATACGGGTATGTTTGCTCCCTGTGGTATGAACTGTATGGTTTGTTATAAGCATTGTTATCATAAAAAGCCTTGCGCCGGATGTTTAAACAGCGATATGGGGAAGCCTGAACACTGCCGTAAATGTAAGATAAAAGATTGTGCCAAGGCGAAAGGGCTGTCTTATTGCTTTGCATGTTCCGATTATCCCTGCAAACTGATCAAAAACCTTGAAAAAAGCTACAACAAAAGGTATCAGGCGAGCCTTATGGAGAATAGTGAAGTTGTTCGTCAACACGGGGTGGAAAGGTTTATGGAAATGCAGAAACGGAAATATACGTGTCCAAAATGCGGCGGTATTATTTCTATCCATGACAGCGAATGCAGTGAGTGTCAGGAAAGCATGAAAGTGGAGAATACCGTTGTGGATGAACTTAAGCGGAATTTGTAGCAGACATTATTAAGATTAACGGAGGAATTAACGAATGCAAAACTTTCTCAAAACTTTGACAAGCGAATGTAAAAATGCGGCGCTGCCTGAAGAATTTAATTTTTTCGGGAAGCTGATCGGCAGTTGGAAAATCGACTATATAGATAATAGTAATTCCCGCTCAATTAAGGGGGAATGGCATTTTTCATGGGTTCTTGATGGTATGGCGATTCAGGATGTTATTATCCTGCCCGATTATGAATACGGAACGACGCTCCGCGTCTATAATCCCGGTACGTGTGCCTGGGATATTGCCTATTGTTATACAGGAAAAATTATGCGGCTTGAGGCGAGAAAAGAAGACGGTTTGATAGTCCTTACGAACATTGAGGATGAAAAGAGAAAATGGGTCTTTGTCAAAATCGAGGATCATAATTTTCACTGGCAGGATATAAGAGTGAAGGATGACGGTGAATGGCAGATTAATTATGACTTATATGCACAGCGCATATCATAAAAACCCTTTGGGAGCTGTATACGCAGCGATAAGGTATGCAGCCGCAAAGCGGTGTCGTGAAAGCAGGCACAACTCTGACGCAGATATCAGGCGCTTATTACTGAAAGATGAACGCACTGCTGTACTAGTACATATCGGCCTGGAAACAGTGAATTATCAGGGGGGATCAGCTATCTTAATTTCCGACGAAACGCAGATGGAGTCTGGCCGGTATATTGTTTGAATACACCGGCAAAGTGCTGGCTGGAAGAAAAGCCGAGGGAGTGCGAAATATCGGTGACTGACATTTCAGAACCGGTAAGCAGTTCCTGGGCTTTATCAATTCTCAGGCGCTGTAAATAGTCATAAGGTGAAAACCCGGTACTTCTCCGGAATTTCCGCTGAAACTGGGGCGGAGAGAGGTGAATCAGACCGGCCAGGGATTCCGAACGGCAGCTTTCGTCAAGATGTGCACCCATATAGTCGATAATAGTCCGGATATCCTCCGGGATCGTATCGGTTCCGGTATTCTCTGCCTGCAATAACCTGGACAGGTGATAAAAAAGCTCAGTCAGGAGACTGACCGTCCGTGCACGGCAAAATGGGGAAGGATTTGTACTGATGGATAAGAGTTCATCCATCAGCTTCTTCAAAATGGGAATTCCCCGGAATAAACGTGTCTGGATTGAATAAAGCGTGTCGCGGATACAATCGGATGCAGCGTCGTCCAGACCAAGGAAATTTCTGGTGTCAGGCATACAGGAAAAGATGAGATAGTAAAATTTTGATTTTTCTTCTGTCCACAAGCCGGTACTGTGCAGTTCGTTCGGCATGGCAATAAAGATATCGCCGCTGTGCACATCATACAGGCGGCCCCCCAGTTCATAGTGCTGCCGGCCTTCGAAGTGGTAGCACAGTTCAAAACAATCCTTATGCAGGTGCGGCTTCAGAGGAGCATTGTCAGATCCCCGGTATTCGACGCGGGACATCAGGTGAAGGTTGGGGATATCCAACCCGGAAAAATCTGTGGTTATTCGAACATTCTGGGAGTTCATCTGGGGCACCTCCTGATAGATTCTGGAAAACGTATAAAATGCTTTATTTACCCGGCAAAGCCTGCGGCAGCAGATATTCCGATCAGCTTTACCCAAAGGCCATCCTGTTTTCTATGCCTTTAGGATACCGTTTTACTGTATCATGGGATAAAAAAAATGTCAATTTGGCCGCCAAATGGAAGACCGTCGTTACTGTGCACGCCCGCAGGCTGTGAACAGTAACAGACTGTCTAAGGCTCTGGCCTGTAACAGCCTGGGGCCCGCCTGAAATGTGATTCCGGCCGAAAAAATGTACAGAATCAAAGGATGATCATATCTTGGAAGACGCGCTGTGGATTCCTGTATAAACTGTTAGTATACAGAGTAGAGAAGGAGCGTGTTAACATGAATTATGAAAAGCATAATGAGGAAGTCCGCAGGCTTTTGCAGCAGGCGGAAGAAGGCAAATGTGAGCGTGTTATGATGGAGCTTGCGATGAATCCACGGATGATCATCTCGGATCCAATGCTGAACCCGCGCCGGATTACGTTTGAGGAATACTTAAAGGATCCGCAGATCATGCTGGAAATTCAATGCCAGTTCCAGGAATACTGTGCGGAATCACTCATAAGCGACCGCATCATGGGCTTTGAGAATCTGCAGGAGATAACACCGTACCCGGATTTTCAAAATGTTCTGGAAGGAGCCTGCCTGGGCTGTGAGATTGCATTCCATGGGTGCAATGAACCGGGCACAAAAGTATGCGCGGATGAAACGACGAAATATGAACTTTTAAAAAATACGCGCCCCCTGACGGATCCTCTCGGCGGAATTGTAAGTACACTTTTGTCCCACTATGAGTTCTTTAAAAAGAAGCGGCAGGAAGGATATACGTACAAAGGAAAGCCCCTGGGCAGCCCGGGGATGGCGGGGTTGGGAACAGATGGCCCCTTTACTATCGCGTGCAGCCTCATCGGCGCTACGCAGGCCTGCATGGATCTCTATGTGGATCAGGATTATATGATGGAGCTGCTGGATTATATTACGGAGACGGTTATTGCGAGGAATAAGGCCCTGCGCCGCTGCTATGGCCAGCCGGAAAAATCAAAATCCTTCGGTTTTGCCGACGACAGCATTGCATTGCTGTCCCTGGAAACCTATACAGAGCTGATACTGCCATTCCACAAAAAGATGATGCGTGAACTGTGTACAGGGGAGGAGCCGGGCTGGATCCATCTCTGCGGGGATGCTTCCCGGTTCTTCCCCACACTGGTGCGGGAACTGAACGCCGGCATATTCGATACGGGCTTCCCCATTGACCATGGCAGGGTAGTTCGCGAGCTGGGACCTGACATCACGGTTAAAGGCGGTGTCCATGTCGAGACACTGCGTGCCGGCACGGCGGAGGAAGTCGCCAATGCGGCGAAAACTATTTTGGAAGCTGTCAAGCCCTTCACACGGAAGTTTATCATCAAGGAGGCAAACAACCTGTCGCCGGGGACACCGCCGGACAATCTGTCTGCGATGCATGAGGCGGTACGGCGATATGGGTACTATAAATAAAATAAGCACGGAGCAGGAAACTGCTCCGCATTTTATTGCCATTCGTGGTAGAATAAATGAAAAAGAGGAACAGTTCAGCCACGCCTGAACTTTTAAGAAAAGGAACCATTAGGAGAAGCGCAATGACAATCGGAATTATAGAAGACGATCTTTTATTGAATCAAGCTTTAGATATTGCCCTGCAAAATGCAGGCTATCATACCATATGTGTACATACAAAGAAGGAGGCCCTCTCTCTGCTGGGGAAGACGGAGGGCCTGCTCTTAGTGGATATCGGACTCCCGGACGGGGATGGAATCACACTGTATCAGGAGCTCCGAAAAAAACGGGACATTCCCGCCATTTTTTTGACGGCGAGGGATGAAGAGCAGGACATGCTGGCTGCGTTTGACATGGGTGCGGATGATTATGTGGTGAAACCATTTTCTATGAAAGTGCTTTTGAAAAGAATCAACGCGGTATTCAAACGCAGCAGCGAAGAGCAGATGCTTTCCTGCCGGGATATAGCGCTGTATCCCGACAGAAAACAAGTCTTCTTAAAGGGACAGGAGATCGCCCTGACCGCGAAGGAGTATCAGCTGTTGGAGTATCTGATGAGGAATCAGGGCCAGGTGCTGACGAAAGAAAATATCCTGGAGCAGATCTGGGGTCTGGATGGCCAGTTTGTGGTGGATAATACGGTCAGTGTCACAATTAACCGGCTCAGAAAAAAGATAGAACCGGAGGCAAAACAGCCAGAGTATATTCATAATGTATTTGGGCTGGGGTATCGGATCGGAGGCAGATAGTATGTATTTTATCATGACCATATCCGTTCTGGCAGGGGGATTGCTTGGCGGCATCGGTATGTATTGCCTGCAGAGAAAACATAGGAAACAGGAACTGAAGAAGATGATAGGGCTGACCGATGAGATTCTGAATGAACGGGAAATAAAAGCCTCTGCTTCGGGGGAAGAGACTTTATACGCAAGGATTGAACATCAGCTGGTGCGGGTCCAGGAACTGATGCAGGGGAGAAAAGATGCAGCGGAAAGGAGCCGCGATGAGATACAGAAACTGATCGCAGAAATTGCGCATCAGATGCGGACTCCTTTGATGAACATGGAGACATATCTTGGGTTCCTGCAGGAAAATCTTGAGGAGAATTCAACAGGAGCAGCCGGTAATAATCCTGATTCCGCCAACCGTTCTTCTAATATCAGGCAGTCTCTGCAATATGCGGCTGCGATTGAGAACAGCCAGCAAAAATTACATTTTCTTGTAGAAAGTTTCATCAAAATGTCCAGGCTGGAGCAGCATATCATCCAGATAAAGAAAGAAGACAAGGATATACTGAAAACGCTCCGAAATTCTCTGGGACAGATCCAACCACAGGCAGAAACAAAGGGGGTTCAGTTTGACATCTCTTTCTTGGAAAATGCAGCTTTCCTGCATGATCCTAACTGGCTGGGAGAGGCAGTCTTTAATATTCTGGAAAATGCCGTGAAGTACAGTGAAGCCGGAGGCAGGGTGGAAGTATCCATGTCACAAAATGAAATGTACCTGAAGATCCGGGTAAGAGATTATGGAATCGGTATCGGGGCAGGGGAGGAGAATCAGATTTTTCAAAGATTTTACCGTGGAAAAGATGTCACCACCCAGGAAGGATTCGGGATCGGCCTGTATCTGTCGAGGGAGATCGTGAACAGACATGGCGGATTCCTGGTGGCTAAGAGAATGCACCCGGGGCTGATGCTTGAACTTTGTTTTCCAACCGCGTTGTTAGAAGTTTGTTAGATTTACTCCATATACTAGTATATGGCAGAAAACGGATTCAGGCTTCTGAGGCTATGATATGTACGCTGCCAAATACAGAGCAGGAGAAAAGAATTTATGGAAATTGTGAAGGCCGCCGGTCTGAAAAAATACTATATCACAGATACTTATGAGGTCCACGCACTGGACGGAGTGACTCTTTCGGTAAGAGACGGTGAATTTGTGGCAATTGTCGGAACCTCGGGAAGCGGAAAGACAACCCTCCTGAATATGCTTGGAGGCTTGGATATCCCCACGGAGGGCGGAGTCTGGATCCGCGGAAACAGCCTGAAGGATATGGAGATTGAGGAACGTACGGTATTTCGCAGAAGGAATATTGGATTTGTCTTTCAGCAGTATAATCTGGTTCCGGTACTCAGTGTTTATGAAAATATTGTGCTCCCGTTACGGCTGGATGGAGCAGAGATTGATTACGAATTGCTGGAAGAGGTAACAAAACTTCTTGGAATCCATGAGAAATTAGAGCGGCTGCCCCAGACCCTGTCCGGCGGACAGCAGCAGAGAGTGGCAATCGCCCGGGCGCTTCTGACCAAACCGGCTATTCTGCTGGCCGATGAACCTACCGGTAATTTGGATTCCGTTACAAGTACTGAGGTGGTGGGGCTTTTAAAATTCTGTGCGGAAAAATACCATCAGACAGTAATCGTGGTAACCCATCAGGAAGAAGTGGCGCAGATGGCAGACCGTGTCATCCGGATGGAGGATGGCAGAATCTGCAGCAGGACAGAGTGTGCGAAGGATGACGGCAAAGCTTGCAGCCGGACAGAGTGGGAGGAATATATACAAAACAGCGGCACAATCAGTGGGCAGGAGGGGTAAGTTATGGCAGGAAAAGGATTTACCCCGAATCAAAACAAACAGGTGGTCAAAATGCTTTCAAGAGAGATTGGCAAATGCAATAAGGGCAGAAACCGGATTCTCCTGGGAACGGTTATTTTGTGTATTGTTACGCTGACCATGGTATTTGGAATCTCATTCGGGAAGGTTCAGGCAGAATATACGAAGGCAGTAAGGGCGGCAGGAACCGCAGCATCAGTCTGCATCGAGAATGCAGACCAGTCTCAGTATGGGAAGGTTTGTTCCCTCCGTTATGTGAAGCGGGCAGGAAGGTGTGTAACTCTGGGAGAGGCGGCTGACGGCGATCAGTATATCTGCAGGATCCAGGCGCTGGATGATGCGGCGTGGGAGGAGATTAGGAAACCGGCTTATACGGATATTCACGGACACTATCCAAAGGAAAAGCAGGAGATTATGCTTTCTGCCAGGTCGCTGAAAAGTCTGGGTATTGATCATCCGGAGATGGGGATGCGGATCGGCCTTACGGTAAGTATCGGACTGATCCGCACGGAACAGGAAGAATTCCGTCTCAGCGGCTGGTATACAGACTATGTGGGGGAGACGTCCAATTCGGCAGTGGGATATATAGCAGAGCAGAAAGTGGAGGACTGGGGGTATCATATCTGGGAAGAAGCAGATATTTTGATCTGCCAGTCTGATCATATGGACTGGCAGGAGACGGAAGAGCGTTTATATCAGGATGTCTCCCAAAAGGCGTCTGAAGCGAAGATTACCGCTGCCAATACTTATGCCCGCGATGCAGTCAGCCGGCTGGCAGGAGGGTATGGCATGGCCGCATTTGGCGGACTGCTTATCCTGGGCGGTATGTTTTTCCTGGTCCAAAATGTGATGCAGATCTCTATGGCAGGAGACATCCGCCAGATGGGGCTTTTAAATACAATCGGGACAACGAAAAAACAGATGCAAAGAATTTATTTGGGGCAGATTCTGAGAATCTTAATTCCAGGGGTGCTGGCAGGGACACTTCTGTCAGCCTTTGTTTTGCTGGCAGTGATACCGGAGATACTGGGGAACCAGTACTTAAGCGGATATGGAGGCGCGAGAGAACTGCAGATCTTCCGGCCGGGGCTTCTGGCGGCTTCCATCGTATTTACAGTAATGCTCACCATAAGCGCAGCGGCAGGAGTCATTCACCACATCGTAAATGTATCCTGTGTGGAGAGTATGAATTATACCGGTCTGATAAGAAACCGGCAAAAGAAGGCAAAATGGAGAAAGACAGAAACGAAGCGGGTACGAATAAAACATAAGAGGCGAAAAAGAAGCGCTGCCGGGGAACTGTGGTACATGGCATGGCAGAATCTGACCAGACATCGGGGAAGATTTTTACTGACGGTGTTTTCCCTGTTTCTTGGGATAGAAACCTTTCTGGGGGCTGTTGTTATTACTAGGGGCAGTGATTATGTGCATGTGATCGAGCAGCGTCCGGACTTTCTGATTGCCGGTGAATTCAGTGAGTGGGGGAAGGAACAGGGATACGGCAGGGAGTATAAATCGAGAGATGTGGGTGAAGATCCGATGCTGACAGAAGGGGATATCCTATACTTATTATATGGCAATTCCTATGATGAGTTTTCCCCCATTTCCTCAGCAGTCAGAGAAGCCTTATTAAGCCTTGACGGGGTGGATCAAGAGAAGTCATACATCATGGAAGGGGCTTATATGACTTCCACTATTTCCAGAAAAGGCGTGATGCCCTTACTGGATAAAAGAGATTCATTTAATGAAAACGCTCAGGTAATAGAAGGCGTCGGATATGGTGAAAACTATGCCATGATTGAAGGCGGACTTGAAGATGTCGTCCAGATTCTGAGTGACGGGGAGATTGCCGCTCTGCGGCAGTATGTGGAGGACAATCAATTGCCGGTGGATATGGACAGCCTGGAAAATGGCACCGGCGTGATGATTCTCCATGATCATCAGCTTTCACCGAAACAGGAGAGGCTGGCAAAGGATAGCGTGGGAGAACAGCTGTATTTTACGACAATGCGGTCTAAGAAAGATTGGATGATTTGGAATCAGCTGAGTCCAAAGGAGAGAGACAGCGTAATAGAGGAAGAGGCGCTTGGAGGAAAACAGTCGGATATGTTTACTTTAAGCGGCTACCTGGATAACCGTGCAGAAGGATTTCCTGATATACGGCAGACCTGGCATGGGGCAGAGGGAATGGTTTATTATCTGATCAGCAGGGAGGGCTTTGAGAAGCTGCCTACGGAGAAAAAAACGCTTTATATGGAATTGAATGTGGATGAAAAAAAGGAGCCAAAAATAAAGACAGCGATTCAAAATATGATATCCCGGGAGAACCGGAGGCGGGAAAAGATGACAGGAACAGGAGCAGACGAGGAGAACGGGGAGGCAGGAATCTTCTGCATCAGCAAATCGGACCTGCTGGCAGAGGCGGCCAATTATATCAGAGGGAACCGGCTGATTCTTGGAAGCATCAGCGCAGTGTTATTATTTGCAGGGCTGACGAACTATTTTAATGTTATGATCACAGGAATATTGTCCAGGAAAAGAGAACTGGAGGTTATGGAAAGTGTAGGCATGACCCGGCGGCAGGAGCGAAGGATGCTGGCGGCGGAGGGGCTGTATTATTGCCTGATTGTGGCAGTTCTGATGTTGACGGTGGGAAGCGGGATCTTGAAGCTGATTTGTATTTATATGGAGCAGAGGCTTTCCTATTATGTGTTCAGATATCCGGTGGGATGGGGGATTGTACTGGTTGCCGGATTGGCGGGGATCTGTCTGGTGATTCCGGAGATGATGTTTCGAAGGAAAAAAGTGTTTGATAGTTAACTGCAGAACAATTGAATTAGTGATGGCTGCATGGTAAAATAGCTTTGTATAATTGAAAAGAGGTCAGAGGATAGTCTGGTGGTTTCCTTCGGAAATAAACGAAGGAGGACATGTAGCATGAATACACTCGAAGTGTTGACATTAGTGCTGGTAATTTTTGCAGCATTAGCTTACATAGATAATCATCATGATAAAAAATAGCTATCCTCTACTGCAATAGAGGATAGCTGGTAACTATAAATTACTACAGATATCCGAAGCGAAATCATTAGACAAGCGTAAGTCTTTTGATTACTTCTAAGTAAATTATACATAGGGTACTTGAATTTTTCAAGTACCCTCATTAAATTTTGAAAGAAATTCTGAAAACGGGTGTAACAGTTCAGGCAGATCTGAACTAATACGCATCGAGCACATTGAAATTTGCCTGCGGGGAATGGTGATGTGCGCTAGCAGCGCAAGTTTAGAACGGACTGAAGCAGAGCGGGAACAGGATGCCTCTTTCGTTCGGTCTGTGCAATAAATGCTCAGACCTGTCTTGGCTTTTGGTTGAATTCCAGCTATTAGTCGGATATAATATAGGTAAACCTATTTGCATATATAGGAGCAACTTGAAATAGAGGTGTGAATATGTCCGAGTAAGAAAAGATTATATACTTGCCGATTGTAAAAAAGGAATGGGGGATTATCTATACCATTGACAATAGAAAGCTGATTATCACAGTAATTGATGCTGGGAGTCGCGGGCAGATATACAAAGGATTGTGATATTCACATTAAAAGTTTAAATTAAATTTTAATGGGCAGATTTTTTATTTTGTAAAAGTCTGCCCATCTTCTGCAGTATATGCAAAAGAGTATAGAAGGGAAAAAACCAACCGGGGAGAAGTGAACCATTCGACAGCAGGCGCCTAATAGCTGGCGGAATTACCTCTGCCCGCCGATAGGTCGTTTTAAGGCTGATAAAAAATTATACTTTTGAGGAGAATATATTATGGAAGAGAACAAAAGTTTAAAGATATCCGCTCAGATCAATGATGTTTTTACATATGCCTTACAGCAGAATGGGCTGGAACTTATCAGGAGTATCCGTATTAAAAATACAACGGACGCAGAGATAGGTAACCTGGTTATCAGGATACACACAGATATAGACCTGACAGAACCCTATCAGCAGGCAGTAGAGATTTTGCAGGCAGGGGAGGAACTGGAGATTCGCAATCTGAAAATTCTGATCAAGGGAGAATACCTGGCATCATTGACTGAACGCGTTTCCGGGATCCTTTATATCGGTATTTTTCAGGGCGAAGATGAACTGGTATCAGAGAACCGGGATATCATTGCATTGGCTTATGATGAATGGCCGGGGCTCAGATATTTCCCGGATTTACTGGCCACATTCGTTACCCCGAACCATCCCGTTGTGACAGGACTTTTGCAGTCGGCATCTAAGTGGCTTGATAAGTGGGCGGGCCGTCCATCTTTGGAAGGGTACCAAAGTCATGATCCGAACCGTGTGAAAATGATGGCGGCGGCAGCGTATGCTGCTATTCAGGAGAACAATATAACTTATGCGGTACCGCCGTCCAGTTTTGAAGAAGTAGGTCAGCGTGTTCGTCTCTGTGAAGCCGTTATGGAGCAGCATCTGGGCACTTGCCTGGATATGACACTGCTTTACGTCTCTTGTCTGGAGGCAATGGGCCTGCACCCAATCATGGTTCTGATGAAGGGGCATATCTTTGCCGGCGTCTGGCTTGTAGAGGAATCCTTTGCGGATCCAATTGTAGATGATCCGTCCCAATTGGAGAAGCGGATGGCAAATGGGATACATGAGCTGCTTGTTGTTGAGTGTACAGCCATGTGCGCAGGGAAGAGCAATCATTTTGATACGGCAATTCAGATGGCTGTATATGCAGTTGGCAGCTATCCGGATTTTGTTTTTGCGATTGATATAATGCGTGCCAGAAGGAGCGGAGTCAGACCACTGCCTATCCGCATAAAAACGGATAAGGGGTACGTAGTAGAACATACGGACAGGGAAGAATCGGGTGTGACCAGTGCGCCAAGCAGCCTGGGGGATACATTTGAATATAGCAATGCAAGGACAATTGAGCGGGTTACAAAACAAAAACAGTGGGAGCGGAAGCTTTTGGACATGAGCCTGCGCAACATGCTTATCAATATGCGTCTTACCAAAGCAGTAGTGCCCTTATTATCTGCATCGGTGGGGGTTCTGGAGGATGCCCTGGCTGACGGCGAAGAGTTTCAAGTACTTCCCCGTCCATTGGAATGGGACCTGAACAATGTGGACACCTTTAGCGCGGAGACAACCAATGTATTAGGGCCTTATGCAGATTTAATCGCATTGGAAAGCCGGCACCGAAGGCTGCATTCTATTTATTCGGAAAAGGAATTAAATGGCTGCCTAACCAGGATGTACCGTTCTGCAAAGACGTCAATGGAAGAAAATGGAGCTAGTACGCTGTATCTGGCACTAGGTCTTTTGCGCTGGTTTGAGGGAAAAAAGAGTACAACTCCCCGATATGCACCCATTATTTTAATTCCGATAGAAATCACCAGAAAATCAGCAAGCAAAGGGTATGTACTCCGTATGAGAGACGAAGATGCCCAGATAAATATTACACTGCTGGAATTTTTAAAGCAGAACTTTGACCTTGTAATTAATGGCCTCAGTCCCGTCCCTGTGGATGAACACGGCCTGGACATTGATAAGATATTTGCAGCTGTACGGCATGGGATCATGGATGAAACGATGTGGGATGTGATTGAGTCCGGTTTTATTGGTAATTTTTCTTTTTCACAGTTTGTAATGTGGAATGATATTCATAACAAAACAGAGTTCCTGGAAAGAAATAAAGTAGTGCGAAGCCTGATAAACGGCGCTGTCGACTGGGACTGCACAATACCGGAAAGCGTAGATACAGATGAAGCTTATCTGCCGGTTACAGCCGATTCTTCGCAGCTTCGTGCGATCAACATGGCTGCCGGCGGCGTCAGTTTTGTACTCCATGGGCCTCCGGGGACGGGAAAATCCCAGACGATTACCGCCATGATAGCCAATGCGCTTACAAAGGGAAAGACCGTTCTATTCGTTGCAGAAAAAATGGCAGCACTGGAAGTGGTGCAGAAACGACTGGCAGCCTTAGGTATAGGGGATTTCTGCCTTGAATTACATTCCCAGAAGGCGGCTAAAAAAAGTGTGCTGGGTCAGTTAAAGCGCGGACTCGAACTGCATGCGCAGGGCGTGCGGACTGATTATGATAAAAAAATTGAAGATATACGCAGAATGAGAATGGATCTGGATGCTTATGTGCAGGCGCTTCATAAGCGCAGGGGATTTGGAAACAGTTTGCGCGAACTAATCGATATTTATGAATACATTCCGGATCATGGAAAGGAAGTTTACTTTGAGGATGCTTTTGTGTCAGGATTAGCCCAGAGCAGCCTGGATAATCATAGACATATTTTGGAACGATTGGTTGCCGCAGGGCGGGCTGTCGGGCATCCTCACGGACACCCTTTAATGGCAGTGCAGCAAATCGAATACAGTCAGAGTTTAAAAATAGAACTAACCAGAATTGTGTCGGCATATAAAGAGGCATTGATAAATTATAAAAATGCTGCTTCAGCCTTTGCGGGAGTAATGGGACAGGCAATCCCTGTCAGCCGATCCGGGATGGAACAAATAAGAAGTTGTGCAAAGAGCGTCCGGTATGTGGAAAATATCCCGTCATTTCTGTTAAATGCTGACTTAATTGAACGAGTATTTGAAGCGCCGGATGCATTTCTGCAGAGAAAATATGCTTTGAGTCAAAAGACAGCAGTTTTCATGGGGAAATGGAATGAAAACTTCCTGAGGATGGATATGGAAAGTTTTCGCAGACGATTTGAAGAGGCCAATAAAAAATTCTTTGGCAAAGGGAAAGCACTTGCAGCTTTGACAGCGGAGCTCCAGGCATATGCAGACTTCCGGGTAGAGACTGATAAGATACCGGCACTGCTTACGGATGTCTCATTCTATCAACAGGAAGTAAAGGAAGTGGCAGAGTTAGAAAAAAATCTGCCTTCAGATTGGGGCGGGGTTGCACAAGAATTCGGTACACCTGCAGAATTCAGGAAGTATCAGGAAGAGATAACAGCGCAGATTGCAGCAATATCACCGTTTATGGAACAAATCCGGCAGCTTAAAGATTGTGACCAGTTAAATAACTGTCTAAAAAAGGCCGGAGAGGTAATTGCAAATTTCGATATACTTTTCAGGACAGAGACAGCAGCAAGAGAACTGCTCTTGCTGACATTTGATGAAACGGAAGAGGATTGGCCGGACAGCAGAATCGAACTTTGTAATAAACTGCTGGATAATGCCTCATCTATTAAAGACTGGATTATTTACCTTCAATCATCAGAAGAATGCAGACAGGCCGGGCTGTCTTCTATTTGTGACGCCTATGAGGAGGGCCTTGCTCATGAGGCAGTGCTGGATGTATACTTACGATCCATCTATAAGGCGATTGCCCTGTTGCTAATCCAGAAGGAACCGGTTCTAAACGGTTTTACAGGAACCGGATTCAATGAAAGAATTCTACAGTTTAAAAAGCTGGATCAGGAATTCATGGAATTGACAAAGGAAGAAATGTTTTATAGGCTGATCCATCAGCTGCCGGATGGCTATGAGTCAGTGGAGATGAGCAGGGAGCTGAATATACTCAGACGTGCAATCAGCAGTAATGGCAGAGGGCTTTCCATACGCGCATTATTTGAACAAATACCCCAAGCGTTAAGCCGGCTTTGTCCGTGTATGCTTATGAGTCCGATTTCTGTTGCCCAGTATTTAGCAGCAGACGGGAAGTTGTTTGATATTGTTGTATTTGATGAAGCTTCCCAGCTGCCCACTTGTAAAGCAGTTGGCGTTATGGCGCGTGGAGAAAATGTTGTAGTCGTAGGGGATCCGAATCAAATGCCGCCAACCAGCTTCTTTGCAGGAAGCACGGTGGACGAAGACAATTTGGATATCGAGGATCTTGACAGTATTCTGGATGACTGCCTTGCCCTCGGAATGCCGCAGGCCTATCTGAAATGGCATTATCGCAGCAAACATGAGAGCTTGATTACATTTAGCAATCAGGAGTTTTATGAAAACCATATGCTGACTTTCCCGTCCGTAAATGATCGGGAGCAAAGAGTAAGTATGAAGAAGGTGGATGGCTTCTTTGATCGGGGAAAGAGCCGTGTAAATGAAGCAGAGGCCCGCGCAATCGTAAAGGAAATCAAACGCCGTTATGAGAACTCTGCTTTACGTGAATTGACGATAGGGGTTGTTACCTTTAATATAAATCAACAGACACTGATCGAGGATCTTTTGCAGGAGGAATTTCGCAAAGATGATAAATTCGACATATGGGCAAGCCAGGGGGATGAACCGCTTTTTGTTAAGAACCTGGAAAATGTTCAGGGGGATGAAAGGGACATTATTTTGTTTTCTGTATCCTTTGGCCCGGATGCAGAAGGAAAGCTAACGATGAATTTCGGACCGCTGAACAAAGAAGGCGGCTGGAAGCGCCTGAATGTTGCTGTATCGAGGGCAAGATGTGAAATGGTTGTATTCACTACACTGACCTCTGACATGATAGACTTAAAGCGTACAAAATCAAAAGGGGTAGAGGCCTTAAAGAATTTTTTGGAGTTTGCGGAAAAGGGCAGGATGCAGATAAAGAATACGGGCAGCCAGACACGGAAAAAACAGGGGATCAGGGAGCGTATTTGCCAGAAGCTTAACGAGGCGGGATACCAGTGCCAGACAGATGTTGGCCGTTCCGATTTTAAGGTGGATATTGCAGTTGTAAATCCTTATAATAATGAGGAATACTTAATCGGCATCATGCTAGACGGGGACTCCTATCGGCAATCAGCCAACACGAAGGATCGCGAAGTGGCCCAGATAAATGTTTTAAAGGGGCTGGGCTGGGAACTTTATCGTATCTGGACGATGGACTGGTGGGAGAATCGAGAAAAAGAAATTTCAAGACTTTTGAATTTTCTCGAGAAGAGAAAGCAGGAGGAATCTGAGGCAGCCATTAAGAAAAGGGCTGTCCAGGCAGAAATGCTGAATGCTCTGGAAGGGGGAAATGATGCAAACGTGGCAGACGCCAAAGCGGAGTCAACAGAGGAGGTTCTGCAGGGAGAGACTGTCAAACAGGAAGATAAAGAACATGCAGGAAGTGTTCTGTCTGAGGTGAACACTGTTCCTGGTGACAATGTGAAAGAGAGTGAGATCGAACCTCCTGTATTTTCAGCGGAAGTAAAGTTTGTTCAAAATGATTTAATGGCCGACGAACCTTCACAGATGATTGCAGTAAAAGCAGAAGAAAAGACGGAATCTTTCGACAGTATACATTCAGAAAGATATGAATGCATAGAATATGAGTCCGCGGATGTAGCGATCACACCAATTACCACAGCGGCATATGCTGCGAAGGATTCTATGAAACTTATTGAGGAGAAAATGAACGATATTCTGGACAAAGAGGCGCCAATTTCTTATGAGCGTCTGCTCAAAAAGACGCTTCGGGGATTTGAGATTGGCAGAGCGAGTGCACAGACAATCGAAGCCACCGATAAAGTAATAAAAAAAATGTCCTTAAAGGCAAACAGACAAAACGGCATGAAATTCTATTGGAAAGAGGGACAGAATCCGGAGTCATATAATCTCTATCGTATAGATGTGAATGCGGATGATAAACGCACGCCGGCCGACATCTGCCAACAGGAATTGAAGAATGCTGTTTGTAAGACATTACAGGAGAAGGGGGCACTGGCGAAAGACGACCTGATCCGTGATACAATCAGGACGATGGGATATGCACGAAGCGGGGCGGCACTAATAGAGGCGGTAGACAGAGGTCTTAAATTCGGCCGGAAGACAGGCGAAATCGTGCAGACAGAGGAAAAGAAATTCGTGTTATCGGAGGAATAAAAGAATTCGGGAGTTAGTGACGCGCTTTAGTCGCGGTACGGATGGGGACGCTCCATGAAGGGATAGCCGAAAGCCTCCCCGTCCGTCGACAAGGCTGATCCTTGTGCGAAGCCTTTGCCTGGACGCAGGAGTCGTATCACGGAGAAATCCCAGCCGCGGTGATGGCGGCCTACCAGGAGAACCTTCTGCATAAGCTGCTGGGGCATTTGACTACAGCGGGGATGTGGTATTCTTTAAGTAATTGAATTCAATGATTGACAATTGAAGTGAAATCATCAATAATAGTGTTAGCTGTATTACAGCATACAAGAATCAAATGCATTCAATTAAAATCCCGACCCAATCTGGATTTATTATATGCATGACGAATAAAAAATTATGGAACATGGGAGGTAGCAGGATGGGGATTAAGCCGATAAAAAGGGTTAATGTAGGTGAACAAGTATTATTACAGCTAAAGAAGATGCTGATTGATGGAGAGTGGGCGCCTGGAAGCAAAATTCCATCAGAAAATGAATTGGCGGAGCTGTTTGAAGTAAGCAGGATTACTGTACGGCAAGCTTTGCAGAAGCTGAATGCACTGGGATTGATCGAAACAAGGCTTGGGGATGGTTCATATGTCAGGAATCTTGATATCGGAGATAGCATGAATGCTTTGATACCTGTTATGTATTTAGGAGACCAGTCAGATGCGCAGGTGTTTGAATTCAGGCAGATCATTGAAACAGGCTGCACAAAGCTGGCTGTGAACCGTGCAACGAAAAAAGATATCGAAGAACTAAAGATTATTTTAGCAGAAATGGTGAGCTGCAAAGATAATTCTGATATCAAAGGTTTTAGCAAGGCAGATTTAAAATTTCATTTTAAGATCGCCCAAATTACCAGAAATGCTCTTTTCATAAAAACAAATAGTATTTTGCAGGATGTTTTGGAGCAGTCAATGGATACTGTAATTGATAAAATGGGATTTGAGAATGGTATTTATTATCATCAGCAGATTATTAGAGCATTTGAAAACCGTAATGAGGAAGAGGCTGTAAAAATGATGAATGCACACATTGAAAAGAATTATGAATATTTCAATTGAAAGAGAAACCGAATACTAACAAAAATGGATTGTGCAATATGCCAAAAAATAGATTTGATAAAATAAATATATTGAAAAAAATGATAGTGTATGTTATATTTTACTCATACCTGTAATACAAGTATCAGCTAACAACAATCAAATAACAGATTGGTGTTCTGGAGCTATCGGTTCAAACGTTTGGCAGACTTATTGGTGAGAGTTTCACGGAAGGGAGGAGATACTTTTAGAGAAGGGAGAGATGTTTACAGAGACATGCAGATGATCTGAGTAAAGGTAACAGTTCGGGATAGCCGGAACTGTTGCGAGTTAGGGCACTTTTTAAAGGAAAAGGAGGAGAATATAATGAAAAAAAGAATGAGACGTATTGTAGCTTGTCTTCTGTCAGTCTCCGTATTAGTCGGGCTGTGCGCATGCGGAAGCGGAAAAAAAGAGGAAAAAGCGCAGGGAGATATTGCGGATGCAGGATATGACATTGATGCAATGGAAGTAGAAGAAACAACTGTAAAATTATATCATCGTATCAATGCTGACGGCGGAGATGCGGAGAGTGAGTATTTTATTGATAAGGTGAATGAGTGGAATGAATCCGATAATGGCATTACAATCGAACCGATTTTTATTATGAAAGAAAATGACTACCTCGACAGGCTTTCAACAGATCTTGCATCAGGAGACGCACCAGACATCTTTATGCAGTATGGTGGAACCAACTGCCTGGACTATGTAGAATCTGACATTGTATTAAACCTTGAACCATATTTTGAAGCTGATCCGGATTGGTACAATGGGATTGTAAAAGCAAATTGGAATATGGTCGATTATGGAAGATATGGGCATGAAGGTCTTTACGGTGCGCCATGGTCAGCATTTGAACTTCTTTTATACTATAACGAGGAATATTTAGAGAAATGTAATCTGGAAGTCCCCAAGAGCTGGGAGGAACTTGTAAACTGCTGTGAAGTGCTGAAGAACAATGGTTATCAGCCTTTTATGGTAGGAGAATCTGATAATTACCGGTATGGGCATCTCTTGAGTGCGATGGCGGTAAAGTCATATGGACCAGATTTTGAAAATGAGCTGGCAGAAAGAAAGTTTACATATGAAAGTCCTGAAATCGTCAGTCTGATTCAGGAGATTAAAAATATGCAGGACAAAGGATACTTTGGAGAAAATGTTTTAAGTGTTGACGTAAATGCAGAACGTTCTTATTTTGGCGCAGGTGACTGTGCATTCATGATCGACTTATCCAGGGGCGGGGCATTGCTGTCTGATTCCGAGTGCTTTAAAAAGCAGACAATCCATGCGACTAAGATACCATACTTTGATGCTCAATATGAAACGGCCAATATGGGAGGCGCTTCTCAGAACTATTTTATCTGTACAATGAATAAATCAGTAAACCAGATTAAAGCTTCCTTAAAAGTGGTGAAATGGCTGACAAGCCAGGAGTTTGTTGATGGTTTGGTAAAAGAGTATGCGAATACATATTCCGTAATTCCATCAGAAGGCATTATTGATAATTACATGTTTGAGGAGTGTAATGAGCTGATGTCCCAAACAGAGGCCTATGTTGCGGAACTGGCGCAGGCGAGTACGAATACGGCGGAACTCACAGTTGTAAGAAATGCCCTCCAGCTATTGGGAAGCGGTTCATCAGCCGAAGAGGTAAGCAAAGAGATTATGGATAACCTGGCAAATTACGAATAAGAAGAGAAAGGGCCTCCATGAAAAGTGTGGCTGCATGGCAGAAATGGAGGTCCTCTTTATAAAGAATTTGAATTGTGATATCCATTCCGGCTTCATTGGCTGAATGTATTCATATGAGGAGGAAAAGTATGAAAAGAAAGGACTACTGGATTGCTGCTGTGTTTTTACTTCCGGCAATTTCGCTTCTTGTTATATTTGTAATATATCCTATTATCAGTAATGCCATATTATCATTTCAGTCCTGGAATGGGATATTTAGTGTTAAAAAGTCTTATGTTGGTATAGAAAACTACAGATTCATATTTTCGGATAAAACGTTTTGGCGTTCACTGGGAAACGCAGGGATATTTCTTATAGTGGGCTTCTTTATACAGATGCCGCTATCATATGGCCTGGCTCTTCTGGTAACATCCAAGATCAGGGGAAAAAACCTTTTCAGAACCGTCTATTATCTTCCGGTAATTCTGGGGACTACGATCGTTGCTGTTATGTGGAAGAATCTTATTAACCCAAACTATGGGGCTATTATGGAGATTATTCGTAACCTGGGCCTGCAGTCTATGGATTTTGACTGGCTGAACACCCCGGGGCTAAATGTATGGATTGTCGCGTTAGTAAACTGCTGGAAGTCGGCTGCCTATAATATGCTGATTTTCTGTTCCGGCCTGGTGACAATTCCGGAAGCACTGAATGAGGCGGCAGTTATAGACGGCTGCTCGGCATGGCAGAGAATCCGCTATATAACGCTTCCTTTATGTAAAAATTCTTTTAAGGTCTATTCAATCTTATGTATTACAGGCTGTATCAAGCAATTTGATATGATTTGGGCTATGACAGGCGGAGGTCCGAATGCGGCCAGTTCCACCCCTGGAATCCTGCTGTATTTAAATGCCTATTCCTTTAAGCTGATGGGGCGCAGTGCAGCGATCGCAATGATACTCTTGATACTGGGAGTCGTTTTAAGTATCTGCTGCAACAAGATATTTAAGCAGGAAGAATATTGAAAGGGGGTATAAGGGTGAAAAGAAGAAGTTGGAAAAAACTGATATTATATGCAATAGCCGGAGTCTGGCTTCTTGCGACAATTATTCCATTACTGTATGTATTTATTTCGTCATTTAAGACAAATGATGAGATGTACCGAAGCGCATTGAATCTGCCGATACACTGGAAAATAGAAAATTATGTGGTGGCGAATGAGTTGGGACATTCCTTCCGTTCCATTGGGAATTCACTGCTTGTGGCATTGTCAACAACAGTAATAGAAGTAATCGTAGCAATGATGGCGGCCTATGCGATTTCAAGGAAAAGACATATTTTCTTTGCGAGACATGCTTACATGCTATTTGTGGTAGGAGTCATGGTACCGATCCATTCAACATTGATTCCGATATCATCTATGGCGGCAAGCTGGGGGCTGAAAAATAATTTTGCTTACCTTGTTTTAGTTTATGTATGCTTTAACCTTGCACAGGGAATTTTTCTGTTCACCGGATTTCTGGACTCTGTCAGCAGAGAGATTGATGAGGCAGCTATCATAGATGGGTGCAGTGATTTTCGGTTATTACGCTCTGTTTTACTGCCAATATGTAAGCCGATCATTGCTACAGAAGCGATTTTCTCTTTTATCTATGCATACGGCGAACTTGTTTTCTCACTTACGCTGATTTCTGATCCGGCCAAGTATACAGTTCCAAGGGCGATGCTGTCCTTTTGGGGAGAATTCTCGGCGCAGATGGGACCGCAGTACGCTTTTATTATTTTATCGGTTATTCCAGTCATTATTATATATGTATTATTCCATAATCAAATCCAGAGCGGCGTCATGTCCGGCGCAGTTAAAGGGTAGAAGGAGGAAAGGAAAATGGCAAGAGATCATTGGTTTAAGGACGCTAAATACGGATTATTTATTCATTGGGGAATTTATTCCATGCTTGGAGGCGTCTATAACGGGGAAAAGATTCCGTATGGGGCAGAATGGATTATGAAAAATGCGGAAATTCCTCTTCAGGAATATCGGAAGCTGGCAGAAACTTTTAACCCTGTGGATTTTGACGCAGAGGATATTGTACGAAAAGCAAAAAAGTGGGGGATGAAGTATATTGTATTTACAGCAAAGCACCACGACGGATTTGCAATGTACCATTCAGAAGTTTCTGATTATAACATTATGAACACGCCGTTTCGACGGGATCCATTGAAAGAGCTGGCAGAAGAATGCCGAAAACAGGGAATGATACTAGGCATTTACTACTCTCAGATGCAGGACTGGGAAGATGAAAATGGATGGGGGAACGAATGGGATTTCAAGCCGGATAAAGAGAAGGATTTTGAAAAATATTTCTATAATAAAGTAAAACCACAGGTGAAAGAGCTGCTTACGAATTATGGAGAGGTAGGAATTATGTGGTTTGATACTCCATATGTGATGCCGGTTCATCTATGTGAGGAACTGAGGGCGTATACAAAGAGCCTGCAACCAGACTGCCTGGTTAACGGGCGGATAGGGTATAAACTGGGCGACTACAGACAGATGTCGGATAATGAAATCCCGGTTCTTTCTTTCCCGGGTGACTGGGAGACTCCAATGACCCTGAATGATACATGGGGGTACTCCAGGGTAGATCATAACTGGAAGAGCGCTTCAGATGTGCTGTATAAATTGGTAGACGTAGTAGGAAAAGGCGGGAACCTGTTATTAAATATCGGGCCGGACGAGAAGGGGAAGGTTCCGGAAGGCAGTTGTAAAGTACTGGATGAAGCAGGCCGGTGGCTTGACCTCAATGGCGAAAGTATCTATAAGTGCAATTTAAATATGGACTTTCAGTATGAAATAAGCTGGGGGAGAGTAACCGGCAATGACAGCAAGATGTTTTTACATGTATTTAAATACCCCGAATTTCCGTATGAAATTCTTATTACCGGCTTAAAAACAAAGATAAAGAAAGTAATGATCTTAGACAATCGTGAAGAGCTGCAGTTTTTCCAAAGCTATGAGCCGGCGAGGGACGAATACAGATTCAGGGTTCTTTTGCCCAAGAATGGGAAGCTGGATAAGGATCTGGTTCTCTGTGCGGAATATGAGGGGGAGATTGAAATACAAAAATTAGAATAACGGTAACTTTTCAATAAAGGGCTGTACAGTCCGTACAAAAAATGTAAGATACGAAAGTATTGATGATCTTTAAAAGGGGGTTTGAAAATGAAATACAGTGAAGAGCTGATTAGCAGGCTTACTGAACAAGCAAAAGTATTAAGGCGTGATGTAATTATCAGTATGGGAATCGGGGTTGCGGGGCATATCGGAGGCTCCAATTCATCAGCAGATATTGTGGCGGCACTTTATTTTTATAAGATGCATTATGACAGCAGGAATCCGAAAATGAAGGATAGGGACAGATTCTTGCTTAGCAAAGGACATGTGGCTATTCTGCAGTATGCGGCTTTGGCTGAAGCGGGATTTTTCCCGGTGGAAGATCTAAAGAATACGAAAGAGATCGGTTCTTATCTGCAGGGGCATCCGGATGTCAGAAAGACACCCGGAATAGAGGCCGGAACCGGCTCGCTCGGGCAGGGGCTGTCGATTGGGCTTGGAATGGCCCTTGGGCTGAAAGCAGACAGCATAGACCGGAATGTATACGTACTGATTGGGGATGGTGAACTGGCAGAAGGGCAGATATGGGAAGCTGCAATGGCAGCAGGCTTTTATAAAGCGGATAATCTGATTGCGATTGTAGATAAGAACAACCTGCAGGCAAACGGCATCGTAAGAGAACGCATGGACTCCAATCCTCTGCCGGATAAATGGAAAAGCTTCGGCTGGAATGTACTGGAGATTGATGGCCATAATATGGTGGAAATTCTTACTGCCCTGGATGAAGCCGATCTGGAACGAGAACGGCCTACGGTGATCATTGCCAATACAGTTAAGGGAAAAGGCATCAGTTTTGCAGAAAATGTTGTTGGTTACCATAATGGAATGCTGACAGCTGAGACTTACGGGCAGGCATTAGAAGAACTGGCATAGAGGAGGATGGCTATGAGCTGTAAAAATCAAAGGATTGCTTATGGAGAAGCGTTAGTGGAGCTTGGAAGAGAGAATAAGAACATTGTAGTGCTGGATGCAGATTTGGGCGGGTCCACAATGGGAAAGATGTTTGAAAAAGAATTTCCGGACAGGCATTATGAGATGGGCATTGCGGAGGCTAACATGACATCGGTTGCAGCAGGATTAGCACAGACAGGGAAGATACCATTTACCAATTCTTTCGCTGTGTTTGCTGCAGGGCGGGCATTTGACCAGATCCGCCAGACCATTGCCATTGGGAATCTGAATGTTAAAATCTGTGGTTCCTCTTCGGGACTCTCCGATTTTGGCGACGGAGCGACTCATCAGGCGGTTGAGGATCTTGCAATTATGAGGGCGATTCCGAATATGACCGTCATCTCACCGGCAGATGCCAATGAGACAAAATCTGCCGTAAAGGCAGTTACTGAAATGGAAGGCCCATGTTATATCAGACTGAACCGAAATGACTACGAAAATGTAACGGAAGAGGGCGTGGAGTTTAAAGTTGGCGAGCCCACAGTTTTAAAAGAGGGAACCCAGGTGGTGGTTTTTGCTACCGGATATATGGTTGGGCTTGCAATGCAGGCGGCAAGGGAACTTGAGGATCGTATCTCTGTGAAGGTGGTCAATGTCAGTACCATAAAGCCTATGGATGCCAATGCAGTGATTCAGATTACAAAAGGCTGCAAAGGCGTAGTTACGGCAGAAGAACACAGCATCGTCGGCGGACTGGGGAGTGCCATTGCCGAGGTACTAAAAAAAGAATGCATCCCAATAGAATTTGTAGGAATAGAAGACACTTTTGGATGCAGCGCGCATAATTACCAGGACGTACTTGCATATCATGGGCTTACAAAAGAGCATATTATGACAGTGGTTGAGGAGATGGATATACAGGCAGCAGGGTAGATGCATACAAAAATATGGTTCAATGAGGATGGAGCGAAAGGAGTCTAACATGAAAATAGGATTTATCGGGCTGGGTATCATGGGAAAACCAATGGCCGCAAACTTATTAAAAGCAGGACATACAGTTGTTGTCTACGATGTAATAAAAGAAAACATGGAACAGATGGTAAAGTATGGGGCAATAAAAGGCGAGTCTGCGAAGGCGATTGCCGGGGAGTGTAAGATGATGATTACCGTTTTGCCAAATTCGCCTCATGTGAAAACGGTCGTTATGGGGAAAGACGGAATTCTCGAAGGCGCTTCGGCCGGAAGCATTTTAGTGGATATGAGTTCTATTGCACCCTTAGCTTCCCAGGAGATTTATGCCGCATGTGCAGAAAAGGGGGTTGAAATGTTGGACGCCCCTGTGTCCGGAGGTGAGCCAAAGGCGGTAGATGGAACATTGTCAATCATGGCAGGAGGCAAGAAAGAAGTATTTGAACAAGTATATGATATACTGATGACGATGGGAAATAGTGCAGTATACTGCGGGGAGATTGGCGCGGGGAATACAACAAAGCTTGCAAATCAGATTATCGTTGCATTAAACATCGCGGCTGTTTCCGAGGCCTTTATGCTTAGCACAAAAGCGGGTGTTGATCCGGAAAAAGTGTTTGATGCAATCAAAGGTGGCCTGGCTGGTTCTACGGTCATGAACGCGAAAATCCCAATGATTATGGAGCGGAATTTTAAACCAGGTTTTAAAATCGATTTACATATTAAGGACTTGAACAATGCCTTGGATACAGGCCATGAAATCGGAGTTCCGCTTCCCTTAACAGCCAGTGTGATGGAAATGCTTCAGAAGCTTCATGCCGATGGGCATGGACAGGAGGATCACAGCGCCATAGCAAAATATTATGAAAAGACAGCGGATGTATGTGTTAAGGCCAAGGGAGGCATTCAAGAATGAACGTAGGGAAAAATCTGGAGAAGATGTTTTCATTAGAAGATAAAGTAGTAGTTTTTACCGGGGCAGCGGGCGGAATCGGCAGCGCCATTGCATTGGGCATGGCATGTGCCGGCGCCCGGATTGCTCTTTGCGATATAAATGAAAACCTGCTTTCAGATATTCAAAATAGAATAACAGAAGCGGGCGGTAAGGCATCAAGCTATTTGCTGGATGTAACAAATAAGGACTGTGTAACAGAATGCATCGATAAGATCGGCAAGGCTTATGGTCAGATTGATGTGCTGGTAAACTGCGCGGGGATCAATAAACGGGAAGGGTTTATGGATGTCAGGGAAGAGACGTATGACAGGATCATGGATATTAACCTGAAGGGTGTTTTTTTGGTGACCCAGGCAGTGGCTCCATTTATGAAAAATCAAAGAAAAGGCAGCATCATTAATATTGGTTCCCATAATACGGGAAGTATCCTTGGCGGCTGTTCTGTATATGGCGCTACAAAGTGCGGTGTTCTGTCCTTAACGCGGTCTATGGCTGTAGAATGGGCCAAATACAATATTCGGGCTAATTGTGTAAGTCCCGGACATATTCAGACTGCGTTGACAGTGCCTACCTGGGAGCATCCGGAACGCTCCAGGTATTTGCTGGAAAGGATTGCCTTAGACCGGCCGGGATATCCTGAAGATATTACAGGTGTGTGTATCATGCTGGCATCGGATGCATCTTCTTACATTACAGGGACAGAAATTCGGGTTGACGGAGGGTGTATCGCCGGAGGACAGCCCTGGGACTATGATACGGAGTTTTAGTTGTGGCCATGGAATTCCCCGCAATCCGGACAGGGCAGCGGAGAACATAAAATATAGAGGAAGCGGGTTTCGCTTCCTCTATTTCTATCTTATTTAAATGTTTTTATCCGGCAGAGTTATACACTCGCTATGCTCTCAATCTGTCGATCAGCACTTCTTTTCCATAGCCAAATGCGCCTTCCATCTGGCAGACATTTGCTGCAAATTCTGCAGCCTTTACAATGCTGCCGGTAAGGGCCTCTTCCCGATCTGCGCCGTGCTTTACTGCATCCAGATATCCAACCATGAATGTCGTTAGTAAGGAGTCCCCTGCGCCCATTGTATCCACAACCTTTTTAAGGGGCGCCGCTTTCTGCGTATAGAACTTCCCGTCTGAATAAAGCATACAGCCCTGCGCTCCCCGGGATGCGCATACGATTTCCGGCCCAAGTGCCGCTACTTTTTTTAAATGCTGCCGAACCTCTTCATCCGTTCCGTCAAATGAACAGAAGGCATAGGTTACGAGGGGAGCGTTTTTTTCATAATACTCATCAGTTGAATCATCCGAGAAATCAAACGATAGCGGAATACCGGCCTCCTTAATCTTAGATAGCTGGCTTTCCATGTAACAGTAGTTTCCACAGTGAACCAAATCAAACTGTGCCAGATATTCCAAATCAAACTCGTCCAATTCGTAGATGTGCCTGCTTCTTACGCCGCCTTCGTTATAATCCAGAAACACCCGGTCGCCATCTTCCAATTTGCAGCGGGAATACCCGTTTTCACCGTGAATCTTTTTGCATTTGACCAGTTCGATCTCTTCCGTGCGCAAAGCGGAAATCACATGATCCGCATTCAGATCATCGCCGAAATATCCCATGTATGCGCTTCTGCGGGCGCCGAACATTTTTGAGTATACTGCAAAATTCACACAGTTTCCTCCGGGATATTGTGTGTTCGTGTGCGTATAGATATCTACCACATTATCTCCAAATCCTACTACGCTAACATCGTATTTCATGATTTTAACCTCCAATTCTGTGAAGAGGGGTCAGACCCCTTTGCCATTAAAACGGGCATCCCGGAATCATTGGATGATCTCCGGGACAAGCCGTGTTATTTAATATTCCACTACCCCCATATATCTTCTCATATCCAGAGGATGTCCGGTTTTATTTTGAATTGCTGTTCTGTACAATACACTCATCTCATAGAACAAAGGAGGATTGAAGTAGTCCACGCATTCAGGGTCAATCCCTTCAAGTCCGCACTCCGCCGCATCGATAATTTCATATTTCTTTGCATATTTATCCAGAAATGCCTTGGCTCTCAGATCAATTTCCCGGGTTTTGCCGACAGACATCATCAAAATATATAAGTGGTCTTCATCTGTAACCTCAAACGGGCCATGGAAATATTCCGCCGAATTCAGGTAGCAGCAGTCCATCCACTGCATTTCCTGCAGCGAGCAGATAGCAAAACCGTAAGACTGTGCATATGCAGCTCCCGAGGACATGATATATAGAAACGGCGCCTGATAATAGTGTTCAGCAAAATTCCATGCTTTGTTCTGATATTTCTTTGTGGCATCCCTGATGATCCGGTCACACTTAATAATACCGTCTTTCATAGCCTCATACAGCTTATAGTCCGGTTCCTGGCGGTGGATCAATTCATTTAAAACCGCATAGGTTATACACATAGGTTTATCCTTCTGCAATGTCTCGTCGATCCATTTATATACAATTGCATGGTATTTGCTGTCTGCGCATTTACTATCGGCGTCATGCGTATAAGTAATGACAAATGCCCCTGCATCGGCGGCCGCATCGGCGGCTTCCACAGTTTCCGGCGTATTTCCTCCGTGTGAGCAGATAAAGACTAACGAGTGGCTGCCCAGACGCTTAGGCGGTGTCAGAACAAATTCTTTGCTTGGAATCCACTCCCCAACCATGGTAACGGATTCTTTATTTACAAAATAATTACTGGAGTATAAATCAATAAGAGAGCCTCCGCATGCGACAAAATAGACCTCTGTAATTCTGCCGTTTTTATTCTGGATCTCATCAACCATCTTACCTGCATCAAAATCTTCTATAAACATTATACAAAATCTCCTTTTATATGAACATTATTTTCCTGTAACACTCATTTTTTTGATTCTTAATTTCATCAGCATAGCCATAATGATTCCGATTACAGCGGTAACCATTAAAAAGCCGAAAATCATTTTGTAAGCCCCATTTCCGTATGTATCCATCCATCTTCCGAAGATTGGAAAATAGAAGAAGTCAGGAGCATAGCCAAGCACGGAACCAATGCCGATTACGGTGCCGGTGTATGCCGCTTTAAACTTACATTCTTTTAAACCGGACCAGATGACGCCGTACAGCATCATCGCCACTGCTGCGGGAAGCAGAGAGACAAAAGTTGCTGCGCCGGAACTTACTGTACCCGGCATGATCATAACGCCTGCATAGATAATAATCATGGCTGTAAATGCAGTGACATACCATTTGTTTGCAGACTTAAAAATTTTGTCAATGACATATCCGCCGAGAGGACAAAGCAGATTCATTAAATTACTCCGTACAATGCTGATTAAGGATGAATTTACTAAAGGTACTCCCAGGACATCTGTCAGGTATGGGGAGAAATAAGACAAGCTCGTATACAAACCATAAGCACAGAGTACCATGATCGAAAACATCCAGGTCATAGGATTCTTTAATACCACCCCAATATGCTTAATCTGGAATGTGTCATCCGGATTATCAGATTTTACCTCTTTCTCCTTGAAGAAGACCAATAGTAAAAAGAATGCGATCAGGGTTCCCACTGCCATAACCCACATTGCAATAACAAATGCTTTTGTCTCATCACTGCCGAATCCGCTCGCCCAAAGGCAAATCGCATTCAAAATTGCGGAAATGATACCCGATGACGCATAGTAGATCCCATAGCAGGTTCCCTGGTTTTCTTCTGTGCCAATCATACCGACCCCCTTTGTGATTGCACACCAGAATACAAAATTGGTTGTCAATCCGGCAAAGAACCAAATGACACAAGCAATTTTAAAGTCCATTGTAAGCGCATAAATGATGATCAGCACAAAAGACCCTAATATTGAGAGCAGCATTGCTTTTTTCACTGAAATTTTATCTGCCAGGATTCCCCCCGGAATCATTGCAGCCATCATTGCAAAGGAATATGCGGACATCAGAACTCCTGACTGTTCATTTGTAATTCCCATTGCCGCAATCTGCTGATCATAAAATACATATCTTACATAGGGGAAACAGTACATGATTGCGTTAACAAATCCAAAAATAAATAACATTAATAGTGTTCGAGCACCTAACTTTCCTTTTTTTGATTCTGACATAATGAACCTCCCTTTTATGTTCTCATTCCTTATTTTTCAGCTCTGCTGATCTGCCCGCAGGGCATGCATGATGGGGTACCCTTTGGGTATATACTGTTTTTCCATTTACTATGGTTTCCTTTACCTGGACATTCAGCATCTCGTCCATCGGAACTGTAAACAGATCACGATCAAAAATCACGATGTCTGCCTTTTTCCCGGTCTCTAATGTGCCAAGCTCATCCTCTCTTTCCATGGCAAACTGACTGTTCACAGTCCAGGCGTCGAGCATCTCTGAAATAGTCAGGCCATTCTGGGGATTGATCTGTTTTTGCTTATCACTGCCGAAATTAGCACATCCGTAAAATATAGATTCCGGTATGCTGGGAATCAGTAATGGCAGATCCGTTGCACCGCACAACCGTACTCCATGGTCTGCCAGAGAACGGTAGTTTAAATACCGTTCCTGACGGGCGCCTATCACATCCCGATAGGCATTGACATAGCCGTCATAAGTATCAAGCGCATATACCTGCGCATAGATCTCACCGAATGCCCCCATTTTGGCCATTCGTTTTTCATCCTCCGGTTCAGTCAATTCCAGATCTGTAATGCCGTGCCGGTTTTTGAGGCGTCCGTTGATATGCTCACACTGGTCGTAAATGTTTAAGATCTCGTGGAATGCACCGTCCCCTTCGGAATGGAGCGTAAAGCGCAGGCCGTTTTTATCGGCCAGAAGCACCTCTTTTTCCAGCTGCTTATAGTCAATGTCCTTGTTACATACGCTGTCTGTCCCTTCGTACGGCTGACGAAGATGGCCTTCCATTTTTAATATCAATCCATCAGTCATCTGGTTAAAACCCGAAAACCTTACATAATCCCCTTGGAATGTTTCCTTCATTTTCAGGCCGAATTTAATATCAGCGGGCTTTCCGACGGGCTGGGACATGAAGGAGATTCTCAGTGTCAGTCTCTCATTCTTCTCCAGTTCCTTTAAAACGTCTGTGAAACCATAGAAATCGTCAAACCCCATTTCTTTTACAGATGTAACTCCGCGGCTGTTAAGCAGCTTCATATAATCTTCGAGCTGCCGGTCGATAAACTGTCTGTCATTCAGATAGAGCCCCATGATCCTGTAAAGAGCCTCTGCATGGCAGTGTTCCGGGTCAAAACCGAAAGCCTGTCTTGCCCTTTGGTTCATTGCACAAGTTCCGTGGCCTGGCGCAAAGAGAACAATCGGGGTGTCCTGTCCGATCTCCTCCAATATGGTATCGACACTGCTGTTGTGAAGAAAACAGCTCTCCAGATGGTTGCCGAACAGGGCCCCTTTCCCGGCTGCAGTTTCCATATGATATTCCAGGCAGTTTCTCAGCTCTTTCAGTGTTTTGCAGTGGGAAAGATTTACACCAAGACTGTCGATGACGTATCCGGTAAAGAATGTATGCGTGTCCCCGAATCCGGCACAGATCGTGCCGTCTTTACAGTCTTGTACCTTCAGCCCCCCGGCGGTATAAGCGTCGGGCAGCTTTCCTTTTCCTACTTCACTTATGCGGCCATCCTTTAATACAATATAGCCCTGGTATGGTTCTTTTGAAACAGAATCATATATGCTTGATGAAACCAGAATTCTATCACATGCCATATCCATTTACTCACCTTCCTTTCACAAATTCATCATATCATTATATTACGATATAATCAATAGAGGATCTGTAATGAAATGAAATTTGTCATCATGAACAAGGAATTGCTTGTTTAAAAATAATTTTTTGTCACTTACTCACATTTTTTGTTATAATGTATACCATATTCGTATTGTAATGTTATAATGAATATGATAGAATTGTTGCATGAAATATAATGATATAGTTGAGGTAATAAGATGAATATTGAAAATAGTACAACGCGTCCACTCTTTGAAAAGGTTAAAGACGATATCTCTGTCAGGATAAAAAGCGGAGAGTATCCTGCCGGATCGAAGATTCCCACAGAGGTCGAACTAATTAAACAATACGATGTGAGCAGGATCACCATCCGCCGTGCGATTGAAGAACTTTGCAAAGACGGTCTTCTTGTTAAGAATCAGGGGAAGGGCACCTTTGTAAAAGAGCGGAAGATTTTCCGTAAAATAGAGCATAATATGAGTTTTTCAAATTCCTGCATTGTGAATGGCATGACCCCGTCGGCTGTAGTTACCCAGAGAACGGTTCTCACGAAGAACTCACCCGGACGGGTACCGCATCCAAGACTTGACCAAGATGCCATACTATACATACAGCGCGTCCGCTATGCGGATGAGATACCTGTCATGTTGGAAAACAATTATTTTCCTTTTACCCAATATGCATTTCTTCTCACGGATGATTTGGAAGGGCCGCTGTATGATTTGTTAAAAAGCCATGGTATTATAGTGGGATGTTCCCAGAACTCCTATATTGATGCATTAAAGGCGGATTCGAAACAGGCGCAGCTTTTAAAAATTGCTCCTGGCGATCCGTTATTCCTTCTGTATACAGAGATATACGATACCCAGAATCAACTAATCTATATCGGGCAGGAGTATATTGTTGCATCCAGGTACCGGTTTAATTATGAAAATGCATAACGGGAAGTTTAAATATAAGAGTTCAGGCAGGCCTGAACTCTTACATTTAATTACCTTTATCATATTTTGCGCTTTTCGCGGCTAACTGGATCTGCTTTAACAGCTGCTTAGGCGTGGCCTCCCCGGTATCAATCTGCTGCAGGCCGTTTAAATAAGTCTGCGCGATTTTCGGATCGAGTTCCGTATCTAACCAGGGGGTTGTAGAAGGTGAGGTTTTTATATACTTTATGCCTTCTATTAATGGTTCGATGTCTGTATATTGGCCGATATTTTCAAACAGGTCTGTTGTAGCATTTACCCAATAGCTGCTCTCTAAATAACGTAAAGTGTTCTTTTTAGAGAGTATATACTGCAGGAACCGAAAGGCCTCTTCGGGATGTTTGGTTTTACTGCTGACAGCATAGCCGTCGGGTGTTCCAGTGATAATGGACTGATTTCCTCTTGCCCCCTCTATGGTGGGAAAGGGGAAGATCCCCAAGTTATTTTTTGTAAATTCTGCATCCATCTCCATAGAATCCGCGATGGTAACATATTGGTCGTATACCAGTGCGCAGTCTCCGTTAATCAGCCCGGAATAAGAAAAGCTCCAGTCATAAGCTGCCGTGTCTGCATTCATATATTGGTGAAGATCTTCATAAATTGTAAGCGCCTGCAGATAACCCGGATCCGAAAAAGAACCATCCTCTAATGAATAGTCAGCTTTTAAGGTCTTTTCAGGAACACATTTCTGGTTTAATGTTGTTAAATAATGCGCGCCTGCATAAGGATCGGAGTTTCCGAAATAAATCGGAGTGATCCCGGCCGCTTGTATTACCTCCAGCTGCTTTAAAAACTCCTCGTATGTGCCGGGCGGGGACAGTCCAAGCTTTTTGTATACTTCTTTATTATAAAACCATAATTTGGCGTCGATTTTCAGCGGTATGCCGTAGATCCCGCCCTGGTATTGAAAGGCCGCCGTCTGCCCTGGCACAAGTTCTTCTAAAGTTTGGTGCTTTTCCATATAAGAAGACAGGTCCAGCACTAAGCCTTCTCTTACAAACTTATTCAGGTATTCGTCACCCCAGGTAAAGAATATATCCGGCGGGGCGGACGAATTGATTACGGTCTTTATTTTCTGCTTATAAGACGAATTTGTAGCCGTAATTACATTGATCTTTATGTCTGGATTTTCCTTTTCAAACGCTCTAATCATCTCCTCTGTGGCAGACTTCATCGGTTCCATCGTCCACCGGTGCATGAATGTTAACGTGACTTTGTCATCCTGTTCAGCGGGTCCGGCGCAACCCGCCAGAAACATGGTAAATACTAGTATAAGAGTTAATTTTATTCTTCGTTTCATATCTTGGATCCCCCTATTCTTTCACGCTGCCCACTGTAAGCCCGGCTACAAAATATTTCTGAAAGGCAATAAAGAGCACAAGCACAGGCACAATTGCCAGTACGATACCCGACAGCAGAACCACCCAGTCCGTGTATAAAGCCTGTGAAAATGACATCAGGCCGATCGGGATCGTATAATACTTTTCCGTACTTATAAAGTTTAAAGAGAAAGTAAACTCATTCCAGGTATATATTAAATTTAATAAAAGACACACGGTAACCGCAGGCCTGCATACAGGCAGCATGATTTTCCTGTAAATTCCAAAACTGCTGCAGCCATCCAGAACAGCCGCTTCCTCCAGTTCTTTCGGAAAGGAAAGAAAAGCCGGGAACAGCAGGAAGATTGAAAACGAGATCCGGAATGCGAGTATGGGAATAATCATAGCCCCATAGGTGTCGTATATTCTTAGATCTCTGAGCAGATGATATAAGGGAAGTACCGCAGTCTGCGGAGAAACAAACATTCCTCCCAGAAGTATCCCCAGCAGTATCTTTTTATACTTAAAGTGGAATCTGGTAACTGCATAAGCCGCCAGTGTAGAAACCACCAGAATTAAGATAACCGTAATTACAGTGACGATGATACTGTTAAGATAGTATAAGGATATGCCTTCTTTCCATGCCTGCAGATAGTTTCCAATCTCAGGATGTCCGGGCAGTGAAAATGTATTATTATAAAACTCTTTATTTGTTTTCAAAGAATTGGACAGAATCCAAAATAATGGGTATATAATTGATAATGAAAATAGTATAAAAATAAAATATAAAACAAACTGTTTCAAATGAAACTCAGATTTTTTCAGCATAATGTACTCTCCATTCACTCTTGAACTGTTTTCCTTTGTTTATCAGATAGATTGAGGAAATGACCTGCAGGCGGATCCCGACATACGTATCAGTTCTCGTTTCCAAACCCACTGATATTCATCTGCAGAAATGCCAGTACGACGGTAATGATAAGTATCAGGTTTCCGATGGCGGAGGCATACCCGAATTTGTCGTAGGACCAGGCAGCCGTATACATGTAGTTTCCCAGAGTTTGAGTTGCATTGCCAGGGCCTCCTGCCGTCATTACCTGAATTTCATTGAAGACCTGCATTGCCCAGTTGAGTGTAATGATGATCACAATCGTGATCGTATCCTTTATCTGCGGGATGATAATGTATCTTGCCTGCTGCCAGAATCCGCAGCCATCTAACTTTGAAGATTCTAAAACTGCCGGAGATACCCTCTGAATCCCCACGATGATCAGCATAGCCGCATAACCGGTGTACTGCCATTGGCTCATGGCAATGATTGCGTATAAGGCAGTATGTGAATTGCCCAGCCAGCCAGTCGCAAGTGAGTCAAAGCCCAAAAATCTGAGAAGGCTGTTCAGCAGGCCGATATCCGGCTGATAGATAAAAGTAAACAACGCGCCTATTACTGTAATGGAAATAATAGAAGGGATAAAAAATAAAGTTCGGAAGAAAACGTTTCCTCTTTTTATAAAGCTGCTTTCCAGAAACAGTGCAATCAAAAGGCCGCCGCCAACCTGAAACAACAAAGACCAGAATACATAAATAAAGTTATTTTTTAAAGCAGTCCTGATAACCGGATCCGCGAACAGCGATCGATAATTGTCTAAGCCGATAAAACGTTCATGAACCGAAAATGCACTCATGTTATAAAAACTGTAAATCACATTTTTTACAACCGGATAATAGACGAATACGATCAGTAATAAAATTGCGGGCATAACAAAAACATATTTTATTTTATTTCTTTTAAGCATTCTTACTCCCCTCTCAAATATAACGTTATTACATAATATTATAACGTTATATATCATATTTATCTATCGTGATTGTGTACAATTTTCTATCACTTTTTTTATGGATATTTTCAAAACAAATATAAAAATTAGTGTAAGGGCTTCCAGACTCCCGGCAAAAAAAGGAATAATAGTTGCGTGAAACAAACCGGGATACATTGTGCTTTCGGTTATTTTGCTATATAATGGAAATAACAGTTGTATGGAATTACGGTTTGAGTGCATATAGGACATGCAAGTGAATGAGCGGATTTTTGGGGGAAGAAGATGAAGAAGAATACTAGGAAGCAGATTCTTGGCTGCAGTACTGCAGTCATTTTTATGGCGGCACTCTGGATCGGGGGATGCGGGGGAAGCCAGAAGCCGGAGATCGAGGTGGCACTCTGGAACTTAAACCTGCATGACGGCTTTTATGCCGACTATATGGAAGCGGTAGATCGTCAAGTACCGGATGTGAAAATACACTGGGTTAAGGGCGAAAGCGCGCTTGGCTATTATCAAGAACTTGCTGAGGAGGGGAACCTGCCGGACATCATAACTGCCCGCAGGTTTTCGATGAAGGGAGCGCTGGAGCTTAATCCCTACCTTATGAAGTTGACGGGATCAGAGCTGACCTCCTCCTATTACGATATTTATCTTGAGAATTATAAGACCAGTGAGGGGGAGGTGTTCTGGCTTCCCATGGCGGGAACCGTAGATGGAATCATAGCAAACAGGGCGCTGTTCGAGGAATATCAAATCCCGATTCCACTGGATTTTGAGGGATTTGTTTTTGCTTGTCAGGAATTTGAAAGATACGGTATCCGTGCATATTCATTGGATTTTTCCGCAGACTACAATTCCATGCATTTTTTGCAGGGAATGGGGATCGAAAGCTTATGCTCAGTGGATGGGATTGCATGGAGGAAAGAATACGAGGAGGGCAGGACAGACCAGTTAGATAGTGCGGTATGGATGCCTGCCTTCGAGAAGATGGAGAAGCTGATCAGGCAGGGGGTTTTGAAGCCGGAGATGATCAATTACGAAGACAGTTTTGCCTACGATGATTTTGCAGAGGGAAGGCAGGCGATGACCAACATTAGCAGCGAGAGTATCTCACGCCTGCTTCCGGGGATGGATCTGGAAATTCTGCCATATTTTGGGGATAAGCAGAATTTTTTACTTACTTATCCGATCTTCAATGTCGCAGTAAGCAAAAAGGTGGAGGAGAGTGAGAAGAAAGAAGAGGCTGCTTGGAAGGTTCTGTCTGCAATGGCGTCAGAAGAGACCCAGAAGCTTCTGAACAAGCATACCGATGGACTGGTTCCATACCAGCGGGATATTTCTTTTGAATATACGGGAAGCATGAATATGGTGCAGAACTACCTAGAGACGAATAGCACCTATGTCCGCCTTGCAACAGACGAGTTCTTTACGGCTTCCAGGGACACAGTTGTCAAGATGCTGGAGGAGGAACTGCCTGCTTCGATCGCGCTGGACTTGATGAACGAGAACCTGCGCCAATTACAAGAAAAGTGAAATAACGGGGAAGCCTTATCCCTGATATACTAAAGAAAGAACAGTTGAGAATGAGATGAGACCAAGAGAAAACCACAGAAGGCCGAAAGGATACGAGAGGGGATTTGGAAAAAGACTGAACCATATGGTTCCGGACAAGTATAAGCGAGTCAGAAGAACCATAGTGGCTGGAGTCCTACTTACAATTGCAGGCATTATGTTCTTAATGTTTGTTTTTCTGGAATCCATGGAGGAAAATGTCAGAAAAGAAAATGAATATCATCTGTCTGAGATTGCGCAGCAGGTTACCGGTAAATTAAACTCTAAGCTGGAGCAGAATTGGAGCTTGCTGTACAACATGGATTATAATTTGGGCTTTTTCCCCCAGATGACCGACCAGCAGATACAGGAATACGGACAGCAGATCGTCAGGGAGTGGAAGTTCGGTCATTTGTATCTCGTAGATGAACTGGGAAATTGTATAGATGAATATGGGGAGCAGAGCAGACTAATATCCAGAGACAATGCACTGATGCTGTTAAAAGAACGGAAAAAGGTTTCTTTTTTACGGAGGGATGTGAATGGCAATTCCACATTATTTTTTGCGATTCCGATAGAAAGCAAGCAATGCGGGTCTGTGACGGTTTCGGCCTTAGCACTGGAATATCACATTGAGAATATATTGGACATCCTGACCATATCGGCATTTGACAAGAAGGGAATCTGTTATGTGATTGATCAAAGCGGAACCAGACTGTTCAATACGCAGACGGAAAATGCCCTTGAGAACTATAATATTCTTGATTATTTGGAGAAGGTATCCGACAGCGGAAAGGAAAGCGCTGATGAGATCCGGGAGGCGGTGAAGAACCGTTCCACTGGGGTAACCATATACACAAAAGATAGGAAAAAAGAGTATCTCTGTTATAATCCGCTGGACGATACAGGCTGGACAATTCTCCTTTTTGTGGGTGGAGACACGATAGGGGAAAATATGAACCGATTTTCCAGAAATGTGTTCTCCGCCTGCGCATTTATTGTAGTGCTCCTTATTTTTATTTGCGGAATAATCTTTGTGCGGATGAACCAGGTTGCCAACAGGAAGAGAGACGAGGACGTATATAACCGTGAAAGAATGCTGAATCTCTTGATTGACCGGGGGAACGAAATTTATATGATGTACAATGTTACAGAAGACAGGCTGGAATATGTCAGCCCTAATCTGCGAAGAGTGATGGGATGGAGCCGCCAGGATGCTGAGAAGCTGTTTGTTGAGGAAGATTACATCGAAGAGACCGACATCCATGAGATGAAAGAGGAGTTCTTCAAATGGAACAGGCAGGGAGAATTTGTCGGGTCCATCCACAAGTATCAGAACCCGGATACAGGAGTGGTGCGCTTTATGCGCCTCCAGGTCAATCAGGTTGAGCTTAGCACAGAAGAAGTCTGGATCGCGAACCTGTCTGATATGACCAAGGAACAGGAACAGCGTGAGAATCTGGAACAGGCATTGCTGGCAGCCAACAGTGCCAATATAGCCAAAAGTAATTTTCTATCCAATATGAGTCATGATATTCGGACGCCTATGAATGCCATTCTAGGAATGACCGCCTTAGCGAAGCAGTACGCAGCAGATCCCCAAAGAGTCCTGAACTATATGGAGAAGATTTCCTATTCCTCCAAGCATCTGCTGTCGCTCATAGATGAAGTGCTGGATATGTCAAGGATCGAAAGTGGAAAGATGCTGCTTGAGAATAAGCCATTTTCTCTCTCCGATATGCTGGATGGCATTGTGTCGATGTTTCAGACGCAGCTTAAAGAAAAGAAACTCTTCTTTTCTTTGGAAGAAAGCAATGTGGAACAGAATTACATTGTAGGGGACGAGCTTCGTCTCAGCCGTATCTTGGTAAATATTTTGTCAAATGCCATCAAATATACACCGGAGCAGGGGGAGATCAAATTAACGGTAACAGAGCTTGAACAAAGCAATGAAGGAAATGGCAGATACCAGTTCGTGGTGAAAGATAACGGGAGAGGGATGTCAAAAGAATTTTTAGAGACGATTTCTACACCATTTTCCCGGATGGAGGAGACCGAGACCAGCCGTACGCAGGGGACAGGTCTTGGTATGGCCATTACCAAAAACTTGCTGGATTTGATGGGCGGAAGCATAGAGGTGGAAAGTACTCTCGGGAAAGGCAGTACTTTTACAGTTCAAGTGGAATTAGAGCTGGCAGAGCCTGTCCAAGGCCATAAAGATGAGGAAGGGCAGCACACAACTTTGAAGCACCAGTTTGAATTTGCTGGCAGAAGGGTTCTAATCGTTGAAGACAATGAAATCAATGAAGAGATCCTAAAGGAATTGTTGAAGCTGGTGGGCGCAGAGACGGAGAGTGCCAGAAATGGGCAGGAGGCTGTGGCCATGTTCCAAAATTCTGCGGATGGAGAGTATGATTTTATTCTGATGGATATCCAGATGCCAATTCTAAATGGATATGAGGCTACAGCCCGGATCCGACAGATGGATCGAACCGATGCAAAACAAGTTCCTATTGTGGCATTGACAGCAAACGCCTTTTCGGAAGACCGCAATAGGGCACTTAGAGCAGGGATGAATGCGCATGTGGCGAAGCCCATAGATATGGACGCATTGGGCGAGGTACTCGAACAAATATTTTCTAACCGGCAGAGCGTATATAATGAGATTATTAAGCCAGCCATAATAAACAATTAAACTTAATAAAAATTTTGATACGAGAGGACATACATATGATAATAATAAGAGAATACAGTGGTCATATCCGCAACTGGAAAGTTCTTTGTGAGGAACTGGGCATTGATGCTTCCCTGTCCAGGGAGGAGCGTGAGCAGACAATTCTGGTAAAGGCATACGAAACCTGGGGATATGATATGGGAAACCATATGCATGGCATGTTTGCATTTGCCCTGTGGGACGAGGAGGAGAAGAAACTATTCTGTCTGAGAGACCAGTTTGGAACTACGCCTTTCTATTATTATGAAACGGCGGATGGCAGGCTCCTGTACGGTACCTCTATACGTAAGATTATGGAGCAGCCGGGCTTTGTGAAAGAGCTGAATGAGGAGATGCTGCAGCTGTATCTTACCTTTACATACGTGGCGGGAGAGACTACATTTTTCCGTGGCCTGAAAAAACTTATGCCCGGGCGTTATCTGACCTGGCAGAGAAGGCAGCTTAAGATAGAACGCTATTGGAAACCGGAATTTCATCCGGATTACAGCAAATCCCTTGAAGAGTGGGCAGAGGAGATACATACTACGCTTGGCCGGATTATGACTGAGGTGAAAACCCCGGACGAGACAGCAGAATCCTTTCTATCAGGAGGCGTTGATTCTTCCTATGTACTGGCAATGTCCGATGCAGAGACGGCGGATGCCTGCGGGTACGAAGAAGAACGGTTTGATGAATCAAAACTGGCGCAGAAGACGGGAGACATCCTTGGGCGAAAGACGTTCCGGCGCCTGATTACGCCGGAAGAGTATTTTGCGGCAGTGCCTTATGTGATGGAGAATATGGAACAGCCTCTGGGCGATGCGTCAGCCATTGTTTTTGCAATCGGCTGTAAGGCGGCGGCCGAACATACGAAGATATGTTACTCCGGAGAGGGGGCGGACGAGTTCTTTGGCGGGTATAATATGTACCGCAATGCGGAACGTTATGGTGAGAATTTGAAAACCTTCTATGTAGGCAATACGAATATCATGAAGGAAGATGAGAAACAGAAGATTCTGAAAAAGTATGATCCTGACGTTCTTCCGATCGAGCTGGCGGAAGGAATTTATGAGGAAACAGAAGGACTGGATCCGCTTACGAAGATGTCGGATGTAGATATCCAGATCTGGCTGGAGGGGGACATTTATTTCAATGTGTATAAGATGAGTACAGCTGCGGGATTAGAGATCAGAATGCCCCTTACCGATACAAGGATCTTTGATATTGCCTCACGGATGCCATCTGAATATAAGGTAAACGCGGAGCAGAATAAAGTGGCGTTTCGGACTGCAGCGGCAAAAGTGCTGCCGGAAGAGATCGCCTTCCGCAAAAAGCTGGGATTTATCGTGCCGATTCGCATCTGGATGGCAGACGACAGATATAATCAGGATGTCAGGGATAAGTTCCGCAGTAAGGCTGCGGAGAAGTTTTTCCAGATTGATGAGATTCATGCGATTTTTGATGATTATATCGCCGGAAATTCGGATAACTGGAGAAAGATCTGGACCATTTATACATTTTTGGTTTGGTATGAATTGTATTTTGAGAAATGATAAACTATAAAAACTCTGCCCCGTTATATGCTTTCGGGAAAACTTAATAGGACCGCCGCGAAACAGATGTGATATCTGTGAAGCGGCGGTCTTAAGTTTGTACCTTATTCTGCAGCATTGCTGCAGATCTGCCCGTAAGGGGCTGTTCTGTTCGAATCAGGAACCATGTCGTTAATAGGATAAAAACGGCAGCTTTAGTTTCTTCCTGCTGCGCAGCACATAAAGCAGGCCATAGAGGGCCAGCGGCATCACCATGCCGATGATGTCAAAGGAGGACTTGATCAGCAGGTTAAATAATGCATGCATTGTTATGGCGATAGAAAGCAGTCCAAAGGTACCGGTATAGAAGAGTTTTCTCTGTTTTTTTACATAGCAGATACCGGTCCCTATGGTGACTGTGCAAAGGCCGTGCATGAGGCTGGCGGAAAAGCCGCGTCCTGCCGCCCATGCGATGGAAACGCTGCCCAGATATTCGACCAGAAGCGCTGTGTTTTCCAGCACGGCAAAGCCAACTCCAACCGCCATAGCGATGGGAAGCACCCGTTTGCGGCTGTCATCCAGGAGGAGGGCATAGCAGAGCACAGGAAGGGCTTTTAACAGTTCTTCTACAATTGGCGGGATCAGTTCGGTGAAGCTGCGGGCACTCATGCCAGAGAAAGGGAAGACTATGGTGTTAATCTCATAAGCTGCAAGGGCGGTTACTGCGCCCAGGAGGAAGAAACCTACAATCCAGCGGGAACGGGACTCCAGCAGAGGAAGCATTAAAAGCATAGGGATACTCAGGCAAAGAAAGATTATATAAACCATTTACGCACCCCCCCTTCAGCCAGCGGCAGCAGCAGGACGAGAAAAAGACAGGAAAGGACCGCCGAAGCTGTCCTCACTGTCCCGGGCAGAAAATGAAACTGGCCCGCCAGTTCGGCAGAGCAAAATAGAATCACGCAGCCGTTGTACGGGCGCATGACCCGGATGATTCCCATTTCCACATCAGGAAAAACCAAATGTTTGACCGCATAGTAGAGTGTAAATGTCACAGGCAGTATCAGCATCAGAAGCGGAAGCATTGTGCCCAGGCCATACTTTGCGATGCCCCGGACAAGCAGCGCCGCGGGGACAATGGCGGGGACAGCTGAAGCTACCCGGATGATGCGGTATTTTGCTTCCCCACCGTCGGCCAGACGGTCGATTGCCCCATAATAGGAAGAGAATAAAAAGAAATAGGCACCGATATGACCGAAATAACCGACATGAAATCCCGCAGGAATTACTCCATGGACCGCTGCATAGCAGGCTGTGAAAAGCGCACCGAAAAAATAGCTGATCAGCCCATACAACAGGATCTTAAAGAACAGAGGCTGGCGGTGCCTCAGACAAGCGATCCCGCCGTAAATGACAGAGAGCAGTGACGCCGCCAGCTGTATCATGGTCATACAGATTCCTCCCTTGCAGGATTTTTGATTTTGTTTTTCAAAATTGTCCACATCAGAAGCATCCCTATCAGTATGCCAGCCAGCACACTGACTGCCACCGGCGTTACATTAACCGGTCTGCCCTCAGAGGAGAAAAGGCTCTGACTCAGAGAAGGAGAACTGTTGGAAACGTTTTGCAGGTAATGAAAAGCGTCCGATGTGTAAGAGTTGTACTGAGACATGAAATCCTGGATTGATGTCATGGAATTCATGGTATCGGTTCCTAACGCAGAGATACGCTCATTCAGGATGCTGATGATGCTGTCGCAATCCGAAGCGCTATAGAGCCCGGATTCCGGGACAGGATAGGACAGTCCCTTTTCATCCATGTAGTAGAGAATGTCGCCGGGGATAGCAACAGGTTCGGTCTCAGCCTGAGATTTGAGATCGCTCAGCTGCTGGATAAACGAAGAGATCTGGTTTTGCTCATTTTGTTTCGCGTTGACATCATCCAGATAGGGTAGTGCATTGTTTTTAATAGAGTTAGCGAGTTCTAACTGTGCTTTCAGAAATTCCATCGCAAGAGAAGATGAACCGGAACTGGTAAAATCACCCAGTGAGCCGGTTACAGGGGCGTCGGCATCTCCATCGGCTTCCAGAACAGAAGGATCGAGTTCTTCCAGGTTATTCATCATGTCACCAATAACATCCGGAGAACTATCCTGTTCAATTGCATCCAGAATTTGCTGGGATTCCTCGATGTTTTGGCTTAGCGTTTCCTGAAGCGCCTGCAGTTCGTCATTTTCAGCAGCGCGGACATGGAGGGTAAACAGGGGCGTCAGTATAAAGCAGAGTAAAATAGGGATTATTTTTTTACATTTCATAGCCATAACTTTTCCTTTCATTGAATCAAATTGGATACTGTTTTTACAAAACAGCATATTCTTTGCTGTATGTATATACGTAAAAGGTGCGGAATCGTCTCAAAAATAGAGTCCTCTCGGAAACGTTTTGTTCTCTGTCTTGGTGAGACGATTCTTGGCCAGCTGCGCACAAATTTATGAAGCGTACGTGGATTAAATTGGGGAGACCGGCTTATGCAGGGAGCGCATATTCCGGTTTAGAAGTACAGAAATGTATTTTAGAGGTTCTTAAAGTAAAAACATTGAAAATGGTGGCAGGATAGATTGAGTTCGTGCGGAGAAAAGTATATAATGAGTAAACAGGCAGGATTTGACCGGAATGAAAAATAGGATGCTGTCAGGAGAAGAAGCTGCCATATGAGGCAGGAGGGATTTAAGTACCGGGGGGATTTTATGAGTATTATTTTGGGTTATTTATGTCTTTTATGCTTTTTAATGCTGTTGGTGAAAGCGGTGACGCGAAAACTGCATCTGAAAAAGGCGGATGTATTTTTTATGCAGGCGCATAAGTATATAAGTGCTGCAATACTTATTATCGCTGTTTTGCACTTTATATTTGTGTTTCCAATGATAAGGGTACACCATATTGGTGTGTTCATAACCGGTGCGCTGACTGCGGCTGCCATGGTACTGCTCATCGTACTGTGCCATACCATAACGAAGAATAAACACCTTAATCTTCTTGTGCACCGTCTTTTAACCCTGGTGATGGCTCTTTGTATAATCGGACATATTTGGATCTATTTTGCGGAATAGATCAGAATATAAGCAACCAATTAAATCTTAAATTTGAGGAGAAAGGCGCAATCATGAAATATGGAATTTATTTTGCATATTGGACAAAGGAATGGCAGGCAGATTACAAATATTACATACAGAAAGTTAAAAAGCTGGGATTTGATGTATTAGAGATTTCCTGTATGGCGCTGCGGAGCGTATATTTGAGGGACGAACAGCTTCTGGACTTAAAAAAATGTGCAGAGGATCAAGGGATTATTATGACAGCAGGCTACGGGCCGACAAAGGAGCAGAACCTTTGTTCCGGCGATCCGGCTGTTGTAAAGCGGGGGATGGACTTCTTTAAGGGACTGCTTCCCCGTCTGCAGCTCATGGACATAAAGGTGCTGGGCGGAGGCCTATACTCCTACTGGCCATTGGATCCGGCGGCTCCGATGGACAAAGAAGCCGACTTAGAGCGCGCAATAAAAAATATGAAAGAACTTTCAAAAATAGCGGAAGACTGCGATGTGACTCTGGGAATGGAGGTTCTGAACCGGTATGAGGGATACATGCTGAACACCTGTGAGCAGGCGCTTGAGTTTGTGAATGCGGTAGACAGTTCCCATGTAAAGATCATGCTGGATACCTTCCACATGAATATAGAGGAAGACAATATAGGGGCGGCCATCCGTAAAGCAGGACGTCAGCTTGGGCATCTCCATGTGGGAGAGCAGAACAGGCGGGTTCCGGGAAAAGGAAGCCTTCCCTGGGCGGAGATCGGGCAGGCGCTGAGAGAGATTGATTACCAGGGCGCGGTGGTAATGGAGCCCTTTGTAATGAGCGGCGGAACTGTGGGATCGGAAATTAAAGTATGGAGGGATTTGGTGCCGGACGCCAAAGAAGAAATGTTAGACAATGACGCCAAGGGCGCGGTTGAATTTTTACGGCATGTATTTGAAAATTAAAGTTGGGAATCATGATGATATTACAAATTTTATGCATTGCTATTCAAGAGATAAATGGAGCACGGCAGGCAGTCGATTTGACTGACTGCCGTATTTGCTATCGGAACAACAGCTCATCGAGGAGCTGTTCGCATTACAGCAGTCCCCCGGAGAAAACGGTGACTGCAGATTAAGAAAAAAACAACTTGAATCATAGTTAATAATCATAGAGCTTTCGTTAACGAAGCCTCTCTTGTATGACGGTACAGGAGAGGCTATACTAAAGTTGTCAGGCCGGACGAATATCAGAAAAGGAGATCTTGTATATGAAAGAAAATCTGGGAGCGCATATAGCCGCCCTCCGCAAAGCAAAAGGTATGACGCAGGAGCAGCTGGCCTCGGCACTGGGGATTTCGGCGCCTGCGGTCAGTAAGTGGGAGACAGAAAGTTCCTGCCCGGATATCACATTACTGTGCCCTCTGGCAAGAGCGCTGGGCACCAATTTAGATACATTACTGCAGTTTGAGGAGTCACTTCCTGATGAGCAGGTTGCAGAACATATGAATAAAATAATTGAAACCGGCAGAGAACAGGGGCAGGAGGCGGCGGAGGAGATGCTGCAGAAGCTGCTTCATCAGTATCCGGCAAGTGTACCGCTGAAATACAATGCTTCGGCGGTGCTGACCATGTTTGAGATGATGTTTCCGTCGGCGTCAGAAGAAATGAAAATGCAATGGAAACAGCAGAGAAAAGAGCTTATGGAATATATCCGGGTAAACGGGAATCCCGCATACCGCGGCCAGGCGGTCCTCCAGCTTGCATCTATGGCGCTGGCAGATGAGGAATTGGAAACGGGAGAACGGCTTCTGAAAGAATTACCGGAATATACTGCGGATACGACGATGCTGTGGGCGCAGTTATATCTGAAGCGGGATGAGAAGGATAAAGCGCTGGAAGTGATACAGAAGCGTTTGTTTACCCTTGTAGGGCAGATGCAGAACTGCCTGCTGCTTCTGGCGGACGAGAAGGTACAGCCGGATGCAGAAAAAGGGCTGGAAATCTGTGAAGTTTATCGGAAGATGGAAGAAATATTTGGCTGTACAGGAGGAATGAGCGACGGGATATTTGCTGAGGTCTTCCTGAGGGCGGGAGAGAAAGAAAAGGCGCTGGACAGTATTGTGCGTTTTGTAGATGCTGTTACGGGGCAGGCGATGCTGCCGAATCCGCTTTTGTTTTCGGCGGCTGTCAAAGTAAAGGAAGGGCGGGAGGCTGCGTCAAAGGAAATGAGACAGATGATTCTGGAAGGGCTGCTAACCGATGAGGCAGTTGCAGAAATTCGGGAGGACGAGAGATTTCAGGAAGCAGTTAATGTGCTGCGGGATGGATTGCGAAGGGGCGCCCCGTGAACCGGGCATAGGGGTGTCTGGTAGCGGGGTTAGGGCCGTAAGCCGGAGTAGGGCAAAAAAGAAGGAAAACCAGGGCAACCTGGCCACATCACGTGAAGCCTTGATGGCTTCACACGCTGGGGCCAGGAAAAAGTGTAATTTGTGATTACACTTTTTGCTCTGGTTTTCCTTCTTTTTTACCCAACTCCGGCTAACAGCCCTAACTACGCTTCCAGACACCCCTATGCCCGGTTCACGGGGCTGGACGCATCAAGGCGGCAGGAAAAGACCATCTTCCTGGGGGAAAGTACGGGGGAGGTGGATCTGAATTGGCTGGGCTGATTAAAGTTCGCTGATTAAAGTTCATATTTGAGGATAGATTTTCTTGACAATATCGAGACTCGATAATATAATGAGGGTGTAAATATCGATACTCGATATTGGGCGGAGGGTGTCTGCGCGAAAGGAGTGGGAGATTTTATGAAGAAACGGGTTTTTAGGCGGTTTCGTTATCGGAGTTGTGATGCTATGGCTTGTTTTCTGGAGGAGATGGCCGGGAAAGGGTGGGGCTTTTCTGGTTGGCGGTGGGGGATGGTTTTTGAACGGGAGGCTCCGGCTGCTGCCTGTTATGATGTGGAAGTGTTTCCGAAGGGGAGTGAGATGGATCTGCGTCCTTCTGAAGCGGCTCAGGAATATGCGGAGTACTGCCGGGAAGCGGGCTGGGAGTTGATTGACAGCCGTAAGAAGTTCTGTGTTTTTCGGCGCATTAAGGAGGATGCTGTTCCGATTGTGACGCCGGCGGAGCGGTTTCAGAATGTGAAGAGTGCGGAGGTGCGTGAGTATCTGACACGATTTTTTTCGCAGTTTTTTCTGACAGCACTTTTGTGGGGGCAGTTTTTGACATCGAGTTTTTTGAATTGGATTTTTGACGACTTTATGGTGTTTATGATGTTTGTTTACCTGGTTGCTTTTATTGGCACTCTTGCAGAAGGCCTGGCGCTGTTGGGTTGGCTCAGGCGCATGAAGGGTGAGCTGGAAAACGGCGGGAATCCTTTTTATGGGTGTAAGGGAAAATGCAGGAAGGCAAAGTATAGATGGGATGTTTTTGCAGAAGGACAATTTATATTTTTGATTGTTCTTACTTTGGCGGCGGTGTATCAGGCTGTAAGGAACGGGAGATTCGTTGTGATTCTGGTTCTGGCTGCAGCACTGTTGATTATAGGGGGGGGCGAGCATCCTGGTGTCGGTTCTGCGGCCGTCAAGGGAGGAGCACTGGGCGATTCAGCTCGGGAGCGCTTTTCTTTTTCCCATCTCGGTAATTATTTTATGTTTGGCCGTGATTGCGCCGGATGAAGCCCGGGGGGCGGGAAGCGGCGGATGGCCCGAGGTTCCGCTTGTGCAGACGGATTATAAAGAAATTACGGGAAAAATATTTGATATCCGCCGTGAGCAGGGGCAGTCTGTTATGGGATCGGTAAATAACAGCATGGTGGTATATGAGACAAATGCTGGGGATACAGACACTATTTCTTATACGGTGTATACAAGCAATTATGACTGGGTATTGGATAGAATATGGGGAAGGCAGACCAGGAAAGCGGAGGGGGCAGAAGATGTGTCCGCCAGTTGGGATGCAGAAATTGCGCTCAGGAGCACTTCACCGGTAACCACCTATACGGTGCGTTATCACGGTCAGATCCTGGTTATGTGGGTAACGCCGGATGCGCTGGATCAGACGCAGATTCGGACGGTACGCGAAAAACTGGCCCTGCCTTAACCAGGGGCCGGGGAGGAAGAGAGAATGGCAAGAGAACAATTTCAGACATTGACAGAGCCGATGTACTATATCCTCCTTGCACTTTTGGAAGAATGCTGCGGGGTAGATATTATGGAGCGTGTGAGTGAGCTTTCAGGAGGCCGTGTAAAAGTAGGCCCGGGGACGTTATATGCCATGCTGTCCAGATTCGAAGAAAATGCGATTATCCGACTCACTGCAGAGGAGGGCAGAAGAAAATCCTACATCATTTCCGAAGCCGGAAAACAAATGCTGCTGAAAGAATACAACCGTTTAAAGCAAATGGCAGAGGATGGGGCGCCATACCTGGGCTGATCCGGCGCGGCAGGCTAATTACTGGTAACTGTTACAGTTACTGCTCAGACCGCAATATCGTATATTTTTAAGTATTGACAAATAAAAAGAAACAGCGTATATTTATACACGTAAACTGAACAGGGGAGCTTATAGATAGGCTGAGAGGAAGTTGAGAACTTCGACCCATATACCTGATTTGGATAATGCCAACGTAGGGACTGATGTAAGATATTTACGGGAAGTGCCGATGGCGCTTCCCGTTTTTGGGTTTTCTTATACCGACTTTCCGGAGTTTACATAACGTTACTATGCACGGCCCCGTGAATAGCAGCTGCATAATTACATAAGCAATACCGATGAGAGTGAACAGGAGTTCATGAAGGGGTGCACCACCGCGGGTGTATTTCTTTCATGAACTCTTTTTTGCTTTCCGGCGGGATGCACACTTTGTTGAATAGTAACTACATAAAAAGGAGGCGGAGATATGCTGAAAGTGAATGGCAAAGAAATCGATTTTAAGGCTGATACCACAATATCAGATCTGCTGGAACAGCAGGGGTTTCCTGTTAATCGGGTGGCGGTAGAGCGCAATGGTGAGATAGTGCCCAGAAAAATGCTGTCCCTGACACTGGTTGAAGACCACGATGTTCTGGAAGTTGTCAGTTTTGTAGGAGGAGGTTGATGGGAAGATGCTGACCAGGGAAGAGATAAGGAGTGCGCTGGAAGCGCGCCATACAAAAGAGATACAGGATCGGCTTACAAAGGCAAAAGTGGCGGTGGCAGGCCTGGGAGGACTCGGCTCCAATGTGGCTTTCTCCCTTGCCAGAATTGGAGTAGGGCACCTGCATCTGCTTGATTTTGACCGGGTAGACATTACGAACTTGAACAGGCAGCAATACTTTATGCGCCATATCGGAATGTACAAGACCGAGGCGCTGAAGGAGGAGCTGGCGGAAATCAATCCGTACCTGGACATTACCGCAGACTGCATAAAAGTGACAGAAGATAATATAGCAGCTTTGTTTGCAGCGGATGATATGATATGTGAAGCCTTCGATGACCCGGAGGCAAAGGCGATGCTGGCAAACGGGATACTGGAGCTGTATCCGGAAAAATTTCTGATTGCTGCTTCCGGTATGGCAGGATATGGGGAAAGCAATGCGATCCATACACGGAAGATAACAGAGCATTTTTATCTGTGCGGGGATGAAAAGACAGAACCCTCATACGGCAGGGGGCTGATGGCCCCCAGAGTGGCAGTCTGTGCCGCACACGAGGCAAACCTCATTACGGAGCTGATTCTGAGATAACATGGAAAAGCTGCTGAAATAAAACAAGAATACAGGAGGAGTTTAGAAATGGAATATTGTAAAAACGATGCATTTGTCCTGGGAGGGCATACATTTGAGTCCCGTTTTATCCTGGGCTCGGGAAAATATTCGCTGGATCTGATCCGGGCAGCGGTAGAGAAGGCCGGCGCCCAGATTATCACATTGGCACTCCGCCGTGCCAATGAAGGCGGCATGGCAAATATTCTGGATTATATTCCGGAAAATGTGACGCTGCTTCCGAACACATCCGGTGCCAGAAATGCGGAGGAAGCTGTTCGTATAGCGCGTCTGTCCAGAGAACTTGGGTGCGGAGATTTCGTGAAGATCGAGGTCATCCACGACTCAAAATATCTGCTGCCTGACAATTATGAGACGATTAAGGCTACGGAAATTCTGGCGAAAGAGGGCTTTGTTGTTATGCCTTATATGTATCCCGATTTAAATGCGGCCAGAGACATGGCAAATGCGGGCGCTGCCTGTATAATGCCTCTGGGTTCCCCGATCGGTTCCAACAAAGGGATCTGCACCAGGGAGTTTATCCAGATTCTGATTGATGAGATCGACCTTCCGGTTATTGTTGATGCAGGGATCGGGAAACCGTCCCAGGCATGCGAGGCGATGGAAATGGGTGCAGCGGCCGTAATGGCTAATACAGCAATCGCCACGGCCGGTGATATACCTGCCATGGCGGAGGCATTTAAAAAGGCAATTGAAGCTGGGCGTACCGCGTATCTGTCCGGTATGGGCCGGGTTATCGACAAAGGTGCAAGCGCTTCTTCTCCGCTCACCGGATTTTTGCAGGATTAGGAGGCGGGAATGAGTACAGCAAATCATGTAAATGAAAGTATTTTAAATGAAGAGATAAAGGAACTGCAGAAGAAAAACCGGATCGACCATATGACTTATCTGCCGGGGATGGAGGTTCTGGAGTCCGGGATTCAAAAACAGGTGATCGATTCCATGAATGCCTATGATTATACACGGTATACCGCAGACGATGTGCGCAGGGCCCTTGTGCGGGATATGCGTACTCCGGAAGACTTTGCGGCCCTGCTGTCACCCGCCGCGCTGCCGTTTTTGGAAGAGATGGCGCAGTGTGCGCAGAGGGAGACCAGGAAACATTTTGGGAACGGCATCTACATGTTTACGCCGGTTTACATTGCAAATTACTGTGAGAACTTCTGTATCTACTGTGGATTCAACTGCCATAACAAGATCAACCGGGCAAGGCTGAGCGAAGAGGAAATCGATCGGGAAATGAGGGCCGTTGCAAAGAGCGGTCTGCAGGAAGTACTGATTCTGACGGGGGAGAGCCGGGCAAAATCAGATGTGGAATATATAGGAAAAGCCTGCAGGATCGCGCGCAGATATTTTAAGGTAATCGGGCTTGAGGTATACCCCATGAATTCCGATGAGTACGCATATCTGCATAAATGCGGCGCCGATTACGTGACCGTTTTTCAGGAGACCTATCATGCGGACAAATATGAGACACTGCATCTTGCCGGTCATAAGCGGATATTCCCGTACCGCCTGAATTCCCAGGAAAGGGCGCTGAAAGGGGGGATGCGAGGCGTCGGGTTTGCCGCCCTTCTGGGCCTGGATGATTTCCGAAAAGATGCGTTTGCCACCGGCATGCATGCCTGGCTGCTCCAGAGAAAATACCCTCATGCCGAGATTGCATTTTCCTGTCCTCGGCTCCGGCCCATAGTAAATAATGACCGGATCAATCCAATGGACGTACATGAGCCGCAGCTTCTGCAGGTGGTGACTGCATACAGGCTGTTTATGCCCTTTGCCAGCATCACCATATCCACCAGGGAATGTGCCCGTGTGAGAGATAATCTGGTCAAAATTGCAGCTACAAAGATCTCGGCAGGCGTGAGCACCGGGATCGGAGAACACGTAGAGGAGATCGAGGAAAAGGGGGACGAACAGTTTGAGATATCCGACGGCCGCTCCGTGGAGCAGGTATACAAGGATCTGCTGAACCTGGGCCTGCAGCCTGTTATGAGTGATTATCTCTATGTTTAACAAAAGTGCTCAACAAAAGAAAAGGAGGAAAATCATGGAACAACATGTGCCGGATATATACAAACATATCATAGCAGTTACCAACAGGTATCTGTGCCGCCGCCCCTTTGAGGAGCAGATCGAATCCATCTGCCGGAGGCATCCCCGTGCGGTTCTGCTTAGGGAGAAGGATTTGACGGAGGAAGAGTACGCGTCGCTTTTTAGCAGCGTACAGGAAATCTGCCGCAGGTATGAGGTGCCGTGTATACCGCATACTTTTATAGAAGCAGCGCGCGGACAGGGGAGTGCCAGTATTCATCTGCCGCTGCACATCTTAACATCCAGGCCGGAGGCGGTTACCTGGTTTGAAACCGCCGGGGCTTCTGTCCATTCGGTACAGGAGGCGGTGGAGGCAGAAAAAGCCGGGGCGGCTTATCTGATTGCGGGACACATCTTTTCTACAGACTGTAAGCCTGGTCTGGATCCCAGAGGGAAAGATTTTCTGCGCCAAGTATGTGCTGCGGTGGAAATACCGGTCTATGCGATAGGCGGGATGAGAGGGAGCATCGAATGCGTGGCGGAGATGCTTGCCTGCGGTGCGGCAGGGATCTGTGTGATGTCCGAATGCATGATGTGGGGGAGTGAAAAGTACATACGTTGATTCCTTGAATGGCAGCAGATCAGGCAGGCCTGAACTGTTACATTAAATGAACAAAAGCAGGGAAGAACCGGTGTCGCACCGATAGACGAAAGAAAAGTTAGATGTATTTGAGCTTTAGTGCTTGACAAAAAGACATCTGTGTCGCATAATATTAAAAACGACACATGTGTCTTTTTTGTATCTTGGCTTCTGGGAATTTAAACCGGCGAAACAGTAGGGTATTTCGATGTACTTGTACATCCAAGCATAATTATCTTACTGTTAATTACGCAACGCAGTACTAGGAGGTATTATGTCAGAGAAAGGAATATTGACCCGGAAAAGGATACGGGAGACTGCTTATCGGATTTTTGCAGAGGAAGGATTTCGTGCGGTTACGATGGGAATGATTTGTGAGGCTTGCGGGATGAGCCGGGGCGGGGTGTATCGGCATTACGGGAGTACGCGGGAGATTTTTGCGGAGATCTTAAGTGAAATGTCTGAGGGGGCGGAGGACTTTGTTGGGACAGCGTTGGATTCGAGGAAGAGTGCGAAGTGGATCCTGGATCATGAGCTGGATAAGATAAGGGGAGAGATGCAAGATAGCAGTGGCTCAATGAGCTATGCGATATATGAGTATTCCCTGGTTTGCGGCAGTTCTTATATGGAGGAACTGAACCGGAAGGCGGTGAAACGCTGGGAGAGACTGCTATCATATGGAATGGAGACTGGGGAGTTCAGGCAGGTGCATATTGGGCAGATGACGGCGACGATTCTTTATGTGTATCAGGGCGTGCGCCTGTGGAGCAGTATTATCCCAATGAAAATGGATACGGTAGATCTTATTGTGGATAAAATCAGACAGGATATAATAAAGGGGGAATAACGATGGAATTTTTACTGGACAAATGGGATAAGAAGTATATTGATGACGTGGCATTTTATGCAAACAATGAGAAGATTGCCTGTAATCTGCGCAATGCATTTCCCAATCCATATACGCGGGAGGATGCCCGGGGATATGTGCTTTCCTGTGCCGCGGACAGTGAAGAACGGCAGTTGTGCAGGGCAATTGTTGTAGATGGGCATGCGGTAGGCAGTATAGGGATTTTCCTGGGGACAGATGTCTATGAAAAGAGTGCGGAGCTTGGATACTGGCTGGCGGAGGAGTTCTGGGGAAAAGGGATCATGAGTGCCGCCGTGGGCCAGCTTTGCCAAGCAGCATTTGAGCGGTTTGATATTGTTAGAATTTATGCAGAACCGTTCGCCCATAATACAGGTTCACGACGGGTTCTGGAGAGGAACGGATTTACTTTGGAAGGGACTATGAAAAATGGCGTCTTTAAAAACGGAAAGGTGCTTGATTACTGTATGTATGCCTTGATGAAAAAATAAATTTATAAAAATTTAAACTTGAAAATTTAAAAATAATCATATATAATCTTAAATGATTAGAAATACGCGTATAATGGTTCAGCGTGAGATCAGGCCAGATCTCACGCTTATTTATTTTACCGAAAACCGGTGTGGTAAAAATGAAACAGCTAATATCAAAAACGAATAGGAGTGTAAAAATGGAATTTTATATGAAACTACCAAGAAATAAAAAAGAATTTGCGTTATTCATGGCTGTTATTTCTATAATATCAGTTAATATAATTGCACCGATTATAACCTGCTTTGAAGCCGGATTTCATCTGCATGTATGGGCGGATGCACTTCAAATAATGCCTTTCATATGGCTGAGTGTAATTGCCCTTGTACTGCTTACTTATAAACCGGCAGAGTATCTGACGGCAAAAATTGTAGACAAAGACGACAGCTTTAGTTCACATATTGTTGTCAATATATTGTGCACAGTATTTTTAATGTCCATTTTTCTGACCGTAATCGGAACTTGGATCGGGAGCCGTTCATTGACATTGGAGCCGATTAGAATGTTTTTTTATAAATGGCCGCGTAATTTTACAATATCATTCGCGGTTGAGCTTTGTATTGCACAGCCTATAGCGAGGTTAGTTATGCTGAAAATGCATAGTTTGAAAGAAGCAGCGATTAAGAATTAAGCGATAAAGCTGGCCAATTAACCGGAATAGAGGTATATATTTAAAAAAATCCACCACACTAAACAATAAAAATGAAAGAAGGCGGAAAGTGTGGAAGAGCAGACAATCAAACTATTAGAGGAATGCAGCAAGGGCTGCAAGATGGGAACGGACAGTATTGAACAGGTCAAGGATTACATCACAGATGAAGACTTGTGGAATGTAATCGAGAAATACGACGGTAAATACAAGGAGCTGGATAAAGAGATTGCCGGACTTCTTAAGGAAGAGGGCAGGCCGGATCAGGAACCGGGGAAAATGGCATCTGTATTTTCATGGATTACCACGGAAATGAAATTGATGATAAAGGATGACAGCCGGCAGATTGCAAAACTAATGATGGATGGCTGTAATATGGGAATCCAGTCCATCAGTGAAGCAGTCAACGAAAACCCGGAGGCATCAGGGGAGAGTAAATCCGCGGCCAAAAAACTGGTGAAAGAGCTGGAAGACTTCATGAAGGAGCTCAAGCCATTCTTATAAAATAGGGACTTGGCGGTGAACTTTAATTTTCGGCGCAGATGGAGGCGCTCCAGGAAGAATCAGCCGGAGAGGCAGCGGCATATACAGCTCCAGTGCTGCCACGGCATACTTGTCGTTAAGCGTCCCCATCCGCGCCAACACAAAAGCTCATCGGATTTGTCCCAAAGTCCTTGACGAAGTTCTTTTTAAGAGCATATAATGATAGAAACTGAACCCGACATGCCGCGTCCAAAGGCGGAATTCGTTGGGTCTTTTGTTTATCTCCAGGTGCGGTTTATTGGAGCGTGTCTGGAAAAAACACACTGGGGTTATCAAAATGTGCGGGAGGATACAAGAGATGAAAAGAATGACATTGGGAACCAGCAGCCTTGAAGTTCCGGTAATCGCTGCGGGGTGCATGAGAATTAACAGCCTGGATCAGGAAGGCCTTGAGGAGTATATTAATAAATGCATGGAACTGGGGATGAATTTTTTTGATCACGCAGATATCTACGGAAACGGTAAATGCGAGGTTCTTTTTGCCGAGGCATTTGAGAGAACGGAATTCAGGCGTGAGGATATCATACTGCAGTCCAAATGCGGGATTATTCCCGGAGTTATGTATGATTTTTCCAAGGAGCATATTATAAAATCCGTAGAAAACAGTTTGAAAAGGCTGAATACGGATTATCTGGATATTCTGCTGCTTCACCGCCCGGATGCCCTTATGGAGCCGGAAGAGGTTGCAGAGGCCTTTGACCTGCTCAATGCATCCGGTAAAGTAAGAAATTTTGGAGTATCGAACCATAAACCGATGCAGATCGAACTATTGAAAAAGTATGTGAAGCAGGACATTGTAACAGACCAGTTACAGTTCAGTGTTCCCTTCTCAAATATGATCGCTAATGGAATGGAAGTCAATATGCTGACGGATGGAGCGATAGACCGTGACGGAAGTATCCTGGATTACTGCCGTCTAAAAGACATGACAATTCAGGCATGGTCTCCGTTTCAGTACGGATTCTTTGAGGGTGTGTTCATAGGTGACGATAAGTATCCCGAATTGAACCAGCTGCTGGAAGAGCTGGCAGAGCGCTATGATGTCACTCCGACAACCATAGCAACATCCTGGATCTTAAGGCATCCGGCCCATATCCAAATGATTGCGGGTACAACGAACCTGACACGCCTCGTGGAGATTGCGCTGGGAAGCGAAATTATCCTGACGCGTGAAGAGTGGTATGAGCTTTATCTGAATGCGGGGCATATACTGCCTTGATGGGAGGTACTTGGAATCGTCAGATGAAACAAGGTATATAAGAAAAAGACAGAAAATGCAGCCGCATTTTCTGTCTTTTTGCTTGATATTATTCATCGGCACAAAATTCCGTCCGCCTGATACCTTTAAGAGATCTCTCCATGGAGTTCCTGCAGTGATTTTACATCTCCGCGGCCGTGCTCTTTTATGTATTTGATTCCCTTTGCTGTTGTGCGTGCCGCCGCCATGGTAGTCATATAAGGAATCTTAGCTTTGATTGCGGCCTTTCTGAGGTAGCTGTCGTCATGGACGCTGTCTTTTCCCACCGGGGTATTGACAATCAAGTCGATTTTTCCATTGGTTATCAAATCCAGGACGTTTGGCCTGCCTTCGTACATTTTCTTTACCTTCTCCGCCTCGATCCCGTTTTCACGGATGAGGTCATAGGTGGTTCCCGTAGCAATGATTTTGAAGCCGTCCTCTGCGAAGCTTTTTGCGATTTCTACGACTTCAGGCTTGTCTTTTCTGCTGACGGAGATCAACACGGTTCCCTCCAGCGGCAGCCTGGTCTGGGTTGCCTCCTGGGCTTTATAGAATGCCTCTCCGTAGGATGAGGAAAGTCCGAGAACTTCGCCCGTGGAACGCATTTCCGGCCCGAGTACCGGGTCCACTTCCGGGAACATGTTGAACGGGAATACAGCTTCTTTGACGCCGTAATTCGGAATGTTCTGCTCCCTGAGTCCGGCTACCGGCGACGGCCTGCCTGTAATCTCGGAAGTAATGATGTCAGTAGCCAGAGGTACCATGCGGATATTGCATACCTTAGATACGAGCGGTACGGTTCTGGATGCGCGCGGATTTGCTTCCAGGACGTAAACTTTACCGTTTTCGATTGCATACTGCATGTTCATAAGACCCTTGACATGCATTTCTTCGGCAATCTTTCTTGTATATTCTTTAATTGTTTTTACATTTTCATCTGAAATATGTACGGACGGGATGATGCATGCTGAGTCACCGGAATGCACGCCGGCAAGTTCGATATGCTCCATAACCGCAGGTACAAATGCGTGAGTGCCGTCACTGATTGCGTCCGCTTCGCATTCCAGCGCATGGTTCAGGAAACGGTCGATCAGGATCGGTCGGTCCGGAGTAACTCCAACGGCCGCCGCCATATAATTTGCCATGCTTTCATCGTCATACACGACTTCCATGCCCCGTCCGCCCAATACGTAAGAAGGACGCACCATAACCGGATATCCGATACTCTGTGCAATGGAAATTGCTTCTTCTACATTGACGGCCATTCCGGATTCCGGCATCGGGATTTCCAGTTTTTCCATCATTGCACGGAACAGGTCGCGGTCCTCTGCAAGATCGATCACGGACGGAGCGGTTCCGAGGATTTTTACGCCGTTCTTTTCCAGGTCTGCTGCCAGGTTCAGAGGGGTCTGCCCCCCAAACTGAGCAATTACGCCCAGCGGTTTTTCCTTTTTGTAAATGCTTAAGACATCTTCCAGCGTCAGCGGCTCAAAATACAGCTTATCGGAAGTGTCATAATCAGTGGAAACAGTCTCTGGATTACAGTTTACGATAATGGTCTCGAATCCCAGTTTTTTCAGCGCCAGTGAGGCGTGTACGCAGCAGTAGTCGAACTCAATTCCCTGTCCGATTCTGTTCGGGCCGCCGCCGAGGATCATAATCTTTGGCTTTTCGGTGCTGACGGGATTTTTATCCTCAGCGTTGTAGGTGGAATAGTAGTAGGCGCTGTCTTCGGTGCCGCTTACGTGCACGCCTTCCCAGGCCTCTTCTATGCCGATCTCAATCCGGCGGTTCCGGATATCAGCCTCCGGGATCTCCAGGATCTGGCTCAGATACTTATCAGAGAAACCGTCCTTCTTGGCTGCGGTAAGCTTTTCATCGGAGGGAAGTTTTCCTTTTTCCTGATGAAGCGCTTCTTCCTCCTCCACCAGTTCTTTCATCTGTTCGATGAAATATGTCTTTACCTTGGTTATTTCGTGAATTTCTTCTATGGATGCACCCTTGCGCAGAGCTTCATACATGATAAAATGCCGTTCGCTGGACGGAGTAATCAGAAGCTGCAGCAATTCTTCTTTTGTCTTCTGGTCAAGATCCTTCGCATGGCCCAGTCCGTAACGGCCGGTTTCAAGGCTTCGGATGGCTTTCTGGAACGCTTCTTTATAAGTTTTGCCGATGCTCATGACTTCGCCAACGGCGCGCATCTGCGTTCCGAGCTTGTCCTCCACGCCTTTGAACTTTTCAAATGCCCAGCGGGCGAATTTGATGACAACATAATCTCCGTCCGGAACGTATTTGTCCAGGGTACCATATTTGCCGCAGGGAATGTCTTTCAAAGTCAGCCCTGTTGCCAGCATCGCGGATACAAGCGCAATCGGGAAACCGGTTGCCTTTGATGCAAGCGCTGAGGAACGGGATGTCCTCGGGTTGATCTCGATGACAATGATTCTGTCACTGACGGGATCGTGCGCAAACTGTACATTCGTACCGCCGATAACCTGTACGGACTCTACAATCTTGTAGGCCTGTTCCTGGAGACGCTTCTGGCACTCCTCAGAGATCGTGAGCATAGGTGCGGAACAGAAGGAATCTCCGGTATGCACGCCAAGAGGATCGATATTTTCGATAAAGCAGACGGTAATCATGTTATTTTCTTTGTCACGGACAACTTCCAGCTCCAGTTCCTCCCAGCCCAGGATGGATTCTTCTACAAGAACCTGTCCCACAAGGCTTGCCTGAAGGCCGCGGGCACATACGGTCTTTAATTCATCTTTGTTGTATACAAGACCGCCGCCGGCTCCGCCCATCGTGTAAGCAGGGCGAAGTACAACCGGGTAACCAAGTTCATCTGCAATACTGAGGGCCTGTTCAACAGAATAAGCAACTTCGCTGCGCGCCATCTCAATGCCAAGTTCATTCATTGCTTTCTTGAATTCGATCCGGTCCTCACCGCGTTCGATTGCATCGACCTGAACACCGATCACCTCAACATGGTATTTATCCAGAATCCCTTTTGCAGCAAGCTCCGAACATAAATTCAGTCCAGACTGGCCGCCAAGATTGGGAAGCAGCGCGTCGGGACGTTCCTTTGCGATAATCTGTTCAAGTCTATCCACGTTCAGTGGTTCAATGTAAGTGACGTCCGCTGTTTCAGGATCGGTCATAATAGTTGCCGGGTTGGAGTTGACCAATACAATTTCATATCCTAACTTTCTCAACGCCTTACAAGCCTGAGTACCGGAATAATCAAACTCGCAAGCCTGGCCGATGATGATTGGACCGGACCCAATAATCAGTACTTTGTGAATGTCTGTTCTCTGTGACATACCTTGCCCTCCTGTGTATTTTAAAATAATTTTATTTAATAGGCTTAACCTGTCAAAGTACATTATAGTAGAGAAGGGGGGAAGAAGTAAAGCAATTTATTAATAAGATGAGGGGGATATCCAAAAAAAATTGGAGATTTGTTGGCGGACTATCGTTTTGCGGGCGGGTGGGGGCGCGAAATGAAGGGTGAGCTTATTGAATCGTTTGGTGGTACGGTAGCCCCGGTAGATGCATATGGGCTGTGGTTTCGGGGACTTTGCGGTTTTTCGGCGTTTTATTCGTCTACAGGGCTGAAGCCTGTTGACGAATCTTTGGAGGAGATGACGGACGGGGGTGTAAAGTGTGGATGTTTTAGGGGATGTTAGAACGGGGTATGAAGAAGTTTAAGGGGCTGTTATAATGGATATGGCAGAAGTATTAATAAAATAAAAAATTAAATTTCTATTGACTTTGACGCAGCGTCAACTGCTATATTCAAGTTACGGCAGGAGGAAACGAATATGGAATATAGTATTAGAGAATTATCGGAAATCGCGGGTATCAGTGCACGTACTCTGCGCTACTATGACAAGATCGGCTTACTCAAACCTTCTTGTGTAAGGGAATCGGGCTACCGCTATTATGGTGAGACGGAGCTGGAGCTGTTGCAGCAGATTCTGTTTTACAAAGAGCGGGGGCTGAAGCTGGAGCAGATTGCGGCGATCATTCAAAGTGACGACTTTGATGTTATGGCCGCACTCCATGAACATCTAGAGGAGCTGGAACTGCAGCAGGCCAGGTTGGATAATATGATAACTGCCGTTAAAAAGACAATTGCGTCAATGAAAGGAGAAATTATAATGAGCAACGCAGAAAAATTCGAATCATTCAAAACGGAAATGATAAAGAGCAATGAGGAAAAATACGGAGAAGAGATCCGCAGTAAGTACGGGGAGAATGCGGTGGAAGAATCTAACAAGAGGATGCTGAATATGACAGAAGAAGAGTATAGCCGTATGACAAGTCTGGAGAAGGAAATCCGCGAGGAGTTAAATGCAGCTGTGAAAGCCGGAGAAAGCCCGGAAGGCGAAAAAGCCCGGCACATCGTGCGCCTTCATAAGGAATGGCTGGGGATGAACTGGAAGCAGTATACCCCGCAGGCGCATATCGGGATAACCGAAATGTATGTGGCGGACCCGCGGTTTACAGAATATTATGATAAAGATATAGCTGGCTGCGCAGAATTCCTCAAGAAGGCGGTTCTTTGCTGGGTTGGGCGGGGGTAGAGGAGGGGTACCTGCCTGAGATGGCGGATACGCCTTGCGGACATGCGAATCCTTAAGAGTGTCTGCAAGGTGTATCTTGGAGAGTGTCTTGCGGAGGCCATTGGAATATGCGCAGAACCTCTTGTCTGGAGTAGCTACTGCCAGTTTAATTGATCAAAAAAACGTTCAATTAAAGATATGGCCGCTCCCAGGGAAGCCGACTTGCTTCCGTATTGGCTGAGTTTAAGAGTGAAGTGTGGTGAATCAAAAGCGCATTGTTCTTTTACGTATCTGGTCAGCAGGGCAATGTCATTAGCATTCATGTATTGAAGCAGAAAGCCGCCCAGAATGAAATCACAGTCAACAATCATTCTGATATTGTCTATGGTCAGTGCAAGCTTGTGGAGATAATTGCGCCAGATTTTACAGCACCGGGGATCTCCCCCATGCACTCGAGAAAAAAATAGAGGAAACTCCATTTGCATGGCATTCTTCAGACTGTCTGCGGAACAGTACGTTTCAACGCAGCCTTGTTTGCCGCAATAGCAGAGCGGTCCGTTCGGATCAAGACACAAATGCTCAATAATGCCATTGCCCAGATCACGGCCGGTAAAAGTATGTTCCTTCATGATCAAGATGCCGCCGAAATTTCGGTTCAAAGAAAGATAGACAGCATTTTCAAGATCAGAGCGCTGCCAGGATTCTGAAAGTGCGGCGGCTTCTGTATCATGAATCAATCGGCACGGCAGTTCCAGATATTGCTGATAGGTACTGCGGCTTACACCGGTACAGTTTAAAATTTCTGAAAAGGTGATGGTTTCCCCATCGGAAGAGACAAGTCCCTGAACCGTGATGCAGATGCCAAGGTTTTGTGCCTGAGGGTAATTCAGGCTGTGAGTGAACTGATTTATCATATCACCCAGACGGCGATAATATGCATCACAGTTTTTAAATTCAATTTGCCAAAAAGCTTCTTTCAAGATAGTACCGTACAGGTCGACAGCTACGATTTGCACACCTTCTTTTAACACTTCTACGCCGATAGCAATACGTGCCAAATGATTAAAACCGAAAATCTGAGCCTTTCTGCCCCCGGTAGATTCATATTCACCCAAAACCCTGGCGAAATCCTGTTCCATAAAGATATTCAGACTCTGTGCGACGGTGGGAATACTTAAGCCCAAAGCCTGTGCAATCTCTTGTTTTGAAGATTTTTTTACCTGATATAAATAGGTATATACTTTCTGACGGTTAATAATCTTTAGTTCTTTGGGCGTAAGCTTTTCTGATTCTCTCATAGACTCTGTGTATTTCATATTCGATTTAACCTCATACTTTTTAAAATTGGATTTTATTTGTTAATATTATAACATTGGAAAAAACGCCTGTAAAATGACATAATGCACAAAAAATAATACATATATTTGTATAAGAAAGACAAAATCACAACAGTTAATGCAAATACTTTTTAAAACTATTTACATTTATTAAAGCCTAAAATATAATAAAGACAGGTCAAACGATCGAAAAGAAAAAGGAAGAAAAGAAAAAAGAAAGGAAGGAAAAAATTATGAAAAAAGTACTTGCAGTTTTATTGGCTCTGTGCCTGGTATTCTCTGTTTGTGCCTGTGGTAACACAAAGAAAGATACATCAAAAGCTCCGGCTGCGGAAGGCTCTGAAACAGAGAATGGTGCTGTATATACGGCAGAGAATCCGCTGGTTCTCAGGTTCACTTGGGCTGGTACAAATGATGATGTCCGAGGAGAGGCGTTTCAGATGATGGCGGATGCTGTAATTGAAAGATCCAAAGGCGCGATTAAATGTGAATTCTATCCTGGAAATGAGCTTGGTGATGCAGCGGATACCGTCGAGATGATTTCCACAGGAGCCAATATCTTGCAGACGGTTTCCGCAGACTTTACATGTGATTACGGATGTCCGGATATGATGCTATGCAATATTTTCTATACGTTTGATTCTGTTGAAAAAACATTGGAATTTAGCGATTCTGATATTTTTCGCAGTATGTGTGATAAGGTTGCAGAAGGTGGTATTAAGGTACTTAATCTGGCGTGGATTGAGGCGCCCCGTCAGTTGATGACGACAGAGCCGGTAGAATCAGTAGAAGATTTGAAGGGACTGAAGGTTCGTGTGCCTGGTTTCGTATACACTGATTTTTGGAATGCCTGCGGTGCAGTGGGAACCTCTGTCGGACTGGCTGACGCTTATTCCGCACTGTCTACCGGTATTCTGGATGCTACGGAGACCAATCTTGAATCTCTGTACAGCTACAGTATGCAGGAAGTCTGCCCTTATACGACACTGACCGCTCATACTACTGCCCCGGGATGCTTCCTGATGAGTCAGCAGATATGGGAAGATTTAACGGACGAGCAGCAGGCGATTTTGGAAGAAGAATCCTATAACGCAGGTGTCTGGTTCTCTGAGAAGCAACTGGAGGGACAGGATATTGCCCGCGAAAAGCTGGAAGCGGCTGGTGTCACTTTTTATGAGCTGTCAGAGGAGGACATGGCAGCGCTGAAGAATATAGCGCTGGAGCAGGCGAAGAGTTACGTTGATACTTATGGCTTGACCGAGGGAATGTATGAACAGATTGTTGACTTCCTGGCTGATTGATATTTCTTACATCTATAAAAATAGCAACATGTCAATACACGAGTACATCGTAAAATACTCAGGAAAATAGGTGGAAATGGTTGACGGGTTATTATAACAGCCATTGGATGAAAAGACAGTATGTCATCTGATGGCTGTTATGCCCTTGGTATGGTATCTATACAAGTAAGGAGACGGACACTTTGAAGAAAGTATTGTTTATCATAAAAAATATTGAAGAAATTTTAGCCGGTGTCAGTCTGATCGTAATGGTACTTATTACGTTCTGTGATACGCTTGGCCGCTATTTTTTCTCTAAGCCCATTACCTGGGGCAGTGAGATGTCCTTGTTCTTTGCGGTTTGGGCAACATTTCTGGGGATGACTGCCGCATACAAACGCAATCAGCATTTAGGCATGGAATTTTTCAGCAACAAATTCAGCATAAAAAACAAGCTCAGACTGCAGCAGTTGATTACATTGGTGCTGGTGCTCCTGAGCGGTACATTGATGGTTGTAACATGGAAATTTGTGATGCAGACAAGTAAGCGCACTGCTATCATGCGTCTGCCGTATAAATATATCTATGCAGCCGCAGCGGTGGGTTTTACCTTTATGACCATTTATTCAGTTATCTATTTTTGTCAGGGCATATTTAAAAAAGATGCATTCAGAGAGCACTTTTATCCTGACGAGGAGGAGCCTGAAGATATTGGTTCGCTGCCTTTACAAGACTAAAAGGAGGGGCGCTCTATGAATCTTATTCCACTTATTATACTGGCAATATGCTTTGTTCTGGGAGTACCGATTGCGTTTTCCCTGATTCTGGCCGTGGCACCTTACTTTTTAATGCAATCAGGCGTGGGGCTGATTGGCATTGTACAGAAAATGGTTGCCAATGTGGAAAGCACGTCCCTCATGGCAATCCCGTTCTTTATCATGGCAGGCTCTATTATGAACTATTCAGGCGTTACGCAGCGGCTGATGAATTTGGCAAATCTGCTGGTTGGTCATCTGACGGGTGGCCTTGGACATGTCAATGTGCTGTTGTCTACACTGATGGGCGGATTGTCCGGTTCAGGAGCAGCAGATGCATCCATGGAATGTAAGCTCCTGGTGCCGGAAATGGAGCGTCACGGTTATTCCCGGGCCTTCAGTGGTGCTGTTACCGCAGCTTCCTGTGTGATTACGCCTATTATTCCTCCGGGAGTGGGCTTGATTGTATATTCTTTTATCTGCCAGGTATCGGCGGGCAAGATGCTCTGTGCTGGCTATATTCCGGGTATTTTACTGTGTACGGTTATGATGCTGGTAGTTTATCTGGTTTCTAAAAAAGCAGGATATAAGCCAAGTCGTGAACGCATGGGAACCAGAAAAGAAATCTTGCGTGCAGCTGTTGATGCCGTATGGGCATTGGTAATCCCATTTGTGTTGGTTTTGGGATTACGTTTTGGTGTTTGTACCGCTACGGAAGGCGGCGCCATTATTGCGGTTTATGCGCTGTTTGTGGGCATATTTGTTTATAAAGAGATCAAATGGGAGCATATTCCTAAAATTTTGATAGATGCAGTTCTGTCTACGGCTACGGTTATGTTGATAATGTGCGCATCTAATGCGTTTGCATTTTACCTTTCATGGGAAAGGATTCCTCAGGCTTTGAGTGGTGTTGTCATAGCACTTTCAGGTGGCAACAAATATGTATTCCTGCTGATGGTAAATCTTTTGTTTTTGTTTCTGGGCATGTTTTTAGATGGCACTGCGGCTATGATTATTCTGGGACCGCTGTTTGCGCCTATTGCAGCATTGCTGGGCATTGATCCGATCCATTTTGGTATTGTGATTGTTCTAAATATTACTTTAGGCGGTGTGACACCTCCGTTCGGCATGTATCTCTATCTGGTAGCAGGCACAATCAAGGAAAAAGTAGAGGCAATTGTCAGGGAATTGTGGCCGTTCTTGCTGGCCTCTGTTTTCACATTGCTTTTGATCACTTATGTACCGCAGTTAGTTACCTGGATTCCAAATCTAATCTACGGATGAGAGGTGTTGTATGGATAAAAATTGTATGATAGAAAGTGAAAAAAAAGTTCCTGTTCTCGGCAAATATGATGTGGTTGTCGTAGGTGGGGGCATTGCCGGTGTTTCAGCTGCACTTGCTGCCGCAAGAAATGGAAGCAAGGTGCTTCTGGCAGAGAAGATGTTTGGCCTTGGCGGACTGGCGACCCTGGGGTTGATTGTTGTCTATCTCCCCATTTGTGATGGCATGGGGAGACAGGTTTGTCATGGAATAGCAGAAGAATTACTTTATCTCTCCATTAAGCATGGCTGGGAGGATCGTTATCCCTGTGCATGGCTTGAAGAAGGGCGGGAAGAGGAACGGAAGAAACAGAGATTTGAAGTGCAGTATAATGGGCAGGTATTTGCTATTTTGATGGAGCAGCTGCTGCGGAAAGAAGGAGTAGAGATTCTTTATGGAACTGCGGTATGCGGCGCGGATTATGAGGATGGCACGATCAGGGGCATATTCATTGAGAATAAGTCTGGGCGCCTGTATATAAGTGGGGATTCTTTTGTAGATGCATCTGGTGATGCAGATTTGTGCGCATTGGTGGACGAAAAGGTCGGCCTGCACGAGGAAGGCAATCCTCTGGCGGCTTGGTATTATGAAACTATAGATGGAGAATATAAGCTTCGGGTATTTGGAGTGTCAGATCTTGTACGTTCCGGAGAGGAAGCGCCTGTCATTAGCAAAAAGAGGTATCTTGGGCTGGATGGCAGAGAGTTGTCTGAAATGGTATGTGCGTCACACAACAAGATATTGGAGGATTATCTTAAAAAAGGTTCTGTGTCGAGAAGACATGCGCTGTCAACCCTGGCATCAATTCCTATGATTCGGATGACACGGGGCCTGAAAGGTGTGTACGAACTGTCAGAAGAGGATGTGTTTCGGCGTTTTCCCGACAGCGTGGGCCTGATATCTGATTGGCGTAGGCGAGGGCCGGTCTATGAGATTCCATTTTCATCTCTGCATGGCAGCAAATGCAGGAATCTGGCGGCAGCAGGCAGATGTGTCTCTGCCAAAGGGGATATGTGGGACATTATGCGGGTGATTCCGCCATGTGCAGTGACAGGAGAGGCTGCCGGACTGGCAGCGAGCATCAGCACGGATTTCCGGCATATTGATATGGATTTGCTGCAGCATAAACTTAGAAACAATCAGGTGAAATTACATATTGATGAGATTTGACATCAGGCCGTAACAGTTCAGGCCGCAGCGTACAAAAAAGAAGTAATTGAGAGGGAAGACGATGAAGGGAAGTTATTTTTTGGGCAATAAGATATTTAAAACACAGATGATTCCAAAGCGTGAGCTGGGGGCTGACGAGGTGTTAGTAAAAGTGGCGGCCTGTGGGGTCTGTGGCACAGATGTGCATATCTATCATGGTAGCAAAGGCTCGGCAGAGGTGAACCCCCCCATCATTTTAGGGCATGAATTTGCAGGTGTCGTCGTGGAAGTGGGCTCTCAGGCTGACCAGCTGACTGTTGGTGACCATGTCACCATTGATCCGAATATTTACTGCGGGAAATGTCATTTTTGCCGGGTTGGAAAGAAGCAGTTGTGTGAAAATCTAAAGGCAATCGGCGTTACGGTGAATGGTGGTTTTGCAGAGTATTGTTACGTTCCGCAGAGCCAGTGTTTTAAGTTGAAACCGCAGGTTCTTCTGCGCCATGGCGCGATGGCAGAACCGCTGGCTTGCTGCCTGCACGGTATAGATCGTGCAGGTATCAGGGCTGGAGATACTGTTTGTGTAATCGGCGGAGGCGCAATTGGTCTTTTGATGGTTCAACTCACAAAACTAGCCGGTGCATCTCGGGTTATTCTCAGCGAGCCGGTAGAATATCGGAGAAAAACCGGCATGCAAATCGGTGCGGATGGAATCATAGATCCTTTTCATGAAGAACCGGCAAAACGGATGGCAGAATTGCTGGGAACGCAAGGTGCAGATGTTGTGATAGAATGTGTAGGAAATGAGGCGGCTATAACGCAGGCATTTCACGTGGCGAAGCCTGGCGCCGCAGTACTTTTGTTCGGTGTGCCGAAAGCAGGAACATACTACCGGCTCAGTCTGGAAGATATTTATCAGAAAGAGCTGCGGATAGAGGGATCCAAAATCAATCCGGATACCCACGAAAGGGCTGTAGAACTGATCAATAGTAATAGAATCTGCTTTGATCCGATTATTACGCACAGCTATCCGGTGGACAGTGTTGAGAAAGCTATTCTGAGGCAGATGTCAGATGATTCCATTAAAGTGATTGTTGAATCATAAAAATTCTTACCTGGAGAAGGGGGCTGTAAAGTTACTGGAAATGTCCGGTTCACGTTACGCCTCTTCAGCCCCCCATCTCGTTTCTTATAGAATCTCCCCCTGGGTTGATAGTGTTATGATCCGGCAGGGGATTTTTTTCCCACTGTTTTGGACTGCATTTACTACGGCCTGTTCTATTCCGCCGCAGCAAGGGACTTCCATGCGGACGACGGTGACGTTTTTAATGGTATTCTGACGGATGATTTCGGTTAGTTTTTCCGTATAGTCTACGCTGTCTAGTTTGGGGCAGCCCATGAGGGTGATTTTGCCCTTCATGAAGTCCTGATGGAAGCCGGCATAGGCATACGCGGTGCAGTCGGCGGCGATGAGCAGCTCTGCATTTTTATAATAGGGCGCCTGGACCGGGACGAGTTTGATCTGTACCGGCCACTGGCGCAGCTGAGATTCTGTGGGGGACGGAGAAGGTGCGGAGGCCTTGGCAGCAGTGTGCGGCTTCAGCTCCCTTGCCTGGGTGCCCGGGCAGCCGCAGGGCAGGGGAGCTGTATTTTTGTGTTTCTGATGAGCCTTGACCGCCTCGGCATCGTATGCGGCGGCTTCCCGTTCCACGAAGCGGATCGCGTCTGCCGGACAGGCAGGAAGGCAGTCTCCCAGGCCGTCACAGTAATCGTCTCTCAGCAGACGGGCTTTCCCGTCCACCATGCCGATTGCCCCTTCGTGGCAGGCTTCTGCACATAATCCGCATCCGTTGCATTTTTCTTCATTTATTTCTATAATTCTCCTTATCATTTCAATTCCTCCTTTTGACTTGCCGGTATATAACTGTTCCGGGATTTGAATCCTTTTCTTGTATCTATAGTGGCATTATACTATAATTTAAATATAAAAAAAGTTGTTATTACAACGAAACGGAGAGAATTTATGGATTATCAATTTATCGTGGGGACGAAACTGTTTGAGGGGGTTACCGTGGAGGAGGCCGAAGCCATGCTTGGGTGCCTGGGGGCACAGGAGAAGACATACGCACGGGGGGAGGTCATTTACCATGCAGGGCAGCATATCGGACGGATGGGGCTGCTGCTGGAGGGCGGCGTTAATATTGTGAGGCCGGATATCTGGGGAAATGAAAATATTATTGGGCATATACTGCCTGGGGAAGTGTTTGCGGAGACCTACGCGTGCAGCCAGAGGGCTCCTATGATGGCGGACGTCATGACAACGGCGAAGACAACGGTGCTGTTTCTGGACGTGGGAAAGGTGGTCAAAAGCTGTGCGTCCTCCTGCAGCCATCATGCCAGGCTTGTCCGCAACTTGCTTATGATTATGGCGTCCAAGAATTTGAATCTGGCACAGAAGATCAATCATATTACGCCCAAATCCATTCGGGAAAGGCTGTTATCCTACCTTTCGTCTGAAGCGGTAAAGCAGGGGAAAAAAGAGATTGAAGTTCCATTTAACAGGCAGCAGATGGCGGATTACCTGGCTGTGGACCGCAGCGCCCTTTCGAATGAACTCTCCAAAATGCAGAGGGACGGTCTGCTTCACTATCATAAGAATCATTTTATCCTTTTGCAGGGGGAGTAAGGAAAAGTGGTGTGTAAGAATCTTGTGCGGGAGCGTGAAAAGGTCTATAATAAAATACGATGCGGTAAATGTGGCGGAAACAGGAGGCAGAGAAGGAATCATATGGATTTAAAATCAATAGGGCTTAACGGTGTTGGCAATGCGAGGCAGCTTGGCGGATACACCGGAGCCGATAACAGGAAAATCAAAATGAACACGCTGTTGAGGACGGGGAAGCTGGCAGAAGCCCTGCCGGAAGATCTGAAAAGGCTGCGGGACATATACGGCCTGACGGATGTGGTTGATTTCAGGACGACACCGGAGCGGGACAAGGCGCCGGATCCGGAGATAGACGGGGTGAAGAATTATCACGTACCGATTCTGGACGAGGAGAACGGAAGTATGGCCGCAGTTGCAGCGAGCGGCGTATTTACGCCGGAAGAGGCCATCAAATACTTACTGAGCGGCGCGATGGCAGATATGTATGTGGAGATTGCCACGACACCATTTTCCCAAAAAGGATATGCCCGGTTCTTTCGGATTCTTTTGGAAAATGAGCAGGGGGCGGTTCTTTGGCACTGTACAGCGGGCAAAGACAGAGCCGGATTCGGTTCCGTGCTGGTGCTGGCCGCACTGGGGGTGGAGCGCAGCGTCATTCTGGAAGATTATGAGATAACTAACCACTATTATAAGGAAAATATAAAAGCCATGGAGCAGTTTTTGAGAACAAAAGGTTTAGGGGACGAAGCGGTACAGGCCGCGCGCTCCACGGCGGGAGCAGAGGTGAAGCACCTGGTTAAGGCTCTGGATGTGATTGACAGGGAGTATGGCTCTATGGATGAATACCTGCGCAGCCGGATCCTGCTCAGCGATGCGGACAAGGAGAAGCTCAGAAAAAAATATTTGGAAAACTGATCATCACAGTCTTTACGCTGGGAATCAGTTTGTGTTAAACTGGATGCGGAAACAGGCTGTGAGGACATGCTTTTTGACGCTGCCTGTTATATGCAAAAGAAATTTTACTTTAGAAGGAGACAAAAACATGGGAGGCTTTTTTGGCGTAGCTTCAAAAACGGACTGTACGTTAGAGTTGTTTTATGGTGTGGATTATCATTCACATCTTGGGACAAGAAGAGGCGGGATGGCAACTTTTGGGAAAGACGGATTTCAGCGTGCGATTCATAACATAGAGAATTCACCGTTCCGCACCAAGTTTGAGAAAGATGTAGAGGAGCTCAAGGGATGCTTCGGAATCGGCTGCATATCGGACTACGAACCGCAGCCGCTGCTGATCCAGTCCCATCTGGGCAGCTTTGCAATCACGACGGTCGGAAAGATTAATAATATGCAGGAGCTTCTGTCAAAAGTATATGAAAATGGACATACACATTTTCAGGAGATGAGCGGCGGACAGATCAACGCAACGGAACTGATCGCATCCCTCATTTGCAAAAAGGATTCCATCGTGGAGGGAATCCGGTACGTCCAGCAGCTTGTGGATGGTTCCATGACGCTGCTGTTAATGACCACAGAGGGGCTGTATGCGGCGAGAGACAGATATGGACGCACGCCGCTTGTAGTCGGCAGAAAAGACGGCGCTTACTGTGTCTCCTTTGAGAATTTTGCGTACATCAATCTGGGTTATACGGATTATAAGGAGCTGGGGCCTGCTGAGATTGTATTTATCACACCGGAGAGCGTAGAGACAGTAAGCCCGCCGGGGGAGGAGATGAAGATGTGTTCCTTCCTGTGGGTGTATTACGGTTATCCGACTTCTTCCTACGAAGGGGTCAATGTCGAAGAGATGCGGTACAAGTGCGGAAGTATGCTTGCGAAGCGGGACGGGAACAGCGTATCACCGGACATCGTGGCAGGAGTGCCGGATTCCGGCATCGCGCATGCCATCGGCTATGCCAATGAATCCGGAATCCCCTACGCCAGGCCGTTTATTAAGTATACGCCAACCTGGCCGCGTTCCTTTATGCCGACGAACCAGAACCAGCGTGATCTGATCGCCAAGATGAAACTGATTCCGGTGCAGGCACTGATTGAGAATAAGAAGCTGCTGCTGATCGATGACTCTATCGTACGAGGAACCCAGCTTCATGAGACAACCGAATTCCTGTATCAGAGCGGAGCAAAAGAAGTGCATGTCCGTCCGGCATGCCCGCCGCTTCTGTTTGGCTGTAAATTTCTGAACTTTTCCCGCTCCAAGTCTGAGCTGGATCTAATCACGCGAAGGATTATCCAGGAAAGGGAAGAGGAAGTGACGGGGGAAGTGTTGGAAGAGTATGCCAATCCCTGCTGCAGCCGGTATCATGATATGGTAGAGGAAGTGCGCAGACGCCAGAATTTTACAACGCTGCGCTACCACAGGCTGGATGATCTGGTTGCATCGATTGGGCTGTCACCGTGCAAACTTTGTACGTACTGCTTTGACGGAAAAGAATAGAAAATTGCCGGGCAGGCAATGCCTTGGCAAAGGTGAAGGCCGCACACGAAGTATGATGACTTACGTGTGCGGCTTTCCTATTATATAAAACCCTTCGTGGGATGCACACGCCGCGATAAGTTATATAGCCTCAAAGCGGCATCGCGGCGGCGCCAAAGTGTGCAAGCTCCTCATGAGTGAGGAGGCGGGGAGCTGAGGTGTGCTTGCCTGCTTTGGGCTAATCCGCGGATATATTTGACGGTAATAGTCAGTGCAAAGGCTGTTATAAATCCGATGGCAGCGGCGGCAATGGCATGGAAGAGATTGGAGGGATTGCCTTCCTGATAAAACATGAGTACTGTTGACACCGATGGGAAAGAGTATACCGTACTGCACGGTGTAAAGATTCCCTGATAAATCCCACCCGCAAAGCTGGCTGCAGAAGCCACGGCAAGCAGAGATTTTTGGGGGACACAGATCCCGTAAAGCGCCGGCTCTGTGATGCCGGCAAACAGCGCAACGAGTCCGACGGAGAGGTAAGTGGGCCGTTCCAGTGAGCCGGGTTCAGTATAAAATGTGCCCAGAGCCACGCCGGCTATCGATGTCACACAAATGAAGGAACTCACCATATAGCCGATCTCCATGCCGGTATTCCCTAAGCTCTCCAGCACAATAGCCGTAAAGATCCAGCTCGTCCCTGTAATTGTCAGAAATGGGGAAAGTGCAGAAAAAACGGCCCAGGACAGTACCGGGTTGATATCCTGCAATTCAAATATGAACGAAGAAATCCTATTTCCCATGACCGTACAGAGCGGCCCCACGAACAGAATTCCAATTACAGATGTCAAAGTAATAGTGATAACCGGCATAAAAAATGTCCGGAATGTTTTGTGAGAAACTTTTTCCAGAAGCCCGGTCAGTTTTGACATCACGTATACCAAAAGGATAGCAGGCAATACGGAAAATGCATACGAAGCCTTGTATACAGGGAGAAAGAGAAAACGGATCATTCCCTGCGTGTTTAAAAGCTCGATAAAATCGGGCAGCAGAAGAACCGCCGCAGATACCATGGCAATAAGGGGATTGACTCTGAAATGGCAGGCCGATGAGTAAGCCGTAAAAACCGGCAGAAAGTAAAAGGCCGCATTGCTGACCGCGGAAAGGACATCTTCGGTTTGGGGAGAGAGGGTAAATAAACCGGTATATCCAATCAGGATGATCAAAAGTTTTAAAATGCCTGCCGCCATCAGTATCGGGATTACAGGTTTCATACAAGCGGATATGGTATCAAATAATCTGGAAAAGGGGTTCTCGTTCACATATCTTTTCATAATCCTATTCACCTCTTTCTTTTTTCTCTGATTATAATTATAATGAAGTATAGGGTGATAATATATAATTATCAGCACGGATATTATAAAAATCTTACCAAATTGAAGCGGGCTTAAAAGCCGCTGTAGGAATAGAAGTAAAGTGAGACCGGACTATTAGAATACCGCCGGCAGATGATGCCGATTTGTGGAGGATATTTATGGAATTTATTGAACGGAATGAAGTGAAGATGGAGACGGGTATGTTTTTAGACGAGGACTTCCCATTTTTTATTTCTTATAAGCAGATCTCGGATTACAGGGATGGTGAGGTGCTGTCGCACTGGCATGTGGAGTTGGAATATATACTTGTTCTGGAGGGGCGCCTGGATTATATCGGGGAGGATTCAGAGTATACACTGACAGAAGGAGAAGGGGTTTTGGTAAATGGAAATGTTCTCCATTCGTACCGGCGGAACAGGACGAATGAATGCAGATATCTGGTCGTAATCTTTCATCCGTCCTTGATTGGATACAATGCAGAGGGACGTATTTCTGAAAATTATATCTTCCCATATTTTTCCGGAGACCAGGCATTTTCGGATATTCATCTTACCGGGAGGGAACTTTGGCACAGAGAAATTGCCTCCATTCTGCTGGAGGCAGAATCATATTCTGCGGCCGGGGCAGCGGGGTATGAAATGGATATACAGATACTGCTGCTCAAATGCTGGCGGATTCTGTATGAAAAAGTACTATGCGCCGGAGCCGGCAGGCCCGGTAAAAATCCTAAGAATGAGCTGATATATAAGGCAGTCAAATACATACGGGAACATATGGGGGAGAAAATCTATCTGACCGACATAGCCAGGGCTTGCAGCATCAGCAATACGGAGTGCTGCAGGATGTTCAAAAGGCAGGTGGGGCAGAGCCCGATGGAATATGTGAAGAAGTACAGAGTCAAAAGAAGCCTGGATTTTCTGGAAAATAAAAACTGCAGTATCATGCAGGTGGCGCAGATGGCCGGATTTGAGAGCCAGAGTTATTATACAAAGGTATTCCGCAGCATTATGAAATGCACACCACAGGAATACCGAAAGGAAAATAAAAGAGTGATTGACAATGACGAAACGTAACAGGGCGGAGCAGTCTGCGGCTGCCCCGTCCTGTCGATTGCGTTTAAATCTCCACTGCCCCGCTGTTTCCGCCGCAGGTATAATAAGCCTTCCGTTCTTCCGGCTTGAGATATATCGAGAGATCCTCCAATTCAGGTAACCCCTCACTCATGCACTTTTTTCTTACCATTTCTATGACTTCATCAGCCAGGTATTCCTGATCCTGATATTGAATATATAAGTTGGCTTTGCCAGCCGGTACCTGTACAGCGGACGCCGCGGTTACTGCTTGCTTCTTCTGTTTTTTCTTCTCAATTCTTTTGCTCATGTTTTCAGCTCCCTTTTTTATAATGTCTTATGAATTATAGTACTTTTGGGACAAGAAGTCAAAAACCAATGGCTGGCAGCCGGAATTACAATTTACTTAATTCATTTTTGGCCCCGGCCATGATAAGTGCTGCATTGTTTTCCGCAATATCCAGCCCTTCCGCTGCAAAGAATCGAACCTTACCGATACCAAACATCCCGCAAAGATCTCTTATATATTGATCCGCCGAATTACGTTCCCCAATATAGCCGCCGCAGGTGGTGATATACATAAGTTCCCTGGCTCTGCACATGGGAACCGGCAGCCCGGCTTCGGAATAGCGGAATGTAATTCCGTTTACGCAGATATGCTCAAAATATACCTTCAGGGAAGAGGGAAAGGAGAGGTCCCAATAGGGTGCGCCTATCAAAACCGCATCGGCCAGTGCAAACTCTCTGGCATACTGGAAGCCGGGAGCCGAGTAATCATGGTTTTGGATATCTGCGGCCCGCTTTTCCAGCATTTGTTCCGTATACGGCATAAGGGATTCTTTTTGCAGATCCACTTCCTGAATGGTCCATTCTTTTTGTAAGCCTTCCATGTAAGCCCTGCACAGCTGCAATGTTCTGGATTCTGCTCTTACACATGAGTTGATGAATAATAGTTTCATATATTTCCTCCGTAATAGTTTCTGTTTTGCTTTTCAGGAGATTCTAAGGTATTATATCCCAAATGGGGCACAGTGGTGCCCGTCTCTTACGGGGTCCTGTGACTGGATACATATTTCAAAGATTTCTGCGGCCGGAAAAATAACCGGGGGCGACGATTTCTTGTGTTTTATCTGTGCTGTCCGGGGAAAAAAGATAACCGCAACATCTGTTTTTTAGTATCCAATCTCAATAAAGTATTGTATAATAAAGCAAAAGGTTTATGGGTTTGATTAACGCAGATGAAAGGCCCGGTACGGCGGCCGCCGGAGGGGCTGGGCAATGGCGAATGATTGAAAAAGACAGGTGAACATAAATGATTGAGAAGGATAAGATTTATCCCGTTATTGTAGATGAGAGTGAAAATATTGTATATATATCAGATCCTGAGACATATGAGGTCATTTATCTGAATCAGGCAATGAGGGATACGCTGGATTTAAAACCGGGCGAAGATTACCAGGGGAGACGCTGCTATGAACTGCTGCAGGGGCAGAGTGCACCGTGTAAGTTTTGTACGAATGGTTATCTGATGAGAGATAAGTTCTATACATGGAAGCATTATAATGAAAAGCTGGGCAGGCATTTCAGCCTTCGGGATAAGCTGATTGAGATCGACGGGCATTTGTTCCGCCTGGAGATCTGCGTGGATATCACAGAGAGCGAGGAGCTCCATAAAAATCTGGAAAGAAAGCTTTCGATCGAAGAGACCCTGGTGCAGTGTATTCATATGCTTTCTGAGAATCAGGATATTGATATGTCAATCAATGGTCTGCTGCGCATTATTGGGGAATTTTTCCAGGCGGACAGATCCTATATATTTGAATGCAATTATGAGGACGACATCCTGGTCAATACATATGAGTGGTGCAATGAGGGCGTCATTCCCCAGAAGGAGAATCTGCAGCGTGTTCCGAGAGATGTAACCGGCCATTGGATGGAGCTTTTCCTCAATAAAGGGGCGGTATATCTGCCGTCTGTTAGCAGCCGGGTAGAGGAAAAGGCTCCGGAAGCGGACATACTCAATCAACAGGGGATTGGCTGCCTGATGGCAGCGCCTATATGGGAGGCGGAACTGCAGAAGGACGGAGAGAAGACGCTGTATGGATTCATAGGTGTGGATGATCCGACGCGCGGAGTGGAACATATCAAGCTTCTTCAGTCGGTTGCGCATTTTATATATAATGACGTACAGAAGCGGCGTATGATTATGAAACTCGGGGAAATGGGCAGGATTGATGCGCTTACCGGCCTCGGAAACAGAAATTTTTATATGGAAAAACTAAAGGAGCTGGGCGGACAGAAACTGAAATCGATGGGGGTTGTTTTCTGTGACATTAACGGGCTGAAATATGCGAACGACCACTATGGTCATGCTTATGGCGACAAAATGATCCGAAGTGTGGCACAAGGGATAAAGCAGACATTTCCGGAGAATGCATACAGAATCGGCGGCGACGAGTTTATCGCGCTGTATGTGAATGGTACAAAGGCGGAATTTAACAGCCGTTTGGAAGCCCTGAAGAAGTATGCAGAAAATGAATGCATCTGTGATTTCTCTATGGGGGTTAACTTTGGAGAGGGAACCTTTGATGTGGAAGAGCTTATTGGCGGCAGCGACAATATGATGTATTTGGAGAAGCAGACTTATTATGGCAGCATGATCTCAGGAAAGCCGGCCTATCATAAGGCTGTGGCAAGGCAGCTTGTCAGGGAGATAGAGACAGGCAGGTTTGAGGTGTTTCTGCAGCCAAAGATCTGTCTGGAGACAGGAGAGATGGTGGGGGCGGAAGCCCTGCTTCGGCAGAAAGGGGAAGACGGAGAGTATTATCTGCCGGAACAGTTTATAACGCTGTATGAAAAGGAAGGCGTGATCCCATTTCTGGACTGCTTTGCGTTCGAGGAAGTATGCAGGATGCTGCAAGAATGGATGGCAGCAGGCGGGAAGCCCGTTCCCGTGTCGGTAAACTTTTCCCGTATCAGCCTGATGAAGCGGGGGATTGTGCAGAGTCTTGCTGAAATCAGGGCGAGATATGGGGTTCCGGAAGGACTGCTTGTATTGGAGATCACGGAGAGCATCAGCAAGATGGAACCTTCAGCATTACAAGGGTTAATAGACGAACTTAAAAAACACCATTTTGTTGTGTCGCTGGATGATTATGGCTACCAGTATTCAAACCTTGCGATTTTGTCAAACATGGATTTTGTGGAATTAAAACTGGACAAAAGTTTGGTAGAGAACCTGAAGGACAATCCGAAAGCAAGGGTGCTGGTGGAAAATTCGATCGAGATGTGCAGACAGCTGAACCAGGTTATTTCCACCGCGGAAGGCATTGAAGATGATGAACAGCTGGACATTCTAAAAGGCTTTAACTGCAACATGGGGCAGGGATTTCTTTTTTCTCATCCTCTGCCCAGAGATGAGTTTTTCAGGAAATTTGGGAAAACCGGCGGTATTCCCAAGGGAGGCTGATTGTGTGGAGAGCCTGTAGTTGTTCAGGCAGGCCGGAACAGTTACGGGATTTTAAAGAAATGATTTAAAAAATTAAAAAATTAGATTATAGGTATTGCTTTTTGTGGGAAGGTATGATATTATATCACTCGTGTCAGAGATGACGCGGGTGTAGTTCAATGGTAGAACACCAGCCTTCCAAGCTGGATACGTGGGTTCGATTCCCATCACCCGCTTAAAGAACAGCCTTATATCAAACGGAGATCCGGTTTTGATATAAGGCTTTTTTGTATAATAGGAAAGAGATTAGCACGTTCCTATCACATAACCAGATAATTTCACAGATTTTCTCAAAAAGGAAGTTGAGAAGTTACTCCATTTAAAGTATAATTACTTTATTCTATGTAAAACCAAAATATAAATGTTTCGAAATACTTCAGGGGGGAGGTTTTCGGATACTACAAAAAGAAAAGAGGAAGATTTAATGAACTGGACCGATAACGTTGTAATGAGGGCGCTTAGCAGGGTATGCGATTTTATGCTGCTGAACATCATGTGGATCATATGCTCCATTCCGATCATCACAATCGGGGCATCCACGACCGCTATGTATACCGTCATGCTGAAGCTGGTAAAGAACGAAGAAGGTTATATTGTAAAAGGATTTCTGGGGGCATTTAAGGAGAACTTCAAAAAGAGCACCATAATGTGGCTGATTCTGCTGGTCGTTGGAATCATAATCGGAATCGATATCCGTTTCTCCGCGGTCATGGAGTCAACGATGCGTACCATATTCCAGAGCATCTTCTTAGTGCTCGGCGTAGTCTGGCTGTGTATGGTAATCTATGTATTCCCTCTGACGGCGCGCTATGAGAACACGATCAAGAATACATTCAAAAATGCGGTACTGTTATCCGTAGCAAAGCTTCCATATACAGTATTAATGCTTATCATCACGGCTGGGCCGGTTATCATCACCTTTTTGAACACACGGAATCTTCTGATCGGCATTGCAGTATGGCTGATCATCGGCGTGTCACTGGTAGCCTGGCTGAACTCATTCTTATTGCGTAAAGTTTTTGAAATATTTCATACAATCAAGAATTAGGAGAAAATGGAAAGCAAAGGGGTCAGACCCCTTTGAATAGGAGAGGACAAGGATGAACTTTTTAGAAGAGAGAATTTTAAAGGACGGGATTGTGAAGGAAGGGAATGTTCTGAAGGTGGACAGTTTTCTGAACCATCAGATGGATATTGACCTGTTTGATGAGATGGGGAAGGAATTCAGAAAACGCTTTGCGAATAAGCAGATTAATAAGATTCTGACGATTGAGGCATCCGGGATTGGGATTGCATGCATTGTGGCGAAGCATTTTGATGTTCCGGTTGTTTTTGCTAAAAAGTCCAAGAGCATTAACCTGGAAGGGGAGATGTTAGTGGCTGAGGTGGAGTCTTTTACGCATAAGTGCAAGAATAATGTGATCGTTGCTCAGAAGTTCCTTTCTCCGGAGGATCATATATTGATAATCGACGATTTCCTGGCTAATGGCTGCGCGTTGCAGGGACTGATTCAGATTGTGCAGTCTGCGGGGGCCGTGGTTGAAGGGATTGGAATTGCGATTGAGAAGGGCTTCCAGTCCGGCGGGCGTATGATCCGGAATCTGGGTTTCCAGCTGGAGTCTCTGGCCATCGTGGAAAGTATGGATGCTGAGAGCGGGACGATCAAATTCCGTGAACAGTAGGAATTGGATTTGTACGAAAAAGATGTTACAATAGGCACCAACAAGGCAATGCCTGTATAGAAGGGAGCTGTATTTCATGGGGGAAAAGAATCAGGAACTGATCCATAAACTGAAGGACGTTAAAAAATCAATAGTCTCCAAAGAACTGCGCGGTGATGACTGGGAAGATATGCAGTCGGCCGCGAAGAAACTGGAGGAAGTTGTAACCTATATCAATGACTGTACCGGCAGAGGGATTTATTTTGAGTAGTCAAATTCACCCACCAGTATATGGGCTTGTCTTCGATATGGACGGGCTCATTTTCAATTCGGAAAGAGTCGTACAGCGGTCCTGGGAACGGGTGGGGACGGAGCTGGGCTATGTACATTTTGGGGATCATATCTATCATACGATCGGGTTTAACGTAAAGAGGCGCGAAGAATATTTTAGGAAAAATGTGGATCCTGATTTCCCGATGGCGGATTTTTCAGTGATGACCCGCAGCGAATACCATAAAATTGTGGCTGAAGAGGGGCTGGAAATAAAACCTGGAGTGGTGGAACTCCTGAAATATGCGGCGGATAAGCAGTACAGAATAGCACTCGCCACTTCTTCACGCAGAGAGCATGCACGCACGCTCCTGATGGAGCAGGGGCTGTGGGAGTATTTTGACGGCGCGGTATTTGGAGATATGGTAACATGCAGCAAACCAAGTCCGGAGATTTATCAGAAAGCCTGCGTAGCGATCGGGGTTGACCCGGCCAATGCAGTGGCGCTGGAGGATGCCCCTTCCGGTATCCGGTCCGCAGTGTCGGCGGGGATGCGCGCCATTATGGTGCCGGATCTGGTAGAACCCGACGAGAAGATTCTGGAAATGGCATGGCATCGATTTGACACCCTTTTCGATGTCCTGAGGCTGTTGCAGGAAGGATAATTACAGGAGAAACAGTATGCTGAAATCATATATCGCATTTGACCTGGAGACGACCGGGCTGAACCCGGAACAGAATGAAATCATCGAAATTGGCGCACTGAAAGTGCGCGATGGTAAGGTGCAGGAACGTTTTATGGAATTCGTCCGCCCCACAGAGAACATTTCTCCGGTTGTTTCGGAGCTGACCGGAATCACCAACGAGATGGTCGCGGGCGCCAGAAGCAGCAGGAATGTGCTTCCTGACTTTTTGGATTTCTGCGGGGATGATATTCTCATCGGGCACAATGTTATTTTTGACTACAGTTTTGTGAAAGTAGGCGCCATGGCAGAAGGACTGGATTTTGAACGCGCCGGAATTGATACGCTCAGGATTGCGAGAAAAGTACATAAAGATATGGAATCGAAAAGCCTGGGCTGTCTGTGTGATTACTACCACATCGAGAATCGTGCCGCCCACCGTGCCTATCATGATGCGCTGGCTACGGCAAAGCTTTATCAGACACTGGCACATTATTTTGAGGAGAAGGAGCCAAAACTTTTTCAGCCGGTAACACTAAGTTATAAACAGAAAAAAGCCATGCCTGCAACTCCCAAACAGATTGGTTTTTTGAAGAAACTGATCCTGAACAATGGGATTCAGCTGGAGTGGGATCCTGATACAATTACAAAAAATGAGGCGTCAAAAATGATTGACGATATCATAAATAAGCGAATCTGATAACCGGTTATATAAGGAGCCTGCCCGGAAAGATCCTGTCTTTCTGCGGCGGGCTTTATTTTTAGAAAATGTATGAAAATAATAATAATTCCTGTTTTGTGTTGACCCGGAAAATTTTAACAGCTATAATAGAACTAATTACTGGTATCAGAACGGCAGAGAAATGCAGAAAAGAGGAGGATACAATATGGCAAAGTATAAATGTGGAGTGTGTGGATTTATTTATGATGAGGAGAAGGAAGACGCGCCTTTTTCAGAACTGACGGTCTGTCCGGTGTGCAGACAGCCGGTTCGTGTATTTGAGAGGGAAGGGGAGGCAGAGGAAAAAAAGGAACATGAGATTCCTTCTGTGGAAAAGAATGTTGATCCTCTGGCGTATTCTCCGGAGTTCTACAGGAAGGACGATTCCTGTCGGTATATGGAGGAGATCCATCAAATGGCAGTGAGTGGAAAACCTATTATCGAGGCAATGGGTACGAAGATGCCGATGCCGTGCTGGGACGATATCCTGCTTTTGGGTGCTCAGCTCAATCCGCCTCCGTTGGATGAACATGATCCTGTAAGTATCAAAACGGTGATCGGAAAAAATGCGGAAAAGCCCATGGTGCTGGAAGGCCCTGTTTACATATCTCATATGTCGTTTGGCGCGTTATCCAGGGAGACAAAGATTGCGCTGGCCAAAGGCTCTGCAATGGCAGGGACAGCCATGTGCAGCGGAGAGGGAGGCATTCTCCCGGAAGAGATGGAGGCAGCGCATAAGTATATTTTTGAATATGTTCCGAATAAATACAGCGTAACCCCGGAGAATCTAAGGAACGCGGATGCCATTGAACTGAAGATCGGTCAGGGAACCAAGCCCGGAATGGGAGGCCACCTGCCGGGAGGAAAAGTGACGCCGGAGATTGCAGCGGTTCGGAATAAGCCTCTGGGCAAAGATGTGATCAGCCCATCAAAGTTCGAAGAAATCAACAATAAAGAGGATTTGAAAGATTTGGTGGCTCAGCTCCGCCTGGCCTCCGGCGGGCGTCCGATTGGGATTAAAATCGCCGCAGGGCGCATTGAGAAGGATCTGGAATTCTGCGTTTACGCGGAGCCGGATTTTATCACCATCGACGGAAGGGGTGGTGCGACAGGCGCAAGCCCGAGGCTGGTCAGGGATTCTACCAGCGTGCCTGCTATCTATGCACTTTACCGTGCGAAAAAGTATCTGAGGGAAAATGGGGCAGATGATATCAGCCTTGTGATCACCGGAGGCCTGCGGGTGTCCTCTGATTTTGCAAAGGCAATCGCGATGGGCGCGGATGCCGTTGCTGTTGCATCGGCGGGCCTGATTGCCGCCGCATGCCAGCAGTTCCGCATCTGCGGAAGCGGTAACTGCCCGGTAGGGGTTGCAACGCAGAATCCGGAATTGAGGGAAAGGTTTAAGTCAGATGCAGCGGCCAGGAGAGTTGGGAATTTCCTGAACTGCAGTTTTGAAGAATTGAAGACATTTGCGCGGATTACCGGACATGAAGATATTCATGATCTGAGCGTGGATGATTTGTGCACGATCAGCAGGGAAATCTCAGAGTACACGGATATACCGCATGCCTGATCTCTTCGGTGCAGTGCATCGGGAAGAAAAGCATGGCAGAAAATGAGCAGAGAGGAAGCGGGAAAATATGAATGAAGACATACCAATACGCAAACAGCTGTTATCAATACCCAACCTAATGGGATATTTCCGGATTCTGCTGATTCCGGTAATCGTATGGCGGTATGTGACAGCGGAAACTGTGACGGATTATTATATAGCGGCAGTCATGATAGGGATCTCCGGGATCACGGATTTCCTGGACGGTTTTGTGGCGCGCAGATTCCATATGATTACAAAGGTGGGAAAGGCACTGGACCCGATCGCAGATAAGCTGACCCAGGGAGCGATTGTACTGTCTTTATGTTTCCGGTATCCTTATATGATTGCCCTGATGGTACTGTTTGTGGTAAAAGAAGGATTTATGGGGATTATGGGGATCATAATGCTCCGGAAAGGGAAGATGCTGGATGGGGCAAAATGGTTTGGTAAAGTGTGTACCGCTGTGCTGTATGTGGTGATGTTCCTGCTGATATTGTTCCCGCAGCTGCCGGAAAGTGCGGCGAATGGGATGATCCTTCTCTGCGGGGGATTCATGCTGTATTCCTTTGTGGCCTATATTCCGGTGTTTTGGAAGATGGGGCGTGATTCATAAAATCTTATAACTTCTTAAGAATTTCTTTTGCTTCTTATGCCAGCCTCCTTTAGAAATCTGTTTTATTCTATAAACAGTTAAAGGAGGCTGTTTCTATGAATATCCAAACATTGACTCAATATTTTCTTGAATATGGTGCCTTTTTTATCTACCTGATCGTTTTATTGGAATACATGAATCTTCCAGGTTTCCCGGCAGGGCTGATCATGCCGTTGGCAGGGATCTGGGCAGCAAAGGGGGAAATCAGTTTTCCGATCGTCATGCTTTTATCAGTATTTGCGGGACTGACCGGAAGCTGGCTCCTGTATTTTCTGGGAAGGCTGGGAGGCCCGAAGGTGATGGGATTCTATTTCAAAAAATTTCCGAAACATCAGGCTGTGATAGAGGAGAAGATGGATATGCTGCGTGAGAAGGGCTGCATCGGTGTGTTTGTCAGCAAGCTGCTGCCCATGGTGCGGACCATCATTTCCATACCTGCAGGGATGGTTAAGATGGATTTCCTGAAATATACGGTAAGTTCAACGGTAGGTATTTTCCTGTGGAATCTGGTATTTGTCGGGGCCGGATACTTTTTCGGCGATGCAGCAATTAAGCTGCTGGCATAGACAGGGAGACGAAGCGGCGCAGTGAAAAGGCAGAAGAAGTGCAGACAGAGGAGGAGTTAGGAATGAAGATTGCAATGTTGACAAATAATTATAAACCTTTCGTAGGAGGGGTACCCATTTCCGTTGAAAGGCAGGCAAAAGAACTTGCAAAGCTGGGACATGAGGTGACGGTATTTGCTCCGGAATATAAACAGGCGGAAGACATCCGGCCCGGAGAACAGTTCGAAGATCCGCAGCAAACACGCAGGGAGCGTGTCATCCGCTACAAAACCAGCAGCAGAAAAATGGAAAACGGTATGGTATATCCAAGGATAATCAGCAGAGAGATCATTCAGGCCTTTGAAAAAGAACAGTTTGACTGCATCCATGTGCATCATCCGATGTTTGTGGGGCCGATTGCTTTATACCTGGGGAAAAAGTATGATCTGCCTGTCATATACACGTATCATACAAAATACGAGGATTATCTTCACTATATACGCCCGTTTCAGTCCGTAGAGGACAAGAGTGCCGTGCGGCAGGAGATATTCCGCCTGGGAAAAGAAAAGATAGTGCCGGGATATATGAGGTGGTTTACAAACCAATGCGATTTGATACTGGCGCCCACCTTCAGTATGCAGGAAGCGATGCGAAAGAGCGGAACGAGGACTCCAACGGCGATTTTCCCCACGGGGCTGGAAGATTCCTTTTATATAAAGGATGAAGAAAAATGTACGGCTCTCAGGCAGCAGTACCTGCAGGGGAGAAAGCACTTGTTCTGTACAGTATCCCGCCTGGAGGAAGAGAAAAATCCGCGGTTTATGCTGAAGGGGATCGCAAGGCTGAAAGAGCGGATGGATGAGTCGTTCCGGGTATTGTTTATCGGAGAAGGAAGCATGAGATCCGAACTGGAAAAGATGGCTGCCGAACTGGGGATTTCCGAGGAAACTGTATTTGTAGGAAATGTAGAGAATCAGGAAATGAAACATTTTCTCGGGGCTTGTGAACTGTTTTTGTTTGCTTCCAAATCGGAAACGCAGGGAATTGTACTGGCAGAGGCTTTTGCAGCAGGTATTCCTGTTGTGGCGGTCAATGCTACCGGAGTGGAGGACATTGTAGTGAACGGGAAAAACGGATATGCGACGGCGGAAGACACGGAAGAATGGTCAGCGAGAATCATGGAGGCAATGGAAATAGAAAACTATGGCAGATTGAAAGAGCAGGCCGTGCTGACTGCATCCGGATTCAGATCATCCAGACTGGCCGTTTACGAAGAAATGCTTTACGCACAGTGTATAAATCAGAGAGAGAAAGAGGAATCCGCATATGAAAATGAGAGAAATCGGGCAGAACGTGTTGGGGCATCTATTTATCGGTTATTTAAAGCTTCTTAATAAAACAGTTACAATACAGTGGGCCGAAAATTCGATAAGCGGCGGAAGTCAGATATTCGGTTTCTGGCACGAGGACAGTTTTTTTATGAACATGATACTTTCAGAAATCTCGAAACAGACCAGTCCTGTCGATGTAATTGTGACTGCTGATAAAAGAGGAGACTATATTCAGAATATGATAGAGCGCAGCGGCGGCCACGCCCTGAGAGTGCCGGACGGTTTTGCCAGCTTCGGGGCGCTCAAAGTAATCATGCAGAACGCATACGAAAGAACCCGTTCCATCGCCGTAGCGCTTGACGGTCCCCTGGGGCCAAGGCATGAACCTAAAAAACTGGCCTTTTATCTGTCTGAACAGGCAGAAGAAGACTTTGTCGGTATCTCCGTTTCCTATTCTGCAAAACTCAGAATGACCTGGAGATGGGATAAATATGTGATACCGCTGCCGTTCTCCACAGTGACTGTCGCAGCTCATAATTACGGTGAAGTAAATAAAAAGAACATTCCTGAGCTTCCAACGAATGCAAATATTCCGAAATGTGGTATACTGTTAAACGTATAGGGGTCAGACCCCTCTGCAAAAGGGGCAGACCCTTTTGAAAAAAAATATCAGGAGGAAGTTATGGAAACGAATCATATATTAATCGTAGAGGATGACAAAGAAATCAGGGAAGGTGTCCAGATTTACCTGCAAAGCCAGGGATATAAGGTGTTTCAGGCTGCGGATGGAGTGGAAGGCCTGGAAGTTATGGAGAAAGAGGAGATTCACCTTGCAATCGTGGATGTGATGATGCCAAGGATGGATGGAATCAGGATGACAATGAAGCTGAGAGAGAAGTATGATTTTCCGGTGATTATGCTTTCAGCGAAGTCCGAGGAAGTAGACAAGATCATGGGCCTGAATATCGGGGCAGATGATTACGTAACAAAGCCGTTTACGCCAATGGAATTGATGGCGAGGGTGAATTCACAGCTGCGGCGTTACCGGAGGTTCATGGAGAAGCTGGAACCAAAGGAAAATGTGCATGCAATCGGCGGCCTGGAGATCAATGAGGATACGGTGGAAGTATTTGTGGATGGTAATCCGGTTAAAATGACACCGATTGAGTATAAGATTTTGCTGCTTCTGGCAAAGAATCCGGGGCGTGTTTTTTCTGCGGAAGAAATTTATGAAAGGGTATGGCAGGAAAAGGCTATAAGTACGGATACGATTATGGTTCACGTACGGAATATCCGGGAAAAAATTGAGGTGGATCCAAAGAATCCAAAATATTTGAAGGTGGTGTGGGGCGTTGGATACAAAATTGAGAAACAGTCATAGACTGGCTGTATTGCTGGCAATTGCGGTATTGATTATCTGTTCCGTGGGGATGGTGCTGGCTTACCCTGTATTTTCGAGGGAAATGCAGGATAGGCTGGATGAGACCAAGGTAAGTAATGACGAGGTGATCCAGATAGCCGGCGGGCTTATTGAGGGGAATTATATACTATACAATGAGGTATATGAGGAAACTGACAGAGCATATGTATTACAGAAGTATGGCGGCGACCGGTTCGACCTTTTGAGAAAATATATGGATTATGAAGTGTTCGACTGGGATGGAAACGCACTTCTGGAGAGCAATAGTAAGTCAGTACTTGAAAATCTGGTGAAAAAGGAGGATACCGCTTATGCCTTTCGCGCGGCATTTACTTTCCAGGATGACGGAGAACTCTCCGATATCCAGGTGAACGGGAATATGCTGGACGAGAGGACAGAATATGAGATTGAGCAGTATCTTCTGGATCAGCAGGTGATAAATTATGAATGGCGGGGGATTTCCGAGCCGACAGAGGTGCAGATCGTTTATGGTGTGACAGCGGAGAACTTGAATTCTTATATCGATAGCAATGAGCTGCATATCGATACTTCGGTAGCTGCACTGATCTCAAATTCTATGTTCAGTGGTTTTTTGTTCCTGTTTGCAGCCGTATTGGCAGTGACAGCGGTATTACTTTCTGTGAAAAAGAGTTTTGCGTTCGGAGGAGAAAAAGTATTCAGTGCACCGTTTGAAATCGTTGTGATTGTTCTGTGCATACTGGCAAGTGCTATGTATTATCCGGCCAAGGTTGTTTGGATTACGCTGGGGGGCGGGGCTGCAGAGTATATAACAGGCAGCAGCGGAGCGCCGAATTCAGCAATGTCAGCCATAATGAATGTGGCTATGTGGTTTTTGATATTTGGCATTGCATTCTGGGGTTTTGTCAGTCTGAGCGCGATGTTAACTATGAAAAAAGAATATTGGAAGCAGAGATCTTTATGTGTAAGGTTTCTGCGCTGGATGAAACAAGGCGGTGATGAATATGGGGAAAAAGTAAAGAAAGGAGCAGGTGGTATATGGGGCGGTATTAAGCGGTTCTGCAAAAGACAGTATGACGTGCTTATGCACCTGGATTTCCAGGATAAAACAAACAGGACGATTTTTAAGATTATCGCAATCAATTTTGTTGTTCTGGTAGTCGTATGCAGCCTGTGGTATTATGGAATCGTAGCACTCATTATTTATTCTGTTGCACTTTTTATCTTTTTGAAAAAATATTTTAATGATATCCAATCAAAGTATAAGCTGCTCCTCAGTGCGACAAACCAGCTCGCAGAGGGGGATCTGGACACACCAATTGAAGGAGATATGGGGATATTCAACCCTATTCAGGAAGAGATTAAGAGGATTCAGAACGGGTTTAAAAAGGCCGTGGAAGAGGAAGTTAAGAGTGAGCGGATGAAAACAGAACTGATCACGAATGTTTCCCATGATCTAAAAACACCTCTGACTGCAATTATCACGTATACGGATTTGGTAAAGAACGAAACAGACGATGATAAAAGGAAAGAGTACATTGACGTGCTGGAACGCAAGTCCCTTAGGCTGAAGGTACTGATCGAGGATTTATTTGAGATCAGCAAGGCAACCAGTAAGAATATAACTATGAATTTTATGCGGGTTGACATCGTTGACTTGCTAAAACAGGTTGGATTGGAGTATGATAATAAAATAAAAGAAACAAACCTGGATTTCCGCTGGAACCTTCCGGAACACAAGATCGTGCTTTGGCTGGACAGCCAGAAAACATACAGGATTTTTGAGAACCTAATTGTGAATATTACAAAATATGCGATGCCGCATACCCGTGTATATGTGGAGATGAAGGATCTGGACCACCAGGTGTATATCTCTATGAAGAATATTTCGGCCACGGAGCTGAGCTTCAATACAGACGAAATAACGGACAGATTTGTCAGGGGTGATGCATCAAGAAATACAGAAGGCTCCGGACTGGGGCTGGCAATTGCGAAAACATTTACCGAGCTGCAGCATGGCAGCCTAAAGATCTCGACAGAGGCGGATCTGTATAAGGCGGAAATCACCTTCCCAAAACGGCCCGAAGTATCGGAGCCCCAGGGAGAGGGAGCAGGACAAAATGAAACAGCGCAGGATGGAAATAAAGAAAACAATTAGTTTCCAACTGCTTTAAGGGGGTCAGACCCCTCTGCAAAGGGGTCTGACCCCCTTGAACTCCGTTTTCAGAATTGTTTTACATTTTAAGATTAACAAACAGGTTTTTAGAGGGGGAGTTAATGAATGAGTAAGAATTATAAACAACTCAAGGTCTGGCAGGGACTGGTAGTTTTGGTATCAGCTGCAGTTGTAATATTTATAGTTTCGCCTACGGTACTGTCACCCTTTGGCATTTATGGCTCATTATTGGCGGAATGGCTGATGCTTGCCGCCGCATTGGGGCTGGTTCTCGCGTTCAGGGGGAATCCGAGAGAACTGTTTCCATTCAGAAGACCGGCAGGCGCCGGTGTTTTTGGCACCTTTTTGATGTGGGTGGGAGCGTTTCTTATAGAAATGACACTTGTTCTGCTTGTGAGCATTTTCTTCATGGAAGAAATACAAGGAGTGAATGCGGGCCTGAGTTCCCAGATGATGAATATACCTTTTCTGGCGGCAGTACTTATAGTAGCGGTCACACCGGCAGTCTGTGAGGAGATAATTTTTCGCGGTATTTTCTTCAAAAGCCTGAAGCCACACAAATATAAATGGGCAGCTATCTTGATTAGCGGAGTTGTATTTGGCGCATTTCACGGAGACATTTTCCGGTTTATCCCGACTGCCATCGGCGGAGTTGTCATGGCCTGGATTATATTGGAAAGTGGAAATATGTTCTATAATTGTTTCTTTCATTTTATAAATAATCTTCTGCCTATTATCCTGCTCTTTGGAATGAAAGATGTTTATGCGCAGCTAGGGGTGTGGAACGAGATCGGGTACGAATCTACATCGATCCCCATGATGAGCGCAGGGCTGTATATGATGATGTGTGCGGCGGCTCCGGCCTGCATGTACATCGGTAATTATCTGCTGCATAGTCGAACGCCGGGTTATCGGGATAAACTGTTTCCGAAAGGAAAACCAGGAATTGTAATAGGGCTGATTGTCATTTCTGCCGTATTATTCTTCTGTGGCGCGGGCCTTGCAGTGTATGGGTTTATTTCTTTACAGACGATATAAAAACCGGTTCCGTGAAAAAACACGGGAACCGGTTTTTATATTGTAAAACGATTCTGAATATGGTACTCAAAGGGGTCAGACCCCTTTGAAGATCTCGATACTCCTCTCCAGGATTCCCTTTATATGAGCGATAGCGATTCCATAGTTCGTGATAGGAATATTCTGATCCTGGGCGCATTTCAGGCGGTACTTCATTTCCCTCTCGTTGAGAGTACATCCTCCGCAGTGGATGATCAGTTTGTATTTTGACAGGTCTATGGGAAATTCAGTTCCGCTGGAAAATTCATAGTTAATATTTTTACCTGTATGACTGGTAATCCACCGGGGCAGTTTTACTGTCCCGATATCTTCGCATTGGCGGTGGTGGGTACAGCCCTCTGATATCAGGATTGTATCTCCTTCTTCCAATGTATCAAGAGCCTTTGCCCCGTTTACAACTGTCTCAAGATTTCCTTTATAACGGGCAAAAAGGATGGAAAAGGAAGTCAGTGGTATATCCAAAGGCACCATAGCAGCTACTTTTTCGAACGCCTGGCTGTCAGTGATTACGAGTGCGGGGTGATGACCGAGCTTCTCCATCGTTTCTTCCAGTTCGGTTTCTCTTGTGACGATGGAAACGGCGCCGGATTCCAGAACGTCACGGATTGTCTGCTGCTGCGGCAGGATCAGCCGTCCTTTGGGGGCTGATTTATCGATCGGAACGACCAGAACCACAAAGTCGGATGGCTTAATCAGGCCGTATACGATCCGGCGCTCATTCTCTACCGGCGCCTGCCGGGCAATCAGTTCCTTCAGTTCGTGGATATTCTCCCCGGTAACGGTACTTACTGCAATGACTTTGTCTGAGGGAACAGCAGGCATACATCCGGTAAAATCGGTATTGGAGCCAGGTGCCAGATCGGATTTGTTCAAAACAACCACATAAGGGATTTCTTTTTTCAAAATCCGATCGAGTATCCCGGCATCCACATCTGTCATGCCGGAAACGCTGTCAATGACGAGAACTGCGATGTCTGTCTTATTCAGGATCTGGTATGCCTTCTGAATTCTGAGCTCTCCCAGCTCCCCGGTATCGTCAAGCCCCGGTGTATCTATTATAACCACGGGGCCCAGCGGCAGCAGTTCCATCGCCTTGAGAACCGGGTCGGTGGTCGTGCCTTTGATGTCTGATACGATGGCAAGATTCTGACCGGTAATCGCGTTGATGATACTGGACTTCCCGGCATTTCTCCTGCCGAAGATGCCGATATGCACTCTGTCTGAAGAAGGTGCTGCATTTAAACTCATAAAAATACCCCCTGTAATTTAGTTTAGAAGCGGAAATCTCTTCTGTTATCCTGCTCAATCAGACGCAGATTATCAATTACAACTGCACGCGCCTTTTCGTTAGGCACATTCAACACTTCTTTATCGATCAGTTTATCTCCGAGAGCCTTTGTCTCAGGGGAAGCATAATCCATCAGATATTCTTTCAGAGTCATCAGAGCATTCGGATGGCAGCAGTTCTGAATCTGGCCGCTCTTGCAAAGAGACATGAAACGGTCGCCGGTACGCCCTTCCCGGTAACATGCGGTACAGAAACTCGGAATATAATCCATCTGCATCAGCCAGCGGACAACCTCGTCCAGCGTTCTTTTATCGCTGACATCAAACTGTTCGGATTTGGCATCGTCCGGCTCTGGTTCGCAGTAACCGCCCACGCTTGTGCGGGACCCTCCGCTGATCTGTGAAATACCCAGATGGAGCACTCTTTCACGGCATTTCTGGCTCTCTCTTGTGGAAATGATCATTCCTGTGTATGGGACTGCAATTCGAATACAGGCAACAATCTTGGCAAAGGTGTCGTCATCGATTCCGTTGTCAAAGGAATCTGCATCGATATCATCAGCATGGCGCAGGCGAGGGACACTGATCGTATGAGGTCCTACACCAAAAGCCGCTTCCAGATGTTCCGCGTGCATAAGAAGACCGGCAAACTCATAGCGGTATTTGTCCAGTCCGAACAGCACACCAACGCCTACATCGTCGATGCCGCCCTCCATTGCGCGGTCCATAGCCTCCGTGTGATAATCATAGTCGTGCTTCGGTCCTGTTGGGTGAAGCTGCAGATAGCTTTCTTTGTGGTACGTCTCCTGGAACAAAATGTAAGTGCCGATACCGGCCTCTTTCAGAAGGCGGTAGTTCTCTACAGTAGTAGCCGCTATATTGATGTTTACACGGCGGATAGCGCCGTTCTTATGCTTGATACTGTAAATCGTTTTGATAGATTCCAGATAATAATCCATCGTATTACGGACCGGATCCTCCCCCGCCTCGAGAGCCAGGCGTTTATGCCCCATATCCTGCAGCGCGATCACCTCTTTGCGGATCTCCTCCTGGGAAAGCTGCTTCCTGGCAATGTGCTTATTCTTGCTGTGATAAGGGCAGTATGTACATCCGTTGATACAGTAGTTGGACAGATAAAGAGGCGCAAACATCACAATGCGGTTGCCGTAAAAGTCTTTTTTAATCTGTTCCGCCAGTTTAAAAATTTCCTCATTCTTCTCCTCGATCTGACAGGCCAGCAGCACAGAGGCCTCACGGTGGGTAAGTCCCTTTCTTTTCTTTGCCTTCTCAATAAGAGAATCGATCAGGGCTTCATTACATTTGTTCTCGTTGGCATAAGCCAGTGTCTCCAGAATTTCTTCATGGTTAATAAAATCTTCGGCGTGTTTGGAATTTACATCATACATTTAGGTATCCTCCGTTTATGATTGTATAGATATATTTAATAGTAACAGGTTCAGGCGTCACTCGGGAACAACAGCAGCGCTCAGACTACGCGACAGAGCCGCCGTGTTGAGTGAGTCGCCCCGGGAAACAGCAATTTGATAGCCGATCGACTCCATACGGCGTTCCAGGCATTTCCGGCATTCCGCTGCTTCATCCCCGGTGCAGATCTTATTGTCGTAGAGCAGGTAATCTCCCCGCACCTCAACGGGCGAAAGGTTGGGCATGACCACATTGGCGCCGGCCAAAATCCCTTTTTCCCTGCCGTCCGGAGCAATGGTTCCAAGGGCAGTAGTTGCGGGAAGCAGTACTTTCGGCAGCATCAGGCGTAGCAGCCCCAGCATAAACAGCGTCAGTTCCAGCGTTCCTGCTGCGTATTCGGCAAAGGGTGTCTCATGGTGAGGAATAAAGGGACCGATTCCTACCATCTGCGGATCCAGCTCCTTAATAAAAAGCATATCGCCAGCCAGATTTTCCGGCGTCTGGAAGGGAGAACCAACCATAAAACCGGTACCTGTCTGATAGCCGATTTCTTTCAGATCCCAGAGACACTGCTGGCGGTGGGCTGCGGACAGGGATTGTGGATGCAGCCGCCGATAGTGGGCGGCATCAAAAGTCTCATGCCTGAGAAGATAGCGGTCCGCACCCGCATCAAAAAGAAGCTGATAACTCTTCCGTGTCCTCTCACCGAGGGAAAGCGTAATGGCGCAATCCGGAAAATGCTGCCGTATATTATGCACGATATCCGCCATAATTTCATCGGTATAGTATCCATCCTCCCCACCCTGCAGTACAAAAGTACGAAAGCCAAGGCCATACCCCTTGTGGCAGCAGTCCAGCACGGCCTCCTTATCCAGCCGGTAACGGCGGGCGCTGCGGTTGCTCTTGCGGATGCCGCAGTAGTAGCAGTCGTTTTTACAGTAATTCGTAAACTCAATCAGGCCGCGGATATACACATCGTGTCCATAGTATTTATGCCGGACTGTACGCGCACGTTCAAATAAATACTCTGCCAGTTCCGGCGTGCGACCGCGGATAAGAGCCGTCCATTCTTCCCTGGAAAGCGCACCGGTCTGTTCCAGTTTATCAATCAAATGCTTCATAGAAAATTCTCCTTTTCATGGGCACTCCAAAACGGTACCCGGACTCTTTCATACCCAAAGGGCATCCCGTAATACATGCCCTGACGGGCGGGTCTGCTGCAAAGCAGTAGAATAAGGTATACCCAAAGGGCATCCCGTAACACATACCCTGACAGACGGGGCTGCCAGTTCCCTACTTCGTCTTGGCATAAATCGTTTTCGTGCTGACACCGGGCAGCATACCCAGCTTCCCGGAAAGAGCACTGATAACGTCATTCGGCGCGTCCATGGCAATACTGATAATGGAAATATTCTTTTCCCGATATGGAATGCCCATTCTGCCCACGATGTACTGCCCGTATTCACTGAGCAGATGGTTCAGCTCCTCCACCGAATCGGTACAATCCAGAACGATTCCAATCAAAGCAATTCTCGTCTCCATAAAACCTCCTTATATCCTCAGAATATAGACAAGTGCAAAAAAATACCTGCACCAAAGGCGCAGGCGATAAAAAGGGGCAGTCTTCCCCCTCTTAGAAACGAGAAAAAATCCCGTATCAATCATCTCTGTGCGCCTTCTTACTTAGGTGTAACCCTTTATAATCAGAACGAATTTTAATAAATTATAGCACAACAAATAAATATAAACAACATATTTTCTTTCTCTAGTACAGTATTGCACTAATAATTCATCAATAAACACCTGCTGTACTAGCGTTTTTATTGACAAAACGAATGGCGTGTGATAAATTTAGACTATAGTACAAACATTAGTCCAAACTGCGCTTTTTGTAAGCACAGAATAAGGCGAGCGAGGGTTGGAATCATGAGTCTGATTACGAACATTCAGAAGTATTCGATCCATGACGGAGATGGGATACGTACGACGGTTTTTTTCAAAGGCTGTCATTTGAGGTGTGTCTGGTGCCACAATCCGGAGACACAGAGTTTTAAGAAGGAGCTGCTGTACGACAGTGAAAAATGTGTGGGCTGCGGAGGCTGCGCGGCTGCCTGTCCGAATGGGGCAATTGAAATGTCCGGACAAAAAGCCATTACCGACAGGGCGAAATGTACGGCCTGTGGGAAATGTACGGATTATTGCAACCGGAACCTTCGGGAGATAGCGGGAAAAGAATATACGGTCAATGAACTTGTGAAAGAGCTCAGGAAAGATGAGATGTTTTACGAGGAATCCGGCGGAGGGGTTACGCTTTCCGGTGGAGAAGTGATGGCGGCTGACATAGAATTTGTGGAAGCGCTTGTGAAAAAGCTGTATCACTTCGGTATCTCTGTCACAATCGATACATGCGGGCAGGCGCCGTATGAAAATTATAAACGGATTCTGCCATATACGGACACTTTTTTGTATGACATCAAGACATTGGATACGGAGCTGCATAAAAAGTATATGGGGTCCGGCAATGAGCTGATTCTGGAAAATTTGGAAAAGCTGAGCCGGGACGGGGCCAGAATCTATATTCGTATTCCGGTCATCAAAGAAGTGAACGGCAATGAGGAAGAGATGAAGGCGATGATCCGTTATCTTCAGGAGAAAAACATTCATGCAGCAAGAGTGAACCTGCTGCCATATCATAACACGGGCTCCGGTAAATACATGAAAGCGGGTATTTGCTACGAAGGGGCAGACATGCATGCACCCGACAGGGAAGAAATGAATCATTTTGTGGAATTATTCCGGAAAGCCGGATTCCAGGATGTAAAAATAGGAGGTTAAGTATGGAAGAAAGAGGAATGAATGCACGCATAAAGGCGCTTAGAAAGCTGAGCCTGGATACACCTGCGCATATTGATCTGGAGCGGGCGCTCAGTGAGACCGCTACCTACAAGAAATATGAGGGCGAATTGTCTGTGCCCGAGCTGCGCGGACAGGTATTAAAGGATTATTTTTCAACAAAGACGCTGTATATCGGTGAGGGTGAGCTGATTGTGGGGGAGAAAGGGGATTCCCCGCAGGCGGCGCCGACATTTCCGGAACTGTGCTGTCATACAGTGGAAGATATGCATGTCATGAACGACCGGGACCTGATTAATTTTAAGGTGAAGGAAACAGACTATAAAGTACAGGAAGAAGTTATGATTCCATACTGGGAAAAGCGTTCTATGAGGAGCCGGATTCTCCGCCAGATGACACCGGAGTGGAAAGACGCCTATGAGGCCGGCATTTTTACGGAATTTATGGAGCAGAGGGGGCCGGGACATACGGTCGGCTCTGTAAAAATTTATGAAAAAGGTTTTGTGGATTACAAAGAAGATATTCAGAATGCGATCGGCAAGCTGGATTTTATGAACGATACCGAAGCATTTGATAAGAAGAATGAACTGGAAGGCATGAAGTTGGCCTGCGATGCCATCATGATACTCGGGGAAAGATATGCTGCATATGCACGTGAACTGGCGGCAAAGGAGGAAGATGCAGGCCGCAGAGAAGAGCTTCTTCAGATTGCTGCCAACTGTGATGTAGTTCCCGCTCACAAGCCGGAGACTTACTGGCAGGCAATCCAAATGTACTGGTTTGTGCATCTTGGCGTGACGAGTGAACTGAATCCCTGGGATGCCTACAGCCCGGGACGCCTGGATCAGCATCTGAATCCGTTCTACGAAAAGGATGTGGAGTCCGGCATTCTGGATGATGACAGAGCGCTGGAACTTTTGGAGTGTCTCTGGGTTAAATTCAACAACCAGCCAGCGCCTCCCAAAGTTGGTATTACACTGAAGGAGAGCAGCACTTATACGGATTTTGCAAATCTGAATACGGGCGGCATTACACCGAACGGAGAAAATGGTGTGAATAATGTCAGCTATCTGATTCTGGACTGTATGGATGAGATGAAGCTGCTGCAGCCAAGTTCCAATGTACAGATCAGCAGAAAAACGCCTCAGAAGTTTCTGAAGCGTGCCTGCGAGATTTCCAGAAAAGGCTGGGGACAGCCCGCATTTTATAATACTGAAGCTATCGTTCAGGAGCTTCTCAACGCAGGAAAATCGCTGGAGGATGCAAGACGCGGGGGAACCAGCGGCTGTGTGGAAACGGGGGCTTTTGGAAATGAAGCTTATATTCTGACCGGATATTTTAACATACCGAAGGTGTTCGAGCTGACATTGAATAATGGGTTTGACAAGATGACCGGTAAGCAGCTGGGATTAAAGCTGGGCAATGCGGCAGATTTTGCTTCTTATGACGAGTTATTTGATGCATTTAAGAAACAGATGAAGTATTTTATTGATATCAAGATCAAGGGAAGTAATGTGATCGAAAAGATTTACGCCGAATATATGCCCGTGCCGTTTCTTTCAATTATTACGAACGACTGTATTTCCAAGGGAAGAGATTATAACGGCGGTGGTGCAAGGTACAATACGAAGTACCTGCAGGGCGTAGGTATCGGTACGATTACAGACTGTCTTTCCGCTGTGAAATATCATGTTTACGACAAAAAAACATTTACCATGGAAGAATTGATGCAGGCGTTGGATGATAACTTCGAGGGGCATGACCGAATTGCGAATCTGGTGCGCAATAAGACCCCGAAATACGGGAATGACGATGACTATGCAGATGATATTATGCGCTCTGTGTTTGAATATTACAGGAGCCAGGTAACGGGGCGTCCGAATATGCTGGGGGGGACGTACAGGATTAATATGCTGCCGACGACCTGCCATGTGTATTTCGGTGATGTGATGATGGCGAGTGCAAACGGGCGTCTGGCGCACAAACCGGTATCCGAAGGAATTTCTCCGGAGAAGGGGGCGGATACCAACGGACCGACAGCTGTCGTGAAGTCCTGCGCGAAGATGGACCACCTGCAGACAGGAGGGACACTGCTGAACCAGAAGTTCACACCAAGCGTGGTGTCGGGAGACGAGGGTCTGGAGCAGATGGCAAATCTGGTGCGCACGTATTTCAACATGGATGGACACCACATCCAGTTCAATGTAATTGACAGAGAAACCCTGATTCAGGCACAGAAGCATCCCGATGATTACAAGGACCTGATTGTGCGTGTGGCAGGCTACAGCGACCATTTCAGAAATCTGAGCAAAGCGCTGCAGGATGAGATTATTGAAAGGACGGAACAGAATTTTCACTGATAATTCGTCTGATGACAGGTTTCACTTTTGAGGATTAAGTGGTAAGATATAAGAAAAATATAAGATCCTTGGAGGTAGAAGATGAGAACAATCAAAGCACAGAAACTGACAGCGGAAGCATTTTCAAAGTATGGGGAGTTTTATAACCTGGTGGAGCCGGAGGGGAACGCTCTTGGAGCATTCTATAATGACAAAGTAGCGCTTCCTGTTTCCGGAAGGGTTCCGGTCACCTTCTCATCTCTTGTCACGGAAAAAACAGACAAGATGATCATTAATTCTGCAGAGTATCATAATTATACAGGGGAAGGGATCCTTCCGCTGGACGGAGATGTTGTGATTCATGCAGCGCCTCCGACAAAAGACCCGGTACCGCAGCTGACAGAAGCCTTTGTTGTGCCGAAGGGAACCGTGGTGAAGCTGAATACGGGCGTATGGCACCTCGCGCCGATGCCGGTGGAAGAAGATGTGGTACATGTACTGATTGTTCTGCCGGAAAGGGTTTATGCGAATGACTGCTTCGTGGTGGATTATCCGGAGGAAGACTGGATTGAGATCGAACTGTAGAATACAGCAGGCAGCCATGAATAAAAGAGAGACTGTCTGGTTTTCCGGCGCAGTCTCTTTTCCGGCTGTAAAGGGGCCTGACCTTTGTAACAGATAAGAGGAAAGTAAAAAGGTGGGAATATGTCAGAAATTAGAAAGCGCATCGTATTTTATGGCCGTGTCCAGGGCGTAGGGTTCCGTTACACCGCCAAATATCTTGCACAGTCACTGCAGCTGACCGGATGGGTGAAAAATGAATGGGACGGCACGGTAACCATGGAAATCCAGGGGCGGGAGCCAATGATAAACAAATTGCTGGTGGGGTTGAACCAGGGACATTTTATAACAATAGAATGGATGGATACGAAAGAAATTCCCCTGGAGAAAGAAAGCAGTTTCACCGTGCGGTAAAAGTGAAGGGGTCTGACCCCTTTGCCCCTGATTGACAAAAAATAAACAAGGAGGACGATTATGAAATTAGGATTTATTGGAACAGGCAACATGGCAGGCGCTATTATGGGTGGCATTATTAAAGAGGGGATTTTCAGTGCAGAAGAGATCATCGGTTCGGATGTGTTTGAACCGGGGAGAGAAAAGGCCAGATCTTTATATGGAATTAACGTAACAGCAGATAACAAGGAAGTTGTTGAGAAGTCAGAGGTGGTTGTTCTTTCTGTAAAACCGCAGTTCTATGCATCAGCAATTGAGGAAATCAAAGATTTTGTCAGAGATGACCAGATCATCATTACGATTGCGCCTGGAAAAACACTGGCCTGGCTGGAGGAACAGTTTGGCAAAAAGGTGAAAATAGTTCGTACAATGCCGAACACACCGGCAATGGTAGGAGAGGGGATGACGGCTGCCTGTCCGAATAAGTATGTGACAGAAGAGGAACTGAAGCATACAGTCAGTATCCTGAGTGCGTTTGGAAAAGTGGAAGTAGTACCGGAAAGACTGATGGATGTTGTTGTTTCAACAAGCGGAAGTTCACCGGCCTATGTCTTCATGTTTATTGAAGCAATGGCAGATGCAGCAGTTGCCGATGGCATGCCGAGGGCACAGGCATATAAGTTCGCTGCACAGGCCGTATACGGCAGCGCCAAGATGGTCCTGGAGACGGGAAAACATCCTGGAGAACTTAAAGATATGGTGTGCTCTCCTGCAGGAACTACGATAGAAGCAGTCAGAGTCTTGGAAAGGAATGGATTCAGAAGCGCGGTAATAGAGGCAATGAAAGCCTGCACTGAGATATCTAAAAATATGTGATTTTTTTACTAACAATCAGCAGCGGATGGGGACGCTCCATAAAGGGATAGCCGAAAACCTCCCGGAGAACATCCATGTCCTTTCAAAACGCGGCCGCGGACCTAAGAAATTCTAGGCGGGAAACAGCCCTGAAAATGGAGCACCACTGACACATCACGAGAAATCCCGATGATTTCTCGCGCTGGGTCAGCTGATTTTTGGATTCGGAATCCAAAAATCTCTCCATTTTCAGGGCTGTTTCCCACCAAGAATTTCTAAGGTCCACTTAGAGCGTTTTTGAAAGGACATGGATGTTCTCCGGGAGGTTTTCGGCTATCCCTTCATGGAGCTGGCGCATCCAACCGGTAGGAAAAAGCTCGTTTCTAAGGAGGGGCCTCAAACGGGGGCAGCGTATGGCATTGAATTGGCGGGACTTTTATGTCCCCAGTAGGTGTACATAAGCAAAGGGATACGGTTCCAGTATCAAAATAATTCAATACACATCTTGAAGATGAAAAGACACGCATAGCCAATCCACATCCGCTGCCCTGGTCCGGGATCCCACCCGGTTGGCGGGTTTTCCTGCCGATTGGATGAGCCAGCTTTGAGGTTTTCTTTCCACTCATTGAATTTTGTGTTAAAATAGTTATTAAGAATTCTATCAAAGAAGGGCTGGAGATTATGGCGAAATCTAAAGAAAATAAGGGTGTGAAAGCAAGGCTTGTATCCGCTGCATGGCAGCTGTTCCACGATAAGGGATATGACCATACAACGGTAGACGATATCATTGAGCTTTCGGGTACTTCCAAAGGCTCGTTTTATTACTATTTTGACACAAAGGATGAATTGCTCAGTACTTTATCTACAGTGCTGGATGATTTTTACGAAGAGCTTTCTGCGGAAATAGATCCGGATATGAATAATTACGATAAGCTTTTGTACCTGAATTACAGAGCACATTCTATGATCGAGGAGAAGATCAATATAGATCTGCTGGCGTCTTTGTATTCCACTCAGCTGACCGCTAAGGGACAGAGACACCTTCTGGACAGGAACAGAGTTTATTACCGGTTGATCACAGGTATCGTGGAGGAGGGCCAGAAAAAAGGGGAGATCCGCCAGGATAAGTCTATCAATGAGATTACCAAGTATTACTCTCTGTGTGAGCGTGCGCTGATTTCAGACTGGTGTCTGAGCAGGGGGGACTATTCACTGGGAGAATACAGCCGGGAATATATGCCGGTCATGATGGGATATTTTAAAATTTGAGGAGTAAGCAGATGAATATTCAGGGTTTGCAAAAACTGACACTTTTGGATTATCCGGAGAAAGTGGCGTGTACGATTTTTACCGCAGGGTGTAACTTCCGGTGTCCTTTTTGCCATAACGCTTCTCTGGTAACGCATGTGGATGTGAATCTTAACATACCAGAGGAAGAAGTATTTTTTTTCCTTAAGAAACGCCGGGGGGTTCTGGACGGCGTATGTATCACGGGCGGGGAGCCATTGTTACAGCCGGATATAGAGGACTTTATAAAAGAGGTAAAGGATCTGGGCTACGCGGTAAAACTGGATACTAACGGAAGCAGTGCCGCCCGTCTGAAGCGGCTTGTGGATCAGCGTCTGGTCGATTATGTGGCGATGGATATAAAAAATGCTCCGAATAAATATGGTATGACCATCGGGATCGAAGGCTATCACTTGGAGGATATTCTGCAGAGCGTGGATTTCCTGATGTCGGGTGCGGTGCCCTGCGAATTTCGTACCACGGTAGTAAGGGAATTTCATAAAAGAGAGGACTTTGCGGCTATTGGACGCTGGCTCCGGGGAGCTGAAAGATATTATCTGCAGGGATTTGTGGATTCAGGGGATTTAATCAGGCCGGGGCTGCGCGCCTATACAAAAGAGATTATGGAACAGGCGCTGGAGATTGTAAAAAGAAATATTCCCAATGCTGAACTCAGAGGGGTTGAGTGATATTTACTCCCTCAGGCAGACTGCATGGGATGATGAAACAGCGAGGGACGGACTGTGACAGCGTTAAAGGTCAGATCCTTACATAGGAAACTGTAACTATATCTAGTTGGAAACAAAAAAGTTGCATACTAGATATTGTTGTTCTTTGTTGACAAGTGAAATATATGGTGATAGAATATTTTCAGATGCCCAACTGTATCCGGTTGGGCAAAAATTATCTGACTTTGATTAGAGAAAGGGGCGACCGTACAATATGTATCAGGTTACAAAAAGAGATGGGAAGGTAGCTGACTTCAATCTTGCCAAGATAGGGGAGGCAATCAGGAAGGCATTCGAAGCCCAGGAAAAGCAATACAATCAGGACATAATCGATCTGCTGGCGCTGAAGGTTACGGCAGATTTTGAACCAAAGATTAAAAAAGGCCTGGTATCCGTGGAGGATATTCAGGACAGTGTGGAGTCCGTGCTGATAAAGGCAGGATATGCAGATGTTGCAAAAGGTTACATTTTATACAGAAAACAGAGGGAGAAGATTCGGAATCTGAATTCAACCCTGCTGGATTACAAAGAAATTGTGGACAGTTATGTGAAGATTACCGACTGGCGTGTAAAAGAGAATTCTACAGTGACCTATTCTGTCGGCGGTCTGATTCTCAGCAACTCCGGCGCGATCACAGCGAATTACTGGCTGTCTGAGATTTATGACGAGGAAGTGGGGAGAGCGCACAAGAATGCGGATATTCACATTCATGATTTGTCCATGCTTACCGGTTACTGTGCAGGATGGTCCCTGAAACAGCTGATCCAGGATGGCCTGGGCGGCATAACGGGCAGGATCACGTCGGCTCCGGCCAAGCATCTGAGCGTACTCTGCAACCAGATGGTCAACTTCCTGGGAATCATGCAGAATGAATGGGCAGGCGCGCAGGCATTTTCATCCTTTGACACCTATCTGGCGCCCTTTGTCAAGAAAGACAATCTGACATATCCGGAAGTAAAGAAATGTATCGAATCCTTTATATACGGCGTAAATATACCGTCACGCTGGGGGACCCAGGCTCCGTTCTCCAATATTACACTGGACTGGACAGTACCGGGGGATTTGGCGAACCTTCCGGCTATAGTAGGAGGCGTTCAGCAGGATTTCACCTATGGGGACTGTAAAGCAGAGATGGATATGATCAATAAGGCATTTATCGAAACGATGATCGAAGGGGATGCCGAGGGCAGAGGATTCCAGTATCCGATCCCTACGTATTCCATTACAAATGATTTTGACTGGTCTGATACAGAGAATAACCGTCTCCTTTTTGAAATGACAGCGAAGTACGGAACTCCTTATTTTTCAAATTATATAAACAGCGATATGGAACCAAGCGACGTCAGAAGTATGTGCTGCCGTCTGCGCCTGGATCTGCGTGAACTGCGCAAGAAATCCGGCGGTTTCTTCGGAAGCGGAGAGAGTACGGGTTCTATTGGCGTAGTTACGATCAACATGCCGCGTATCGCATATCTGGCAGAGGATGAGGCCGGATTCTATAAACACCTGGATAAGATGATGGATATTGCAGCAAGTTCCCTCCATACAAAGCGTGTTGTTATATCAAAGCTCATGGAGGAAGGACTGTATCCTTACACAAAGAGATATCTTGGTTCTTTTGAGAATCATTTCTCCACAATCGGGCTGATCGGCATGAATGAGGCCGGCCTGAATGCAAAATGGATCCGAAAAGACATGACAAGCGCAGAGACCCAGCAGTTTACCAAAGATGTACTGAACCATATGAGGGAAAGACTTTCTGATTATCAGGAAATGTACGGAGAGCTGTTTAACCTGGAGGCAACTCCGGCAGAGTCAACCACCTACCGTCTGGCAAAACATGATGTAGAACAGTTTCCGGATATCATTACTGCTGCTGAAGGAGATGGAACACCATATTATACAAACAGTTCGCATTTGCCGGTTGGCTATACCGAAGACGTATTTGAAGCACTTGATATTCAGGATGAGCTTCAGACACTTTATACGTCAGGGACTGTATTCCATACCTTCCTCGGAGAAAAACTTCCGGGTTGGAAAGCAGCGGCATCATTGGTTAAGAAGATCGCAGAGAACTACAAAATGCCATATTATACAATGTCACCGACCTACTCCATCTGTAAGAACCATGGATATATTTCCGGAGAACAATACAAATGCCCGCACTGCGGAGAGGAAACGGAAGTATACAGCCGTATTACGGGGTACTACCGTCCTGTAAAGAACTGGAACGATGGTAAGACACAGGAATTCAAGGATCGCAAGGTATATGATATCAGCAATTCCAAGATGAGCATACGGACACATGAGGCACAGAAGGCGGCAGAAGAAGTGGCTGTACCGGCGGGAGAAATGAAAACGCTCCTCTTTACAACCAAGACCTGTCCGAACTGTAAGATTGCAACCAGTTCTCTGGAAAAAGCAAATATAGCCTATGAGATAGTAGATGCAGAAGAAAATGAAGAACTTGTGAAGAAATACGGTGTAATGCAGGCTCCCACATTGGTTGTAGTCGGTGAGGATGGCGTGCAGAAAATGGCAAATGCTTCGAATATAAAAGCGTATGCTGAGACACACTAGTACATCATATAATAATTAACTGCCACATAAGCCGACCTAAATTTCCGATAGCAATGTTCCCCAAGCCTCAGCGTAGCCCACTACGCCTGCGTTTGTGGAGCAGCACTCTCGAAAGTTTGTCTCAGCTTATGAGTCAGTTACTTATTTTACGGTATACTAGAGTATAACAGATAAACGGCAGTGGCGGGCGGAGAGGAATCGGTATCCCCCACTGAAATGAGCTTAATCTACACATCTTTATAGGATGTAGTCGTACTCTGTGAAATTACCGGGCGTGTTATTGAAACAACAAGGAGGGTTGATTATGTATGATATCGGAATTATCGGCGGAGGTACGGCTGGCATGACTGCGGCAATATATGGACAGAGAGCCGGGAAACGTACATTAATTATTGAAAGTATGAATTTCGGAGGGCAGATTACTTCTTCCCACAATGTAGAGAATTACCCCGGGATTGCCAGTGTAAGCGGAAGCGAATTTTCTATGAATCTGCTGGATCAGGCGATGAAGTTGGGAACAGAGACCGTGATGGAACAGGTTACGGGTATCCGGGATGAGGACGGCTTAAAGATCATAGAGACTGCAGGAAAAGAATACCCGTGCAGAACCGTGATTATCGCCACAGGAGTTACGCACCGGCACTTAGGGCTGGAAAAAGAGATCCAGCTCACCGGCGCAGGCATATCTTACTGTGCTACCTGTGACGGAGCATTTTTCAAAGGCCGTGATGTTGCGGTCATTGGAGGCGGAAATACGGCGCTTCAGGATGCGGAATTTCTTTCCAACTACTGTAAAAAGGTATATCTGGTACACAGAAGAGACGAATTCCGCGGTGACAGCAGCCTGGTAGACGCACTGAAGGCAAGAGATAACGTAGAATTTGTGCTTAGTGCCACAGTAAAAGATATTATAGGCGAAACCATGGTAGAGGGTCTGACCCTGAACAATAAAAAGACCGGCGAAGATTTCAACATAGAAGTCGCCGGAGTATTTGTGGCAATCGGACAGATCCCCCAGAACCAGGTTTTTGCCGAATTTGTAAAACTGGATGCAGATGGATTCATACTGGCGTCTGAGGACTGCATGACCTCCCGTCCAGGTGTGTTCGCAGCAGGAGACTGCCGTACAAAAGAAGTGCGCCAGCTCACAACAGCAGCGGCAGATGGGGCGGTAGCGGCTTTAGCGGCTTGTAAGTATTTGGTTTGATGGTCTGTCCGCCTGCCTTGGATGTTGTATGCGGCGCAGGATGGGATGTCTTCCGGTGTTTTTGGATACCGGAAGACATCCCATCCCACCCCGCATACAACATCCAAGACAGGCTGGGTGCATCCTGGCGGTAGAAGCCGTTGGCAAGAAAGGTTCCGTGCAGCAATTAAATATACACCGCACACCGTTACAGGAAGCTCCTTCTTATTTGGAATATTTATCTGCCGATTGGTTGAACCGAGCTGTATGGGGGCGCGGCAGGGCTCTTTGGGATGCTCTTTTGCGGTGTTACAGCCGCTTCATCAAAAGGAAAGCCAGCATATGAACTTTTTACAGGGCCACAAGCCCTGTAAAAAAGCCGACTCAAGCGGGAATGCATCCGGCATTCCCGTGTTTGTCGGCGGTGTTCATATATGCTGGCTTTCCTTTTGATTAGCGGCTGTTACACCGCAAAAGAGCATCCCAAAGAGCCCTGCCGCGCCCCCATACAGCGCCCCCCTTCTATCCAATTCCGTCCGTCTCAATCCAAATAAAGCTTCATCCCCATCCAGGATTTCATGTGGTTTAGCATGGTTTCGTCTGGTTCTATGATGATGCATGTGTTTTTCTGGTTCAGCTGGATCATGATGGAGTAAGCTTTTGCGTTGGCATCCTGTGAGGAAAAATCAAGGGTCTTTTCCGGGTTCTGGGAGTTCAAACGCGGTGAACCCTTTGGCGCTATAATTTCGGCCTGCTGGATGTCAAATGTGAGCAGTTTTTTTCTCTTGGATTTGCTGTAGATGGCATCTACTTCCATATCATGGTTCAGCAGTGTGTATTCGTATTCCACGCTTAGCTTAGGGAAGACAAAATAGTATGCCAGGAAAGCGAGTACGACTGTGATGATTACCCCCAGAAAACCGATGAACATCATGGAAAACACGAGGATCAGGGCGAGGGCCGCGATGATGAGGATACGGATTATGGTATCCAGCGGTCGGGATTTGCGGGCTACAAGTTGTTCGTAAAAAGCGTCATTCATATCAGGAGTTCCTTTCTGTTTGTAAATAGTTAATGACCATGGTGGCAATTTTGAAGGTCATGGCATCCTCGAATCTGCGGATGTCCAGGCCTGTCCTTTTTTCAATCTGTTCCAGCCGGTAGATGAGGGTGTTTCTGTGCATATGCAGCTGTCTGGATGTCTCGGCTATGTTCAGGTTATTTTGGAAAAACTTGTTGATAGTGGATGTTGTCTCCTCATCAAATGCGTCCGGAATATCGCTTCCAAAAATCTCTTTCAGAAAATTTTCACACAAGCTTACCGGCAGCTGGTAGATCAGTCTTCCAATACCCAGCTGATCGTGCGGAAATACGGTCTGCTCGGAATAAAACAACTTACCGACACGCAGCGCCAGGCTGGTTTCCTTAAAAGCGCCGGGCAGTTCCATGAGCGTGCTGATACATCCACTGTAGGCAACCTGCACGTGTGTCAGCGCCTCCATGTTCAGTGTGTCGACGATCATGTGTGCAATCCGGCTGATGTCGCCATCGGTGTCCGAGGACTTCCTTGGGCGTAGTATCACAAGGTTCTTTTCACCCATGGAAACAAGGTTAGTTTTGGCCTGTGAAGGAAACAAATTCTTAAGAATCTCTATGACAGTGTCATCCAGGGTATTTTTGGTTTCCACCAGAAATAAAGTCCTCTGAGATTCCGGATCGATGTGGAGACGGACGGCCCGCTCGTAGATGTCATACGCCGGAATGCTATCCGTCATCAGGCTTTGCAGGAAATGGTTCTTGTTGTACTTTTCCCTGTATGCCTGGGTGAGACAGCGGACTTGCGTCAGCGCATTTTCAAGCTCTTCCGGCGTGTCTGCGCGGACTTCGAGCGTCATGCCGGTTATTCTTTTCAGTTCGGACAAAGCTTTTACAAGCTCTGGTGTGTTCTCCATAATCATCCCTCGTATAGATAGAATTGAAGAGGCTGCACTTTTATAGTACAGCCCCTCTCTTAATTATTATAATATTATTCTAAAGCATTAGTTGGAAATCGTCAACTCTGTATCTTTATCGAATACGTGAATCTTTTCCATATCCAGTGCAAATACAGCATCATCACCGTTTCTCAGTGTTGTGCGCGGATTAACGCGGGCTGTCATCTGAGTGCCTTCTACGTCAAAATACAGATATACTTCTGCGCCGAGCAGCTCGTATACTTTAATTTTGGATTTGATTACGCTGTCAGGTGAGCTTGCGATAAATGCCTCTGAGTCATGTACGTCCTCCGGACGGATGCCGAGAACTACTGTCTTACCATTATAACCGCCATCGATCAGAGCTTTTTTCTTGGAAGCAGGTACCTTGAGCACATGCTCGCCAACGGTCAGTGTAACATCACTGCCTGCAACATTTACAACTGCATCCATAAAGTTCATCTGCGGAGAACCGATAAATCCGGCAACAAACAGGTTGCAAGGTGTATTGTAAAGATTCTGAGGTGTATCTACCTGCTGAACAACGCCGTCTTTCATAACAACGATTCTGGTTCCCAGTGTCATGGCCTCTGTCTGGTCATGTGTTACGTAGATGATTGTAGCTTTCAGATTTTCATGAAGCTTGGAAATCTCGATACGCATCTGAACTCTCAGTTTAGCATCCAGGTTGGAGAGCGGCTCATCCATCAGGAATACCTTAGGATTACGAACGATAGCACGTCCCATGGCAACACGCTGTCTCTGGCCGCCTGACAGAGCCTTTGGCTTACGGTCGAGTAATTTTTCCAGGTCAAGGATTCTGGCAGCCTCACGAACTTTCTTGTCAATCTCGTCTTTCGGCATCTTACGAAGCTTCAGACCGAACGCCATGTTATCGTATACAGTCATATGCGGATACAGAGCGTAGTTCTGGAATACCATCGCGATATCGCGGTCTTTAGGCTCAACGTCATTCATAACTTTTCCGTCGATTTCCAGAGTACCTCCTGAAATATCTTCCAGACCTGCGATCATACGAAGTGTTGTAGACTTTCCGCATCCTGATGGTCCTACGAAGATGATAAATTCTCTATCATCAATCTCAAGGTTGAAATCTTTTACTGCCTGAAATCCATTTGGATATACTTTCTGAATTCCCTTTAATGATAAACTTGCCATTTGTATAGCCTCCTTAAAATATTGTTTCGTTGTATTTTAGATTAAAACAGCATTGCCTTGCTTTCTGAATTCAGTATAATAAAGAAACCCCGAATGGACAATATCACGAGTAACCAAAAAAATTTAAAAAATGTGTACATTTCGACCATAGGCATTAAATCCGGTCCAGCTGTTCCTTTATTTCAGGGATGGAAAGCCCCTGCAGGCGCAAGTCCCGGATGCGTTCGATCTGTCTAACTGCATTTTCGCGGGGAAAGCGGCGGGTCAGGTTCTCCTCAGCCTGCTCGAAGGGCAGCATGCCTTCCTCGGTATAATACTTCAGGGTGCTGTAACGCGCACCGGTGATACGGACGAGTTCACCGATGGAGACGTATTCAGATGCAAGTATAGTTTCCATAGAACGTTGTCTTGACATTAGAATCTCTCCTTACTTTTCTTAATGTACGGGCTGCTACATGACATAACGACGCAGACGGACGCCCTGGATGGGGGCCTTAACCACGATCTGTGTGGGAATGCACTCATAATGGAAATTATCCACTTTCAGGAGCGGCACGGTGCCGGCGCGCAGGACATGCACCTCGTGCCCCTTCTCTTCCAGCCGGCGGATGACACATTCCAGCCGCTTATCATTGCCCGAGAACCAGGCGTCTGCCTCAATGAAGATGGACTGGGAGCGCTCGAAAAACGGGCAGGCGAACAGAAGTCCGGTTCCAAAGGGCGTTGTAAAAATATCCTCCTTTTTCTTCAGAAACTTTTGGCTGAAGGCTTCAAACGCGTGACGGGTCTGGATGGGGAATAATTGCTTTGCCAAGGGCGACTCCAGATACAGCTGGTTGATCCGTGTGGCAAGGTAACCCTGCTCCGCGCGGGTAAAGAGATCATAAAAGCATCCGCTTTCGCGCAGCAGCCAAAACAGGCAGATGACATCGTCGGTAACATTACCGTCTTCCATAAGTTCCGCGCGCATGCCCTCCGTTTGTCGTGTGTATTCCTCCACATTGCTGCAGTATTCAAAAATATTAACTCCGGCAGTTACATAAAATAAATCACAGGCCAGAAGATTAGGAATTTCGGTCAGCAGATTCTTTTCAGCCAGTATAGCCTTGATCTCTTTTTCGGTCTGTTTGAGTGTACGGGAAGAACCATCTGCAGCAGATTTTAATTCCTGTTCCAGAGCATCCTGGTCCGGCCAGACAGCATCCAAATACTTTTCTAAAATCTCCGCTGCTGCGATAGAGCGCAGGGCGGCTTTTTTAGCTGTCGTCATATGCAGACTGTCCTGTGCGTTAAGAGCAATAAGGGCAAAACGTTCTTGTAAAGTTAATTCTGACATAAGAACCCTCCTTTTTTATCGTGTATTAAGTTACTACTTATTACTTACTACTTACGATTTAAATATACAACAAAAACAGTGAAAATGCAAGAAAAAGTTCAAAGGGGTCAGACCCCTTTGAAGCCGGTGCGGTTTATGCTATACTATATTTTGTTTGATAACATAGTCGGTGGTGCGATCTAATAGATCGAGAAAGATATAAGGAAAGGCGGAAATGGGGATGGAAAGCCGGAGGAATGGTCTTGCATCGATACATATTGCAGTGCTTTTATTCGGCCTGGCAGGTCTTTTTGCGAAGTGGGTGGATCTGCCGGCAGTGATTATCGTACTGGGGAGGGTCATATTCTCCTCTTTGTTTTTGTGGTTTTTGCTGAAGATAAAAAAGGAACGTCTGCGTCTCTTATCGGGCAGGGATTACCTGCTGATGATTACGGCGGGGATTGTATTGGCTGTACACTGGACCACTTTTATGCAGTCCATACAGACATCTACGGTAGCCATTGGGACACTGACATTCTCTACGTTTCCGTTATTCGTAACGTTTTTGGAACCGGTTCTTTTTCGGGAAAAGATACGGCTTTCCAGTGTGGTTTCTGCAGTTATTATGCTGTGCGGGGTTTTGTTTATCGTACCGGAATTCCAGCTGGGAAATACCATGACGCAGGGCGTAGTCTGGGGGATGACCGGCAGTTTGTCCTATGCGGTATTATCGTTAATGAACCGGAAGTTCATGGAGAAATATACGAGCAGCCTTACGGCATTCTATGAACAGGCCACGGCAGGCATCGTATTGCTTCCTTCCGTCTTTTTGCTGAAACCCGCGGTTAATGGGAAAGATATTCTGGTGCTTCTTCTGCTGGGAGTAGTATTCACGGCCGTGGCACATACTATGTATATTGACGGACTGGGAACGGTGAAAGTGCAGACGGCAGGTATTATATCCGGTCTGGAATCGGTCTACGGCATATTGGCGGCATTTTTGTTTCTGGGAGAAAAGCCGGGGATAAAAGAGCTTGCCGGCGGTGTGATCATACTTGGCGTGGTATTTTATTCTACGTTTGCATCAGCCGGGCGCCGGACAAAGTAACGGCAGAACAACATGAGCTTGACGGCAGAGCACTTTGGAGGTAAGGATGAAGAAATTATTAGACTATTTTATGATAGACGGCGAGGTAGGAGGGGACCAGGACTGGTTCACCAATGTGGTGATGCATGTTGGCGGCTGCGCGGCGGCAACTGCCTGCGACAGCTGCATTTATTTTGCAATGTATCAGGGGAAAAAACACTTATATCCGTTTGACGTGGAAAATCTGACCAAAGAGGAGTACATTCAGTTTTCCATGAAAATGAAACCATACATCAGGCCGCGGGTGGGCGGCGTTAAAAAGTTATCCATGTTTATAGAAGGGTTTGAAAAATATCTGCGGGACTGCGGTGATACAAGGCTTAAGATGTCGGGCTTTGACGGCGGTCATACCTTTACGGAAGCAGCAGATTTTATAAAAGGGCAGATTGACGCCGGATTCCCTGTGCCGTATCTGATGCTGAAGCACAAAGACCCAAGATACAAAGACTTTGTATGGCACTGGTTTTTGTGCTTTGGATACGAAGAGAAAGAAGGGGACCTGCTTATCACGGTGGCCACATATGGGGAGGCCAGCACATTTTCGCTGAAGGATCTGTGGGATACGGGATATGAGGAAAAGGGCGGCCTGATCAGATATATGGAATAGTATACCTATGGCTGATTGACGAATGCACTGTAATCCGATACAATAAAGATAATTATTTTTTATAGAAAAGAGGAGTTTATATTATGGAAAATCCAATCGTAACATTTGAAATGGAAAACGGGGACATTATGAAGGCAAAATTATATCCAAACATCGCCCCAAATACGGTGAATAACTTTATATCTCTTGTGAAAAAAGGGTTTTATGACGGCCTGACTTTCCACCGTGTCATCAGCGGATTTATGATTCAGGGAGGATGCCCGGACGGGACAGGCATGGGCGGCCCGGGATATAGAATCAAAGGAGAATTCACACAGAACGGCTTTCTGAATGACCTGCCGCATTCACCGGGAGTTCTCTCCATGGCACGTGCCCAGCATCCAGATTCAGCAGGATCCCAGTTCTTTATCATGCACAGGCGTTCCCCATTTTTGGACGGAGCATACGCTGCATTCGGAGAACTGACGGAGGGAATGGATGTTGTGGAAAAGATCGCAGAGACAGCTACAGATTACAGTGATAAGCCTCTGGAAGCACAGGTTATGAAGAAAGTAACGGTAGAGACCTTTGGAGTTGAGTACGAAGAACCGGAAAGAGCGTAGAGAAATATGCAAACAAAACCACAGAAGGCGAATCAGCTGCAGAATCCGGCGGTGATCTGCATCCTTGCGTTAATTTGCTGCGCGCTATGGGGGAGCGCTTTTCCCTGTATCAAGGTAGGGTATGAGTGGTTTGGAATAGAAGGAACCGGGAGCCAGATCTTATTTGCTGGCTACCGGTTCTTCCTCTCTGGAGTGCTCACATTTGTGATAGGATGTATCATGGAGAAACGGCTCCTGACGATGAAAAAGTCATCAATCCCGTGTATCTTGCGACAGGGAATCCTGCAGACAACCGTACAGTATTTCTTTTTTTATGTGGGACTTGCGCATACGACCGGCACGAAAGGTTCTATTATCAATGCGTCCAATGCGTTTGTATCAATCGCAGCGGCACATTTTATACTAAAAGATGAAAAGATGACGTGGAAAAAAGGGGCAGGCTGTGCTCTCGGACTTGCAGGAGTCATCGTGATCAACCTGTCGCCCGGCGCCTGGGGGGATGGATTTTCTCTGATGGGCGAGGGCATGGTATTTATCTGTACCGTTGCTTATGGAATCAGTACGGTTATATTGAAAACAATATCGGACAGAGAAAGTCCAATGACAATTACTGCTTATCAGATCTTGTTCGGGAGCGTTCTTCTTATTATAATTGGGTTCGCCCTTGGCGGTCATGTAAATGGCTTTACTGTGAAATCCACAGTGCTTCTGGTCTATATGGCGCTTATTTCCACGGCTGCATTCAGCCTTTGGACTCTGCTGCTTAAATATAACCCGGTGGGCAAAGTGGCCATATACGGTTTTTCCATCCCGGTATTCGGGGTGGCTTTGTCCGGTATCTTCCTTGGAGAGCGGATTGTAACGGTTAAAAACCTTTCCGCCCTGCTCCTGGTCAGTATTGGAATCCTTATTGTCAACAGCAGTAAAATTAATCGTAATACAGCGTCCGGTTCCCATCGATACTCTCCCTGACGGAGTCCTGGATCCAGTCGACGGCGCCCTGGGTGTCTCTGTCCCGGATGAAGGTCCAGAGCTTATAATTGTTTTCATACAGGACGGGAATCCCATATAGTGTACAAAAGCGTTCCCACAGTGTGAACACGGGGGCGCGGAAGGACTGGAAAATCAGCGGGATGAGCGTGTTGTGGGAGAGCAGGGCAAACTCATGCTGAAATTCAAACGCAGCCTGTGAGGCTTCGCCTATAGACTGTGCATCTTTGATCTGTTCTATCTTATCTCGGAGGAGCTGGATCTCCTCCTCGGTAATCCGGTCGATACACAGCTGTGCAACCAGGGTATCCAACGCGATACGGACCTCCAGGATCGAGCGGATTTCTTCGTTGCGTATTTTCCCGCCGTTGTATTTCATAATGGAAAGAAGCGTGTCCAAAGTACCTTTACGGCGGTAGTCTGCCACGAAAGTGCCCACTCTTGGCTTCACATTCAAAAAGCCTTTTCTCTCCAGCTCGCCGAGCCCGCTGTTCACTACGGCGCGGCTGACCTGCATCATCTCGGCCAGCTGGCGTTCCGGCGGCAGCTTTTCACCGATTTTTAATTTCCCGGATAAAATAAGATGTTCCAGCTGCTCCACGAAAAGGTCACGGAGAGACGGGGAACTGATTTTCTGAAATTCCATACATTTTCCTCCCGGTATTATCTTTGTGCATATTATAATATAGAACGAATTCAAAAACAAGAAAATTGGCGTAACCGTGTTACTGTTCAGACCGTGCCGTGCACCTCGCTGCACGGCATCGGAGCCAATAAAGTGATGGTCTCGGGGCATCTGCCCCTCGCCGTAACCGTTCAGACTTGCCTGAGCGGTTATAAATTGACGGTGGCCTGCTATCAGTACTCAAAACTGCACCTTGCAAAAAGCCAGTTCATACCGTACAATAGTGAGCAGTAAATACGTTAAAATGGAGGCGTTAGCCATATATGAAGATGGTCCGGTCAGAAAAACTGATTTATGAATACGAAAAGCGGGATGAAGAAGGCAATGTCATTGGCATGAACCGCGCGGTCGACGGCGTGGATATTGACATTGCCCCGGGGGACTTTGTTGCCATTCTGGGACACAACGGTTCCGGAAAGTCCACGCTGGCGAAGCACATGAATGCGATTCTGGTTCCCTCGGGAGGGACAATATGGGTGGATGGAAGAGACACGAAGGATCCGATGGAGCTGTGGAACGTCAGACAATCGGCGGGAATGGTGTTCCAGAATCCGGACAACCAGATCATCGGCACTGTAGTAGAAGAGGATGTGGGATTTGGTCCGGAGAACCTGGGTGTACCTACCGATGAGATCTGGAAAAGGGTAAAGGACAGCCTGAAGGCGGTCGGCATGCTGGAATACCGGAATCATTCTCCGAATAAGCTGTCCGGCGGGCAGAAACAGCGTGTAGCAATCGCTGGCGTGATCGCCATGGAACCCAAATGCATTGTTCTGGATGAGCCTACCGCGATGCTGGACCCCAACGGAAGAAAAGAAGTCATCCGGACGGTACAGGAACTGCGCAGAAGAAAAAAGGTGACCGTTATTCTGATAACCCATTACATGGAGGAAGTGATTGATGCAGACCAGGTATATGTGATGGACAGGGGACATGTTGTAATGCATGGGACGCCCCGGGAGATATTCAGCCGGGTGGACGAACTGAAAAAGTACAGGCTGGACGTGCCGCAGGTAACGATGCTGGCAGAGGCGCTCAAAAGGAAGGGGTTAAAGATTCCTTCCGGAATTTTACGGACAGAGGAGCTGGTGGAAGCATTATGTCAATTAAGTTAGAACATATCAATTACGTATACAGCCCGGGAACAGCTTACGAAAAGCAGGCGCTCAAAGATATCAGCCTGGAGATTCGTCAGGGAGAGTTTGTGGGGATCATCGGACATACCGGTTCCGGCAAATCCACACTGATTCAGCATTTTAACGGTCTGATAAAAGCAAGCAGCGGTGCACTGTATTTTGACGGGAAGAATATCTATGACGAAGGATACAACATGAAGGAGCTTCGGAATCAGGTGGGGCTGGTATTCCAGTATCCGGAGCATCAGCTATTTGAGGTGGATGTTCTCAGCGATGTATGCTTTGGCCCCAAGAACCAGGGGCTGGCGAAAGAAGTCTGTGAGGAGCGCGCAAAAGAAGCCCTGGAGCTGGTTGGCTTTCCGGAGGAATACTACCATCAGTCTCCCTTCGAGCTCTCCGGGGGACAGAAGCGCCGGGCGGCCATAGCAGGCGTACTGGCTATGCGGCCCAGTGTCCTGGTGCTGGATGAGCCGACGGCAGGTCTGGATCCAAAAGGGCGGGACGACATTCTGGATCAGATCGACTATCTGCACAAGAATACCAATATGACCGTAATTCTCGTGTCTCACAGCATGGAGGATATCGCCAGATACGTGAGCCGGATTATTGTGATGAATGAGGGCGCAAAAATGTTTGACGGGAAGCCGAAAGAGGTGTTTGCCCATTACCGGGAACTGGAAGAAGTCGGGCTTGCGGCCCCCCAGGTAACCTATATTATGCACGCCCTGAAGGCGAAAGGTATGAACGTGCGTACGGATGCAACAACGGTGGAAGAAGCAGCAGAAGAGATAATGAGGAGTATTCATGGTTAGAGATATTACAATCGGACAATATTATCCGGCTAAAAGTGTGATCCACAGACTGGATCCAAGGGTGAAGATTGTATGTACGCTTTTATTTCTGATATCCCTTTTTATACAGAGGAGTATTCTGGGGTATGTGGTTGCAACCTTATTTTTAGGCGCGGTTATTTACATGAGCAGGGTACCGTTCAAATTTATTGTGAAAGGCTTGAAACCTATCATGATTCTGCTTTTGATTACGGTACTGTTTAACCTTTTCCTGACAAGGGGCGGTGCGGAGCTTGTGCATTTCTGGATTTTCCATATTACGGAAAAGGGGCTTGAAACCTCTGTGTATACGGCGATCCGCCTGATTTACCTGATCATGGGATCGTCCATTATGACGTTTACCACAACGCCAAATTCCCTGACAGACGGGATTGAAAAGCTGCTGCATCCGCTGAATAAGATCAGGGTGCCGGTTCACGAGGTGGCGATGATGATGTCGATTGCCCTGCGTTTCATTCCCATTCTTCTGGAGGAGACGGATAAGATTATGAAGGCGCAGATCGCCAGGGGGGCGGACTTGGACAGCGGCAATATGATCCAGAAAGCAAAAGCCATGATTCCCATTCTGGTTCCTTTGTTTGTGTCCGCATTCAGGCGGGCAAACGATCTGGCTATGGCCATGGAATCCAGATGCTACCATGGCGGGGAAGGAAGAACCAAGATGAAGCCCCTGGTATACAAAGGCAGAGACCGGGCGGGATATATCATCACACTTTTGTATATGGTGTTGGTATTTATTGTGGGGCGCTATGTGCCGTTCCACATATGGATATTTTAACAAATAAATGCGGTTCCCGGATAGAAAGTGGTTTGGTGCAATGCGCGCCGCGGCACGAGAGGCAGAGGGCTCTTGTACGGTTCGCGGATATGGATCAATATACAGGGCAGTTCTTCCGGGGATTCGGTGAGGGATTATGAAACGAATCAAACTGACAGTTGCCTATGACGGCACAAATTACTGCGGCTGGCAGATTCAGCCGAACGGAATTACGATAGAGGAAGTATTGAATAAAAAACTATCAAAGCTGACAGGCGAGGAGATCCGGGTCATCGGTGCCAGCCGGACGGATTCGGGAGTGCATGCGCGGGGGAATGTGGCCGTTTTTGATACGGATACGACGATCCCGCCCGACAGGCTGGCTTACGCACTGAACCGGCGTATGCCGGAGGACATCGTGATTGTAAAATCCGAGGAAGTACCAGCTGACTGGCATCCGAGGTACTGCGATACTGTGAAAACTTATGAGTACCATATTCTCAATACAAGGGTGCCGGACCCCATCAGAAGACGGACGACATATTTTGTGTCCTACAGCCTGGATCTGGAAAACATGCGCAGGGCGGCGGGATATCTGCTAGGTGAACACGACTTTGCAAGTTTCTGCAACGTCAGGACCAACGCAGAGGATACTGTACGTACCGTATATGATCTGGATATTCTGGAAAATGGGGAAGAACTTACGATAAGGATCCGCGGAAATGGATTTCTCTATAACATGGTGCGGATTATAGTGGGGACGCTGCTGAGAGTCGGGCGTGGATTCTACACGCCGGAGCAGGTGAAGGATATTCTGGAAGCGAGGGACCGGCAGGCGGCTGGAGTTACTGCCCCGCCTCACGGGCTGGTCCTGGTGGGGATAGAGTATACCCAAAGGGAATCCCGTAAAAATAAAAATGGCGTTATTCCATAATAGAGATGCTTTATGGAATAACGCCGTTTTTGTGTCTACATCATCTTTTCTGTAATGATCTGAGATGTCTTTTTCTTATTTTCCAACGCTTTATCGCCCAGTTTTTTGTAAACTTCGGCATATAAGATATCGATTAAAAAGAGCTGGGCCGTCTTTGCTGCAATCGAACCACCTTCCATTGGCCCTTCGTTGGCTCCGCATAGCAGCAGGATATTGGAATACTGGGCTGCGGGCGTCTTAAGAAACATGGTAATAAACACGACGGATGCCCTGGCGCTGTGGCATATCCTTGCAATCTCAATACAATCCTTGGTGATACCGGAATTACAGAAAATGACGGCAAGATCCCCTTCTCCAAGAAGGGCGGCCTGTGTCAGCTGCATATGTGCGTCTGAGTTGTAGATGACATTGGGCAGTATCTTCATAAACTTGTTGCGGGCCTCGCTGGCGCTTGTCCCGGAACCGCCGAATCCAAACAGGTTGATGCTCCTGGCAGACAACATGAGATCCACGACCTTTGGGATTGCGTTGAAGTTCAGAGTCTCAAATGCCTGGTCCAGTGCAACATTGTATGCCTGGAGAACTCTGGCGGCAGTATCCTTGCAATTGTCAGTGTCCGCCACGTCGATCAGTTCCTTTTTAGAGAGGGATTCGGGGGTGGAGGTGCTGAGCGCCAATGAGAGTTTGAAATCCTGATACCCTTTCAATGACAGTGTACGGCAGAAACGGAATACACTGGTCTCCCCGACATCGCAGAGCTTGGACAGGTCGGTGATCGTTGAGCTCAGAGCGGTCTGGGGGGAAGAAAGTACAAAATCAGCGACTTTCTTTTCTGCTTTAGTCATTTTGGAATATCTGCTTGTGATTTCGGTCATAAGATTCGTGGTAGCCATTGTGAAACCTCCCTCATAGTGATACCCGAGGGCATCTTTATATACGTCCCCGGGGCAGGTATGCAGTAATTTGCGTATTTTTAAACCCTGTTCTGCAGCTTGACTGCAGATCCGTCCGCAGGGCATGAGTTACGGGATGCCCTTTGGGTATACCTTATTCTGCAGCTTAGCTGCAGATCCGCCCGCAGGGCATGAGTTACGGGATGCCCTTTGGGTATAGTAATATTTTACAGTAAAAAAAATTTCCTGTCAATCGTCAAGAATGGTTAAAAAGATGTCAAAATAAAATTGAAAACCATATTAAAAAAGATAAAAAAGAAAAAATTTTTATTTTATTTTTAAAGTAATAAAACAGTTAAAAAATAATTTATTGGTTAAAAGAACCAAAAAAACACCTTAAAAACTGTTGATTATGTACTGTTGACATTAAGAAAGGTGAATGATAAAATTATTTCAACAAGTAAAAACAATATCGCAGATTTGAAAAAAATAGTTCATAAAAAATAAAATAAAAAAATTTCTTTCAAAAATATCTGCGATATCAAAGGGTGAAGGAGGAAAAACATGAAAAAGAAGATTGTAAGTGTCTTATTGTGTACGGCAATGGTTGCAGGGATGCTGGCAGGCTGCGGAGGAGGAAAAGCGAAGGAAGATACTTCCGCTTCAAAGGATGACAGCGGCAAGCCATACGCAGGAGAAAAGCTGACGGTTCTGTATATGTCAAGTGTATATGCGGATGCAGCCAAGTCCATGGTGGATGAATTCGAAGAGCAGACGGGCGCAACGGTAGAGGTGGTTGACTTCCCTTATACCACACTGCATGAAAAGGCGCTGCTGGATCTGACCAGCGGAACAGGCTCATACGATGTAATCGATGTTGCCAGCCAGTGGGACGGAGAATTTGCACCATACCTGACGGAACTCACTGATTTTATAGAAAAAGACAACTACGATATGGATGAATTTATCGAAAAGGTTCTGGAGAACTCCGGTACCTGGCAGGGGAAAATTACAGGAATTCCAAACGCAAGTACTCCGCAGCTTTTTGCTTACAGGACAGATCTGATGCCGGACGGCATCCCGGATACATGGGAGAAGTACAGAGAAGCTGCAAAAGCACAGACCAAACCGGATGAGGGCATATATGGTATTTCCGTATCAGCTACGACCGGACAGCTTGGCGGTGTGTTTGACTATGTGCTCTGGTCCATGGGCGGATCCTGGGCGGATGAGGACTGGAACGTAACTATCGACTCACCAGAGACAAGAGAGGCGCTGGAACATCTGAAAGAGATTCAGGACTATGCGGATCCCGCTATCTTATCCTGGGGAACAGAAGAGTCGATCAAGGCATTCCTGGACGGCAAAGCAGCTGTGTGCGAGACATGGCCTACCCTGGGACTTGTACAGGCAGCTGATGATGAGTCACAGTCCAAGGTAGTTGGGAAATGGGCGCTGGGAACCATTCCTTATGACAAGACCGGAACTACTCTGCTGAGTGCATGGGATTTATCGATACCTGCAAGCTCCAAGAATCAGGAACTTGCCTGGGAGTGGGTCAAGATGTACACGAGTGCTGAAAAGCAGAATCAATTCTATGAAGACTATGGTATTCTGTCACCGAGAAAAGCATTCTGGGAGCAGGACGGCATCAAAGGCACCTATATGGATACTGTAAGAGAAGCTCTGGATACAGCAAACCTGTGGTGGAGAATTCCGGCTTCAACAGAAGTAGATACTATGCTCAACACCGTTGTCAGTGAATATATGTCAGATCAGATAGATCTTGAAACGGCTGTCAGCAAAATGAAAAAAGGTATAGAAGATGCATTGAAGAATGCACCGCCTGAAGAAGGTACAAAGAACTATAATCTGTAATTACTATAAAATTGCGGAATAGATTACCTGCGGATTTATAACCTGCAGGTAATCTTCTTTCAAGAAAGGACTGAAAATAAAGCATGGCTAAGATGAAAAGAACGAAAAGTGCCGCTCCTGTGATCCGAAAGAGCAGAGGCGATAAGTTTGCATCATGGATGTTCCTGGTTCCTACCATGATTTTTCTGGGGATTACTGCGCTGCTTCCCCTGCTGTATTCCCTGTATCTGAGTTTTTTCAGGTTGAAACTGAACCTGCCGAATGCGGTGCCGGAATTCATCGGATTCGGCAACTATATCAAGATGTTCAGTGACCCTACATTGCTTACAAGCACTGGAAATACTCTGCTGTTCGCAGTTGTATCGGTGGCACTGGAGGTAGTGATCGGTCTGTTTCTGGCCATGGCTCTCTGCTCCGACAAGATGTGGGCAAGGATCTGTACCTCTATTTTTCTGATCCCCATGATTATGGCTCCGGTGGCTGTCGGTACTCTGTGGCGTATGATGCTGGATTCCTCCACCGGTATTATTAACTATTTCCTGAGCTTTCTTGGGGTTCCCAGTATTACCTGGCTGAGCAGTCCGAACACGGCGATGCTCTCTGTAATACTGGTCAATGTCTGGCAGCTGGTTCCCTGGGTAACGATTATCTGTGCAGCCGGACTGAAAGCCCTGCCGTCAGACTGTCTGGAGGCTGCTTCTGTGGACGGTGCGACCAACGGCCAGATTTTCAGAAAGATTGTCCTGCCGATGATGAGCCCGGTACTGACTGTTGTCGTAATGCTCAGATTCGTAGATGCATTCAAAGTATTTGACACGGTTTATGTTATGACAAACGGAGGCCCCGGCAGTGCAACAGAGATGCTGCCGAACTACATATACAAGCAGGGGCTCAAATTCTTTGATGCAGGATACTCCGCATCTCTTGCCATCATATTTGTAGTTGTGATGACAGTGGTAACAATGGGATTCCTGAGGTTAAGAGACAGAATGGAGGAGAATTTGTGATGAACAGAAAAAAACACAGAAAGCTGCCAACCATTGACAATATTATTGGAAATTTTGCCGGAAAGCCGGTTCGGGTGGTTTTAATTGTCGTCAGCATGATACTGATCCTCTTTCCATTATACTGGCTTCTGACCAGTTCATTTAAAGTGAAGGCAGACTATCTGGCCAGCCCTCCCGTACTGATCCCGAATCAGCTGACGATGGAGAGCTATGAGAGTGTCTTTGGAAAAGACCAGCTTGCAATGCACTTTTTAAATACATTTGTTGTTGCGGCAGTATCCACAGTTATATCCGTGCTTCTTGGCAGTATGGCTGCATACTCCGTTGCGCGCGGGTCAATCGGTAAAAAGGCGAGAAAGTATTTTGGCCTGTGGTTTATGATCCAGAAGATGTACCCCGCTATTGCGACGGCCATACCGGTGTATCTGGTAATGAGGACGCTGCATCTGATTGATACGAAAACTGCACTGATTATTATGAACACAAGCTTTAACCTTCCTCTTGTTATCTGGCTGATGATGGGATTCTTTGAACAGCTGCCCAATGAATTGGAGGAATCAGCCATGCTGGACGGGTGCGGATTCACAAAACGATTTTTCTATATCATTTTTCCGATTACCAAACCGGGAATCATTGCATCCGGGATCCTGGCATTTATTGGAGCGTGGAATGAATTTTTGTTTGCCGTAATCCTGAGTGTCAATAAATCCAAGACACTGCCAGTAGTCATTGCCGGTTTTATTACGGACCGCGGGCTGGAATGGGGGCCAATGGCGGTTACAGCTGTCATCACGCTGGTTCCGGTATTGCTGATCGTATGGGCGGCACAGAAGAATTTCGTGCAGGGCCTTGCAATGGGAGCGGTAAAAGGATAACGAGATTGGAAGGGCAAAACCATGAGGAAAAGAATTGTTTGTTTTGGAGATTCGAACACCTGGGGATATGATGCGGTGTCGGATGGAAGGTTTCCGGATGAGATCCGATGGACCGGTCGGCTCCGGGAACTGTTGGGAGAGGAATATACGGTAATAGAAGAAGGACTTTGCGGAAGGACTGCGGTGTTTGATGATCCGCTCAATGAGGGAATGAATGGACTGGCTTATCTGAATCCGTGCCTGATGTCCCATTCTCCCATAGATTATTTGATAATTATGCTGGGGACAAATGACTGTAAAGAGCGTTTTTCGGCGACACCAAAGAATATTGCAGACGGGATGAAGCGTCTCATTATGAAAGCAAAACAGACGGATGCGTGGCGTGATAATCCGCAGATCCTCCTGCTGGCTCCCGGGCCGATCGAAAAGGCTTGTGAGACTTCACCCGTGGCAGGGGAGATGGGAATATGCAGTGAAAAGTCGGAGAAGCTGGCGGCGGAATATAAAATCTGCGCAGAATCATGCGGATGTGATTTTATAGATACTGCGGATATCGTCACGATGAATCAGATTGATTACATGCATCTGGACGCCCAAAGCCATAACAGACTGGCTGAAATGCTGGCGGAATTTATCAGAGAGAAGGTGTGACATTGAATAAGGGAATTGAACAAATGAAGGGAAGGCTGATCGTTTCGTGTCAGGCTCTTCCTGAAGAACCGCTGCACTCCTCCTATATTATGGGCCGGATGGCCGCGGCGGCGAAAGAAGGCGGCGCAGCAGGAATCCGGGCGAATACGAAGGAAGATATCACGGAGATAAAAAAGAATGTTGACCTGCCGATCATAGGAATCGTGAAGAGAGACTATGCGGACAGTGAAGTGTATATTACGCCTACGATGCGTGAGATCGAAGAATTGATGGCAGTGGGGCCCGAGATTATAGCACTGGACGCGACAAGTTCGCTGAGGCCGCAGGGGAAGACTCTGGAGGAATTCTATCAGGAAGTACGCAGTGCCTATCCAAGCCAGCTGCTGATGGCAGACTGTTCCACGGTGGAGGAAGCACTCCATGCTGACCGGATGGGATTTGACTTTATCGGTACAACCCTGGTAGGATATACAAAGCAGAGCCGGGGCCTGAAGATCGAGTCTGATGACTTTGCGATTATCAAAGAGATTATGCGCAGTGTTTCCCATGAGGTTATAGCGGAAGGCAATATCAATACGCCGGAAAAGGTGCGCAGAGTGATGGATCTGGGGGTCTACAGTGTGGTAGTAGGCAGCGCCATTACCAGGCCGCAGATCATTACAAAGCAGTTCGTGGAAGCATTAAAAAAATAGACAGGTATAGGGTTTTTGTTATTTTGGAAACGCTGTACTGGTACTGCGGGGTGAGAGCATGAGATACTACATAAGCATTGATATAGGCGGTACATCTATCAAATATGGTCTGCTGGATGAAGAAGGCAGAATATTGGAAAAGAGCAGCATGGATACGGAAGCTCACCGGGGCGCGGCTGCAATATTGGAGAAGGCGGGGCAGATCATCGATCTGTACCGGGAGAAACAGGAGATATCCGGTATCTGCATTTCCACGGCAGGTATGGTGGACTGTGAAAAAGGAGAGATCTTCTATTCGGGAGAACTCATTCCCCACTATACGGGAACACAGTTTAAAAAGGTGCTCGAAGAAACATACGGCATCCCCTGTGAGGTTGAGAACGATGTGAACTGTGCGGGCCTTGCGGAGTACAAGAACGGAGCGGCTTCCGGCAGCCGGGTGGCAGTCTGCCTGACGCTGGGAACAGGCATCGGCGGCTGTATTCTGATTGACGGGAAGGTCTTCCATGGGTTTAGCAGCAGTGCCTGCGAGATTGGATATATGAATATGTACGGCAGCGACTTCCAGACGCTGGGAGCCAGCAGTATACTGAGTAAAAATGTAGCGGAGAAAAAACAGGAGGATCCGAAAGCCTGGCCGGGAATCCGGATTTTTGAAGAGGCCGGGCGCGGGGATGCGGCCTGTATAGCCGCAATTGAACAGATGGCAGAGATTCTCGGGGAAGGGATAGCCAATATCTGTTATGTAATCAATCCCGAGGTGGTGGTTCTGGGCGGCGGCATTGCGGCCCAGGAAGCATATCTGAAACCATTGGTTACGGATCAGCTCCGGAGGTTTTTGAAACCGGTTATCTTTGAAAAAACCAGGCTGGAATTCGCAAAACAGCGCAATGACGCTGGGATGCTGGGCGCGTTTTATCACTTTCAAATGCGGAGGCTGGAATGCAGTTAAACCTGTCAGGGCGGCCGAGATTTTGCCTTATGGCGGCAGAATATTTTGGTAAAGGTTTTATCACAGTGATACCGTTATACTGTCAAAAAGTTCACGATAATCTGCTTGACAACCGGTCAGCAGTTTGTTAGTATAAGGGTAATCTAAAAGACTGGGTTGTTACTCAAAGAAGGCAAAACCAGATTTTCCGAGGATAAGGGCTACCTTTATACTCTGAAAGTCTGGTTTTTTCATATATGCAGGAAAGTGCCCAGCACTTTTCTATGATATGAAAAGCCCTCCCGGCGGGATGCGCACTGCGGCGTAAGCGGCAGATACCGCTATGCGGCCGCCGGGGGCGTGTGTTTCGAAATCGAAACTCTAATTTTTGAGTTCCTGCTTGTGCAGAAAGCAGGCAGCGGTATATAATAGAACCGGAATCAAATAAGTGATAGTGGAGGAAAAAACTATGAGAATTATCGAAGCAAAAGACTATGCGGATATGAGCAGAAAGGCAGCAGGTATCATTGCCGCACAGGTTGTTCTGAAGCCGGAATGCGTACTGGGGCTGGCAACAGGATCTACACCGATCGGCGCATATGACCGTCTGGTGGAGATGTACGAGGCAGGAGACCTGGATTTTTCAGGAGTATCCACGGCGAACCTGGATGAATATAAAGGACTTGACAGAGAAAATGACCAGAGCTATTACTATTTCATGCATAAACATCTGTTTGACCGTATCAATATTGATCCGGCGCGCACCAATGTACCAAACGGCATGGAACCGGACTCCGGCAAAGAATGCAGAAGATATGAAGAACTGATTGCATCATTGGGCGGGGTGGATTTACAGCTTCTGGGCCTTGGACACAATGGGCATATCGGGTTCAATGAACCGGCGGAAGTGTTTGACAAAGAGACCCACTGTGTGGATCTGACAGAAAGCACAATCGAAGCAAATAAACGTTTCTTCGCATCTGCGGATGATGTGCCGAGACAGGCGTATACTATGGGTATCGGGACCATAATGCGCGCAAGAAAGATTCTGGTAGTAGCAAGCGGAGAGGATAAGGCGGAGATTGTTGCCAAGGCATTCTACGGCGATGTAACACCGGCAGTTCCGGCATCCATTCTGCAGATGCATCCCGATGTTACGGTTGTTGCAGACGCAGCAGCATTATCTAAGATCCCAAGATAGCTTACAATGCCGGCAGCAGGCCGGCGCTGCAGACACAGTACCTGGAAGTACAGCGGCCGGGCATTGCGGGCGGGGAAGAAAGAAGGTTAATATGATTATTAAAAATGTTCATGTTTTCGGAGAAGATCAGACATTTACTCCGGGCGAGGTCGTGATAAACGGTGATAAGTTCGCTGCTCCTGGAGAAGGCGGAAGTGAAGTGATCGACGGAGAGGGCTGTTTTGCCATCCCGGGACTCGTGGATATTCATTTTCACGGCTGTGTGGGAGACGACTTCTGCGATGCAAGTCTGGATGCAATAAAGCATATGGCTGAATATGAGGCGTCCATCGGTGTCACTTCAATCTGTCCTGCGACAATGACCCTGGCCGAGGAAGAGCTTCATAAGATCATGAAGACAGCGGCCTCTTACGAAGGCGGAAGCGGTGCGAAGCTGGTAGGCATTAACATGGAAGGGCCGTTTATTAGCGAGAAGAAAAAAGGGGCCCAGGCAGCAGAATATATCCGTAACTGCGATAAGGCATTGTTTGATCAGCTTCAGAAAGAGTCCGGCGGGCTGATTAAGCTGATAGACATTGCGCCGGAGAATGACGGGGCAATGGAGTTTATAGAGAAAGTAAAGGATGAAGTGGTAGTATCGATTGCGCATACCACAGCGGATTACGATACTGCGTCCGAGGCTTTGGAAAAGGGTGCAAGCCATATTACACATCTCTACAATGCGATGCCGCCACTCAGCCACCGTGATCCGGGAGTTATTGGCGCGGCCAGGGATGATGCGGACTGCCATGTGGAACTGATCTGTGACGGAGTTCATATCCATCCTTCTGTAGTGCGCGCCACATTTGCCATGTTCGGCGCGGAGCGGGTCATTCTGATCAGTGACAGTATGCGGGCAACAGGGCTGACGGATGGAGAGTACACACTGGGCGGCCAGGATGTGTATGTAAAAGGACCGAAAGCAACCCTTGCAGACGGTACAATAGCAGGTTCGGCCACGGATCTGATGGGCTGCCTGAAAGTGGCAGTGCAGCAGATGGAGATTCCGTTGGAGGATGCGGTTGCATGTGCAACCATGAATCCGGCAAAAGAAATCGGCATCTATGATACATGCGGCAGTATTACACCAGGAAAAGCGGCGGATTTAGTTCTTTTAGATCAGGATCTGAATGTAAGAGCTGTTTATGTAAATGGGAGAAAACAGGCATGAATTTTATCCGAAAGCATCAGAAGGCGGTCTTTATTGCCGGGTTAGCGATTATATTTCTTGTGATTCTGGCTTACTGGCAGCGGCAGGTTACACTTTCTAATGCCACGGCGACAAAGCTGAAGGATGAGCCGCGTAATAGCGGTGAAGTGGTATCCACGTTCTACTATGACCAGCTGACGGCAAAAGAAGCGGCAGTATATGATCTGATGAGAGAAAAGCTCGACTGTATGGAGGGCGGAGTGGTGACATTTCCGGAGGCTATGAGCGGGCTGGAATACTTGCGGGTAACGACGGCGCTGGAAGATGAAGGATACAATTATTTTTACGGCTTCTATGACATTCCTATGACGGAAGACGACATCTATGTGAAATATAAAGAATCCGACCTGACGACAGTGAAAGACAAGGTGATTCGTAAAGCCATTCTGTTCTTATCCTGTGCAGAGGGGATTAACCGGGCAGGCGAATACGGGGAAGACGGAAAGGTGCAGAATCTGGCGGCGGTTCAGGAAGGCCTGTCGGTGAACTCGGAGGAAAAGGTCTCGGAGATCGTACAGACGCAGAATGAAACAGAGGAGATTCTGGACAGCATTATGAAAGGGGTTCCGGCAGATTATGGGGAGAAAAAGACGGTGGATTATTTTTTGTCCTGGCTGGATGAGAATATATCCTTTGCGTCAGGTATAGAGGAGGAAGCATCCTCTGTCTCTTCGATGGAGGAAGTGTTTGACGGTGTATACATTTATAACAGCCTCTCTGCAGTTACCAGGAATAAAGCGACTTCGCTGGGTTACGCAAAGATCTTGTCCGAATTATGCGGCAGGGCCGGAATGGAATCACATGTTGTGCTTGGGATGTGGAATAAAAGCCGGAGTATCCAGCAGAGTTATGTATTCTGTGCAGTAGATATGAACGGGCAGACAATCTATGTGGATGCCAGCGGGGCAAAAGGCTCCGACCTGGGAGACCAAAAGTATCTGACGCAGCAGGAAGCCATGAATCATATGAAATTTGTGGAATACTTCACATACGATTGATTTGGTAGATTTGCACGAAAATATTAAAAAAATATAAACATTATAACCAAATTATAAATTACTTCACTGCGAACGGTTGACAACTGTGAATAATTTTGTTATAGTTTACACATCAAATGAATAGTAATGGATTGTTACTGTTTGGCAGGCAAAACCAGATTTTATAAGCGGATCAAAAGATCACGTTTATAGGGTTTGGTTTTTTTGTTTTGTAAAGTCCGCCGTATCTGCTCCAAACATTTACAATGCAGACTAGTTTTCCAAGGGATTTCTTCCAGAAATGTCTTATGAGAACCTAATAGTAATCTGAAAAAACTGGCAACAATAAACAGGTAAGCAGAAAATTTGTTAAAAAGGAATGCAGGGCTATTATGGTAATTGAAAAGGTTATAAATAATAACATAGTTTCCGCCTATGATGATACGGGAAAAGAAGTTGTCATTATGGGCCGCGGCATAGGTTTTGGCACAAAGCCCGGGCGGGAGGTGGCGGAGCAGAAGATTGAAAAAATCTTCCGCATCAAGAGCCAGAGTTTAGCGGATCAGTTCAAGGAGCTGCTTGCAAATATGCCTCTGGAACATGCGCAGATATCGAACGACATTATCTCTCATGCGAAGAAGCACCTCAAATTAAAGCTGAACCAGAGCATATACGTGACACTGACAGACCATATCAATTTTGCAATTGAACGGTTTACGCAGGGGATCAAACCTGAAAATGCGCTTCTCTGGGAGATTAAAAGATTTTACCAGCAGGAGTACCAGCTGGGGAAATATGCGGTGGATATGATCTGGGAGAGACTTCATATTGCACTGCCGGATGACGAGGCCGGTTTCATAGCGCTTCATTTTGTAAATGCAGAGTACGGAACGGACATCAGGGACGCCCTGAACTTTCCTAATCTGATGAAAGACATACTCGATATTGTCAAGAGTGAACTGGATATGGAATTTGATGAAGACTCGCTCCACTATGAAAGATTTGTCACTCACGTGAAGTTCCTTCTACAGAGGGTATATCGAAAAGAATTGCTCCCCAATGAGGAAAGCGAGCTGGCGGAGATGATGATGACCAAATATCCAAGAGAATATGCGTGCAGCAGAAAAGTTGCAGATTATATAGAAGATGCAACAAACAGTAAGATATCCGGAGAAGAAATCATGTATCTGGCCATCCATATCCGGAGAGTCACGATGGCAGAAGAATAAAAGGAGGAAGAAAGATGTTTCATTTTTTAAAGAAAAAAGATTCTAAGCATATGTTGGGAGCCCCTGCAGCGGGCAGGGCTGTATCGATTAAAGAGGTAAATGATCCTACATTCGCCGAGGAGATTCTCGGTAAAGGTGTTGCAGTGATTCCCTCAGAGGGTAAAATTTATGCACCGGCCGATGGTGAAATCGGAATGGTATTCGACACACTTCATGCTGTCAGCCTGACAACAGAGTATGGCGCAGAGGTTCTGATCCATGTAGGCCTCGATACGGTGAAGATGAAGGGAGAAGGTTTTGAGGGTCATGTGAAAGCCGGTGACAAAGTGAAAAAAGGCGACCTTCTTCTGACGGTGGATCTGGAGAAAGTAAAAGCAGCCGGATACGATATCATAACTCCGATGCTGATCTGCAACACCGGAGACTATGCATCTGTGGAGGCAATGGCTGGCAAACAGGTAGCAGCAGGCGACGACGTTCTTTCTGTGGAAGAAAAATAAGCCGCATAGCGGGGCGTATTTTATCCGGCAGAGCGCCGGTTTAAAATAAAAGGGATTATATCAATCAAAGGGATTCAAGAAGGAGGAAAAACATGAAGTATTTACAAAGACTAGGCAAATCCTTGATGCTTCCGGTTGCATGTCTTCCGGTAGCGGCTATTCTGATGGGAATTGGTTATTGGATTGACCCGTCAGGCTGGGGAGCCAACAACATTGTCGCAGCATTCTTGCTGAAAGCTGGGGGAGCTTTGATCGACAATATGGCGATTCTGTTTGCAATCGGTGTTGCTGTTGGTATGTCTGATGACAACGACGGTACGGCCGGCCTTGCAGGTCTTGTTTCATGGCTGATGGTTACAACGCTGTTATCCACATCCGTTGTTGCAATGTTTAAAGGTGTGGAAGAGGCAGTTGTTCCTGCTGCATTTGGAAAGACACAGACACAGTTTATCGGTATTCTCTGCGGTCTGATTGGTGCGGCATGCTACAACAAATTTAAGTCAACCAAATTACCGGATGCGCTGTCATTCTTCAGCGGCAAGAGGTGTGTTGCGATTGTAACGGCAGGCGCTTCTCTCGTAGCAACTATCATTCTGTACTTTGTATGGCCGGTAATTTATGGAGCACTCGTAGCATTTGGCGAGGCTATCATGAGCACAGGTGCAATCGGAGCAGGTATTTACGGCTTCTTCAACAGACTGCTGATTCCGTTCGGCCTGCACCACGCGCTGAACTCCGTATTCTGGTTTGACGTTGCAGGCATCAATGACATCGGCAAGTTCTGGGGCACAATGGAAGGCGGTGTCTTAGGGCAGACAGGTATGTATATGTCAGGTTTCTTCCCGGTAATGATGTTCGGTCTTCCGGCAGCTGCACTGGCTATGTACCACACAGCAAAAGAAAACAAGAAGAAAGTTGCGGCAGGTCTGTTAATGGCAGCGGCATTATCTTCCTTCTTCACAGGTGTTACCGAGCCTCTGGAATTCGCATTCATGTTCCTTGCACCGGCACTTTACGCAATCCACGCCCTGTTAACAGGTATTTCTATGGCAATTGTAGCCCTGCTGCCGGTACGTGCAGGCTTCAACTTCAGCGCAGGCTTCGTAGACTGGTTCCTGAGCTTTAAAGCTCCATTCGCAGAGAACCCGCTGTACCTGATCCCGATCGGACTCGTTGTAGCTGTTGTTTACTACATTGTATTCAGAATCGTCATTGTGAAGTTCAACCTGAAAACACCGGGACGTGAGGACGACGATATAGATGAAGCAAAAGTACAGCTTTCCAATGATAACTTCACAGAAATTGCGAAAATCATTCTGGAAGGCGTAGGCGGCAAGGAAAACGTTACATCCGTTGACAACTGTATCACAAGACTTCGTCTTGAAATCAAAGATTACACAGCAGTAAACGAAAAGAAGATCAAATCAGCAGGTGTGGCAGGCGTAATCAGGCCAAGCAAAAATGCTGTTCAGGTCATCATAGGAACAAAAGTACAATTCGTAGCCGACGAATTCAAGAAACTCTGTCAGTAGGTTTTGGTGACGGTGGGTATTGGATGGTATGGGGACGCTGCGCGGAATTGAAATATGCCTGTTCCGGATGCGGAATTAGGGCATAAGTGCCGCTAATCAAAATCGGAGCCGGCATGCTGAACACCGCCGACACTTGCGAGAATTCTGATGAATTCTCACTTCGGGTCGGCTTGCCGCCAGGCCTTGTAGGCCTGGAGGCAGTTCACATGCCGGCTCCGATTTTGATGAAGCGGCACTAATGCCCTAAAGGAGCATCCGGAACAGGTATATTTCAATTCCGCGCAGCTGGCTCATCCAGCCGGAAATAAGACCATCGTCTCCCGGAAGGGAACCTGGACGGGGGCAGTGGATCGAATTGAATTGATTATAGTGAATGACTTAAGCACGTTCTTTGGAACAGAGCTGGTAGTGGTGGGTATAATATAAGCTTAATCTGCGTGCTGGGGGCTATTCGCGTAATCAATTCAATTCGATCCACTGCCCCCGTCCTAAGTTCCCCCGTAAGGGGGAATATATCTACCGCCTTGATGCGTCAGCCTGACTGGGGAGGGGATTGTGCGGCGGCGGGGGAGCCTGCAGTGCGATTTCTGAGAGCATAGAGTGCGTCTTAGAAACACTTAATAAAAACCATGCCGGATTTGAGGATAAAATGCTGCTTTCCAAAGCAGCATTTTACCCGGCCTGAGCCGCGCAATCATCAAGATTGCGGGGTGAATGCCGGGGAATCCTCAAATCCGGCATGGTTTTTATTTAGTGTTTCTTGACAAACGGAAAGCTGCCAGAAATCGCACTGCAGGCTCCCCCGCCGCCGCACAATCCCCTCCCCAGTCAGGCGTCCCCCCTTCATCGCCCTCATCAATAAATCCCCCCATACATACGAAAAAGCGATATGACTTTTATGGAAGGACATGATAGCATTAGTAGGAGAGTATGAAGACAGGAGTTTTTAGGATGAATTATGTTGGAATTGATATTGGGTCCACCGCATCCAAGGTGGTGGTGCGGGGGGAGAAGGAGCAGCAGTTTGTGATGCCCACCGGATGGAGCGGACGGGAGACGGCGGGGGTGATTCAGGCCCGCCTGAGAGAAGAGGGGATTGATGTGGGCGCTGCCGATACGGTGACCGCAGCAACGGGGTATGGGCGGATTTCTGTGGATTTTGCGGATTATGTGATCACGGAGATTACCTGCCACGGCCGGGGCGGGCGCGTGCTGGCCGGAGATGAATGTACGGTGATTGATGTGGGCGGACAGGATACAAAAGTGATCCGGATTCAAAATGGAGCCGTGACAGATTTTCTTATGAATGATAAATGCTCGGCAGGAACGGGCAAGTTTCTGGAGATTATGGCTAACCGGCTGGGGATAGCGCTGGATGAATTGTTTGAATTAGCTGCCCAGGGGACGGCTCTGCCTATCAGCTCTCTCTGTACGGTGTTTGCGGAGTCGGAGGTAATCAGCTATATTGGGGCGGGAAAAGCCCGGGAGGATATTGCGGCCGGCGTTGTTGATTCTGTAGCCGGGAAAGTTGCACAGCTTGCGCAGCGGCAGAACCTTTCGGGGAAAGTGATTCTGACGGGTGGGCTGAGCCACAGTGAGTATTTTGCTTCCCGGCTTACTAAAAAACTGGGAATAACCGTGGAGCCGACGAAACAGGGGCGGTATGCGGGGGCGCTGGGTGCATCGTATCTGGCGGAAGAAAAGGCAGAGAGAGCGTAGTTTAAGGAGGAGTATAGCATGGAATTAATCAAAAATTTACCGGACGTATTTGTGGAATTTGCGGAACAGCGGCAGAAATCTTTTCTGGGCATTAAAGAGCTGAAGGAAAAGGGGATACCTGTGGTTGGGGTTTACTGTACCTATTTTCCTCAGGAGATCGCCATGGCTATGGGGGCGGCGGTTGTAGGGCTTTGTTCCACATCTGACGAGACCATTTCCGAGGCGGAAAAAGATCTGCCGAAAAATCTGTGTCCGCTGATCAAGTCCAGTTATGGATTTGCAAAGACCGACAAATGTCCGTTTTTCTATTTTTCAGATGTGGTTGTGGGTGAGACTACCTGTGACGGTAAGAAAAAGATGTATGAGTATATGTCGGAAATTAAACCGGTCTATCTGATGGAACTTCCAAACCGCCAGTCAGAAGACGGGCTCAGGCTGTGGAAGAATGAAATCATCCGCGTGAAGGAATATCTGGAGGAAAAATTTGAAGTTAAAATAACGGATGAAAAGCTGAGGGAAGCAACGCGGGTGATGAACGAGGTCAGAAGATCCATAAAGGGGCTGTACAGTGTGATGGCAAATGATCCGGCGCCCATCAGCGGGCAGGATCTGTTTCATGTTATGTATGGCAGTACCTTTAAGTTTGATAAAAAAGCAATCCCGGGAGAAGTGGATGCGCTGACGGAAAAGATCAAAAGAGAATATGGGGAAGGCAGGAATGTAGGAAGGAAGCCGAGACTTCTTGTTACAGGCTGCCCGATCGGCGGCGCCACAGAGAAGGTGATCAGCTCCATCGAAGAAAATGGAGGCGTGGTGGTTTCTTTTGAAAACTGTGCAGGAGCAAAGTCATTTGACCGGCTGGTAGATGAAGAAGCCGAGGATATCTATGAGGCGCTTGCCAGAAGATATCTGGATATCGGATGTTCCGTTATGACTCCGAATCCAAACCGTCTGGAACTTTTGGGACGGCTTATGGAAGAGTTTAAAGTAGACGGCGTGGTTGAAGTGATCCTGCAGGCCTGTCATACATACAGCGTGGAATCCATGGGGATACGCAAATTTGTAAACGGAAAGGGAAAGCCTTATATCAGTGTGGAGACAGATTATTCTATGGCTGACCTTGGACAGCTCAATACAAGGCTGGCGGCATTTATTGAAATGCTTTAAGTGTGTGCCCTTCGGAGGCTGGCAGCGATCCCTTCATTTTGCTGAGTGCATCCAATCGGAAGATAAGGTCGTCAACCAGGGGAGCTTCATGATGAGGACGGCGTATGGATTCGCTTGGCGGTACGAAAAAGAGAAAATGATATCTTATTTCACGCCCTCCAAACTCAAATTTTCGCCTTGACAAATTCAGAAGAATAAGATAAGATTGCAACAGATATGAAAAAAGCGATGAAGAGAACAAGTAATAACTGATTCGGAGAAAACAGAAAGCTGCCGGCTGATGAGAGGCGCGCGACACGATTGGTTATGAATACATCTCGGAGCTTCACACCAAAAGCATTGGAGTTATCCGCTGCATAGCGGGCGGATATGCAAGTAGGCTGTGACGGGGTGGTGCACGTTATTGCACTGAGTAATTATGCACAATATGCAGGTCGGATCAAGCGGACTCTAGGTGTGCAGGATATACTCACTGAGGCAGGGGATGCGAATCGTCTGCGAATAAAGGTGGTACCACGAGTTTTATGAGCCCTCGTCCTTTTGGATGGAGGGCTCTTTTTGCGTGAAATGCGGAGCGCACAAGAATGCATCTGATTCTTCGCCCGCACGCTTATTATAAGAACAGCGAAAGAAAGGATGAATGTAAAAATGACACTGTATGAAGAATTACAGGCCAGAGGGCTGATTGCCCAGGTAACGGATGAAAAACTGATTTCTGAATTAATTAATAATGGGAAGGCTACATTTTATATCGGATTCGATCCCACGGCAGACAGCCTCCATGTAGGACATTTCATGGCGCTCTGCCTGATGAAACGCCTGCAGATGGCGGGAAATAAGCCCATTGCTCTGATCGGGGGCGGTACGGGGATGATCGGTGACCCATCCGGAAGATCCGATATGCGCCAGATGATGACGCCGGAAATAATTCAGCACAATTGTGACTGCTTCAAAAAACAGATGAGTAATTTCATCGATTTTTCTGAAGGAAAAGCAATGATGGTAAATAATGCTGACTGGCTTCTGGACTTGAATTATATCGAAGTTCTGCGGGAAGTCGGGTCTCATTTCAGCGTAAACCGGATGCTTGCTGCGGAGTGCTATAAGCAGAGAATGGAGAAGGGGCTGACCTTCCTGGAATTCAACTATATGATTATGCAGGCATATGATTTTTACGCTTTATACCAGAAATACGGCTGCAATCTGCAGTTTGGCGGGGATGACCAGTGGGGAAATATGCTTGCGGGAACAGAACTCATCCGCAGAAAACTTGGAAAAGATGCAAGCGCCATGACCATTACCCTGCTTTTGAACTCAGAGGGAAAGAAAATGGGGAAAACCCAGTCGGGCGCCGTATGGCTCGATCCAAACAAGACCTCTCCGTTCGAGTTCTACCAGTACTGGAGAAACATTGCGGACGCCGATGTATTGAAGTGCATCCGTATGCTTACGTTTCTGCCTCTGGAACAAATTGACGCAATGGATTCGTGGGAAGGCAGTCAGCTAAACAAAGCAAAAGAAATACTGGCGTACGAACTGACGCAGATGATACACGGCAAAGAGGAGGCGGACAAGGCGCAGGAAAGTGCAAGAGCCCTCTTCAGCCAGGGAAATGCGGCGGAAATGCCGACGGCAGAACTGACGGCAGAGGATCTGACAGAGAATGCTGCCGATATTCTCACCCTGCTTTTGAAGAGCGGCCTTGTTTCCTCCAAATCAGAGGCGAGACGCGCGGTAGAACAGGGCGGGGTCGCTGTGGACGGAGAAAAAGTCACAGACATCCATGCGTCATTTACAGCAGATGCATTGTCCGGAGAAGGTGTAATACTGAAAAAGGGTAAAAAGAACTTCCGTAAAGTGGTATTAAAATAAGCAGAACCCGAGTAAAAATAATATAATACAAATACAGGAGGTAATCGATGATGGGATTTAAAGAAGTATCTGCAGAAGAATTGCAGTTTAATCCATTTACAAAGATTGGGAAAGAGTGGATGCTCGTAACCGCCGGGGATGAAGAGAAACACAACACCATGACTGCCAGCTGGGGCGGTATGGGAATTATGTGGGGAAAAAACGTAGTGAGCGTCTACATCCGCCCGCAGCGTTACACAAAAGAATTTGTGGATGCCAATGAGCTGTTTACGCTGTCCTTCTACGACGAATCATACAGAAAAGCATTGAACATCTGCGGCAGCAAGTCCGGAAAAGACTGTGACAAAGAAGCAGAGGCAGGGCTGACGCCTTACTATACGGACGGAACAACCGCATTCGAGGAAGCAAATATGATACTCGTCTGCAAAAAACAATATCATCAGGATATGTCATCAGAACATTTTGATGAGAAAGAAAATGATTCAAGATGCTACCCGGGGAAAGACTATCACACCATGTACATGGCGGAAATCCTTAAAGTGCTTGTGAAGGAAGCATAATGTGAGGGGGGATGGGGACGCTTCCCTGATTTCGTAAAGCTGGCGCATCTGCCCGGGATATTATGCTCCTCCGGGGGAGGAGCACAAAGACGGGGGCGGTGGATCGGGGATAGATGCACCGCGCCCCTCCTCTACTCAATCCTTAAATACTGCACACTATAAGGTTTCATATCAAGTCTTCCGTTTAGTGTTCCTTCTTTTCCTGTTATGACATCGGTATAATCTCCCTGCAGTTCTCCGTTTTCTGCGGTGAAGTCGGAAGCAGAGGCGTTGATTGCTGCCAGGATTTTTTCTTTTTCTGATTTCCGCTCAAAGATCAGCTGATGGTTTGTGATGACTACGTTATGGTATCCGCCGTTACAGAGGGCATCGCTTTCTCTGCGGAGTTCGATCAGGGTGCGGATAAAATCGGTTAGTTTGTTCGGCTTCGGCTCTTCGAATGAAGGGCGCAGAGCGTAATCATTGTCCGGGGCCTTTATCCCCTCCTCTCCCCATTCGCTTCCATAATATAGGCATGGGATGCCTGGCATGCCGAACAGGATGCCATAGGCGGGGATAATATGCTCTTTATTCGTTAAAATACTGGCAATTCGGGTGACATCGTGATTATCTACGAAGTTCATCAAATGCTTGCCCCTGTATATGCACCACTGTTCCGGGCCGTACTGGCGGTTGAGCGAATGGGCGATTTCAAAGAGATTCATGCTGTTAAAGCTGGAATAGATGCCCTTGTAGCATTCATAATTGGTACAGCTGTGCAGCATTTCGTCATTGACGATCAGGTTATAGTCGCCAAAGAGCACTTCTCCAATCAGGGCAAATCCAGGTTTGCGCTCTTCACAGAATGTGCGGAGACGTCTCATAAAGTTGTGGTCCAAGCTGTATGCAACATCGAGGCGCAGTCCGTCAATGCCGAATTCTTCAATCCAGAATCGGACACAATCCAGCAGGTAATCTGTGACTGCCGGGTTTTGCAGATTCAGCTTTACCAGCTCGAAATGGCCTTCCCAGCCCTCATACCAAAAGCCATCGTTATAACCGCTGTTGCCGTCAAAATTAATGAGAAACCAGTCCTTGTACGGAGATTCCCATTTCTTTTCCTGTACATCCTGAAATGCCCAAAAACCGCGGCCCACATGGTTGAATACCCCATCCAGCATGATTTTGACATCATGGGAGTGAAGCGTTTCACATACGTATTTAAAATCTTCATTCGTGCCGAGACGGCAGTCTACTTTTTTAAAATCCCGGGTATCATATCCGTGATTATCAGATTCAAATATGGGATTCAGAATAATAGATCCGATCCCAAGCTCCTGGAGATATCCTCCCCACTCTGCAATCTTACGTATACGGGGTACTGTGATACCGTCATTATGGACGGGGGCGTCACAAAATCCAATCGGATATATCTGATAGAAAGTTTCATTATAAGCCCACATAAATTCCACCTGCTTTCTAAAATTTTATTATGTTTGTATAATAAGTATACTATTTTAGTATATCATAAATCCGGGTAAAAATAATGCATTTTAATAGTACATAAAATAAAAAAAATGTTGACAACGTGGTGTTAACATACTATAATAGAACAGCATGAAAAAAGGAGAAACAGCATACACCAAAGCCCCGGAGTGCGCTGATTTCATATAAAAGATTAAGCAAGTTAAGTTATATGATATGATTATGATAGGAGGAACACCCATGAAGACTTATATGGCTAACCCAGACAAGATTGAAAGAAAATGGTATGTGGTTGACGCTGAAGGATGTACTTTAGGACGCCTTGCATCTGAGATTGCAAAAGTTTTAAGAGGTAAGAACAAACCAGAATTCACACCACATGTTGATACAGGCGACTACGTAGTAGTTGTAAATGCAGAGAAGGTAAAGGTAACAGGTAAGAAGTTACAGCAGAAGATATATTATAACCACTCTGAATATGTAGGCGGCATGAGAGAGACTACACTGGCAGAGATGATGGACAAGAAGCCGGAGCAGGTCATTGAACTGGCTGTAAAAGGAATGCTTCCAAAAGGACCTTTAGGGAGAACGATGATGAACAAACTTCATGTATACGCTGGCCCAGAGCACAAACAGCAGGCTCAGAAACCAGAAGTATTAACATTTTAAGGAAAGGTTGAAAGGAGGACATTACAGTGGCTAACGCAAAATATTACGGAACAGGAAGAAGAAAAAAATCTATCGCAAGAGTATATCTTGTACCTGGAACAGGTAAGATCACTATAAATAAAAGAGACATTGACGATTATTTAGGACTGGAGACTTTGAAGGTCGTTGTTCGCCAGCCGCTTGTAGCAACATCAACAAGCGACAAATTCGATGTACTGGTTAACGTACATGGAGGCGGATATACAGGACAGGCAGGAGCAATCCGTCATGGTATTTCAAGAGCACTTCTTGAAGCAGATCCGGACTACAGACCGATTCTGAAGTCAGCTGGTTACCTGACACGTGATCCACGTATGAAAGAACGTAAGAAATACGGTCTCAAAGCAGCTCGTAGAGCACCACAGTTCAGTAAGAGATAAGCATACGTTTCTGAACGTACAATTTCAAAAAGATTTTACAACTCCTCAGGGCTTCGGTCTTGGGGAGTTTTTTAGTGATTAAGTCGTAGATATACTTATATATTTGGCAGAAAAGGTGTATATTATATATAAGAATTGCGGTGGACGTCTTCGGACTACACCTAAAGGAACCTGATGCGTTGGGTTCCTTTTCATTTTATTTTGAGGTGTGGTAAGGAGTAATGAGAAGCCCTGCTATTGTAACATGTTTGTAATACCACGTTCTAATAACTCAGTAAATATAGGCAGCCGCAGTTCAGCAAACAATAAAAATTGCATATTTTATCGCATGGAAAACCCACGAACATTATGTTTGTGGGTTTTTGAAATGATTATGCAATTTTTTTATCGTGGCAGACAAGGCCGCAATCTTCTAAATATTTTTCCATGCTTTCCAGCACCTGCCCCTCACAGCCCTGAACCGTCAGTACAAATGTTCCGTCGCTGCAGCGGTCAAACAGAGAGAGAACGTCGTCTGGCTGGACATTTACACAGTCTGTTGCAACAATTCCTGTAAAAGAAAAATTTCCCAGCATATACAGATAGTCTTTTAACTTTTGCACAGTATCTAAATGAATCACATATGTTTTCATACCCGCCACCTCCTTGGTTTCATTGCTTATACCAATATTATATGGTAAAATGAGTCATCAGAACAGGGAGTAATTACACGTCAATGTGTGATTTTCTCACATTTTAATTGGGGCGAAAGTATGACACAGGCGCAGTATAAAGTTCACGGAGGAGGTGCATATGCGGCAGAATAAAATGGCGGAGTCCCTGGCTGTTGTAAAAAACCGCCGGGGAGAACCGCAGAGAGAGCATAAAGTGATTCTTCCGCAGGAGCTGCTTAAGCACAACTATAACGAGCTGGAGGAACATTATTTTATTCACGATATTCAAAAACTTGCATCCGGATTTCCCGAACGGGAGAATATTTACATATTGGGACATGAGGTGACAGAAGATTTTCCGCTGCATAATCATGATTTTTTTGAATTGTGCTATGTATGCCAGGGGGAGCTGCTGAATGAAATTGATGGCGTAGAGCTTTACATGTCCCAGGGAGATATTGTACTGTTGAACAAATATGCGCTTCAGGCAATCCATTGTGTAAATCCGGAGACGCTTATCGTAAATGTCTGTATTAAGGATAAACTTTTTGGACGGACACTGCGGGAGTTTGTGATGGATAGAAATCCAATCTCGGAATTTTTGAGATATGATAATCCGGGCAAAGAAAAATATATGTTTTTTTCTACCGGATACAGCAAAAATATTCCGATATTCATGAACAATATGGTCGAGGAGTACACACAGGCGGGATTTCATCAGACTTTTGCATTGGAAGCATGGCTTCTTTTGCTTCTGGACAGTCTTGTGAAGCGCGGCCGGTACAGTTACTATGGCATGGACAGGAAGGCGAGGAAAGTGGTTCAGTATGTACGGGAACACTGTATGCAGCAGACCCTGGAGGAAATGGCAGCGGGACTGGGATACAATGCCAATTATCTCACCGGATATATAAAAAAGCACACCGGCAGAAACTGCCGTGATATTATGAAGGAGGTCAGGCTGAATGAGGCCATGCACCTTCTGGCCGATACCGGGCTTACCGTCTATCAGGTATCTGAGGCCTGCGGCTATTCAAGCCCCAGTCATTTTTTCAGGATATTTAAAGAATCTGTGCAGATGACCCCGAAAGAATACCGGAAACAGATACAGGCAGGAGAAGGTCGGTGAGGAGCTATATATCTGACGATTCATGGCCCGGACTGTGCAGAATACACAAAGATCTGTAGGGAATTTTTGAAACAAATTCATGAAATTTATCGGATAGAAGCAAAAAGCCTTACAAAAAGCGGTAAAATATGATATAATCAAAATATAGAAGCTGAGAACAGGCCGTTACAGATGATGTACCGGCCTTTCTTAAATCCTAATTAATATAGTCAGAGTGTACCTGCAGTAGATTTGGAAAGAAAGAGGAAGCGTAAAGAATGAATCCGGGTGAAGTAGTAGTTTATAAGTGCAAAGGGATGTTTAAGGTAGAAGATGTAGGAACTTTGAATTTTAGCTTTGTGGACCGCAGAAAAAGGTATTATACCCTGCAGTCTTTGGAGGATTCAAGAGAGCGGGCATATGTGCCCACAGAGGATAAGGAAAATATCAGGAAACCAGTGAGCAGAGACGAGGCGATCGAGCTGATCCAAAAATTGGATGAGATTGATGTGCTCTGGATCCAGAATGAAAAGCTGAGGGAGCGGGAATACAAAGACTGTATCTCCGGCAATAGACCAAAAGATTGGGTAAAAGTACTGAAGACACTCCATAAAAGAACGATCAGCAGAGGCAGCATAACCAGTATTGATAAGAAATACCAGCAGCTGATTGAGCATGCCCTGTACAGCGAACTGGGGTATGCGCTTGGGATACCGCAAAATAAAGTGGAACACTATATACAAGAGACAAAGAGTTATGCACAGGAAGATGAGTGATTGTATTAAAGGGGCGTCTGCCTGAAAAAAGAGGAGATGCCGCCGGGAAAGCCGGGATAGGTTCGGAATGTATAGAACCTATCCCGGCTTTTTGGCGCCATCCCGCCATTATTTCTGGCAGGCGCGGTGTAAAAGTTATTTGGAGCAAATACGAATACGATTGAAGAAAAACAGGGTTGACTTATGTATTATTTGTATTATAATGAGTAATACAAATAAAGATGTGTAACATAAAAATAATTTTCGGGGAGGTGATGTGGTGATTCTAAAACTGGATATGTCCGGAGATATTCCTATATATGTGCAGCTGCGCAATCAAATTGTACTGGGCATTGGAAGAGGGGCGTTAAGGGTTGGGGAGAAGCTTCCAACTGTGCGGCAGCTTGCAGGAGACGCGGGAATAAATACGATGACGGTGAATAAAGCGTATCAGGTTCTAAAAGCAGAAGGGTTTATTGAGATTGACAGACGTCATGGGGCTGTGGTACGGCCGGTACAGGATGCGGACGGCGTATTCCATGAGAAGCTGGAAGAGGAATTGGAGCTGCTGACGGCGGAGGCAAAGTTGAAAGGGATGAACCAGCAGGAGTTTGTATCCCTCTGCGAAAAGATGTTTTCGGAGCTGCATTTGCAGGAATATGAAACGGCAACAGAGGGATAGAAGGTCTGAGAAGGAGGCTGCATGGCTGTTTTTCTAATATTTTTATTTACGGATATATTTATAACAGTAATATTTATGGCGGTTTATGGACACAGGAGAACATACAGTGAAGGAATGCTGCTGGGAGTCCATATACCATCCTATGCCGTGCATGAACGGGAAGTGGAAGCACTGATGGAGAAACACAGGCGCAGGACAAAGTGGTTTTATGCAGTGAACCTGCTATTGTCGGCAGCGGTTTGTTTTCTGAATTTTTGGTATCTCTCCATATTTATCCTTGCTTGGAGCGCTTGGCTGATTGAACTTACAGCGGGCGCCATGGGACTGCTTAATGCAGCCCACAGGCAGCTGTATGATCTTAAGATGGAACGGGGTTGGCAGGGTGCATCCGGCAGTAAGATTGTTGTGGTAGATACGAATGTTTCTGCAGAGAATGACAGACTTCCCTTCTCTATTTGGTGGACCCTTCCTGTTTTCGCGGCTGCAGGGGTTTTGGCTTTTATCCCGCATGTCAGGGAAACTCTTGCAAAAGCGCCGGAAATGTGGGGGATTACCGGAGCCGCCATTGTGTCAGCGCTGTTCTTTACCGGGATGCATTTGTGGGCAGTACGCAGAAGAAATGAAGTTTACAGCAGCAACACAAAGATCAATTTGAAAGTGAACCGGCTTGTCAAGAGAGTCTGGTCGGGTATCTGGATTATCAGTAATTATTTAAATCTGCTGTCTATCGGAACCGTGATTTATTCGGGAGTACGGCTGCGGACATTTACGCAGGCAAATATCTTATGGTACATAATAGTTCAGTGTATCATGGGAATCCTGATCCTGGCCGCATTTTTATACCTCAGATGGAAAAAGAAAGATATCATAAAGCAAGACCAGCAACCACTATATGTGGATGACGATATATACTGGAAAAATGGCTGGTATAATAATCCGAATGACCCAAGAGTATGGGTGCCGGATCGGTATTGTACTTCCAATTACACTACGAATATGGGCCGGACAGGAGGAAAGGTCTTTACTTTTGGGACTATAAGCTTTGTTCTGATTACCTTCATCGTAATACTGATGGTATTTCTGAAGATGGATTTCACCCCCAGATATCTGGTAGTCAACGGGGCGGATATCAGTGTCTCATCCCCTATGGCTCCTATTTCGTTTAAACGGGATGAGATAAAAGGGATAGAACTGCTGGATTCAATGCCTGATGGGGATTTTACAAGGACGAACGGCCTCGGAGACGAACGCCAGCTTGTTGGTAAATTCAGGGAGAAAAAGCAGGGAGAGTTCCGGCTGTATATTTACCGCGGCTATTCTCCGATTTTAAAAATAGAACTCCCCCAATATACGGTACTAATAAATAGCCAGGAAAAAAGCGAAACGGAACGTTGGTATTGGGAGTTGGTGAATGAGTTTTAGACTCGGGAGAGGATGAAGGGGGGCGCTTACCGTAAGCCGGGACGGTCTGTGAAAAACACCTGTCCTGTTGGAAATACAGGCCGCTGCGCCAAGCAGCAGTAAGGGGAAATTCGCAGAATCCGCCTGAACCGAACACATTCACCGCTTAATCTGATGATTAAGCGGCTCAGGTGTTCTTAAAAGCTGCTTCGGAAGCAGCTTTTATCAGGCGGTTTCTGCGGATTTCCCCTAACTGCTGCTAGGCTCGCTCGATGCATTTCCAACAGGACAGGTGTTTTTCACAGACCGTCCCGGCTCACGGTAAGCTAGGTTCATCCGATGGGGAGGAATAAACTCGCTCCCTGATAGGGATCACAGGCGGAGCAGCGTATGTGTCCGTCTGCCCAGACACATCCGCTACCCCGTTTGAATTCCCACCAAGGAAACAAGCTTTCCTGCCGATCGGATGAGCCAGCTTTATGACAGGGAGGCCGGGGAGGTACTGGGGCTGTATATGCCGTTGCGAAATGCTAGAGTGCGCATACTGCTCCTTGGACAAGCGCTGCCGGATAGGCGGGGAAAAACTTGATCACCAAATCAAGTTTTTGCTGAACCCAGCGCGGGAAATCATCAGATTTCCCGTGATGTGTTCAGCGTACCCGCCTATCCGGCAGCGGTTGTCCTAGGAGCAGTTGGCGCACGGGTGCATATCGCAACGGCATATACAGCCCCAGTACCTCCCCGGCCTCCCTGTCATAAAGCGTCCCCCCTCACCCACCTACAAGCTAAAGTAAGTTTCTATAAAAATTTCAGTATTGCCAAATAGTCTGCTTCATGCTATACTCCATCTAAAAACATTCTGCAAAGAGGGGAGCCCCTTTCCGGAATGTAAACGCCACAGGCGTAAAAAATTATTATTAGGAGGATTATTTTTTACTATGGACTCAGACCCTGACGGGAACACGATTTTATTTCAACTGTTACTCTTATTATTTTTCACGCTCATGAATGCTTTTTTTGCCGGCGCCGAGATGGCTGTGGTCTCTGTGAATAAGAACAGGATCAGGAGCCTTGCGGAGGAGGGGAATAAAAAGGCAGTCGTGATCCAAAGCCTCTTTGAGGATTCTACGAAGTTTCTTTCAACGATTCAGGTAGCGATAACATTTGCCGGATTTTATTCCAGTGCATCTGCGGCGGCGGGGATTGCGCCTACGCTTGCGGCATGGCTTGAGAACATGAATGTACCGTACAGTATGGCGATTGCCAGAAATGGCGTGACTCTGCTTTTGATGTTCTTTAACCTTGTGTTTGGTGAGCTTGTGCCCAAAAGGATTGCACTGCAGAAGGCGGAGGCGTTCTGTATGGTGACGGTTATGCCGGTCCACTATATTTCTAAGATACTTTCCCCGTTTATTAAGCTATTGTCTGTATCGACGAAAGCTGTCCTGCGGCTGCTCAGGCTGAAGACAGAGGATCAGGAAGAGGCTGTGACAGAAGAAGAAATCAAAGCCCTGCTGAAGATGGGAAATGAAAATGGTACTTTTGAGGATGAAGAGCGGGAGATGATTAATTCCGTATTTTCATTTGACGACAGGACGGCCCGGGAAGTTATGGTGCCGAGACGGGACGTGTATGTGCTGGATGTGGAGGAGCCCTTTGCGACTCTGGCAGATGAAATTCTGGAATCCAGACATTCCAGAATCCCTGTGTATGAGGGGAATATTGATAATATCATCGGAATTCTTCATATCAAGGACGTGATGATTGAAGTGTGCAAGAAGGGCTGGGACGGCCTGGATATCAGGAAAGTGGTTCGTAAGCCCTATTTCGTGCCTGACACAAAGGATGCGGATGAATTGTTCCGGGACCTTCAGAAGTCCAGAAAGCACATGGCTGTATTGGTAGACGAATACGGCGGTTTTTCGGGAATTGTTACGGTGGAAGACCTGGTTGAAGAGATTATGGGAGAAATCAGCGAGGAATATGAGGAAGTTGTCCAGGAGATTATTCTGCTGAATGAAAATGAATATATGCTGGACGGCGGGATTCTCATAGATGACCTGAACGAAGAGATGGGACTGAAGCTGGTTACGGAGAATTATGACACCCTGTCAGGATATCTGATTGAACAACTGGGGTATATTCCGGGCAAGGAGAGCAGGGAAACAATTGCGGCAGACCAGGTGGAATTTTCTATTGAGGAGATGAAGGGGAATCGGATCAGCAAAGTGCGCATGAGAAAAAACTCAGCTTAGTTATTGAACTTACGCGAGTTCGCAGGTATAATAAGTCTGTATACAGCGAAATAATCATGAAATTCAAAGGAGAGCCATCTTATGAAAATGTTATCAATCGAGCAGGAATTAAAGAATAACTCGTATCCCGGGAGAGGTATTATCATTGGGAAGAGTGAAGACGGCAAAAAAGCCGTGACTGCTTATTTCATTATGGGAAGAAGCGAGAACAGCCGCAACCGCATCTTTGTGGAAGATGGGGAAGGAATCAGGACACAGGCGTTCGACCCTTCCAAACTGACAGACCCGAGCCTTATTATTTATGCACCGGTTCGCGTACTGGGCAATAAAACGATCGTGACAAATGGGGATCAGACAGACACCATATATGAAGGCATGGACAGGCAGATGACATTTGAGCAGAGTCTGCGCTCAAGAGAATTTGAGCCGGATGGCCCTAACTATACACCCCGTATTTCCGGGATTATGCACCTGGAAAACGGCAGATATAACTATGCAATGTCTATCTTAAAGAGCAGCAATGGGAATCCGGAGAGCTGCAGCAGGTATACATTCGCTTATCAAAATCCTCTGGCGGGAGAGGGACATTTTATCCATACATACATGTGTGATGGAACCCCCCTGCCGAGTTTTGAGGGAGAGCCAAAGCTGATATCTGTTCCGGATGATATCGAACGCTTCACAGAGATTTTGTGGAACAGTCTGAATGAGGACAACAAGGTTTCTCTTTTTGTGCGTTATATAGATATCGAGAACGGAAAATACGAGACAAAGATTGTAAATAAGAATCAATAAGGAGCGATGGATAAAATGAATGAATTAGAATTGAAATATGGCTGTAATCCGAACCAGAAGCCGTCCAGAATCTATATGGAGGATGGCAGCGAACTGCCGATCAGGGTGCTTTGCGGACGCCCGGGTTATATTAACTTTCTGGATGCGTTCAATGGCTGGCAGCTGGTCAGTGAACTGAAGAAGGCCACCGGCCTGCCGGCTGCGACCTCATTTAAACATGTGTCTCCGGCAGGGGCTGCCGTAGGGCTTCCTTTGGATGAAACACTGGCTAAGATTTACTGGGTAGAAGACCTGGGTGAGCTGTCTCCTCTGGCATGCGCATATGCGAGAGCGAGGGGAGCCGACAGGATGTCCTCTTTTGGTGATTTTATTTCCCTGTCTGATGTCTGCGATGCGGACACCGCAAGGCTGATTAAGAGAGAGGTGTCAGACGGTGTGATTGCACCCGGTTATGAGCCGGAAGCTCTTGAGATTTTAAAGCAGAAGAAAAATGGCAACTATAATGTCATAGAGATTGACCCGAACTACGTTCCGGCTCCGTTGGAGCGCAAAGAGGTATTTGGAATTACATTTGAGCAGGGAAGGAATGAACTGAAGATTGATGAGGAATTCTTTGCAAATGTAGTTACAGAGAATAAAGACATTCCGGAATCAGCCAAAATGGATCTGGCGATTTCAATGATTACGTTGAAGTATACTCAGTCCAACTCCGTATGCTATGTAAAAGACGGGCAGGCAATCGGCATCGGGGCAGGGCAGCAGTCCCGGATTCACTGTACAAGACTGGCAGGACAAAAAGCAGACAACTGGTGGCTGCGTCAGTGCCCCAAGGTACTGGAACTGCCGTTTAAAGATGATATCAGGCGTGCAGACAGAGACAATGCCATTGATCTGTACATCGGAGAGGAATATATGGATGTCCTTGCCGACGGCGTCTGGGAGAATACATTTAAAGAAAAACCAGAAGTATTTACCAGGGAAGAGAAGCGCGAATGGCTTGATAAGCTCACCGGTGTGGCGCTTGGTTCTGATGCATTCTTCCCCTTTGGCGATAATATCGAGCGCGCTTACAAAAGCGGCGTAAAGTACGTAGCTCAGCCGGGGGGCTCAGTGAGAGACGACAATGTAATCGAGGCATGCAACAGGCATCAGATGGCGATGGCATTTACAGGACTGCGTCTGTTCCATCATTAGAATCGTTTGAAAGGATGGGCTATGTCAGTCAGATTTGAGATACGAATGACGCAGCAGGTAATGTATAGTTTTATGCTGCATCATAATTATACACAGCTGTCAGGGATACTGGAGGTAGTTTTTGGCACTGTGATTTTGGCGATGGGGCTGAAGCAGGCGGAGTCCGGAAAGACTGCGGGTGCGGTGCTTTTATTTTTCATCACAGCACTTGTATTTGCGTATCCGCCGGTTATGCTCCGGATACGGGCAAAACGCCGGGTGGAGAATACGCCCGTATTTAAAAAGCCTTTGTGTTATGAACTTTCCGACAACGGTGTCAAAGTGATACAGGAAGACCGGGAAAACGAGAACCCCTGGCAGGACTTTCAACGGGCGGTTTCCACTGGGCAGGCGCTTGTGCTGTATATGGATAAAAGCCGTGCCGTTATCTTTCCAAGGAATCAGATCGGAGAGAAATGGGCGGCTGCGGCAGAGATGATCTCTACCCACATGCCGCCGGACAAGGTTCGGATCCGGCAGGTAAATTAAGCTTGAAAGAGGGGAGAATATGGTATTGGAATCAAGAAGTGCCGAACAGACATTTCAAATCGGCGTCAGGCTGGGGCAGAAGGCGAAGCCGGGACAGGTATATACCCTGACCGGCGATCTTGGTGTGGGCAAGACCGTATTTACCCAGGGATTTGCGAAAGGGCTTGGGATTGAGGAGCCTGTGTGCAGCCCTACGTTTACAATCGTTCAGGAATACGGGGAAGGGCGGCTGCCGTTTTACCATTTTGACGTCTACCGCATCGGTGATGTGGAGGAGATGGATGAAGTGGGTTACGAGGATTATATTATGGGCCAGGGCGTTTCTCTGATCGAGTGGGCCGGCCTGATTGAAGAGATCCTCCCGGAAAATCGTACGGAAGTGATTATAGAAAAAGATCTGGAACAGGGATTTGAATATCGCAGAATAACGATCGAAGAGATGTAGGGATAACAAACGGGGGCAGACGGGTGCTGGCCCCTTTATGTAGCAGTTCAGGCCTGCCTGAACTGTTACCCCTTTATAGAGAGGAAGTATGACATGCGGGTATTGGCAATTGACAGCTCCGGGCTGACCGCCACGGTGGCGGTAGTGGAGGAGGACAGAACCATAGCGGAATATACGATTGACTATAAAAAGACCCATTCACAGACACTTCTGCCTATGATTGATGAAGTGGCAAAGATGGTGGAACTGGATCTTGCTTCCATAGATGCAATCGCAGTGGCGGGGGGGCCGGGCTCTTTTACGGGTCTGCGTATCGGCTCCGCAACGGCGAAAGGGCTGGGGCTTGCACTGGAGAAACCCTTGCTGCACATTCCCACGGTGGACGGCCTGGCATATCAAGTCTACGGATGTGAGGATATCATATGTCCGATTATGGACGCGCGCAGAAATCAGGTATATACCGGGATTTATACATTTTCAAAAAAAGCGGGCAGGAAAGAGGGGACCAATCGGGTGGAACCCTGCTTTCAGGTGCTGAAGATGCAGATGGCGGTATCCATAGACGAACTGCTGCGCCGCCTGAATGCGTATGGAAGGCCGGTGGTGTTCCTGGGGGACGGTGTACCTGTGCACAGAGATGTGATCGATAAGTATATTCAGGTGCCGTATTCCTTTGCACCGCCCTATATGAGCCGCCAGCGTGCAGCAGCAGTAGGGGCCCTGGGGATACAGTATTACAAGGCCGGAAAGATTGAGACTGCCGGGGAGCATCAGCCGGAGTATCTCCGGGTGTCGCAGGCCGAACGGGAACGTGCAGAGCGGGAAAAACAGGCCGAGCTGATCATCCGGTATCTGAGGGCGGAGGATGCGGCTGCTGCAGCTGAGATGGAGCGGCAGATATTTTCGGATCCATGGAGCGAGACAAGTGTGCTGGACACCATCAATCAACCGCAGACAATCTGTATAGCAGCAGAAAAGGCGGGAAGGCTTATAGGATATATGCTGGCTTACGAGGCTGCGGGAGAAGCAGAGATTGTCCGCATTGCAGTGGAGAAAGAATCCAGGCGGCAAGGGGCAGGCAGCCATCTGATGCTGAAACTGGAAAATATATGTGAAGAAAGAAAGATCAATAAAATACTTCTGGATGTGCGGGAGAGCAACGCGGCGGCACGCACCTTCTATGAAGAAGAGGGGTTTGCGGAGGATGGCATCAGGCAGAATTTTTACGATGATCCGAAGGAAGATGCTGTGCTGATGAGCAGAAGGCTGGGAAGATAATCGGCAGATGCCAGGGCTATATGCATGGGGATGCAAATAGTTACGGTAATTGAGGAAGCACTTCCCAGTATGAAATCAGCTCAAAAGCCGATATAATGAAGGCGTAACAAAAGTGAAATGTACACAACACAGGAGGAATTTGTATGCGCCAGTATCAAGTAAAAGAAACAAAAGAAGTAAATAAAATTATCTGCAATAAATGCGGAAAAGAAATACCGGTCGTAAATGGGCATGCGGAGGAAGGCATCCTGAGTGTGGATCATACATGGGGATACTTTTCGAATAAGGATGGAGAGAGACATTCCTTTGATTTATGTGAATCCTGCTATGATGAGCTCCTTGCATCATTTCAGATACCGGCAGAAATAGAGGGATAATATGTTAGATGTATGTTTACTCGGAAGCGGCGGCATGATGCCGCTTCCTTATCGGTGGCTGACTGCCCTGATGACGAGATTTAACGGCAGCAGTCTGCTGATAGACTGCGGAGAAGGGACACAGATTGCGATCAAAGAAAAAGGCTGGAGCTTTAAGCCAATTGACGTCATCTGTTTTACACATTATCACGGCGACCATATCAGCGGGCTTCCGGGACTGCTTCTCACGATGGGAAATGCGGACCGGAGGGAACCCCTTACTCTGATTGGCCCCAAAGGACTGGAAAGGGTTGTGAATGCGCTGAGAGTCATCGCGCCGGAGCTTCCGTTTCCGATTCGTTTTTTAGAAATAGAAGGGGCGCAGCAGACATTTGAGATGAACGGCTACCGCCTGAAGGCATTCCGTGTGAACCATAATGTACTCTGCTACGGATATACACTGGAGATCGACAGGGCCGGAAAGTTTGATATAGAAAGAGCGAAGGCGCAGGGGATACCTATGCAATGCTGGAATCCGCTGCAAAAGGGTGAGACCGTGGAACTGGACGGAAGGATTTTGACGCCGGATATGGTTCTGGGCGCTCCGCGTAAAGGAATTAAAGTTACCTATACAACCGATACAAGACCGACGGAGTCCATCCGGGAAAATGCAAAGGATTCGGATCTGTTTATATGTGAAGGGATGTACGGAGAAAATGAGAAAGCTGCAAAAGCGGTAGAATATAAGCATATGACCTTCTATGAGGCGGCACAACTGGCCAGGGAAGCGCAGGTGGGGGAACTTTGGCTGACGCACTACAGTCCATCCCTTACCAGGCCGGAAGAGTATATGGATGATGTGAGAAAGATCTTTCCGGCGGCAAAGCCCGGCAAGGACAGAATGTCTGTGGAACTGGCATTTTCTGAGAATCAGCTTTGAAGCGGGTAATAGGAGGCACATTATGAAAGAAATTCGAAATATTAATATACTTGCAATTGAGAGTTCCTGCGATGAAACTGCGGCCGCGGTTGTGAACAATGGCCGTGAAGTGCTGTCGAATGTGATTTCATCCCAGATTGAGCTTCATAAGCTGTATGGCGGCGTGGTGCCCGAGATTGCATCCAGAAAGCATATTGAAAAGATCAATCAGGTAATAGAACAGGCTCTTAAGGACGCCAATATGACGCTGGATGATATCGATGCGGTTGGAGTGACATACGGCCCGGGACTTGTGGGCGCGCTTCTGGTGGGAGTGGCGGAGGCTAAGGCAATTGCCTATGCAAAGAAGCTTCCCCTGATCGGCGTACATCACATAGAAGGACATATTTCTGCAAATTATATTGAACATCCCAGCCTGGAACCGCCGTTTTTATGCCTGGTTGTGTCGGGCGGGCATACGCATCTTGTCTGCGTAAAAGAATACGGTAAATATGATATTTTAGGACGCACGCGGGACGATGCGGCAGGAGAAGCCTATGATAAAGTGGCGAGGGCCATCGGTCTCGGCTATCCGGGAGGGCCGAAGATTGACCGCCTGGCAAAAGAAGGGAATCCGGATGCAGTTAAATTTCCAAGGGCTCATATAGAGGGCGCGCCTTATGATTTCAGCTTCAGCGGACTGAAATCAGCGGTTCTGAATTATATCAATGGCTGCCAGATGAAAGGACAGACCTACAATCCGGCAGATATTGCCGCCTCTTTCCAGAAAGCTGTCGTGGATGTGCTGGTGGAAAACTCCATGAACGCGGTGGAGGAATTCAGCATGAACAAGTTTGCCATTGCCGGCGGTGTGGCATCCAACAGCGCCCTTAGGGAAGGAATGAAGGAAGCCTGTGAAAAGAGAGGAATCGAATTTTTCTATCCTTCACCGATTTACTGTACGGATAACGCAGCCATGATTGGGGCCGCCGCCTATTATGAATATTTGGCGGGAACCAGGCATGGCTGGGATTTGAATGCGGTGCCGAATTTGAAGCTGGGGGAACGTTAGGAGAGAGGATTCCTGTGCACACCCGAAAGGGGTACGCGGTAACGAGAGAGGTGTATATGGGGAAAATACATTGTACCGCCATTGTACTGGCGGCAGGGCAGGGAAAGAGAATGGGAACAAAAGTACACAAGCAGTATCTGCTGCTTGCGGATCGTCCGGTACTCTATTATTCTCTGAAAGCTTTCGAAGATTCACCGCTTATTGACGAGGTTTTTCTGATAACGGGAGCAGGGGAAGAAGAATACTGCAGGGAGAAGATCGTCAAACCGTACCATTTTACAAAAGTAAGCAGGATCATGCACGGAGGCGCGGAACGCTATCATTCTGTCTGGAACGGCCTTCAGGAACTGGAGGAACATGGTTATGTCTTTATTCACGACGGAGCCCGTCCCTTTGTGGACAGTGGAATCATCGAGAGGGCTTACGAGGAAGTCCGGGAACACAAGGCCTGCGTAGTCGGCATGCCCGTAAAAGATACCATCAAGATGGCGGATGAACACGGTAATGTGGAAACGACGCCGGACAGAAGCAGGCTGTGGATGGTGCAGACTCCCCAGGTTTTTGAAAATCATTTAGTAAGAGGTGCATATTCTATGCTGATGAGGGAAAGCTATATCAATGTGACGGATGATGCTATGGTTGTGGAGCAGATGCTGCGGTACCCCATCAGGCTGGTTTATGGTTCCTATGAGAACATAAAGATCACAACTCCCGAAGACCTGGAGATGGCAGAGGTGTTTCTGAAAAGACGCAGTGAAAAATTATAAAAAAGATATTGACATATATTTCATAAATATGCTACAATATCCAATGTCGCGAAAGCTGACAATACAATTGAACTTATTCTGCCAGGTGCAGGTAAGAGACTGGAGAGGTATCGAAGTGGTCATAACGAGGCGGTCTTGAAAACCGTTTGTCCGCAAGGGCGCGTGGGTTCGAATCCCACCCTCTCCGTTTTAGCAAAAGGTAGTGGAATCCGGTAAGGTTATCGGTTCTGCTATTTTTTTATAAGAACTGTCGGTTAAGATAAATACGAAAAAAGACGCTGCATCAATGAACGGTTCGAGCCAGAACGGTTATTGATGCAGCGTCTTTTTTATGTAAGACGGCATTGCATGTCTGATATTTAAGAAAATGATTCCTTGTCCATTTCTTGATAAGTAGATTCAAAATACTTGAAGAGCAGATTCAGAGGCTCCGATGCCGGCACGTTTTTTGGACGTACAAGGCAGATCTTTGATTTGATAGGTTTCTTAAAATGAGCCACCCTGATGTTTGGAAACACTGCGGCGGCTACTAAATTGCCCGGTATAACGGCAACACCAAAATTCGCATTTACCATGGACAGGATCTGTTCATGATGCTTATAAAGATAAGAAAATCTAGGATACAGGTTTCTTTCGTGAAATAACTGCTTAATGGTTGTGTGGAGTGAGGAGGACTCATCAAAGGAAATGAGGGGATGGTCGGCGATCTCCTCCAGTGTTACATACTCTTTATCCAAGTGCTCCATCTTATCAGGATATATAAGAACCAGTTCTTCTTCTAAATAGGTTACATATTCATATTTGGACAAGTCAAAAGAATCTGTGCGGAGAATTGCCGCATCAATCTGCCCAAACTGCATCATATTCTGCAATTCCTCCTGTTCCCGTTCCAGCAGATTTATATAGATATTGGAGGAGCCGATGAGCTTCTGGAAAAAAACAATATCATTGTTCAGGCTATATTCGTTGATGATGGGGAGTACCCCTAAAATTAAAGCCGTCTTGGACAAATTGCCATTTATCTGATTTAAGTCAGACATCATGGAGGAATAATCTTTGGAAAATTTAGTTGCATATTCCAAAAAGCGTTCACCCGCGGGAGTCAAAGAGTTTTCTTTGGCCTCTCTAATAAAAAGGGTGTGTCCAAGTTCCAATTCCAGAGCTTTAATTTGTTTGGACAAAGAAGATTGGGATATGTATAGTTCGTCGCTTGCCTGCGTAAAGGTTTTATGCTTTACAACTGCGAGAAAATACATGATCTGTGAAAGGGTCATATGCCACACCTCCGTGATTCATGCGGGATTTTATTTTATATTCTATTCGAATTTCGACAGGATATTCCTGGATTATAGGCTGGGTAATCCAGAGCACATCTCATTTGTTAAATATTATACTAAATGCGTTGATAAACCTGCAATTCCATTATGGAATAATACTCGGGAGAAATGTGAATTGCGTTTTACGGCTGAAAAAACCTATAATGAACTCGTAAACAAAAGCGCTTTGTTGAACTAAATTAACAAAATGTAACAAGAGGTTTCTAAATTAATCAGCGAATAGGTAAGGAGGAAAAGGCGTGGCAAAAGTATACAAAGACTTAAGGGAATTTCTGGCGACCCTGGAGGAAGAAGGTCAACTGGTACGAGTGAAAGAAGAAGTGATGCCTGAGCCGGATATTGCATCTGCAGGTCGTGCGGCAGCAAATATCAAAAACGGGCCGGCTGTATTATTCGAAAACATCAATGGTTATCAAGGGAAGGTAGTAACAAACGTTCACGGTTCATGGCCAAATCATGCGTTAATGATGGGCATGCCAAAAGACACACCGGTTAAGGAACAGTTTTTTGAACTGAACCGCAGATGGGATAAATTCCCGGTACCGCCAAATATTGTTGAAAGAGATGCGGCTCCATGCAAGGAAAATGTAGTGGATAAAGACATCAATCTTTTTGAAGTCCTCCCGCTTTACAGAATCAATGATCAGGACAGCGGTTTCTTTATCTCCAAGGCATCGGTGGTAACTGCTGATCCGGAAGATCCGGGCAACTTCGATAAAATGAATGTAGGTACATATCGTATTCAGGTGAAAGATAAAGACAGAATTGGTATTCAGGCCCTGGCTATGCACGATATCGCTGTGCAGCTGGAAAAAGCTGAACGTAAAAATGAGAAAGTGCCGATCGCAATTGCGCTTGGTAATAACCCGCTGGTAACCTTCATGGCTTCCACACCGGTTGGATATACGCAAAATGAATATGAGTTTGTAGGTGCGCTTCAGGATGGAGTTCCGATTGACATTGTAAAAGCTGATTTGAGTGATCACCTCTATGTTCCGGCAGGAAGTGAGGTTATTTTGGAAGGCTACATCGAGCCCCGCGTACGTGAAGTGGAAGGACCATTCGGTGAGTTCCCCGGCTCATACTCAGGAGCACGTAATCAGTGTGTTGTAAAGATTGAGCATATTACACACAGAACAGATCCGATTTTTGAGAATCTATATCTTGGTATCCCATGGACAGAGATTGATTATCTGATGGCACTGAATACTTCTGTACCTCTGTACAAACAGATTAAAGAAGGGTTCCCGGAACTGGTAGCATTGAATGCAATGTATATGCATGGGCATATCGCAATTATTTCTACCAAATGCCGTTATGGCGGATATGGAAAAGGCATTGCATTCCGTCTGTTATCCACACCGCACGGTATGCCTTATACTAAGATCGTAATTGTTGTAGATGAATATGTGGATCCATTTAACCTGGAGCAGGTTATGTGGGCAATGGCATCGAGAGTAAAACCGGACAAAGATGTTGCAATTATTCCGAACTGCCCTGGTATGCCTCTTGATCCTTCCTCTTATCCGGCAGGTATGCATACAAAGATGATTATTGATGCGACAACACCAGTAGCGCCAGAGCCGAATCCGCGTGCAGTAGAACTCCTTGAGCCCCCGGCAAAAACAGGTGAGTGGGAAGAAAAACTTCGCGAATTATTCAAATAAGACAAAAGGCATGTAAATCATCTGCAGGAGCGGATGTCTGCAATATTGAAGGAGGTAGAAGATATGACTTGTCCACGTTGTGGTAGTGACAAAATAAGAGTAATGGTAAAATCTCCGGTTGGAGATGCATGGGAAGTATACGTGTGTGAAACTTGTGTGTATTCATGGAGATCAACAGAAAATCCTGATATTCATGAAAAATTCAAATTAAATCCGGAAGAGATCCCGGAATTACAGGTTATTCCGCCGGTACCACCGCTTGATTAATGAAGTGTTCTGAGATCAAATGACGAGAGGGCCTGTTCCATTACCAGAACAGGCCTTCTGGTAAATATGGCTGAAAATGATATCAAACTACAAGAATAGTTAAATAAAAATAAATGAGTAAAAGGGGGTCTACTAATGAACAAGAAAGTCATAGGCTTTCTGGCGGGTATTGCAGTGGCGGTTGTTATTATGCTTTTACCATTATCCGGAATGGAACCAGAAGGTCAGAGATGTCTGGCATTAAGTTTAATGACCGTAGTATGGTGGGCGACAAATGTGGCGCAGTCGGGCTTTGTAGGTGGTTTTTATCTGATTATGCTGATTGTGTGCAAGGTTGCGACACCCGACCTTGTGTTTAAATCATGGTATGGTTCCTCTACCATGTGGCTTGTTATGGGAGCATATATGATTGCGGGGGCGGTAAAAGACTCCGGTCTTGGCGAACGTATTGCATATGCATTTATCAAGAAATTTGTGCGGTCTTACAACGGAATCATTATTTCGATTTTTGTGCTGACGTTTATCATGAGTGTACTGATACCACATCCATGGCCGAGAGCATTCCTGATTATGTCAGTTATGGCAGTCGTGATTCAAAGTGCTAAGATCCCGAAAGTAGATGCAGTTAAAATTGGTTTCACTGTATTCGCGGCATCGGTGCCGGTATCTTTGATTTTCCTGACCGGCGACAGTGTCATCAATCCGCTGGCTGCCTCCTATGCAGGCGACAGTATAAGCATCGGCTGGATAGGGTGGTTCCAGTATATGGGAATCCCGGCAATCGTTGCATCTGTAATTACACTGGTTCTGATTCTGTTTCTTTTCAAACCTTCTCAGCCGGTAACCATCAATCTTCAGGAAATCGAAGAAAAACAAAAAGCACAGGGGCCGATGAGCAGTTTGGAGAAGAGAACTGCAATATGGCTTATTATTGCGATTATATTATGGATGACAGACTCGATTCATGGGATTGATATCGGATGGGTCACAATGGGCGTAGCGATGTGCATGAGCCTTCCGCTTATCGGAGGAGTCCTTACTGTAAAATCCTGGGGGCAGGTACCGGTGCATGTATTGGTATTTCTGACATCTGCTATGGCGATTGGTACTGTAGGTGGGGCTACCGGTATGAATATGTGGATTGCAAATACAATTCTGCCTGAAAATCTGCCGGGAAATCTTTTCATATTAGCATTGCTGATTGCACTGATTTCAATGATCGTGCATATGTTCATGGGTTCTGTAATCGCTGTAATGGGAGTTGTTATTCCTTCTGTTCTGATCCTGACTGAATCTATGGGGATTCCACCGATTGTAACAGCACTTATCGTATATATGGCAATCGCATCACACTATATTCTTCCATTCCATCATCTGAATATGCTGGTGGGACAGGGTGAAGAAAACGGAATGTATACACAAAAGGAAACAATCCGGCTTGGCGTTCCGCTGACAGTTGTGGTATTTATTCTGGTATTAGTGGAAGTACTCTGGTGGAATATAGTAGGTCTGGTATAATACAGGACCTGGCGTTGAAAAACAGTGTGTTAACAGTAAAAGAGCCGGAACTTAAGGGACAAATTTTATAAATATGATATAGGCCGGAGCTTGTCGAAAAGTTTCCGACCTATTTCTATAAAAGAAGCTTATTAAAAGGGAGGAAGTAGAGGTATGAGAATTATTGTTGGTGTAACAGGCGCTACAGGTGTAGAGATGAGTTATTATTTGATGCAGGCTCTGAAAAGTATAGAGGGGTGTAAAATACATTTGGTATTGAGCAGCGGTGCAAAGGCAACATGGGAACTAGAAAGTGAAATCCCCATGGAGAAGCTGCTTGCCCTTGCTGATGTAGTTCACGATGAAAGAAATATGGCAGCCTCCATATCCAGCGGTTCTTTTGTGACGGAAGGCATGATTGTCATGCCCTGCAGTATGAAGTCTCTTGCGGGGATTGCAGCCGGTTATGCGGATACACTGATTATCCGTGCAGCAGATGTCTGTTTGAAAGAGGGACGCAAAGTTGTATTGGTTCCTAGGGAAATGCCTCTGAACCGCATTCACCTGAGGAACATGAAAGAAGCGGCAGATGCAGGATGCACAATTATTCCACCGGTGCTGACTTTTTATAATGGGCCAAAGACGATTGGCGATCAGATCAACCATATCGTAGGTAAGATTTTGGCACAGTTTGGGATTTCTTATGATAAGTTTGTTCCATGGAAAGGGAAGGAGGAAATACAGGATGAATGACAGCGTACTAAGACAGGAGTTGTTTAACGGGTACTATGTACAATGTGAGGTGGTCGAAATGGGAAAAGATTACATGCTGGCAGTTTACGGCGGGGATACACCGCACATAGGCAGTGTGGTTATGTCGATAGCAAGGCCGAGTCTGACCGGTGAGGGCATTGGCGTTACCTCCAGTGTGATCAACGGAACCGGGCACAAAGATGAAGACATAGGCAGATGGTTTGCAGAGAGCCTGGCGAAAAAAAAGAACTGCATTGTGATCTGCGGATGCGGAATTCATGTAGACGGCATCACTCCGGATCAGATCGGCATGGTAAAGACAAACTGTGGTGTACTCCTTGAAAAGTTATTAGTAAAGACCAGTTGTGAGAAATAGGTGGCTGGCACTAGCCATAGTAATGTGATAATATATAAATAAAAATATTTTACTATGATAATGCCGTCATATAGGAACGGTGGAATGGAGAGACTTATGGAAGGAAAACAGCGAATGGAGCCACAGGAAGGAATGGAGAGGGTTAAGGAGGATAACTTACAGGAACAGGTCGTCTTGGTGGATATGAATGACCAAAAAATTGGATGTATGGAAAAAATGAGGGCCCATGAAGAGGGGCGCCTTCACCGGGCGTTTTCCGTATTTCTGTATAAGGATGACGCAATACTGCTACAGCAGCGGGCAAAAGAAAAATATCACTGCGGCGGATTATGGACCAATACCTGCTGTTCACACCCGAGAATGGGGGAGAGCGTATATCAGGCAGCCTGCAGGCGTCTTCAGGAAGAACTGGGAATAAAGACCACGGATCTGGAAGAAATCCAGTCCTTTGTCTATCGCTATACATTTGAAAACGGATTGACTGAGTTTGAATTTGACCATGTGCTGGCAGGAGAGTACAGGGGCGCCTGGACAGAAAACCCAGAGGAAGTGGAAGCGGTAAGATGGGTGAAAATGAAAGATCTTATGTCCGATATCCAAGAAAACCCGGAGCATTATACGCCCTGGTTTATGATAGCGCTGAAAGAGGTCATGGAATACGTGAATAAGAAATTACAGGCAGGCAAAGACAGCATATAAGTGGAGAAGATTATGCCCCCGTTTCCTTCAGATTCTGTATATAATTGAGCGTCAGGCTGTTAGAAGGATCTTACGAAAAGGGTCCTGATAAAAAAAAAGGGGGCTTACTTTTCGTTTGCGTATTTAATCAAATGGCTGGTTTAAATTCCGGCTGAAAAAGAATGCCGAAGAGGGCCGGACTGCATATGGCATAAAATGTCTGAAAATTGCCGCGTAAAATGTAAAAAGAAGAAAATTAAAAAAAGATTAAAAAGGACTAGACAAGAAGGCTGGTTTCGTGTATATTTAATAGCGGACGTTTTGGAGAAGTACCCAAGCTGGCCGAAGGGGCTCCCCTGGAAAGGGAGTAGGTCGTTAATAGCGGCGCGAGGGTTCAAATCCCTCCTTCTCCGTTTGTTCTGTTTACATGGCGAAACACAGTTTCGACAGTTACAGAACGGCATATCTGAGTGTGTTAAGAAAAAATGAAAATTTTGTAAAAAAGTTTTAAAAAATGTCTTGACAAACTAGTACAGGAAATGCTAATATGTTTAAGCTGACTCGAGAGAGGACAGGCAAACAGAAAAAAAGAAAAATAAAAAAGTTCTTGACAAAGCAAAATGGACATGGTAAAATATGGAAGTTCGCTTATTGAGAACGGCAAAGAACCTTGATAATTAAACAATAGACAACAAACCCTTGAAAATTTCTTATAGAGAAAATTTTTAAGAACAGCATCATAATGATGCACCCATCACTGAGAAGTATCTCGGTGGTAAGAACAGTAAAAGGGATAGAATTAGCTAGTAGTTAATTCTGACCTGGATACAAACACTTTTAACGAGAGTTTGATCCTGGCTCAGGATGAACGCTGGCGGCGTGCTTAACACATGCAAGTCGAGCGAAGCGCTTTACTTAGATTTCTTCGGATTGAAGAGTTTTGCGACTGAGCGGCGGACGGGTGAGTAACGCGTGGGTAACCTGCCTCATACAGGGGGATAACAGTTAGAAATGACTGCTAATACCGCATAAGACCACGGTACCGCATGGTACAGTGGGAAAAACTCCGGTGGTATGAGATGGACCCGCGTCTGATTAGCTAGTTGGTAAGGTAACGGCTTACCAAGGCGACGATCAGTAGCCGACCTGAGAGGGTGACCGGCCACATTGGGACTGAGACACGGCCCAAACTCCTACGGGAGGCAGCAGTGGGGAATATTGCACAATGGGGGAAACCCTGATGCAGCGACGCCGCGTGAAGGATGAAGTATTTCGGTATGTAAACTTCTATCAGCAGGGAAGAAAATGACGGTACCTGACTAAGAAGCCCCGGCTAACTACGTGCCAGCAGCCGCGGTAATACGTAGGGGGCAAGCGTTATCCGGATTTACTGGGTGTAAAGGGAGCGTAGACGGTTATGTAAGTCTGATGTGAAAACCCGGGGCTCAACCCCGGGACTGCATTGGAAACTATGTAACTAGAGTGTCGGAGAGGTAAGTGGAATTCCTAGTGTAGCGGTGAAATGCGTAGATATTAGGAGGAACACCAGTGGCGAAGGCGGCTTACTGGACGATGACTGACGTTGAGGCTCGAAAGCGTGGGGAGCAAACAGGATTAGATACCCTGGTAGTCCACGCCGTAAACGATGCATACTAGGTGTCGGGTGGCAAAGCCATTCGGTGCCGCAGCAAACGCAATAAGTATGCCACCTGGGGAGTACGTTCGCAAGAATGAAACTCAAAGGAATTGACGGGGACCCGCACAAGCGGTGGAGCATGTGGTTTAATTCGAAGCAACGCGAAGAACCTTACCTGCTCTTGACATCCCCCTGACCGGCGCGTAATGGTGCCTTTCCTTCGGGACAGGGGAGACAGGTGGTGCATGGTTGTCGTCAGCTCGTGTCGTGAGATGTTGGGTTAAGTCCCGCAACGAGCGCAACCCTTATCTTTAGTAGCCAGCGGTTCGGCCGGGCACTCTAGAGAGACTGCCAGGGATAACCTGGAGGAAGGTGGGGATGACGTCAAATCATCATGCCCCTTATGAGCAGGGCTACACACGTGCTACAATGGCGTAAACAAAGGGAGGCGAAGCCGCGAGGTGGAGCAAATCCCAAAAATAACGTCTCAGTTCGGATTGTAGTCTGCAACTCGACTACATGAAGCTGGAATCGCTAGTAATCGCGAATCAGAATGTCGCGGTGAATACGTTCCCGGGTCTTGTACACACCGCCCGTCACACCATGGGAGTTGGTAACGCCCGAAGTCAGTGACCCAACCGTAAGGAGGGAGCTGCCGAAGGTGGGACCGATAACTGGGGTGAAGTCGTAACAAGGTAGCCGTATCGGAAGGTGCGGCTGGATCACCTCCTTTCTAAGGAAGAAAGAAGTAAAGAGTATGTTGTCTATTGTTTAGTTATCAAGAGAGTGTCTGAAGAGGACATGATCTCATAACAAAATTTTTTGGTGGCGATGCGCCTGGGGGAAACACCCGTTCCCATCCCGAACACGATGGTTAAGACCCAGACGGCCGATGGTACTGCATTGGAGACGATGTGGGAGAGTAGGTGGCCGCCAAATCTAAAAAAGAATAACAGAATGACGGAAGCGCCGTCAGTATTATATAAATGTTTATTATATAGATACCGGCAAGGATAAGCAACAACTTATCAACGCCAACCCAATCAGCAGGGCAGTGCTGTTATGATAGCTGGTTTTACCAGTGATTAGATATACGAAAGAATTCGTGTATGTAATGACTGATAAAACAGTCAGCGGATGGGAAGCGAAAGCAGAGCATCCGGATATGTACCTTGAAAATTGCATACAAAGAAAGGTTATATTATTACTGATAAGCGATAATATAACAGATTAAATATCTTATGCTTATTGAAAGACATTCAATAAGATATTCCTATTAAATGTCATTTGATAAGATATTAATCAAGACATCCGAGGTAATGTTAACAACATTAACTGGTTCGAAAAAAACGAACGGAAAAAATTGAATTTTATTGAACATTAGCAGTTCAATAAGAGGAACCTATTACCAACGCATATCACGCTAGATATGTGTCGCCTGAACTCCAACCCGTGAGAGAAGGCAAGTTGGTTATGCTAATAAGAGCGTATGGTGGATGCCTTGGCACTAAGAGCCGATGAAAGACGTGATAAGCTGCGATAAGCTTCGGGGAGGGGCAAATACCCATCGATCCGGAGATTTCTGAATGGGGAAACCCACTGGAGCAGACCTCCAGTATCCTTAACCCAATCCATAAGTTAAGGAAGGGAACCCGGTGAACTGAAACATCTAAGTAGCCGGAGGAAGAGAAAACAACATGTGATTCCGGAAGTAGCGGCGAGCGAAACCGGAAGAGCCCAAACCAGGGTGCGTGCACCCTGGGGTTCGGACCGCATAATTGATTCATGGAAGATAGCAGAACAGTTTTGGGAAAGCTGGCCAGAGAGGGTGAAAGCCCCGTAAGCAAAATCCAACATGACATGGCGGTATCCAGAGTACCACGAGACACGAGAAACCTTGTGGGAATATGCGGGGACCACCCCGTAAGGCTAAATACTCCTTAGTGACCGATAGCGCATAGTACTGTGAAGGAAAGGTGAAAAGGACCCCGGGAGGGGAGTGAAAGAGAACCTGAAACCATATGTTTACAAACTGTGGGAGCACTATATAGGTGCAACCGCGTACTTTTTGTAGAACGGTCCGGCGAGTTACGCTGGCTGGCGAGGTTAAGGGCCAAAGGCCCGGAGCCGAAGGGAAACCAAGTCTGAATAGGGCGATCATAGTCAGTCGGAGTAGACCCGAAACCGGGTGATCTATCCATGTCCAGGTTGAAGTTGCCGTAAAAGGCAATGGAGGACCGAACCCACATCCGTTGAAAAGGGTGGGGATGAGGTGTGGATAGGGGAGAAATTCCAATCGAACCCGGAGATAGCTGGTTCTCCTCGAAATAGCTTTAGGGCTAGCCTCATACTCAAGTCTTGCGGAGGTAGAGCACTGAATTTCCTAGGGGGCGTCAAAGCTTACCAAAGAATATCAAACTCCGAATGCCGTGTAGATGATGTATGGGAGTCAGACTGTCCGAGATAAGTTGGATGGTCAAAAGGGAAAGAGCCCAGACCTACAGCTAAGGTCCCAAAATGTGTGTTAAGTGGAAAAGGATGTGGGATTTCGAAGACAACTAGGATGTTGGCTCAGAAGCAGCCATCCATTGAAAGAGTGCGTAATAGCTCACTAGTCGAGAGGTCCTGCGCCGAAAATGTCCGGGGCTGAAACACACTACCGAAGCTTAGGAATTAACGAATGTTAATTGGTAGAGGAGCATTCTTAACTGCGACGAAGCTGTACCGTAAGGAGCAGTGGAGTGTTAAGAAGAGAGAATGCCGGAATGAGTAGCGAGAGGAAGGTGGGAATCCTTCCGGCCGAATATCTAAGGTTTCCAGAGTAAAGCTGATCTGCTCTGGGTAAGTCGGGGCCTAAGGCGAGGTCGAAAGACGTAGTCGATGGACAACAGGTTGAAATTCCTGTACTTTTAACTGACAGAACTGTGGGGACGCAGAGAGAAAGCGCAAGCCGGGAGTGGAAAATCCGGTGCAAGCGGGGTAGGAGTATATCAGGCAAATCCGGTATACAATCCGAAGACGTGATGCGGAGCGAACTAAAGTAGCGAAGTGCGTGAGCTAGCTGCCAAGAAAAGCCGCTATTGTTCAGTTAAAACCCGTACCGTAAACCGACACAGGTGGATGAGGAGAGAATCCTAAGGCCGACGGGAGAAGCATTGTTAAGGAACTCGGCAAAATGACCCCGTAACTTCGGGAGAAGGGGTGCCTCGCGAGAGGCCGCAGAGAATTGGCCCAAGCAACTGTTTAGCAAAAACACAGGTCTATGCAAAACCGAAAGGTGAGGTATATGGGCTGACGCCTGCCCGGTGCTGGAAGGTTAAGGGGAGAGGTTAGCGCAAGCGAAGCTTTGAACTTAAGCCCCAGTAAACGGCGGCCGTAACTATAACGGTCCTAAGGTAGCGAAATTCCTTGTCGGGTAAGTTCCGACCCGCACGAAAGGCGTAATGATTTGGGCACTGTCTCAACAATGCACCCGGTGAAATTGAAGTACCAGTGAAGATGCTGGTTACCTGCGCCAGGACGGAAAGACCCCATGGAGCTTTACTCCAGCTTGATACTGGGATTCGGTATTGCATGTACAGGATAGGTGGGAGGCTAAGAACTTATGACGCCAGTTGTAAGGGAGCCGCTGTTGGGATACCACCCTTGCAGTATTGGGTTTCTAACCATCAGCCGTGATCCGGCTGGGGGACAATGTCAGGTGGGGAGTTTGACTGGGGCGGTCGCCTCCGAAAGGGTATCGGAGGCGCTCAAAGGTCTTCTCAGAATGGTTGGAAACCATTCGCAGAGTGCAAAGGCATAAGAAGGCTTGACTGCGACACCGACGGGTGGAGCAGGTACGAAAGTAGGACTTAGTGATCCGGTGGTATAAAGTGGGATTGCCATCGCTCAACGGATAAAAGCTACCCTGGGGATAACAGGCTTATCACTCCCAAGAGTTCACATCGACGGAGTGGTTTGGCACCTCGATGTCGGCTCATCGCATCCTGGGGCTGAAGTAGGTCCCAAGGGTTGGGCTGTTCGCCCATTAAAGCGGTACGCGAGCTGGGTTCAGAACGTCGTGAGACAGTTCGGTCCCTATCCGGCGTGGGCGTAGGATATTTGAGAGGAGCTGACCTTAGTACGAGAGGACCGGGTTGGACTGGCCGCTGGTGTATCTGTTGTTCTGCCAAGAGCATAGCAGAGTAGCCAAGCCGGGAAGGGATAAACGCTGAAGGCATCTAAGCGTGAAGCCCCCCTCAAGATGAGATATCCCATAACGTCAAGTTAGTAAGACCCCTTGAAGACGACGAGGTAGATAGGACAGAGGTGGAAGTGTGGCAACACATGGAGCTGACTGTTACTAATAGGTCGAGGGCATAACCAAGCAAGGTGATAGGAAATGGATGGATTTAATTCTTTGTATGCAGTTTTGAAGGTACACAGATATAGTATCATATTCCTCGATAGCTCAGTGGTAGAGCATTCGGCTGTTAACCGAAGGGTCGTTGGTTCGAGCCCAACTCGGGGAGCTTGTAGACCGTGAGCACTACTTACGGTCTACAAAACTTTATATATGATTTTATGCGGCTCCTTGGTCAAGCGGTTAAGACATCGCCCTTTCACGGCGGTAACACGGGTTCGATTCCCGTAGGAGTCATTTTATGCCGATGTGGCTCAATTGGCAGAGCAGCTGATTTGTAATCAGCAGGTTATCGGTTCGAGTCCGATCATCGGCTTTGTTCCTTTTTGGGACATAATACACGTGGACCTTTAGCTCAGTTGGTTAGAGCAATCGGCTCATAACCGATCGGTCCTGGGTTCGAGTCCCCGAAGGTCCACTATTTTAAAAAACTTAATAAGGCCCAGTGGCTCAGTTGGTTAGAGCGCCGCCCTGTCACGGCGGAGGTCGAGAGTTCGAGTCTCTTCTGGGTCGTTGACATTAGAGAAAAAAAGAGTTATAATTGTCTCTGATGTACAAGTAAATATTATGGGATCTTAGCTCAGCTGGGAGAGCATCTGCCTTACAAGCAGAGGGTCATAGGTTCGAGCCCTATAGGTCCCATATATTGTGCCGCAGTGGCGGAACTGGCAGACGCCCGGGACTTAAAATCCCGTGGGTAGTGATACCCGTACCGGTTCGATTCCGGTCTGCGGCATTCGTGTAAAGTACTTCAATCCTTTGTAAATAGCAGGATTGAGGTGCTTTTTGCTTTCGAGACAAACTTCGTAGGATATAAAAACCGCTGGTTACTCTAAGTGATTGAGAGTAACCAGCGGTTTTTATATTTAGCAAATATCCTTTATACGGCAGTATGAGCATCCAAGGAGAATATGAATAAATATATCAAATGTTTTTTGTTGGATGTGCATAGATTATTTTGAATTGATAATCATCAGAAACAAAGAGTGTGAAATTTGTTAAGTTTTGATTGGGATTTCATGTAGAAAGGCAAGAACTGAAGTGTTAAATTTACGTAAGAAAGGAGCGGATTACTTATGATAGAGAATAGAAAACTGATGATGTCAGTGAAAAAAGAAGGTTATGTATCTGAATTAGTCATAAAAGATGATCCACATCAGATGAACTGGGTGATGGAAGACACCTATTTACAGCAGGCGGATTATCAGGATGCGGACAAACTGTTTGGACTTTTTGACATTCTTGCGAATGGTAACAAGGCGAGCAGTGACGGGCTGATGGCCAACATAAAGGAAGAAAAAGATAAGATAACAGTTACCTTTAGTGCCAAAGAATTACAGGTGAAGATGACTTATGACCTGGGTAAGAATGAGGAGGCGCTTTTCTGGACCATACAGCTAAAAAATCTGACGGAAAAGGAGATTAAGATAGAAGAGTTCGGTATATGGATATCCTTTGCCTATGTGATGTTTCGAGATAAAAATGTGCTTAGGAACATACATAATTCTGCCGCAGTCTTTCCGTCTGTTTCAACGGACTATACGAAACTAAGCGCAGTGCGAAGGGACGGATTGGGAGAGAATCTCGGATTTTATCAGGTAAAGGGAAGGACAAAATCAATCGGTACCTATTGTGATTATCGGAATCTGTTTTTCGAAAATGTGTCTCCTTCTTTAGACGGCATGTTGTTCCATAAATTGTATCTGGCAGGCGGTTATCCGGAAAAGTTTGAAAATCATGACTGGATATACGAAAAGGACGGATTGGTCCTTGAAGCAGGCCAAAATAAGGTGTGGGAGTACGTGATTGATACGAATCAAAGTCCCGAGGATTTTTATAAAAAAGGGCTGAAATGGAAACATCCCAAGATGGAGTACACGCCCCTTAATATTATTGGAGAAACCGCAAGGATATCCGTAAGAGTACCAGCGGGAGTGGATGCGATAGCAGCAGATGCTTTTTACAAAGATGATGGAATCGTGAAAAAACTTGCAATCCCGATACGGGAAAAGGAGAAAAAGAGGCAATACAGCCTTTTTTTCAAGCCGGAGGCAATGGGGGAACACAAAGTAGTCATAAAGCTTTCTGACGGTACGAAAGACTTTGTGGTACTGAATGTGATGGACAGGATAGAAACGGTGGTTGAAGAACGCGTGGAATATATTTGCAGCAGCCTTTACCATGACGAAAATGGAGAACCTCCTTATGCTTTCGAGCCGGTTTCCAATCAAGGGGAATCTCTAGGAAAAGCAAATCTGGTTCTGAAGAAAAATCTGTTCGGTACTCCGGATGTTGAACAAGTCAGGAAAGTGGAAAACTGCGCGGTAAATTATGTACGAAAAAAATGGTTTGTAGACGGAGATTTTAGAAAACCGCGTAAACTTTACGGTGATTTTTACCGCTGCATGGATTTTGAATATATTAGCCATCTGTTTTATCTGTTATCCGAGTTTGGGGATGAGGTCCTTGCACTGCATGATGCAGGTACGTACCTGGAATGGGCGGCGGATGTTTTTGAGTTAAGGGTGAACCCGGATCTGCACCAGGAGGAGCGCGGAAAAGAGGAAGCACAGATGTTAGGCGTATATTTCCTGTATTTCAATCAATTGCTGGATAAGCTGAAAGTAAAAGGCATGACGAAGAAATACGCAAAGATACAATCCTTATGGGAACAGGTCATGGACCGGGTGGATAAGGATGCGGTAACTTATAAAGCCGCAATCACGGAGCACTATTATGATAACGCAGGCTTTGGCCCGACAGCAGGTGCTCTGTGCGAAAGCAACAGAGGGGAGAGTACCAGGCGCTATGGGGAACTCCTTTTGGCCAATATTGGCTATTCCAATGATTTCAGGGCTCAGAACCCGGATCGCTGGTGGGAAGCGCTGACGTATATGATCCATTCCCTTTGGGGAGGGGTTACAGCAGCGGCAGCATATAAAGTTTTTTTGTATCTGAAAGATATAAGATATCTGGAAGCGAGTTATAGGGCCACGGCAGGCATCCTGTACTGTTATGACACGCACGCCACGGCAACTTCTCCATTAGAGAAAGGAATGGCGGCTTCCACATATGCAGTGGCAGGCCCCCATATCAACCGTCCGGATCTTTCCAGGGCACGGTTCGGCCAGTCCACATTTTATAAGGACGGCGGTATTTTTTCCAGGCTTTTTGAAAATGACAGCCAGTCCCCGGACTGGGATATGGGCGAAGAGATGGCCGCATATCTGGAGAATTTTGGGGATAAGACTTTCATTATGGAAAAAGGAGATTCTATCCACGTAATCAATGGGAGTTATGAAGAGTTTGAAACCGAGTATCAGATTACAAGCTTTGCCCCATACAGTAAAGAATTTTATTTTATCTCAGGAAATGATATAATCCTGATAGAGGATAAAAAAGACCTGAGAAGAATTATTTTGAAAAAAGAAAGGGGCTATGCATATGGCCGGCGACATTATTTCCATTTCAATTCCTCCATTTCCGGATTTTATAGAGGGGAACTACCGCACCATGAGGAAAGGGCAGAGCCATGTAGACAGAAGGAACCTGGGCTATTTTGACCTGATCGTTGTAGAAAAGGGCTGCCTGTTTCTGGCAGAAGAGAATGAGCGGTATGAAATCAGGGAAAATGAAATGTTTATTTTGCTGCCGGACAGGCACCATTATTCATGGCGGCCATGCCAGGAGGAGACCGGATTTTACTGGCTGCATTTTTATACCACTGCGCAGTGGAAGCAGGGAAAGAGGGCCAGCAGATTCGTTTCAAGGCTGCCAATCCCCGATCAGCATTACCACCAATGCTCATACACATTACACCTGCCAAAATATGCAGCGATCAAAGAACCCGGTCTTCTGTTTGAACTGTTTCAGAACATTCTGGACAGTACCATCCATGAACATAGGAATGATATATGGAAAACGGAAGAACTGTTTTTACGGTTTTTAAGATTTGTTGAGAACACGGGGATACATAAAGACCGGCTGACTCTGTTGGCGGAACAGATCCAGATCTATTTGGAAAATAACATAGAGCAGCCAATCACCAACCAGCACCTGGAGGAACAGTTTCATCTGCACAGCAATTATCTTGCTAAGGCAATGAAAGAAACATTCGGAAAAACACCTTTGGATGTTTTACTGGAGATACGGATGGAATATGCCAGACAGTATCTGATCCGGACAGATTATGATATCAGGACGATTTCAAAACTGGTCGGTTTCAGTTCGGAGATATATTTTTCTAATTGCTTTAAGAAACATATGGGAATGTCTCCGAGGAATTATAGGAAGAAGTATGAGGAAAAGACATAAGACATGAGTTACACTAAACAGGAGTTAAAATGGCCTGCCGTTGTCTTCTTTGATTTACTATTCACGGTATTCAGGGAAAGATAGACGTAAATGACGGGGTATGATAGAATGGTAAAGCAAACTTTAAGAGCGGGACTTAAAAGGAGCGGTCAGCTATGGCGAATATACTAATTGTAGAAGACGAAAAAAATATGCAGGATATTATTGCCAAGTTCATGAGAAAAGGCGGCCATAACTGCTTTACAGCTGATGACGGCGTGGATGCCCTGGTAGTCTTAAAGAATCAGGCAGTGGATCTTATGATATTGGATGTGATGATTCCCCATCTGGATGGATTTTCCGTCTGCAGGACAGCCAGACAGATGAGCAGTCTGCCGATTATCATGCTGACGGCAAAGAGCAGCGATGATGATAAGCTAAGAGGTTATGAGCTTGGCGCAGATGATTACATGACGAAACCTTTTAGCCCGAAAGTATTACTGGCTAAGGTAAATGTTCTTCTGAACCGAATTGGTTCCCTTCCGCCGGATACTTTAAATGCCGGGAAAATAACGGTTTATCCAGCGTCTCATAAAGTGCTTAAGGATGGGGAGAGTATACCCTTAACCCATAAGGAATATGAATTGCTTTATTTCTTTATGACGAATCCGGAGCAGATATTCAGCCGGGAACAGTTGTTAAACCAAATATGGGGTTATGAGTTTGAGGGAACCACAAGAACCGTGGATGCCCATATCAAGAACCTGCGGCAAAAGTTGGGGGATGAAGGAAGGCATATCGTTACACTGATCCGCTCAGGCTATAAGTTTGAGGTGAATTTATGAATATAAACGACATCTTTACACTACGTACCGTCCGCAAAAAGATCTTACTGGTTTCAAAACTGGCAGGTATGATTCTTTTGCTGTCGTATGTAATTTTCACGAAACTGCAGACAGAGTCAGATATTACATTTGCCATATGGTTTTCCTTTGTGATACTGTTGGTTCTCACTGTCGATCTTCTGATGGGTCACTTTATTTCAAAACCGATTTCTAAACTGAACCAGACCGGGCGTAAGATGGCAAAGCTGGATTTTTCCTGTCCCTGTATTGTTGCATCCAATGATGAATTCGGGGAACTGTCGGCAAACTTAAATGTGATGGCAGAAAGGCTGCAGGAAGCTCTTGCAAAACTGGAATCTGCCAATATCCAGCTTGAAAAAGAGGTAGAAAAAGAACGAAGGCTGCTGGAAGAGCGCAGGGAACTGGCGGACAGCCTGTCTCATGAAATGAAAACACCTCTTGGTGTTATCCGGGCATTTGCCGAAGGGCTGCAGGAAGAAACCGATGAGGAAGAGCGGCAGAGATATTATAAGATTATTATATCTGAGACGGAGCGAATGAGCGGTCTGATTACAACACTGCTGGATCTGTCATCGCTGGAGACGGGAGCTTCAGCGCTTAATTGTGAACGTCTTGATTTTGTTGAGCTCGTGGAAATAGTGGCGGGGCGTCTTCTGAGTGATATCCCGGACACTGATTTTGAAATTCTGTATGAGCTGCCAGATCAAAAGGAGTTTGTTTATGTGGATAAAAGGCGTATGGAGCAGGTTCTGGATAACCTGATTATGAATGCAAGGAAGAACGTAAGCCCGGAAGGCTTTCTGAAACTGTCACTGACAAAAGAAGAAGGAAAGCTGCATTTTTCAGTCTATAATGATTGCCCCCCGATCCCAGAGGAGAGCTTGCAGAAAATCTGGACGAAGTTTTACCGGGACGGAAACACAAAATACAGCGGGTCTGGGCTGGGACTAACGATTGTCGCACAAATTCTGGATATGCATGGAATACCCTATGGGGTGAAAAATCTCACAGACGGAGTTCAGTTCTACTTTTCAATTCCAACAGCCCCTTAAAAACTGCACAGCCATATAAAAAGGTTCCCTGGAAGGGGGCCTTTTATTTTGGTTATTTTTACACCATCTTCACAGAGCGATTGCATCGTCTTCAATTCTCTTTTCTATTATTAATATCAGAACTAAATGTATTGATTCTGTAGAGGAAGGTGGACTTTATGACATTTATGGATCTTGAGTGGTATTGGTGGCTGGCAATAGTGATTGTACTGGCGATCCTCATCCTTTTTAAGATTAAATTTATGAAATGGTGGGGAAAAAGGCAGCGGGAAAAGAATAATGAAGGGCAGGGAAAATGGGGGGATGAGGAATGATTGAAGTGAAAGAGTTGACATTCTCCTATGGAAAAGACAAGAAGGCTCTTTATGGACTGAATTTTACTGTAGAAGACGGGGAGATATTCGGATTTTTGGGCCCCAATGGCTCAGGAAAGTCGACTACCCAGAAAATACTGACCGGAATATTGAAAGGACATGGCGGCAGCGCAACGCTGTTCGGACAGGATATTGCCGGGGGGCACACGCAGGAATTTTTTCAAAAGATTGGGGTACTGTTTGAATTTCCCTATCTGTATGCTAATTTGAGCGTTGTGGATAATCTCAAATACTTTTCCTCTTTTTATCCCAAGGATCAGCTGCGGGATATGGAGGAGTTATTGGAAAAATTGGAGTTTAAGCCAGATTTTCTGAGAAAACCTGTTTCCTCTTATTCGAAGGGAATGCGGCAGCGGGCGAGCATGGCACGGGCGCTGATCAGCAATCCCGGTCTGCTGTTTCTGGACGAGCCGACAAGTGGCCTGGATCCTACCGGGGCCGTCTTGTTTCGTAAAATTATAGAGGAAGAACGCAGGAAAGGGACTACCGTATTTTTAACGACCCACAATATGCTGGACGCCGATCTGCTGTGTGACCGCGTGGCATTTATATCTAATGGGAATATTGTGGCTCTGGATACGCCGAAAAACCTGAAGGAACGAAACAGTAATCACCGTGTTGTGATCGACTATTCTTATCGGGGCAGGCGTGAAGAAAAAACAATTGAGGCGCCCGAACTGGAAGCAGGCATTCCTTTTCCGCATGATGAGATCATCAGTATCCATTCCCAGGAACCCACACTGGAGGAAATATTTATCCAATATACGGGGAGGAGGCTGTCCTGATGAAAGGCTTATATTCACTGCTAAGAAAGGATTTCCGGCTCATGGTTTCCGGGAAGTTTTTTCTTATGTCGATGGGATTTTTGATTCTGTATACGCTATATGTAAATTTTGGATATATCAGATTCATGGATTCCCAACTATACAATGTGTATCTGTACGACCCTGCGGGAACACAAAAGACGGCTTCCCCGCTGATTCAGCATGTCTCCACGCGGGAAGAGCTTGACCGTGCATTGCTTCAGGACACCAATGGCATCGGAATTGATGCCGTTGCAGGGGAGCCGCAAATTATACTTTATGAGGGAACAGAAAAGGCCGACCGCCATCGGGCCGACTATGCTCTTTCTCTTCTACAGCCGCTGGAGCCGAACTCAGCCGGCATTGTCGGCGTTAATACACCGGAGCAAAAAGCACGGAAAGAGATTACCTGTGAACTGCTTTTTTTTGAGATTTCAGCAGTTGGATTTTTGGGGATGGCAGCAGTTTTATTTAAGGAAAAGAGTATGGGCGTTATTCGCGTCCATGCGGTTCTTCCCCTTCGGAAAAATTTGTTTCTGCTGTCTAAGCTGGCGATTTTCCTACTGACAGATCTGGTTTTTGCCGTATTGCTTTCCACGCTTAATGTGGGACTGTCGGACACAGCGTCTGTCCTTCCGGCAATCCTGCTCCAGACCGCGCTGCTATCCATGATAATGGCCTTAATTGGGCTGGCGTGTGCATTGCTTCTGAGGGATTTCCGTCAGTTTACTCTGGCGTATCTGTTGATTGCCATTTTTGTGGCAACGCCGGTTTTCTTATCCGCAAATACAGCGGTGAAGCTGGACTGGATTCGTTTCCATCCCTTCTATTATGTTTACATGGGGTTGAAAAATGCCTACTTCGGGACACCTGCGGGCAGTCCGGTTTACTATCTGTGCTCTGTGGGGGGAATTGCTGCATTATTTGCCGGAGTTCATTGGTTATTCCGCAGAGAAATGGGAAAGGAGGGGTGATGAGCATGAAAGGGCTGCGTTACCAACTAAAAAGCGTACTTAAAGATAAATTCTGCCTGATGACATTTCTTTTGCCTATCGTCGTTGCTGCGGCTTTGAACTTTGTTGGTTCCATCGACTTTTCAAAACTGGGAGAATTTCATTTTGGGATTTTGAGCGGAGATTTAGCTGCGCAGAACGTCGTATGGCTGGAACGATATGGCGCAGTGACGGCTTATCCGACTGAGGAAGAGCTGTTCCATGCGGTCAATGAGCCGTCAACAAACCTGATTGGTGTGGAAGCAGCAGGAAATGGCATCAAAACATTTCTCTCCGGTGATGAACTGGATCTATTCCGGCAAACCGCTGAAACACTTCCGGCACTGTTTAAATTGCGGGAATCAGCCGGCCAGGCAGAGATACAGATATTAGAACGCCCTGATATCATGGCAGGGTATCAGGATATGTTTATCACCACTATATTAATTGTCGCAATGTTCATGGGATGTACCTTCAATGCTATGAATATGATTTCTGAAAAAGAGAATGGAGTGGCACTCGTCAACGAAATCTTACCCATGGCCCGGAGCCGTTATATTATGCAGAAGGTTACTGTTGGATTCATCTGTGGCTGCTTATCATCAATCATTACGGCCTGTATTTGCTTTCGGCTTTCCCTGCAAAATGCGGTTTTCATGCTGGTGCTGATTGTCCTCTCCGCATTTGTGGCTGCGCTTATCGGTCTGTTTATCGGCAGATTTTCGGATGGACTGATGGTTGGGGTAGTTTACATTAAAATTGTGATGCTGTTATTCATCGCCGTGCCCATCCTGTACTTTCTTCTTGGGGTCAGCGATCCGGTTGTATCCGCAGTTTGCTATATCATGCCCTCGCAGGCTGCTTTTGAGGGGATTATAAATCTGTCAATTGGGAAAACAACAACGGTGATGAAGGATATACTAATCCTAACAATCCATTGTACAGCATGGTTTTTACTATATGCGGGGCTTTCCGTATATCAGAGAAAACATGCATAAGAATTATCATGAAAATCAGGCCAGCGAAACAGTTAAGTATTTAGCTTGTCTTATGTGGCAGTTAATTATTATACGATGTACTAGTGCTCCATCCGGCAAGTAATTATACTTCTGCCGTGCCTGCTCCGTGCCATTGCATCGTTAAAATTTCTAGACGATGGCACCCCATCGCCGTCGGAATTTTGCCTAGCAATGGCACGAACCATGCACAGCAAAAGTATAATTATTCACTGGATGGAACACTAGTATAAAACAATCATAAAACTCTTACGGGGGATCTTATTAGTATGTGGAAAGTACATGATGGACTTCTCTCAAATTATCAGGCGGTGTAAAGGCAGGCACCTCACATCCGGCGGAAATCATTGTGCGGTGCATGCCGGCACACCCCAGACATTCCCTTACCGCATGGCCTACTGAATTGATATCTCCCTGAAGCAGGATCTGCACAGGGTCAAAGTTGCCGTTTGGGCAGCTGGTCTCCGGAAATATACCACACGCTTTTTTTAGATCTACCATATGATCGAGGTCGATAATATCGGCCCCTGTCTGTGCAGTCAGATGCAGTACAGGAGTAATGTCCCCGCAGATATGCAGCTTTGCCTTTCCCCCTGCCCTGTGAATCTCAGAAATAAGTTTCTGTTGATAGGGAAGGGCAAATTCGCTATAGAGATCAGGGCCAATGAGAGACGATGCGGCATCACCGATGCCAATGATGTCGGCTCCTGCATTCAACTGCTCCCGGGCAAACAGGATGCCCTGCTCCAGGCAGATTGCCAGAAGCTCATGCATGGCTTCCGGTTCATCCAGCATTTCGCACAGGCAGCTGGAGATATCCATCAAATCACAGCTTTCTGCAAGCGCACCCTCTACCCAGCCTACAATCGGGATCTCGCCGCCGCTGCGGTGTTTTAGAAGCCGCACCGCCTCCAACCGGTCATTCATACGTCTGCTGGAAGCAGGATCTTTTACTTTCAGACGGGAGATATCCTGACAGCCTGAGAGCAGAGGAACCGGGCTGTATGGCACATCGTTTTCCGGGTAGACAACCTCTGCACCGAATCCGCTTGCTTCGCGCATGGGATCGGAGCAGACACTCAACACGTCCAAATGGTATTTTTCACAGCATCTGAGCATTCCTTCAGAGAGAAGCCGGTAGTCCGTTATAAACTGTCTGTACGGAACCTCAATCTCGCGAGCCGCGAAAGTCATGACAAGGCAGAGGTTGGGAATACGGTCAACAGGTTCTCCATTTAATCTTGCAAATACACGTTCATATGAATTCATAACAGCCCTCCAATATAGGAAATAGAATACGAAAAATAGGGGAATCAAATTGCATTATCGGTATAATTTGATTATAATAGGGTTCAAGAGAAAATTCTCGCATTAAAGTGGCTAAAAATCAGATAAATGTGCGGAGAGGGGGGAGCGATGAGAGAAGCAATTAAAGAGGAACGAAATTATAATCCTTTCGAACTGGCTGTATCGGTTCTTGATAATACGGTAGATATGCAGGAACACCGCCTGCTCCTGCACTGGCATCAGTATATAGAGTTTATCTATGTGTTGGAGGGGGAGGGGGTTCTGACCATAGATCTGAAGGACTATAAAGTGGTAAAAGGGAATTTAATTGTAGTTTCTCCCAGCAGCCTCCACGGTGGTACCGGAGCGGATACGAATCCTTTGATTTGTAAAGTGATACTGGCGGATGTCGAAATGCTGATGGGGAATTTGAAAGATAAAATTGCCAAACGTTATCTTTCTCCCATGCTTAATCAGACAATAAAGATCATACCAATTATCGAATCAGGCACTCCACTTTACAGGGAGACGGCGATCTTATTTGATCAGGTTCTGGAGAAGTGGAATAAACAGGACGATGGATATGAATTATATATCAAGGGGTATCTGACACAGATGCTGGCAGCATTATTTGAAGCAAAGCATTACCGGGAATCGGCAGGCCGCAGCACAATCAAAGAGATAGAGCAGATGAAAAGGCTGATCCGGTTTATTGAAGAGCATTACAGTGAACCGCTGTCAGTGGAGCGGCTGGCACAGTTTACGGGATACAACAGGTATTATTTTATGCATTTCTTTAAAATGCATACAGGGTATACGGTTACACAGTATCTGAATCTGAAGCGGACTGAATACGCGGCCCGCATGCTGGCCGAACAGGATTGGAGCATTTCTGAGATTAGTGAGCGGACCGGATATCAGGATGTTTCATATTTTATACGTGTGTTTGCAAAACGCTATGGGATCACACCACTGGTGTACAGGAAGAGAATCCGGAGCGGAATTGAGGAAACTGATTGACAGAGTCTGGCAGAAGGAGTAACATAATGGTATTATTACATAACAGTGTTATGCCAGAGCCGTGCATAAGAAGGCACTATGATCTAACTGCACATAGGGCTGCTGTTATAGGGGGGAAGGTATGAAGGATGATAAGGAGACAAAGAGCAGGCTTCTGGCAAGCGCAAAGCAGGAGTTTATGGAGAAAGGGTATTTACAGGCGTCCCTTCGCAATATATGTAAGAACGCAGGGGTGACCACAGGGGCATTGTATTTTTTCTTTCAGGACAAGGAAGACCTGTTTGCTTCACTTGTAGAGGCACCATTAGAAGCGCTTCGGAATATGATGACCCAGCATTATTCCAGGGAGATTGTACAGGTTCAAAAGCAGGCGGCCAGATGGGAAGACTTTACGGATGACCAGGAAACCGCAAAACAGATTATTCACTATATTTATCTGTACCGTGATGAGTTTGAGCTGGTTCTGACGAAGTCTCAGGGCTCCCGGTTCGAACAGTATGCGGATCGGTTTGTGGATGTAACGGAGAAGCATTACAAAGAGATGGCGGATCGTTTTGCTGAGAAGAACGGGAAAGAACAACTTGATGATTATATGATTCACTGGATTGCACATATAACAACAGAAGCATTCATCCATATGCTGACGCATGAAGAATCAGAAGAGGCGGCAAAGCGGCATATGGAACGGATTGTGACATATATGACTTCGGGCTGGTTTGGATTATTTAATTAGCTGTCTGTCTGACAGAGATTTTTGCAGTCTGTCCGGCAGCAGCTTTAAAAATAACATCAGCATAACAGTGTTATGTTGATGGGAAAAATAAATCAATAAGGATCGCATCAGTATAGGGAGGAAAGGGCATGTATCTGGAAGTAAAAGATATGAAAAAAAGTTATGGTGAGAATGGAAGCTATACGCAGGTGTTAAAAGGAATCACGACGGGAGTGGAACGGGGGCAGATGTGTGTGATTCAGGGAGCCAGCGGATCGGGGAAATCCACTTTTTTAAACTGCATAGGCGGCCTGGACAGTATGGACTCGGGCTCTGTTAAAGTTGACGGAATGGAAATTGCGGGTCTTAAGCCGGATGCGCTTTCTGATTACAGACGGGATAATCTGGGGTTTGTATTTCAATTTTATAATCTGATTCCCAATCTTACGGTAAAGGAGAATATAGAGGTATGTGAATACTTATCGAATCATCCCTTTAATCTGGGGGAATTGCTTGAGACCCTGGGGCTGGCAGAACATCAGAATAAATTTCCATCCCAGCTTTCGGGCGGGCAGCAGCAGCGCTGCGCTATAGCCAGGGCACTGATCAAGAATCCAAAGCTTCTTTTATGCGATGAGCCTACCGGGGCCCTCGATTCGAAGACCTCCAGGGATATTCTGATCCTGCTGGAAGAGATCAATCAGAGGTATGGAATGACAATGCTGATTGTCACCCACAATAATACGATTAAAGACATGGTTCATAAGGTAATACGCATTAAAGACGGACAGATCAGCAGGGAGTATGAAAATGAGTGCAGAATTCCCGCCTCGGAACTGGAGGATCTGTAGCATGCAGAAAATATTAAGAAAACGGGTATGGCGGGATCTGCGCGAAAACAGTTTCCGCTATCTGGCGCTTGGTCTGCTGATTGTTTTGGGGATGTACCTGATTGTCAGTCTGGTCGGCGCCGCAGAGACCGTGATATCAGGGGTGGATGTGAAAGCGGAGGAAAACAGACTGGAGGATGGACAGTTCCGTGTTTTTGTACCGCTTACAGCGCAGGAGGAGAAACAGCTTAGGGAGAAAGGAATTACGCTGGAGAAGATGTTTTACATCGATTTTAATCAGCAGGACTCCAGTACCCTGCGTTTGTTTCGGAACCGGGAGCACATTGACCTGATTGATTTGGATGAAGGCCGGCAGGCGGAAAAGGAGGGGGAAATAGTTCTGGAGAAGAGGTACAGCGAGGAGCAGGACATTTCCACCGGGGACGAGATTGACATCGGAGGCCAAACGCTTCAGGTTGTGGGGATTGGAACAGTACCGGATTATGATGCAGTCTTTAAAAATTTATCGGACAGCAGTGTGGACAGCAGACAGTTCGGCCTAGCATTCGTGAACCCGGAAGCCTATGATGCTCTCAGCGAAACGGGGCAAAGTATCAGAACCGAGGAATATGTGTATGCTTACCGGCTGAATGGGAAGATGACGGATGAGGAGCTTAAAAAGGAACTGAAAGGATTCTCTTTTTCACCGAAAAGTGTAGAGGACCCCTATTTTCAACAATACTGGGAAGAAATAGCCGGCAAAAAGGAAGAGCTGGCGAATGGCGTACAGGAACTGCAGGGGAATACGGAGGAAGTGCTGGACTCTTATTTTAATGAGGATATCAGCAACCTTATCCAGTTTTTGACGGTGGATAAGAATCCAAGGGTTAAGGCATCTGCAGAAGATCAGATCATCAATAAGATTGCCGGCCTGATTGCCGGAGTGATTGTGATGGTGCTGTTTACTTATGTAATTTCCGTATTTGTGATCCATGGTATTGAGAGAGAAAGCAGTGTGATCGGTTCCTTGTATGCACTGGGAGTCAGGCGGAGGGAGCTAATGGTGCATTACCTGATGCTCCCGGTAATGGTAACTTTCCTGGCAGGTGCGGCGGGAACGGCAATTGGTTACAGCAGCTGGGGGATGGCTGTGCAGATGAAGGACTGTTACAAATATTTTTCGGTGCCGGTACTGCAGACTGCATATCCGGCGTACCTGCTTGTTTACGGCATTGTGATGCCTCCGTTAGCCGCCGCGGCTGTGAATTGCATTGTCATACGCAAAAAGCTGTCTGCGCCTGCTTTAAAGCTGATTAGAAATGAGCAGAAGAACAGCCGTATCAGCCATATTAATCTCGGGAACTTGGGTTTTACAGGCAGGTTCCGTGTCCGGCAGATGCTCAGAGAGATGAGAACCAGCTTTACCGTGCTATTCGGTATGTTTATCGCATTGCTGATTATGATGCTGGGATTGAACTGCTATGTTATGTGTATTCACATCAGTGAAGAAAATAGAGAGGATACGAAATATGAATATATGTATACTTACAAATATCCTGAACAGCAGGTGCCGGTAGGCGGGGAGGCGAGCTTTGCAAAATCACTGAATAAAGAGATCTACGGGTACGATCTGGAAGTAACCGTTCTGGGTATTGAAAAGGAGAATCCATATTTTGATGCTGTGGTGAAAAAAGAGAGTGCTAATCATGTCACAATATCCTCCGCGATGGCTCAGAAATACAGTCTTTCGCCGGGAGACCAGCTGATACTCACAGATGAAGAAGGCGATCGTGACTATGCATTTACAGTAGAGAAAATTACACAATATTCGGCCGGCTTCTATGTGTTTATGGATATACACAGCATGCGGGAACTTTTTGGGGAAAGCGAAGACTACTACAATGTCGTATTTTCCGGCCATGAACTGGATATTGATCCGGGGCGGCTGTATGCTGCCGTTTCAAGGGAAGACATCGCAAACAGCGCGGATATATTTGTTTCTATGATGATGCCCATGATTTATATGCTGACAGGTATATCTGGGCTTATCTTTTGTGTTGTAATGTATCTGATGATGAAAGTAATGATAGACCGTTCGGCATTCAGTATCTCTCTGATAAAAGTGTTTGGCTATCGTACAGGTGAAATCCGCAGGCTTTATCTTAACGGGAACTTTTATATAATTGCGGTGTCAGCTGCTGTCTGCCTTCCGCTGTCGAAGAAACTTATGGACATGATATACCCGCTGTTGGTTTCCAATGTGAGCTGTGCTATGAATCTGTCATTCAGCCGGCAGCAATATTGGGGAATCTATGCCTCAGTGATGGCACTGTATTTTGTTATTAACCGGCTTCTGGTAAGAAAGCTGAACAAGGTGACACCGGCAGAAGTATTAAAGAACAGGGAATAAAGCATCTGTATCAACAGGAAAAAGTAAACTTACGGAGCAAGCACTCTTCGCATGTCCCCAGGAAGCGGAGCATGAAACTCCAGTTTTTCCCCGGTAATCGGATGGCTTAAAGCCAGACAGCAGGAATGAAGGGCCTGCCTTTGCATGTACTCCATATCAGGATTATACAAATAGTCACCTATAAGAGGAAAACCAAGATACTTCATATGAATGCGGATCTGATGGGTGCGGCCTGTCTCTAATAAAAGAGAGACAAGGCTGTGCCCATTCTTTTCTTCCACCACATGATAATGGGTGACTGCTCTTTCGCCATGATCAAAATCAACGATTCTCTCAATAACAGAACCAGGCTTTCTGGAAAGAGGCGCGGAGATCGTTCCTTCCGCCGGCTGCACGCTCCCGCGTACAATAGCCAGGTATTCCCGCCTGATTTCATGGCGGACGGTCATTCGGGATAAAATATTAGAGCTGAGCATATGCTTTGCTATAATGGTCAGTCCCGAAGTATCTCTGTCAAGCCGGTTGGTGCAGCGGAAGATAAAAGGCTTCCCTTGTTCCCGATAATACCACGCCAGCCCGTTTGCCAGGGTATTGGTATAGTTATTGATTGATGGGTGTACAGGCATACCGGCCGGTTTATTAATGACAATGATGTCCTCATCTTCGTAAATAATATCCAAGGGAAGGCGAACCGGAGGTATCTGCAGGGAGGAGATGTGTTCCTGGATATGCACGGTAAGTGTATCCATATCAGTAAGTATCTCATTCAGGCGGCGCGGGCTGCCGTTGACAAGAATACTCAGGGGCATTTTCTTTAATTCGACCAGATTCTGCCTGGAATATCCACGTCTGCGGAGAAACTGTTCCACGCGGAGGCCGTCTTCATTTATTTGAACGGTATAGTCTAACATTCTGTCCATAGATGTACTCCTGTTTATCTTTAAGTTTACCGATATAGTATAGCAAGTCCGAAGAAAAAATGCACTATAAATCGGGATTTAGTCGGCTAGCTTTAGCCTAGTCGACGGATGGGGACGCTTTATGACAGGGAGGCCGGGAAGGCGCTGGGGCTGTATATGCCGTTGTGAAATGCTGGAGTGCTGCTAAGTGTTTCACAACGGCATATACAGCCCCAGCGCCTCCCCGGCCTCCCTGTCATAAAGCTGGCTCATCCAATCGGCAGGAAAACTCGCCAACCGGGTGGGATCCCGGACCAGGGCAGCGGATGTAGATTGACTATGCGTATCTTTTCATCTTCAAGATGTGTATAAACTGTAAGCTGTATCACCTTGCTTATGTACACCTACTGGGGACATAAAAGTCCCGCCAATTCAATGCCATACGCTGCCCCCGCTTGAGGCCCCTTCTTAGAAACGAGCTTTTTCCTGCCGGTTGGATGCGCCAGCTCCATGAAGGGATAGCCGAAAACCTCCCGGAGAACATCCATGTCCTTTCAAAAACGCTCAAAGCGAACCTTAGAAATTCTTGGTGGGAAACAGCCCTGAAAATGGAGAGATTTTTGGATTCCGAATCCAAAAATCAGCTGACCCAGCGCGAGAAATCATCGGATTTCTCGTGATGTGTCAGTGGTGCTCCATTTTCAGGGCTGTTTCCCGCCTAGAATTTCTTAGGTCCGCGGCCGCGTTTTTGAAAGGACATGGATGTTCTCCGGGAGGTTTTCGGCTATCCCTTTATGGAGCGTCCCCCATCCGCGCCGAAACTAAAGCTCGTCGCTAAATCCCGATTCTAAAGAAATCTTAAGAAAAGATTTTAGGCGCTTCGTTGACAATATAAGGGAAACATGTTATATTCTTAACAAGCAAGTAAAAGGGAGTAGCCGAACACCGAGAGGTGGGTTTGAAATCGTCAACCGATATCGAGAGGTATCCGTATCAAATGAGATGTGCAAGACTTTTATTGCGGCAGATATGTCGTATATAAAGGTCTTTTTTACTTTTATAAGACATAAGGTTTCAAGGATACAATCCGCTGTTCCCGTGGACCGTTATAAATGATGAACTATCTGCTGCATAAAAATGGCACCAGAAAGGAGATTCTAATGATGAGAGAAAAGGAAAATGTAGTGGAGATGAATGAGGCGATTATCGCAGGAAAGAAGGCCCTGAACAGTATGAAGGCGGCCAAAGAGACTTTAAGCAGCGCCGGAAACTGGGGGTTATGGGATATGCTTGGCGGAGGTCTTTTTGTAGATATGATCAAACACTCCAAGATGGATGATGCCCAGGAAAAACTGCAGGATGCAAAGTTTCAGCTTCAGATATTCCAGTGTGAATTGAAAGATGTGGAGCTGCCATATCATCTGAGCCTGGAAATCTCGGATTTCCTTACATTTGCCGACTTCTTCTTCGATGGTATTGTCGCCGACTGGCTGGTCCAGTCGAGGATAAACGATGCAAAGGAAGAATTAGAGAACGCAATCCTGCAGGTGGAAGGAATGGTAGAAAACCTGCAGAAATGGGAAAAACAGCTGATGCTTGGAAAGGAGGCCGAACGTTAATGGGATGTATAGGAAATGTATTATGGTTTATATTTGGAGGATTTATCAGTGGTCTGAGCTGGGCATTTGCAGGATGCCTGTGGTGCATTACGATTGTGGGAATGCCTGTTGGAATGCAGTGCTTTAAATTCGCGGCTCTGAGCTTTTTCCCATTTGGGAAAGAAGTACGCTATGGCGGCGGTGCAGGATCTATGCTACTAAATATTATCTGGATGATTGTATCAGGGATTCCGCTGGCCATTGAGTCTGCGGTGATCGGAGCGCTGCTCTGTGTGACAATCGTAGGAATTCCGTTTGGCATGCAGCAGTTCAAACTTGCAAAACTGGCGCTGATGCCGTTCGGATCGGAAGTATATTAAGAAAAGACCGTGATCAAGCCTAATAATAGGTGCTAATCTTCATTGCGGTGGTACGTAAATTGGGCAAGCTGCCTCATGAATGAGGCGCTTGCCCAATTTTCTTAGTTAATAAATGCAGTTGTCTGAGCCATACAGTACAGATCGCCATGAACATCTCTCATATATATATGTACCTGGTAGTCACCAGTTTTATAGTTGTATGTTGATATGTCCACATTGATATGATAGCTTCCGTCCTCTTGTTGATCCATTGGAATCCACTGCAGATCACTTTGGTCTTCCTCTGTCCATATGGCAGCCAGCATGGATTCGACACCATCTGGAACATTCTCAAGATTGTTTACATTGACGGGGAAGGTATTTAAATTATAATCATACCCGCCAACACTGACTGTGGCTTTTGGAGCCTTTCCTTCTCTGATCAGGAGTTCAGGTTTGCTTTCATCCAGGTCGGCAAGTTCTTCCATTAACTGAGACTTACGGGAAAGCTCTTTTTTCATAGTATCAACCCCGAAACGTTCGGTCAATGTCGGCTTTTCAGAAAAAAGATTCGTACCAAGACCTAAACGGTCTCCGTTAATTGTAGCACCTATGCTGGCAAGAGTCGTTGGAAAATTATCAAATGTAGTGTAGTTGCGTGTATCTGAAGTGGTATTCTGTACCGCGGGGTTAATATAGGTTGTATAGACCTTACGGGTATAGCTGTCATCAATATCCTGACAGAAATCACTGTCCATTGTAGGATGATCACCGGCAATTACGATTGTTGTATTCTCATAAAAACTTTGATTCTGAATCCAGGAAACAAAATCAGCTACCTGTTTGCTGGAGCAGGCCATTACATTTGCATATTGATCGTCACCAAATGTATCTGGGCAGACTTCGCATGGAAAACCATCTTCAAAATGGGTGTCAACGGTTAGCAGTGTTAAATTAAACGGAGTATCCTGCTCTGAAAGTTCCAGCAGTTTATCCTCTGCAAACTGAAATAGTTTATGATCTTCAAATCCCCACCAAACACGGTAATCTTCGGGAATCCAACCGGCTTTTTTAGCATATTCGTAATCCAGAATGTCGAAATTGCCATGTTCGGTATAGTACAGCTGCCTGCCCCCAAAAACGGCATCAGAGCCTATCATTAAAGTCTGAGAATAGCCCTCCTGTTCCAAAATATCCCCAAGAGTTATTGTATTAGCAAAAAATGAGTTCTGTGTGTCCATGGAATTAGACTCAATAGATATACTTAGCGGGATACCTGACGACTGTGAGAACATCGCTGCAATAGTCCATGTAGCGCCAGGCATTGCATATCCGCCGTTTAACTCAGGTGAAATTCCCGAAAAATCTTCGTTTTCCTGTGCCAGTGACGTTAATTCAGGAATTACATTTTGTTCAAATGCCCCCCCATTTTCTTTGTCTGCATAGGTTGTCTCCATAGATTCTAAAAATATGTATATCAAATTCCTTTTTTGCTCTGGAAAAGTGATTTCCGTATCTCTGGGATCGATGTAGTTGTCATCGATAAATGTGGAGTAAACCCCCTGATCCGCTACATAGGTTCCAACATCCAGATTGTCCCAGGCATAGCTGACAGACTTTCCTGCTGCGAGCAGAGGTACAATAATACAGATTGCCATGATGAAATTGTATACTTTTTTCTTTTTTCTGAATCCGGTAAAAAGAATCACGACGAGAAATAGAATTAGAATTGCAGGGACTGCGCAGGAGTTTAAGTACTCCTGAATCATACTCTCATTAGTACCCTCCAGAGGGGCTGTCAAATGGAACATGAGCTCATCCATTGACAGGTTGCTCCAGGTCTGGAACATCCATATAATACTGAAGCAAAGCAGTGTAGCAGTCGTGCTTAATATCACTGCCAGCAGTGTTCCGAATCCACGGAAGAAGTTTTTTATCATTGATAGTATTTTTTTCATTTTACACATCCTCTGTCTTTTTAAATTAACTTCTATTATTATAAAGCGTAAACTATTTTGTTGCAAGATATTTCATGGGGGAGTAATGCTAAAAAATTATACCCAATTTTGGTGGTTTTTGCCGGATATTTTCCATAATAAGGCATGAAAAGATGGAGAAAATGTTGTAAAAAAGGCGTGCTTTCCTGTATAATAGAAAGAGTTGTGGTTCTTTGAGGCCAAACTGCAGGAGTAAAAAGAGAGGTACGGACTATATGGATATTAATCAGAAACTGACAGAGGAATTAGGAGTAAAACGCTGGCAGGTGGATGCGGCGGTTAAGCTAATTGATGAGGGAAACACCATTCCTTTTATTTCACGATACAGAAAAGAGGCAACGGGTTCGCTGGATGATGAGCAGCTTCGAAAGCTGCACGAAAGATTGATTTATCTTCGGAATCTAGAAGAGAAAAAGGAACAGGTGCTGTCCAGTATAGAGGAACAGCGAAAACTGACGGCGGAACTAAAAGTGCAGATACTGGCGGCAGAGACTCTGGTGGTGGTGGAAGATTTGTACCGCCCGTATCGGCCAAAGAGGAGAACACGCGCCACGATAGCAAAGGAGAAGGGGCTGGAGCCGCTGGCAGCAGTGATTACATTGCAGCAGGCTAAGGAACCTCTGGAAAAGGAAGCGGAGAAATATGTTTCTGAGGATAAAGGAGTCAGCTCCGCAGAGGAAGCTATCGCAGGGGCAAAGGATATTATCGCGGAATCCATATCTGATGAAGCGGATTACAGGAGCTGGATTCGAAAAATCACGGCACAGAAAGGAAAGCTGGTTTCTTCGGCCAAGGATCCCGAGGCGGAGTCGGTCTATGAGATGTATTATGAATTTGAGGAGCCGGTTTCGAAACTGGTTGGACACCGTATACTCGCATTAAACCGCGGTGAGAAAGAAAAAATACTGACAGTGAAAATAGAAGCTCCGGAGGAGGACATTATCCGCTATCTGGAAAAGAAGACAATCCGTCAGAATAATCCGTACACTTCACCGGTGCTGAAGGATGCGGTGGAAGACAGTTATAAGCGTCTGATTGCGCCGGCCATTGAACGGGAGATCCGCAATGAGCTGACAGAGAAGGCGGAGGACGGTGCGATAGAGGTATTCGGAAAGAATCTTCATCAACTTCTGATGCAGCCGCCGATTGCAGGCCATGTTGTACTGGGATGGGATCCTGCTTTCCGTACAGGATGCAAGCTGGCTGTCGTGGATGAGACGGGGAAAGTGCTTGGGACAACCGTCATTTATCCAACGGCCCCCACCACGCCGCAGAAGATTAAAGCATCCAAAGATTTATTGAAGAAAATCATTGCAAAGTATAATATAACACTGATCTCCGTAGGGAACGGAACGGCATCCAGGGAATCCGAACAGTTTATTGTAGAGCTGTTAAAGGAAATCCCGCAGAGCGTGCAGTATGTTATTGTAAATGAAGCAGGCGCTTCGGTATATTCTGCGAGCAAGCTGGCCTCCGAAGAGTTTCCGAAATTCGATGTGGGCCAGAGAAGTGCAGCATCTATAGCGCGGCGGCTCCAGGATCCCCTTGCGGAATTGGTAAAAATAGATCCGAAGTCTATTGGTGTGGGGCAGTACCAGCATGACATGAATCAGAAGAAGCTGGGGGAATCCCTGAATGGAGTTGTAGAAGATTGTGTAAATAAGGTGGGAGTGGATTTGAATACAGCATCTGCTCCGCTGCTGTCATATATATCTGGTATTACAGCAGCCATTGCGAAAAATATTGTGGTTTACAGGGAAGAAAATGGCCGGTTTAAGGACCGGAAGGAGCTGCTCAAGGTGGCGAAGCTGGGGCCCAAGGCTTATGAGCAGTGCGCAGGATTTATGCGTATTATGGAAGGACGGAATCCCCTGGATGCGACCGGGGTTCATCCGGAATCCTATGCGGCCGCAGAAAAGCTGTTATCCAGACAGGGATTTAAACCGGAGGATATTACCGGGGGCAATCTGACAGGGCTTTCTCTTACAATCAAAGACTATAAGCAACTGGCTGATGAACTGGGGATCGGAGAGATTACACTGCGGGATATTGTGAAGGAGCTGGAAAAACCGGCCCGCGATCCGCGTGAAGAAATGCCAAAGCCGATTCTGCGCACGGATGTACTGGATATGAAAGACTTAAAAGAAGGAATGATTTTAAAAGGGACTGTTCGGAATGTCATTGATTTTGGGGTGTTTGTGGATATCGGAGTACACCAGGACGGATTGGTGCACATATCCCAGATCACGGACCGGTTTATCAAACATCCGTTGGAAGCCGTCAGCGTGGGAGATATCGTTGATGTGAAGGTGATGAGCGTAGATCTAAAGAAAAAAAGGATACAGCTTACCATGCGGGGGCTGGCTTAAGGGACGCTTCGTAAACGGATAGCCGGACTGGCTGGGGGAATGTATATGCTCTTTTGATATGCGGGCGTCTGCCTGAGTGATTCTAAGAAAAAATACCGCCGGGAATGTGGGCACGGGATGACCCAGCGCGAGAAATTTGATAATTTCTCGTGCTGGGTCATCCGGAAACATGATTCGGAATCATGTTTCCTCCCACATTCCCGGCGGTATTTTTTCTAAGAATCACTGGGGCAGACTAGAGCATTTCAAAAGAGCATATACATTCCCCCAGCCAGTCCGTTATCCGTTTACTGCGCTGGTGAAACAAGTCGGGAGGCTGTCGGAGAGTGAGATGGGGGACGGTGTTGGAGGGGAGACTTTAATCGGGCGCCTGGGCTGACCAGTCAGGAGATAGGTAAGGCTTCCGATTAAAGGCGGGGGTGATATATGGAGAGTTGATTTCTTCATAATAAGTGGGAGAGTTCCAGCAGTTTAATTTATTGAATTTATTGGCGCAGTGTGGCGGCTCTTAGTTTGGGGCCCAGGAGGGTTGCTATTATGATTTTGACCAGGTCTCCGGGGAGGTAGGGGATGACTCCGGCGGCTAGTGCGGCGGGAAAGTCTAGGTTCATTTGGTGGGCAAGCCAGGTGGTTCCGAAGAAGTAGCAGACCAGGGTTCCTAGTACCATTCCGAGGAGGGCGTAGGGGAGACGGGCTGCAAAGTGATCTATGAAGAAGCCGGCGATGAGGGCAAGGAAGATGAAGCCTATCAGGTAGCCTCCGGTGGGGCCGGCGAGCTTTCCGATTCCTCCGGTGAAGGCGGAGAATACGGGGAGGCCCACTGCTCCCAGGAGGAGGTAGGTGATGAAGCTGATGGTTCCAAATTTCATACCGAGGACGTAGACGGTGAGATAGACGGCCAGGTTGGTAAAGGAGATCGGAACCGGACTGAAGGGCAGAGGGATGCTGAAGGGGCCCAGTATGCATGTTACGGCTGTCATTACTCCGACGAGGGTGAGCTGTTTGGTTGTGATAAATGTCTTTTGGATGGGTGCATTTTCCATGATGTTTTCCTCTCATTTTGTATTTTATGTTGTTAGTATAAAAGAAATTGGATGGAATGTCAACTTGAAATATAAAATAGTTAACAATCCAAACGGTGTCTTATTTTGCGAAACATTTTGTCTGATTTAGCATACTGTATTGTGAAAATGATTTTACTGGAGAATGAAACATGGCTTTAAGTAATAATGCTGAAATGAATCGTCTTGTATCACGTCCATTTATAATTTATTCAGGTACGGACTTAACAGGGACTGCGACTGGGGACGCTGAGGTGCGCAATTATTGTGCACTGCCGTATACTTCCGCATCCAGATATCAGTTGGACAGACCCGATCATAATAATATTTTTCAATTTCAAAGGACTATTAATGGAGTTACGGAAAAGGCGTACTGCCTTGATAAATTTGCGGATGGACCATATAATGATGTACCTTATGAGAGCGCACCTTTTGAAACTATTTTTGCCTCAGCTACTGAACGGCAAAAGCAGATGCTGGCCTGGATTCTGGCAAATTGCTATCCGGCAGTGAGCGCACAGGCGACTTTTGAGTTGACCGGAACAGATTATGCTGCAAGTCCGGTTCTTGACGATAATGATGCCTATGCGGCGGTTCAGGTGGCGTTATGGGTGCTCTTGGGGCAGATTGTTCCGGATGAAGTGAATTTTCTGGAATGCTCATCCACGGAACAGCATCCGAAGTCAGTCAGGCTTCGTGCCACGGTGCTCAGGCTTCTGGAACTGGCCGGGGAGTTTGCAGACGATACGGCAAATCCGGCTCCGCCTGTCAGCGCAAATACAGCTGGATGCTGCACAGATAATCCTATCGACTGCTGTAATACGGGAACAATTCCCACTGTTTCTAACAAACCATATCTCGTTTTTAAAGGCTGTCCGGATGAAGTCAGAACCGTGTGCGGGCGTCTCCTTATCGGCCCATTTATGCTGCAGTCGGGATTTACCGGAAAACCGGTGATAACAGTTGAACCGATCTGTGTATGTCAGGAAGGATTCTCTGCTTCTTTTATGGATTTTTGCGGGAATAAAATGGATGCGCCTTCTATTGGAGATGAATTTTATATTGCAGTTCGGACTATTAAAGATTATATTTGTTTTACCGTTCGTGCCTCATTTACGGGAACTGTCACAAGGGTTGTTACGATGAATCCCACGGGTACGGGGCAAAATTACCAGCCTATAGGTACGACGTTTGAAGATGTCCAGGTAAACTTAGAGGCATCTGTCTGCGTATGTGCCTCTGTACCGCGTAATACAGAGAAGAAGTCCCACTCTCAGACGGGCATCAGTATTAATAACAACAATAATAACAACAATAATAATAGTAATACTAACAGCAACAGCGGATTATGGCATGGAGGCATGTATCCATGGCCAAACTATATAATTATGTGCCCGCCGCCGGGCTGGTACCCATCCTGGCCATCCAGGCCGCCATATCCACCGGAACCGCCATATCCACCATACCCACCGAAAATGCCCACCAAAGCCGCCATGCCCGCCGGAGCCGCCATGCCCACCAAAGCCGCCATGCCCGCCGGAGCCGCCATGTCCGCCGGAGCCGCCATGCCCGCCGAAGCCGTCATGTCCTCTGTGTCCGCCCCGCTGCCCGCTGAAATCAGAGTGTTCATGTAAGAACGGTCATAATGCAGAATCGTGAAACTGCTATTATAACAGTAGGATAATTACTTTCCGGGGGGACTAAACTGAGCCGCTATATGGCTGATTTGCAGGAGTCAACAAAGAAAAAATAATTAAGAAAAACCGGTATTAGTAAAAGGAAAAGAAAATATGGAGATCCGCATGCTTATCGGCTAAGTGCCGTTCTTCAGAAAATAAGCATGCGGATCTTTTGTTTTTGGGGGCAGCGAGCCGAAGTTAAGCAAGCCTGGCCTTGACGACTGCTGTGAGGGCAGCCCCTTGGAAACTGGTTAACTTGCCCTGTTTTGCAAGAAGTGTTTAAATTAGTCTTATAACGGGATATAATGCAGATAGAGGACCCGGTTGATATTGCCTTTTCGCGGCAGGTGTAGTATCATCTAAGCCAAATTGAATGTTAGACAGGCAGGGAACGTGATTGAGAAAAAGAGGTGGGACAGACATGGAAGATAAGGCGCGTAAGGTCAACAGGCCGGAGCGTATTGTATCCTATTTTAAAATGGAGAAGCGGACTCTTGCTGCCGTTGCCGTATCCGGGATTATTTACAATGCAGGGATGGTTGCAGGCCCCTGGTTCGAGGGAATGCTGGCGCAGTATCTGTGTGATATTATTGGCGGGAAACGGGTGTTTCAGGATATGGTTATGCTGGCCCTGTCCTATATTGCTGCGATTTTGCTGGTGGAGGGAATGCGCTATCTCAAACGGCTTTATGTGAGACGATTTGCTAACCATGTGAATCGGAATATGAAGCAGGTGCTGTACCATAATCTCGTGCACAGGGGCAAGCCGGAACTGGACACTGAGGATGTGGGAGCTGTTATGACCAAAGCCATTGCAGATGTGGACACCTGTGTGGAAGGGATGCGAAAGTTTACGACAGAGGTTTTTGATACCGGTGTCGTAATGATTGCCTATTTGACAATGCTTTTTTCATACGACTGGAGACTGACCATAATCTCCGTTTTGTTTCCGCCGGCGGCATACTGGCTGGCCGGAACATTAAAACGGACGGTATCAAGGAGGGCAGCGGCATATAAGGAAAGCGCGGGCGTTCTGAACGGGGCAACCCTTGACCGGATATCCAATGCAGTGCTTTACAGGGTTTATGGACAGGAAAAAAGCAGGGATACAGAGTATGAGGAGCAGCTGGGAGATTACGAGAAGAAAGCGGTGTATGCAAATATATGGGAAAATGCGATGCAGCCCCTCTATAAAATCATTTCGATGGCAGGGATTATTTTCATTATCTGGTTCGGCGCAAAGAATGTGCTGGGCAGTGGATGGACATCCTGGGACATTGCAGCATTTTCCACATTTTTATCTTGTTTTACCAGGCTGGCATCTAAATCCTCGAGGGCGGCAAAGCTGTTTAATGCGGTTCAGAAGGCACAGGTATCTTGGATACGGATTAAACCGTATATGCAGGATATCCCGGATGAGAAAGAACCAGGGCCGGAATCGCCGGTACGGCTTTGCGTTTCGGGGATGAAGTTTGCATACCCGGATGGGAAATATGTGCTGGAGGATATTTGCTTTTCCGCGTGTCCGGGCGAGATAATAGGAGTAACCGGAGCTGTGGCATGTGGAAAGTCTACGCTGGGGAAAGTGTTTCTGTGCGAATATCCATATGAGGGAAGTATCAGACTGGAAGGAAAGGAACTGTCGGCTCTTGCCCGGGCCGGAAGAAAGATGACCGCTTATATGGGGCATGAGCCGGAACTTTTGAGCGCTTCTGTGGAAGACAATATACTGCTTGGAGAATCCGGGGATGTCAGTGGCTGTCTGAAGGCGGTGTGTATGGACCAGGAAGTATCGAAGATGCCGGATGGGATTCACACTATGGTGGGCAGCGGCGGAGTCAGGCTTTCCGGAGGGCAGCAGGCGCGGATTGCACTTGCACGGACACTTTTTCATAAAAAGCCGGTCATTATACTGGATGATCCGTTTTCCGCGGTTGACAGAAAAACGGAATGTGAGATTATGCAGAATTTAAAGGCGCTCACGAAGGACAGTATCGTATTGATTTTATCCCACAGGCTGACTCTGTTTCCACAGATGGACCAGGTAATCTGGCTCGGGGAGGGCAGAAGTACGGTCTCTGACCACTGGCATCTGATGCTGACCAATGAGGAGTACGCACATCTGTTTCAAATGCAGAGTGGGCAGAGCGTGCCGTTCATAGGAGCAGAAGAGAGACAGGCAGAATGTACAGATAACTTAAATGATGCGCAAAAGACCGGGGTTCCGGTTCAGAAGGGGCAGACCGGGAAAAAGAATGGCAGGAAGCAGAATTACATCTTTTCGGTGGTAAAAAGGATTGTAAAGGAACAAGTGCTTTTGTCCATTGGGCTGGTGATTGCAGTGGCAGGTACTGTCATTGCGGGCATCCTTCCCCCGCTGCTTCTGGAACGGATTGTAAACCGGCTGGCAGGAGGCGCAGATGTTCTGCCGGGGCTGGCGGCGGCTTACTTTCTTCTGCTGGCGGCAGCAGGTATCTTTGATTCGGCAAAGGAAAGCCTGATCACGGTTTTCGGCCAGAAGGTTACCCACGGACTGAGAAGTGTGATGTGCAGAAAGCTGTCAAAACTGCCGGCATCCTACCTTATAGACACAGAACCGGGAGTGACGGCATCAAGATTTGTAAATGATGTAGATACGGTGGAATCCCTGTTTACATCCGGTATTATCAGCATGGTTGTAGACATTTGCCGGGTAGTCAGTATTCTGGCGGTCATATTCGTAAAGAGCCGCGGTCTTGGGATGCTTATGGCGCTTGCAGCACCGATTTTATATTTGATTACACGTGCATTTCAAAAAAGAATGCTGAAGGCTCAGCTTGCCAACAGAACCGCGGTGGGCAGGGCAAACAGCCATGTGCCGGAAACAATCAGGAACATAAGGATGATCCATACATTTCATAAAGAAAAATATATGGAAAAATGTTATGACAGATATATCCAGGCCGGATACCAGGCATTAGAAAAATCCAATTTTTATGATTCCATTTATTCTCCGATTATCATTACAATCAGGGCAGCTCTGATTGCGGTTATGATGGTTTTGGCTGCAATGGGCGGAAATATGCAGGGGCTTTTTGGAATGTCTGTCGGAACAGCAGTGGCGGTGATTGCATATGTCAGCAAAGTATTTGAGCCGTTGGAGAGCATCGGGATGGAGATTCAGAACATTCAGTCTGCCGTGGCGGGGGTATGCCGCATTCATGAATTTTTAAATGAGCCGGGGCGCAGGCTGCCGGAAAATGAGACGGCGGCTCTGGATGAATGCAGCCCGGCAGCTGCGTTTCATTCCGTCAGCTTTGGGTATGAGGACGGGCGGGAAATTCTCCGCCAGTATAGTTTTGCGGTTCATACAGGAGAAAATGTGACATTGACCGGAAGAACCGGTGTTGGAAAGAGTACGGTATTCAAGCTGCTGCTGGGGTTATATCCTCCATGGAACGGAAAGGTATGCATCTACGGGGTACCGTCAGACCAGATCCCGGATGCCCAAAAAAGAGGGCTTTTTGGCTATGTGGAGCAGTCATTCCGGCTGGTCCCGGGTACCGTGGCAGAGCAGATAAGCCTGAAAGACAGCAGGATAACCCGTGAGGACATAGAGCGGTCGGTTCATATGGTGGGAATGCATGAGGCGGTTATGGATCTGGAAAACGGATATGATACCCTGTGCACCGCCGGTCTGTTTTCACAGGGACAGATGCAGCTGCTCTCGATCGCCAGAGCGGTAGCAGCCAATCCAAGAATTCTGCTGTTGGATGAAATTACTGCAAATCTGGATTCGGCTACAGAAGAGAAAGTACTGGCGGCTCTCCGGGCAGCATCGACAAACAGAACGGTTATTTCCATATCCCACAGACTTTATGAACAGCGCGGAGGACGGATGGTTCATTTAGGGTAACAGTTCACACAGGCCTGAACTGTACCACTTTGTTTATTAGATTCTTCTTTTTGTTGTTTTAACAACATACTTGAATGCTTACCTGCATTATACTGTGCTTAACAGCTGGAGGCGTGATTGATTAGAGTTATCAGGTATTGCTGCTATGAAGCAGCGGAAAGGAGAAAAAATGGATAATCAAATGTTTTGTTTTCAATGTGAGCAGACGGCGGGATGCACAGGATGTACAGGTAAGGCAGGTGTATGCGGCAAATCCGCTTCATCTGCAAAGCTGCAGGACGAACTGACGGGGGCGTTGATCTCTCTGGCGCGTGCCTGTTCCAATACCCCCGGGACACAGCAGACGGACCGTCTGATTCTGGAAGGGCTTTTTACGACGGTAACGAATGTGAATTTTAACGACGAGACTCTGCAAGAGATGATTGACCGTATAGAAGCAGAAAAAAGGCGGATTGTGCCCGGATGCGCATCCTGCGGTTCCCCGTGCGGGAATACGGACCGCTACGACATGTCCCGTATCTGGAACGCAGAGGAGGATATCCGTTCCCTCAAATCGCTGATTCTGTTCGGAATTCGGGGAATGGCGGCCTATGCTTATCATGCGATGGTTCTGGGATATGAGAACGCGGAAGTGAACGAATTTATGATCAAAGCGCTTTCTATCCTGGGGGAGGACTGGGGGATGGAGGAACTGCTCCCTGTTGTGATGGAGACAGGCAAAGTAAATCTGACCTGTATGGAGCTGCTAGACCGCGCCAATACGGAAACCTTTGGGACGCCCCAGCCGGTTGAGGTGACAATGAAAGTGGAGAAAGGACCGTTCATCGTGATTACCGGCCATGACCTTTGGGATCTGAAGCTTCTGTTGGAACAGACTGCAGGTAAGGGCATTCACATCTATACCCACGGAGAAATGCTTCCCGCTCATGCGTATCCGGAACTGAAAAAGTATCCTCATTTAAAAGGAAACTTTGGCACAGCATGGCAGAACCAGCAAAAGGAATTTGCAGATATCCCGGCTCCGATCCTGTATACCACAAACTGTCTGATGCCGGTAAAAGAGAGTTATGCAGACAGAGTGTTTACAACAGAAGTCGTGTCTTATCCTGAAATGATTCATATTGACAGCGATAAAGATTTTACGCCTGTGATCGAAAAAGCGCTGGCGCTCGGCGGATATGAGGAAGATATGGAGTTTACAGGAATAAACGGCGGTAAGAGTGTGACGACTGGATTTGGCCACGGTACGGTGCTCAGTGTAGCGGGACAGGTAATTGACGCCGTAAAAGCCGGAGCCATCCGCCACTTCTTCCTTGTGGGCGGCTGTGACGGCGCACGTCCGGGCCGTAATTATTATACTGAATTTGTAAAGCAGACTCCGGCGGACACGGTAATTCTGACACTCGCCTGCGGCAAATACCGGTTTAACGACCTGGACCTCGGAACAATAGGGGGCCTGCCAAGAATGATGGATATGGGGCAGTGCAACGATGCTTATAGTGCAATTAAGGTTGCGGTGGCCTTGTCAGAGGCTTTTGGATGCCAGGTGAATGAACTGCCGCTCTCGATGGTGCTTTCCTGGTATGAACAGAAGGCTGTTTGTATCCTGCTGACCCTGCTGCATCTGGGGATTCAGAATATTAAGCTGGGACCAACGCTGCCGGCCTTTGTATCTCCTAATGTGCTGAATTATCTGGTGGAACACTACAATATTGCGCCAATCACTACGCCGGAGAACGACTTAAGGGATGTTTTGGGTGAATAAGAAAATGAAACAAAGAGGGCGGTTCAAAGGGGTCTGACCCCTTTGAACCGCCCTCTTTGAACTTGTTAATAATTTTTTCGAAAAAAGTACATAATTTGTTAAATTATCCCTCACATAACTATCACATTTAGGCGGTATATTATTAATTGTAAAGGGACAATAACCTTTTTATTATAAATTTTCTTTTTCATAATTTTCCTTGGCCGGAAGCGATTCCGGCCTCTCCTTTTTTATTTCTTGATTGATCCGTTTGAATTTCCGATAATCACGTTTCTCCGTTTTTTTCAGGTTATTAATTGTATTTAAGGATTGTAAAATATTAACAGATATGTTATATTGTAAATATCGATAATAATTACTATTATTAAAGGAGGACGTTTATGGATACAAAAGCATTTTGGAAGATGAGTTATGGTCTTTATATTATCTCGGCAAAAAATGGGGAAAAAGCCGGAGGTTGTGTTGTGAATACAATGATCCAGGTGACTTCAGAACCGCTGCAGGTTACGGTGACAATTAACAAAGAAAATTATACTGCCGGTCTAATACAGGAGTCAGGGTATTTTACTGGAATCGCGCTTGCACAGTCAGCCACAATGGAGCTGATTGGGGCATTCGGGTTCCAAAGTAGCAAAGATAAAGATAAATTTGAGGGATTTGAGACGAAGACGGATCTCAATGGAATTCCGTATGTTTGCAGCCAGGCAGCAGCCAGGTTCAGCTGTAAAGTGAAAAATACGATGGACGTGGGAACACATATTGTATTCCTGGGAGAAGTAGTAGATGCAGAAGTGATGAGTACGGAAGAGCCTATGACATACGCATATTATCATACCGTGAAAAATGGTGTTACACCTCCTAAGGCATCCAGTTATATCCCTGAGCCCGAAAAAGTAAAGGGATACCGCTGTAAAATCTGCGGATACATCCTGGAGTCAGATACCATACCAGAAGATTTTAAATGTCCGATCTGTGGAAGAGGAAAAGAAGAATTAGAGAAGCTGTGAGAGAAAGTTAAGCTTAAAACCAAGGCTGGACATCCGTTAATTGGGAAATTAAAAGAAACATTCTGAATAAGACAAAAAATGGATGCTGCGGGAGAAACCGCAGCATCCATTTTTTGCCTTATAAAAGGGGGAATGAAAAAATTGAAGTTTATGCAGCCAGATTCTGTAAGCATACTATTTTTCATTTACATTAAGATTAGATTTTTTTAATTCCTACAAAAATAGTATAAAAAATATTAAAAAAATACAAAAACAAATCCGAAAGTATATTATAATTTTGGTATGAATTAACAGGGCGCCAATGACACAGAAGTATATTGAACAGTATTCTTTCAGGAGGGAATTATAATGAATGCAATGGAACGGGTAGTAAAAGCATTGAATCACGAGGAGGCAGACAGGGTACCGGTATACCCTATCATCAGCGGGGCTTCCCGGAGACTGACAGGAGTAAGTTACAGAGAATGGGCTAACGATGCACATCTGTGCGCGGATGCTCTCTTAAAAGCGAGAGAGGAGTTTGATCTGGATTGCATCGTAACGTTGATTGATCTTTCCGTTGAATGCGATGCATGGGGGCAGGAACTGATTTATCCGGAAAATGAAGCTGCGCACCCGGATTATGAGCATTGCGTAGTGAAAGAGATTGAGGATTATGCCAGGATTAAGAAAGTGGATTACCGCAGCTCCAGACGTATGATGATGCATATTGATACATGCAGAAAATTGGTAGAAGCCTCCAATGGAGAATTCCCCATTGTAGCATTTGTATTTGGGCCCCTGGGTACGCTGTCCATGCTGCGTAGTCAGCAGGAAATGTATATGGATTTTTATGATGATCCGGATGCGGTACATGAAGCGGCGCGCGAGATTAATGAGACCTTGAAAGATTACTGCAGAGCTCTGATGGATACGGGGGTGAATGGCATCATGTTTGATACCCTTTTTGCCTCTGGCTCTATCATGAGCAAGGAAATGTGGAATGAGCTGGAGGGAGATCTGGTGGAAGAGCTTGCCCAGGTGGTAAGAGATAAAAATGGGCTGGTAATGATACACAATTGCGGGCAGAAAATCTACTTTGATGTTCAGATCGAGCGTATGCAGCCCGCGGCGATTTCCTTCTTATATCCGCCGGATGACTGTAAAGATTTTAAAGAATGTAAAGAGAAATACGGGAATCTGACAACCCTGATCGGGTGTGTTACTCCGGCAAACGCAGCAATCGGCACTGACGAAAACTGGGACCAGGAATGCAGAAATTCCATTGACGCAATGTCAGCCGGAGGCGGCTTCATACTTGCAACGGGATGCGAATACCCTGCAAATGCCGATTTTGCAAGGGCACACAGAATGGTAGAAATTGCAAAGGACTATGGAAGATATTAGAATAAGGTCTGGGAGAGTGGGAATACAAAACAGCCGCTGTGGATTCGTCCATAGCGGCTGTATAATCAGTTATGGGCCTTCCCAATTACTGCATGCTGCATGAGAGAATGCTTATGCTTTCAGCTCTGTTCTGCGTATGACACAGTATGAACATAGGCTTAAAATACACGCTGCAAGTACAAAGATAAGTACAGGATACATAAAGTTTATTGTACCGTCGGTCATGTATCCAAAAGCCTTTAGGACAAATAGGATAATCCTGTCAGTAAAATCTTTTGGAAGAACAAATTTTATCAAAGCAGGTATTATTAAAATGATCGTGAGGCCGAGAGTAATCCCGGCATAGACCGATATCTTTTTACCGATCTTGTTTATAATAAGGATTACCAGGTAAAACAGACAGCAGATAAGCATATATACTAAAAACAGCCAAACCCAGCCTAAAAAGTAAGAATGCCCATATCCGTACAGTCCGCCAAATAATGAGTGATAGCCATGAAACCAGTGGTGAAGCGCGTTTCCCAGGATTGTATCAACCAGTGACATGATTCCCGAGATAAAAGCGAACAGGGAAAATGTGGAAAGAAAGATATATTTTCTGGTAAATCCATTTTGTATCAGCATTTTAAAATCTTCTTTAAACCCCAGGATCCCTAAGATACCTACATAGATAAAAGAATTAAACTCTAAGCCGTTCGTACCAATTTTGCCGCTGCTTCCGTTTGTAATATAAGAAAGGACAAAAACGGCCGCGACAACTGCATATTCAATTGCGTAGAAGATCCAAATATATTTAAACGATGTCATACATTCATAACGGATAACAGTGCCTAATTTTTTCATATCAGCGGCCCCCTTTCTCTGTTAACTTTACGAATAGTTTTTGCAGGTTCATATTAGATATCTGTAAGCGACTGTTTTTAGGAAGCTGTTCTTTTTCTCCCAGTATATAAGCGAGTTTTAAATTACCAAGTTCATCGTATCCTATCACATTTTTGTCTTTACAGTAGTCATCGACTTCACCGGCGAGGCCGGAAATACAGTATCCTTTATTCATCAGCGTTTCAACGGTTTCCTGCAGAAGCACTCTGCCTTTGTCGATTAGAACCACTTCTTCGATGATGTTTGCCACCTCTTCTATAAGATGGGTAGCGATAATAATCGTTCTCTGATAGTTTTCATAATCCTGCAGTAATAATTCATAAAACAACTCCCGGTGATTCGCGTCCAGTCCCAGCACAGGCTCATCAAAAACCACATAAGGTACATGGAGGGAAAGCGCAATCGTAAGTTTAAAGATAGACTGATAACCTTTCGACAGTGCTTTGTATCTTTTGTTAATATCAAGATCAAACTTTTCTGCAATCTGACGTGCCTGATCCAGGTCAAAATTATCATAAAAACGGTCTATCCACTTAAAATGTTCTATCACTTTCAGGCTGGTGTCGTATAAGTCCATCTCACTCATACAAAATATCTTTTCGTGCACTTCCATGTTTTCTTTTGCGCGTAGACCGTCAATAAGTATTTCCCCTTCATCAGCGAAGATGCGGTTGGAAATGATGTTAATTAAAGTGGATTTGCCGGCTCCGTTTCTTCCTAAAAATCCGTAAATTTTACCATATTCAAACGAAATAGAAACCCGATCCAGTGCGTTGACATTGCTGTAACGTTTTACGACATTCTTAATTTGTATTGCATTCATTTTCATACCCCTTTTCTATCAATGTGATAATTTCCTCTTTTGACATCTGCAGTTTGACGGCCTCGTTAATTAATGCCTCAATATATTGATTGTAAAATTGATCCTGTCTTTTTCTGCGGATTTTTTTAACTGCGCCTGCTTTTACATACATTCCAAGACCCCTCCTTTTATAAATAATCTCTTCGTCTACCAGCATGTTCATTCCTTTGAGGACTGTATGTGGATTAATGTTCAAAAGTGCCGAGATCTCATTGGTTGAAGGAATCTTTGTTTCCTCTGGAAAGACGCCTGTAAATATGGAATCTTCTAACTGTTCTGCAATTTGAACGAATATAGGTTTATCTATATTTGGATTTATGTTCAATGATATCACCACCTTATTAGTTAGTTACTTGAGTAACAAACTGACTTGCACCTTTAATATATACTAATACGCAATTTCTGTCAATAGATTTTTAAAAAACTTGAAATACAAAAAGTACAGAGCGCAATGTGGCACAGGAGATGAAGAGTGGATGTGGTCATACCAGATTCCAACGTCGTAAACATAGGTGAATATGCACTAAAAAGAAGGGGAATATGTTGCTGATTGCACAAAAATAAAGGGAGTAATTGACACGCATTATATGGAATGATACAATGTTAAAAAGATAACACATTGTGGTACAACCAATTATGATCGAAGGAGAGAAGCGGATGGGAGATTTTAGGGTTCTGGAAATTAAGCAGAGTGTTTTTGCGGATAATGATAAACGGGCATCCGAATTGAGGAAAGAACTGAAGGAAAAAAAGGTGTTTTTGTTAAACCTGATGTCTTCACCGGGATCCGGTAAGACGACTACACTTACCAGGACGATTGAACAGCTGAAAAATGAGCTGAAGATCGGAGTGATGGAGGCGGATATTGATTCTGACGTAGATGCAGAAACAATTTCCCGGCTTGGGGTTGAGGCAATCCAGCTCCATACAGGGGGGATGTGCCATCTGGATGCAGATATGACCCGGCAGGGGCTGGAGGGCCTTGAATGCGGGGATCTGGATCTTGTGGTACTTGAGAATGTGGGGAATCTTGTCTGTCCGGCAGAATTTGATACCGGAGCGGTGAAGAATGCCATGATTCTAAGCGTACCTGAGGGAGACGACAAACCGTTGAAATACCCGCTGATGTTTTCGATCTGTGATGTCGTTCTGATCAACAAGACAGATGTGCTTCCCTATTTTGATTTTGATATGGAACAATGCAGGAAGAACATTTTAAAAAGAAACCCGAATGCAATCATTATAGCAATCTGTGCCCGCACCGGTGAGGGGACAGAGACTTGGACAGATTGGCTCAGAGAAGAAGTAAAGGCATGGCAGAAAGCGGAAAGGAGTTAGGTATGGCAGAAGAGAGAACATTAATTCTAAAGCTGGGGCAGAAAATCACTGACCGAATTGGGCACAAAGTGACAGTGGACGATCCGGAATACTGGGGACTTGCCTGTGTTGTAACGGATGAGATGGCGGAAGTGGCCCTGGCGATGAAGGTAAGAAAGCCGGCCAGTGCACAGAAGATTGCGAAGAAATGCGGTAAACCGCTAAAGCGGACGGAAGAATTGCTGCAGGAGATGAGCGTGATCGGTCTGCTGGAGTATAACTGGGAAAATGCGGACCGCCATAAACAGTACATACTGCCGATGTTTGTGCCTGGCTGTGCGGAATTCATGAACATGAACCTGGAGCAGGTAGAGAAACATCATGAGGTCGCCAGATTTTTTGAACAGATGAGCCGGCTGCCGCTGGAAAAAGTAACTCCTATGGTGCCTCCGGGGGGCGCTGGAATAGGGATGCACGTCATTCCGGTTGAAAAGGCCATACCAACAGAACAGAAGTCCGTCAGTGTCGAGCATATTTCCCACTGGGTACAGAAGTATAAAGGGAAATATGCGGTGGGCGCCTGTTCCTGCCGCCGTTCCCGCAGAATTCAGGGAGAAGGCTGCGGACACCTGGAAGATGATATGTGCATCGGCGTCGGAGATATGGCCGATTACATTGTAGAGACAGGGAAGGGCCGCTATATTGACGAAGCGGAGGTCATGGAGATCCTGCAGAGGGCGGAGGACAATGGCCTGGTGCATCAGATCACAAATATCGATGGGGAAGATAAGATCTTTGCTATCTGTAACTGCTGTGTCTGTTCCTGTTATGCACTGCGCACCTCTCAGCTGTTTAACACGCCGAATATGTCCCGCTCCGCTTATATAGCCAGGGTGAATACCGATAACTGTGTGGCATGCGGCCAGTGTGTGGAATACTGCCCGTCCGGTGCGGCAAAGCTGGGACAGAAACTCTGTACAAAGAGCGGGCCGGTATCCTATCCGGTGCAGGAACTGCCGGATGCGGTGAAGTGGGGGCCGGAGAAATGGAATGAGAATTACAGGGATGATAACCAAATTAACTGCTATGACACGGGAACAGCACCGTGCAAAACGAATTGTCCGGCTCATATTGCCGTGCAGGGATATATTAATATGGCTTCTCAGGGAAGGTATTTGGATGCACTTAAGCTGATTAAGAAGGAGAACCCATTCCCGGCAGTATGCGGAAGTATCTGCAACCGGCGCTGCGAAGACGCCTGCACCCGCGGGGAAATCGACCAAGCGGTGGCAATCGATGAGGTCAAGAAGTTTATTGCCATGCAGGAGCTGAATGCAGAGTCCCGTTATATTCCGCCGATGGTCAATCAGATCGGGAAGCCATATCCGCAGAAGATTGCGGTTGTAGGCGCCGGACCGGCCGGGATGAGCTGTGCCTTTTTCCTGGCTCAGAAGGGGTATCCGGTGACCATCTTTGAAAAGCACAGACAGCCGGGAGGAATGCTGACTCATGGAATCCCGGGCTTCAGGCTGGAAAAAGAGGTGGTAGATGCGGAGATCTCGGTGCTGCGTGAGATGGGAATCGAGTTTAGATGCGGTATAGAAGTAGGGAAAGATATTACACTGGAAGAGCTGCGGGCACAGGGCTATCAGGCGTTTTACCTTGCAATCGGATGTCAGGGCGGGCGCAGGGCCGGTGTCTCAGGAGAAGAATTAGAGGGCGTACTGACAGGTGTGGATTTCCTTCATAGGGTGAATACGGATGAGAAGGTAGAGTTGTCCGGGCGGACCGTTGTGGTCGGCGGCGGCAATGTGGCCGTTGATGTGGCGCGGAGTGCAGTGCGTGCAGGAGCATCTATCACGCAGATGTTTTGTCTGGAAGCAAGGGATTCCATGCCTGCCGCTGAAGATGAAGTGGCAGAGGCGCAGGAAGAAGGAATCACGGTAAATTGCGGCTGGGGACCAAAAGAAATACTTGGTGAGAACGGAAAAGTTACCGGAGTAGTCTTCAAAAAATGCGTGGCTGTGACAGATGCAGAAGGACGTTTTCATCCACAATATGATGAGGACGACTGCATGACGGTAGCATGTGACAATGTGCTGCTGAGTATCGGGCAGAGCATTATCTGGGGAGGCCTTCTGGATGGAACCAAAGTGGAACTGGGACGCGGAGGCGGTGCTGTGGCAGATCCCCTGACCTATCAGACAGCAGAGCCTGATATCTTTGTTGGCGGAGATGTGTATACCGGGCCAAAGTTTGCGATCGATGCGATTGCGGCCGGAAAAGAAGGCGCGGTCTCCATCCACCGTTTTGTACATGACGGACAGAGTCTGACAATCGGCCGGAATCGGCGTGAATTTATAGAACTGGATAAGAAAAACCTGGATATTCCGGAGGAAAGCTATGACCATGCCAGCCGCCAGGCGCCGGGGCATAAGGCCGGAGTTAAAGCGGCATCTACCTTCCGGGATACGCGCCTTGTGTTTACGGAGGAACAGGTAAAAGCAGAGACTGCGAGGTGTCTGGGATGCGGCGCCACGATCGTAGACGAGAACCGGTGCATTGGCTGTGGTGTCTGCACGACAAAATGTGAATTTGATGCGATCCACTTGAGCAGAGAAATTCCCGAGGCAAGCCGGATGATGAAGAGCGAAGATAAGATGAAGGCGATTCTGCCCTACGCGGCGAAAAGACAGATTAAGATTATCCGTAACAGGAAATAGCTGCTTAATGGAAAGAAGGGGATGAGATATGCACGAACTGGGGCTTGTCACGCATGTAGTCCGCGCGATCGAGGAGATTGGCAAAGAAGAAAAACTGACGGAGGTAGCTTCGGTGACGCTTGAGATCGGGGAAGTGAGCGGTGTTATTCCGGATTACCTGGAGGACTGTTGGAAATATTTTCGGAAAAGGTCAGAACTTCTGAAGGAAGCGGAACTAAAAATAGAGACCATTCCGGCGGTAACGATCTGCGGGGATTGCCAGAAAACTTTTTCTACACTGGAATATAAAAAACAGTGTCCGCACTGCGGCGGAGAAGATACCTGGCTGACTGCCGGAAATGAATTTAATATAAAGGAGATTACCGCCTGTTAAGGCAATGAGAGGGAAGGAGAGTTCATGATGTTTGTTTTTACAGAAAGTGTGCCCACAATATTGGTTTGGCTCGTATGGATTGGAGTGTTTATATCGCTGTTTGCGGCAAATGAGTTAAGCCGCCGCTTTAAATGGGTAGGGTTCGGATGCTTTGTGATATTGCCGGTGGTGCTGACCGTACTCTGGCTGACGGCGCTCAAAGACACCTCCTATATGGATTGGTTCCATCTGGCAAAGGTATATTCGTCCACTGCAGGATGTATTGGGTTCTGGTGCATACGCCATATAAAGAAACTGCAGCACAATAAGATCGCGCTTTGTTTTCCGCCGTTGATTCTGGCGATCAATATTCTGGAGGCGTGTTCCAGAGATTTTCAGGTCAGCCAGTATGCAACTCCGGTGGTTGAATACATGAATAATCAGGTGCAGTATTATGTTGGCGGTTCCTGGAATATTATGAACGGAATAGCGGGTATACTGAATATTATCACAATTTCCGGCTGGTTTGGAATCTGTATCCGCAGGAAAACGGCAAATGATAACAGCCGTGACATGCTCTGGCCGGATATGATGTGGTTCTGGATCGTGGCCTATGATTTATGGAATTTTGCCTATACATACAATTGTCTGCCGACCCATGCATGGTACTGTGGATTTGCGCTGCTGCTGGCGCCCACTGTATGTGCTTTTACACTGGGAAAAGGAGCCTGGCTGCAGCACCGCGCACATACGCTGGCACTGTGGTGTATGTTTGCCCAGACATTTCCGGCGTTCCAGGATGCGAGCAAATGGCTGGTTCATTCCGCATCCAGCAAGGCGATTGCAGATGCGGCGATTCAGGAGGGGATTCTGGCCGCAGACGGTTTTACGGTATTAAAAGATGCGGGGATTTATCAGGTAGCCAGCGCTGCGCCTAATACCACATTTTTATTTGTCATGAGCCTGCTGGCTCTGCTTGCCAATGTGGCAGTGTTCGTATATATGCTGTACCGGATTAAGAAGACAAAGAAAAATCCTTATAAAGGAGAGCTGTATTCGGATTTAGCAAAATATAAAGAAGTAAAGGCACTGGCCGAGTAAAAAATAGGTCAGCGAAAGGGAGCACCTGGATGAAGTTTTATTCCAGGTGCTTTTCATATGTATATTTTTCTGTCAAAAATGTATTTTAATATATAAAAAGGAGGAAAACATATGACAGAAAAAATATCTATTAAAAAAGTAGGGGAATTCGAAAACAACTTAATAATGAATGAAAAATCCTTGGCTACGATTAAAAAATATATCAAGGAAATCCGAAATTTTCTTGATTTTCTGGACGGCGGTGATATTACCAAAACCAGGGTGATGCAATACCGGGCCGCATTGCAGCCGGAGTACAGGGCACAGACCATTAATGTGAAGCTGTCAGCGGTGAATGCTTTTCTGGATTTCATAGGGAGACCGGAATGCCGTGTGAGATTTATAAAAGTACAGAAAAAGTCCTTTGTAGAAGAGGAAAAAGAATTAAGAGAGGAAGAGTATAAAACACTGCTGTTGTCCGCACGTGAAAGGGGCAAAATCCGGCTGTACCATATTCTGCTTACCTTATGTTCAACCGGGATCAGAATCAGTGAGTTGAAGTATATTACCGCAGATGCTGTCCGGCAGGGGCGGGCAGAGATTGATATGAAAGGGAAACACCGGGTGATTCTGCTGCCGAATGAATTGAAAAACAAGCTGAAAGAATATATGGATCAAAAGAATATACGTACAGGAAGTGTGTTTATAACAAGAAATGGAAAACCTGTCGACCGCTCTAATATTTTTCATGAGATGAAACGCCTGTCGGCCTATGCGGGTGTAAAGCCGAAAAAAGTATATCCCCACAATTTAAGGCATCTGTTTGCCAGAAGTTTTTATGCGGTGGAAAAGAATCTTTCCCATCTCGCTGATATTCTGGGGCATTCTTCTATTGAGACAACAAGGATTTATATTGCTTCCAGTTATAGAAACTTTGACCGGATATTAGACAGCATGCAGTTGATTATATAAAAACCACAGAATCTATATTCTGTGGTAAAAAAGAAAAAAGTCTACATAAGTTTGGTTGGTTTTATTATATATGAAAAGTCTGGAATATTCAATTATAATCTATAGACGCACATAATTTCGAAAAAACTTATTAAAAACAGCTTTGGATAAAAGTAGTATATACGACAACAAGACCTGTGATTATTTATTTACTACAGGTCTGTTTCAGTGTGTCTAAAATGCTTGTATTAATTCAAAAAAGCACATTGCATTTGACAGATCGTAGAAAATCTGTTCCTAATTGCGGATGAATTACCACAGAATATAGATTCTGAGGTAAAGGGGAAAGATGAGATGGAGGACCCGGTATGAATAAAAGAACATTGATTGCAGCCCCTCTGAGCATTATTTTTCAGGATCAATCGCTGCTTCTCCTTTTTGAGGATGATCATAAAACGGAAATACAATATACAGAACTTATCATTGTTTATCTGGCAGCAAAAAATGGGAGTACCGGAGGGATCTGCATGCCCTGTATTACTGAGGTTACGGCGGATATGGACGGATACATTTTAATATATGGCGCCGAGATGGACTATGAGCTGCATACATATAAGACAAACAAGACTGCGGGGGAATTGTTTATCAGGATGGCGGAACACGCCGGGCAGGGGTTATTTGGTTATGAACCGTGGATTGAGGAGATACGGCTGGAGTTTTTCGAAGAAGCAGTTCTTTTTCAAAAGTGAGCCTGAGGGTCTGTTTTTTTTCGCGGAATTATTATATAATTCTTCCATAGTATTCGTATAAAAAATAACAACAAAATGGAGGAATATGGAATGGAAAATCGATACGGCAATATACCTAAACTGGGTTTTGGGCTGATGCGCCTTCCGATGATTGGTGAGGACGTGGATATGGAACAGACGAAGCAGATGGTGGATATGTTTTTAGAGGCGGGATTTACATATTTTGATACAGCCTATGGATATGTGGACGGCAAGAGTGAAGCAGCAATCAAGGAGGCTCTTGTTGACCGCTATCCAAGAGATCAGTTCCTTTTAGCGACAAAACTTCCGGCCTGGGATGCAAAGGACGCAGACGAGGCAAAGGCAATGTTTGACACCTCTCTGAAGAGAACCGGGGCAGGATATTTCGACTTTTACCTGCTCCACAATCTGGGAGAACATAGATCACAGGCATTTGATGACTTTGGAATCTGGGATTTCCTTGCAGAAAAGAAAGCGCAGGGGCTGATCCGCAATCTCGGATTTTCTTTCCACGACAAAGCAGCTCTGCTGGATGAGATCCTGACCGCACATCCTGAAATGGACTTTGTACAGCTGCAGATTAATTATGCGGACTGGGACAATCCGACCATCGAATCAAGACTGTGCTATGAAACAGCCAGAAAACACGGCAAAGAAATCATCATCATGGAACCGGTAAAAGGCGGTAATCTGTCAGCGCTTCCTGATAATCTGGAGAACATATTCAAGGCGGTCGATCCCGAAGCATCAGTATCCTCATGGGCAATCCGCTACGCGGCATCCCTGGAAGGCATCATCACAGTCTTAAGCGGTATGTCCAACATCAGCCAAATGCAGGATAACCTCTCATACATGAAAGAGTTCAGGCCGCTGTCAAATGAAGAAAGAGAAGCAGTACAGAAAGTACAAAAAGGTCTTAGCAAGCTGCCAACCGTCCCCTGTACTGCCTGCGCATACTGCATGAAAGGCTGCCCGGAGAACATCGCCATATACGGAATATTCCAGGCAGTAAACCTATTGAACACCTATGGCAACAAAGAAAGCGCCGGAGGTACATACCAATGGAGCACAGAAGGCCACGGCTGGAATAAAGCATCCGCATGCATCCAATGCGGAAAATGCGAAGAAGTCTGTCCTCAGCACATCCACATAAGAGAGGAATTAAAAAAAGCCTCTGCCATATTTGAGGCATAAAAAACCATCCGGAGGTAGAAAAGTTACCCCACAGCCCAATCCCATCCCCCTTTCCCACCAAATTTCCCCTCTGTAAGCGGTTTCTCATCCGCCTGGATGAAGCCCAGCCTGACAGCAGCGGGGAGCGGGACCGGCCCTCAGCCGGGGGACGCTCCCCGCTGTTGTCAGGCGTCCTACACCCCCCCGCATGTTAAACCCGCTCACAATAAATCCCATAGCCCTCCATCCGGCATGTGATTTTCTTCCCATTTACGACTACAGCTGCGTTCTGTTCCTGTCCGGAGTTATTGATCACGACAAGCATACTGCTCTCCGGATAATAAGCGCACTCCGTATGCAGGTTATCTGTTACCAGTTCCGGCATAAGCTGCCCGCCTGTTCCGTACAGGATCAGATTCATTAGCAGCCGTGTATTTTCCGGGCAGTGCTCGAAGGATGCCAGATAGATCCCCCTGCCGGAGCCGAATCCGCAGGAAGTCACGGCTGGCATGCCAGCTTCTTCTCTGAGAACGGATGCCTTACCGTCAGTCAGATAAATTCCCTTTCTGGCATGTATATAACTTCCGTCCGGAAAGAGACCTTCCGGTTCTTCTTCTGTAAATGACCATTTGCCATGGCACACTCTGGCCCCCGTGTCTTCATCAACGCCCAGGATATGTGCCATGCGGAAAAAGGTGTCGTACCCGTCCGCTGCGGAAGGCTCATTGACTCCGATGAAGGTTCCGCCGTTATAAACCCATTCGGTCAGAATGCTTACGGTATGCTCATCTTTCCAGCAGTCGCCTCCGCTCCATGCGCTTCCGGCATATCCTGCATTGATTACGACATCGATTTCCTCTAGCGCACCGTTTTTCACATCTTCAAAACTGATAAATGAGACATCAAAAGGAAGTCCCGAGAGGCTTTCGTTGATATGGATCAAATCGTGCATATAGGTCTCATGGAAATGTCCGGATAACGTCCAGGAACGCAGTGCACCCCAATAATGAAGTACAGCCACCCTGGGTTTTAATACAGCAGGTTTTCCGTGACTGTGAAGATCTTTGAGCATGCGGAACTCATCTGCGGTGTCGGCAATATACTCCACGAATTCCGGGCTGTTTTCAACCAGATGCAGATAACCTCCAAGTCCGATCCGTTCAATAGGCGATCTTAAAACAGCGCGTCTGACGGCCTGCCAGTATTTCTGTGCTTCTCCTTTCGGATTGCCCCCTTCCAGAAACGTAGGCGAACCGTTTATCCCGGTAGGAAACAGATATGGGTGCAGACGAAGTTCATGGGTTTCCACAGGAACACCGCTGCAGAGACGCGCCTCATAGCCGCTGAAGACACATTTTATCATTCCGTCGAATCCAAATTCTTCAAAACGTCCGTTGTAAGGCTCGATTCCCACCCAGCTGTCGTCGTAAAAGACATAGGCTTTTTTGCCATAGTCATGAACCATGGACACCAGTTTTTTCCCGAATTCGATTACAAAATCATTGATAAAATCCATCCAGTCTCTCTTGGTCTTTCCGGCGGGCATATGCGTGACGTGATATTTCCCCTGATTCACAAAATCTTCCGCGGTTAGACTGTATCCATATGTCTCTGCAAATAGATCCAGCGCTCTGGGGCTGACGGTAAAATCGTAAGATGCCCAGTCGGTAAACAAATTACGGTTTCTTACATCACTGCCCCAGATCCAGACAAAGTTGTAAAACATGGAGGTAAATCTGACAACTGTCGTGGATTGGTGTGTTTCACACCAGTTTTTCATCCACGCAAGCAGATACTCCTGTGCTTCCTCGTAACGGGGGTCAATCTGCATCAAATGTTCCTTTTCCCAATGGTTGGTAGTATGGTTGTACATAGAGATCTCTTCCCAGATACGGTATGCCATAAAGGAGACCGTGTACTTATGCCAGGGAGTAATCCCTTTCAGCCGTACCTGACGGTTTCCGGCAGAGTAATCCCAGTGCGTCCTGTCAACCTCCTGCCCGGTGGTTCTGTCATATATCTGCCAGTATTTAAAGGCATCGGGAGTGTCATTGACGGCAAACTGCTCCTCAAAGAAATCTTTCATCAAATCAATATCCAGCGTATCACTTGCAGCGGTTACCGGTTGTGTGATCAGAAAAGTCTGCTGCAGTTTGTCCATGTTCTTTTTTGCCCAGTCATTATGGTCACGGATGATGCAGATGGTAGAATAGATGCCGTATCCTGCATCCAGAATCTCATCGGAAAGCACCGTTCCATCGCTGTCACGGATAACATCGGCTCCCCATTTCTCCGCCATTTCAAGCGTCAGTTTTTCATATCCGGCTTCCCCGGGAAGGGTAAAGCCCCCTTTTGTTGTGCTCATATCTGGTCTCCTCTCTATCTTTGGATTACGTGTTTTACATGTTTGTAGAATTATTATCCTTCAAATGACCGATACCGTCTAATCACCCAGATAAAAAAAGTGTGCAAAAATGACCATCTATGATAAAATATAAAGCAAACATCCGAAAGTCAGGCATAGCCAGTCTGATGGGAGGCTGATTCACCGGATTCTATTCAGAAATTCAAAAACAGGGAGAGAAGTATATGCGCAAAAATGTTTCAAAAGGAGAATATAAAATAACGGAATTCCGCAGCTATCATCTTCCGGAGTATTTTCCCGTGCTGCTTTTGACAGGGGAGCACTGGAAGATATCGGATATTCCCAGCGGGCGTCTGCATTTTCATAACTGTCTGGAGGTAGGGATCTGCCATTCCGAGAGCGGAAAAATAGAATTCTATGGCGGGGCATTAGAGTTTGAAGCAGGAAACGTGACGTGCATTCCTAAAAATATCCCTCACACTACCTATTCGGACAAGGGCAGAAAAAGCAAATGGTCCTATCTGTTTTTTGATCCCGGCAGGATGTTCGGCGGCTGGATGCCCGGTTCCTGGGAAAATATAAACCTTGTACCAGCAGGAACAAACGGGTATCAATACATATTAAAAAAAGAAGACTCCGAACGAATCTACAGCCTTGCAATGCAGGTGATTTCAGAGATGACCGGGAAAAAGCCAGGCTACCAGCTGAGCACCCGCGGCCTGCTGCTGTCCCTGTATATCGAACTGTATCGGATCCAGAACCTGAAAGCTTCCCGGAATCTTTCCCTAACAGAAGAAGAAAGCAAGTCCAATACCATGGTGCTCTCACCCGCACTCGATTATATAGAACAAAATTACATGGAATCCTTTACGACAGATACTCTTGCCGAACTATGCCACTGGAGCCCCACTCATTTCAGAAGAGTATTCTCCCAGATCATGGGAATGTCCCCCCTGGAATACATCAACCAGGTACGGATTGCAGAAGCATGCAACATGCTGTGTACCACCGAAGACTCCATCCTGAGCATCTCAGAAAACACAGGATTTGGTTCCGTATCCAGCTTCAACCGCAACTTCCAGCAGACCGTAAAAATGTCCCCAAGAGAATACCGCACACAAATAGCCGACACCCTCCTAAACTGCAATGGGTGGATGCAGCCGGAGGCGTGAGGTTGGGGGATAAGTAGGACGCTGTATGGGCGCGTGACAGGGCTCTTCTGGATGCGGATTTAGGGGATAACTGCCACTAATCAAAATGGAAGCCAGCATGATGAACGCCGACGACAAGCACGAGAATGCCGGATGCATTCTCGTTTAGTCGTCTTTTCCGCAGGGGTGGAACCCCTGCGGAAAGTTCATATGCTGGCTTCCATTTTGATGAAGTGGCAGTAATCCCCTAAAGACGCATCCAGGAGAGCCCTGTCACGCGCCCATACAGCTGGTTCATCCAATCAGATCAAAAACCTTCCGTCTGCCGGGAGACTGCTGGATGGGGACTGCGGATGTGTATTCCTATCCTCTGTGGAATCTATTTTGTGAAACTTGGCAAACGGACCGGCAGAAAAAAAGGTTTGCGGAAGGTTTCCCTGCAGCGTCCTTCCTCCCTCCACCGACAGGCGTCCTCCCTAGAAAACATATTGCCAAAATTTTGAGACGATTTAAGTTGTGCTGGCGTATATGAACTAATAGAGTTATTAAAATAATTAGGGAAGAGAATGTGTTGGAACAGGAGGCAGGTATGGAAAAAAATGAAATTTTTAGAAAGTCAAATCTGGAACGGATTTCTTCTCCGGAAAAAATGAATGACTATATTAAGGTGATAAATCCGAGTGTTGTTCTGATGCTGCTGGCTTTGGGCCTGTTGCTTATCGGCGGATGCGTCTGGGGATTTCTGGGGAATATTCCCCAGTCGGAGAAGTTATCGGGGGCTTTTTATTCCCAGGATGGGAGCGGGCAGTGCGGCAGGGTGGCGGCAGTGGTGCCCGTGGATACGGCCGCGAAGCTGGAAACCGGCATGGAGGTGCAGGTGTCGCCCGATGCGGTTGACAGAGATACATATGGCTATATGAAAGGCAGGATTGAATCTGTAGGGCAATACCCTGCTGCAAAAGAAGAGGTTCTGGGACTGGTCAGCAACAAGCAGCTGGCTGATTATCTTATGCCGGGAGATGTGGGGATCCTGGTGACCATAGTCATGGATGAAGACAGCAGTTCTGCAAGCGGTATCCGGTGGTCCGGAGAGAAGGGACGGGATATCGAGGTGAAGGACGGCGCCACCTGTTCGGCACTGGTAATTATCAAGAATCAGAAGCCGATCCAACTGATTTTAGGAGACTAGGAGGGAAAAGCATGTCAAAACCAGTTAAAGTTCCGGTAGTAATGCAGATGGAAGCTCTGGAATGCGGTGCTGCTTCCCTTACAATGATACTGGCTTATCACGGCAGATGGGTGCCGCTGGATAAGATGCGGCTGGCCTGCGGCGTATCCAGAGATGGGACGAGCGTCAAGAGTCTGAAGGCTGCAGCTGCGGAGTACGGGCTCACGGCCAGGGCGTACCGCTATGAGATCGATATGGTGAAGGAGATTCCGGTACCTGCGATTATACACTGGAATTTCAATCATTTCGTAGTATTGTGTGGATTTAATGCAAAGGGGGCGGTGATTAACGATCCGGCCAGAGGGCGTCTGACCGTTCCCATGAAAGAATTTGACCGGGCGTTTACCGGCATTGTGGTTGCCTTTGAGAAAAATGAGGCATTTGAGGTAGGCGGGGAGAAACGCAGCATTCTCGGATTTGCAAAGAAAAGGCTGGAGGGGACTCGGTCAGCCATTGTTTTTGTATTTATTACCACGGTATTTGTCACTGTGGTCGGAATCGTACAGCCGCTGTTTTCAAAGATATTTATGGACAGCATACTGGGCAAGGGGCAGTCGGACTGGCTGATGCCGTTTATTGGGATCATGTCAGCCGTTGTTCTGTTCAGCATTGTGGTGAATCTGCTGCAGGCGGTCTATATGCGGAAGATTCAGGGTAAATTTGCGATTGTAGCCAATTCCGAGTTTATGTGGCACGTACTCAGGCTTCCCATGAATTTCTTTTCCCAGAGAAATGCGGGCGACCTGGTGAACCGGCAGGGACTGAACCAGTCGATAACAAACACACTGGTCGGAGAGCTTGCGCCCACCGGTCTGGATCTGATAACACTGGTGCTGTATCTTGTGATTATGCTGCGGTACAGCGTTATTCTCACGGCTGTGGGACTGGTAACCGTTGCAATCAACCTTTTTTCGGCGGGATATATATCAAATAAGGTTATGAACATCAGCCGGGTGGCCATGCGTGAGCGCGGAAAAGTGGAAAGTACAACGACCTCCGGGATTGAGATGATCGAGACGATTAAGGCGGCGGGGGCGGAAAACGGATTTTTTGAACGCTGGTCCGGGTTCATTGCAAGGGAATCCGTGGAGAACAACCGGATCCTGAAGACCTCCCTTTATATGAATACCGTTCCCCAGTTTCTATCCACACTGGCCAATGCATCCGTTCTTCTGATCGGTGCGCTGCTGATCATACAGGGGGATTTTACGGTCGGTATGCTGATGGCATTCCAGGGATTTATCGCGCAGTTTATTTCCCCGGCGCTGGCACTGACGAATGTAGGGACCACCATACAGCAGATGAAGGCATCGATGGAGCGTGTGGAGGATGTCATGGATTATCCGCCGGATATTGATTACAGTACAGAAGAGGATGAAGACCTGACAGAGGCAAAGAAGTTGTCAGGGGATATTAAGCTTAAGAATGTGACGTTTGGATACAGCACCAGGTCCAAACCACTGATCCGCGATTTCAGCATTGATATTAAGCCCGGCTCCAAGATTGCATTTGTCGGAGCCTCCGGGTGCGGGAAATCTACGATGACCAAACTTATTTCCGGTCTGTATAAGCCATGGTCCGGTACGATCGAATTTGACGGGAAACCGATGGATGAGACAAACCATATGGTATTTACCAGCTCAGTAGCGGTTGTGGACCAGGATATCATTATGTTTGAGGATTCCATCCGGAACAATATTAAGATGTGGGACGAATCCATTGAAGACTTTGAGATGATCATGGCGGCAAAGGATGCCAGCATGCATGAGGAGATTATGCTGCGGGACGGTTATGACTGCAAACTTTTGGAAGGCGGAAAGAACTTTTCGGGCGGACAGAGGCAGAGACTGGAGATTGCACGCGTGCTTGCACAGGATCCGAGCATTGTGATTCTGGATGAAGCCACCAGCGCGCTGGATGCAAAGACAGAGTATGAAGTGATCAATGCGATCAAAGAACGGGGAATTACCTGTATTATCGTAGCCCACCGTCTGTCTACGATACGGGACTGCGATGAAATTGTTGTTATGAATTACGGTGAGGTTGTGGAGCGGGGAACTCATGAAGAACTGATGAAGAATGAGGGACTTTACACACAGCTGATTACAACAGAATAGGGAGGGGTTATATGAGTTGGTTTGGTGAACAGCTGGAAGAAAGAAAAAAGAAAGACACGGAATTGTTCGAGAATGCCTTCCAGAACCTTTCCTCTGTTGTCATGCCTTCTGCGGGCAGGCAGAAGATGGAGGATGATATCGAGGCGTCGCAGAATGCGATCGAAGAAGTTCTGAAATATATGCGTGTAAAGATTGTGGAAGTGCCGGGTGATGTAAAAGGGCTGAATGACCAGCTGGAATATATGCTGAGGCCCACCGGGGTTATGAGGCGCCGCGTGGAGCTTTCGGATACTTGGTACAGGGATTCCATCAATCCGCTTCTGGCGGCAAAGAAGGATGGAACAGTGGTTGCACTTCTGCCCAGCCACACAAGCGGCTACAGTTATTACGACAGGGCAAAACAGAAAAAGGTACGGGTGACGAAAAAGAATGCAGAGGAATTTGATATCGATGCCTTCTGCTTTTACAGACCGCTTCCGTTGAAAAGGCTTACAGTAAAGGATCTCATCCTTTTCATGGCCAGGAGTTTAAGCATATGGGATTACATATATTTGGCAGTACTGACCATGGCGGTCAGCCTGGCCGGTCTGATTACCCCTTATGCGACGCAGATGATATTTTCCAGTGTTATTCCAACGGGAGTCAGTTTTTACGTACTTCCCATTACGATCCTGCTGATCACGTCACTGGTGGCGGGAAATCTGTTCAATATGTGCAATTCTATTCTGGATACAAAGATTGAAAAGAAGCTGAGCGTGGCTGTAAAGAGTGCAACTATGGCAAGGGTTCTTCTGCTCCCCGCAGGATTCTTCAAAAAATACTCCTCGGGGGAGTTATCGAAGCGTCTGGAAAGCATGGATAAGCTTTCAAAGCTTCTGCAGGACACGATTATGAACACGGGGCTTACGGCCGTGTTCTCAATCGTCTATGTGTTACAGATTATCGGGTATTCAAAACCACTGGCTGTTACAGCGGTTGTCATCTTATTGTTGAACCTGCTGTACACTCTGATCAGCAGTATTCTGCAGCTGGGATACTCCCGGCGGAGACTGGGGGCGGAGGCGAAGCTGAACGGTATGGTTTTTGCCTTGTTTTCAGGTATACAAAAGATTAAGCTGTCCGGTTCGGAAAAGCGTATGTTCGGGCGCTGGGCTAAAAAATACAGGGAGAGCGCGGATCTGGAGTATAACCCGCCGCTCATTTTAAAAATAGCGCCTGTGTTCAATGTTATCTTTACCTTTGGGAATTTGCTGGTTTTATACTATGTTGCTGCGGTCAATCATGTATCAGCAGCGGACTACATTGCATTCACGGCGTCTTATGGCATGGTGAGCACGGCGGTTATGGGGCTTGCCGGCATTACAAATGTGATATCGGATATTAAGCCGGTGATGGAAATGGTAGAGCCGATTCTGACGACCCTGCCGGAGATCGAAGAAAAAAAGAAAGTTGTCACGAAGATAAATGGCTCGATTGAACTGAGCAACATTTCCTTCCAGTATTCTCCGGATGGGCCTAAGATACTGGATAACCTGTCTCTGAAGATCCGCCCGAACCAATATGTGGCAATTGTTGGTAAGACAGGCTGCGGCAAATCTACATTGATGAGAATCCTGCTGGGGTTTGAAAAGCCGCAGACGGGTGCGGTCTACTATGACGGAAAGGATCTGAACTCCCTGGATATCAAGTCGGTGCGCAGAAATATCGGGGTAGTCATGCAGAACAGTTCCTTGTTTTCAGGGGATATTTATTCCAATATCGTTGTGTCCGCTCCGTGGCTCACCCTGGAGGAAGCCTGGGAGGCTGCAAGAATGGCGGGGATTGCAGAGGACATCGAGCGCATGCCCATGAATATGCATACGATAATTTCGGAAGGAAGCGGGGGCATATCCGGCGGGCAGAAGCAAAGGCTGATGATTGCCAGGGCCATAGCGCCGAAACCTAAGATTATTATGTTTGATGAGGCAACGTCTGCGCTGGATAATATTACCCAAAAGCAGGTGTCAGAATCTCTGAACAGCCTGCGCAGTACGAGGATTGTTATTGCGCACAGACTATCCACCATTAAGCAGTGCGACAGAATTATCTATCTGGAGAACGGAAGAATTGCGGAAGATGGAACCTTTCATGAACTGGTGGAAAAGGACGGGCTTTTTGCCCAGCTGGTAAAAAGACAGATGCTGTAAGCTTCGGCCAAAGACCTCGCGGCGTTCGGTAAGGCCGGACAGGCCTTTTTCTGGTCCGATGACCGCAGGAAGAAAAAAATTCTCGAAAAGTGAGACAATCTGAACCGAAGGCCGTATATATAATTACAACAAACAAATAGCATGAAGCTATTCGATATCAAAGGAGGAAATAAGAATGTCAGAAGAAAAGAAAGCAGTAGAGTTAACAGAAATGGAACTGGAAAGTGTAGACGGTGGAGCAGGTACATACAATGGACACAGAATTACAACAGGAATCACTTCTGCAAAAGGATGTCCATGCTATGATCCGGGGTCAAATTTTTATAACAGAAAAATTCTTGCTGTCAGCAATACATGCGGAGCATGCAGACACATGATTACAGAAGACGGATGGCATTTATGTGACGCCAGAAACGATTAATTACTTAAGACCTGGATGTGCCAATGAAAAATTGGCACATCTATCTGTCGTTAAGGAGCAAAGTATGAGTGAACAATGGAAGAGGAAAGATTTTTCAAAGGACAGCAAAATCAGGGACACACTGCTGAAAGAAATGCTGGCTTACCATAGAGAACTGCTCAGGGAGATCCCTGAGGAGTACGAGGATCAGATTGCCGCGGCGGGGATCAGCCAGGGTGAACAGGAAGCTTTGGAAAAGTGGGAAAAAGAAAAGAAGTCAAATGGATACAAATTCCAGTAAAAAAAGAGCAGAAACCGTAAACCGGAAATTCTGTTCTTTTTTTTTGCTAAGATAGGATGAAGGCATATACGGAAGAGAAAGGAGATTCTGCATGGACAGGGGATTCGATACGGAAGAGACATTGACTCGTGTTTACGAAGAGTTTTTTCCGAAAATTTATAATTACGTATATTATCAGATTCATAATCGCGCTGTCACAGATGACCTGGTGAGCAGCATTTTCATGAAAGTAGTGGAGCACATAGAGTCGTTTAATGAGCAGAAAGCATCCTTCTCAACCTGGATTTTTACTATTGCCAGACGTGTGATAATTGATTACTACAGAAGATCGAAGGTGGAATCCGATATTGACGATTATGCAGATACCGTGCAATGCTCCCTTTCATTTGAAGATGCCTACCGGGCTTATACGGAAGAAGAAAACGGCAATGTAGAGGCGCTGATGGGTATTCTGAATGAAAAAGAAAGGCCGGTTATATTTCTGAGATATTTTGAAGGATGCAGTTTTGAGGAGATTGCGGCGAAGCTGGATAAGAACAGCAGCACAATACGTACCATACATGAGCGTGCGCTGAAAAAAATGCTTACATACCTGCAGCAGCGGGGGATACGGTATGAGGATGTTATATAGAGGGGGTTAGGGATGACAGTGAAAAAGGTAGATGGAATGATTGGAATAACAGCTGACGGGCATCCGATTATATTACCTGACTATGTTTGCCCATATTTTGAAGCGGATGCTGACAGTACCTGCGATGTAAAAGAATGCTGGTACTGCCGTTATGCGGACTTCCGAAAATCCAATGAAATTATGCTGGAAAACAGTATTTGCCGTCATGTACTGAATCAAGTGAAGACAAGAAGATAGAAGAGAAAGAACATGAAAGCCGGTTTGATAAATATCCTGAAAAAAATGTCAAATATCCCGAATTCCCCATGGGGTGATCTTTGATGGTAATGTAAAAGGAAAGGTCTCATAGGGGAAAAATAGTTAAAAGGGGAATATTCATGATTCAGATTGCAATTTGTGACGACAGCGGGGAAGACAGAAATGCCATAAAGTGCATTTTGGAAAGCTATTTTAAAAGAAGAAATGAAGAAATTAAAATGACCGAATACGAGGACGGAGTGATCCTCCTGGACGATTATGCGGACAAATCCGTACACTATTTTGATTTGATATTTCTGGATATTTTTATGAAAAAGTCCCAGGGAATTGACGTGGCAAAAGAATTAAGATCCTACGATAAAAAAGTAAGTATTGTACTGACAACCGCAACCGATGAGTTTGCGATGTCAGGATATGCGGTCCATGCATACGGCTATCTGGTGAAGCCGGTACGAAAAGCGGAGCTGGACGGCCTTCTGGATGATTTTGTGAGGGATTTTCACTGCGACAGAAAGCAGACCCTTCTGATCAAAAACAGGAATGTCCATGAGCGGATAGCCTATGGCGAGATCATATATATGGAGAGCATGAATCCCTATGTGTATATATATTTAAAAGATAAAAGCGTTCACCGGATTCATGCAAAACTGGGAGATGTAGAGAAGGAAGTGGCGGGGAAAAGCTTTATCCGCTGTCATCAGAGCTTTATCATCAATATGTCCGAAGTGCAGAAGGCGGATAAAGTCTTCCACATGTCAGACGGGACTAAGATTCCCATCAGGAGATCGGAATTGAAAGAATTGAAGGAAAAATACTATCAGTATGTAATACAGACGGGGTTGTAAAAGAGGAGGAAGAGATGGAAACAGCAGCTCTTGTCTGGGGTCTGCTGATCAGTCTGTCTGTTTGTGCAGTACTGGTTATCTATATCATCCGTAATTCCAGGAAGGAATATGAGAAAAAGGCAGAGGCCCAGCAGTATTATAATGAATTGAAAATTGCGCAGATGCGACTCAGGCAGGGGGAAGAGTACTACAGAACCATGCGGGATAATCTGGAGCAGGTAAGTCTGATCAGGCACGACCTGTCACATCATTTCCGCATGATATCTGAATACTGCAGATGCGGGCAGTATGATAAAATTTTGTCCTATCTGGATGAATTAGATTTCCAGAAAATGGCCGGTACAGTGCAGACATATTGTGAAAATCATGCGGCAAATCTGATCCTGGGATATTATGCCGGAAAGGCCGGGGACAATCAAATTGAATTCACCTGCCAGGCGGATCTTCCGGAGGGGATTCCGGGGAATACGATGGATCTCAGCGTTCTTCTGGGCAATGCATTGGAGAATGCCCTGGAGGCCTGTGCCGACGTGGAAGGCAGAAAATATATAGAAATAAAGATGAGATATGAAAAAAGTAAATTACTTCTCTGTATCAGGAACAGCTATCAGAATCCGCTGCGCTTCCAGGATGGCGGACTGATGTCGCATAAGCAGGAGGCCGGGCATGGACTCGGCATGAAAAGCATACAGAGAGTCGTAAACAAATATGAAGGTTACTGTAATTATTATGGAGAGAAAGGGGAGTTTGTCCTGCAGATTGTGCTGCAGACGGAGGCCGGCGATGTTTTACAGCCTGTTCCCTGAGACGATTGGGCGGCCGGCACGTATATATTCATAGAAAAGGTTGTGATAAATCACAACAAATCACAACAAAGACCCCACGGGATTGTAGTTTTATATCCGTAATTTATAATGAAAATTACGAATAACACAGTATTTTTTCATTGCATAAATAATGGAAAATTGTGGGGCTGGAGGGGATAACGTGCTTCAGATTGCGGTATGTGACGCCAGAGCTGAGGACCGGGATGTGATTTCCGGGTTATTAAAACATTATTTTAAGCAATATCCATATGAGTACTGTATCACTGAATATTCCAGCGGGGAGACGCTGACGGAGGACTATGAGGAAGAGCGCTGTTGGTTCAGCCTTATTTTTCTTGGAATGTGCCTGCCGGGAATGCCGGGGATGGAGACGGCCCGGAAAGTAAGGCAGATGGATAAAAGAGCAGCGATCGTATTCATGGCCGCAACGCCCAGGTTTGCGTTGGAGAGTTATGAGGTACGGGCGTTCGGTTATTTACTGAAACCGCTGCAGGCGGAAAAAACCTTAACGCTGATCGACTCTTTCCTGAGGGAGATGTGCGAGGATCAGAAAAAGCAACTCTTTCTTAAAGTCGGAAAACGCGGAGTCCGCATCGGCCTGGAGGAGATTGAATTTATAGAAAGCAGGAGGAATCTTCTGCTCATCAGTCTTGCAGATAAAGAGCAGTACCATGTGTATATGAAGATGGACCAGGTGGAGGAGAAACTGCAGGGATATGGTTTTCTGCGGTGCCATCAGAGCTTTATCGTCAACATGAATTATGTGAAAAGGGCAGATCGGGATTTCAGGATGGAATCCGGAGCTCAGATTCCAATCAGGCAGCGGAATGCAAAGTCAATCCGTGAAACTTATTTTGAATACATACTGGAAAAAGCGGATCTGACAAGAATCTGATCAGTTTACCCGGAGAAAAATGGAGGTACGGATATGGCAGAACTGAATTTACTGGCCGCACTTGAAAATCTGGATCAGGTACTGGACTTTGTGAACCGGCATTTGGAGACATATCAGTGTCCGATGAAGGTACAGATGCAGATTGATATCGCAATTGAGGAGATTTTTGTAAACATTGCCCATTATGCTTACCACCCGTCCACCGGTCCGGCAAGTATCTGTGTGGATGTGGAGGAGAATCCGCTGCAGGTTTCGATCAGTTTTGCGGATAATGGGGTTCCGTATGATCCGCTGAAAAAGGAAGATCCCGACATAGGTTTATCGGCGGATGAACGGGAGATCGGAGGATTGGGGATTTTTATGGTGAAAAAAAGTATGGATGACATATCGTATCAGTACAAGGACGGAAGCAACATACTGACTATTAAAAAGAAGTTTTGACCGCCGGCAGCGGATGGGTGCAGTTTTCGCAGACGGAATTATTAGGACACAGGCAAAATAAATCAGGAGGATGAATAGATGACAATTAATAAAACGGAAGATGGATCAACATTGGTATTGGCACTGGAGGGCCGGCTCGACACTACGACGGCGCCGGAATTGGAAGCTGTTCTGAAGGAAAGCCTGGACGGGGTAGGGACCCTGGTTCTGGATATGGAGGGGCTGGTATATCTTTCATCCGCCGGGCTGCGCGTCATTCTGGGTGCACAGAAGCAGATGAACCGACAGGGAAACATGGTGGTAAGATACGTAAATGATACGATTATGGAGGTTTTTGAGGTTACTGGCTTTACAGATATATTGACGATTGAGTAACTCCGCAAATACAGTAGAGAGGTGCTTTATGCAGTTGACAGAAGTGTTTATGGAAGCAATGCTGGAATGCGCAGAAGGATTTTATATCATTGAAGAAGAGAGCAGAAAGATCTGTTACACCAACAGTTTTTTCTATCTGGATGAAGGCAGTGAGCGGCTGGAAGGAAAAACGTGTTACCAGGCATTTGCAGGGAGGTCAGAGCCCTGCAGATACTGTCCGGAACTGGGAAAAACAAACAGCGCAAAAAAAAGCATCTATATCTGGGATTATTACGATGCCGGGTCAAAGCACTGGTACAAAGTCAAAAATTGTTTGATTGAAGTGGAGAGCACCTGGTATCGGATTGGAAATGTTATTAAGATCGGGGATATGATGGGGCTTGGAAGTGAAGCCGTGAAAGAACTGGGAGAGATGAGGAAGCTGGCCAGAGAAAGCGGCGAACTTCAGCAGTTGCTGGAGTATGAGTCCTATCACGACCGGCTTACCGGTCTTTTCAACAGGAACCGGTATGTCTGTGACCTGAAAGAGCGGTTTTTGGATGTACAGTGTGCGGGTATACTGTTCCTGGATTTGAATAATCTGAAAGAGGTGAACGACAAGTATTTTCATTCAGAAGGCGATAAACTGCTCTGCAGGCTGGCAGACACCATATATACGGCAACCGGGGAAGCGGGCAGGTGTTATCGCGTGGGCGGGGATGAGTTTATCATCATCCTGCCGGACTGCACCAAGGAAGATCTGGAGCTTCTGCGTAGGCGGATTCAGAAAGAACTCAAACAACAGGAATGCGGTGCTGATATTCCCTGCAGTGTGGCGATTGGCAGTGCATGGAGTACTTCAGCGGAGAATCTGGAATCACTGGTATCGGAAGCGGACATACGGATGTATGAGAATAAAAGACTGATGAAGGACACCGGCGGTACAGCCAAATAAGAGGGCAGGGCATCCGAATCGAGGATGCCTTTTTTCTTATGATATTAGGAAATTTCTCTGGAATTTCTAAATATCATAAAAACCTCCGGGGCATGCGTACTAAGAAGAAAACGGGGGACAGAACATGACGGGAAAGAATAAAAACCGGTTCATTATGTGGGCATTGCTGGCAGCAGTGACGATACTGGCAGCAGGATGTTCCTCACAAAAGGAAGAGCCAGAACAGAGAGCAGAACCAGAACCGATAGAGAAAGCGGTGAGAATCGGCTGTCTGGAGAGCGAGGAATATTATTTTTACACGGATCAGCTGGATTCTGCGGCAAATACAATGGCTAAAGAGGGATGGCTGACTGGTTATTCCGGCGAAGGGGGGAATACGGAGGCAGTGTGGGAGGACATCTGTGATTCAAAGAGCCGGGAGGGCCTGGAGTTTGTGGCAGATGCCGTTTACAACATGACCAGGATGGATGAAGCCTCAATGAAAGAGCTGCTGAGGCGGAAGGATCTGGATCTGCTGCTTGTATTCGGTACTTCGGCGGGAGCTTGGATCACAAAGAACAGTGATGAGATTACTTATGACTATATGGTGTTTGGATCCGCCGATCCTGTCACGGCCGGAATTGCGGAAGGAGAAACAAAACGGCTTAACAGCCATGCCTTTGTACATATCGACTCCAAACGGACCGGACGTCAGATTGATATGGCATACAGGCTGTTTCACTTTCAGGATATCGGCGTGGTCTACGAGGACAGTGCTGCGGCCTACAGTTATTCGGGCATACGGCAGCTGGAGGAGAGAAGCAGTAAGTATGGATTCCAAATCCAGACGCTTCACGTCAGTGAGCCTGAGACTGCTGAGGACTATCAGAGGTATTACAGTGAGCTGAAGGCGGCTTATGCAGAATTGATTCCAGATATCGATGTGCTTTACATTACTACGGGCAAGATCGAGGACGAAAAGCTGCCGTGGCTCCTGGAGGACGTACATAAAGCAGGGATCATAACCGTGGCGGAGACCCAGGAGAGCCAGGTAAAATACGGAGCCCTGGTGCATATTACGATGTCCGATCCTGAGGAAGAGGGAGTATTCGCCGGAAAAACCATCATGGAATATGCCGCCGGAACGCCCATAGATGAACTGAACCAGGTATACGAGATAACGCCAAAGATCGTATTTAATTATGATACAGCGAAATTATTAAATGTAGAAATCCCTATGAGTACGTATCTGATAGCCGATGCCATATATCCGGAGGAGGCGAAACGATGAGAGACCAAAAGAACAAGTTATATTATTTTACACTGGTGCTTCTGTTTTTTGTATCCGTTTTATCGGTAACCTTCGGTATATTGATGTACCGCACGAATCTGCTGGATACTTATGGCAATCTGATGCGGGCCAACGTGACGGACACTATACAGAAGGTGCATTACGGAGTTTCCTTTGGGAAAACCGTGGATAATTATTATGGATTGGAGGAGCTGCTTGAGGAAACCGTTAAAAATGCCGATTATGTAGAGAACCTGTATGTGACGGAAGAGAAGGCCGGGCTGCTTTATTCAACGGACGGAGGCATGCTGCCTGAAAAGTTAGAGTATCTGAAAAATGATGAGCAGAAGGTGTACCAGAATAAACTGTATACGGCTTTTTCTCTGACGGGAGATTCCATGCTGACTGCGGAGACCGGCATGGATACAATGAACCGGAATCTGGCGGCATTTTCCGGTAAGCTGGGGTTCGTCTCCGTTTTGGGAATGCTGGCCGCGGCGGGAATTATAACGGCGGTATGGTTTACTGCGGGGAGGCGGGGGAAAAACGGCGGGCGGGCCTTGTCCATTGTCGTTGTGCTGTGGATCATCCTGCTGGGTATCTATGTGGGGAATACCTGCTGGAAAGAATACCGGATGAGCCATAAGATGCTGGCAGAAGGCGTGGAGAAGTCCGCTATGGCGGATATTCATAAGCTGGAGGCGGAAGGAATTCCCTATGAAGAACTGGTGGGTGTGGAGGGATATTTAAGCCTCTATTCAGATCATATACCGGAGTTCGAAGAGGTGCATTTGGAAGACGGACGCCTGCAGTATACCATTTCTGCAAATTATATGAGAACGATATTTATTCAGTATCTGCTGAATACAATCCTGCTGTCTGTCATTTCGATTCTGATCGTGACGGAATATCAGCTCCTTCTGGGGGCGGGAAAGGAAGGGCGCGGACGGGCGGCGCCGGAACAAAGCCACGGGATGGTGCGGCTGGCAGTCTTTCTGCTCTATGCCTGTATCAGCATCGGAAAGGCAGTCAATGCCACGGTGTCAAACCAGCTGGCGCTGGCGCTTTCCCAGAAGAGTGCCGATATGCTGACCAGCATTCCTGCCACAACGGCAATGGCGGGATCCTTGATCGGAATCCTGTTGTCCCGGCGGATATCGGTCCGGGCCGGAAATATGCGCAGGTATCTGCTGGCCGTGGCCGCAGCTGCAGCCGCAGGTCTGCTTGCATGCGGCGTATCAGGCAACCTGTACTTGTTTTCCGCGGCCAGGGCGATCCTTGGTTTCTGTGAGGGCCTGCTTTTGATCGGGATTAAAAATTATGCCTTCAGCTTTCAGAAGACAGAGGAGCGGACAAGAGCACTTTCCTATGTCAGCGGCGGCGGATTCGGCGGCATCTGCCTGGGATCGGTTATGGGCGGTATGCTCTGTGACCATTTAGATTACCAGTATGTGTTTTTGATCGCAGCGGTCATATTGCTCACGCTGTTTCCGATCCTGAAAAGGATTGATTTCCGGCTGGGGGCGGCGCAGAATACGTCGGCTGCCGGAATGACGGCGGTGCTGAAGAATCCGCTGGCGCTGCGCTATCTGGTCTGCCTGGTGCTTCCGGTATATGCGGGAGCCGTATTTCTGGATTATGTGCTCCCTCTGGTGGGGAGCGGATATGGATTTACGCATACCGTCGTGTCTGCGCTGATCCTGTTTAACTGCCTGTTAGCAGGCTATGCTTCGCCGGCCATGACCAGAATAGCATTGAAAATCATGTCGCCTGTGAAGGGCGCCATCTGCTACTGCGTGCTGTACGGAGGGATGATATTTTTATATGCGGTAACAGGAAGTCCTGTACTTCTGGCGGTTGTGGCGCTGGCCCTGGGATTGTGCGACAGTTTCGGGCTGGTTCTGCTATCGGAGGGGTTTGTCCTGACGAAAGGAAACAGAACCTATCAGGACGCAGAGGCAAATATCTTATTTACAATGACGAGCCGCGCCGGACAGCTGATTGCGCCGGGGTGTATCGCCTGGTTTGGAGGATGCGGGATACTTGCAGGGATGACGGCTGCCGGTCTGGGGATTTATGGAATAACAGAACCATTGGTAAAGAAAGTGAGAGAGAAAAAATATGGACATCATTGACGCAACGAAAGAGTACAGCGGACGGCTTAAGGATTTGTTTGAAACATCATTTGGAAAGAACTATATGTCACGGGAAAAAATTGAGGGCTGCATAGACGGTAAAACGCCGTTTAAAATGGCGGCAGACGGAGACGAACTTATGGGTGCTATTCTTTTCATCCCTGCTACGGCGGCTGAGATTGAAGAGCACATTAAGATGGACCGGGATACAATCCTCAGTATGTGCCAGGGAAGACCGGCGCTGATTTGTAAATGTGCCTGTACTTATGCCAGATATCAGGGAGAGGGGATTGCCAAAAAGATTCTGGAGGCGTGTATGAAAGACGTCGAAGAACAGGGGTATGGAGCTGTATTTACGACATTGTGGGAATATAACGGGGGCGTACCGGCAGAGAGAATGTTCGTTGACCTTCATTTCCTGCGGGGAGAAAAATTAGACATGCCCTGGTATGACGATGAAAATTATATATGCAGTGAATGCGGCGGGCGCTGCCGCTGCAATGGGATCGTTTACTATAAAATAATTTAGGCGTTACAGAAAGGGATTTGTTATGAAGAAAAAAGGGATGTTGGCCAAATTTGCCGCATTATTTACCACGATCATTATCCTGGCGGTTGTCATGAATTATTTTTGTGCCACGCTGCTCAGCAAAAATTACGTGCTGGAGGAGAAACAGAATTATATCAAGAGCATCCTGGATCTGGCGGCCCATACGATGGAAGAAGCAGGGGAGGATACTCTGTTGTGGGCAGAATACTGTGAGCAAAAGGGAAAAGAGCTGGACATCAACTATGATGAGGACAGCGCCGCTGATACAGAGCACCAGACGGAAAGCTCCCTTTCACAGAATTTTCAGGAACTGAGTGACGCAGAACAAAAGCAGCAAATGGAAAACATAACCGAAAAATGGATTCAATACTATAATTACGTACTGGATAATTACGGCCTAAAATACATGTATTTTGTCCGGGTGAGCTCACCGAATGATATAGTATACATTGCTGACGGAAAACCGCAGGATGGGGAACGGGACGGGATTATGTACAGATTCTCCGGGGATGCGGATCATTATGACGAGCCGCTTTCCAAGTCAAATCCGGTGATCTGGAAGCTTTGGAACAGTGGGGACAAAGCAGATATTAAGTGTGAATTAAGCAACACGGAATATGGACATACATACCGCCTGTGGTGTCCGGTCGTGATCGACGGAAAGGTTGCCGGACTGCTGGGAGCCAATATCGACGTATCTCAGGTCGATGCGGAGATCCGGGAATCCACGCTTCCTACGGCGCTCTGGTCCTGCTTGTTTTTTGCGGCGCTGTTGGCGGTTATCCTAATCTTCTTAAGAAAGACCATCGTATTAAAAATTGTAAATCTGGATCAGGATGTCATGCAGTACAGCAGGTTCAAGAATCCTGAAATTGCTGCGAAGATCGCGCGGACAAGATACGCACAGGACGAGATCGGCAGTCTGGCGGTTAACTTTTCGGATATGATTTTATCCCTTGAAAAGTATATGACAGAGCTGAATGCCGTCACAGCAGAAAAGCAGCGGATCAGTGCAGAGCTGGATGTGGCAAAGAGCATCCAGGCGTCGATGCTGCCTTGCATTTTCCCTGCATTTCCGGAGCGGAAGGAGTTCGATATTTATGCAACCATGGAGCCGGCCAAGGAGGTGGGCGGTGATTTCTATGATTTCTTCCTGGTGGATGAGAACCATCTGGCCATGGTAATCGCGGATGTGTCCGGTAAGGGAGTGCCTGCCGCGCTGTTCATGGTCATTGCAAAAACACTGCTTAAAAACTGCACACAGACAGGGCTTTCTCCCCATGAAGTTCTGGAGAAGGTGAATAACCAGCTGTGCGAGAACAATGATGCGGAAATGTTTGTGACCGTCTGGCTTGGGCTTCTGGATATTTCGTCCGGCAGGCTAACGTGTGCAAATGCCGGCCATGAGTATCCGGTTTTAAGAAGGAACGGCGGGGACTTTGAACTGATAAAGGACAAACACGGATTTGTGCTTGCAGGCATGGAAGGATCCAGATACAGAGAATATGAGATCGTGCTGGAAAAGGGAGACCAGCTTTATGTATATACAGATGGTGTGCCGGAGGCGACAGACGCTTCCGAAGAGTTGTACGGAGCACAGCGGATGCTGGCAGCGCTCAACCAGAATGCCGGCAGTGCGCCGGAGGAGACGCTGAAACGTGTAAAACAGGATATTGAACGGTTTGTGGGAGAGGCGCCGCAGTTTGACGATATCACGATGCTTTCTATTGAGATACGGTAGGGGACGGGGAGGCGTATTCATTCATGGTAAAATTTTGAAGGGGAGATGACAATTCTGTAAGTTGCATTTTATAGAGTTGGGCAATATAATGGAAGCTGTATGGGGATAGTAAGGGCTGTCCGATGACTTAATAGAAATTAAAGGACGATGAAAATGTATGAAACAGATATTTTTAGTGGAAGATGATAGAGCAATCGCCAAAAATCTTATGCTTTTGCTGCGATCTGAGGGGTTTGCGGTTACGCATGCTTCTACGCAGAATGAAGCCATTGACGTGTTCGCGGAACATCGGTTTGATCTGGCGCTGGTGGATATTTCGCTGCCCGATGGGAATGGGTTTGCGGTGTGCACGGAGATCAAACAGACGCGGGATATTCCGGTGATTTTTTTGACGGCCTCGGGTGATGAGGCGAGCGTTGTTACGGGGTTGAACATGGGCGCGGATGATTATATCACTAAGCCATTCCGCCCGCGGGAATTGATTGCGCGGATTAAGACTGCTCTGCGCAGATCGGGGCAGTCGCCGTCGGCTTTGGAAATCTGCGGGCTTTCTGTCGATACGGCAAGCGGTATTGTGAAAAAAAATGGCAGCAGGGTTTTTCTTTCTGCACTTGAATACCACCTTTTGCTGGTGTTTATCAGTAATCCTAATCATATTCTTACGAGGGACAGGCTGCTGGATGAATTATGGGATGCGGCGGGGGAGTTTGTCAACGACAATACGTTGTCCGTGTATATTAAGCGGCTGCGGGAGAAGATAGAGGACGATCCGGCAGACCCGCAGATCATTTTGACGATCCGTGGAACGGGCTACCGATTGGGGGATGGATATGTTTCGGAATAGGGAGATCCGGCAGTTTGCCGTTGTGTTTGCTATCATAACCGCTGCCGCTGCGGCAGCGGGATATTACATGAATCCGGCGGCCGGGGGACTGGCCCTGGTTTGTGCCGCTGCCTTTGGCGCGGCATTTTTTGTATTTACGCGGGCCAGGTATAAAAGGATTGCGCAGATTTCAGAGCAAATCGATCTTGTGCTTCATAATACGGATCATCTGTTCATCAGCGAAGCTGAGGAAGGGGAACTCTCCATTCTGCAGAGTGAGATAACCAAAATGACACAGCGGATCCGGGAACAGAACGATGCGCTGAAAAAAGAAAAAGGACATCTGGCAGATTCGCTGGCCGACATTGCCCATCAGCTCCGCACCCCGCTTACATCCGCAAATCTGATTCTGTCATTGCTGGAGATCAGCCCGGATGAAAACGAACGGAAGCAATTGCTCAGGGAGACGGAGGAATTGTTTGCACAGATGGACTGGCTGCTCAGTTCGCTGTTGAAATTATCCCGTCTGGATGCGGGCGTTGTGATGTTCCAAAACGGGCAGATCGAGGCAGACAGCCTGATAAACACTGCGCTCCGCCCGCTTATTATTCCAATAGAACTGCACAGCATCGATCTCAAGATTGACGTGCCCAGGGGCATCGTAATTCGGGGCGATGCAGGCTGGCTGTCGGAAGCAATTCAGAACATTCTTAAAAACTGCATCGAGGGTGCAGGGGATCACGGAAAGATTCACATTATCTGTGAGGATACGCCTCTGTTTACCGGGATTACCCTTCATGACAGCGGTGCGGGATTTAATAAAGAAGACCTGCCTGTTTTGTTTGAAAGGTTCTATCGGGGGAAAAATACTGGTACGGCTGGTTATGGGATCGGGCTGGCACTCTGCAAGACCATTATCACCCGACAGGGCGGAACCATTACCGCTAAAAATCATCCCCAGGGCGGTGCAGTATTTTCTATCCGTTTTCCAAAGTGACGGATCTCTCACCGGAAAGTCACTGAAATGTAAGCGGGAAGTTCTATTATATGAGTAGAAAAAGAGAAGGAGATTCACATAATGGAATTTTTAAAAGTTGAAAATTTATGCAAGGTTTATGGTGCGGGAGAAAACCAGGTGATCGCGCTGGACCATGTGTCGCTTACCATTGAGAAAGGGGAATTTACTGCAATTATCGGTTCTTCCGGTTCTGGCAAATCCACCCTTCTGCATGCGATAGCCGGCGTGGATACGCCTACCAGCGGTAAGATCTATCTGGACGGGCAGGATGTTTATGCAGGGAGCAATGAGAAGCTGGCCATCTTCCGCCGCAGGCAGGTCGGATTGATATACCAGTTCAATAATCTCATTCCCACTCTGAATGTTGTAGAAAATATCACACTGCCGATCCTGATGGATAAGCGCAGAGTCAATAAAAAACGGCTGAACGATTTATTAGACCTGCTGGGATTACAGGAGCGAAAATCCCATCTTCCCAACCAGCTTTCGGGCGGGCAGCAGCAGCGTGTCGCCATCGGACGTGCACTGATGAACGCACCGGCAGTCATGCTGGCGGACGAACCTACAGGTGCTTTGGACAGCCGCAACGGACACGAGATTATCAAACTGCTGAAAGAAAGCAACAGAAAATATGGGCAGACGCTTCTCCTCGTTACCCACGATGAAAATATTGCCCTGCAGGCAGAACGCATTATTACGATCGCAGACGGTAAAGTGGTGCGGGATGAGAGGCAGGTGGCGCGGTCATGAATATTTTCCATAAGGTTGCCCTGCAGGGATTAAAAAAGAGCCGCACGCGGACGTTTGTAAGGGTGGTCGGCGTGGCCCTGTCTGCGGCCCTGATCACGGGCGTCGCTACATTTGCCGTTTCCCTGCAGAGTTATATGATTCATGGGGCTGCTGAAAAGTATGGCGGCTGGCACGTTGAAATCCCGGATGCAGATTCCGCCTATCTGCAGTCTCAGGCCGCAGACAGCCGGGTGGCAGGTACGGCTGCCCTGCAGAACATTGGTTATGCCGCGCTGGAAGGGGGCCAGAATCCCGACAAGCCCTATCTTTTTCTTTCCGGATGGAATGAAGAAGCCCTGGAAACTCTGCCGCTGCAGCTTCTTTCCGGAAGAATGCCCAAGAACAGCAGCGAGGTTCTGATACCGGCACATATTGCAGCGAACGGCGGGGTGAAAATTCCGGTGGGCGGCACGATCACCCTGCAGGTGGGAAGCCGCATGAAAGACGGCCAGAAGCTCAGCCAGCACGACCCATACTGCGGCGGGGAAGAAACACTGGTGCCGGCAAACGAGAAGACCTATACGGTTGTGGGCATCTGCCAGCGGCCGGCTGTCGAGGAGTTTGCCGCGCCGGGATACACTTTAATTACAACAGAGGATACTGCCGCAGCGGACAGTCTTTCCGTATTTGTTACGCTAAAGAATCCCTATCAAGTTCATTCTTATACAGACGGCATCCCGGATAATTACAGCTATGTTCTGAACGATGACGTACTGCGGTTTATGGGCCTGTCAGGGGAAAAATTGCTTACCGTCCTTTTATACGCGGTTGGAGGAATCTTAATTGCTCTGGTAATGCTCGGCTCAGTATTTTTGATCTACAATTCGTTCAACATCTCATTGAATGAGCGCACACACCAGTTTGGAATCCTCATGTCGGTGGGCGCAACACAAAGGCAGCTGCGCAATTCGGTCATGTTTGAGGGAATATGTATCGGTGCTGTGGGCATACCGCTGGGGATTTTAATTGGCATTCCAAGTATCCGGCTGGTGCTATCCCTAGTAGCAAAGAATTTTGCAAATATGATGTATGATAATGTGCCGCTGACCTTGAAAGTGTCGGTTCCTGCTCTTTTAGCCGGGGTTGTTGTCAGCCTGATTACCATTTTAATATCTGCCTATATCCCGGCAAAGAAGGCTGCAGGTACCCCCGTGATGGAATGTATCCGCCAGACCAACGAGGTCAGGGTGGAAGCCAAAGCGCTCAGAACCTCAAAGCTCACCGAACGCCTTTACGGTCTGGAGGGAATGCTTGCGCTAAAGAACTTCAAAAGAAACAAGCGGCGTTACCGCAGCATAATCCTGTCGCTTACGTTAAGCGTGGTGCTGTCCGTGACGGCAAGTTCTTTCGGTACCTATCTGAACCAGATAGCAGATAATTCTGCTGTGGCAGTTGAAGACTATGACATTTGTTTCTATACACGGGACATGGAAGACGGCGAGCTCCTCCGGCTTTATGATAATATGAAAAATGCCGGCGGAGTAACAGAAAGTTCTTATCAGGCGCTTTCAACCTATTCCTGCGTACTCAATACGAAAGATCTGACCAGACATTTTCTGGATGAATTCGGGGAACTTATCGGTTATGAAGGGACGGGTGAAACCGTTGAAGTGCCGCTGGATATCCAGTTTGTTGAGGAGGGAGTCTATCAGGACCTGCTCAAAGGCCTGGAGCTTTCCGAAACGGAATATAGCGGGCAGGAAGACAATATGATCGTGACAGGACTATTGCCGGAACATTATTATATGCAGGAAGAGCCCATGGAATTTACGCTGCGCTCCGATTCAGGAGATCAAACCAAAACAATCCGTGCGACCTTTGTAGATGACTATCCGGATCTGCTGCCCGCAGAGCCGGGGGACTGGCGCGGATACACGCTTATGGTGATCGCTCCATACCAGATAAAACCTCAGTTTGACGCTCTGGGGGCGCCTTCAAAGCCTGTAAAACTGGGGATGACTTTCAAGTCAGACAATCCGGGACGGTCCACGTCCGAGATGCATGCGATGCTTGACGGAGCCGGCATAACCGCCGACTATACCCTGTATAATGTGTATGGAATTCTTGAACAGAACCGAAATATGACGTTCATTGTCAATTTGTTTGCGATTGTTTTCATAACCATGATATCGCTCATAGCGGTTGCGAATGTTTTCAACACGATCTCCACGAACATCAAGCTGCGCAGGCGGGAGTTTGCCATGCTCCGTTCGGTGGGGATGTCCGACCGGGATTTTAATAAGATGATGCGTTTTGAGTGTTCTCTTTACGGAGTGCGGACAATGCTTTGGGGGCTGCCCCTTGCCGGGATTCTATCCTTTCTGATTTATGTGGGTATGAATGCCGGGGGCGGAGAGATGAAATTTGTGTTCCCATGGGGCAGTATGGGAGCCAGTATACTCGGTGTGTTCCTGGTAGTTTTCATTACCATGGTATATGCCGCAGGAAAAATCAGAAAGGAGAATATCATCGACGCTCTGCGGGATGAGACGGATTGATACAAAACGACTGGTTAATTCAGAAATAGTCGTATCATGCAACCTTAAAGTCACAACGGGAAGTTGTGGCTTTTTTATTGGCTGATAAAATAAAGACAGAAAATGAAACATGAATGGAGGAACTAAAATGGAAAAATCTAAATTTAGGAAAAGTGAAAGAATACAAAGATTGTGGGAGAGAAGCACCGGTTTATCCAAAAGCGGGAGAAGGAATGTATATGTGGATAACGCAGAATTTCTTGTGTACCACTGGTCCGGGCACAGTGCGGGATTTTCCCCTGCAACCGGAGAACTGGCGCTTTCTGATGACCAAAGAATCAATCTTGGGGACCACAACTGCCGGGTGGATGTGGGCACTCCGTTTCCGTATCTGGACGAGATGCCTTCCAGAGTGAAGGGATTCGAATACTCTGCTACAAACTGGGCGGAGGATTATGTTTTCTTTCTGGATCATAGTCCTGCGGAAATTTATCCAAATGAGACGATTGTGGGAGAATTCCACTGGCAGCTGGATGAGGCCAGAAAGTTTGTGTATCCGGATGAAGTGACAGAGCTGGGATTTGACCTGCGCCAGATGGGCGCCGGAGGAACAAGCCTGGCACATACCTGCCCGGATCTTAACATCGGCTTAAAGAAGGGATGGGCCGGACTGCTGAAAGATGTGTCGGAAAGCAAAGAAAAATGGGAACGGTATGGTAACAAAAAGCGGCGCGCTTATCTGGAGGCACAGGAACAAGTGGTACAGGCAATCATACGCTATACTATGCGGCATTCCCTGCGGGCTGCGGAACTTGCAGAGGCGGAGGTCGATCCGGAACAAAAGAAAAGGTATCAGAAAATTGCTGCCAATATGAAACAGCTGGCAGAGGGGGCGCCTGAGAGTTTTGTGCAGGCAGTACAGTGGATCCAGTTATTCCAGGTCGTGGAGAGGATCAACGGCCATGGGAACGGATATGGCAGGCTGGACCAGATGCTGATCCGTTTTTATAGAAAGGATCTGGAAGAAGGAAGAATCACAAGGGAGGAAGCCAGAGATATCCTGGCAGAACTGTACCTGAAATACGGCGGGAATTATTTCTCCTTCGGCGGAAGAGACAGGGAAGGCAGGGATGCCACCAATGAAATCAGCTGGATCGGACTGGAGGCCTACGATATGATAGGCGGTTATAATCATCTGGGCGTGATGTGGCATGACGATATGGAGCCGGACTACTACAGCTATGCATGTGACGTGGTGACAAGACACGGCTGCGGGGTTCCTACTCTGGTCAACTATGATGTAATGCGGGATTCCGAGCTGTACAGTGGTTACAGCGAAGAAGATGCCTGGAATGTGTCGTACAGCGGTTGTCAATGGTACTGCGCGGTGGGAGCAGAGTACAGCGACCATGACCTAAACTCTTTTGTCCTGCCGGCCCCCATGCAGAGAGCCATGAAGCTGGCAGAAGAACAGAATACAGAAACTTTTGAGGAGTTTTGGGATCTATATACCCGGGAAGTAAAGCGGACGGCAGAAGCATTTACCGAATTTAAGAACCGTGTGTATCAGTGGCAGGACCGGGTATGGCCGGAAATGGTTACTACCCTCTGTATGAAAGACACCATTGAAAAAGGGCTGGATGTTACGTCAATAGGCGGGCCTCACAATGCATTTACTTCCGTCAATGTTCTGGGAGTGCCCAATGTGGTGGATTCTCTGTACGCCATGAAGAAAGTGATATTCGAGGAAAAGAAATATACGATGGCCCAGCTGAACGAGGCTGTTCAAAACAACTGGAAAGATCACGAAATCATGCGCCAGATCATGCTGAACCAGGAGAAATTCGGAAATGACCAGGACGGCGTGGATGAGATGTACGTAAGGGTAGCGGAAAATATCCACGATACACTGGAAGAACAGCGCAATATTAAAGGCTTCAGCTTCCGGGCCTCTTTATTCCAGTATATGGGGCATACCTATGCCGGTCCGATACTGGGCGCGACGCCTGACGGCAGGTTTGCGGAGGAACCGATCGCCCATGGGTGCAACCCAATGCATGGCAGGAACCACGAGGGGATTACTGCAACCGCAAAGTCCCTGCTGAAGGTGCCTTTCAGAGAGTATCAGGGCGGTTCGCTGCAGATCGAACTGCAGCCAAAATTCTTTGACGGAAAGGAAAACAAAGGCGGATATATCGAAAACTTTTCCAAGGCATACATGAAGAAGGGCGGCATTCAGATTAACTTTAACGTAATCGATCTGGAAAAGCTTAAGAAGGCGGTAGACGATATTGAGAACCCGGAATATGCGGATATTGTCGTAAAGGTCACCGGGTACAGCGCTCATTTTGTGGTTATGGACCATGAGTTCAGAAAAGAATTTGTGAACAGAGTAAATTATACAAGTGTTTAGCGGGGAAGAAAGATGGAAAAGGGACTGGTTTTTGACATACACAGAGGAACAACCCATGATGGGCCTGGTATGCGTACCACTGTATTTTTAAAGGGGTGCCCCCTGCACTGCAGGTGGTGCCAGAATCCGGAAAGTATCAGCCCGGTCAGGGAGCTGCAGTGGGATGCGAAAAAATGTATCGGGTGTATGAGCTGTGTCACCCGCTGTGCGGTAAATGCGCTGGCCGCGCAGGCCGACGGTATACGGATCGACAGAACAGCCTGCAGACAATGTTTCACCTGTGCTGACCAGTGCCCGGCAAAAGCGATGGGCACGGTGGGAGAATACTGGGAGACAGCCCGGCTTGTGAAAGAGGCATGTAAAGACGACATGTTTTTTGATGATTTTTCAGGAGGGGTGACCGTGTCGGGCGGAGAACCCGTGCTCCAGCACAGATTTTTGGCTGAATTTCTGGAGGCACTAAAGCTACAGGGTGTGGATACCGCACTGGATACATCCGGTTTCGGTAAGAAAGAGATTTACGAGAAGATATACCCTTATGTGGATACATTTCTCTATGATATCAAATTCATGGATGAAAAACTACATAGAGAATATACGGGTGTCAGCAATAAGGTTATATTGGATAATCTGAAGTTTATAGCCGGCAAAATCCGGAGCCGGAGAGACACAAGGCTGTGGATCAGGACGCCGTTAATTCCGGGAGCGACAGCAACAAAAGAAAATATAGAGGAAATCGGCCGGTTTGTGCGGAAAGAATTGGCGGATGTGATAGAACGCTGGGAATTATGTGCGTTTAATCATGTGTGTAAAGAAAAATATACCAAGATTGGAAAGGAATGGGATTATGATAAAACTGAACTGATGGAAGAAAAAGAGGTGCAGAAACTGGCGGAGGCAGCAGGGAAATATGCAGATGGGTATCTTGCAGTCTCAGGGCTGACCAAGAAGCAGGGGGCTGCATCAGCAGTCCCCAATGGAAAATAATACGATGTTCATGTAGTCTTTTGGGTTAGGGATTTCCAGCGTGAGCCGGAGGCTGCGTTTAGCCTCCAGGTGTCTCTGGCGCAGGCTGCGCTGGAGCGTGTACTGATGATTCAGCGGCTCTTTCCTGCCGTCCGGATACAAAAGCCGAACGGTGCCTGCGCTGTTATTCACGATATTTAGAAATTGATTCATATTCACGATGTTTAATTTTACCATTGTATAACCTCCATTCTCAGTAACCGGCCAAGGGGCGATATATGATTATCAGGGTGGGTTTCTCTTATCTGCTGATATCATTATACTGTAATGGTTAAGTTAAAAATATATTATGATTGCCAATTTATATCACAATCCTGCCATTTGCGCCGGTATTCCAGAGGGGTATATCCGGTGAATTCGCGGAACACTTTTCCAAAATAACTGCTGCTGCCCAGTCCGCAGGCCTGCCCGATAAAGGTGACTGGCTCCGGGGTGCCTGCGAGCAGCTGGCAGGCATTCTGGAGACGGTAAGTTTTCAGATATTCTGCAGGCGTTACATGGAGGCAGTTTTGAAATACACGAAAGCATTCGCGCACGCTGATAAATCCCGCTGAGGCTATATCAGAGACAGAGATTTTTTCTGTGTAATGTTCGTGAATATATACCATCATCAGCTTGATTTTATCATTGGCTTTGTCATAGCCCGTTTTTTCTTTCAGAAGCGGCGCAGCAAGAGTGAACAGGCCGCACCAGATGTCTGATAAGGCAGCCCGGAGCTTTACTTCGTAAGCAAAATCTTTATCTGATAATTCAAAAGAATCACGTAAAATCTTCAGCAGACGCGCCTGTTCCGGGAAATCCGGGAATAACGCGATGATTTCTGCCTGCGGTGCAAGGAGAAGGGGGGCAATGTATTTTTGCTCGATCCGGCTGCCCTGTCTTCCGCCGATGAATGAAGTGTCAAAGATATGCAGGAACTGGGTGGTGTCTTTGACCCCTTCTTTGGGCCTTGTCATATGCAGGATATTTGAATTCACCAGCCCGCCGGTGCCGGCCGGAAACACAACGGTACCCTTCGGTGTATAATACTCCAAAATGCCGCTTTCCATATAGAACAATTCTACTTCCTTATGCCAGTGCCAGGGCACGAATCCGCCCATATACCGGTCAATTTCATTGCGGGATGCAATATAGGGGAAATCCGGTGAAAAGTTGGGCAGCATTTCCTCCTTGCTTCCACTGCGGTATGTCATACAGTGCACATTTTTCATTGAACGTTCCTCCTTATTATACAGTATGAGCTTTCATTTGAATTATTTCAATAATTAAGCTGAAAATCAAGCAAATAGTACTGAATAATAGAGTTATTATTACGAGGACGTGTATAGGTAACTAATGGAATGAAAGGAATCTAAATAAAAGGAAAATGAATTGACAAACGTTCGCTGTCAGAGTACCATAGTATAAAACACAGATCAGGGAGGTTGCGGAGATGCCTGGTATGAGAGATGTGGCAAAGGCTGCCGGCGTATCATTATCTACGGTTTCAGCGGTCTTAAGTGACAGCGGAAAATATGTGAGCGAAGAGATCCGGAGCAGGGTGCTAGAAACAGCCGGTGAACTGGGGTATCAGCTTCCGGAAAGGCAGAAAAAAAGAGATAAGATTATCGCGGTTGTTCTTCCGAATATTGCAAGCACATTCTTTTCTAATCTCCTGAACGGAATAGAAGACACGGTGGCGGAAGAGGGATATGTCCTGGTAGTCGGCAACTCGGATTTTGATTTTAATAAGGAAAAAAGGTTTATCAAAACGATCCGGAAGCAGGCGCTGTGCGGAATTCTTATTGATACGGTCTGCCCGGCTACAGAGGAAAAGGAATATTTTAGTTTTATAAAACAGACGTTTCTGGAACGGAAGATCCCGGTTGTAACTCTGGAGAGAAAGCTGGAGGAAACAGGGTTTGGAAGTGTGTATGTAAATCATGAGAAGAATGCATATATGGCGACCCGGGAACTGTTGGAAAACGGGCACCGGCGTGTCGCCCATATTTCAGGCAAGATGTCCAATCCTCTTACGATATGCAGGCTCCAGGGATACAAGAGGGCGTTGGCAGAATTCGGCGTGCCCTATTCGGTGGATCTGATTGCAGAAGGCGATTTTACGCCAAACAGCGGCTATATGATGGCAAAAGAGCTGATGATCCGGAACCGGGGGCTGACTGCAATATTTGCAGCGAACGACCAGATGGCGGTAGGGGCAATTAAGGCGGTCCGGTCGGAGGGGCGTACGATTCCGGATGAATTTGCTGTGACCGGGATCGATAACCTGAGCGTATCTTCAATGATAGAGCCATCTTTGACAACTGTTAATGTTCCTACTTATCAAATGGGACGTATGGCAGTAAAAATGCTGGCAGATCCGGATATAAAAGAAAAAAGCGCAGAACTGCCCTGCAATTTGATTGTTCGAAGATCCACGAATAAGCTGGCGGCGAGCGAGTGGGAATTGTTCGGATGGTAAGTGCCGGTATCAATAAACGGAGCGAACAAAACAGAAAATGTTTTCTGGTGTTCGCTCTTTTTTTGTGCTAAAACACGGTGGATTGTGCCATAAAATGTGTATTAAGCCGAAATTATTATTTTAAATTGACGAACGTTTTCTGGCGTGATAGTCTAAATTCAACTAGTAGATCGTGAAATGAGTAAGGAGGCTATTATGGACAAAAAAAGTCTGACCGAAAAAGCTTTGTCAAAGGGAAAAGGAGTGCTCCGCCTGGCGCCGGCCTGGGTACCCAGAGCATTCTGCCGTCCTGGGAAGAGAATTAAACTGCACCCCGATGATTACTATATATTGGGCACGAGGGGCGGAATTGATGAACGGTGGTTTTCTTCCACGACATGGGCGGAGAATGGGCCGGGGACTCCGGAGGATGAAGGGTTAAGCTATATTGTAGCTGACGAAGAGGGAAAAGAGCGGATTCTCCTGAGGGACGCAGTTGAACTGTCAGGCGCAGAACTGATCGGAGAGAAGCTGTGGAATAAGTATCATCGGTGGGCCATGTTTTCTAAATTCTTTGATAATGCCGGGCCTTTGCCTCATCATATCCATCACCGCCAGGCACATGCAGAAAGAGTGGGGGCAGACGGTAAACCCGAAATGTACTTTTTCCCATCCCAGCTGAATAACCATGGAGGAGAGTTCCCCTTCACATTTTTCGGTTTTAATCCGGAAACCACGAAAGAGGAGGTCTTGGAAAGCCTCAGAAACTTTAAGAAGGGTGATAACAACATTCTCGGCCTCTCCAGAGCATATAAGCTGGAACACGATACCGGTTTCCATGTAGACCCGGGAGTTATGCATGCACCGGGCTCACTCTGTACATATGAACCACAGTTTGCATCGGATGTCTATGCCATGTACCAGTCGGTACTGCTGAACGGACAGGTGGTAGGCGAAGACCTGCTCTGGAAGAACTGTCCGGAAGAAGAAAAGGGGAATTATGAGTATCTTCTGGATGTCATTGACTGGGAGAAGAATATCGACCCTGATTTTCATAAGCATAATTATATGAGGCCCAAACCGGTACGTCCCATGGAAGAGATGCTGCAGGATGGATATATAGAGGAGTGGATCTGCTATAAATGCGGCTGTGTCAGCGCAAAACGCTTGACAGTACTGCCCGGGCGTACAGCCGTCATAAAAGACAGCGCACCATACGGTCTGATCTGCCTGGAAGGCCATGGAACATTTGGCGTATGGGAGATAGAGTCCCCCGCGTTGATCCGCTATGGTCAGCTTACCCACGATGAGTATTTTGTGACCGAAAAGGCAGCAAAAGAGGGCATAAAGATCGTAAACCCATCAGAAACAGACCCAATTGTTATACTGAAACACTTTTCAGACAATCCTGATCTGATTCTGGGTTAAGCCCTGCCCAAAAGGCACCCTGCAATACATGCCCTACAGGCAGACCCACAGTAAACTTTGGAATAAAATATCCCATGTACCGGGATTATGCTGTACCACCAAGCGAATCCATACGCTGCCCCCATAAAGGAGCCCCCCAGCTGACAACCATTCCTACCGATTGGATGCACCCAGCGAAAGGAAGGGATCTATGCAAGCCGTCCAAGTGCACATATGCCGCTGCAAAATGCTAAAGCGGGCCTTAGAAATTCTTGGAATCCGACAGCCGCGAAAGTGGGGGGATTTTGTGATCTCCGAATCACAAAATCGGATGACCCAGCGCGAGAAATCATCAGATTTCACGTGATGTGTCATCCCGTACCCCACTTTCGCGGTTGTCGGATTCCTAGAATTTCTTAGGTCCGTGTCCGCATTTAGCAGCGGCATATGTGCACTTGGACGGCTTGCGTAGATCCCTTCCTTTCGCGCCCCCCTCTCCGAAAAAGAAAATCTGCTTGGGATTTAGGAAAGCAGCTCCGCCGCTGCTCTCTCCAGCGTTTCCCTGGCTGCCATTATTTCTCCGGCCTGCTGGTCGGTAATTTTTTCAATGGTTGTCTTTCCAAGCAGTTTCTGAAGCGTATTCAGATCAGCTTTGATCTGTTTGTACTCGTTCTTCTCCATATCTTTTTTAGAATCTTTCAGGCTTTGGCTTACCTGGAATGCAAGCTTTTCCGCTTCGTTACGGATATCAATGTTTTCCTGCCGTTTGTTGTCCTGGCTCTCATAAAATCTGGCGTCGGCCATGGCCTTCTGTATCTCAGCCTCGGACAGATTAGAGCTGGACGTGATTGTAATCTGCTGTTGTTTGCCGGTACCCAGGTCTTTAGCAGACACATTGACGATTCCATTTGCATCAATATCAAAGGTGACTTCGATCTGCGGAACTCCGGCAGGGGCACGCTTGATTCCGGATAGTTTAAAATTACCGAGCAGCTTATTGTCACGTGTAAATTTACGCTCACCCTGATAGATTTTAACATCTACAGAAGTCTGAAAGTTGGCGGCGGTTGTATAAATGTTGCTTTTCCTAGTGGGAATAGCGGAATTCTTAGGAATCAGTACATTTGCCACGCCTCCTACTGTTTCAATGGAAAGAGAGAGCGGTGTGACATCCATGAGAATGATTTCCGAAGCGGAAGAGCCTTCTACCAGTGCCGCCCCTCCGCTGAGCTTTTCTGCCTGGACTGCCGCTCCCAGGGCAACGCATTCGTCCGGGTTCAGGGACTTCGAGGGCTCAAGGCCTGTCAGCTGCTTTACTTTATTCTGGACTGCGGGAATCCGTGTGGAGCCTCCCACCATAATGACCTTACTAAGGTCGGCTGCACGAATGCCGGCATCTTTCAGTGCGGTATTCACCGGGCCTGCTGTCCGCTCCACGAGATCACTGGTCAGTTCCTCAAACTGTGCGCGGGTGATGGTCATCTGCAGATGTTTTGGCTCGCCCTTCTTATCTGTTGTGATAAATGGCAGATTGATATCAGTCTGTGCTGCAGAAGAAAGGCTGATCTTTGCCCTGGCGGATTCCTCGCGGACTCGTTGAAGCGCCGAAAAGTCCTTTTCCAGATTAATCCGCTCCTGCTTTTTGTAGGTCTTAACGATATAGTCCGTCAGGCGCTGGTCAAAATCATCACCGCCCAGGTGATTATCCCCATTGGTGGAAAGCACCTCGATGACCTGGTTCCCGATTTCGATAATAGACACATCAAACGTTCCGCCGCCGAAATCATATATCATAATCTTCTGAGGCTCCCCGTTATCAAGCCCATAGGCAAGGGCAGCAGAGGTTGGTTCATTGATAATCCGCAGTACGTTCAGGCCCGCGATCCTTCCCGCATCCTTGGTTGCCTGGCGCTGGGAATCACTGAAATAGGCGGGCACCGTAATGACCGCATCCGTAACGGGCTGGCCGAGATATTGCTCTGCGTCTTTTTTTAGCTTCATTAATATGATGGAGGAGATCTCCTGAGGGGAATAATCTTTTCCGTCAATGCGGGCGCGGTAGTCAGTGCCCATGTGGCGTTTGATGGAAGAAATGGTTCTTGTGGGATTCAGTGCGTACTGCCTTTTGGCGCTTTCTCCGACAAGGCGTTCGCCGTCATTCTTAAAAGCGACGATGGACGGAGTGGTCCGCATACCTTCCGCATTGGCGATCACCACGGGCTTGCCGCCTTCGATTGCTGCAACACAGCTGTTCGTAGTTCCTAAATCAATACCGATTGCTCTGGACATAGTAAATCCTTCCTTTTCTCTATGGTTGTTTTTGAGTATAGCGGCAAAATATGTCGGGAATGTGATTGGTTCCTAAAAAAAGAGTAAAATGTGAAGGGAAATGTGAGCTAGAGACGGCTTGCCAGATGGGGCGGCCGGTGATATGCTTATATTTAGAAGTTGGATGTGGTGTATGAAGAATTGTGTATCATCTAAGTGAGGTGGTTATATGGGAAAAATGACAGTTTATCACGGAGGTTATATAGAAATACCTCAACCTAAAATTATAAGAGGGAGATATGCAAAAGATTTTGGCCCGGGGTTTTATTGTACTTTAATAAAAGAACAGGCAGTGCGCTGGGCGAAAAGGTATGATACGCCAATAGTTAATATCTATGATATGAGGTTAAATACTGCGCTGGACATTGTTGAATTTGAAGATATGTCAGAGGAGTGGCTGGATTTTATTATAGGCTGCAGACAAGGAAAAGCCCATAGTCATGACATTGTCATAGGTGCAATGGCAAATGACCAGATTTACAACTTTATTGCAGATTATATGGATGGTGTTATTACAAGAGAACAATTCTGGATTATGGCAAAATTTAAGTACCCTACCCATCAGATAAATTTTTGTACAGAAGAGGCAATAAGTTGTCTGGAATTTCGGAAAGCGGAGGTGATATTAAAATGACAGGAAGGGAAGAGAAGGCTGCAAATGATATATTTTTTGTATGTAGTCTGATCGACTATATTTCAAGAAAAACCTTAAATACGAGAAGGGATGTAGTTGATGCATTAGGGCGGAAGGGCATTGAAAAGATGTATGAGCTGGCGGATATCTACCATAGTGATAATATTGAGGATGTAAGTGATCAGTTTATTGCGGCAGCGGGTATATTAAAGGGGACATTTGACAATGTGGGAGAATGCGGATATTCTATTCCATCTCATTGGGATATAGGTAAAGTATATAAACGTCTGATACTTGGGATTGCAAAGGAGAAGAAGGTATCTGTCATAGATGCATTATTTTTAGCGTACCATTCATTTGTAAGCGGGAAAATTGACGATTATAACAGTAGTTTTTACTATGAAAATCCCCAGAATATCCTTCAGGCGTTTCTGGACGGAAAGATCGAATAGCTGATTCCTTATTCTGCGGTTATGCCGCAGACTCGCTGAGTGAGTATGTACTGAATTACAAGACTATTAGGAAATGAGGATGATACAAATGAAAGACAAAGTGACAACACTGGCGGAGATTAAGGAGTATATTCAGGAGTTTTCAAACGCCCGGGGCTGGCGTAAAGATCAGAACGCTAAGGATCTTGTGATGGCTCTCACCGTTGAGGCAGCAGAACTTGCGGAAATATTTATGTGGCTTCATTCTGATGAAGCGGACAGTGTAAAGGAAGATCCCAGGGAATTTGAACATCTGCAGGAAGAGATTGCTGATGTCTTCTGGTATCTCTGCCGTATATGTAAACACTTTGACATCGATCTGGCACGGGCGGTGGAAGACAAGGCGGAAAAGAATGCAAAGAAATATCCGGCCGCGGAAAATAGAATTTCAGCTAATCCATAATCAAAGAGCAATAGGCTCTCCCTTAACTTAGTTTTCTACAGTCTGAGGCAGGAGGCATCAGTCCCCTGCCTGTAATACCAAAATTCTGCTTAATAAATATTAGAGAAACGATGGCGCCGGAAATAGGTAGGCGTGCATCCCGTATACTTTCTAAACACCGAAGAAAAATGATTGCTTGAGGAAAAGTTCAACTGGTAGGCCACATCTGTCACCGTATTCTTCGGACCCTCCCAGAATGATAGAACTGGGGCTTGATGCATTTAATACACAGATATTCTGTATCGGTCTGGAACAGCTGGAAAAATATAAGGGAAAGATTACATTCTGGGGAGAGATTGACAGACAGCATCTTCTGCCCGAAGGCAGCACAGAGGATATAGAAAATGCGGTCAAAGCAGTATACGAAAGGCTATGGTCAGACGGCGGGTGTATCGCACAGTGTGAATTCGGTCCGGGAGCAAAACCGGATAATGTGTACACGGTGTTCAGAACATGGGATGAAGTAAAACGGTGAAGAGGTTGTGTACCGAAGCAGTATAAACAGGCGTGTCAGAAGTCATGGATTTCTGACATGCCCATTTATTTATAAATGTTCGGATTTCTCTCTTTTCGCTCCGTTTTCTATTCTATAAAATAAAGGAAGAGGATATATTTGTTTTTCAAATCCTGAGAGCATACCGCAGTTCATGGCCTTAGGAATAAAACTACTATACCAGTACATCGTAAAATAACTGGCAGCTTATGCAGGAAACGGAGAATCGGAGATATGAAGAAAAAGCAGAATTTTCAATGGAACAAAATGACAATGGGCGTGTGCTATTATCCCGAGCACTGGGATAAAGCGCTGTGGGAAGCGGATTTGACACGGATGCTGGATATCGGAATTACAGTGATTCGTATTGCGGAGTTTGCATGGAATAAATTTGAACCGGAGGAAGGCAGCTTTACATTTTCATTTTTTGACGATTTTTTAGAGCTGTGCCAGCAGAAGGGAATGAAAGTCATATTCGGAACCCCCACAGCAACGCCGCCGGCATGGCTGACGGAAAAATATCCGGAAGTGCTGAACAGCAGTATGGAGGGCGTTTTGTACCGCCATGGCGGCAGAAGGCATTATAATTATAATGCGCCGGTGTACAGGGAACTGTCAGCAAGAGTGGTAACGGAAATTGCCGCACATTATGGCGGGCATCCGGCGATTGTGGGATGGCAGATTGACAATGAGCTGAACTGTGAGGTTTCCGAATTCTATTCCGATGCGGATTCTGAGGCATTCCGCGTATTTCTGAAGGAGAAATATAAGACGCTGGATGCTTTGAATGAAGCATGGGGAACTGTATTCTGGAATCAGACCTATACACAATGGGAACAGATTTATGTGCCGCGGCCGACACTGAGCAGAGCCGTGAACCCACATATGCATCTGGATTATTACCGGTTTATTTCCTACAGTACACTTTCCTACTGCAGCATGCAGGCGGAGATCATCCGTAAGTATAAAAAACCGGAAGATTTTGTGATGACGAACGGAATGTTCGACCATGTGGATAACCATCGGATGATGGAAGAATGCCTGGATGTATATATGTATGATTCGTACCCCAGTTTTGCCTATGGATTGGACCGGGAACCTCTGAAATCACAGGATCTGAATGACAGGAAGTGGTCGAAGCATCTGACAGAAGTGCGGTCAATCTGCCCGCATTTTGGAATCATGGAGCAGCAGGCTGGGGCCAACGGCTGGACAACCAGAATGGAAGGGCCGGCTCCGCGTCCGGGGCAGCTGACGCTCTGGGCAATGCAGAGTGTGGCACATGGCGCAGATTTTATATCATTTTTTCGTTGGCGTACCTGCACGTTTGGAACCGAAATGTATTGGCACGGAATCTTAGATCATGATAACAGAGATAATCGGAAGCTGGCGGAAGTGGAGGACTTTTATCAAAAACTTCGGACACTGGAATCTCTGTGCGGAGCGGACTATGCGGCGGTTTTTGCAGTCTTAAAAGATTTCGATAATGTACTGGATGCAGAAGTGGATGCATGGCATCAAAGAATTAGTAAGTATAGTGAGAATGAGATTTTTGCTGCGGCGGAAAAGTCCCATACCCCTTATGATGTGGTTTATCTGCAGCGCGGCAGCGAACTGGATGAGTTGAAAAGGTATCCGGTTCTATTCTATCCGCATCCGGTTATCGTGAATAAGGAGCGCATGGAATTACTGAAGCTTTATGTGGAACAGGGCGGCACGCTGATTATTGGCTGCATGGCCGGATATAAGGATATGAACGGAAAATGTGTGATGCAGCCGTTGCCGGGGCTTCTGGCAGAATTGACCGGTTCTGATGTAAAAGAATATACCTTTACAAGTCCTGCGGAGCGGCCGGTGTATGCAGATTGGAACGGGCGCGAGATGCAAATGCCGGTATTTAATGATATTATGGAGCCTGCCGGCGGTAAGGTACTGGCTGTTTATAAAAACAGCTATTATGCGGGAAAAGCGGCTTTCATTGAACGCCATGTGGGCAGCGGAAAAGTATTGCATCTTGGAAGCACATTTTCACAGGAAAATGTAAAAATGCTGCTGGAGTATACGAAAGCGGCTGAACCGTATGCGGAACTGGTAAACGCAGGGGAGGATGTGGAGATTATCATGCGCAGGAAGGAAGGAAGAAGATTCCTGTTTGTTTTGAACTTCTGCGCTGGGGAAGCTGTGGTTGAACTGAAGCAGAAGATGCAGCTATTGTATACAGGAGAATGGCAGGAGGGACGGCAGGTTATTCCGGCTTTTGGGACGGCAGTATATGAGGTAGCTTAAAAGGGGCAGCATTATTTCCAAGCCTCAGCGCAGCGCAATATGCTGCTCTTGTAGAGCAGCATATTGCGGCAATGAATTTGCAGTCATGTACTTAGTACCTTTTTGGATTTAGCAGTTTCTATGATGAGCCTGCCGGCAATCCCGATACTCCTTCGGCGTCATATGGTACCGTTCCTGAAATATCTTATAAAAGTGTGTACGATTGGTAAACTGCAGTTCTGCAGTAATCCCGGACACACTTTTTTTCGTGTTACTAAGCATATCCGCGGCAGCACGCATCGTAAAGTTCATGCTGTAGTCGAACAGGCTCTGCCCTGTATATTTTTTCACAATCTTCCCAAGGTAAGTCCCGTCATAATTCAAGATCCGGGCCAGCTCTTTATTGCTGATGCGACCCTTATGTTCCTCCAGAAGCTGGCCGATTCTGGCAAACAGCAGTGAATCCATGCTGCTTTTTGTTGTTACGTGCATAACATTGTAATACGTCGGATTGCATAAAATATCAATCAGCTTAAAAAACAAATCCTGAAGCCGGTATGTTGCTCCATAATAAGGGGATAACAGGGTTTTCAGCATCTTCTCAAAAATATCATGTACCATAATCACCTGCTGGGTCTGGGTGATGCGTGGAACGAAGTCCAGAAAATCTTTGGTATTCTTATGGTTTTCTTCCATATTTTCTTCCATAAAATGAAAAATCAGGTTGTCAAACCTCTTCTGTTCCTGTGGGAAAAGCATGGAATTACCGTAATTCTTTAGTCTCTTAACAAAATCAGAGGAAACAGAGAAGAAAATACAAACAAAATCAGTTGAAGTATCTTCCGTGTGCAGTGTATTGCGGTTCATAAGGCAGCAGCTTCCGGGAGTATAGAGATAGCGTTTCCCCTCCACAATCTGGTACATATTACCTTGCAGAACATAGGTGAATTCAAAACAGTTGTGCTGGTGCATGCTGTTTTTACTGCGACCTTTGATGGATTGGGAAATGGAGCCGTTAAACTGGGCCTCAGGTGTAAATACGGAATATACACTCCCATTCAGGTCATCTGGATGTATAGCCATAAGAAGAATCATAAAAGTTGTATTAATCTGCTGATAAAAAGTGAAAGGATCCTGAGTGTCGTGGAAGGAAATGATGTGATCCAGATCCGTACCGTCACTTTTTAACCCAGGTGTAATGGAAATAGGCATGAGGGTACCTCCTGTTCTTGTTTGGATCATAGTAACATATTTTAATGAACAAAGATATGAATAAGACGAAATATGATACAAAAGTGATGCATACTCAACGATTTATGACACATATAACTGCTTTAACCACGATGATTCTTTAAAAATTTTAACTTTAGACGGGATATGTTACAGAATGATTTCGTTTCGTCCGGATGGTGACATTGTAGGATCATTTTTGGAAATATACAATATTGGCAGACGAAAGAAATAGATTAAAAAAATAGCATGCAATGTAGAAAGAAAGGAGCAGGAATGAAAAAACAAAGGTTCAATGACGGTTGGTATTTTTGGAAGGATGGGTATGAGGAAGAGAAAGAAAAGATTGACCTTCCCCATGATGCCATGCTGACTGAGGAACGCAGCCCGGATATAGCAAATGGCAATGCGACGGGATTTTACCCGGGAGGCAGATATATTTATACAAAAACATTATGGGGGGAAGAATCCTTCCGCAGCCAGAAAGTCCTGCTGGAATTCGAAGGGGTATATATGAATTCCACGATCTATCTGAACGGAGAACATGTAGGGGGATGGTACTATGGGTACACCAATTTCTATGTAGATCTGTCAGGCAAGGTTAAGATTGGGGAAAATAATGAAGTGAAGGTAGTGGCTGACAATTCGCAGACACCGAATTCCAGATGGTATTCCGGAAGCGGCATCTACAGAAGCGTTAATCTCTGGACCGGCGCAAAGGCACACATAAGGCCGGAAGGGATAAAAGTAAAAACGGTATCCATTGCTCCCGCAGTCATTGAGGTTGCCGTAGAAACAGAACATGCAGGCGGGATGCAGATAGAAGTGGAAATATACCGGGAAGGAAGAAATGCTGCATCCGCAACAATTTCTTCGAAAGACGGGGAAAAAGCAGTAATTACTGTTCCTGATGCAGAACTGTGGAGTGCGGAAGAACCAAACCTGTATACTGTTTGCGCTATCTTGAGGAATAAAGATGAAATAATAGATATGGCGGATGACAGATTCGGTATCCGCATGCTGGCCTGGGATGCAAAAGGAGGATTCCGTATTAACGGGATAACGATAAAGCTTAAGGGAGGCTGCATCCATCATGATCACGGAATACTGGGAGCGTGTTCGTATGATAAGGCGGAATACCGGCGTGTTAAGAAACTGAAAGAGCTGGGGTATAATGCCATCCGCTACTCTCACAATCCTGCGGGGAAGAATTTTCTGGATGTCTGTGACGAACTGGGAATGTATGTGATGGATGAGACATTTGACCAGTGGAAGCTTCCGCAGTCACCGTATGATTATGCGCAGTGTTTTGAACAGGAGTGGAGAAAGGATGTAGCTGCACTGGTTTCTAAGGACTATAACCATCCGGGCGTAATCATGTACTGTGTGGGAAATGAGATAACGGATACCGGACTACCCGTTGGTGCAGCAATATCCAAAGATCTCAATGAATTGTTCCATCAGCTGGACGATACACGCCCAACAACCATAGCGATTAACAGTATGTTATCTGTGCTTGCAGCAAGGCAGGCAGAAAGGGCGGCGCTGGAAACTGAAAAGAGTGCCGGGAAGGATAAAGAAGAAAGTTATGGAATGGATAGAGAAAAAAGTGAGGATAAAGATACAGAAGAGAAGAATCTGGGCAGCGCCGAAGTAAATGATATTATCACCCTGCTCCCGAAGATTATGGCATCTATTACACCGGAAAGTTTGGAAGCACTGATTGGGGAATGCATCAATTATGTGGATATTGTGGGATATAACTATGGCCAGAATTTGTATGAAGGAACACATGAACTGGCACCGGACCGGGTTATCCTTAGTACAGAAACCTTCCCAAGCAGAATGGATTCTAACTGGGCTTATGTATCAGACCACGAGTATGTCATCGGTGATTTCATGTGGACGGCATGGGATTATCTGGGGGAAGCAGGCGTCGGGCAGCCGGTATATGGGACAAAAGAGGCTCCGTTTTCCAAGCAGTATCCCTGCCTGACGGCGGCATGCGGTTCAGTGGACCTGACGGGATTCCCAGAGAGCCAGGCCTATTATACGGCTGTGCTGTGGGGAGCTTACAAAAGGCCGTATATCGGGGTAAGACCGGTAATTCATTCAGGAGAGGATTACACGCTTGGCCGCTGGAGGCTGACAGATTCACTGAATTGCTGGACATGGGATAATCAGGAAGGAAAGGCAGCAGAGATAGAAGTTTATAGCATAGGTGAGAGCGCAGAGCTTTTTCAGGACGGAGAATCTCTTGGAAGAGTACCGCTGAAATCATGCAGATGTGAATTTAAGACCGTGTATAAGGCAGGCAGGCTTGAAGCCGTCAGCTATGATCAAGATGGAAATGAGATAGCCAGGTCAGAGCTTCTAACTGCTGAAGAGGAGTCTGTGCTGACGATACTGCCGGAAGAAACACAAATCAAGGCAGACGGTGAAGATCTGTTATATGTGGCAGTCCATATCACAGATAAGAACGGAACCCTGAAAATGATGACGGATAAAAAAGTAAGCTTTTCTGTGGAAGGCGCAGGGACGCTGCTGGCAGTGGGAAGCGGCAATCCGGAGACTACGGAAAAGTTCTCGGACGGAAGCTATACGACGTGGCATGGCCGCGTGCTGGCAGTGGTAAAAAGCAATGGGGAGAAAGGGTTTGTCAGGATTACAGCCATGTCAGAGGGGCTGGGGACAGCTTCTGCATTGGTTGAGGCAAAGTAAAGTAAAAGAATTGATATTTGAGTCGCAAATTTGATAGCGTGTTACATTTGACAAATGTAGAATAAGCGAATGTAAATTAAGACACGTTATGTCTGACACTACTATGACAAGCGAATGAGGAGGATGTAAGATGGAAGAAAAAAGGTATCTAAAGTGGAATAATAAACTGGGGTATGGCATTGGCGATGTGGCGGCAAACTGCTCTTATGGTCTGGTGACAAGCTTCGTGCTGATCTACCTGACCAACACGGTGGGGCTGAATGCCGGGATTGTCGGAACCCTGATTATGGTTTCAAAATTACTGGACGGCGTGTCCGATATTATCTTCGGTATGATTATTGACCGGACAAAAACGAAAATGGGGAAAGCGCGCCCGTGGATGTTTGGATCGCAATTTGGTGTTTCGATTGCAATGGTCATGCTTTTTGCGATACCGGATATGGGTGCAAATATGCAGTATGTGTATTTCTTTATCACTTATACACTGATGAATGTAGTATTCTATACAGCCAGTAATATAGCATATTCGTCTCTGACATCCCTGACGACGAAGAACGCAAACGAACGTGTACAGCTCGGATCCATCCGTTTCATATTTTCATTGCTGACCAATCTGGTTGTAGCAAGTGTTACGGTGGGCTTAGTTGAGAAGTTTGGAGGCGGAGCAAAAGGCTGGAAGACGGTTGCAGTCATTTTCGCTGTTGCTGCGCTAATTATTAATACAATCAGTGTCCTTAGTATCAGGGAACTTCCGGAAGAAGAGCTTTTAGGGGAAAAGGCAGAGGTGCAGGAAAAGGTTTCACTAGTCGAAGGAATAAAGATTCTTGTAAAAAATAAATTTTATCTTATGATTCTGGCTATCTATGTCCTTTACTATGGCATGATGGGAGTTACACAGACGGTAGGCATATATTATATGACCTATGTATTCGAACAGCCGTCCCTGCTAGGCACATTCACTCTGGCAACCCTTCTGCCCATGATTATCGTACTGGCAGTGACGCCGGCCCTTGTGAAGAAGAAAGGAATGTATAAGATTATTAATCTGGGTTACGATGGAGCAATCATTTTCCGCGGCCTGTTCATGGTTTTTGCATTTATGGCAAACAAGGGGCTGATGCTGGTTACGCTCCTGTTGAACGGGTTCTGTACAGGACCGCTTGTGGGAAGCTTAAATGCGCTGATATCTGAATCCAGCGATTATACATACCGCACTCAGGATAAACGGCTCGATGGGATGATGTTTAGCTGCTCTTCTTTTGGAATCAAAGTCGGAGGAGGAATTGGTACGGCGGCAGCCGGATGGCTTCTTGCAGCGGGCGGATTCGACGGGCAGGCAGCAATGCAGACAGCAGCCGCAGTCAATATGATTAAGGTATCCTATGCGGTTGTTCCGTTTATTGTTGTAATTTTAATGAAGGGAATTGTGAAAATGCTGAAGGTTGAGAAGGCGAATAGAGATTGGGATGCAGAACATTCAGTTTAACGGTTCAATGATATGACTCCGCAAGCTTTTCGCAATCAGTATTCAGAATTATATAAGGAAGAGTTGTAAGAGATACTCACAATGGAAAGGAAGAAGATTATGGGAACGAAATTAACAGATAAAACATCGGTTGAACAGATTATCTGTGAGATGTCACTGGAAGAAAAAGCAAGGATTGTCACTGGCGGCAGTCCGTTTGCTACAGAGCCGATGGAAGAATACGGAATTCCGGCAGTGCTTATGCTGGATGGGGCAACAGGTTTTAATTCCATGCAGTATGGAGCAGAGCTTGCATTTAAAACAGTATCTAAGGAACTGGAAAAATCAGGAGAAAGCCTAACCCGGGAAAGTTTTGGCGGTATGGGAGGCCTGCTGCTGGGACTTAGAAAATTGCAGATGATGGCCGCAGAAAAGGAACAGAACGGAGAGCCTCCCGCCTACGGGGAATTTGGCTGTTATCCACCGGGGATGTGTCTGGGTGCGACTTGGAATCCGGAAGCAGTTTATGCATGTGGAAAGGCATTAGCACAGGAAATGGGCGCAAAAGGCGTGGATGTGATTCTTGGACCAAATGTGAATATTCACAGGGATCCGCTGGGGGGCCGGTGCTTTGAAGGGTACTCCGAGGATCCGTATCTTGTATCTGCTTTAGCTCCGTATTTTGTAAAAGGGATCGAGCAGGAAGGGGTGGCAGCCAGTGTCAAACATTTTGCGGCGAATAATCAGGAAACAGACCGTATGGGGGTGGAAGAGCATATTCCGGAGAGGGCGCTGCGGGAAATTTATCTGCCGGGATTTCAAGCTTGTGTAGAAGCAGGGAGCCGCACGGTGATGTCAGCCTATAACAAAATTAACGGAAAAGAATGCGCCATGAACCATTGGCTTTTAATGGAACTGCTAAGGGAGGAATGGGGATTCGAAGGAATGGTAGTCTCTGACTGGTCTGGGGCTTATGACCAGGTGGAAGCAATTGCTGCGGGCAATGACCTGGCTATGCCCGGACCGCGGGGAATTCAATGTATTGTCAGGGCTGTGGAAGAGGGGAGACTGGCGGAAGAAACTCTGGATTTATGCATACGGAATTTCCTTAAGGTAATTCTGACACTTCCTGCCATGACTGGTAAAAGGCCTTCTTTTCAGATGGAACATGCAGTAAAGGCAACAGAATATGCAGCCAGGGAAGGAATCACCCTGCTGAAGAACGATGGTGTGCTTCCGCTGGCAGAGAATGTGAATGTTGCATTTTATGGAAATCGCAGCCAGGCTTTTTCAGGAAGCGGGGCCGGAAGTGCAGGCGTCGATACCAGCCTGCTGACCAACCCATATGATTGTGCGGCAGAACTGATCGGGGCGGAAAAAGTTACATATGGAAAGGCGGGGGTGGATACCAATATCTGGGTGGTTACGGTTGGTGCCAACGGACAGGAAGGCGCAGACCGCCCTCACATGGATATGGATGAAGAGGATAAGGCGGCTCTCAATCAGGCACTTGCAGAGGCTAAGGAAGCCGGTGGAAAGGTTATATTGATTCTGAATACGGCGGGACCGGTCAGTCTGATGGAATGGGAAGAGCAGCTATCGGCCATTATCTGTGCATACTATCCCGGAATGCAGGGAGGAAAAGTACTGGCAGATATCCTGTTCGGCAAGGTAAATCCATCCGGCAAGCTGCCGCTTACATATCCTAAATATTACAGGGATTGCCCGACTTATAAAAACTTTCCGGGAGAAAACAAGGAAGTGTGGTATGGAGAAGGGATTTATGTGGGATACCGGTATTATGATACAAAACAGACAGAGCCATTGTACCCGTTTGGATATGGATTATCTTACACGACATTTGAGATAACGAAACTGTCTGTTCCCGAAGAAACGAATGTGGAGGAGCAGGATGTACAGGTTCGCATAAGGGTAAAAAATACCGGAGCTATGGACGGAAGCGAAGTGGTGCAGGTTTATGTGCATGATGTGGTATCCAAATTAGATAAGCCGGAAAAGGAATTGAAAGGATTCTGTAAAGTGTTTTTAAAGGCTGGCGAAGAAAAGGAAGTACAGATTTCTCTGAATAAAAAATCCTTTGCAGGCTATTCTCCTGAAAAAGCACAGTGGGTGACAGAACCGGGTGAGTTCGACATTCTGGCCGGCAATTCTTCAAGGAATATTATGACTGCCAAAAGAATAGCAGTGGTCTGCGAGAATCCGTTTGGACTGGGCGGCAGCACTGGTATAGGTGAAATTGTAGCCAATGACCGCGCGGTTACAGTGATTAACGATACAATACAGGCAGACATTTTAAAGGTGGCAAATGCGGCAATTGTATTTGCACCGGATAAAATCTGGAGTGACATATGGCAGACACTGGTAATCCCCGAACTGGTGAAGAAGGGGGTGGCAAAAGCGGAAATTGAGCAGAAATATGAATATATACTGAAAAGATTTGAGGATTTATAGTAACAATTCAGGCCTGTCTGAACTGTTACTATAAATAAAGCCTTTTACTATTTACACATATTCCATATGCGGGACAGAACAAAAGCCGCCTGTTCAAATGTATACCGGTTCTGAATATTGTCAGTAGGGAGAGCTGCGCCAATCAGGCGCGGCTTTTTCTGCTTTTTTCGATACTCTTTTACACTGCACCCAAGGTTTTTCATGAACATCTGATTGAGGTACCTGCTGCTGGAGAATCCTGTCTCAAGGCAGACGTCCAGTATTGGCAGATCGGACTTGGAGATCAACTGGAAGGCGTGCTCGAACCGGATATTATTCAGATATTCCTGAAAGGAAATCCCCAGCATCTGCGTGATGAAATGCGAAGCATGATAGGTGGTGATATTCTCAAGGGCGGCGATATCCTGCAGAGCAATATGTTCCATGTAGTGTTCTGAGATGTAGTCTGTAATCCGGTTCAGGCGTCTGGAGTTGTTTTTTGCGGTGGCGGATTCTTTTTCACTCGCAATTGTATAATTCGTGCTTGTCAGCAGCCGGTAAATGGCGTCCAGAAGCAGGCTGGAGCACTTGATGGCATTGTGGGCGGAAGAAGAAAAGTAGGAAGCGGCACAGGAAAGTAAAGTCTGGTACAGAGCGTCATGCAGTTCACCGCTTCGAATAATATTGCTATCAAAACGAAGGAAACCGAGCTGATAATCAATTCTGCGGTAAAAGTCGGGATGAATCTGAAACGCCAGTATTTGGTTCTGGCTGCCATTATTATAAAAAGAATGGATCTGATACCTGTTGATAAGATAGATATCCCCGGCATGCAGTTCATGCTGTTTAAACTCTGTGAAAAGTGTAAGGCTCCCATCCAGAAGAATGCCGATTTCCAGGTCTCCGTGCCCGTGAGGACTGCGGGCAGTCATTTCTACCAGAAAGATTTCCAGATAGTTCATCATTGTATGCTGTACAATTTCAAATTCTTCCTTTTTTACCATGTCTTGATTCTCCCTGAAATACACTTTATTCCTGCAGGCTATGCGTAACAGTGCAGAAACGTCTGAACTGGTTGCGGTGAGGGTCCGATACCCCGCTGCTCACTGCGTGGGTTCTGGCTTTATGATACACTACGTGAAAACAATAAACAACAAAAAAAATCGCAACATAGTCATTTTTCTGCCTGCTGTTTCTGATATAACTAGGATACAGCAGTTAAGGGCGTGCGGTATTCCCGTAAAAAGCGCTAATAATAGCGCTAAAGCCTATTTTTTATGAAAGCGAGGAAAAATTATTATGACAAAATTCAAATTTTCAGTCGGTCCCTGGAATGTACATACAGGAGCAGATTCTTATGGCCCGGCAACAAGAAGGGACATTCCGACAGAGGAGAAGTACAAAAAGTTTGCAGAACTGGGATTTTCCGCGGTGCAGTTCCACGATGACGATGCAGTGCCGAACATCAATGATTACACGGAAGAGGAAATCAAAGAGAAGGCGCGCGAACTGAAGAAAACACTGGACAAATATGATCTAAAGGCAGAGTTTGTCGCGCCGCGCCTCTGGATGGATGATCACACACAGGACGGCGGATTCATGAGCACATCTGAAAAAGACAGAGAGTATGCGATGTGGAGGGCTTACCGCTCGATAGATATCGCCAATGAACTTGGCTGTGACATGATTGTACTCTGGCTTGCAAGAGAGGGAACGCTGTGTGCAGAGTCGAAATCTCCGGTCTGGGCAACAAAGATGCTGGTTGAGGCAATTAATAAGATGCTGGAATATGACCCGAAGATCCGTGTCTGCATCGAGCCGAAGCCAAATGAGCCGATTGACAGAAGCATCTGTGGAACAATGGGACATGTCATGGCTGTATCTGCGGCTACGATAGACCCGGCGCGTGTGGGCGGCAACCTGGAGAGTGCACACGCAATTCTGGCTGGGCTGGATCCGGCTAATGAGATTGGATTTGCGATGGCAATGGGAAAACTGATGACCGTGCATCTGAATGACCAGAACGGAATCCGTTATGACCAGGACAAATCATTTGGCGTCGAGAATCTGCGCGCAGCATTCAATCAGGTCAAGGTCCTGAAGGAAAATGGCTATGGGGTGAACGGAGAGTATGTCGGCCTCGACGTCAAGGCCATGAGGACGACAAAGGATGAGGACAGCTATAAACATCTGGAAAACAGCCTGAAGATATTTAAGGCTCTGGAAGAAAAGGTGGATAAGTTTGATTATGATTTCCAGAAAAATTGTGTTGAAAACAGAGATTTTGAGGCGCTGGAAATGTATGTGATGAATCTTCTGATGGGAATCGAATAAGTTTTGACGCGGAAAACAGGGAGATCAAAAGGTCTCCCATTTTCCGTATGAGAAAAAAAGACAGGAGGCAGCTATGAAGAAAAAAGTAATCGCAGCCGGACATATTTGTCTGGATATTACGCCGGTATTTCCTGATAAAAAGGTAAAGCAGCTAAGCGAGACGCTCTCTCCGGGCAGGCTGATACAGATGGGGCAGGCGGACGTACACACTGGCGGAGCCGTAGCCAACACCGGACTGGCAATGAAGATACTCGGTGCGGATGTTACTTTGATGGGGAAAATCGGAAAAGATGCATTTGGCGATATGGTTTATAATATTTTAAAGAAGCATGATGCAGAGGCGGGAATGATTTTATCGGAAAAGGAATCCACATCCTATACGGTGATCCTGGCAATTCCGGGGATTGACCGCATCTTTCTGCACAATCCAGGGGCAAACCATTCCTTCCGGGCATCAGACATTCCTCAGAAAGCGCTGGAGGAAGCAGCGTTGTTTCATTTCGGATATCCTCCGCTGATGAGATCTATGTATGAAAATGACGGGGCGGAATTGGTCGAAATCATGAAACGTGCAAAAGCGGCTGGTGCAGCAACTTCCCTTGATATGGCGGCTGTAGATCCTTATGCAGAAGCCGGCAGGGCTGACTGGGAGAAGATTCTGGAAAGTGTCATGCCTTATGTGGACTTTTTTGTGCCCAGCGTGGAAGAACTTTGTTTTATGCTGGATAAGAAGCGTTACGAACAATGGCAGGAAAGGGCTTCGGGTAAGGACATCACAGAGGTCCTGGACATCGAAAAAGATATAAAGCCCCTGGGAAGACAATGCATGGAATTCGGCGCCAAAGTCCTTCTGATCAAATGCGGTGCGCCCGGGATGTATTATAAAACCGCGGGCCGGAGGGCACTCATGAATATAGGAAACAGAGCGGGGCTGGATTTAAACAGCTGGGCAGACAAAGAAGGGTTTGAAAAGAGTTATGTGCCGGAGCGTATCCTTTCCGGTACCGGGGCCGGGGACACGAGCATCGCTGCATTTTTGACTGCCATGCTGGAAGGATATCCTCTGGAGAAAACACTGCAGCTGTCGGCGGCAACCGGTGCTTCCTGCGTGGCGGCCTATGATGCTTTGAGCGGATTGCAGACTTTTGACGAACTGGAACAGAAAATAAATGACGGATGGAACAAAATCGGGTCATAAAATGATCACATAAAAATCAGGGAGGCGGAATATGTTAGTAAATTTAAATGAAGTATTGATTCCTGCGAAAAAAAATCATTATGCAGTAGGACTTTTCAATGCGGTAAATCTGGAACTTGCAAGAGGAATTATAAGTGCAGCGGAAAGTACGGCTTCGCCTGTAATCATGGGCACTGCGGAAGTACTGTTTCCATACGGACCGCTGGAGGAGGTGTCATATTACCTGATTCCTATGGCGAAGAAGGCAAATGTGCCGGTTGTCATCCATTTGGATCACGGCCTTCATAAGGAAACTTGCCTGAAAGCACTTGAATTAGGGTTTTCTTCCATTATGTATGACTGTTCTACAGATCCCTATGAGGAGAATGTAAAAAAAGTAAGGGAAATGGCAGATATCGCCCATTCTTACGGCGCTACAATCGAAGGGGAGCTTGGACACGTAGGAGATAATGAAGGATCTGCAGAAGGAAATTCTCATATGACAGATCCGAAGCAGTTTTATACGGAACCGAAGATGGCGAAGGATTATGTGGAAAAGACAAAAGTAGATGCATTGGCGATCGCGGTAGGAAATGCACATGGAGCATACAAGCTGCCGCCAAAATTAGATTTTGAGAGAATCAGGACTATTGCAAACACCGTGGATGTCCCTCTTGTACTGCATGGTGGCTCCGGCCTTACGGACTCTGATTTCAAACAGGCTGTTTCGGAGGGCATCAGCAAGGTGAATATTTTTACGGATATCAATATCGCTGCGGTAGAGGCGGAATTTAAAAAATTCAGTGATATGAATAAAGGGATTATTGACTTGATTCCTGCAGCCGTGGAGGCGGTTAAGCAGGAATCAATGAAAAAGATGAAGCTGTTTGGCAGTGAAAGGAAAGCGGTGAACACATATTATAACGAGAAAATGGACGTGGACCGCCTGGTACAGGCTGTTGTTGAGGAGGTAAAACGGAGTTTAGTCGGCAGGCTTTAGTCCTGTCGACGGACACGGCCGCAAAATGAAGGGGTTGCGGCTATCCATTCATTTTGCGGCCCCATCCATCGACAGCACTAAAGCCTGCCGACTAAACTCCGATTTTATGGAGCTTTAGGGCGATTTGCAGAATAAGCCGGTTTTCGGATTTGTCAATATCGAAATCTAACAGCGAGTTCAGCTTGTTTATTCGTTTATAAAGAGTATTGCGGTGTATATAAAGCCTGTCGGAGGTTTGGGAAATGCTGAAATCGCAGTCAACCAGCATTTCAAGAGTTTTAAGAAGCACAGTATTATTTTCAAGGTCATATTTTTGGATGCGTTCTATTGTATTTTTATAAATTTTAGATAAGGTTGGATGGCCTGAAATTTCATATAGCAGGTGGTAAATCATGAAGTTTTCATAGAAGTATATGCCGTCCTGCTGTGCATGGAGTTTTTTACCTATTTTTAAGGCGAACAGGGCCTCCTCATACGCAAAATTCAAATGTTTCAGCGTGTGGCAAGTTTTGCCGACGCCAACTGAAAAGTGCTCTGCCGGGAACCTTTTTTTGAGGTCACCTACGAGCTTTTGGAAGCAAGGTTCATATATTTTTTGTATATTCTGAGAATTCTTCGGCTCAAAGATTAAAATGATTTGATATCCATGCTTTTGGCAAATGTAATGGAAGGTATATATTTGCAGAGAGGATATGATTTTTTCCTTAAAAATGTGAAATTCTCCAGATGTTTTAATTGTTGTGTCAATGACGCAGACAAAGCGGGAGACCTGAAAATCTATATTCAGATAGGAAGCATCTTCTTTTAATCTGAGTTCATTTCCGGTGTATGTTCCATCCAGAATATTTAAGAAAAAGTCATCTGCGGATTTATAGTATCTTGCAGATTTGTTTAAGTTAGTCAATAAATATATACAGGCAGTTGGAAGAATTTCATTAATAAGGATTTCATTGATCGGAGTTAACGACTGTCCGTATCCCATACGTATGCAGAGAAAAGCCAACACTTCTGTCAGACTTTCTACTTTAAATATTGCATAGGAAGCCGTATCTGATGAAATCTCAAAAGGGCGGTCCGCTGCATATATCTGTGAGAGGCTTTCACGGATGCTTTTTTTCAGTAAGGCGTCGTCTACACGGTCAGTATTATTGATAAGGCTTAAATTATTTTCCCAGTATAAGAATATTTCCTGGTTCGTATAGTCTTCAATCAGCCTGATGAAAGAAGTGATGTTAATATGATGCTTTTTTAATAAGCTTAGTTCTTCGTGAAGTTTTCTGACTATATAGTACTGATAACTATCCTCGCCTTTTAATTTATTAAGAATGGGAAGCACCATACTGTTGTAGGTAAAGGCGAGAGGAATGCTGATAATGGGGAAATTGTGCTCATTTGCATAAGCGATTATTTTCTCAGGGAGACTGTCAATATATTTTCCGATTTTAATGCCCAGGGCAGCAGCTTTACGTGATATCAGGAGCTGAATCATATTTTCTATAGAAACTTCGTTTGTCATAAGAGAATAGCCGGTTGTAATAACGAAGTTATCTGGATTAATCCAATAGATACCGTCTGGTACTTCCATAATAACAACATCCGTTATCTCATTATCCAGCCCTCCAACTCCGGTCAGAAGCCGGAATTCTTTAAATACTTCCGCATTTAAATCAAATAAATCACGCACTTTCATACTTCCTGCACCTCCTTGAATATTATGATATTTAGAACATTTTATCAGGAATAAGCGAATAATTCAAATCTAAATCTGTTATGATGTATGATTTGTATATTTATATACTATATTTGTGTACACATTTACACCTTAGTTATAGTTTTGTTCATGATATAATAAACACATAATAAAAAGAAAAACAAAATAAAGAGAAAGGAGTTGCGAAAATGGGAGAAGTTATCCAAAAGGAAAGCGCCGCTCAAGAACGAATCCCTGATGAACAACGGCAAGGGTTATCAGGACCTCTTTTTGCGATGCTGGGTATGAATGTAGCGGTTTCTACACTTATGGTGGGAGGGGGATTAATTGAGAAGCTAACGCTAAAAGAATCAATATTCGTCATTATTATAGGAAACTTAATATTGGTTACTATTTTTTACATTCAGGGTCTTATCGGAATGAGAGAGGGGCTGACTACCTATAAACTGACGGAGATGGCATTTGGAAAGTATGCAAACAAATTTCTAGTATCGGGGGCCATGTGTATTTCACTGTTCGGATGGTTTGGCATTCAGACAAGCCTGGCAGCTTTATCAATCCAAAAAATTTTTCCTCAGTTTAGTAACTACAAGTTAATCGTAATTATTGTTGGCGTATTAATGACAATTTTTGCTGCAAAGGGATTCCATTCAATTAAGTGGGTCAATTATATTTTAATACCTCCGATATTGATACTTGTTGTCTGGGGGCTGATAAAGACATCCAATACATATGGCCTTGCCAACATTTGGAGTTATGTTCCGAAAGAACATATGGGGATTATGAGCGGTTTAAATATGGTTGTCGGGCTTATCATGTGCGGAGCAATTATTTCGAGTGACTATACCAGATTTTGCAAGAAAAAGAAAAGCCATATTGCAATTATCAGTATAATTGGAATCGGGGGAATTTCAGCAATTCAAGAGACCGGAACGGCTATTATTGCAATGACTGCGCCGTCATATAATATTGTTGATGTTCTGTTTAATCTGGGATTTAACTGGGTTGCATTTGTGATCTTGATAGGCGCCGCCTGGTCAACCAACTTAACCGGCGCATATTCTGGCGGACTGGCGCTGAATAATATTTTCCCAAAACAAAAAAGAAGTACGCTAACCTTTGTGGCGGGTATGATAGGGACGGTTCTTGCTATGTTAAATGTGATCCAATATTTTCAGAGTTTTCTTAATCTGATCAGCGTGATTTATGGTCCGATTGCGGGAATACTCTGGGTCGAATATTATCTTATACATAAAAAGGAATATGTAGTTGAAAGCAATTTTAATGTTGCAGGAATTGTGTGCTGTGTGATTGGGGCAGTGACATGCTATATCACTTCATTTGTCGTTGTGGTAGGAGTTTCTGCTGTCAACGGCCTTGTTATGGCAGGGGCGACTTATTACGGATACCGTGTCTGGGCAAAAGGAAAAGAGAGGGTTACAGAGCAGGAGCACAATGATCAAAAGAGTCATTCGTAACATCCAAATAATAAACTGGTTTAAAAGCAGGAAGGAGATTTGCTGTGCAGGATAAGAAAATCAAATTAGCCATGGTGCAGATGGGAGCGGCAGAGGGGAATGCGGAGTATAACATGAATAAAATCCGTTCCATTATCCGGGCCCAAAAGGGAAAGGATACTGACATTATTTGTTTTCCGGAACTTTGTGTAAGAGGGTATGATTTTGAAAAAACAAGGACTGTGCCGATAGACGAGAAAGCATTTTTTGCTGATCTGGCGATAGAAAATGAATTGGCAATTGTTGCCGGGATTGCAGACAAACGAGAGGAACAGTATTTTGACACGGCGTGTTTTTGGGATGAAAATGGGAAAATGCTGCATTACTTTGACAAAATACATCTTTGGGGGGAGGAAAGGGAATTTTTTGAACCGGGTTCCGCAATAGAGGTCTTTACGTATAAGGGCTGGGAGATTGGCCTGCTCGTGTGCGGAGATCTGGGGTTCCCGGAACTGAGCAGGATACTGGCTGTGAAAGGCGCCCAGCTGATTATTTATCCAAGTGCATGGCCGCATCCGTATCAGGAATTCTGGTCAACTATGCTTGCGTCAAGAGCGGCAGAAAACCAACTATATGTAGCGGGAGTGAATAGAGCAAAATATGAAAGTGAACGCTGCGGATTTTCAACAATTGTGGATCCATCGGGACGGGTCATGCGCTGCATTGGCAATGACGAGGATGGGATAATGGAAATAGAACTTACCAGGAGTACTGTACAACAAAGGCGGGAAGAAATACCTTATCTTAAGTATAGGATGCCCGGGCTGTATGGCGATATCTGCAAAGTATTTTAAATGTCAGAATGAGAATTGCCCGGTGTGAGTGCCGGTTGTGTTTGGATTTACTATGAGAGAGTAGGTGTTATTATGAAAATAGGAGCAGTAACAATTGGACAATCTCCAAGAACTGACGTTATGGCGGACATGAAGGCGATTCTGGGAGAAGAGGTTGAAGTTTTAGAAGCAGGGGCACTGGACGGGATTTCAATGGAAGAAATCAAACAAATGGAACCGGCGAAGGGCGATTATGTGCTTGTTTCCCGCCTTCAAAACGGTGAATTTGCAAAATTTGGTGAAAGCTTCATTCTTAGCCGGCTGCAGGACTGTATTACCCGGCTGGAGCATAATGGGGCAGAAGTGATTATGTTTTTATGTGCCGGTTCATTTCCGGATATTTTTAAGTCGAATGTGCCGTTGATTTATCCGTCCAAAATTCTGAATGGGATCGCAAAAGCAGTTAGTAAGCGGTCTAATATGATATTAATTACGCCTGATGCGCAACAGATACAGCAGGCATATGATCAATGGGGACCCATTATGGATCAGGTCGCTCCAATAGCTGCGAACCCTTATGGAAGCAGGGAAGAATTGGTTGAGGCAGCGCAAAAGGCAAAGGAAATTGATTCGGATTTAATCGTGATGGACTGTATTGGATATACGGAAGAGGCGAAGAAGCTTGTAAGAAAGATTTCAGGAAAGCCTGTGATTCTGTGCAGAACCATGCTGGCACGTGCTGTCAGTGAATGGTTAGACGTATAGGCGAAGGGGAACATTCTCGTGTTTAAGGAATAAAAAAGGATGGGATCTTATGTTTGAGGTCGGTTTAATCAGGGTGGTAACCTTAGAAAATGACGAAAAATTACAAAGCCACGGGAGGGTCATAGAAACATTCTTCCCGGGAATAAAGGTGGAAAGTAAATGTATTCAGGGATTTGAAAAAGGTCTGCCTACGAAACAGCTGGTCCAAAAAGCGCTGCCGCAGATTTTAGCACTCGCTAAGGGGTTTGCAAATAAAGATTTGATTGTTGTCAGCTGTGCCGATGACCCGGGAGTAGATGAAATACGCCGGATGTTTCCGGAAAAACCGGTTCTTGGGGCAGGGGAATGTACGGCTGCATTGGCATCTTTGTATGGAAAAAAGATCGCGCTTTTGGGCGTAACATCTTATATTCCGAAAGCTTTTGGAAAGATGCTGGGGGACAAGATAATAGAGATGGCAATGCCGGACGGCGTACAGAATACATTGGACCTACGAAAAGAAGAAGGACGCAAAAATTGTTACAGAAAGGCTTTGGAATTGAAGGAAAAGGGGGCGGATATAATAGTATTGGCCTGCACGGGACTCGGAATGGACGGAATAGACCGCGAAATAGAAAGCCGTACAGGGATTCATGTCATAAATCCGGTGCTGGCAGAGGGACTATTTATTTTTTATGAAAGTTTAAGGTGCAGGGGATAAAATATAGGGATGCCTGGGTTTGGGACACCTCTTGCCTGCTTTGGGCCATGTTCTTTTAAGAAAGAACATGGCCCAAATTTGTTGGAATGTAGAGGAGTTCAGGGCGCTGAAGCAAATAAATTTAAAATACAGACAAGAAAGTGCTGGGGAATTCCTTGTCAGATATTATGATTTGTTTTACAATGGTAAAATAGACAAAAAACACAGATAGAAACAGAGTGGAAGATATATCGGAGGAACGGCGATGCAGGTGACAATTAAGGATATTGCACGCGAGTGCGGCGTCTCGGTGGCAACGGTGTCTATGGCACTGTCTTCAAAGAAAACGAGGGTGTCGGAGAAGACAAAAGCAAAAGTAATAGAAGTTGCAAGAAAGTATAATTATCAGCCGAATAATGCAGCGGTAAGCCTTGTGAATAAAAAGAGTAAGCTGATAGGGATTGTCTTTAATGACTTGCGGAATACCCATATTTCATCGCTTTTCATGGAGATTAACAATGTGTTTGAAAAAAGAGGCTACTCTCTTGTCTGCCATATTATCGAAGATGACGGAGCGGTGGAGTATGATCTGATTCGGAACGTGGGTGCGGGAAATATCAGTGCCTTGATCTGGGCGAAATCGCTTGAGAAATATACGGATGAAGAAAAAAAGAAACTGAATGATGCCATGCTGCAGTTAGATGTTCCGGTAATGACTATGGATAATTACGGATTTGCCTGTGAGGGGACGGATGTAGTGTTTGATTACCGTCAGGGCGGATATATTGCGACGAAGCATCTCATAGATTACGGACACAGAAGGATCGGTTGTGTGGCGGGGAAAAAGAACTATCAGGTGACACAGGAGCGTTTGGAAGGATATAAAATGGCGCTTGAGGAAGCTGGAATTTCTTACGATGAAGAACTGGTTGTCTATGGGGATTATACAATGAATAGCGGATACATGTTATTTCCTTATATTATGGGAAAAAAGGTGACGGCTATTTTCTCTATGAATGACGAGATGGCATTTGGTATTTATCGTGCGGCCAGAATGTACGGGGTTGGTATCCCGGAGGATGTTTCTGTGGTCGGTTTCGACAACGTTCCGTTCGCGGATGTGATGCAGGTGCCGCTGACAACAATAGGGATTCCGGTAGAGGAAATGGGAAAGTATATAGGGGAACGCACCATGGAGCTGATCGAGTGCACAGAAAAAAAAGGAAGGGATGTGAGAGAGTATAAACCACAACTTTTGCTTCGGGGCAGTACAAAGAAAATTTAAAATGGTTTTAGGTAAGAGTCGGTGAAACCGGCTCTTTTATTCTGTAAAATAATACCATTTCTGTCTGTATATTTTTAACAGTGTTGAAACGTTTAGACATATTTGTTGAAACGTTTAGACAAGTGATAATATACAAAACAAACAAAAATAATCCTAATTAATTGAATAAATACGATAAATATGATATAATTCTAACGTACAAAAAAGGAAAAAGAATAATAAGTGTTAAAACGTTTAGACAAGGAGGGCGGAACATTTTGGTGAGGCGTACAATTGTGGAACTAAAAAACATACGCAAAGAGTTTCCGGGTGTAGTCGCATTGGATCAGGTCAATATGAAGATACGTGCGTCCACAGTCCATGCACTGGTCGGTGAAAACGGGGCCGGCAAGTCAACACTGATGAAGATATTGTCGGGAACTTATACCGGTTATGGCGGAACAATCTTTTGTGAAGGAACAGAGATTCATATGAAGTCAGAGAAGGATGCCTATGCACATGGAATTTCTATTGTCGCACAGGAATTGAACTATGTACCTGAGCTGACAATATCAGAGAACTTGTTTTTAGGGAGAGAGCAGAAAAAAGGGAAATTATTTTTGGACAAAAAGGAGAGAAAGAAGCAAACAAAGGAATTATTAAAAATAATGAATCTGGATTATGAGCCCGATGAAAAAATGGGAAATCTGAATGTGGCTCAGTGCCAAATGATTGAAATTCTAAAAGCTATTTCGAGAAACAGTAAAGTTATTATTATGGACGAGCCGACATCATCTCTGACAAGTGCGGAGACCGGCATTCTTTTTAAGACAGTATGCAAACTGAAAGAGACCGGGATTGCATTCGTTTTTATCTCTCACAGGCTGGAAGAAGTGTTCGCACTCTGCGATGAATATACGGTTTTACGCGACGGAAAGTGGATTGCATCGGGGGAAATAAAAGACACTACGGAAGAGCAGCTTATTTCTATGATGGTCGGGAGGGATATCGAAGATATCTATCCGCCAATTTCAGAACATCAGGATCGAGTTGTGCTTGAAGTAAAGAATTTGACGAATGAAGGGGTATTTCGAGACATTTCGTTTCGTGTTCATGAAGGAGAGATTTTCGGCCTTGCAGGTATGGTAGGCGCAGGGAGAAGTGAGATTGTTCAGACGATATTCGGATTGGACCATCTGGAAAAAGGAGCGATCCTGATGGAGGGAAAAGAGGTAAAGATACGCTCAGTCAAAAATGCAATACGGCACGGGATTGCAATGGTGACGGAGGACAGAAGGACTTACGGATTTGTAGGTGTGAGACCGATAGAAGACAATATCAAACTTCCGAATGGGGATTTATTTGCGAGATTAGGCTTCTGGAATGCGAAGCAGGTAAAGAAAAAGGGAAATGCTATTTGTTCCGAACTTTCAGTGAAAGCACCGGGTATGAGTACACTGGCAGAGAATTTAAGCGGCGGAAACCAGCAGAAGGTAGTATTGGCAAAATGGCTTGTGCGGGATATTAAGCTTCTTATTTTAGATGAGCCGACAAGAGGGATTGATGTAGGCGCAAAGGAAGAAATCTATTCCCTCATTACAGAGTTTGCGAGACAGGGTATGGCAATTATACTCATCTCCTCAGATATGCCGGAAGTGCTTTCCATGAGCCATAGAGTAGGAGTGGTCGGTGACGGGAAATTGTTAAAAATATTAGAGCGTGAGGATCTGGTTCAGGATAAAATTATGAAAATAATTGTGGAGGCGAAAGATGAAAAATAAAACGAGATTATCATCGGGAGAGATATACAGAAAATACGGAATCGTACTTATCATGATTTTTTTATTTATTGCATCGGCAGTCATTAATCATAACTTTTTAAAACCCCAGAATTTGATTAACATATTAAAACAGATTTCTGTGGTTACCATTATTGCCTGCGGCGAGACGATGCTGATCGTATCCGGAATGATTGACTTGTCAGCGGGGTTTTTGTGTACAACCTCAGCGTGTATTTCGGCGGGGATCCTTGCAGGAACGGGAAATCTGCCGCTGGCGATATTGGCGGGGATCGCAATCGGATGTCTTTGCGGCTGGGTGAACGGATTTTTAATTACCCACTATAAACTGCAGCCATTTATTGCGACTCTGGCAATGACCTATGTACTTCAGGGAATTGTTCAGATATATACAAACGGGCAGACAATCGGCGGCGTGCAGAAAGCGAGACCGCTGGGATATGGTGCAGTCCTCGGAATACCGGTTCCGGTTATCATTATGCTTGTTATGGTAGCAGCCATAGCGATATTGATGAAAAAGACAACATTCGGAACTTATATCTATGCTATCGGAGGAAGTGAGAAGGCGGCAATTGCCTCGGGCATTAATACGAAGCGCATAAAGAGGCTGATATTTACACTGAGCGGTGCGCTGACAGGACTGGCAGGTGTAGTGCTGATGGCGCGTTTGATGGCGGGAATGCCTTCTGTGGGAAAAGGGTATGAATTTGACGCCATTACTGCGGTGATTGTGGGCGGGACTAGCTTCTTAGGAGGAATCGGAACGGTAACAGGAGCCTTAATCGGTTCGATCATCGTAGGATTGATCAACAACATACTGAATCTGCTGCATGTATCTACCCAGTACCAGTTGATTGTGAAGGGGTTGTTAATTGCGGTGGCAGTAATTATTGATATTAAGACAAAAGAAAATAAAAAAAGTAAATAAATAAAAATGAAGGAGGAAAAAACAATGAAGAAAAAATTAGCAGTGATGGTGGCGGGAATGATGGTATGTATGACGGTAATGACAGGATGCGGTACGGACAAGACAGGTGATACGGGTAATACAGGAAAGAAAAGTGAAGAGTACTTAGTAGGATTTGCAAACAACAGTGATACGTACAATTATTGTGCAAAATTCAGAACGTATTTAAAAGAGATGACAGAGGCGAAAGGTATTGATATTACGGTCACAGATGCAGGTGGGGATACAAATGTACAGAACGGACAGATTGATGATTTTATTGTACAGAACGTAAATGTAGTGTCAGCTATCAGCAACGATCTGGACGGTTCTATACCGGCACTTGAAGCGGCGAAAAGCGCAGGACTTCCTTACATTTCATTTTTGACTACGGTATCGGGCGGGGATGATTATGACGGATATATTTATGTTGGTTCTCCGAACTATGATGCGGGAAAAGCACAGGGTGAATATCTTCGTGAGGCATTTCCGGAAGGAGCATCTATCTTATACTTCACAGGAGCACCGAACGACCAGCAGTATATTGACCGCAAACAGGGGCTGGCAGATGCTCTGAAAGACAGTAATATTACAATTTTAGGTGAATATAACGTGGAAAATGCAAAAGATCTCGGAATGAGTACGGCGGATGACTGTCTGTTGTCATATGACAGTTTTGACGCAATCGTATGCCAGAATGACGATGCGGCACTGGGAGTTGTTGAGGCATTGAAATCGGCGGGAAAACAGGACAGTATTCAGGTGCTCGGTGTGGACGGAAGTGATGACGCACTGGAATCTATTAAAAACGGAGAAATGACGATGACTTCTCTGCAGGATGCAAAGGCACAGGCAGAAGCGGGCGCTCAGATTTTCGAGGACCTGAAAAATGGGAAAGACCCGGCAGATATCGAGGATGTCAGCATTCCGTTTAAAATCGTCACAGCAGAAAATGTGGACGAGTATCTGAAATAATCCGATAAAGCAGTCCATTCAGAAAGACAGCACAAGAAAGAAGGTAAAAGGAGATGGCGAATTACAAAGACAGCAGCCTTCCGGTGGAGGAAAGGCTTAAGGACCTGATGCAGAGAATGACATTTGAGGAGAAAATCGATCAGATTACATGTCTTGTGACAATCACGGAGGAGATTCCTGATTTTAAGGAATATGTACCAAACGGAATTGGGAATGTTGGCGCATTCACTGTGGCAGACAGTGTAGAAGAAATTGTGAAGTACGCGGACAAATTACAGAGATATCTGGTAAATGAGACAAGGCTCGGAATTCCGGCGCTGATTCATTGTGAAGCGTGTGCAGGGGCGCAGTATACGGAGGCCGATGTATTTCCTAGTGCAATCGCTCAGGCGTCTACGTTTGACCCGGCGATTGTGGAGCAGATGGCGGACATCATACGCCGCCAGATGCTGTATGTGGGATTTCGGCAGGCACTCTCTCCTGTGATGGACGTGGACAGGGATCCGAGATGGGGAAGAATGACAGAGACATACGGAGAAGATGCAGCTCTTGTATCGGCGATGTCGAGCGCCTTTGTCAGAGGGATTCAGTCAGAGGATATGAAAAAAGGTATTTTGGCAACAGCGAAACATTTTGCGGGACATGGAGTCACAGAGGGTGGAATCAATATGGGACGCAATCTTGTTTCGGAGAGAGATCTTCTGGAAATTCACTGCAAACCTTTCCAGTGTGCAATAACGGAAGCCAATTTGAAGAGTGTTATGAATTCATATTGTTCCATCAATGGGGAACCGGTTGTGGGATCGAAAAAGATGCTCACAGAAATACTGAGAAATGCGCTTGGTTTCCGTGGGTTTGTTGTCTCCGACTATCTCTCCCTGGACCGTCTGGTAGACCCATTTTCAGTAGCCGCCACATTTGAAGAGGCCGGAATTCAGGCAATTGAGGCCGGGCTGGATGTAGAGTACCCGAGACCGAAAGGGTTCCATTACCGCATGAAAGAAGCGGTAAATGACGGCCGGCTGAGCATATCTGTGATCGATCAGGCGGTGGAGAGAGTTCTGAGACTGAAGTTTGAAATGGGTATTTTTGAAAACCCTTATCCGGACTTAAGAAAACTAAAAAAGACATTACATTTAGAAGAAACAGAGCGGCTGAATGAGAAGATAGCGGAGGAGAGTTTTATTTTATTGAAAAATGAGAATAATGTTCTTCCACTGTCAAAACAGATAAAAAAACTTGCGGTAGTTGGTCCTCATGCGGACAACATCCGAAGTTTGTTCGGGACATTTTCTTATCCAGCAGTAATCGATATGACGATGTCGAGAGAGGAAGACGGGCAGGACTTTGAGGAACCGGGAGTTATTATCTATGATATTGATCAGGAATATATAGGACAGGTTCGTGATACCTCACCCAGGGTAAATAAGCAGATACAGAAAGATTTTCCGAAAGCAAAAACACTTTATCAGAAATTAAAAGAATATCTTCCTGACACAGAGGTGGTGTTTGCAAAGGGGATAAACTGTGCGGGAACTGAACTTGGCGGAATGGAAGAGGCAGTGCGTGCTGCGGCCGATGCCGATGTAGTCTTGCTGACGCTCGGAGGTAAAAACGGCTGGGGAAGCACTTCTACGGTTGGGGAGGGCGTGGATGCTACCGACATTGACCTGCCGGGAGCACAGGAAGAATTTGCAAGAAAAATTTACGGATTACATAAGAAAACAGTCGTACTTCATTATGACGGACGTCCCCTGTCAAACGAGTTTACCGCGTCACATTTCAATGCTATCGTGGAAGTATGGCAGCCGGGAGAAATGGGAAGCAGCGCTCTGTGCAGATTGCTCTTCGGTGAGGTGAATCCGTCCGGGCGTCTTCCGGTCACTGTGGCAAGAAATGCAGGACAGCTTCCGATTTACTATGGCCTTCCGAGAGGAAGCGGCTATGTTGCAGCTGGGCACACCGGAATGATTCGGAATAAAAACGGATATATCAATGATACGGCAGAGCCTCTCTATTATTTCGGACATGGGTTGAGCTACACTTCTTTTGAGTATTCTGATATGAAAATCGAGGAAAAGGTCGTTCGTGCGTCGTCTGTCATCAAGGTGGAAGCACGGATTAAAAATACAGGTGGCTGTGACGGAACAGAAGTTGTCCAGATGTATTTTACAGATGCCGTATCGCAGATGGTGCGTCCGACAATGGAACTGGCGGGATTCGCGAGAGTGGAATTGAAAAAGGGAGAAGAAAAGAAAGTGCGGTTTGAGATGAAGGTGTCTCAGTTTGCCTTCTTGAACCGTGACATGCAATGGTTCGTGGAAAAGGGGAATTACATCATTTCGCTTGGAGCGTCCTGCAGGGATATCCGTCTACAGGAGCAGCTGCAGGTAGCTGACAGTGCAGTAATCGACGGTAGAACGAGAGGATTTTATGCAAAGGCGGAAGTAGTACAGAACATTAGCAGGAGGAGTAAGCCATGAAATTTACAGAGGGATTCTGGGAGAAGAGCGAGGCTGCTCACGCATGTTACGCGGTACAGGCGTACGAAGTGGAAGAAATAGAAAACGGCATGAGGGTGACTGCTCCGTTCCGGACCATCTGCAATCGCGCGGGTGCATTGGATGTCGGAACGCTGACGTTTGAGTTTACCTCAGCGGGAGAGGATATTATTTCGGTAAGATGTTTTCATTTTGAAGGATACGAAAAGAGAGAACCCCGGTTTATGCTGAATAGAGAAAAATGTAGCGTAAATGTAGACATCAGCGAGGAGGAAGCGGTGATGTCAGCAGGGAATGTTAGTGTACATGTGGGACTCAAAGAGTTCTATATCAGCTATAAAAGAAACGGAAAAGATATGACATCATGCGGGTTTAAAAATGTCGGATACATGAGACATGACAGAAAAAATTCAACCAAGTATCCGGAGACGAATTATCTTGCTGAGGACTACAATCCTTACATTGTCTCAGAGTTTTCACTGGCAGCGGGAGAATGTGTCTATGGGCTTGGTGAAAGGTTTACCGCATTTGTAAAAAACGGTCAGACTGTAGACTGCTGGAACGAGGACGGGGGAACCTCCTCGCAGATTAGTTACAAAAATATTCCGTTCTATATAACGAATAAAAATTACGGAATCTATGTGGATCACAGCACAGACGTGTCCTTTGAGGTTGCGAGCGAAAAGGTAGAAGCAGTCGGCGTCTCCGTAAAAGGAGAGGAGATGCGTTATTATGTGATTGGCGGAAGCTCTATGAAAAAAGTACTTGAGCACTATACGAGCCTGACTGGCAAACCGGCACTTCCTCCGGCCTGGTCGTTCGGACTCTGGCTGAGTTCCTCCTTCACGACGGATTATGATGAGAAAACGGTTAACTCATTTATCGAGGGGATGAAAGCGCGGGATCTGCCGTTTGACGTATTCCATTTCGACTGCTTTTGGATGAGGGGCCTGCACTGGTGCGATTTTGAATGGAATGAGAAAACATTTCCGGATGTAAGGGGAATGTTAAAACGGTATAAAGACAAAGGGCTGAAAATATGCGTATGGATTAATCCCTATGTAGCACAGGGAACGGTATTCTTCCGGGAGGGGATGAAAAAAGGATATTTTCTAATGCGCGCCGATGGTTTGGGCGTAAAGCAGGTAGATAACTGGCAGCCTGGAATGGCAGTCATCGATTTTACGAACCCGGAGGCTGTGATCTGGTATCAGGAAAAACTGAAAGAACTGCTGGATATGGGAGTCGATTGTTTTAAATCAGATTTTGGTGAAAGGATTCCTGTTGATGTGACTTATGCAAACGGAGCGGATGCATGGGGAATGCATAATTATTATACATTATTGTATAATCAGACGGTATATGAATTGCTAAAGAGAGAAAAAGGAGAAAAGGAGGCAGTTTTATTTGCCAGAAGTGCTACGGTGGGCGGCCAAAGATTCCCCGTACACTGGGGAGGCGACTGTACAGGCACATATGAATCTATGGCAGAATCATTGAGAGGCGGCCTTTCCTTTATGCTCTCCGGCTTCAGTTACTGGAGCCATGACATCGGGGGATTTGAACGGGCAGCCGATGCCGATGTATATAAAAGATGGCTGCAATTCGGGCTGCTTTCCACTCATAGCAGACTACATGGCTCCAAGAGCTACAGGGTGCCATGGTTGTTCGACGAAGAATCTGTGGAAGTGTGCAGAGAATTTACGAAACTCAAACTGAAGCTGATGCCATACATCTACAGTATGGCGGTGGAGTCGCACAAAACGGGAATTCCTGTGATGCGGCCAATGATCCTGGAATTTGAAAATGACCCTGCAGTGAAATATCTCGATATGCAGTATATGCTCGGAGACCGTCTTCTGGCAGCGCCGATTTTTAATAAAGAGGGAATCGGAGAGTATTATTTGCCCAAAGGTGTGTGGACGCACCTTCTGAACGGCGAACGGAAAGAAGGAGGACGCTGGTACCGGGAAACATACGATTATCATTCTCTGCCTTTATTCGTGGCCGAGAATTCGCTTCTTCCGATGGGGAGCAATGAAGAAACAGCCGGGTATTCTTTTGCTGAAAATGTGCAGATCGGTATCTATGAATTGCGGGAGGGACAGAAAGCAGAATGCCGGATCCCCGACAAAGAAGGGAATATTGTGCTGAATGTGAGGGGATATGCGGATAAAGATAAGATATATCTGTCTAGCTGTGGAAAAAATGAAAGGATAACATATGTACTTTACAATGTTCCTGAAATCCGGAGCATAAGCGGAGGAACGTTGCAGTACGATAAGGAGAGGAGAAGCGCTGTTGTTGCAGCGGAAGGGGAGCAGGTGATTTTGGGGAAATAAAAATACGTGAAATTTCTGGGAATATTGACCAAAAAAACTACTTGCATAACCACATACAATGGGTTATAATAACCTATAGAATAGAATGAATTCTTCGGGGTCGAAAGGAAATCCAAAGTCTGGGAAGCCAGTAAACATAAGGGGTTCCGCGATTTGGAAAGGTGATTTACGACAAATTTACGACAAATTATATTTAGAAGTGTTTTGCTATGATAAGCTACGGTTGTGCCGTAGCTTTTTTGGTATTTAAATCCAAATTCTTAAATGGAATACTGTGGACATCTCAGTAAAAGAAAAGGGGAAATTGAATAGCTCCGGAGTCCCACATAAACAAACTGATAAACTACAACTAGTTCTGTGTGAACTATAAAAAGTGAAAGATTATCCATAGAATAAAAAAACAAAATTACAATATTTCTAACATAAATGATAACCAGATAGGATGTACTTAAAGCAAACATATCCAAATCGGTCTAGAGTACATATAAATATTACGTAAATACGCTGTTTGACATATGGAACTTAGGTTCTATTTGCTTGTAGATGATATTATTTTACTGTATAATATTTACAAATATATTGACAAGAGCATGGGTATGGAAAGCAATTAGTTTGATTAATAATTAAAAATCAGGGGGAAAAATTATGTATAAAAATGATGACATATACCAAAATATATTGAAATATGATTTTGAACTGTATCGTGGAAACAAAGGGATTACTGAATATTTGTCTGAGCATTTTAGTACTTATTATAATGATATTGTAATTTCGCTAAAAGGAAATAATTCGTTTCTAGGCAAAAAGTTTATAGATTTATTAGAAGAAAAAATTGATTTTTTAGGTTTTTTATGTAAGGAAATACCAGAAATTTTGTACCTATATGATCAAGGCTTAATTAAAGAAGCTTATCAAAGAAGTGAGGATTTATTTGAACAAGTAAAACCCTATTTTTTGATGAGATTATCTTGGAGAGAAAACGATGGACAATTTTATAGAATTAGGAAAGGCGATTTTCGTATAAAAGATAAGTCAGAAAGTATAAAGAAAAAAACACAACTTTTTCACATCACTAAGAAATCACGGGATAAAATCTGTGCTTACAGATTTAGCGTTGCAGGATATCCTTGCTTGTACCTTTCGAGTGATATGAGGTTAGCTTGGTTTGAATGTGGTATGCCTAAGAAATTTAGCTATTGTCAAATGATAATTGATGAAAAAGGTGAAAAAGGATTAAAATTAATAGATTTTTCAAATAGACCCGTGGATTTTTTGTCAAGTATAAATGTTTGGTTATTGAATGCAAGAATGAAAAGCGAACAGGAAGAGATGAATATATATGATGTTTTTATGAGATATATTATAACATATCCTTTAATAGCATCTTGTTCGGTTAAGGTTAAGAATAGAAATAATAATTTTGTAGAGGAGTATATATTCCCACAGTTACTTATGCAGTGGATTCGAAAAGATAAAGATATAGATGGAATACGGTATAAGTCTTCATTAGATAATAAACTCGTACGAGGAATGGGTGCAATAAATGTAGCATTTCCCGTAAAAAAATTTAGAGAAGATGGCTTGGATCAAAGACTTACAGCTAAAATCGCAATTTCTGATATAGGTTTTTTGGATGTAAATAAAGATTTTTGCAAATATCAAAAAATATTAGAAGATATTGAACAATTTAAAAAAGACTTATATTCATATTTTTTAGAAGTACCGTATGATACTAGGTATGTGATTGAATTGATAGATCTATGTGATGGTGTTCTTAAGACATACAATGCACTTATGGAGGGAAATTATGTAAATAGCGAGTTGATTTTAAATAATATAGAGATATTGTATGATTATGCGAGCCTGTTATATAAAAATAAAGACTTAAAAATTCAAGCGTGCATAGATGCAGTTATTCCAGAGTATAAAGAGTATGTAGATAAAGTTATAATGGAAAAACAATTTGAAAAATTTCATGAGCTATTATTTAAAATTCTTCACAAGCATATTGTATTCGAGTTTGGATTTGAAAATTTAGATAATTTTGAAAAAATATGATATAGAGCTGGTATGTGACATTTGAATACTGATAATAAAGAAAAACATTCGATGATTTGGCTTACTGAAAAGTTTAGATTAAATTATTTTGAGGCCTTTTGTATAAATTAAAATAAACTAATTAAAATTGAGCCGTTTGTTCCTAGAAAAGAACAAGTGGTTTTTTTTACGTTCTGTACATAGCCGTCCTTTTGGATGGTTTAAATAATGAAGGGAGGAGAAGTTATGGATTAGATACACTCTACGTTTTTAGGGTTAACCAGCCGAAAAAGAGTTTCTGCTATTCCCGGGGCGTTTACACGTCTCAGCATAGGCCAATTGAATACAGGGAGGTAAAAGTATCATGCCCGGAGGTAAAATAATTGCGATAGCAAATCAAAAAGGAGGTACAGGAAAAACATGTACAACAGTAAATTTAGGGATTGGGCTAGCCAATCAGGAAAAGAAAGTGTTGGTGGTAGATACCGACCCGCAAGGGGATTTAACCACATCGCTTGGAGTTAAAGATATTGATGACCTACCCATAACATTATCAACAATCATGGGAAAGATCATAGAGGACATTCCGATAAAACCGCAGGAAGGGATCCTTCATCATGAAGAAGGAATAGATTTAATACCTGCTAATATAGAACTATCTGCAATGGAAATATCACTGGTAACAGCGATGAGCAGGGAATATGTTCTTAGAAACTACTTGCAGCAGGTAAAGCAGAATTATGACTATATCCTTTTGGATTGTATGCCGAGCCTTGGTATGATTACCATAAATGCATTATCAGCAGCAGATTCTGTTATAATTCCGGTTCAGGCGCATTATCTTCCGGCGAAAGGGATGACACAGTTGATCAAGACTATTGGAAAAGTGAAAAGACAGCTGAATCCCCAGTTAAAAATGGAGGGAATCTTAATTACGTTAGTAGAAGGAAGGACAAACCTTGCAAAATCTGTTTCGACAACATTGCGCGAACAATATGGCTCCGCTGTTAAAGTGTTCAAGACAGAAATTCCGAAAGGAATTGCAGCTGCGGAGACATCTGCAGAAGGAAAGAGTATTTACGCATATGACAAAGATAGCTCTGTGGCAAAGGCATATGAAGCGTTTACAAAGGAGGTGCTAAAAGATGGCGAAAAGCAAAGGCATCAGTATGAACCTTCCCTCAGTCGATGAACTGTTTACAACACAGGAAAATCGGGAAGAACAGAGCCTTGAAAAGGTAATGAACATTCCTGTTGATTTAATTGATGATTTCCCAAACCATCCATTTAAAGTACTGGATGATTCAGAGATGATTGATTTAAGTACCAGCATAAAGGAATATGGTGTGCTTGTTCCAGCTTTAGTCAGGCCCAAAGAGGATGGACGTTATGAAATGGTTGCCGGACATCGGCGAAAGCATGGGAGCATTTTGGCTGAAAAGACAGAACTTCCATGTATTGTCCGAAACTTGACAAATGATGAGGCCATTCTGATTATGGTGGATAGTAACCTGCAAAGGGAACACATTTTACCATCAGAAAAGGCTTTTGCTTATAAGATGAAGTTAGATGCAATGAAAAGACAAGGGAAACGAGCCGATTTAACTTGTGCACCATTGGAGCACAAGTCAAAGGGGGTTAAATCAAGAGATCTACTAGCGACTCAGAGTGAAGATAGTAGGGAACAAATTCGCCGATACATCAGGCTAACGGAACTTCTACCAGAGATTCTTGAAATGGTCGATAACAATAAAATAGCCTTCCGTCCAGCAGTAGAAATTTCCTATCTTACTAAGCCGGAGCAGGAATCTCTTCTGGATTCCATGAGAAGTGAGGACTGCACGCCCTCACTGGCACAGGCCATCAAAATGAAATCATTTTCAAAGGAGGGCAAATTACAAGCGGCGGTGATTGCATCCATCCTGCAGGAGGAAAAACCAAATCAAGTGGAGCAGTTCAAGATTCCACAGAATCGTATCAGCAAATATTTTCCGAAAGGGACGCCGAAAAAGAAAATGGAGGATACGATAATATCTGCATTGGAGATGTACCAAAAAAGGCAGCGAAACAAAGATATGGAAAGATAAAGTTACAAGTTGGTAAGGACAAAGCAGCATAAAAGTACGGCGGTACACCAAGGGGAAAGTGGGACAGTCCACTAATCGGAAAAAAATTCTTGTTCCCCCTCTCCATACCTCACCCCTTCTGATTACCAGCAGTTACCAGCCGAAAAAGAAATTATAGGAATGTGGCTAGCCACAAAACAATTGAAGAATTCGTCCCACAATCAGGTCTCTGCTACGGCGGAGCTTTTTTTATGTCTGTATTTATTATGGCAGACGGGATAACGAGGAGGAAAAAAGATGAAACAGAAAAGAAAAATATGGAGCAGACTGTTGGCATTGGCTGTGGCACTGACATTGAGTATTGCACCGTCACTTAGTTCTGCGACTGTCTATGCAGATGAGAAAACAGAGGATATAGTGTCACAGACGCAAGAAGATCAACAAGAAACAGAGAAGCCGCAGAGTGTAACTGCAGTTGATATCAAGAAAGATATTTCAGATAAGGAATTCTCAATACAAACATCCGTTGAGGGGATATCCTATAATCCGGAAAGAGAGACGGTATCACTGCTGTCTGTAAAAGACATTAATGGTGAGTCAACGGACGCACAGATGCCAGGAACCTATATTGCCACGTATCTGGTGGTTCCGAAGGATCAGAGTGACAGCTATACAATTCAGAGAAATGTGATATTGACGGATACCGAAGGAATGGCGCATACGCAGGAGAATGGGCCAGATAAGAGTAGATCCAATACTGAGACGGATGATGTGGATGGGCAGCCTGCATCAACAGAAACACCAGAAGTAAAAATAAAGGCTGCAGGGGAATCTATTACAGATGAAGAACAGAAAGAAATACAGAGAGAGCTTCAAACAGGAGAGACCTTATTATTTTCTACTGTGAACTCCATCAATTTGCAAGGAGACGTCTACCTGGAAGTTGGGGATGTAATCTATTATCCTGAAAACATCGGATACTATTCCACGAACTGGTTTTACGTGAACGGAAAACTGGCATACTGCATTGAATCACAGAAACCGACTCCGCCGGCAGGTGATTATGTAGGAGAAGTACTGGATTCAAATAAAGATCTGCAAAAAGTATTATATTACGGCTATGGCGGTGCCGGTGATATCACGGGAACCTATATGCCGGATTTCAGTGATGAACAGAAATATGTCTTTACACACATTGCAGCAAGCTATGCTTATGCAGGAACAGAAGGTTTTGCGGGCTGTCCATATGAGAATCTTGTTGCGGCAGGCGTCATCGGCTATATTGATAAACTGTTGGGTATGGAGGAACCTCCAAAAGGGGAACTGTCCTTTTCAGCCGACAGTGTGACGGCTATCAGAAGCGGGGAGAAGCAGAGAACGCCGGACATCGTTCTGAATGGAGATTACAGAAATTATATTACAATGAATCTGCCAATCGGAATAACAGGTGTAAATACTACAGAGAACAAAAGTGTTACAGCAGGAAAATTTACGGTCAAAGGTGGGGACACCTTTTATCTCGAGGCTCCGGTTTCCCACTCAGGCAAATATTCAACAGGGGATTTATACGGCTCAATCGGAGAGACCTGGAGGACACTGGTTGTCTCCACGGGTGACGTGGATCAGGCAGTGGGGGTATTTGAATCCGAGTCGGCGCTTCCCGTCAGCCTGACAGTTAACTGGATCAGTATGGCCCGGATTGCTTTAGTGAAGAAGGATGCAGATACAAAGAACCCATTAGCAGGTGCAGTATATGGTATTTACAGGGACAAAGCATGCACGAACCTGCTTATGGAGATGCAGGCCACAGACAGTAATGGGAAATGCGTAAGCGGATATTTTGATGCGGGTATCAAAACAGTATATGTGAAAGAGATTACAGCAGCGCCTAATTACCTAAAAGATGAATCCACTCATACCGTAAATGTTGAGGCGGGAAAAACCGTCACCGTACAGGCAGTAGACAAGGCTGTAAAAGGCCGTATTATCCTAAAGAAAGTGGATGCTGAGACAGGCAGCTTTGAGGCACAGGGAGATGCCAGCCTGGAGGGGGCTGTTTTCGGGCTCTATGCAAAAGAAGACATCGTGCATCCGGATGGAAGGACGGGAGTCCTGTATCCTAAGGGGACTCTGATATCTAAAAAAACGGTGGGAAGTGAAGGGAGCATTACTTTTGAAGATTTATATTTGGGGCAGATGCATGTAAAAGAAATTATATCTCCGGAATCTTATCTGCTGCAGCCGAAAGAGTATGATGCAACACTTAGCTATGGCGGACAGGAAGTAGAGATTGTGACCAAAAGCCTGATCGTGGAGGAACAGGTAAAAAAGCAGGCATTCTCTTTGATTAAAATAAGCGAAGACGGGGAACAGACGGAAACGGACTTAGTAGAGGGCGCCGGATTTAAAGTCTATCTGGTAAACAGCCTTACCAAGGTAAAGGACGGCACATTGAAGCCAAAGAATGGCTCCTATTACACTGCAGAGGATTTTGTGGATTATGATTTCAGCAAGGAAATTACAGCCCATACGTATAAGAACAAGAAGCCAGTACCAGTGCCTGAATTATTTACAGACAATAAAGGGTATCTGGTAAGCCCTGAACTTGCATATGGAACGTATGTTGTGGAAGAGAGTACGGTTCCGGAAAATTTAAACAAGGTGAATCCGTTTATAGTAAGTATAACAGAAGACAGCCGGGAACCTATGACATGGCGTATATTTGATGACAGGCCGTACCAATTCTTTCTTAAAATAATAAAACGAGATGCCCAGACCGGAAATGTTGTTCTCGGTAAAGAGGCTTCGTACAAGATATATGACTGTAAAGCCAGGAAATATGTGGAGCAGACAGTTAACTATCCTAACAAGCAAAAAATCAGTGTATTTACCACTACAGAGGAAGGATATCTGGTCACACCGGAGAAATTACAGCCAGGAACTTACAGGATTGAAGAAGTAAAGGCACCGGTGAATTTTGTCCGGGCCGGAAGTGAAATGAAACTGTTTTTAGGGGATGAGAAGGTATCGCTTTTAGATATCAAAATGGAGGGCATCTATAAAAAACAGGAGCAGAAACCGATTACTATTACTGTCGAGGCTGGCAATGTTTCTGAGGTCGATCCGGAGAGCGGGATACCAATTGTTACAATAGAACAAAGGAATAATGAGCAGGTAGGCAGTCTGACCATTGTAAAGACTGGGGAGCAGCTTCAATCCATCACGGGAGAGTCTGTGTTGGATAAAGCAAAAGGCATTTGGAACAAAGTGAAAAAAGCAGTCATTAGCGAAGATTGGTCAGATGCTGTATTCCATGAGTTTAAATATGAAGAGGGAGGTATCGCGGGAACGGTTTTTGAGGTCAGGGCAAAAGAGGATATCGCCAGTCCGGATGGGGCCAAAGACAAGGAAGGAAATCTAGTCATCCGCTACCACAAAGATGATGTGGCAGCAACGCTGACGACAGATGATACGGGGAAGGCCACTGTTAATAACCTGCCTTTGGGCTCCTATTATGTGAAAGAGGTAGAAGCTGGGTCACATTTTGTTTTAAACACAGAGATAAAAGAATTCATACTGACCAGTGAGGACGATACTGCAGCGGTTGTCTATGAAGAGCTCGAATGTATGAATGAGAGGCAAAAGATAGAAATCAGCGTAAAGAAGAAAGATAAGGTGGATGGGAAGGCTCTCCAGGGGGCAGTTTTTGGTTTGTATACAAAAGAGGATATCCTGTCAGCCGATGGCACGCTGCTTCTGGAAAAAGATACGCTGATTGAGCAGAAAAGTACAGATGAGAAGGGGAAACTGACATTCTCAAGCGAACTGATTCATGGCTCCTATTATGTGAAAGAGCTAAGACCTTTACCCGGGTACTTGCAATCCGAAGAAATCTGGGAGGTTGTGGTGCCTTACGAAGACCAGAGCCAGGCGGTTATTACCGTTGAAAAGGAGTTTGAAAATCAGCCTACAGAAACCCAGATCACAAAAACTGATTTGACTACCGGAAAAGAATTAGAAGGAGCCAGATTACAGGTGAAAACTCAGGACGGCAAAGTCGTAGAAGAGTGGGTCAGTGGGAAAGAAGCACATGTCATATATGGTCTGCCGGAAGGAACTTATATCCTGCATGAGGAACTTGCGCCATTTGCGGAAGGCTATGTTACTGCAAATGATGTAGAGTTTCAGGTGAAGGCAGATGGCAGCGTGGTAAAAGTAGAAATGAAAGATGATATTTCAAAAACAGAAATTATCAAGACAGACATTACAACAGGAAAAGAATTGAAAGGCGCAAAACTTCAGATTCTGACAACGGAAGGAACTATTCTTGAAGAATGGATTACGGACGGCTCTCCGCACAGAGTCGATCAGCTTCCGGTAGGAGTCGATTTAATTTTGCGGGAAATTGCAGCACCGGATCATTATGAGATAGCAGAAGACGTTACATTTAAATTGGAAGATACGGCTGAGGTACAAAAGGTAGAAATGAAGGACAAGGCGATCGAAAAGAAACCGGTTATACCCCAAGGGCCTAAAACGGGAGACAAGACAGAAGCAGTGCTAAGCCTGATATTATTATGTATTGCAATAGCGTTCGTAGCAGCCGGAATAGTTTATAAAAAGAAGAGGAGGCAGCATATAAATGGCAAAAAACACAAAGGCATTCAGGACACTGAGTAGGCTTTTAGATGCCGGATATGACACGGAGAGAGCCATTCTTTCTCTTGGTATGGAAGATATGCTCAGACTGCCGGGGATAACAGTGACTGAGCTTGCCGTCATTAATGAGTTACAAAAACATGTGAAATCAAATAAGGTGATTACTTTCTTAGGTGGGAGACATCTACGGGAAACGAATCCGAAGAATGATTTAAACCAACAGGCAGATTCAGAACAGGTGGAGTCGCAAAAGGAACAGAATACGAAGCAAACCTTGGATTCCAGCTGCGGAGGGGAGAAGAGGACGCATGAAGGAAATTATTATCCATGATTTCAGCGAGCTGAGAGAAATGGTGGAAGCTATGGAAGAGAGCCAGATACTATGCATTACTATTCAGGAGGCAGAAGATGAATGAATTAGAGGTAGTGAATATCCGGCTTGTGAGAGAACCTTCCCTGTACTGCGACAAGCCGGTTCGCAAACCCGTAGATGCGGTGGAAGTAGTAGGAAAGGAAATCAGCCAGTATGATAGGGAAGTGTTCTGTGTCCTGAACTTAAAGGCGAATGGGCAGATTATCAATATGAATATTGTATGCATGGGCACACTTGATCAGGCAATTGTGAGCCCGAGAGAGGTGTTTAAAAGCAGCATCTTATCAAATGCCCGTTCCATTATACTGATGCATAACCATCCCAGTGGTAGTCTGAATCCATCAAATGAAGATAAGCGTATAACGAGGCGGCTATGGGAGTGTGGAAGGTTATTGGGAATTGATATAGCAGACCACATCATCATAGCCGGAACCAGTGGGGAAATGTTCAGCTTTAAGGAAAGGGGATACCTACAGGAAATGGAATCCTCAGAAGTGGCTGAAGCGGAGCTTATACCATTCCACAGAAGAAAAGAGCGTGAGGAACGTTGAAATTGCCCCTGTACCGATGTCTGGTACAGGGGGTACATATGCTCGGGCATTTGCATCATTGCGGTGCAGGTGTTAATCATTTATAGTAACTTTTGTAAAGAAGGGAGGCGAAGAGCCATGAATATGTTTCTTTTTAATTACTACAGAAAAATAAGGGGAGGTCAGGTAATGCGTGACTTTAACCATCTGAATCTGTCGCTTTGGCAGAATGCTTTTTTTGATGAAGTGGATGAGCGGGCCAGGGAAGCAGCAAGAAAACATTGCTCTGATTATACAAGGCTTGTGAAAGAGGTAGAGGAATTTCTGGATGCTTATCCTTTTATCGCCATATTGGATGGGCATGACAGCATAACGGAAGGACGTACTTTTTCCAAGGAAGAATTGGAGGCACTGTCTGATTATCTATATGCGGAAGATAATCAGGAATATGTGGAACGGATGGAGCTTTATCTTCTTGGGGTGCGAGATGCTATAGCACTTCTTTCTTTCCTAAAAATATGATGACGGACGATACAAAAACACAATTACATATCAGGAAATTCTTTACATAGCTGGTTGGTGAACTAAATTGCCGACCGGCTATTTTTATTGGAGAGGAGGTGAAACAATGCCATATATTGCACCCGAAGTCGTGCAGGAGGTGAAGAAAATGGATCTGCTGACCTATTTGAAAAACTATGAGCCGCATGAACTTGTCCGTTTTTCTGGCAACACGTTTACCACAAGATCCCATGATTCGCTGAAGATTTCAAATGGTAAATGGATGTGGTGGAGCAGGGGGATTGGCGGCAGGTCTGCCCTGGATTATCTAATTAAGGTGGAGGGTTATTCTTTTATGGAAGCGGTAGAAATTATTGCAGGGCAGGCGGCGATTACTCCGCCGGTTTATGTTCCGCAGAAAGAAGAACAACGAAAGAAAAAGCTCTTGCTCCCCGAGCTTAGTCAGTACCCTGAGCAGGTCATACAGTATCTGGTGAACAGGGGGATTGACAGGGAGATTATAGATTTCTGCATCAACACAGGTAGGATATGTGAGACCCGACAGTATCATAATGCCGGGTTTATTGGGAAAGATTCTGCTGGAATACCCCGCTATGCGGCCCTCCGTGGGATTGATTCTGATTTTATTGGAGATGCAAATGGAAGTGATAAGAGGTATTCATTTGCAGTTCCTGCAGAGGAAAAAGCATTAACGGTGCATCTTTTTGAGTCGCCTATCGACCTGCTTTCCTATGCGACGATACAGAAGCAGGAGGGGAACGACTGGAGAGCTGAACACCTGTTATCACTTGCAGGCGTGTACAAGCCTGCAAGAGACATTGAAATGAGTAAGATGCCGGCAGCGCTTAGCAAGTTCCTTCAGGAACACACGGAAATTGATACAGTTGTGTTCCATTTAGATAACGATTTTGCAGGCAGGCGTGCAGTTCAGGCAATACGGGCAGTACTTCCGAAGCAGTATAGGACAAAAGACAGGCCCCCGGTAAAAGGGAAGGATTGCAACGATTGCCTGTGCATCAGCCGGGGGCTGGAAGTAACAAAAGCAAGAGAAAAGAAACGGATGGGAGGGAGGGGGAGATGAGTCAGCGTAAAAAAAGCGTGATATGAGATAGACCAGGTGGGGAAAATACATCGTCTTAACCAGCACTGAATTTGGCTTGCCTCCGGCAGCCGAATTCGCTGGCTGGGGAGCTTCCCCAATCCCCTGTTTAATGCCGGAAGGAGAAATAGAAAAGTATGATACTGATGTTAGGAATTGGATTTATATTGGGTAGTTTCTGCGGTGTTATTACAATTTGCTTGGTGCAGATTGGAAGGATAAATCAATATGAAGGGAGAACGGCAGATGAAAACAGAAATTAACAGGAATGTGGATAAGCGAAGAAGGATAAGCAGGCTGTCAGCCTATCAGAACCAGATGAAAAAGCGTTCTGTGAAGAAAGGAGTGATACGATCATGATGACGTTTCAGGAATTTGCACAGCGAGTGGAGGCGGATCTGCCACAGCACTTACCAGAAGAGTTGGATGGCAGTGAGGTGAGCCTGATGAACACAGAAAAGAACAACGGGCAGATCCGGACCGGAGTCTCTATCAAGCCGCAGGGAGTTAACGTATCTCCCACGGTTTATCTTGAGGAATGCTACAAATCCTATCTTCAAGGGGAGGACATGGTTCAGATATTAACCCGGCTGGGAGAGACCGTCAGAGATTCTATGCCGGCTGAGGAATTGTTACAGAAGTTTCAGATGGACAGATATGAGTATGTCAAAGATTTTATCACGTGCAGCATTATTAACAAAAAAGCAAATTCGTCTCTGCTTAAGAAGGTGCCTCATAAGAATATAGAAGATTTATCTATCATCTACCAGGTAGAGCATGACATTCCCGGTGGAGAGATGCATGCTAAGATAACGAACCAAATGCTGGAGCAGTGGAATATTAGTGAAGGCGAACTCTATGGAACTGCACTGGAAAATATGCAGCGCATAAAACCACCGGTCTTTAAGCGGATGGGAGATATCATTATTAACATGATTGGAGAAGAAGCCGAAGAACAGGGGCTTAATTTATTTGTGGATGAAGAAGCATTTAGGAATCTGCCGGAAGATCAGATGTATGTCCTTACTAATGGCAGCAAGTCATTTGGTGCAAGCTCCATACTGTATCCGGGCGTGCTGAAAAATATAGGGGAATGTCTACAGGATGATTTTCATATCCTTCCATCTTCGATTCACGAACTTATAATTGTCCCCAAAAGTCGTAGCCTGGAGGCCAGGGAACTTGGGGAGATGGTACGGGAAATCAATGCAACACAGGTGGAGCCGGAGGAGGTACTTTCTGATCGTGCCTATGAATATAATCGTGAGGCAAGGAAGCTGTCTCAGCTGAGGGATTCAATACCAAAGGAAAAGGAGAGGGACAGATGAGAAAACGAAATGTTTCATTGATGTTCCGGATGACGGAGACAGAGGCAATGGAGCTTGATCGGAAGGTAAAACAGTCGGGGCTCTCCAGAGAGGCGTTTATACGTGCTGGCCTGAACGGTTATATACTGCATGAAAAACCGGATAAAGAATTCTATGATGTCATGCGCCAGATGAATATAATAGGAACTCATCTCCATCAGATTTCCACAAAGGCAAATGTGCTGGGCCTCATCGATGCCCCCTATTACAAAAAAGAAGCAGACAGGTGGACAAGGTTCCAACTGGAAATTAAACAGAAGTTTTTGCTGCCGGACAAGGTGTGATTAAAATTGGCTACGACAAAGATATGGGATGTCAGGGGCAGGATGGATCATGTAATTGATTATGTAAATAATGCTGAGAAAACAGAAAATGTGAAGTTTTCGCGGCAGGATCTGCAGGGGCTGCGGGATGTCATGGATTATATGCTGCAGGATTATAAGACTGAACAGCAGTATTACGTAACGGGGCTGAACTGCCATCCCCAAACAGCAAGGCAGGAAATGATGGTTACGAAGAAACAGTACCAGAAGGAAGGGGGCATTATTGCATACCACGGATATCAGAGTTTTATGCCAGGAGAAGTCACCCCACAGCAGGCCCATGAAATTGGGGTGAAGCTGGCAGAGGAATTGTGGGGGTCCAGGTTTGAGGTGATCGTGGCAACCCATTTGGATAAGGCCCATATTCATAACCATTTTGTACTGAATTCGGTTTCATTTGCAGATGGGCGCCGCTATTATGACAACAATGCATCTTATGACCTTATGAGGCAAACATCCGACCGGCTTTGCAGAGAATACCAGTTGTCCGTAATTGAGAATCCGAAGACAGGAAGGCGGCCAAGTTATGATGCATATCTAGCAAGACAGGAGGGGAAACCGACCTGGAGAGATTATATATTAGCTGATATTGAGAAAAATATCGCTAGGTCCGCCACGATTTCTCAATTTTTTCATTATATGGAGGTTCAGGGATACGAGATAAAAATGAACCGTAAGTATTTTACACTCCGCCCACTGGGAAAGGAGCGTTTTGTACGGATTGACAGGAAGAATCCGGAGTACTCCCTTGAAAATATCCAAAAGAGGATATTGGAAGAAAATAATAAATCTTCGAAACGCTTAGCCGGAAATATTAGAGCAAAGGGAGGCGGAGGGGATAAATATTGGAAGATTCCGGTGAAGGGAAAGAAGAGTGAAACACGTAAGATTGGCGGGTTTCGCGGGCTATGCCTCCATTATTGCTATTTATTAGGTGTATTTCAGAAGCACTCACGGCGAAAGCAAGGTGAGATGCCTCTCGTATTAAAAGAAGATGTGCGGAAGATGGAGCGGATTTTTGAAGAGACCAAGCTATTATGCAGGAATCATATTGATACGGAAGAACAGTTGGACGCATATCAGGCAGGGATTAAGGCACAAATGAGAGAGTTGGGCAAGGAGAGAACAAGAATGCGAGGCTTATCCCGAAAGTTAAAAGATACAGAAACACTGGAAAAAGTGAAGAACGATATTGCAGAGCTGACATGTCAGATATCGGGTCTCAGAAAAGAAGAACGATTATGTAATGGCATCAGGGAAAGATCGGGGATGATAAAAGAGAAAATAGCTGTTATGAAAACAATACAGTATGGGAAAAAGGAAAACCAGGAGAAAGAGAGGAACCACAATGAATACGTCAGGTGATGCGGCGGAACAGATTGTCCGTCTGACTTTGGAAGGATATGAGGTTGTATTGAAGATTACAGGTTCGGCAGCAAAGAATATTGCTGCCTTTTTGTATGCTGCACTCCGGGATGCAGATAAGAACAAAACCAGCGGCAGGACACGGTTAAAGTCCATGCTACGTTCAGGAAAGGAATTGAAGATCTATGGAGTTAGGAACTCCGATCTGAAGACATTTAAGGAAGAGGCTAAGCGGTATGGGGTTCTATACTGTGCCCTGCGCGACTCAAAAGGCAGTCCGGATGGAATGTGCGATATTATGGTAAGAGCAGAAGATGCCGCCAAGATTGAACGGATTGTAGACCGGTTTAAATTTGCTGCTGTAGAAACTGCCGGAGTAAAACATGAGGCTGAAAAAGAGAAACCTATAGAGGAATTGTTAGAAAAAACGGCAGCAAAGGAAGATCAGGGTCATCGGACAGCGCAGGAAGAAAAAGAGAGCTTAATGCAGGGAAACCCTTCTATGGGGGAGACAGAAAAAAGCCCTCTGTCAAAGCCATCCTCCAGGAGGCCAGGGAACGACGCCAGGGGTACTTCTGATTTGGATCACAAACCATCGGTTCGCGGGATGCTAAAAGAGATGAAAGAATCAAGGGGAAAGAAGGCGGAGGCAGGAAAACAAAGTGTTGAGAAAGTACCGAACAAAAAGGAAATGCCGCATGCACAGCCAGGGCGGAAATCAGGGAAAGGGAAAGCGAGGTAAAGTGGGTGAATGATATATTTGGAAATCTTCACAGCGGGATCCGGAAGACAGAGGTGCTGGAGCGGAGGCTGGAAAGGATAAGGGAACATGACAGAAGAATATAAACAGGAACTGCCGCTGCCATTTTATCTGGCAGGGGCAGTTCCTGTTATATGGGCGGCGTTGCTGACAGCACCATTACTCCCAGACAATTTCATGAATATTGCTGCAGGTTTGAAAGAGTCGATGAAACATCCCCTGCAGGTAGTATGGTGTGAAGGCAGCTTGAAAACAGTTTTTTTGTTTTTACTTGCATATGCAATGGGCATTGGAATCTATTATGCTACAAAACGTAATTACCGGAAAGGGGAAGAGCATGGCAGTGCAAAGTGGGGGAGCCCGAAAGTATTGGGGAAGAGATATGCTGATCATGATTTCTGCAGTAATAAGATACTGACCCGGAATGTAAGAATCAGCTTTCAGGTCAGGAAACACAGAAGGAACCTGAACATTGTAGTAATAGGCGGGGCAGGCTCCGGAAAGACAAGATTTTTCGGAAAACCAAATGTCATGAGCGCAAACTGCTCAATGGTAATTTTGGATCCCAAAGGTGAGATATTACGTGATACAGGGCATCTGCTGGAAACCAAAGGCTATGTGGTGCGGGTACTGGATCTGATTAATATGGAACGGTCACACTGCTATAATCCTTTTGTTTATTTACAGAATGATAACGATGTCCAACGGCTGGTTACAAATTTGTTTAAATCCACTACGCCAAAAGGTTCCCAATCACAGGATCCCTTTTGGGACACGGCGGCCTCCATGCTACTGCTTGCATTGGTTTTTTACCTAAAATATGAGGCTCCAAAAGAGGAGCAGAACTTTCCAATGGTTATGGAGATGCTGCGTGCAGGCGATGTGAGTGAGGAGGATGGCTCTGAGCAGAGCCCTTTGGATGAACTGTTTGAACGTCTGGAAATGAGGGAGCCGGAGCATATCGCATTGAAGTATTACCGTGCATATCATTCGGGTTCGGCTAAAACGTTGAAATCCATTCAAATAACATTGGCGGCACGGCTGGAAAAATTCAACTTGGAGAGTCTGGCTTCTTTGACGGCAACAGATGAACTGGAACTGGCCAGGATGGGTGAGGAGAAGATGGCGTTATTTGCCCTGATACCAGACAATGATGTAAGTTTTAATTTTCTGGTCAGTATTTTATATACGCAGTTGTTTCAGCATCTTTTTTATGTGGCTGACCGCAAATATGGCGGGAGTCTGCCGGTGCATGTGCACTTTGTAATGGACGAATTTGCCAATGTTTCACTTCCGGATGACTTTGATAAGATTCTTTCGGTAATGCGTTCGAGGGGGATATCTGTTTCTATTATTCTGCAGAACCTGTCGCAGCTGAAGGCACTGTTCGAAAAGCAGTGGGAGTCGATTTTAGGGAATTGTGACAGCTTCCTCTATCTGGGAGGAAATGAGCAGGGTACCCACAAGTATGTTAGTGAGCTGTTAGGAAAAGCCACTATTGATACGAATACTTATGGAAAATCGACAGGGCATTCAGGAAATTATTCCACGAACTATCAGATAACAGGACGGGAACTAATGACACCCGATGAAGTGCGTATGCTGGATAACCGGTATGCGCTTTTGTTTATCCGTGGGGAACCAGCAGTGAAGGATTATAAATTTGACATCATGAAACATCCGAATGTAGGGCTGACTACGGACGGGGGCGCAAAGCCATACCGACATGGAGAGGCAGACGGGGCGATAGGGAGTGTCAGCATAGTCACAGGTGTATTACCTGACGGTACGTTCGATGTTACACCGGCGCTGGAAACAGGACAGGAAGAAGCTGTTTATGAACTGCTCTCTGAGGCTGATTTGGATGAGTATTTCTAAGACAAAAAGGAGGGGCAACAAAATGGACCGGAAGAAAGAGTGCAAGGAAAGAAAAAATGAGAGGCGGCGTAAAAGTAGGGACTTCAATGCCCGCTGTCTTTTTATGATCTATGCTGTGGCGGTGCTTTTGCTTACTGTTGGAAGCATTACAGTTCATGCGGAAGGCGATCCTATAACCGTTGTAAATAATCTTTCTGATTTTATCTTCGGATTGATCAGGGCGATTGGAATGATCCTGCTTGGGTTTGGCATTGTGCAGGTAGGACTGTCCTTGAAATCCCATGATCCATCCCAAAGAGCAAATGGATTCCTGACTCTGGCAGGAGGAATCATTATAACATTTGCAAAGGAAATCCTAAATATGATTGCCGGATAAAGAGAAGGGAAACAGGCGGTAAGGATCTGCTGTCTGGGCATGGAAAGGAGGTGGATAAATGGAGTCAGATAATTGGGTGGTCCAGAACCTGATGAAGGCATTGGAGATATGGAACGGGAAGCTTTCGGAGATATGGGAGCTGCTGACCCAATCTCCGGAAACCTTCAGAGGCGGGGGGATATGGGCAGTTATGGTCAATATTAATGGAGCACTGCAGGCGATTGGATATGCACTGCTTGTACTCTTTTTTGTTGTTGGGGTAGTGAAGACATGCGGCAGTTTCACAGAGGTGAAGCGCCCGGAACATGCAGTGAAGCTGTTTGTGCGCTTTGCATTGGCAAAAGGTATCATTAGCTATGGGATGGAATTGATGATGGCTCTTTTTACGATTGTCCAGGGGATTATTTCTTCCATCATGAATACGGCAGGCTTCGGAAATACGACGGAAGCCGTGCTGCCGGAGGAGATGGTTACGGCAATTGAAGATTGTGGATTTTTAGAAAGCATTCCGCTGTGGGCGGTTACGCTGATAGGCGGGCTGCTGGTGACGGTTTTATCTTTTATCATGATACTGTCTGTATATGGACGGTTCTTTAAGGTTTACCTGTATACGGCAATAGCGCCGGTTCCGTTATCAACATTTGCGGGTGAACCAAGTCAGAACGTGGGGAAGAGTTTTCTGAAAAGTTATGCAGCGGTTTGCCTGGAGGGGGCGGTCATCGCACTGGCTTGTATTATATTTTCCCTGTTCGCGTCATCGCCGCCGGCAGTCAATACAAGTGAGGCAGCGGTGACTATGGTGTGGAGCTATATTGCAGAGTTAACATTCAATATGCTGGTATTGGTAGGGACAATCAAGATGTCAGACCGGGTGGTAAGGGAAATGATGGGATTATAAAAACGGACGCTCCCAGTATGGAAACGTCCGTTAGCATTTGAGGTTAAAAAACAGATTCATCGGTATCCTCATAGCGCATATCACCGCGGGCATCTATATAGACGGCATCGCGTGGGATTCCCATTTCTTTTGAGCGCTGCAGCTGCCATTTAATATCATCCGCCCGGGCACTCATGTATCGGCGTTCCTGAATTGCGTGGTAAAGAGATACAATCCAGCTGATGAGTGTGATGCCCAGCAGGCCGAAGAGAATGTTAAAAGCCAGCTTCTCATGTGCGGCAGCCCATTTGTTCAGCACAGTGCTGATTAAAAGAAAATAGATGACCGGAAGCGTCAGGCGTAATTTACCGGCAAGTTTAAAAATAATAGAAAGCAGGAATAAAACAATAGTTATTCCTAGTGAAAGCATAGCTGCATATATCATAGTCGCACCCCCTGAATTGTTTTCTTATGAACAGTATAACAGGAACGGCAATGATTGCAAATGTGCAAATATTTTGTGAAAGGAAAGGCAACAAAATGAGGATTATCATTAGAAGTCAAGAGTTTGTTGCTATTGGTGATGTATGGAAGTAAAAATAAACCGTGACATACGGGAATATACGGAGACTATGTTTTTCGGACTGTCCTTGCGGCAGTTTCTTTTTTCTGCCCTGGCATGTGGAGCGGCAGTGGGGATCTATTTCCTTTTGCATCCTTATCTGGGGACAGAGACGGTTTCATGGGTATGTGTGCTGGGGGCGGCTCCATTTGCTGTACTGGGATTCTTCCGGTACCACGGGATGAATGCAGAACAATTTATTTGGGCGTGGCTGAAATCAGAGATTATGATCCCGAAACATCTGGTGTTCTGCCCGGAAAATTTATACTATGAGGCAGTGAAAAGCTGCCTGGAACAAAAAGCGAAGGAGGGGATAAAACGACATGATAAAGACATTGGGAAATGTATTGAAACAAGACAAGGAGCTATTCAGGGTGCCGAAAAGAGTGCAGGATGCCATTCCGATTCAGACAGTCTATCCTGACGGGATATTTAAAGTGGGAAGGAATAAGTATGCAAAGACTTATAAGTTTACGGATATTAATTATGAGGTGGCTTCCCATGAGGATAAAAAGGGAATGTTCTGGAATTACAGTGACATTTTAAATTCTCTGGACAGTGGCGCGACTGTGAAACTGACTGTCGCAGTAAGGAAGATGAATAAGGAGGAATTCAAGGAAAAAATACTCATGACATACCAGGGGGATGAGCTGGACCGCTTCAGGAAGGAAGTGAATCAGATGCTGCTCAACAAGACGCAGGATGCAAATGGGCTTATGAAGGAGCTGTATGTGACTGTTTCGGTCTTTAAAAAGGGCCTAGAGGAGGCGAGAAATTATTTTCTGCGAATGGGAAATAGTCTTGTAAATCATTTCGCAGATCTCGGAAGTGCCTGTGTGGAAATGGAAACGGAGGAAAAACTGCGTATTCTGCATGATTTTTACTGTGCAGAGGAAGAAGGCAGCTTCCAGTTCGATATGAAGGACTCTGCCAGAAAAGGACATGACTTTAAGGATTCCATCTGTCCGGACAGTTTTGCGTTTGAAAGTGACTGTTTCCGGATGGGGGAGCGGTATGGCCGTGTTTTATACCTGAAAGATTATGCATCTTATATCAAGGACAATATGATTTCCGCTCTGGCAGATATCAACAGGAATATGATGCTGAGCATTGACATTATACCTGTGCCTACTGATGAAGCAGTACAGGAAGTAGAAAGGCGGCTGCTTGGGGTGGAGACGAATATTACAAATTGGCAGAGGCGGCAGAATGCAAACCAGAATTTTAGTGCGGCCATTCCCTACGATATGGAGATGCAGCGGAAGGAAAGCAAGGAATTTTTGAATGATCTGATTACACGCGATCAGAGGATGATGATTGCGGTACTGACGCTGGTGCACACGGCGGATACAAAGAAACAGCTGGACATTGATACGGAGGCTCTGCTGGCGATCGGAAGGGAGCATATGTGTCAGTTTGCAGTGCTTCGGTATCAGCAGATGGATGGACTGAATACTGCGCTGCCGATTGGAGTCAGGAAGATTCATGCACTTCGGACACTGACAACGGAAAGTCTGGCTGTATTGATGCCATTCCGGGCGCAGGAGGTTCTGGATGCCGGGGGGATATATATTGGGGTGAATGCAATTTCCCATAATCTGATACTGGTAAACAGGGATAATCTACTGAATCCTTCGGCATTTGTCCTGGGAGTTCCGGGAAGCGGGAAGTCTATGCTCACTAAGTTGCTGATTGTTTTGATTGCCTTGTCTACCGATGATCATATCCTGATCTACGATCCAGAAGGCGAGTATCAGTTGTTAGTTGAGGCATTGTATGGAATTGTGCTGACCTTTTCTGCGGGCGGGCAGGTACATCTCAATGCGATGGATATGGTGAAGGGGTATGGGGAGAAGGATCCGATTATTGATAAGTCCCAGTTTATCCTGTCTCTATTTGAACGGATCAGTGATCACCAAGCTATTGGGCCTAAGGAAAAGAGTATTCTGGATCGGTGCGTTGCAAGGGTTTATCAAGATGGAAAAAAGAGTGGGATTGTTCCAAGTTTCTTTCAGCTGAGGCGGATACTGTTGGAGCAGACGGAGCCGGAGGCACAGGAATTGGCATTAATGCTGGAATTGTTTACGGATGGGACATTGGATATCTTTGCACATCCATCGAATGTGGACATTAGTAATCGGATTATTTGCTTTAATACACGGGATATGACAGAGGATTTAAAAGCTGTGGGGCAGCTGGTCATTACTGATCATATGATTAACCGGGTGGCGACAAACTGGGAGAATGGAATTCGAACACATATCTTTTTGGATGAATTTCATACACTTTTGGAACACCGGTACAGCGAGAACTTTTTTGATAGTGCGTATCGGCGGTTCCGGAAGAGAAATGCATGGGTGACGAGTCTGACACAGAATGTGGAATATGTTCTGGATTCTACAAAGGCGCGCACTATGCTTTCTAATTCTGAATTTATTTTGATGCTGAACCAGGCGGCTTCTGACAGGGACCGGCTGGCGGAACTGCTGCATATTTCGCAGGAACAACTGAATTATGTTACGAACGCCAGGGCGGGGAATGGGCTGGCAAAAGTGGGGAGTTCCCTGGTGCCGTTTTTGAATCCATTTCCTAAGGATACGGAACTGTATCGGTTGATGACCACCAAGCCATCGGAGGAGTTTTAAATAGAAAGTGGTAATTTACAATAGATAATTATACTTTTACAATAAAAAGTTATATTAATGTGAAAAACCGTTAGGATTGGTTGTTGTAAAGTTAGTGTAAAAAAGTCATAGAAAATGTCGTTGCATGGTTTAGTCTGTGTAGCGGCATTTTTTGCTGAAAACTAAATTTTGTATAACTAGTTATTGTCAAAAAGTCGGAAAAGAGTATGACTTATTATTGTCAAATAACAAAGGAGATATCTTCTGAATGAACATTATTATGTCGAAATAAAATAAGTTGTAATTGCATTTTGCGGAAAGAGTATTGTAAAATGTAATTAGACAAGCTGTGAATCAGCGGTGGGTTGACACCTAAAATCTGATACGTTTTCCGAACGCAGGTGTCGGAGGTTGGCAGGCAACGGAAAAACCTGTTATTTTCCATACGTAGGTGCTGGCGGTTGGCAGACAACGGAAAAATCAAACATGAGAAGGGAATGTTTGGTGCTGCGGCATCGACATTCCCTTTTCTAAAACTGTGTAGATAAAGGATAAGGCTATGTGGTGGAGGTACATCGGTATAATTTTCTGTATTTGACAGGAGTCTTTTATCTGAAGAGATTGAGAGGATATTAGAACGCGAAAGTTTATAATAGTTGGAAACATTGAGGCGTATGAGACATAACAGTTTCATGCGCTTTTTTGCGTCCAGAGAAAATGTTGTCAAACAGCAGGAGTACAAGGCATTTGGTATAAACACTCGGTGCCCCAATTTTATGTATCGAACTTTAGCGTGGGTAGATTTAAGTGAATGGAGAGATATAATGGACGGATTGTATTTTATATCAAAGGAACATGAAGAATTTTATAAACACATGTTGAGGCAGAGTGGGAGGAGAGACAAATACCACTGTGCCTTTTTTTATTGCATTGGAATTACGGAAATGACCCGGGATAACGTTGGTAAGTTATTTGATTTTAAGGATGACAGTATTAAGCCGGAGGCAATCCATGCAGCATGGCAGACGGGAGAGAGCACGGAGATTACACGTCTTGCTTTTAATTTGTGGAATGGGTTTATGCAGGAGAGTCGGGAAGAGATGCTGTGCCCATATGAATTGTTCAACAGCCGTTTCGCTCCGTACTATATGGAAAGTGTAAAACTGAGGTATCCAGAACAATTCAGAACAGAGCCGAAAAGAGGGCAGGAGAAGGTTTGGTTTAGATAAATTTGTTGTCAGTACGGTAGAAGAGGGAGGCAAAACTGATGGGGAGAGATATTAAAGAGAAGGAAAACAGAAGAGTTATTAAAGTACTGAATAGGGCTGAGATTGTTTTGGGACATTTGAAGGATCCGGCAGTGAAAACCAAAATGGATATCAGTGGTGCTCAGGATGATGCCGAGGGCTCCCCATCAGCTTATGCAGACGATAAGATTAGTGTAGGGACAAAAAAAGCTGCCAGCTTTACAGGAAAACAGGGATTAGTTCATAGCGGTAAAACAGTTCTACAGGTCTCAAAAATACGTAAAAGATACTCAAATCAGGCTAATGAGGGGTGTCATTCAACTAATGAACAGACATTTGGAACAAAAGCCGGGCCGCCAGGTAGACAGGACAATATGTCAGCAGATCGGGATGTCCAGTCGCCAATTAAGAAATTTAAGATTAAACAAAAAGATAAAATAAAGAAAAAAATAAAGATTTTAGAGCGTTCTCAGCAGGAAGCAAAGCAGTGTAACTATGCTGCGGGGAAAGAAATAAAACAAGCTGTTTATCAGGTTCAGAAACCAAGTCAGCAGGGGATGAAAACTGCCGGGACATCTATCAGTACAAGTGGTCAGGCCGTGTTAAGAGCAGCTAAAGCTATAGAAAACACTGTAAAGAATTCCCAGAAAATTGGGAGTGCGGTTTCAGTAACTAAGAACCTGGTTCGTGGCGTTTACAAGTTTACTAGGAATATGGTCTATGCCACCAGGAGCATATTTTTAATAGCTTCAACATTTGGGAGTGCAGCAGTGGCACTGATTCTGATGATTGTTCTTTTCGGGAGTGTTTTGTCTGTGAGTGGAGGAAACAATGGGATTATAGATAATTTGATCAGTGTTGAGGTTCGTCAGTATGAATCTATTATCTGGCGGTATGCCTCGCAATATGGAATTGAAGATTATACAGAACTAATTAAAGCGGTTATGATGCAGGAAAGTGGTGGGCGCGGGCAAGATCCCATGCAAAGTTCAGAATGCGGCTATAATAATCGGTATCCCCATACACCAAATGGAATAACGGATCCCGCATACTCTATTGAATGCGGTGTGCAGATGCTGCGGGACAGTATTCAGATGGCTGATGTGAAGAATCCGATAGATATAACACGAATCAAACTGGCTTTGCAGGGCTATAATTTTGGAAATGCGTATATTGACTGGGCGATAGAAAAGGATGGAAAGTATACGGCTGCAAATGCAGCCCAATATTCAGATATGATGGCGCAGAGGATGGGATGGAGCAGTTATGGCGACAAGGAATATGCTTTCCATGTTCTGCGCTATTATGCTTTTAGAGAGGTGGAACGAGGTGGGGGAAGCAAAGCGATAGTGGAAGTTGCGCTGTCGCAGGTTGGGAATTTGGGAGGAGAGCCTTATTGGAGATGGTATGGATTCAGTAGAAGAGAAGAGTGGTGTGCCTGTTTTGTTTCCTGGTGTGCAGAGCAGTGTGGATATATAGAAAGCGGAGTGGTGCCGAAATTTGCATATTGTCCAACTGGTGTTGCATGGTTTCAGGAGCATGGACGCTGGAAAGGGCGGGATTATGTCCCTGCATCTGGAGATATTATATTTTTTGATTCTGATGGTGATGGGATATCAGAACATGTGGGAATTGTAGAAAAAGTAGAAGATGGGATGCTATATACCGTGGAGGGAAATTATGAGGATGAGTTTAGTAAAGCTAATTACCCTATTGATTATATAGGTATAAATGGATATGGAATTAATGACAGTCCATTTGAAATAGAATATACTAATTGACGGTTCACATCATGATTTCGAAACAAATATTGAGGCGACAAAAAGAGTGGCAGAATATGCGCATGCACACGGTGTCGTGGTAGAAGGCGAATTGGGACAGCTTGCAGGGATCGAAGATGATGTCAATGTGTCCGCGGCGGATGTGGCATATACCAATCCGGATCAGGTGGAGGAGTTTGTGAAAAGAACAGGTGTTGATTCTCTGGCAGATGCAATTGGGATTCCGGAATATATGCTGCGTGAGGCCGCGAAATCAGCAGTGTGTAAAATCAATATAGATTCAGACCTGCGGCTTGCATCACGGCGGGGAAGGAAAAGTATTGGCAAAAGATCCATCTGCATTTGACCCAAGAGCCTATCCTAAAGAAGGACGTGCAAATATTAGGACACTTGTAAGTTATAAGATTATTGACGTACTTGGGAGGGAACAGAAGGCTTAGTTATAGAGGAAATGCAAGTTGAAGCTAAAATGCTTATGGCGGGTTATATGAAATTATAGGGAGTGTAAAATGAAGTATGTAGATTACAAGTGCGCACTTTGTGTAACTGTTCATGGTTCTGAACAATTACACCTGGTCTGCATATAAGCGTATCTGACATTAAAACCACTGTCTGTGGTATTCCCTCGGAGACAGTGCAAATAAAGACGATTCAAAGGCGATACCATATTCTTGTAATTCCATGAAGTATATAGATGCGAATATTTATGGTAATAATTGTGCAAACTATGATATACTGTTTATAAGTAAATTGCAGTAGGAGGTGTATTCAATGGTAACAGCAGAAAAAGTTACTTTTTCTCCAGAGGAATTAGCAAGAATGGAAATTCGTAATTTTATTAATGAAGGCTTGAAGGATGTCCAGGATGGTAACCTCTATGATTTTGATGAAGTATTTGATGAAATAGAAAGCAGGTACCGAGATGCCTGATTATAGCATTATACTTACTAGGCGGGCCAAAGATGACATTATTGATATAGGTGACTATATTACATATACGTTATTAGAGCCTGAAACTGCACGGAACTTTATTACCGGTCTACGTAGCGCAATGGGGAGACTGAAAGAATTACCAGAACGCTATCCCTTGGTAGATGACGTTGTTTTAGCCAGTCAGGGGATTCACTGTATGCCATATAAAAATCATTATATTTTTTATGAAATAATGGACATGATGAAGACAGTTATCATATTAAGAGTTGGTCATAACCGTCGGAATTGGAAAGAGATATTAATTAAATAAAAGCAGATCAATATAAGGGAGTGCGGTTTATGCAGTCCCTTAATATTTTGAGAGAATATATTTTTACTGCCTCTGAAGATCAGTAAGCAGATTGTGGGAACTAATACACTGATAGGTTAACTGAATACTCATAAATATCCGGTAACGGAGGGAGTGGCAGTCTACGAAAAGCTGAGTCAGAACTGCAGTGCTGTACTATTCCGGTATACTCTATTGAATGTAGGGAAACAGATGCTGCGGAATATGCGTATTTTATACTGAAAATATTGTTTTTTGATGCTGTACCCGCGAAGTTCGATCTGGGTTGCCGTAGTTGAGGAGAGGTAGTGTAAATTAGTTTGTGTCCTTGGAAAAAAGTGGCTCCTTTTTGGTAAGAATTAAGATATGACAATTCTTATCGAAAAGGAGTATTTTTTATGTCAGTAGCAAAGGAACAAATTCGACAGATTATTTCAGAAAACAACATTAGCAGCGTTGCCGATGTCTACGCACTATTGAAGGATAGTTTTAAGGACATCCTCCAGGAACTTATGGAAGCAGAATTGGATGCCTCCCTTGGGTATGAAAAAAATCATAAAGGAGATTTGCTTACCGACAACAAAAGGAATGGACATTCTTCAAAAACACTCAAGAGCCAGTACGGAGAATTTCAGGTGGACATTCCCAGAGACCAGAATGGGGAATTTGAGCCGAAACTTATCCCAAAATACCAGTGTGACATCTCTGGCATTGAGGAGAAGGTGATATCTCTTTATACACGGGGCATGAGCACAAGGGATATTAATGACCAGCTCCAGGATCTCTATGGCATTGAGATGTCGGCAGAAATGGTCAGCAAGATAACAGATAAGATTCTCCCTGAGGTCAAAGAATGGCAGTCACGCCCGTTGAATCCCATATATCCTTTTGTCTTCATGGACTGCATCCATTACAAAGTAAGAGAAGACGGCCGCATTCTCAGTCGTGCCGCATATGTAGTGCTGGGTGTGACGGTTGGGGGTACAAAGATATCCTGAGTATCACTGTAGGAGCCAATGAAAGTAGCAAGTTTTGGCTTGGAATGCTCAATGATCTGAAGAACCGAGGAGTGAAGGATGTGCTGTTTTTCTGTGTAGATGGTCTCCCAGGGTTTAAGGATGCGATTCAAGCGGTATATCCGCTGGCAGAAATCCAGCGGTGCGTCATCCATATGCTACGTAACTCTTTCAAATATGTGAACTATAATGACCTCAAGAAATTCTCTTCTGACTTCAAGGAAGTATATCATGCACCAAATGAATCCGCTGCCCTTTCAGAACTGGAGAATATAAAAGAGAAGTGGGGGAAGAAATATCCCTATGCAATCAGCAATTGGGAGAACAACTGGGAGGACGTCAGTTCTTTCTTTCAGTTCTCCGGGGATATCAGGCGAATTATGTATACCACCAACATCATAGAAGGTTTGAACCGTCAGTACCGTAAAGTCACCAAGACAAAGAGTGTATTTCCAAGTAACAGCTCATTAGAAAAAATGCGATATCTTGCTAGTGGGAATGTCATAAAGAAATGGACACAGAGATACCGGAACTGGGATCAGGTACTAAATCAGCTGATTGTTCTCTACGATGAACGGATCACCCAGTATCTTTAAAATGAAGAGAACCGGAACGGCAGCATTTCCTAACTAGCCCGTTCCGGCCTTATTCCTTCGGCATTAGCAGTATTGCCAGAAATCCCCACTCTTATTCCAGAGGTCGGGTGTGGGCAGAGCCCACGTTCTTCATAAACATTGCTAATCTATAATTAGAAAAGAAATTCGACACCGTAAAGAAACAGTACTCGACAAAGTTCCTATACATATCTAGTTCTTATCAGGAAAAATCATTTTCCATAGACACAGAAATTTTTACGCCCTCACATACAATGGGCTATAGTAGCCTATAGAATAGAAAAAATTCTTCGTAAATTAATTTCGCTCATGACTGAACCTCCTTTACAATTTTCTGAATTGTTGTTTTTGAACTACCTAAGATATCTGCGATTGCTTGTAAATTAAAAACTTTAGAATCCTTCTCGCGCAGATATTTTGCCTTAATTCTCAATAACTTTCGTGATTCATTGCAGTTTTGAGGAATAATATTTTGTGTAATAAAAAATTCCTCGCTTTGGTTATAATCTCCTCTATATCTGCACCGCTTAGTCCATCAAACAAGGTTGAAATCCCTAAAATTTCTTTTTGGCTGAATGTATATAGTTCATTTGAAAACAGTGTAACTAATTCTGTTATAGCATCCCAGTCAGGCAATTCGATTTCTAATTTGTAGTCGAATCTTCGCCATATAGCAGGATCAAGTAATTACTGGTGATTAGTTGCAGCTAACATCAGACTATCTTTACTCATTATATCAATATTCTGTAGAAGACTATTAACAACTCCTTTTAGTTCTCCAAGTTTATTATTATGATCTTTTGCCTTGGCAATAGCATCAAATTCATCTAAAAATAATACACAGGGCATTTTTTGTGCAAACTCAAATAAACTGCGAATGTTTTTGGCCGTTGTACCTAGATATGAAGAAATCAGGCTATCTAGCCTAGCGACAACGAACGGCAAATTTAATTGTTTAGCAATTAAGTAGGCGCACTTTGTTTTTCCACATCCTGGTGGTCCGCATAGTAATAGCGAATTAGAAACATTTATACCAAAAGAATTAAGTTTGTCAGCATTCTGATAACTTAAAATAAAAGATTCTAATTTTTCAGCATTTTGTTTTGAAAGAATAATCTCAATCTCATTTTTATAAAGATAAATTATATCAGCAATGTTTATTCTTGATTCGCTATCTACAGGAATAGCAACAGAATTAGATCTACTCATAGGAGTTAAAGCCGCCTCCGCTTGAGCTGATTTTAACAAGGGTGATGTCGGACTGGTATGCAACGCCGTGTTCTATATTTAACCGTGTTACGCTAAAGCAGACTTTATCTTCTTTACTGGGCTTCAGATGTTCATCAGCCTGATTCTGGGCGCAGGAGCAAGATTTGTATCGACACTGAATTACAGTATTCAGGCGGACAAGATTTCTTTTCGGAGACAAATGCATAGTATAGGATCCGATATAGTATTTTTTGATGTGTTTACCATTTTTCCTAAAAGCTATAATGTAGTGATGTATTACACTCGTTGGGATACATCAGAAATGATGTGGTATCTTTAGTTGGTTCAGAGTGCCGTTCGTTATCATAAGCAATACAAAACATAATAATTTGACCAGGAAGCCTCATTTGCTTTCTGGTCTTTTTGCTGTGACTTTTCACCAAAAAAATCCCCTCAATATTATTCACATTGATGAAAAAATTAAACTTATAGACGAAAATGAGAAAAGTGTTAATACCTATACGATTTGCTGATTTATGATGATTGATTTTAAGGATTTACCACTATAAAATAAAATATAAAAAGCAACAGTTGTTAATAAAAATTCCACATGTATAAAAATATAAGCGAAAGGAGAAAGAATATTTCATAGCAATTTTTTCTAAAACAAAATATTAATTGAAAGAGGAGAACGATGAATAGAGTAAAAGAAATTATCAAAAAAATGACGTTAGAACAAAAGATAGCTCAACTACAGTGTATGCTGAGTCTCGGATCAAGTATTGATTCATCTGCCTGCCCACATGGTCTTGGTGAGGGGGCAATTATGCCAGTAGGGATGACGAAAGAGGAGCTTGCTCAAACGATTGAAGATTCAAGAGCGGCAATTGCAAAAAATGCAGAAGGAGTCTCACCAGCATTTCATGTGGAAACGTTAACTGGTGTTTCAATCGCAGAAGCCACCGTATTTCCATCAGCAATCGGATTAGGAGCAACATTTAATCCTAAATTAGTGGGGGAAGTAGCAGCGGTTATACATGATCAGGCTGTTGCAGCCGGATTTCACCAGGCACTGGCTCCGGTTTTAGATGTCTGCCGTGACCAGAGGTGGGGAAGAATTGGCGAGACTTACGGAGAAGACCCAACTTTATGCGCATTGATTGGTACTTCATATGTAAAAGGTCTGCAGGGAGGAGAAGGTGAGATGATTGCTGCAACCGGAAAACATTTCCTGGGATATGGTTTGTCCGCAGGCGGACTGAATATGGCAACGTGCATGGCTTCAATGAGTGAGATTCGTGAAGTATATGCAAAACCGTTCCAAGCAGCCATGACAGAAGCTGGTATGATATCAGTTATGAACTCCTACGGAACAATTGATGGGGAAATGGTTATAGGATCAGAAAAGATACTGACTGAGCTTCTAAGAAACGAAATGGAGTTTGAGGGGACGGTCATCTCAGATTATGCATCCATTGAACATCTAGTGGATCATCGTCTGGCGGCAGATATGAGGGAAGCAGGGCAACAGGCTCTTCAAGCAGGACTTGATATTGAATGCCCGATACCAATTGGCTATAGTTTTGAGCATTTGATAAGTGCTGTGAAAAATGGAGAAATCTCAGAGGAATTAATTGACAGATCCGTTTTGCGTATTCTAGAGAAGAAGAGGAAGCTTGGGTTGTTAGAAAAAGGCAAGCGAAACAGGAAAAGCTTCAGCTGTTATAATACTGAAGAAAGTTGGTCAAAGAGCCTTCAGGCAGCACGGGAATCGATTGTACTTTTGAAAAATGACGGAATCCTTCCGCTCCAGAAAATAAAACAGAAGATAGCGGTTATTGGGCCTCATGCGGACAATATCCGGCTAGTGTTTGGTGGTTATACTTTTGCTGCTGGTACGGATATGATGATTGGTGGTTCGCTGGCCGATCAGGCAGGGATGGATACGAATGTCAACGATCTTGCGGAAGCGACAATGAAAGTGAAAAAGGATGTACCGATGTATCCGCAGAGCAGCGTGGAATGCGATAATGCGGCTGCGATTGAAGCAGTGGCAGCCGCTTATCCATATACCAAAACTATTTTGAGCTGCATCTGTGAGAAAAATCCGGAAGCAGAGGTAACATATCTTCGTGGATGCGATGTGGCTGGCAAGGACAGATCTCAGTTTGAAGCAGCCAGCCAGCTTGCAAAAACTTCGGATATAGTCATTATGACAGTAGGTGGAAAATATGGATGGGGAGGCTCATGTACCATTGGTGAAGGAATAGACAGCGATGATATTGGTCTTACTGGCGTGCAGGAAGAATTAGCATTGAACCTAATTGAAACCGGAACTCCTGTTATCGTTGTACATATGGATGCGAGACCTTTATCAAGCCCAGCCATAGTAGAAAAAGCAAGTGCAATCCTGGAAAACTGGTTCCCGGGAACAACAGGAGGAAAAGCTTTGTCGGATGTATTGTTCGGAGATTACAACCCGGCAGGCCGCTTATCTGTAACAGTTCCTAGAAATGTCGGTCAAATTCCAATCTATAATGGACAGTATACGGGAAATAGCTACTACAGTAAGGAATGTTCCACCTGTTCCTGTCGGTACGTAGATTCGGAGATGGAACCTCTATTTTATTTTGGTCAGGGTCTAAGCTATTCCAATTTTACATATAGTGATCTCCAGGTATTGAATCAAGAAGTCTCAGCAGAAGAAACTGTTTTTGTTTCTTGCAAGGTTAAGAATACTGGAACAATGGATGGAGAAGAGGTAGTACAGCTTTATGTATCAGATTTGCAGGCTTCTAAGTTGCGCCCTTATCAGGAGTTTGCTGGTTGTGCCAGAATCGTGCTTAAAGTAGGAGAAGAGAAAACTGTGTTTTTTTCGATGCGAGCAGATCAGTTTGCTTTTGTTGGAAAAGATGGGAATTGGATTGTGGAAGCTGGCGATATGATGGTCAAAGTAGGCGGCTCCTCAGTAGATCTTCCATTGCAGAAGACCTTCCGTATTACTGATACAACGGTTATTCGTCCTGCAAAGCGAGGCTTTTATGCAAATTATGAAATAAAATAAATAGGTAATCAGGACAAGTGAAACTATCAAAAATACAGTTTGGAGGAATGAAAATGGGTAAGAAAAGCAAGAACGTAAGCAATCCGTTAATCAGTACATTTGGCGAGAAAATCCGTTTTGCTATGGGAGATGTGGGATGTAATATTATATGGGGATTTGTAGGAAGTTTCCTGACACTCTATTATACTGACAGTATATTCTTATCAGCAGCAACAGCGGGTACAATTATGATGGCTGCGAGAATATTGGATGGCCTTAGTGATATTTTGATGGGATTTATCATTGAGAAGACACATTCAAAATGGGGGAAAGCCAAGCCGTGGCTGCTGTGGATGTGTGTACCATTGATGATTTCATTCTTTTTGACTTTTCATGTTCCGGCTGCATTGACCGGTGCGGGAAAGACAATTTATATTGCAGTCACCTATACAATAATGTCTGCGATTACTTATACAGCTGTAAATATGGCATATATTACACTGTTTACTTTATTTGCACCAGACAGTAATGACCGAAATGTAGCAACCACATTCCGTACTTTATTTGCTATGTTAACAGCATTAGGGGTTGGTATGGTCAGTATGCCGTTGCTGAATGCTTTGGGTGGGATCAAAAGTCAGGCAGCCTGGGATAAGATGACGATTATTCTTTCAGTGATTGCTTTGGTCTGCATCCTGATTACCTTTTTTGGAGTCACGGAAAAACAGATTACTGCTGTGGATGTGGCCAGAGCCAGTGGCAAAGAAATGGAGTTAGAAAAGGACAAGAAAGATCGGATGCCTTTAAAAGAGGTATTTAAAAATCTGTCCAAGAGTAAGTATTTTTATATTGCTGCATTACTGAGCGTTGCTTATTATATGGGAAATAGTACCGGTGGAGTGAATGTATATTATGCAAGAGATATTCTGGGGGATGCAAACTTAATAGGTCTGATTGGTTTGGTAAGCCTTCCGACAATGATACTGGGAGCTATTCTTGCACCGGTGCTTTATAATAAGTTTGGTAAGAAAAAAATAATGATTTTTGGGTCTTGTGTTATTATTGTTTCTACAGCAATCCAGTTCATAAATCCTTATAATTTAGTTCTATTCTTTAGTATGTGTGCTATGAAAGGATTTGGAACGATGTTTTATGGAGCGGCTATTGGTACATTACCAGGGGATGTGGCAGACTGGAGCGAATGGAGGACTGGTGAACGAGCAGAAGGAATTGTAACCAGCCTATCAAGTTTCGGCTCCAAGGTTGGTTCCGGTGTTGGTACCGCACTTGTGGGTTGGTTTTTGGCTTTGGGATTATATAATGGTGGGGCAGAGGTGCAGGCACAGTCTGCACTGAACTCAGAAATTGCGTTGATGATTGGTGTACCAATGGCGCTGGCTGTTATTCAGATTATTCTCCTGCTGATTTGGGATATGGAGAAGATTCGACCGAATATTATGAAAGAACTGGAAGAAAAAAGAGGAGCAACATCCACTGAAAAGTAATACATAATTAATCTGATACAATGAAAGAACAATAGAATACAAGGGGGGAGATACAAATGAACTTTCAAGACTTAGATGAGAAAACGGGTGCTATAATTGGCATGATAATAGAAGAGGTTTTCCGTAATGAACGCCAGGGTAAGATAACCCGTCTGGGAGGCCTGAACAAGTACGCTCTAAAAGGTCAGATTTTGTTTACCGGTTCTTCCCTGATGGAACATTTCCCTATAGAAGAATTCTGTATTGCTGAAGGGATCCAATCGATTATCTATAACCGTGGTGTTGGTGGGTTTACTACTGACGACTTTCTACGGAATATCCACACCGTCCTTCTTGAACTGGATCCTTCTAGGGTATTTATAAACATTGGAACCAACGATATCAGCGAGAGTATCGCTCCCGATGGTGATTGGCTTAATCATCTCATCACAAATTATGACTGCATTCTTACGCAGTTAAAAGCTCAGAAACCGAATTGTGATGTGTATTTGATGGCATATTATCCGACAAATCAGGCGGTCATTGCCGGGAGTCCTTTTAGCAAACAGACCTTTGGCTTACGAACACAGGAAAATATCAACAAAGCGAATCGTGAAGTTGAAAAACTGGCGGTAAGATATGGTTATCATTATATTAATGCAAATGCCGGTCTTGCAGATGTAGATGGTGATTTGAAAGCTGAATACACTACCGACGGAGTGCATATGACTCCTGATGCTTACTTTCAGGTTTTTCGTAATTTAAAACCTTATCTATAAATAGACGTAAAGATGAAAACGAGGAGATTTTGCCATGCAGATAGCACTTACACTGGTTTCTCAGAATTTTATAATGTTTCTTTTAGCTGGCATTGGCTTTCTGCTATTTAAGGCAAAAAAAATATCCCCGGATGGTAGCAAAGGGATTGGTAATATTCTGATATATGTGGTTCTGCCTGGGGTCATCATTAATGGGTTCATGGTAGAACGGACAAAGGAGCATCTGGTAGCCCTGCTCTTGTCAGCACTACTGGCATGTATTATTTTAGTGATAAGTATTTTGATGTCAAAACTATTCTTCCGCAATGATCCGATTGCCGCCTTTGCCGCCGCCTTTTCCAATCCGGGATTTTTCGGTGTGCCGTTAATAATTGCATCACTTACTGAAGGTGCGGTCTTTTATATTGCTGCATTTATTGGGTTCTTGAATCTCATGCAGTGGACTTATGGTATCTCGCTCATGACTGGCCGTCAGGGTAAGATTAAGATTGGTGCCTTAGTAAAAGCACCTTTCTTTATTTCGATTATCGTTGGGCTTCTGCTGTTTCTTACCCAGTGTCCACTGCCTGTTCAGGTTACAAATACGTTGTCTTACCTCGCCGGTCTGAATGCACCGCTTGCTATGTTTTTGGTCGGTATCTATATAGCACAGACAGACCTAGTGGGTATGTTCAAGAAGAAACAAATTTATCTTGCATGCCTTGTGCGACTGGTTTTGATTCCCCTGCTTTCGGTCCTGGTGTTACTTCCTGTTCCGACGCAGTTTATGGAAATGAAACTGGCTATCCTAATTGCTTCTGCATGCCCGGTTGGGTCTAATATTGCTATCTATGCCCAACTGCACGAACAGGATTATCCATATGCAGTGGAGATAGTGGTTGTCTCGACACTTTTTTCAATAATTACCATACCGGTTATTATTTGGATAGCAATGTAGAATATCCCTCATGTTGGAATGATCAGATATCAGAGTTCTCTTTAATTGCCATGAGATGACGCACCATCAAATCCAAAAAACGATTTTCAGATTTCACATCACTATGATTATGAATCCAGTTTTGCTGTATCGCAGTAACACCACCTACGATAAATGTATACAATAGTTCTTGTTCTCGCACGGATAGATTATGGCCATGCGGCAAAGATGCTTTTAGTACCTCTTGATAATAAGGTTCCATAAAGCTTAAAAAGAGGTTTGAGGAGGTATTGACAGACATTAATGTAGTAAAGGTGTCATCATGAAGCATGGTGTCTAAAAAGGTATCTGAAATAGATTGGCGGTTTCTGTAACCGGGTCTTTGCGTGTCCACATATTTTTTGAATTTGACGGATAATTCCTCTTCAATTGCTATCTCCACAGCACGTATATCTTCAAAATGGAGATAAAAGGTACAGCGGTTAATTTCTGCAAGGCGGCAGAGTTCAGTAACCTTAATTCTATCCCTAGGTTTCTCTTTTAATAGCTTAATGTAAGAATCCATAATGACTTTTCTGGTATAGAGAGTCCGTCTATCTGTTTTTCGCTCTTTTTTATTTATAATATTTTCCACTTGTGACATTTTAACAAAAATTCTCCTTGAATTTTATTTACATTGATGAAAAAAATAAAGTTATAGACAAAAATGAGATAAGTGTTAACAACTATACAATTCGTTATTTTGTGACGGTTGATTTTATGCTCTCCTCATTATAGAATAAAATCACAAAAAAATCAACAAGTGTTAATAAACTAACCGGCTGTATTAAACTTTCAGTGCACATAAGCTACTCTTTAAATTCTGCAAGTTTAAATCGGTTTCGATATTCCAGTGGTGTCATATGGAATTTTTCCTTAAAATAACTGCTGAAACGGCTGGGAGAAGAAAACTGCATATAATCAGATATTTGCCCGATGGATTCCTCTGAATATTTTAACAAATTAGCAGCTGCATTCAGACGTTCATCGCGGATATAATGCTGTATGGTCATGCCGGTTCTCTTTGCAAAAAGCTGAGAAAGATAATTGTTATTTATATTTAGTTTAGCAGACATATCTGCAATTTTAAATGGGTGATATAGGTGTTTGGCGATATAATCCCTGCATTGTTCAATGATTGCTCCATATTGAGGTTCCTGATTATGCTGGTAAACCAGCAGAGTAAATGTTCGGAAGCATTCAATGAATAGATCATACAATTTCAAAATATCACTGCATACGGCAGCTTTCTGAAGCAGCAAGTCAGAAGTTTGATAACAGTTAAGTGGGGGAACCCCGCCACGGATGGCGGCATGCATCGCAAGTGATATAGAGGTTACAAGGGTATATTCAACTTGTTTATAATTATTGTCTTTAGCCAGTGTACCGACATTGCTAAAAGAAGAGGAGATATTGTGTGTGTGTGAAATCATTTCATTCATTTTCTGAATATCTCCGGATTCAATATAGCTACACCAAATCTGCTCGCCCGCGTAATTAGTTGGTTCTTTCCCCTCTTTATGAATATAAAGATGGTATTCCACAGAATCGGATTCATTAAGCTGAAGAGAATTATTTTTATGTATAATGATTTGATGGGTTTCTATGGAATCTCCAGTTAACATCAGCCAGATCATAGAAATCAAGCTCATAAGTTGTGACACGGCAAGCTTTGGAAAGCGTCTCTTTTCAGAATTAAACGGGTAATTTTTTTGGAATTCATTCATTTGATGAGTAGTCAAGTAGTTGCTCATTACTGGGCCAAGTAGCATATGGTAATTTTCTCTGCAAGGGAAAAGTACGAAATAGGCATTGTCCTCAAGAACCAGAATCTGCGGAAAAGTTGAGGAAACAGAAGTAGTAATGATCTTTACTATAAAATGCAGATTCTCGGCGGAGACTGATTCGCCAGGACAAATCATATTCAAGGAAGCATCAAAAACATATGTCTGAATATGAAAACATTCCATGATATGTTGTGCAATATAAGAATAGTTATTGGATTTTTCGGACATGGGTAGTACCTCCTGTTATCAGTCATTCACTATATATTAAAATACATAACACCCAAATAAGCAATATATTTCTCAATAAAATACCGAAAAATCGTTCAATGAAATGAAATATTGTATTATTGTGTTTTGAGATAATTTATTAAAATAATACAGAAAGCAAATAAAAAAGAAGAGTGAGGTGAATACCATGATTAAGCAAAATTTTAATCAAAAATGGGGATTTCGCAATGGTTTAGATAATCCAATGATGGCGGCTTTTGTAGCAGCTGCACAAGGTACGACGAGTGTGAATCTTCCTTTTGATGCGATGCTTTTATCCGAACGCAAGGCAGAAAACGTGGAAGAATCAGGAATTGGCTACTTTACGCCCACAAATGTGGAGTTCGAGAAAATGTATACACCCAAAAAAGATGACGAGGGAAAAGTTATCTATTTGGAGTTTGAAGGGGTGTATGCAAATGCGATATTGGAAGTAAATAATCAGGTGGTGAAAAGGCACCACTTTGGATATAGTGGGTTTGTAGCAAAAATTAGTGATTATCTGGCATTTGGGCAACCGAATAAAATTAAGGTAACGGCATTAAACGGTATTCATCCAAATGGAAGATATTATACAGGGACTGGTATTTATAGAGATGTAAAGCTAATGGTTGGTGAAGCACTGCATATCCAACCAGATGGTGTGCGACTTACCACTTTGGATGCAGATTTAGAAGTTGCAACAATTGAAGTAGCGGTAACGGTAAAGAATGAAAATGCAGGACACAAAAAAGCAACCGTAAGAACTGTGCTCAAAACGCAGGATGGAGAAAATGCGGTTGAAGTTGATACAATATTTAATGTGTTTTCAGGAGAAGAAATAGTTATCCGTCAACGAATGTATCTGCCTGAACCGCAGCTTTGGAATGCAGATGAGCCGAATTTATATACATATGAAACCATCATTGAAGATGAAAATGGTGAAATTGACTGTGCGAATGGCACATTCGGGGTACGGACAATCAGGCTGGACACGGTACATGGACTACGTATAAATGGGAAAACCGTAAAGTTGAAGGGAGGATGTATCCATAGTGATAATGGCGTTATTGGTGCAGTCAGTGTGACAGATGCAGAGGATCGCCGTATTCGGATGTTGAAAGAGGCTGGTTATAACGCAATTCGAACTTCGCATAATCCGGTAGGAAATGCTATTTTGGATGCCTGTGACAAATATGGAATGCTGGTCATGGAAGAATATGCAGATGCATGGACACATGCAAAGCCGACGTATGATTATTCCCTTTGGATGGAGGAATGCTGGGAAGAGGACATAGAATCTATGGTTCGTGTTGCTTATAACCATCCAAGTGTAATTATGTATTCAATTGGAAATGAAATTTCTGACGTAGGTTCAGACCTCGCAGCACATTGGGGAAGAAGATTTTGTCAAAAATTAAAAGATATTGATTCTTACCGCTTAATAACGAATGGAATTAATGTAATGATGGCCAATTTGGACAAGATGATACCAATTGCGCAGAGTCTTGAAACAGGAAATGTAGAAGTAACAGAAATTAATAATATGATGTCAAAGTTGATGGGGATGATGCCGGCAATTAATACGCATCCAATCAGCCGCAATGCAATCATGGAATCCTGTGAAATGCTGGACGTAATTGGTTATAATTATGCTTCCTACATGTACAAAAAAGACCATGAAGACAGACCAAACCGTATTTTCTGTGGTAGTGAAACAAATCCCGCAGAGTTGGATTTGAATTGGGGATTAGTTGAGAGTAGTAGCTATGTGATTGGCGATTTTGCATGGACAGCATGGGATTACATAGGCGAACCGGGAATCGGGCGTACAACAGAAGATGACGGAGTAATGAACGTGTATGGGCAATACCCTTGGTTACTGGCATATTGTGGTGACTTTGATTTAACCGGATATCGCAGACCAATTTCTTATTGGCGGGAAATCATCTGGGGAGGGAGAAAGCATATACCGTATATCTCAGTTCATAGACCGGAAAACATCGGAAAAAAGATGTATGTATCGCAATGGTCGTGGACAGACTCCATTCACAGTTGGACTTGGCCTGGGATGGAAGGGAAGACGACATATATTGAAGTATACTCCGATACTGATGAAGTGGAACTGATTGTAAACGGAAATTCAATGGGCAAAAAAACTGTTGGAGAGGATACAAAGAAGTTTTACTGCAAGTGGGAAGTGTGTTATGAACCGGGGGTGGTTGAAGCGATTGCGTATATTAACGAATGTGAAGTAGGTCGACAAATCCTGCAAACTGCGAAAAATGCAGAATTATTGGTGAATATTGATAAAAAGAAATTAAGAGCAAGCTCAAATGAACTGTCATTTTTGGAGATAGAATACAGAGATGAAAAGAACAATTTGGATATGGCAATAGACCGTACCGTAGAGATTAGAACAGAGGGACCTATAGAAGTGTTGGGTGCAGGTTCAGGAAACCCCAAGACAGAAGAGAGGTATATCGACCAGGAACATCAGATTTTTGAAGGAAGAATGCTGGCTGTTATTCGGGCTAAGGAAGAAGCTGGCTATGGAAATATTCTGATTATAGATAATACAGGCAAAAGGGTTGAGTTACAAATAGAAGTAGAATAGAGACCAATTTAAAATTATATAAAAAGGAGATATTATTAATGAGTAAATATCCGTTTCAAAATCCAAAGCTTCCAGCAGCAGAACGTACAAAAGATCTTATGAAAAGAATGACACTGGAACAGAAGACGCAGCAGCTCACTTGCGCAATGGTAATGGGCATGCCCCAGGAAGAGGCAATAAAAAATGGAGTAGGCGAAGTGTATATGTTCGTTGGGCTTCCACCAGCAGCAGAACTTGCCACTATGATACGTCGCACTCAGGATCAGGTGATGGAACAGAGCGGCTGGGGAATTCCAGCAATTGTACATCAGGAAGCATTGAGTGGCCCCATGTTTTCGGAATGTGCAGTTTTCCCGACATCGATCGGATTAGGGGCAACCTTTGCACCAGAATTAGTTAAGGATATGGGAGATCGTATTAGAAAACAGATGGTAAATATCGGAGTGCGTCAGGCCTTATCACCGGTACTGGATCTGGTTAGAGACTTCAGGTGGGGCAGAACCGGTGAAGATTACGGCAGTGATCCGACGCTTGTAGCGGCAATGTCCTGTGCTTATATATCCGGTTTGCAGGGAGAGGATTTACGGGAAGGTGTTGCTGCTACAGCAAAACATTTCATCGGTTATTCACAGACTGAGGGCGGTCTCAATGGTACACGCACTGTGACAGACTGGAGAGATATCCGTGAAAACTTTGCAAAACCTTTTGAGGCAGCGATTAGAAAAGCGGATCTTAAGTCAGTGATGAATTCATATTCGGAGTATGATGGGGAACTGATCTGCGGATCTAAGCGTATCTTGACAGATCTATTGAGGGATGATTTGGGATTTGACGGGGTAGTTGTAAGTGACTATACATCTGTTGAGAACATTGTTGAGAAATGCCCAATTGAAGAAAATGCAATGGATGCTGGTGTGCATTGTTTAAAAGCAGGACTTGATGTGGAATTGCCAAATCAGTATGGTTATGGGCCAACACTTGCCGAGGCTGTTCGTAAAGGAAAGATAGAAGAAGCATATGTGAATCGCTCTGTAGAGAGGATTTTAAAATTAAAATTTGAGCTGGGATTGTTTGAGAAACCCTATGGGGAGTTTCAGGAGATGGATAACACAGAAAATGATATCCAGTCTGCAGTAGTGTCACGAAAGGTAATGACACTTACCAAGAATAATGGTATTTTACCACTGAAAGACCGGAGCAAAAAAATTGCAGTTATTGGGCCGACAGGAAATAACCTGCTTATGTTGAATGGCGCATATAGTTATCCGGCCAATGAGGAGATGTTTATGGTGATTATGAATTCTGGCATGGTAGGGATGGAAGGCATAAAATTTGAAGAAGATGCTTTTGTCATATCAGAAGAGAAAACCACAGCATTGCCAGATTTCACAGACGATGTGGATGCTAAAATACGGGAGCAGCATGGTGGAACCAAGACAATCTATGAAGCTATGAAAGAGCTATTCCCTAACACAGTATACGAAAAGGGCTGTCATTTTATAAAGGATGAACACGATTTTGAAGCAGCGGAAAGAGCAGCACAGGAGGCAGACATCGTCATTCTTACCGTTGGCGGGAAGATTGGTATGATGTCAGAATGTACTGCCGGTGAAGGGGTTGATAATGTTGATATTACCTTACCGGGAAGACAGAGTGAATTGATTCGGAGAGTACATGCAGTTAATCCAAATGTTGTGATTGTACATACAGATAATAAACCGCTCATAGATCCATTCTTTTATGAAAATATTCCGGCGATTTTAGAAGGCTGGCTTCCAGGGATTTATGGTGGAAATGCGATTGCGGAAACAATCGTAGGATTAAATAATCCTGCTGGAAAGCTTCCGATGGACATTCCCAGACATGTAGGACAAACACCGGTTTACTTTTATCAGCATACGGGAAGCCGCTCTGATAATGGATTACGTGGTATTAATCCGAATGGTTATGGAACGATGACATGTGCCTCGCAACTGCCATTTGGTCATGGACTATCCTATACGGAATTTGTTTATGAAAGCGGAACTATGGATGTGACAAATGCGGAAGACGGGATGCCGGTTATTTGTATCTCAATCGATGTGACAAATGTCGGAGCGGTGGATGGAGAAGAGGTGGTACAGCTTTATGGAATAGATAAGCGTGCTTCAATTATTCGTCCGGCTAAAGAACTCATTGGGTTTAAACGAGTTGTTCTGAAGGCAGGTGAAACAATACGAGCCGCATTTTCTTTCAGGATTGATCAACTGGCTTTTATCAATTTGGAAGGTGAGTGGATAGTAGAAAAAGGTGATTTCATATTCTTCTTTGGAAAGGGCTGCAATTTACCAGTATACGAAGTGGAATATCATCAAGATGAAACAATGCTGATTGATTATACAAAACGGGACTTCTTTGCTGATGTAAAATTAATATAAATAAAGAAAAGATAGATTGATAAAATGAGGAGATATGTGCGGTGGGTGATAGAATTAGAAGCCTTGCTGCACATATTTTTTTCGTTCGCTGCCTTATCGCTCTGTTTAGTTTGTTGAAATGTCAGGAAAAGTTTACGGTTTTACTAAAAACCAAATAGTGAAAAATAGTATAAAAAAGCGAAATATAGTATCACTGAATTGTTGGCAGTAGAGTAGAATTAAAGAAAGGGAAGAAAGGCTAGAATGAGGATATAGGAGAGCGCAATTTGAAAAGAGGAGATAAGTGATAGATTTTATTTATTTTATTATATGTTTTGCTGCATCTGTTGTTGGAGCAGTTTGTGGGGTTGGTGGTGGTGTAATTATAAAACCATTAATGGATGCATTTGGAGATATGAATGTAACTGCGATTAGCTTTTTATCAGGGTGTACAGTTCTGTCAATGTCGACTTATTCTGTGTTAAGAAGCGAGATTAGTGGAAAGTCAAGGAGCCGGAAGAAAACGGGCATTCCTTTGACTGCCGGAGCAGCCTTGGGTGGCATGATTGGTAAGTGTATATTTAATTTTGTAAAAGAGACGAGTCAGGATTTGAGTCAAGTTGGTGCAATTCAGTCAATTTGTTTGCAAATTGTTACGATAGGAACTCTGATATACACAATAAGAAAAAATTACATAAGAGCAAAACAGATAAAAAGTGCTTGTATGTGTATCATTATTGGATTAGCTCTTGGTATGATGTCTTCATTCTTGGGGATAGGTGGTGGCCCTATAAATCTTGTTGTCTTATATTATTTCTTCTCTATGAGTACAAAAGTTGCTGTTGAAAATTCTCTTTACATCATATTTATTTCGCAGATAACCGGTTTAATATCAACAGTTGTAATGGGAAGCATACCCTACTTTCATGTCAGAACCCTAATATTGATGGTAAGTGGTGGTATTCTTGGTGGCATTTTAGGGAGATATTGGAATGATAAAATAGAAATCAAAACTATAAATAAATTATTTATCACATTGCTGATTTTGCTAATAATGATAAATTTTTATAATATGTGCGCTTACTTACAATGAGGAGGATAATGATGCATGGAATTAGTGTACTAATGAAGCCATCTTCTGGGATGTGTAATATGAGATGTGATTATTGCTTTTACTGTGATGAAACACAGAATAGAATGCAAACAAATTATGGATTTATGACAGAACGGACTTTAAAAAATGTTATACGAAAAACAATGCTTCAAGCGGATAAAGTGATATCTTATGCATTTCAAGGAGGCGAACCAACACTTTGTGGGATTGAGTTCTTTCAAAAATGTATTGAACTTGAAAAGAAGTATAATAAAAATAGAATTATTGTTCATAATGCATTGCAAACAAATGGGATGTTGATCGATGAAAAGTGGTGTCAATTTCTTAAAGATAATCATTTCTTGGTTGGTATTTCGTTAGATGGAACACAGGAAGTGCATGATGCATATCGCCATGATCAAGTAGGAAATCCGACATTCGAGCGTATTTGCCATTCCATTGATTTGTTAGAAAAGTATGAGGTTGACTACAACATTTTAACTGTAGTAAATAGAAGAGTTGCATCACAGATTGGAGAAATCTATAAGTTTTATAAACGAAAAAAGTTTCAATATCAGCAATATATAGTATGCCTAGAACCGCTGCAAGAGCAACATGGGCAAAGGGAATATGCAATTAGTCCTAAACAATATGGAAAATTTCTCATAGAACTATTTCAATTGTGGTATAGGGATTGGAAAAATGGGACGCAGCCATATATACGGCAATTTGATAATTACTTAGGTATTATTATGGGATATCAACCGGAAGCCTGTGACCAAAGGGGCACATGTGGAATCCAGACTGTAGTGGAGGCGGATGGCAGCGTGTACCCGTGTGACTTCTATATGTTGGATGAGTACCGCCTTGGGAACTTTAATTTTAACAGGCTAGATGATATAAATGCAAAGAGAATTGAGCTGAAATTCATTGAGAGATCACTTCGCTTAGAAAAAAAATGTATCGAGTGCGCTTACTATAGCTTATGTCGGGGAGGGTGTCAAAGAAATAGAGATTTATTAGAAGCCACTGGTGAATATAAGAATTACTATTGTGAGAGTTATAGAATGTTTTTCAAATCATGCAAAGATCAGATGATGGATATGGCATTATCGATGACTCGATGATTAGAAATTATAAACTTTATTTCATAAAATCTTTAAAGCAGTTCATTTGAAAGGAGAAAAAAATGAAAGCAATAATGGTAATGTATGATTCCTTGAATCTGAAGATGCTGGAATCATATGGGTGTAACTGGACTAAAACTCCGAATTTTAAGAGACTTGCCCAAAAGAGTGTCCAATTTGAACAATGCTATGTGGGAAGCCTGCCGTGTATGCCTGCAAGAAGAGAGTTGCATACCGGGAGACTGAATGTGTTCCACAGAAGTTGGGGGCCATTGGAACCGTTTGATGATTCAATGCCTGAAATATTAAGAAAGTTTGGTATATACACACATCTGGTAAGCGATCATGGACATTATTGGGAAGATGGCGGGGCGACATATCACAATCGTTATTCTTCCTGGGAAATAACTAGAGGTCAGGAAGGTGATAATTGGAAGGGAGACTTATCATATAAGTATGATAAAGAGAGTGTTTTTGAGTACAAGAAGTATATGCTGCAATCGCCAGAGTTTAAAGCGAAATTTGAACATGATGTAGTAAATCGAAGATATATGGATTCGGAAGAAAAAACTTCTCAGGCTGTTACATTTAGGCATGGACTGGAATTTATTGATCGTAATTATTCGGAAGATAACTGGTTTCTACAAATTGAGACATTTGATCCCCATGAACCATTTTTTACGCTTCCACAAGACAGAGAGTTATATCCATACCATTTTATAGGTGATGCGGATATAGATTCTGACTGGCCTCCTTATTCTCCAGTAGCAGAGGATGAAAAGACAATTGAACATGTAAGATATGATTATGCTGCACTTGTAAGCAAATGTGATCGCTATCTCGGAAAAGTATTGGATGCGATGGATCGGTATAATATGTGGGAAGATACTATGTTGATAGTAAATACAGATCATGGGTATCTGCTTGGTGAACATGGATGGTGGGCAAAGAACATAATGCCTACGTATAACGAGGTGGCTCATATTCCACTTTATATTTATGACCCAAGAAGTAAAGATAAAGTAGGAATCAAGCGTAATGCACTTGTGCAGACCATTGATCTTGCACCGACCTTATTAGAATATTTTGGAGTAGAAAGGCCCAAAGATATGCAAGGGAAGCCGTTGGCTGAGGTGATTAATGATGATACACCGATTAGAGAGTATGCGGTATTTGGATATCATGGTAGTCAGATTAACATAACCGATGGTAGATACGTATATATGAGGGCAGCGGAGAATCCTGATGTGCCAGTTTATGAGTATACATTAATGCCGTCCCATATGTCTAAAATGTTCCAGCCAGGTGAACTTCAAAATACAGAGATGGTTACTCCATTTGATTTTACAAAAGGATGTCCGGTTATGAAGATATTAAAAGTGGATAATATTTGTGATACTTCCAAATTTGGAAATTTGCTTTTTGATTTGAATAAGGATACATTGCAAAATGAAGTGATAACTGATGAGAAGATAGAGAAACGAATGAAAGATTACATTAGAGAGTGCATGCAAATTAATGATGCGCCGGAAGAACTATATATTAGACTAGGATTGTAATTTAAAAATACCATGATGAAAATAAAAACAGAAAGGTTGGAAAACAATGAAAAAAACAGCAGGAACAAAAAAAATAAATCCAAATAAAGTACCGATAAGCAAATTGTTTGCATGGCCAACACGAAACATTTCAGCAGGAGCAGTGGTAATTATTATAGGATATCTGTCTTTATATTGCACAGATACTCTGGGAATGTCGCCAGCATTAGTAGGCAGTCTGCTTATGGCCAGTAAGATTTTTGATGGAGTTACAGACTTGATAGCAGGTTATCTTGTGGATAACACAAAAACAAAATGGGGAAAAGGACGCCCTTATGAATTCTGCATTATTGGATTATGGATTTGTACATATGCATTGTTTGCAGTTCCCGAGCAATGGGGTGTTACCGGAAAAGCGATTTGGATTTTCATTATGTATACCTTGACTTTTTCAGTATTTCAGACCCTGTTGAATGCCTCAGAGACCACATATATCATTCGGGCATTTGGTTCAAAAGAAGCTGTAACAAAGGTCAGTTCAATAGGTGGAATTATTATAACTTTGGGATGTATGGTAGTATCTGTAACTTTCCCAATGATGGTTGCCAGTCAAGGTGGTTCAGCAAGTGGCTGGAGGAGTTTTATGATGATTTATACAATACCGCTTCTTGCGCTTGGGCTTATTCGCTTTTTCATAGTCAAAGAAGATAAAGAAGTAGAAACGGAGGATATCCAATCGTCTACGGGTGAGGATAAAGTGTCGGTAAAAGAAATATTTATACTGCTCAGAAAAAATAAATATTTATGGCTGTGCGGGATTGCACTGATGATTCCAAAGATGCTTGGCGCCATGTCAGCCGGAACTTATTACTTTCAAAGAGTAGTAGGTAACTTGGGCGCATATTCTATTTTACAGATATTTTCAGTAGTTATTTTGGTGGTCATGGTATTTTTTCCGATGCTGATACGAAGATTTTCTGGTATGTATGTAATTGGTATGGCAGCGGTAATTGGTATTGTGGGATATGTTCTGAATTTTTTTGCAGGGAAGAATATGGCATTACTGATTTTGGGGTCTGTTCTATGTGGTATATCAACGCTGCCGGGTTCTTACCTAAAATCTCCAATCATCATGTCCATCGCGGAGTATAATACGATGCATGGTATGAAGCGCATGGAAGCGACGATGGCTTCTGTTCTCAATTTTCTTGAAAAATTGGGAAATGCGTTTGCTCTATTTATGATGGGAATCTTACTTAGTGCAGCCTCTTATGATGGCACAGCAGCAGTGCAGCCTGACAGCGCGATTTTAATGATTCGCCTGTGCTACAGTCTGATTCCGGCTGCAATGACAGTAATCGTTATTTTTTGCTGCATTGCTTTTAACCCGCTTGATAAGGAAGTGGCAAAAAAAAACTTAAATCATGAGGAGAAAGAAAATGGAAATATATAAAGATTCATTGTACAGCTTTGAAGAACGTGCGACTGATTTAGTGGCACATATGACTCTGGAGGAGAAAATTAGTCAGGTAGGAAATTTAGGGGCTGCAATTCCACGGTTGGGCATTCCCTTCTACAATTACTGGAGTGAAGCATCACATGGATTCTTTGGGCCTTTTAAGTACCGCCCTATGGATGTGACCAGCTTTCCGGTTTGCCTGGCTATGAGTCAGTCATGGGATAGAGAAAAAATAAAAAGAGTGACAGAAGCAATTTCCGACGAATGCCGTGCTTATCATAATATAGATGGCGATGAATTACATATGTGGTGTCCGACAATTAATATGGCCAGAGATCCGCGCAATGGCCGAAGTGATGAAAACTTTGGAGAGGATCCTTACCTTGCAGGCAAATTAGCTGCTAGCTATATTCAAGGGCTGCAAGGAGATGATGAAAAATATGTAAAGGTAATTGCTACTCCTAAGCATTACGCATTGAACAGTTCTGAAAATAATCGACATTGCGGTTCATCTAATGTGGATGAGGCAACTTTAAGAGAATATTATACCAAAGCATTTGAATATGCAATTAAGGAAGGGAAGGCAGAAAGTATTATGACTTCCTATAATCGTATCAATGGAATCCCTGCCTCTTGCAATGCTATGCTGCTGACCACGCTGCTGCGTGAAGAATGGGGATTTGACGGATTTGTGGTTTCTGATTGTGGCGCGGTAGCTGATGTGTATGGTGGAAATTCATCAAATGCGAGTGGGCAAAATATTTCAGGACATTGTTTCGCCAAGAATCTAAAAGAGGCATCAGCGATGACACTTCAGGCTGGCACCGACATGAGCTGCGGTACGGAACATAAGTATAATCTACTGCAGGCAGTGCATGAGGGGTTAATCACAGAGGATGTTCTGAACCGAGCATTGATTCGTATCTTCAGCAGTCGATTTCGCTTGGGCTTATTTGATGTGAAGGAGCAGGTTCCTTACTCCGTTATTGGAAAGGAAGCAATCTGTTCGACAAAAAATGCGGAACTTTCTGTGGATATGGCGAATGACACTATAGTCCTTTTGAAAAATGATAAGAATATGCTTCCACTTAAGAAAGAAGGCATCAAAAAAATTCTTGTGGTGGGACCGAATGCGATTTATCGTGAACTAGGGGGTTACAGTGCGGGAAGCATTAGTAAGGTAGTTGAAACCACAGTTAATATTATGGCCTTGGAAGGTATCAAAACCGCGGTAAAAGATACAGATGTAGAAGTCCTTTATGAAAAGGGATGGTGTAGCGGTAGAGAGTTCAAAGGAGATGCATTGGAACTCCTGCCAGGTGCGGAAATTAATGTGATGGGTGACGATGATAATTCAGAAGCTATGTTGGCTGGAATCGGTGATATATTGGGACCAGATATTGATTTTGAGGCTATTGGTACTGCCTTTATGTCGCCAGAACGTCATAAGCCGGAAGATACAGATTACCAAGCTGATAATGCCATGTTGTTTGAGCGTGCAGTGAAGATGGCAAAGAAAGTTGATTATGTAATCGTTATTGCGGGAACAGATGGAACAACGGCTTCCGAGGAGCGTGACCGTGAAACGCTGGAGCTACCCTATGAACAAGATGAGAAAATCCAGAAATTGCTGGAGGTAAATAATAATACTGTAGTTGTCATCACAGCCCTAGGGTCGGTGAAAGGGGCGTTCCTTGAGAAAGCACATACAATACTAAATGCTCATTTTGCTGGAGAAGCTCAGGGAACTGCAATTGCAAATGTAATTTTCGGCAATGTAAACCCAAATGCTAAACTGACGGCTACATGGTATAAGGATGAAAGTGAGCTACCTCACATTAACGATTATGGGATACGAAAAAATGATACGTTGGATTCCAAATCAAGAACTTACATGTACTTTGAGGGTAAACCTCAGTTTCCGTTTGGGCATGGTCTCTCTTATACCTCATTTGCATATGAAAATATGCGTATCGGTCAGATAAATTTAGACGCAAATGATACATTAGAGGTACAGGTTGATATTAAAAATGTAGGAAACTATGCAGGAGCGGAAATCATACAGCTTTATGTCGCGAAAGAGATTCCAGAGGGCACGGTAGATAATAAGCCATATCGACAGTTGAAAGGATTTGAAAAAGTCTTTTTGGAGCCGCAGGAAACAAAGACAATTGTACTAAAGGTTCCGGTTTGTGAAATTACATTCTGGAGTTACTTAAAAAAGAAAATGATTGTAGAGCCAGGAAATTATCGGATTGAAATTGGACGAAGCAGTGCGGACATTGTTTGCAGCAAAATTGTGAATATCAGTGGGGAATGGGAGGCACCATTGACTGCTGTATATGCAATCAGCAATCGTACTATTCTGAAAGCGGGTGAATCAGCACAGCTTACGGTTACTGCCACGCTTGCTGATACGACCAAGTTGAATTATGAAGAGTATAGGATAAAGTACGAAAGCTCAAATATAAATGTACTTGAAGTCGATGATGACGGCAATGTTACTGCAAAAACAGGAGGATGTGCATCTGTACAAATAAATGTTTTTTACAAAGAAAACAGTATAAGTAAAACAGTACCATTTGTAGTGAAATGTAAGGAACAGATGTTAAAGAGGTTAAGATGATCGTAAAGTCAGTATGTAAAAAAATAATAGATAAAGGGCTAGAGTTATCTTATATTGGTCTTGATGAGCATGGGAGTCTGTGGATGTCTACAGACTCCGAACCTTTAAATAAAGAATGGAAACCAATTGATTTTAACACAATATACAAGAATTTTTATCCAGTATGTAAATTTACAGCAATCGGTGCGACGGAGCAAGATTTTGTGGCAGCGGGTACGGGAGAGGACGGTTTACCTTATGTTTTTCGTTCATTGCTGGGAGGGGTGTGGGAAAGCGTAAATCTCTTGTGCGGAAACTCGCTAATCGGCTATCAAAGAGCTTCCGGAATGATTGTGGACATAATTTATGATCAGAAGATAAAACAGCTCTTTATGATTTGTGAGAACGGAGAATTGCTGACAATACCTGATTGCCCAAAATGCGCAAAGCTGTATAGAGTATCGGATGAAAAAATCACAAGCGGGCGTTTTTCAAAAGACAATAGTGATATTCTTATTACTACTTCTTCCGGAAAGGAGCTTGCAATTGAATGGGAAAGCGCTGTCCAAATACGGGTTTCACCAGATTATGCCAGGCAAAAGATAAAAGAAGGTGGTATTCTGGTCGATCTACGGGAAACAGATTTAGATGATATAGATGAGGTGTTGGACACACAGCACAAAGAGAGTTTCATAGCATTCCTCTGCAACTATGGTGTGCAGGCAGACCAAGCGGCAAAATATGCTAGGCGAAAGGGCTACCATCAGTCATATTCGTTAGGGGGAGTAAGATTTTTTGATACTTCTGCCAAAGACCCCTTTTCTATTGATATAGCTTTTTAAACATAAGTAAGGCATTACTCGAATTAAGTGAGTGAAAGGAACGGATATGAACCAGAAAATAGTAAATTTATTAGAAAACAAAGGTGAAAATTATATATTCCCCTTTTTTTGGCAGCATGGAGAAGAGGAAAAGACATTACGAGAGTACATGAAAGTGATTGATAATTGCCATATTGGTGCTGTATGTGTGGAGAGTCGTCCACACCCGGACTTTGTTGGAGCGGGCTGGTGGCGAGATATGGATATTATTCTGGATGAGGCCAGAAAGCGCGGAATGAAGGTGTGGATTTTGGACGATAGCCATTTCCCGACCGGATATGCCAATGGGGCGATGGAAAAGAAAGAGGCAGTACTATGTCGACAGAGTCTGGTATATCAGACAGTCGAGTGTCCAAAGAGTGGAGAAATCATGATACTTTCGCTGGTAGCGTATCAAGAAGTGCCACCTTGGCAGCCAAATATGATGGAACAACATCTGATGCAGGGAAAAAACATTCGTCAATTTAATGATGATGAATTGTTAAGTCTGACAGCGGTAAAGGTTAATGGAGACGGGAAAAACGATTTGATAGATATATTGCCACTGGTGACAGATGGAACATTGTCCTTTCGAGTACCGGAAGGACAATGGCGGATCTATATTTGCTATCTGACCAGAAACCGTGGACCACATAGAGATTACATTAATATGCTGGATAAAGCATCCTGCCGGATTTTAATTGATACGGTGTATGAACCTCATTATGAGCGTTATGCCAAAGACTTTGGAACGACAATTGCTGGTTTTTTTTCGGATGAACCAGAACTTGGAAATGGGCATCTTTACGAAACTGGAAAGAAAATTAGTGAGTTAGAGGATCAGGCGTGGAGCCGTGAAGTTCAGGAGGAATTGAAACAGCGGTGGAGGGGAGATTTCACAAAGTTACTGCCACTAATATGGGAAGAAGATTTTTGTGATATGTTAAAAGCTAAGGTTCGCTTCGATTATATGGATATCGTAACAAGGACAGTGGAAAGAGACTTTTCCATGCAATTGGGCAATTGGTGTCGCGATCATGGTGTGCAATATATTGGTCATATAATAGAGGATAATCACCAGCATACCCGCACAGGCAGCAGTCTGGGACATTTTTTTCGTGGTCTTTCTGGTCAGGATATGGCGGGGATTGATAATATTGGTGGGCAAGTGCTGCCGCAGGGCGAGCAAATTGGAAGGGCAGCGATGGGAGATGTCCGGGACGGGGAGTTTTATCATTATGTTCTCGGTAAACTAGGAGCATCTGCAGCAGCCATTGATCCCCTGAAAAAGGGTAGAAGCATGTGTGAGATATTTGGAAATTACGGCTGGGAAGAAGGTGTTCGTTTGGAGAAGTATCTGACTGATCATTTTTTGGTGCGTGGAATCAATCATTTTGTTCCTCATGCGTTCAGCCCAAAAGAGTTTCCTGATCCAGACTGCCCACCACATTTCTATGCTCAGGGTCATAATCCACAATATCGTCATTTTGGTGCATTGATGCAGTATATGAATCGTATGTGCTACCTCTTAAATGATGGACGTCATATTGCACCAGTGGCAATCCTGTATAATGCCGAAGCAGATTGGACTGGAAAAAATATGTTTTTACAAAAACCCGCAATGGAATTATATGATCACCAGATTGACTATGATATTATTCCGGCCGATGTTTTTGTAGAGACAACAAAGTATCAGACAAGGCTTTCAAAGGTTCTTGCCGTTGGTAAGCAAGAATATCAGGCGCTGATTATACCAAAAGGGCAGTTCATTACAAGTGAAACAGCAAAAGCACTAGCAACATTAAGAAAAAATGGATGCATTGTTTATTTTATTGATTCTTTACCGGAAAGCATTTGCAATTATGATGGAGATATAGCAGATATTAATGAATGTGAAGTGGTGTCATTAGATGAACTGGTTTGCCGTCTAATCGCGGCTAAAGTGCCGGAGATTTTAATTTCACCAGCCAACAACCGAGTGAGATATTACCATTATAAGCAGGAAAATGATATTTACTTCTTTACCAACGAAGGAACCAAAGCTTATATAGGTGACATAATCATACCAAAGAGTGAACCATTTTACAGTTATAATGCATGGGGGAACCGGGTGGAAACACTTGCTGGTAAGGATGTAAATGGGCAAACCCAGATCAATGTAAAAATAGAACCCAATCAAAGTTTGCTCGTTGTTTTTGATGAGGCAGAAGAGCGGAAATTACCCTTGGAAACACTCTCTGGAACCGTAGAAGAATGGAATGATGACTGGGTGAGAAGTGTTTGCACCAGCATCCAATATCCTGCTTTTGAACAACCAAAGAAAGTAACCTTGCCGGATAATCTGGCAGCGGAACTGCCGGATTTTTCAGGCTTCGTCCGATATCAAAAGATTTACGATAGGAAAGAAAGTGCACAGCAAACAATTTTGGAAATTACCGATGCATATGAAGGTGTGGAAGTATTTGTTAATAATCAAACTGCTGGTATTCAGATTGTGCCGCCATTTCAATATAACCTGACGGATTTGCTGATAAATGGAAAAAATCAAATTGTGATTGAAGTGGCAACCACCTTAGAACGGCAGATGGCAAAAATACCAGATCCGATTCGGATGTATATGGGATTAGGAGAAAAGAAGCCAATATGTCCATCGGGTATTAATGGAGAACTGCGATTGATTTACGCGGAAAAGAAATAAAAAAAGGAGATGTTAAAATACTCCTTTTTGATTTCCTGGTATCTGACAGTACCAGGAAAACCACAATAGGAACTGGCGAAATCAATGATTTTAAGTCGAATGACTTCAATCATGTGGAAGTGAACTATCTGGAGAATGGGAGCATAGAGATTTCTTTCAATAACCGTGCACAAGCGTTAATAGCAGTTACGGATACAAAGCAGACTTATGGATATTTTGGTCTGGTCACTATGGGAAAGAACCCAAAATCAGAAGTGAAAAATTTTTGCGTAACAGGTACGAAGAAGGATGATATCAAATCAGAAGCCATATTTTCAGATGACTTCTCAGGGGATTTGTCCCAGTGGAAGCAGCTTCAGAATGAGCCGGAGATTATAGATGGCTGGCTGAGGGTATCTGACGGGAAGACAATGTAGATAGCGGCAGCGGATGAAAAGTATTTTATAGAAGGCGATGCCGAGCATGAATTCGATATCCGCTCTTTTGCGAATGGAGCAGCGGGAATTCAGTTCAATTCAGCAGGAAGGCTGACTGCCGGCGCTTATGACAGCAGCTGCTATTATATAAACGTCAGGAAAAGCGTAATCCAGTACTGTAAGGATAATGTTTATAAAACTGTACCAATACCCGAGGGAGTTGATACCGGAAAAGAAGTACATGTGAAGGTCGCCTATTTTGCAGATAAGGGGCAGATCCAAGTATATCTGAACGTCAAGTCTGCGCTTACCTGGGATGCTGCAGATTATACCGGAGGATATTTCGGTTTTATAAGCATGGGGACAAAGGCGGAATTTGATAATGTGAGTGTAAAGGGAAAACTCAAAGACATGGGAGATATTGAGTTCGAAAAGATAGTAAAGCGTACATCCATTATTTATAAACCGCTTCGGGATGCATCACAGATTACATTTCCGAGCATCCCCGACAAATATGTAATTCAAATACTCTCAACCAGCCCGGAGGGGTATATAGGGAATGATGGGAATATTGTAAGACGTCCGTCCAGTGAAGACGGAGAAATTGATATTGATGTGACATTCAGCCTGATAGAGAAACAAAAGCCGGAGAACACACGGACAAGGACTCTTAGCGTGCCATTGTCTTCTGAATATACGGATCCGGTCGTGTCAGAAGAAGAGGCAAAGGCGGCAAGAGCTCATTTTGAAGGTGAAAAATACGGCTTGTTTGCACATTATGTGGCTGGATTACTAGGGACACAAATGGGACGACGGTTCATGACATTGACGTTTTGGCAGAGGGGTTTGATGCCGCGCAGTTTGCATCGGATGTTCATGATATGGGATTCGAATATGTGATCTTTACTGTAGCGCATTCCCAGCAGCGCAATTTGTATCGGAGCAAGACGATGAAACGTTGGAGAGATGACCGGAGAACGGCTAAAGGCGTTAAAACATATACGGATGATGTAGATGTAATAGAGGAGCTGTATCAGGCATTAAAACCATATGATATTGACCTGCATCTTTACCTTTGTGAATTGGACGGACTCTACTGGAGCGGCGAGGACAGGGAAAACACAGGATGGGACGACTGCGGACAGGAAGCGGACGGCGACCATGAACGGTATAACCAGTTCCAGCTGGAAATTGCGGATGAGATGGCGCAGCGCTATGCCGGAAAGATAAAAGGATTCTGGTTCGACGGTTATTTCATACATGGACCGGCAGGAACAACCGGACCGACTCATGGAGTCATTAACCAGGACGAGTACAGGGCGGCCCTGCTGGCCTACGATCCTGGGCTGGCGCTTGTCGGCAATATTGGGACAAACAGGCAGAAAACTCCGTACCCGGAGTGGACATCATTAGATTACCGGTGTCAGGAATTATATAATTTTGGCGACACATATTATAATCCGGAAGCAACGGAAGATGATGCGAGAACATGGACCTTATATGAACATCAGGCGGCCCAGGTTGTTACACAAGGAAAGAACTGGTGGGCAGTCAATAAGAATTATAATCTGCGTGTTACGAAAGAAAATCTGTTCCTTTATGTGGTCGGCGCTTCCTCACTGTCAAAATCGGGCGGTGTGGCGCTTTCTATGGGGGTATTTCCGGGAACTGCAGAAGAGCAGACCAACGGAAATATATGGGAAGGAAATACTCTGGAAGAGTTTACGGCCATGAACAAACAGTACATAGCCCCGGTTGCTGAATCTATTAAAAATACAAAAGCCGGACAGGCATATACGACAAAGAATAACTCCTGGCTGGCAAAGGAAGGCTGGGGTGTATCTACCGAGTCAGAAGACGGAAAATATGTATATCTCCATATTACAGCACCGCCGGCGGACTCAAAAAGTCTCAAGATACCAGATACAGAGGACCGGAGTGTGCTGGGTGGTAAGGCCGAACTTTTAAAATATGACGGAACAAAAACAAAGATTACATTCGAAAAAGCAGAAAGCGGTTATGAAATAATACTTCCGGAAGGGGAAGAATGGCATGAACTGGATACCATAATTAAAGTAGAACGCGTTAAGCCTGCAAATCCGGTTACTATCACATACGTACCCGGAATCAGTGACGACTGGTCCGTAGAGGGAAACTGGGCAAAACAGGATAAGATTAGGAATGTCATGTCCAGCCGCAATGACAGCCGTGAAACAAGAGAAGCCGGAGCTGTCATGTCCTACAGCTTTGAAGGAGATGTCGTAGAAGTATGGGGAAACAAGGCTTCCGATTATGGCAAAATGGAAATTATAATTGACGGAAAACAGGCGTCAGTGATTGACTGCAGAGACGAAAAGGTGCAGAGAGATGTTCTTCTCTATACAAGTGATGAGCTTGGGGAAGGCAGCCATAGCATTAGCCTTAAAAACACAGATGCAAAAACGATGGCAGTATATGGACTGACAATCCGCAAGTTTCCGGAACGGGAGCCGTCTAAGACGGAAAAGATTATTGACCAGATAAATCGGGCAGAGGATGGCGATATTGTAGAAATACCAATTACTGATCAGGAGCCGGGGATAGACAAAGAAGTATTCGCTGCTGCACAGGGTAAAAATGTGACGCTGCAGATAGTGCTTAGTAATGGCGTTATTTGGGAGGTTAACGGAACAAAAATCGAAACGCCGAAAGACCTGAATCTTGAGGTGATACTAAATACGGAAAACATACCAAAAGCTGTCTTGGATGAAGCTGAAAAAGGCAGTGTGCATATGCAGTTTACATTAGTATATGAAGGTGAATTTGGGTTTTCAGCAGATGTGATTATCCCGCTGGGCGCTGAAATGGCAGGTAAAGAAGTAGAGATATATTATTATAATCCAAAAACAGAAGCTCTGGAACATATCAGCACAGTAAAGGCGGATGAACAGGGAAATATAAGGGTTACATTGACACATGCTTCGGATTATGTAATGTTTCTGAAAGACGGCAGTCAAGAACCGGATAATCCGATCCCGGACAATCCGACTCCGGATAACCAGACCTCGGATAAGCCTGGCATAGACAAGCCAAGTCAGAATCATGCTGGTTCATCGGGCAATGGTGGTACAGGTGCAAATAATGAACAAAATACAGTTGTGAAAACAGGTGATGCTGCTCCAATTTCAGTGGCAGTAGTATTCCTGATTTTTTCCATGACGGCGATCGTATTTGTTCTTACTTTTAGAAGAAAGAAAATCTAATAAGGGATAGCTGCAAAGCAGATAACAAGGGAGCATCGCATTGGCTGGGATGGTCCCTTGTTATTGTCTATAGACCTGTCTGTGGGCAGTCAAGTCCCCTTTACAAAAAATATTTGTACGGAACAGTTTATCATCTTCATGCCGGTTGTAATGGAAGTGGCTGATTATCTATCATAGTCATAAATACTGAAGGTGGCAATGGCAGGTCTGTCAAAGTATCATCCAATAGATTTGAGGATAGTTTTTTGGGACGTATAGATTTGGCCCGGCATAGATACAAAAGCCCTTTTGACAATGCTGGTATATATCAGATTTTGTTTTTTAAAGGAATCACCAAGCCTTGAATGGAGTTCATCAAGTAAGGCAGTGGAAAAAGATGGATCGTAGTTGTTCAGGGATGGTTAAGACACAATGAATGTGTTCATAATGAATCAGTTTAAGGGACATGGATGTAGTACGGTCAATGAAATACATGTTGCCACAGGTAGTGCAGAAATGGCTGTAACAGCGGAAAGAGAAGAATTTTCACTTTTCTACTTAAAAAAAGAAAAAAATCATCCACTTACAGCTGTTAAGTTAAACAATTTAAGCATTAGATACAGCACTTTCCTGCTCTTTGAAGTCGACAAAAAACGACAATTAAATAGAGGTTTTTTTCTGATAAGAAACAAGGGGATATTTCTGAAGAGGAAAATATGCTCTTTTTTTATACCTATTTTTAATCAGATTTTAGCACAGTTACATCATAAACGTCCGCCTCCCTCCAATTTGAATTTCGAAAAAATTCAGATTGGAGGAGTGAATATGTATGGCAGTAAAGACAAGCCGTATGAATTAATTATCGAAAAATCAGAGAAAGAAATACACTATTACATTATTTATCTCACAGAAGGAAGACGATCAGCCAAAATAGAAATTTCTGAAGCAATTTACCAAGTGTATAAGAATTCAGACTTACGACAGAAAAGCCAGGAAAACATTTTTGACAGACATATAGAGCATCTGGATTTAACGGAGGTACAGCTTCAAAAGCGAGCGATTTATGAAGAAATGGATCTGGAAAATAAAGTAATGGACAAGCTCAGAAATGAATTATTATTTGAAGTAATTGCCAACTTACCAGATACACAACGGTCCCGTTTTATACTCTACTACGAAATGGATTATACATACGATCAAATTGCACAAAAGGAGGGATGCTCAAAGATGGCCGTGAAATACTCCATAGACGCGGCAAGAAAGAAAATCATAGAAAAAATAAAAAAGTTTGAAAGTTAGACTTTACTTTTGAGCTTTAAGTGAGGAATAGGATGAGAAGGCTTTTTTCTCCCCATTCCAGATTGCACTGCTGAATGGGCTGCACTTTGATAACCGAATACCCATTCATCAGATACATTCCTATTGCCGCTGTGATGAGCAGCAGCTACTTTCACGAATGCGCCATGACATGCAGGACACAGAGAACAGAATCAACCTATATGACAGCCTGTGCTTCTTGGCTGCATAAGCGGGAAACATTTCGTGATAGTTGTCGGATTGCGCCCGGCAAGGCGATGACAGGCAATAGGCATAATGATACTCCCGTCCAGTCACAGCCCGTGCGTTCAGAGCGTCCCAGGCAATGAGGGCGGCAGCCAGAGAACCTGGTTGGGGAGGCAAGGCATCCCGTGGAGCCGGTCAGCAGCCAGCCGTTTGATGATTTCCTATATGCCAGGGTGTCGGGGACAAAAGAGGCATGCTATGAATTCAAATTAGGAGGATCAACATGGCAGGGAGAATATACAGAGGTGATTTATACTATGTAGATTTAGAGCCAGTGGTAGGATCGGAGCAGGGCGGTTTACGCCCTGCTCTTATCATACAGAACAATATAGGAAACTTTTACAGTCCGACTGTTATAGTAGCAGCACTTTCCGGCAGGATTGACACGAAAGCTAAGATGCCCACACATCATCTCATTAAAGCAAATGGCAGATTAGAAGATGATTCACTGGTTCTTCTGGAGCAGATCCGTACAGTCGATAAGGGTAGGCTGCATGAATTTGCCGGTCACTTAAATGAGCGCGATATGTTAGATGTAGACAAATGCCTGGCTATAAGCATTGCTTTAGACAAGCTTTATTCTTCCAGATAGCAAAAACGAAATAACAGAAGTTTGAGGAAACAACAATGAATAAAAAGGAGATCCCAATTTGGGAAAAATCAAATCTTACATTAGAAGAGGCGGCAGCATATTTTGGAATCGGAGTAAACACTCTGAAAAATATGACTGCCTCAGAGGATTGCAAGTTTGTATTGTGGGTTGGTACAAAGCGCCTTATTAAGAGGAAGTTACTGGATGAATATCTTGCCGGCTGCTATTCCATTTAAACGTGGACAGAATTGAAATCGGGGTCTTGTTATGCTATGTTTTAAGAGTCATAGCAAGACTCTTCCTTAAGTAAGGAAAGGGGCGCTGAAAATGTCTGGGAAAAGAACAGATAATAAAGGGCGGATTTTACGGGGAGGTGAGACCCAAAGAAAAGATGGAAAATATGAGTATAAGTATAACGATTCATCAGGGGAAAGACGTTCTGTCTATAGTTGGAAATTAGTTCCTACAGATCGGATGCCGCCTTATAAAACACCTGATATTTCTCTTCGGGAAAAGGAAGAAGAGATCGAAAAGTATTTGAGGGAGCATACCAGTATCAGTGGAGCTCAGATAACGTTGGCGAATGCAGTTCGAAAATATTTGGAGATTCGAAAGTTTGCACCATCAACCTACGAAAATTATAGATATTATTTTAAAAAGGATATTGCTGATTCCCCATTGGGAAGGACGAAGGCAATTGATCTTGTGAAATCAGATATAAAAGCCTTTTACAACAAGTTAAGCAGGGAAGGCTATGAGGATGGGACAATTCAGATTGTCCATAAAATTATCCATCCTGCATTGGAAATGCTGGTAGATGACAACATTCTTGGAAGAAATCCGGCAGATGGCTGCTGCAAAGATTATTCAAGTTCAGAGCCGCGGGAAGCAATGACCCCGGAAGAACGAGATATCTTTTATAATGAAATCATTAAAATGTTTCGGGATGCTGAAAAATATTATCTGATATTTACTGTGATGCAGGGGCTTTCATGCAGGGTCAGTGAACTTGTGGGATTAACCTGGTCCGATGTGAATATGAAAAGGCGGGAGGTGGTCATTGATCATGGGCTGCTATATCGTAAGAAGAATGGAAAGACTCAGTTTTACATCACGAAGGGAACTGATAAAAACAAAAAGAGAATCATACCAATGACAGATGAGGTATACCGGGCATTTCAAAAGCTGCGGGAAAAATCATTGAAAAATCCTTCAAAACGTGAAGTGGATGGATATTCAAACTTTGTATTTGTAAACCAAAGAGGGGGGCCGATGTATCCAACAAACATCAATAAAGCATTATATAAAATAGTAGATAGGTACAAGGAAAAGACCGGCAAAGATTTTCCCACAATTTCAAATCATATTTTCCGGCATACAGGCTGCACTGTGATGGCCGAAGCAGAGGTTGATCCAAGCACAATGAAATATATCATGGGCCACAAAAATGTAAAAATGATCTTAAAGGTTTACGACTCAGTGAACCCGGAACGTATCCGCCAGCAGATGAAAAAACTAAATAAAAAACCAATGGAAGATGAAAAACAGAGGGCTGTAATCTGATTTCTGCAGATATAAATCCAAATTTTTAATAGCTTTTGTGGCAGAGCTTACAGCAACGTTTACGACAAATTTACGACATTTCGAAGATTACTTATAACGAGATACAAAGATTTACGTGAAATTTCTGGTAATATTGACCAAAAAAACTGCTTGCATAACCACATATAATGGGTTATAATAACCTATAGAATAGAATGAATTCTTCGGGGTCGGGTGCAATTCCCAACCGGCGGTATAGTCCGCGACCCACTGCCATATTGACAGCGGTTGAACTGGTGTAATTCCAGTACCGACAGTAAAGTCTGGATGAGAGAAGAAATTGATGCCGTAAAAGCGTAATCTTAACCCCGGAATTATCATCCGGGGTTTTTATTATGTCTGAGACACGATCTCCAAGAAGATTTTCTTTCTTTTCAATTCAAATCATTTGTATAATTAAAGGAGAGAAACGACTATGAACACAGAAAGTAATGTAGTACAAAAGTCACAATCTAAAATTGGAATCCGCACAATCGCACAGATCGGAATGTTATCCGCCATTGCAACGGTATTGATGCTGTTTGAAATCCCGCTTCCATTTGCGCCCGCATTTTATCAGATTGATTTCAGTGAGGTTCCGGTACTGGTAGGATGTTTTGTTATGGGGCCGCTGGCAGGAGCCGTGATTGAGCTTGTAAAGATCCTGCTGAACCTGGTGATTAACGGAACTATCACAGCTGGTGTCGGAGAAGCGGCAAACTTTTTGATCGGATGTGCGCTATGTGTACCGGCAGGAATCATTTATAAGAGAAAACGCTCCAGATCAGGCGCCCTCATCGGATTGGCTGTCGGAACTATTTTCATGACGGCTATCGGGTGCGTACTGAACGCCTTTATCCTTCTTCCGGCATATGCAACTGCATTCGGGATGCCGATTGATGCATTGGTAGAGATGGGATCTGCCATTAATGCAAGCATTACAGGACTTTCCACATTCGTCATGTTTGCTGTGGCGCCGTTCAACCTTTTAAAGGGTGTGCTGGTATCCCTGATCGTACTATTGATTTATAAAAAGATCAGCCCGATCTTTCGGATGCGGTAATAAGGAGTTCGGCAAGTAAAATATTTTTATATTAACAAAAGGATAAAATAAGATGCGGCTGCCATTCGGGGATTCAAGTCCCCGGATGGCAGCCTTTTACCTGCCCAAAATAACCACTGACCGGATTTCAGTAGACTTTCTTTTTTATTTTGGATAAGATAAATACAGAAAAGAAAACAATTCAATTTAAGGCAGGAGGAAACGGATATGAAGGTGGAGATCGAAAAGGTAGGGATAGAGACGGAAGAATCTGCCAGGATCCGCGTGCATGAGGAAAATGAGAATACGAAAAGGCTGGCTCAGTTTATTGAACAGGAAAGATATAAGTTTCTGATATTAACCTGCAGCAAGGACGATAAGATTTACCAGATTAAGTGCAGAGATATTTACTACATTGAATCCATGCAGGAGGTACAGTATATCCATACCAGAGAGGATATTTATTCTACGAGGAAGCGTCTTTATGAGCTGGAGGGACTGCTTCCGCCGGAATTTGTCAGGGCGTCCAAATCGGTGCTTCTGAATATGGCGAAAGTGGAGGTTTATAAGCCGTCAGCCGGCGGAATTATGATTGCAGAATTTGCAAATGGCGACGTTACTTATATTTCGAGGAAATATTTAAAAGGGCTCAGAGTCAAGATTAAGGAGGGATTGTTATGAAAGAAAACAGGATATCTGAAGAGACAAGAGAGAAGATTTATCAGGGATGCTTTTTGGGGCTGCTTCTTTTTGCGAGTACCGCGCTGTTTTTGAGCCTTAGAAGAGATATGAACGAGGTGGGCAGGATACTGCCATTTATTCCGGCAGCCCTGGCAGGATATCTGGTGATCGGCAATCTGCTGGTTTGGCTGCATTACCTGCCGGAGAGGGGAAGGGTCAGTAGTTGGTTTAAAGGGGCAGCAGCGGTGTACTGGATTGATTTGATCGCTGTCGGCTTTGTATTGCTGTCCTTTATAGTGTCGGAGTCCTGGCGGCACATTATTCTGGTGAATGCGGCAGTGGTTCTGGTCTGCTGGATACTGGATTACCGCTCTGTACTGAAAATTGCGAAAGAGCTGAACGGGAGATCTGTCAAAGGTAGATACCTGGTCGTTGATCTGGATGAATGCCCGAAAGGGACGGAGGCTTTTTGCAGAGAAATAGAAGAGTATTGCAGGAAAAATAAGATCAGGCTGGAATTTCTGCAGAGGGAAAAACCGGCAATTATTCTGATGGATGGGGAAAAATACGAGGTCACACTGGATTTCTTTTACTCACAGTTTGGCCCCATGTATGCCCTGAAATTCAGGAAAGAATAAACACAGAAAAAGACAGGCCTTAGAAAAGGGCCTGTTTTTATGGTTGAATGGGCCGTATCGGCGGGAGGAAAGAGAAAACGAGTTTTGTGGGTGAATTACCAAAACTCCCTCATTTTTTTGCGGTTAAACTTGAATAACTCCCTCATTTTTTGTACAATATAAAAAGAGAGAGGAGTGATATTCATGGATGAGGTATATTTGAAGCGTAAGATAGACAGCTATTTACTTTCGTGGAAAAAGGATCCGAATCGGAAACCGTTAATTGTTAAAGGATCGAGACAAGTAGGGAAAACAGAATCCATACTGCACTTTGCAATGGATATTTATCAGAGCGTCATTTATATCAACTTTGTTGAAGAGCCCAAATACAAGTTCATTACAGAGAATGGTTATAAACCCGAAGAGATTATCCGGAATATATCACGCATGGATCCATCCAAGCGATTTGTGCCAGGGGAGACGCTTATATTTTTTGATGAGCTTCAGGAATATCCGGAGATAGCTACTGCCCTAAAGTTTTTCAAAATTGACGGTCGTTTTGATGTGATCTGCAGTGGATCCCTGTTGGGGATTTCCTATAAACGTATTGAAAGCAACAGCGTTGGATATAAAACGGATTACAATATGCACTCTATGGATTTCGAGGAGTTTTTGTGGGCTAAGGGATATGACAGGACAGCAATTGAGGAAATACTGTGGCACATGGAGGAAGAACTGCCTTTCCCAGAAACATTGATGAGGGTATATGGTGATTTGTTTTTGGATTATTGTATACTGGGCGGGATGCCAGCGGTTGTGCGAGAGTATATCCAGAATGGAACTTTTGAAGGAACGCTGGATATTCAACGGCAGCTTCTGGAGGACTACAAGGAAGATATCCGTAAATATGCCGATGGGATGGATCAGACCAGGATTCTTAATGTATTTGAACAGATTCCAATTCAGCTGGCAAAGGATAACAAAAAATTTCAGATTTCTAAGGTTGCAAAAGGCGCCCGGTTCAAGGATTACCGAGGCTGCATTGAATGGCTGAGAGATGCAGGCATTATTAATATATGTTATTGCCTGAATTTTCCAGAGCTTCCACTTCGGGGAAATTGCGATAATACGAAGTACAAGATTTATTTTTTTGATACGGGATTGTTCGTGGCTATGCTGGATGAAGAAGCACAGGAAGACCTGCGGGCCAATAAAAACCTTGGCGTTTACAAAGGCGCTTTGTACGAAAATATCGTAGGTGAAGCGCTTACCAAATGTGGATATTCTCTTTACTACTACAAAAAGGAAGATTCCACGCTGGAAGAGGACTTTTTTGTGAGAACCAGAGAATCGCTGCTTCCGGTTGAAGTGAAGGCAACGCGTGGAACCGCAAAATCCCTTCGGACCCTGATTAGCAGTGAACGATATTCGGATATTGTATGTGGGATTAAGTTTACAGCGGGGAATATCGGATATAGCGATGGAATTTATACTTTTCCATACTTTTGTGCATTTCTTTTAAAAGATTATCTGAAACGAGTGGATCTGGAGAGCAAAGGGGTCTGACCCCTTTGCTCTAGAAAAGGGCCTGTTTTTATTTCAGAATTGTTTTTCTTCAACAGGCACTGTTCCTTCTATTATTCCAATAAGAACTCTATTTTTTCTTTACATATAAAATAAGCAGATCACACAAAATGTGCCTGATTTACTCATTCATTTTTTTTGCCGCGACTGTACTATGTAGTCATTAAAAGTAAAAAGGAGATTTCACAATGACTGCATTATTAGTAGCTGAAGATGTAACGAAGACCTATGAAAAGGCGCAGTCCCCAAGCCTGAATAAAGTATCCTTTCGCGTAGAAAAAGGGGAGTTTGTCGGCATTATGGGCGCCTCTGGTTCGGGGAAGACCACTCTGCTGAATGTCCTTTCCACCATAGATACGCCCACAAGCGGGGATATCTGGATCAAAGGCGTTAACTTAAAGAAACTGACAAACACAAGCGCTGCTGATTTTCGAAGGGACAATCTGGGATTTATATTTCAGGAATATTTTCTGCTGGACAGTCTTACCATTCGGGAAAATATATCTGTTCCCCTTACTCTCATGAAACTGCCTCCGGAACAAATCGAGAATATGGTGCGGAACCTGGCCGGGAGATTTGGAATAACATCGCAACTAAATAAATATCCGGGTGAACTGTCCGGCGGACAGCGGCAGCGGGCGTCGGCGGCAAGGGCGATTGTGAAACAGCCGGAGATCTTATTTGCTGATGAGCCCACGGGGGCACTGGATTCTAATTCGGCTGCGGAATTGCTGCATGCTTTGCAGGAAGCGAACCGGGAACTGCATACTACAATACTCATGGTGACCCATGATACTTACGCTGCAAGCTTCGCCAGCCGTATATTGATATTTAAAGACGGCTGTATCATCAGAGAACTGTTCAAACGCGGCAGCAGGCAGGAGTTCTACGATTCTATTTCCGCGGAAACCGCTAAGCTCGATACAAAAAGACAGGGGGAAAAGGCATGAATACTTTAGCTGCAGCATATAAAAACCTGACAAAAAATGTTTCGTATTATGCGCTCTATTTATTTTCCGTGTCCCTGGTGATTACAGTATTCTTCGCATTTACTTCGTTTTCAATGAATCAGGTCATGCTTGATAAAATATCTGCGGACGGGCGTGTGGAGTCCATGTGCAATACGATTTCTATATTTATAATGGTATTTGTGGTGTTTTATATGGCTTATTCGAATCGCTTTTTTCTCAAACGCCGTATAAAGGAGCTTGGTATTTACGCACTGCTGGGGTATCGGAAGTCTTCGATATTATGTCTGCTGACTTTTGAAAATATTTTCATAAGCTGCGGCGCTTATTTGGCAGGAATTATATTAGGAGCAGCCGCGCATAAGGGGATCGTAAAGGGAATTACTGCACTTTTGAAACTTTCGGTGGATAGTTCACAGATACCGTTTTTTAATGTAAATGCTATTATGAAAACGGCCTGCTTTGTCGTGCTGGTTGTTTGCGTTTTGACGGCATCCAATGTCAGGTTTCTTTTTAAGGCGTCTCTTATGGATATGATACGTTTTGAAAAGAAAGCGGAAAAAAATCTGAGATGCCGACGTCTGCCTGCTTTGGTTGGAATTGTAATGATAATAGCAGGCTATGGGCTGGCGCTGGATATTATCAGAGGCCAAAAGTCCGTCTGGATTTCTATCGGTTTTTATCCGGTTGGTATGCTGACTGCAATGCTTGTTGTTATCGGGACTATATTTTTTATTTCATCCTTTCTGCCTTATGTAATGAAAAAACGTAAGGGGAAGAAACTGGCGTTTTACACAGAAACCAGAATCATTACGATACCAAACTTTATTTACCGTATCCGTTCTAACGCGAAAACCTTGATTCTGCTGACATTACTTTCTGCGGCTGTTTTAACGGTATCGAGCGTTATGGCGCTGACGGTATACTATCCGATCGCCGCAGTATCCCGAATTGCTCCATCGGAAATTGAATTCCGGATGGAAGATGAGACTCAGCTGGACACGGTTAAGCGGATTGTCAGCAGGTATGCACCGGACGAAACGGTTACATTTACGCAGACAGAGATCTATAAGGCGGCTTCTTCTGCTTCCGTGCTTCCCGTGGAATATGGTGTGGGATCTGCTCAAGGGGATGCGCAAAATGAAAAGATTGTACGGGAGCCAGGCTTTGAATGTATCTCATTTACAGATTATGTAACATTGCTGCGCGCACAGGGCCGGGAGAATGTGATCGATTCATTGCCCGGGCTGACGGATGAGGAGTGTATTTTAGTTAAGTATCAGCCTTCCGGAGAGGACAGACCGGAAACCGGGAAACGTTATCCGTTAATAATAGGCGGGGATGAGGTACCTCTGACAGTAAAAAAGGTAACACTTGATAATCCATTGTCGTTCGCAAATAGTATTGGCACTTTGATTGTGAGCGACGAAATATATGACCGGATCAGATCGTCTGATGCACCAATGGAAAAAGTGATAAGTTTGAATGGGAAGGCGATAGAAGATAACGAAGCGCTGTACGGAGAAATCAGCAGTATACTTGGCCAAAGTCCCTATTTACAGGGTCACTCGCATAGGATAAACGAACTGTTTTCCTTGAACAGCTCCACGTTTCTTCTGATTGGTTTTCTTGTGATTCTGTTTTTTATCGCAGCCGGAAGTATCTTATATTTCAACAATATTTCTGCTGTTGCCGAAACAAAATCTGACTATGATATCCTGATTAAAATGGGGTATACAGACAAACGCATAAAAAGGATCATCAGAAAACAGGTGCTGGCTTTTTTCAGCATTCCATTTGGCCTTGGCCTGTTAGACTGTATCTTTGCCACAGCTGTGTATAAGACAGGTTTAATGCAGAATCTGCTCGGGAACACCCTGATTCAATTTGTTCCGGTTGTAATTGCCGTGGCAGTGACAGCACTTATTTATTTAATTTATTACCTTGTTACTGTCCGTACCTGCTTCAGGTTAGTCTGTTTCAAATAATTGTTACTGTGCACACCTTACGGGTGTGCACAGTAACGGCATCTGCCCATTTAAAGTCGCCTACGGCGAGGGGTGCTATGCGCCAGTGGCGCATGTTAAGCACGGACCGAAGCGGAGCGGAGACCAGATGCCCCGAGACCATCACGTCATCGGCTCCGATGCCGTGCAACTGGTGCACGGCACGGTCTGAACAGTAACAAATAATTTCGGATAAATGGCGGGGGCCATGCTATAATGAAAAAAACGAAGGAGGGTAAAGATGAAGAATACGGTATTGCAGCGGATATTTTTGGTAAACTATATTTTGCTTATCCTCTATATGAGCTGGCATTTGAACGAGAGACAGACGGGGCTGGAGAGCAGGATACCGCTACTGTTCGCCTCGCTGCTGATGATTGATATTACTTATATCAGTGCCTGTAATATGAAAGAAAATAAAGTCGTCTCACTCTTCTGCGGGCTGCTTGCCCTGGACGGCTGGTATGTACTTCTTTCCTTTGAAGAAGATCTGGCAGAGAGCTTTGTTTTCAACGCCTTAAGCCCTATTATATGTTACGTTTCCGTTAAATTTTTCCTGATGTTTCTGTTTCAGGGAAACGGTTACCGCTTCCGAAAGCCGGTCAATGTGATACTGCTTGCAACCTGCATCGGTTCGCTGGCCGGAATCTGCATGCCGGACAGGATATATGCCGGTTTGTATGGGCTGCAGTTTTTGGCAAGCTGGTTCAGCTGCTTGTTTATCATCATCGTTCATTGGAAACGGACTGTTTTTGTGTTAAAAAGCGAATGGAAATGTATTCTGTTTTCTGTTGCAATTATTGGGGTATCTTTTTTGATTTATTTCTTTACGACATTAGAAATAAAAAACCATATCTCAAACTTCGGAATATATCTGCCCATGCTTCTATTTTTTATAAGTGTCCACGGGATTATACGAAAGGAGCATAACAGTTATCCGATTTCTACCATATTTAGCGGAATACAGGCTTTGGAGATTCTTGGTGTGTCACTGTCTTTGCTTGTTCTGATCACTCTCTCTGCAGGCTGGGAGTATGAAGAGCTGATGATCGCAGTGAATGTTTTGTTTGTAATTCTATATATGTGTAATATCATTTTGGAAAGGAATTTGAAGCAAGATGAAAGTAAGATGGTCAAGGCGAGCAAATACAATGCTGCTCTTCGTCAGCTGCGGCAAGAAGAACTGCTGAAAACAGAGTTTGCGAATTTTCTCCATGACGATGTGCTGCAGGATCTGCTTTCTGTAAAAAATATGACGACAAAGGCTCACCGTCCCGAAGTACGGGATCTTATCATCGAAACGCTCGATAAGCTGAATATCCATATACGTGAGCAAATGCAGGATTATCATCCCGTTATACTGAAAACTCTGACCGCGAAAGAGAATTATCAAAATCTGATAGAAGACGTTTCTCAGACCTTTCCACAGCGGAATATAGCGGTATCCTTTGAGTGCTCCGATGCCTTATTTCTGGTGGAGCCTTATCATTTACTGATCTATCGGCTGCTGAAAGAACTGCTGACCAATGTCTACAAGCACTCGGACGGGAACCGGGCCTGGATAACACTTATACAGGAAAATAGTGTGATTGAGCTTTGGATCAGCGATAATGGAACCGCGCATGCAGACTTATTAATTTCTGCAGACAAAGAAAAACATAAAGGGATCGTCTCTGCCGCAGAGCAGGTTAATAATATGGATGGTACGATGGAGATTTTAGACAGCGCCCCCCAGGGTGTCTGCATACACATCAGAATTCCGATGAAAGGAGAGGGGTCTTATCAATATTTTATTAGTTGATGATCATTTATTATTTGCAAAAAGCCTTTCTGTTGCATTAGATGAGTATAAGGAGATCGAACATTTTTATTCGACCCAGGATATTAAGGGGCTGGATAGGATCGTCCGGGATCGGAATATTGATATCGTCCTGATGGACATCAATCTCGGCGCCCTTAGCGATACGGATGGTCTGGAGACTGCAGTAGATCTGAGAAGAGCAAATCCCGGGGTAAAAATAGTGATACTAACGGGGTACGACCTGCCTGTGTACAGGCATGAGGCGAAAAAGAACGGAATAAGCGGATTTCTGAATAAAAATATTAGTCCGGATGATTTGATCGCGTCCTTAATCCGTGTTTTTAACGGGGCTTCCTGTTTTCCGGAGGAAAGAGGCGACCTGATCATCGAGGATTTAACAGGTATGGAGCGGAAAATTCTGCAGATTATGAGCAGCGGAAAGAAACGAAAATGTGCTGCAGATGAGTTGTTTATCAGTGAGAGAACTCTTTCGAATCATTTACAGCATATTTTTGAAAAGCTTGAGGTCTCCTCTGTTGTGGAAGCAGTCACTAAGGCAATTCAGCTGGGCTATATACCGCCGATCTGTTGACTTATTTTTCGATGTACTAGTATAAGACAATCTAAATACCTTACTGTTTCGCTGGCCTGATTTTCCGAGAGCACAGACGCAAAAGCCTCAGCGTAGCCCCACTACGCCTACGTTTTTGCGTCTGCACTCTCGAAAAATCATTCTCACCGAACCAGCAAGGCATTTAGATTGTCTTATACTAGAGCGTTTTATATTTTCATCTTCTTTATTCTATAAAAGTAATAGCAGATAAATAGTATAGAAGTTATAATCCACGTAATCGGATAACTGAATATAATAGCCGATATGGTGGGCTGAATTTTGAGGGCGCCGATGATCCAGAGAACCCTCAGAAGGCAGACACCGCACAGGGTGATGATCATAGGGATAATTACATCCCCGATGCCGCGCAGAGAGCCAGTGAGGATCTCAATGAACACAAACGTAATATACCACGGAGTCACCTGCAAAAGCATCTCAGTCCCGATCCGTATAACTTCGGTATCCGTGGTGAACAGCCGGAACAAGGGGACCCGGGCCGCAATCAGAAAGACGACGAGGGCTGCGGAGACCAAAAAATCTATGCCCAGGCTGACGCGGGTGATTTTCCGGATCCGGCCAGCCTTACGCGCTCCGTAATTCTGCCCCACAAATGTGGTGATGGAGATGCCGAATGCGCTGCTGACCATCCAGAAGACAGCATCTAATTTTCCAAATACAGACCAGGCCGCCGCGGTATCGGTGCCGAAACCGTTTAAAGCAGCCTGAATGATGACGTTGGTAATGCTGTACATAACGGCCTCAACGCCGGTGGGGATTCCGATACGGAGCTGTGACTTCATTACAGAACCGTGGAAACGGATCTGGCGGAGAAAAAGCCGGAGGATACCTTCCGCTTTCATCAGTTTATGTGTGACAAGTACGGCGCTGAAAGCCTGAGAAAGGAGGGTGGCCAGCGCCACGCCCAGCACACCCATGCGGAAGATGACTACAAAGGCCACATCCAGTACGATATTCAGGAAACAGCAGATAATCAGGTAATACAAAGGGTGTCTGGAATCCCCAACCGCCCGCAGGATGCTGGAGCCCATATTATAAATGAAGACGAAGAGAATGCCCGCAAAGTAGATGCGCAGATACAGAATAGAATCAGCCATGATTTCGGCAGGAGTGCGCATCCAGGACAGCATGGACGGAGCAAGCGCGATGCCGAGAATACTGATGATAATACTTCCCATGATTGAGAAAGCATAGGCCGTATGCAGGCTTTGCCTCACAGAACGTTCATCCTGTGCGCCGAAAAACTGTGCGATTACAACAGAAGCACCGGAGGAAAGCCCGGTGAAAAAGCCCACGATCAGGGCAATAATCTGTGCGGAAGATCCACCCACGCTGGCCAGAGCTTCTGTCCCCACAAAATGGCCCACGATTACGGTGTCAATGGTGTTGTACAGCTGCTGGAAAAATGTACCGAATACAATCGGAAAAAAGAAAAGAAGAAGCTGTCTCCAGATGACACCTTCCGTGATTTGATTCATAGTTTGACTGCCCCGCTTCATAAAAACCTCACTCATTTTTCTTATGTATATGTCGTGTTTTCCAACTTAACAACGATACTATATCATGAAATACATCTGCTGTCGATAGGGCTTTGGAGCTCTTTATTACAATGCAGACGCAGTGGACAGCAGGAATTCATTGTGCATGAATTTTGAGTGCAGACTACTATAGTTTATGGTATGATAAAATATATTTGATGAAAGAGAGGGTAAACATAATGCCACGAATGAGAAGAAGAGACCGTGAAATTGAGAGCCGGGAAGAGATACTTCATGTACTGGATACATGTAAGGTTATACATCTGGCCATGTATGATGAAGATGGGATTTATATGCTGCCCATGAATTTTGGATATACATACGAAGACAATAATCTGGTAATTTATATCCACGCAGCACTGGAGGGTAAAAAGCTGGACCTGTTAAGAAAAAATCCAAATGTGGGATTTGAGCTGGATTGTGACCATGAACTGATAGAGGGAAGAGTCCCGTGCCAGTATGGATTCCGCTACGCCAGCCTGGTGGGAAAAGGCGTGGCCGAGTTTGTGGAGGAGCCCCGGGAGAAGATGGAGGCATTGAGTGTATTAATGAAATGCCAGACTGGAAAAGATTATGAATTTACCGAGCGGCTTGTGACAATTGTGTCAGTTATTAAAATAACGGCAAAAGAACTGACTGGTAAACGGAGAGAATAGAAACGGTAGGCAAAGGGGTCTGACCCCTTTGCCTACCGTTTTCAGAATTGTTTTACAATTACGATTTTACAAATTTCTTACAAAATCTTGAATTCTATTTGATTGTTAATTAAAAAACAGACTGCTATAATTTCCGTAGTCTGATTGAAATAAGAGTACAGCCTTGTCTGAACTCTTACCGATCGAAGATACAAAGATTGAGAGGAGATTTATAAAATGAAAAATTACAAATTGCTGACACCGGGTCCGCTGACGACTACAGACAGTGTAAAGCAAGAAATGCTGTTCGATCACTGCACCTGGGATGATGATTATAAATCAATTACACAGGATATTCGGAAAAAGCTTCTGGAGCTGGCACATGTTTCTGAGGACGAGTATACGGTTGTTCTGATGCAGGGAAGCGGAACCTTTGGAGTGGAAGCGGTTTTGTCCAGTGTGATTGCAAATGACGATAAGCTGTTAATTGTTGCCAATGGCGCTTACGGCGAACGAATGGTAGATATCGCAGAGCATGCCGGCATTTGCCACGTTGTGTACAACGAAGTTTACTATAAAGTACCGGATGCGCATAAGGTTGCAGAAATTCTCGACAACGATCCATCCATTACCCACGTATCCATGGTCCACAGCGAGACAACTTCCGGGATTCTCAATGATATTGAGGCAGTCGCTAAGGCTGTGAAAGCAAGGAACCGTACGATGATTGTGGATGCAATGAGCAGTTTTGGCGGAGTGGATATTCCTGTAGGCGAGTGGGGAATCGACTTTATTATCAGCAGTGCTAATAAATGCATTCAGGGAGTACCGGGATTCTCATTTGTCATTGCAGACAGAGAAAAACTGATTGCAAGCAAAGGGAAAGCGAGAAGCCTTTCCCTGGATCTATACGACCAGTGGGAGACCATGAACAAAGACGGAAAGTGGCGCTTTACCTCCCCAACACATGTGGTTCTGGCGTTTTCACAGGCACTGAAGGAAATGGAAGAAGAAGGGGGCATACCGGCAAGAAGCAGACGTTATACCGAGAATAACAAACTCCTGATTCAAAAGATGGCAGAGCTTGGAATCCATCCGTATATAGACGCGGAACATCAGGGGCCAATCATCACAACTTTCTACTATCCTGAGAACCACACGTTTTCTTTTACAGAAATGTATACATACATCAAAGAACGCGGATATGCAATTTATCCCGGAAAAGTAACGGAGGCAGACACATTCCGTATCGGTAATATCGGAGAGATATACAGAGACGACATTTTGAAACTGATGGAGATTATAACGGAATTTCTGGGGGAGAGCAGCCATGAATAAAAATATAGAGGCGGTTATATTTGACTGGGCGGGAACAACGGTAGATTACGGCTGTTTTGCACCGGTAAAAGCATTTGCGGAGGTGTTCAGACAGGCAGGAATTGAGCCCACAATGGATGAGGTAAGAGAGCCGATGGGAATGCTGAAAAGAGACCATATTAAAACAATGCTGGAAATGCCAAGAATCCGTGGATTATGGGAGAAGAAGTATGGAAAATCCCCATCAGAGCCGGATATCGACCAATTATATGCGTCCTTTGAAGATAAATTACTGGGAATACTGGATGAATTTGCCGATCCCAAGCCATACGTACTGGAAGTTACAGCCAGGCTGCGTGAACTGGGAATCAAAATAGGATCCACCACAGGCTATACAGACGAAATGATGAAGATTGTCGTGCCAAAAGCCAAAGAGGCAGGATACGAGCCGGACGCATGGTTCAGCCCTAATTCCGTCGGAAATGCAGGACGCCCCTACCCGTATATGATCTTCAAAAACATGGAAGCCCTCAAAGTAACATCCATTGATCATGTCATCAAGGTAGGAGACACCATATCAGACATCAAAGAAGGGAAAAATGCAGGCGTCTATACCATAGGAGTAGTAGAAGGCAGCTCAGAAATGGGCCTGACAGAATCCGAATACAACGCACTGCCGGAGGCAGAAAAAAAGGAAAAAGCAGAGGCAGTAACCATCAGATTCATGGATGCAGGCGCAGATGCAGTAATCCTGAATATGAACGAGCTGCTGGAAATTGAAATGTTTAGGGGGATGGCTAAGGGGCGCTGTGCGGAATCGTGACAGGACTCTTTTGGATGCGGAATTGTGGTGTAACAGCCGCTAATCAAAATGAAAGCCAACATGATGAATACTGCCGACAAACACGGGAATGCAGGATGCATTCCCGTATAAGTCGGCTTAAAAGCAGGGCTGGCGGCCCTGCTTTTAATTCATATGTTGGCTTTCATTTTGATGAAGCGGCTGTAACACCACAAAAGACGCATCCAAAAGAGTCCTGTCACGATTCCGCACAGCTGGGCTTCAACCAGTCGGAAGAAACATTCCATATTCCGGAGGAGGCGCTGGCGGGGGCGGCGTATTTAAAATGGCTATGCGGTTAAGTGTGCTCAGAAGAAAAATATGCAATATTCAAAACTAACGGAGCACCTCTCATCAAGCCCAGCCAGTCCCATACGCTGCTCCCGCCGAAATTCCCCTTAAGGAGAATTATAAGTCCTGACCGGATGAAGCCCAGCCTGTCTGAAATGTGGTGGGGGATGCCGCCGGGAAGCAGGGGAGAGGGGCTGGGAGCATAAAGTGCGCGGTTTAGAAGTGCTTACGCAAAAGGAGCTGCCCATGAGGGATGGAAAGTGATTTACCAAATCACTTTCCAGTACATCCTAAGACGGGAAAGCATCAGGCTTTCCCGTTGCATGTTGTACGTGCCCTCATGGGCAGTTTCTTTTGCGTTAGCACTTCTCCGCAAACGGGCTGCTTTCAGCCCCTCTCCCCTGCTTCCCGGCGGCATCCCCCACCACATTTCAGACAGGCGCCCCTCCTGCCATCATTTCTCCTCCCAATTTTACCGGATTGTGGAAGAAATAAAAAAGTTGACAGATTTCATTTTTTGTATTAGAATGACTTTTGTAACAAATTTGTAATATCTGTAATAAGTTCGAAATCAAAAGCATATATTTTATTACAAGCTTATTAAGAAATACTTAAAGATATTGCAACAAATCAGGAGGTTAAGTATATGTTACAGGGTAAGAAATTTATAACAGTATTGTCAGCAGTGACGGTGTGTATGACATTCACAGCCGGCTTTACTACACAGGCGGCTTCACAGATGCCTGTGGCAGTTACAATTGATACAGCAGATAAACAAGAAGGAGATACATTACTGTTAGAGACCGTAAAAAGCATTCCGGTAGAGCAAACAGCAGAGATAAAGAAAGCGGCAAAGGAAGCAAAAGCTGCTTATGAGGAGGAACAGAAAAAGATAGCGGAAGAGAAAAAAAGGAAAGAGGAAGAAGAAAGGCTCGCCGCTGAAGAGGCTCAGCGTGCGGCGGAGGAAGAGGCACGTGCGGCGGAGGAAGCCGAGGCGGCGGCAGCGTCAGCGGCTGTGGCACAGCCCGTGGCAGCGGGAGACCAGGAACTGCTGGCAGCAATTATTTTCTGTGAGGCGGGAAATCAGCCTTATGAAGGACAGGTTGCCGTGGGAGCCGTTATTATGAACCGGGTACGCAGCGGGGTATATCCGAACAGTGTTCCAGAGGTTATTTACCAGTCAGGACAGTTTGGTCCGGCTATGACGGGCTGGCTGGACAGCGTGCTGGCGAGCGGGGGGTACACCGATACTGCTATGCAGGCGGCAGCAGACGCAATTGCCGGATCTAACCCAATCGGGGACTGCCTTTACTTTGGGAATGGAGATTATGGGATCCAGATTGGGGATCATTTCTTCCATTAGGAAAGAAACGCTTATGTAATAATTTAAATACATTTAAAATGCTGCGGGATAGATGGTAGTACATCGAATAATAAATAACAGTAAGTGACTTATTTTCGATGACTACGATCTATCTCGCAGCATTCTTTCATTATAATCATATTTTATAATTTATAATGTCGATAAACAATTTGGCGTAAATCGAAAATCTATACACGCTCTAGTGCAGCCAGATCAGTTGTCTATAAAGATGGTCACTATAAATCAATATCCAGCTTTGAAAATGCATCCGCGAAAGCGTTATTCACCGGTTCCTTCACTTCCCGGGCCTGCTTTTTCAAATAGTTATTCACGTCTTTCTTACTTGCCCCCTTGCCTTCTTTTGCCCGTCTGGCTTCGAACGCACTCAGTTTTTCCTTATGCCCGCAGGAGCAGACAAACCGCTGCCCATCCCCTTTGCCAACCAGCTCCATTTTCTTGTGGCAGACCGGGCAGCGGGCATTGGTGCGGCGGGAAATGGTCTCACGATGTCCGCATTCTCTGTCCTGGCAGACCAGCATCTTGCCGTGTTTGCCATTGACCTCCAGCATATATTTTCCACATTCCGGGCACTTGGTCCGGGTCAGGTTATCATGCCGGAATTTTCCGTCCCCGGTTTTAATCTCCTGAATCAAAGCCTGTGTGTAATGCTCAATCTCATCCATAAAGTGCCGGTCTGTTTCCTTGCCCTTGGCGATTGCCTGAAGCCGGAGTTCCCAGTCAGCGGTCAGTTCCGGGCTTTTTAAATCTCCGGGTACCAGCTCCAGGAGCTGCCTGCCCTTGGCTGTGATATGGATTTCATTGCCACGTTTTTCCATCAAGAAACTGTTGAACAGTTTGTCGATGATGTCCGCGCGTGTTGCAACGGTTCCGAGACCTCCGGTCTCACCCAGTGTTTTGATCAGCGTCTTATCCTTATGCTGCATATATTTGACCGGATTCTCCATAGCGGCAATCAGTGTGCCTTCTGTGAAATACGCGGGAGGTTTTGTTTTACCTTCTGTGATGTTCAGGCTGCTTACCTGCAGTTTCTGCCCCTTGTGTACTTCCGGCAGAGTTTGTTTGATGTAAATTTCTTCCGCTTCTTCCTCATCTGCATCTTCGTATCCTGCCTCGTATACTTCCTTCCAGCCGGCCTGTCTGATCACATTTCCTTTGGCCGTAAACACTTCCTGGGAAATCCTGCCTCTTAGCGAGGTCTCTTCATATTCGCATGCCGGGGATAACACGGCAAGGAAACGCCGCACAACCACATCGTATATTTTTCGCTCCTCGTTTGTCATATGATCCAGCTGAACGAACTGTTCTGTAGGAATAATGGCATGGTGGTCTGTGACTTTAGCATTGTCCACAAAAGATTTATTGGCCTTAATGGGCTGCATGGTCAGCCGGCCGGCAATCTTACTGTAAGGGCCGACTGCACAGGCCTTGAGGCGTTCCTTTAGTGTCCCCGTCATATCCGAAGTGAGATAGCGGGAGTCCGTCCTGGGGTAGGTCAGTACCTTGTGGTTTTCATACAGGCGCTGCATGATGTTCAAGGTCTCCTTTGCCGAAAAACCAAAACGCTGGTTTGCTTCCCTCTGCAGTGTAGTCAGATCGTAGAGGGCAGGAGAGAAGGATTTCTTCTCCTTTTTTATGACCTCTGTAATCTCTAGCGTACCCCCGCACTGCTTATAGAGCTTTTGAATCCGTTCCTGGTCAAATGTCCTTGAAGAACCGGACTGGCTGTCGCACCACAGGAAAGTGATTCCTCCGGCAGATGCCTTCATCCCATAAAAAGGCTGTGGCTTAAAACTGCGGATTTCTTCTTCGCGTGCAGCGATCATAGCTAGAGTAGGCGTCTGTACGCGTCCACAGGAGAGCTGTGCGTTATATTTACAGGTCAGCGCCCGTGTGGCATTGATGCCCACCACCCAGTCGGACTGCGCCCTGGCAATTGCGGCTCTGTAGAGGTTGTAATAGGCTTTCCCGGGTTTCAGGTTCGCAAAACCTTCCCGGATAGCTTTATCTGTTACGGACGAGATCCAGAGACGCTGCAGCGGCTTTTTGCTTCCCGCTTTGTCCAGAATCCAGCGGGCAACCAGCTCGCCTTCGCGTCCGGCATCGGTTGCAATGATGATATCGGATACGTCCTTGCGGTAAATCAGCTCTTTGACCGCATGGAATTGTTTTCCGGTCTGATTGATGACCACCAGCTTCCATTCCTTAGGGATCATGGGGAGTGTGTCCATATTCCAGGTTTTGTACTGTTCGCCATATTGCTCGGGATCTGCCAGGGTGACAAGATGTCCCAGCGCCCAGGTAACGATATATTCAGTTCCTTCTATATAAGAGTTTGTCTTCTTTGTGCAGCGCAGGACTCTGGCGATATCCCTGGCCACAGAAGGTTTTTCGGCAATCACAAGATGTTTCATTGAAGTCTCCTTTTACTAATCTTAGATATTATGAAATCCTTTTCCGATGATTTCACTTGTATTCGAAATCAGAATAAAGGCTTCCGGCTGATTTTCCTTAATAAAGTTACGAAGCTTAACTGCCTGGGGACGGTTGAGGGCCGTAAAGACGATATACTTGTCTCTTCCCGAAAAGGCGCCCTGTGCATGGCAGACGGTGGCACTGCGGTGCAGTGTATTTACAATGAAATCACAGATGGGTTCCGGTTCGTCGCATACCACATTGAAATACTTGGAGAGGTTAAAACTTTCGATAAACGTATCAATCATGAATGAGCGGATTGCCAGGCCGAGGAAGGAGTAAAGCCCTGTCTCGATATCGAACATAAAGCAGCCCGCGATGGTAATAAGGATATCGGTGATGAGCAGCGCGCGTCCAATATCAAAGCTGGAATATTTCCGCAGTATCATGGCAATGATATCCGTACCGCCGCTGGATGACCCGATGTTAAACAATACCGCAGAACCCAGAGAGGGCAGAGCAATGGCAAAACAGAGCTCCAGCATGGGCTGGTCTGTCAGCGGATGAGTAATCGGATAAACACGCTCCAGAACGGATAACGTCACAGAAAGCAGGATACTGCAGTAGGCGGTCTTAGCCGCAAACTTACGTCCTAACACAATAAAACCAATGACCAACAGTATCATATTCATGACAAAGGTAAAATCACTGGCAGACATGAATCCGGTTTTGGCTACCAGAACCGCCAGGCCCGTGATACCTCCGAATGTAAAATTATTCGTAAATTTAAAAAAATAAGTACCGACAGCCATAATCATTGTACTGCATGTTAATAAGAGAAAATGCTTCAGTTTACCCTTCATCCGTATGCTCCCCGTAATATACATAATTTTGAAATTAAAAACCTCTCACTCTATCCGAATTGTAACGCCCGGAATATGAAAAGTCAACGCATTAAGACAAGATATTTGGAAATACTATGTTCCCATAAGGAGGAAGGAATATATGTATCAGTATTTACCAATTCGAGACGTATACGCAAGAGAAATTATAGATTCCAGAGGCAATCCGACGATTGAAGTAGAGGTGCTTGTAGGGGAAGATACGGTAGGACGCGCTGCGGTACCCTCCGGTGCATCTACAGGAAAATATGAAGCAGTGGAGCTGCGTGACGGTGAAGACCGCTACGGCGGAAAAGGAGTCCAGCGCGCTGCAGAACATGTGAATGACCAGCTTGCAAGAGCCGTGATCGGCATGAATGTATTTGATCAGGCCGCTCTTGATGAAGTGCTGATCAAGGCTGACGGCAGCAAGAATAAAAAGAACCTGGGAGCAAATGCCCTTCTGGGAGTGTCGCTTGCAGCGGCCAAGGCGGCGGCAAACGCTCTGAAAGTACCGTTGTTCCGATACTTGGGCGGAGTTAATGCTCACGAACTTCCGGTTCCAATGATGAATATCCTGAACGGCGGGGCGCATGCGGACAATACACTGGATATCCAGGAGTTTATGATCATGCCGGTGGGCGCGCCCAGCTTTAAAGAAGGGCTCCGCATGTGTGCAGAAATCTATCATACACTGAAAGCGTTATTGAAAGAAAACGGACTGAGTACAGCCGTGGGAGATGAGGGCGGTTTTGCCCCGGATCTGCCGGACGCAAAGGAAGCGCTCAGATTTCTGAAAGAAGCGGTGGAGAAGGCCGGATATAAGATGGGAAAAGACATTCAGATTGCGCTGGATGTTGCAGCGTCCGAGCTGTATAATAAGGATTTCAGAAAATATGAATTCCCGGGAGAAAGCAGGATGCAGGGACAGAAGATCGTGCGATCTGCCGAGGAACTGATTGAATATTATGAAGACTTATCACTGGAATTTCCGATCCGATCTATTGAAGATCCGCTGGATGAGGAAGACTGGGACGGATGGGAACTTTTGACAACAAGACTGGGGAATGAGATTCAGCTGGTGGGAGATGACTTGTTTGTTACAAATGTAGAACGGCTGAAAAAGGGAATTGAGCAGAATGCGGCTAACGCCATACTAGTAAAGGTAAACCAGATTGGGACACTGACAGAGGCGATTGATGCCATTGAGATGGCCCAGAAGGCGGGCTATAATGCGATCATATCCCACAGATCAGGAGAGACGGAAGACACGACCATAGCAGATATTGCGGTGGCATTTAACACGGGACAGATTAAGACCGGGGCTCCGTGCAGGTCAGAGCGTGTTGCTAAGTACAACCAGCTGCTCAGGATAGAAGAAGAGCTGGGAAGATAGTTAAAAAGATAAGAAAAACAGCTGCGGTTTTGCCGGAAATGGCAGGCCGCAGCTGTTTTTATCTGCAGAAAATAAAGTTTAAAAATAGTTTATGAAAACAGAGTCTGCAGCCTGCGTCGGACAGCTCCATACGTCTCCTTGACTTGGCGAATACTACGGTATTATAATAAAACAGACATAGAAACAGAACCATGAACTTAGAATGCGCCTGTATAACAGTTCTGCGCATTGGCCTGAGTGAGCAGGCTGTTTTATAGGGCGGTCAGACAAATGCTGGCAGCAGAAGAGGAAGGGCTATTTTGAAATCATACCGTACATATCTAAGCTTTGAATTTGAAGAAAAGGAAACGATGAAAAATATCACGAACCATGTCAGGATGGTTTTGGAAGAAAGCGGCATCAGAGAAGGTGCGATTATAGTATCTTCTCTTCATACTACCTCGTCAATTTTTATAAATGATGATGAGGAGGGACTGATCAGAGATACTCTGGAGTTTTTAGAGCAGATTATTCCCGAACAGAAGGAACCCTATTATCGGCATAATAAGAGTGAGAAGGATGCGCCCGCCCATCTGAAAAGGAATATTATCGGAAGAAGCGAGCTCATATCAGTTACGGAAGGGAATATGGATCTGGGACACTGGGAACAGATCTTTTATGCTGATTTTAACGGTAAGCGCATGAAAAAGATCTGCATTAAAATTATGGGAGAATAAAGGAGAGGGATGTATGCCTGCAAAGGGGCTTGTCCGGGACTTAAATAAGAAGCCCCGGACAGGCTCCTTTTATGATATAGGAAATCACTCTGAAATTTCCTATATCATAAAAACTCTATTATATTCAGTTAGAAAATGAAGCGGTGAGAATGGTGCAGAATGACAAAATTATTTTGTGCTATACAAAGTTGAAACTATGGTGACATGTACAAGGTGCCCTAAAACATGGAACTTAAATTGAAAAGGATGCACAAATAAAGGACAAAAAAACGAAAAAATTGCAAAGAAACCCGATTTGATTGTGCAAATAAACGGTGATATTATAAGACTAATTCAAACCGGGTTGAAAATAGAAAATAGGAAGTGAGATCGAATTTATGCGAGAAAATTTTGACGTAGTAGTAATTGGTGGCGGGACCACAGGAACAGCTGCGATTCGAGATTTGGTACTCCGCGGATACACAAATTCTGTTCTTTTGGAAAGAGACGATCTGGCTGCGGGTACATCCGGAGGATGCCATTCAGCACTGCACGGTGGTTCCAGATATGTTGTGACAGATAAGCAGACTGCAGTGGAATGTCTGCAGGAGAACAAAGTATTCCGTGAGATAGTCCCACAGGTAGTCGACCCGACAGATGCAATGTGGGTGGCAAAGACAGAAGAGCAGCTTGAATTTGCAAAGAAGTGGATGGAGAATGCAGATGAGATTGGTCTGCCCTATGAAGTGATCACACCGGAGGAAGCCGTACAGGATGAACCTCTTCTGGCCGACGATATCCAGTTCGCCCTGCGTACAATTGACACGGGATTTGATCCCTTCCGTCTCTGTATTGCACAGGCATATGATGCAAAGGTAAAAGGCGCAGTTATCCGGACGCACAGCGAAGTGATCGATCTGATCATGGAGGCGGATACCGTAAAAGGGGTAAAGGTACTGGACAGAAAGAATGGAACGATCTATGAGATTTGCGCAAAGATTGTGGTAAATGCTGCAGGCCCCTGGGGCTCAAGAGTGACAGAAATGGCCGGCTTTAAGATACCTGTAAAGCCAAATAAAGGAACCATGGGGGTATATAACATGCGGCCCACGAAAACGCTGATTGGTATTCTGAGAGTACCCTCAGACGGCGACGGCCTTGTCAGCATGGGATATCAGAATACTTCCCTGCTTGGCACATCTTCCGTAGATATAGAAGATCCCGATGCGGCGGTTCCGGGGCTGGATGAGATTGAACTGATGGAAAGCAGTGTAGAGCAGATCATTCCGGATATCAGAAATGCAAGAATGCTCCGTATGTGCACAGGGGTCAGACCCCTTTACTCAACCACATCAGAAACCGGGAGGGCGGTCAGCCGCAGAATGATTCTGATCGATCACGCAGAAGAACATGGTATTGAAGGAATTGTCACAATCACCGGCGGAAAATATGCAACGGCAAGGCTGATGGCGGAAGAGACAGTGGACCTTGTATGCAGAAAGCTGGGAAGCGATGCAGAGTGTACGACACATAAGCGGTTGATCTATGGGGCCCAGACAAAGGAAGAAGCAGAAAAAGATGCAAAATATATACATGAGAAATACAAAGTACCGTTGTACAGCGCACATAAGATGACCGCAAGATATGGCAGCAGGGCAAAGGAAATTGTAGATGCTGCGCCGGAGTACTCCGGAGTCATATGTGAATGCGCCCAGGTAATCGGATCAGAAGTCATTAATGCATTCCAGAATGAGGAAGTATTTAACATTAAGGATCTCAGAAGAAGAATCCGCAACGGCATGGGAACCTGCCAGGGAACGTTCTGTACATACAAAGTGGCTGCCCTGTATCAGAAAGCGGTTCACGCGACGGCACAGGAGGCTCATGACCAGCTGGCAGAGTATATGCAGGAACGCTGGAAGGGCATTTATTATACACTCCAATATGGAGATCAACTGGCACAGGCAGAAATTATGCAGGCATTTTATGTAACCCAGGGCAGCTACGATCTTCTGGATACCAAACCAACGGAGGTGATTCCGCATGAATGATAAGATAAAAGATGTAATTGTAATCGGCAGCGGCATGGCTGGGGTAACTGCAGCAAAGGCGGCATCGGATGAGCTGGCCGGCGTAGAAATTATCACAAAAGGCGCAGGGGCAACCATGATGGGCTCAGGCGTTCTGGATATTCTGGGAGCAGTGCCGGGAGAAGAGAAAAATATAGTTGTAGAAGAAATCAGTGAGGGGATGACCCTGCTGCTGGAGAAAAATCCAAAGCACCCCTATGCGGTTCTCAAAGACAGTCTGGAAAATGGAATCAAAGCATTGCGGGAAGTCTGCCGCGCAGGCGGAATGGAGTTTACAGGCGACGGGATCAGGAACGCCGCCATCCCGAATATTCTGGGAACCTATAAAAATACGGCATACATCCCTTCCTATAATAAATACGCAGACGTGACAACAGCCCGGGGGAAAATACTGGTTGCAGGGTTCAGGGGATATACGGAATTTTATCCCGAATATGCCTGCAAGTCCTACAATGCCTATCAGAAACAGTTTGCTCCCAAAGCAGATGCTGCTTATATTGCAGTCACTTTGGAACTCCCCTCTCTTACAAACAGGGAGAAGCTGACCAATGCAGAACTTGCCGCATTTTTTGATACCAGCGAAGGCATTGAGGAGCTTGCAGCAGTACTCGATGATATGAAGAACGTTATGGGCGGTATTCAGAGGATTCTGGTTCCACCGGTTCTGGGCTATCAAAATTATGCACAGAACATGGAACTCTTATATGAGACACTTGGGATCCCGGTAGGAGAGATCTCTGCAGGAGGACATTCGGTCAGTGCACAGAGACTTGCGGACGCATTTGAAAAAGGCCTGGAGAATCTAAATATTAAGGTAACCAATCAGGCAAAGGCAGTGGAAATTAAGAAAACAGAAGAAGGGGTATTTTGTGTCGTGTTCGAGCAGCAGGGAAAGACCAGGGAAGCATATGCAAGAAAGATTGTGCTTGCTGCCGGCGGATTCATCGGAGGCGGTATCACCTCCTATAGAGAAGATGTGTTTATCCCGGTTATTCATGAGCCGCTGGGCAGGATTGACGCTGATATGGTAAATAAAAAAGCATTCCCCGGAGGCGGCCAGCCTTTTATCAAGACCGGCATCCGGGTGTACGATGATATGACCATCGCACAGGGCAGCTTTTCCGGACAGATATTTGCCTGTGGGGATTTAATGGAAGGCTATGACTGGGTCTATGAGAGAAGCGGTGCAGGAGTTGCGGCAGCTTCCGGATACCTTGCAGGAAAGAATGCGGCAAATATGGCGAAAGGAAGTGAGCACTGATGAAAGACTTTAATGATATTTATTATAACAGCGTGGAATGTGTACGATGCAACCTGTGTCTGGACCGATGTCCGGCTGTCAGGGCGGTCGGGACGGATAAAGCTCCCATGTATTCCGCTGTATACTCGGCGCTGGGATCCCGCTTTGATCTGGAAATGGTGACGGAGGAAGCATTTCAGTGCATTGACTGCTATGAATGTGAATCAGCATGTCCCGTAAACGTTCCGATCGCAGATACAATGGCATATATCCGCCGCTTATGCAGAGAGAAGAATACCGTGCCGGAAGCTGTAACCGATATTGTGCACAGGGCAGAGGCCGGGGAGAATATACTTGGCAAACCGCAGGAGATCCGGGAAGGCAAAGCAGATGTTGCCGTATTCCTTGGATACGCAGGAGAATTGGATGTGGAGATGCAGAATGCCTTTGATAAGATCTGCAAGGCGGCAGGAATTTCTTATACTTTTCTGACAGACACAGCAGACAGTGGATACTTTCTGGACAGAAGCGGACAGACAGAGGGGCTGCAGAAGGCTGTGGATACCAATGTAAAAGCATTTGAGAGAGTACAGGCAAAAGTGATCGTTACGCCGTGCAGCTATTCGTTCGAGGCCTTTCAGAATTATTATCCGGAGAAGTATACATATCTGCATACAAGCGAATTCCTGGAGGATCTTTTGGAGAAGAAAAACTTGAATGCCACAGGGGGGACAGAGCAGACAGCCTATCACGCAGCACATATGCTTACCAGAAAAAACGAAGTGAAAGCCCCCGAAGAATTGATTGTAAAACTGAGCGGACAAAAAGCGGTACAGCCGGAGAGAACTGGATACCGAACCTCTTCCAGCGGACTCGGCGGCGGTCTGGGTCTTTTTTATCCGGAACAGGCGGCAGCAGTCAGCAAGAAGCGGGCAAAGGAGCTTGCGGATCTGGGATGCAGGACAGTAGTGACGGGATGCGTGTTTGAAAAATATGCGTTAAAAGAGGCTATTAAAGAAAAAGACATGGAGATCATCGATATTACAGAATATGTAGCACGGGCGTTATAGAGTGAAAGGAGAAATTTATCATGAATGCAAAATATGATCCGAATATTTTTAAATTACCAGAGTCAGTAGACAAGGACACCCATATTATCTGCACCTACTTTTGTGAAGGTTATACATCAGATCTGCTGAACAAAGTGGGATCTATAGCAATTGAGCAGACTACCGGCACATGGGCGCCGGTACCCCTTGAGACGCCGGAAGTCAGGAGAAGACACGGCGGCAAAGTAATCGCAGTGCACGAGATTCCGTGCTATGAGTTCAATATGCCGGAGATGGAAGGCAAAGAGCGTATGGCGGTATTCCAGATTGCATTCCCGTTTGAGAATATGGGCCCGAATCTTCCCCAGGTACTGACCTCTGTAATAGGAAATATTTCTATGGCAGGAAAACTCAAACTGATTGATATAGACTTCCCGAAAGTATTTACGGATGCCTTTAAAGGGCCGAGATATGGCGTGGAGGGACTCAGAGAGCTGACAGGTGTTGAAAAAAGGCCGTTTATTGTCAGCATGATTAAACCGTGTACAGGGGCAACGCCAGAGAACGCGGGCAAACTGATACGGGAACTGGCAATGGCAGGAATCGACTGGATCAAAGACGATGAACTCTTCAGTGACACAGAATATTGTACTGTAAAGGCAAGAGCTAAGATCGCTGCGGAGATTTTGAAGGATGTCTATGAGAGAACCGGAAAACGCGTGATCTATTCACCGAATATTACAGACAGACCGGATAAGATGCTTGATAAAGCGAAAATGTGCAAAGAGATGGGCATTCCCGGAATCATGATCAATGCACTCACTGTTGGCTGGCCTTCTATGCAGATGGTAGCAGAGAATGACGAAGTCGGGCTTCCGATCCTGGCACATCCGGCATTTGCAGGGGCAATGTACGAATCACACTACTCAGGCGTATCAAGCCATCTGATTCTGGGCAAATTCATGAGAATGAGCGGAGCCGATATCGTGATTTATCCTTGTGCATACGGCAAAGTAGACATTCAGCGTGAGCGGTATATCAGGATTGCGCAGGCTCTGCTGACAGATTTCAGGGGAATGAAACGCACGTTCCCGGGACCGGCTGCAGGTGTATATCAGGGATTAATTCCGGATGTTGCCTCCGATCTGGGAATGGACTTTTCCATTTCAGCAGGTGCGGCAATGCACGCGCATCCGATGGGAGCAGCCGCAGGCGTTGAGAGTCTGATCAAAGCTGCAGATGCAACGGCAGAAGGAATTTCACTTCGTGAAGCCGCAAAAGACTGTGAATCCTTAAAGGTTGCCCTGGATCTCTGGGGAGAGGGCATGAACCAGCAATTATTTGATTTAAAGAAATAGAAAGCTCCACATAATGTTTTCTGCCCGGAAAGAACTGACTTAGAAGCAGCGGGCAGCGCAGGAGGTAACGTGAAATATAAATTATTGGCAGTTGACGTGGACGGAACACTGCTGGATGATGAGCACAGACTGTCGGAAAATAACCGAAGGGCTATCCAGGATATCCGGGAAGAGGGGGTGAAAGTCATTCCTTTTTCCGGAAGGGGATATCCGGCGCTTAAGGGAATTATTGAAACACTTAAGCTGGAAGAGGCAGTCGTGACGCAGAACGGGAGCCTGGTGCTGGACAATACCGGGAATAAAATCCTGCATGCGGAGTTGATTTCATCCGAAAACTGCACGAAAATACTGGATTACTGCAGGGCGCATCTCTACCAGCCGCTTATTTACCAGGAAGACCAGGTCTATTCCGGGCTTAAGGGAACATATCTGGAGATATTTGAAAAATGTATGGGGCAGAGGGTTGTCTATACAGAGGATGTCGGGATGTGCTATAATAACACACCCCTGGGAAAGATTTTAATATTGGATGAACCCTGCAGAGTCACGCAGTTCAGAGAATGGGTGTCCGCAGCCTTTGGCGGCGTGGTGAGTGCGGATCGTGCGTATGATTTTTCTCTTGAGCTCGGCGGCAGCGATAAAGGCCGTGCGCTGGCATGGATCGGTTCTTATTATCATATAGAGCCCGGAGAGATGGTAGCTATAGGCGACGGTGAAAACGATAAAAGCATGCTGGAGTATGCCGGCCTTTCGATTGCCATGCAGGGCGCCATGGAAGGTGTGAAGCAGGCAGCCGGAAAAGTGACACTATCGAACAATGAAAGCGGCGTCGCATACGCCATAGAGAAGTACGTGCGATGCAAAATCAGCTAAGCGGAAAAGAGGGTATAGAATGATTTATGAAGGAACGGCGGTTTCGGATGGGGCAGCCATAGGACGTGTGTTTCAATATCAGCCTTATCAGCCGGAAATCCGCCATGAGACGATCGCAAAAGCCCAGGCAGACAGCTGTATGGAAAAGTATAAATGCGTACTCATCCAGGCGGAAGAAGAACTAAAACAGCTGATCGAAGGTTCTGAGCTGGACGAGGAAGAAAAGAAAATTTTCCAGGCACATATTGATATTGTACAGGATGAAGAGATGAGCCGTGAAATCGAGGACGAAATCCGGGACAATCTGCTGTCTCCCCAATGGGCAATCCAGGAAGTCTATGAAAGATATATTCAGATTATATCCAAGGCAAAGAATGCTTTGATCAGGGAAAGAGCGGCGGACCTAAAAGACGTCTGCCAGCGGTTGATCCGCCTGTGGGACGGCGGACATGAAAACCCGCTTTCCTCGTTGGCCGGAGATGTAATTGTGGTTGCACAGGATCTGCTCCCTTCGGATACGGCGGCAATGAAGACAGAATATGTGAAGGCCATTGTTACGGAAGTTGGAGGCTATACTTCGCATATGGCGATCCTGGCCAGAAACTATGGCATACCGGCGGTTCTGGGTGTAGCAGATATTATGAAAAATACAGAAAACGGCCAGAAGATAGCGGTAGACGCGAAGGATGGGAAGGTAATTACTCATCTGACGGTTGACCAGGAAAAGCAGTATCAGGTTATGCGCGAGGAGTATCTGAAAAAGATAAGCGATATGCGTCAGTACCTCCCCCTTGTTCCTGAGACACTGGATAAAACAAGAATTGAGGTCTGCCTGAACATTGGTTCTGCCGACAAGAGTGAGCTGGAGCTGGAATCATATACAGACGGGGTTGGACTGTTTCGGACAGAGTTTTTGTATATGAGCAAAAAGGCGCTTCCGGAAGAGGAGGAGCAGTTCAGAGTTTACAAAAAGATCGTGACTATGTACGGAGAACGGCCGGTAATTATCCGCACGCTGGATATCGGAGGCGATAAGAAGCTGGATTATCTGGAGCTTCCGCGGGAAGACAATCCATTTCTGGGACTGCGTGCACTGCGGCTTTGTTTTGAGATGAAACCTATATTTAAAACGCAGCTCAGAGCACTTCTGCGGGCTGCTGTGTACGGAAACCTCTGGATCATGTTTCCTATGGTTGGGAGCATCGGGGATATCCGCTTTGCGAAGCAGATTGTGGAAGAAGTAAAAGAAGAACTGAGGGAGGAAAATATTTCCTGTCGCACAGATGTAAAAGTAGGTATTATGATAGAGATACCGTCAATCGCGATTATGGCCGATATTGCAGCGTCTGAGGTCGATTTTGCAAGCATAGGGACAAATGATCTCTGCCAGTATCTCATGGCAGTTGACCGACTCAATCCAAGTGTTGCGAAATATTATCAGAGTTTTCATCCCGCTATGTTCCGGCTGATCAGGCAGATTGTGGAAGAGTTCGGGAAACAGAAGAAGCCGGTGAGTGTATGCGGTGAGATGGGAGGTAATCCCCAGGCGGTAGCGCTGCTTGCGGGACTGGGAGTGCGCAAGTTCAGTATGAATGCTTCCTCCCTGGCCTCCGTGAAAAAAATGATCTCTCAGATGGATATCTGCAAAGCCGAGAGGATGGCCAGAACAGTACTGGAACTCTCTACAGCAGTCCAGGTGGAAGAATACATAAAAAGTGAACTGCCGGATTAAGGCAGGCAAAGGAGGAGAACTTATGTATGCAAAACAGGTAGTGATTGAGAACGAGACTGGCCTGCATGCCCGTCCGGCTTCAGATTTCATAGCACTTGCGAACAAATTCCGGAGTAAAATTTTTATACAGAATATGGATGAGGAAGACAGCTGCAAGGCGAATGCAAAATCAATTGTTATGCTGATAGCACAGGGCCTTGGCAAGGGCGTAACAGCGGAAATCAGCGCCGAGGGCGAAGATGAGAAGGAAGCAGTGGAGGCACTGGCTGCATTGATTAAAAGTAAGTTTGGCGAAGACTGAGAAGGAGAGATTGGATGGAAACGATAGGCCTTTATACAAACAAGGAAATGATACTGACAGGGATAAAAGCCAGAAATGCCGAGGACATAATGAGAAGGCTGTGCGATAGGGCTATGCAGATGAACTGTATTGAGCCTGTATTTGTTACAGCCCTGCTGGAAAGGGAAAAAGAGTATCCGACGGGGCTTCCCACTGGCGTTCCCATCGCCATCCCGCACATTCACGACGGCTGCCTGAGATCCTTTTTCTCGATGGCCGTTCTGGACACACCGGTTGCATTTGGATGTATGGGGGATCCGGATGAAACGGTGGAAACCAGACTTGTATTCCTGTTCGGGATCACGGACCCAAGCTATCAGACAGCAGTTTTGAGAAAATTCAGCAATATTTTTCAGGACGACGGCATTATGAACGAACTGCTTGAGATTGACAAACCGGAAGCAATGATACAGAAAATGAAGGAATTGTTAGAGGAATATCTGATAATCTAAATAATGGAGTGAATGATTATGAAAGCAAAAATTAATATAGCGGTTGCCTGTGGCGGCGGAATTTTTACAACAACGGTTGTAACAGATAAAATCAAAGAGATATTAAAAAAAGAAAAAATACCATTTTCAATTAACCCTCATAAAATTACGGAAGTCCCCAATCTGGAGGGGTATGATCTGATCGTAGTGACGGGTAAGACGAATGCAAAGAACAAGGCAGGCGCTCCGGTGATGCTGGGACTGCCTCTGTTTACGGGAGTGGGAGCGGAGCAGTTTACAGAAGAGCTGCTGGAAGCAGTTAAAAAAATCATGGATGAATAGTATTTATCCTACATTCTACTAAATATCGGGAGGTAGAAAAATGCAGGCTTTGATACAAATAGGAAATGCTGTTAATAATATTATGGGTATCTTTGGGAGCACCATAATCGTACCAGTAGTTATATTCATCATTAGTATGTTTATGCGTGTTGGGGTAAAGAAATCTTTTCAAGGCGCGATCTATATGGCGGTCGGGCTGACTTTGTTCAACGCCGTGCTCGGTGTTCTGATGACAGCTATCACCCCATATGTAACTGCCATGGCGGATCACGTGGGTATTCAGCTGCCATTCATTGATATCGGCTGGCAGGGCGCATCCGTTGTCGTGTACTCCAATACGCTGGGTTATATTTATCTGGTGCTCGGACTTGGGCTGAATCTGCTTCTGTTCGCGCTGAAATTGGTCGATACGTTTCAGCCTACGGATATATGGAACTACTATCAGTTTGTATTCTGGGCAGTTATCGTGCAGTTTACGACAGGAAGCTTTGCACTGGGCGTTGCAGCGGCGGTTATGTGCAACCTGGTGGTGCTTCTGATCGCAGATATTATCGCACCGTCTCTGCAGGAATTTAACGGTTATGACAACCTTACACTTACCAGTGTTCCCTCCGGAGGAGCGCCATTTGCCATGATTGTAAGATGGATCATGCTAAAATTAAAGATTAAGACAAAACCGATCAGTGCGGAGCGGCTGCAGGAAAAATTAGGATTTTGGGGAGAACCTCTTTCCATCGGCCTGGTAGTCGGGCTGTTGATTACGATTTTGGGTTCAGTCACCGGCCTGGCCAATGTGAATACATGGGCGGGAATCCTGACAGCATCAATTACCATTGCGGCGGTTATGGTCATTTATCCCTCAGTTTCCGGACTTTTTGTGAAAGGACTAATTCCATTGAGCCAGTCCATGCAGGCACGTGCGCGTTCCGGCAGCTCGAACAGAAAGTATTTTCATATTGCCATGGATCCGGCAGTTTTCTTCGGAAACGGGGATAATATGGCGGCAGCACTGATCCTGATTCCGATCGTGTTCTTTATATCCATTATTTTGCCGGGGAATAAGATTCTGATGCTTGCAGATATTCCTGCCATGGCATTTATGACGGCGGGGCTGATCTGCGTATTCCGGGGAGATATTCTGATGACTGTGGTCTCCGGGGCGGTTTGGTTCAATGTGGCAAATGTGCTGAATTCGGATGTCTGCGCCGCGTTTACAAAGGCTGCGGAATCCGCAGGTGTAGCTTCACAGATGGACTCTGTTTCCAATGCCTTTGCCCAGGGGCTTGGAATTGCCTCATGGACGGTAGGCACGAATCCGGTGTTATATCTGGTATACAAAGCATTTTCGGCAGACGGTATGATGCGGATAGTTGGGATTATTATCGTTGTCGCGGTATATCTGGCCATCTATCTTTCGTTTCGGAAAAATAAAAAGGTATGGTGGGTTGCGGCTGGCGCAAGTGAAGAATATCTGCTGGAAAGAGGATACATAGAGTAATGTAAAGAAAAGCCCATTGGAAGGCAGTGAAAACTGCCTCCGTGGGCTTTGCCGGCGTAAAAATATGTGTTATAATAATTTGCACTAGACTGTGAAGCAGAGTGGCATATTGCGATAATGAATTTTCAGACACGCTTTAGTCTGAATAATTGAAGGCGGTGTGGAAAGATGGCAGACAGGTTCTTCCAGGGATACATATATCAGTTACAGAAAAGTATATACAGAACGTTTGGTGTGATTGACAATAAGGAGATCGTTTCATGCAGCAATCAGGAAATGATAGGCATCACGAATTCATTTAATCTGATGAAGCAGAAAAACGAGGAAGGCAGATGCTTTTTTATTAAAAATAATACATATCGTATCTTCTATGAGAATAGTTTTGTTCGATTTGCAGTTTTTGTTGAAGGGACCGATAAGGAGGCAGAGGATTATGCAACCATACTATCCGTCTGTTTTACTGGCATGAAATCTTATTTTGAAGAGAAGTACAGCCGGGATTTGTTTTACAAAGCCCTTTTTCTGGAAAATATTCTGGCGGCTGACATAAATGTAAGGGCCAAGATGCTGAAGATTCCCCCGATTATGGCACGGGCGGTATTTTTATTGAGGTTTCCCCATGTGGATACGGAGTGGAATCTGAATATGCTGATCCAGAACGTAGAGGAATCCGAAAAATACGAAGTATTTTCTATGACGGAAACGGACATAATTGTTATTGTGAAGACAAAAACGAATACTTCTCATGCGGAGCTGGAGGCAATCGGCATTACATTTCAGAAAAAGGCGGCGGAAGTCTTCAAATCCTCTCCGGTCATCGGAATCGGAAGTATTGTTACCGACATCCGGCAGCTGGCGGATTCATATAAGGAATCACTTTATGTTCTGGAGCTGCTGTATCTGTTTGAGGGAAGCAGGACAGTCATAGACTATAATCATCTGGGAATCAAGCGCCTGATCTATCAGCTGCCGCTTCCCTTATGCGAGGTGTATCTGAATGAGGTATTTAAAAAAGGCGGATTCGACTCACTGGAAAATGAAACGCTGGAGACTGTAAAATGTTTTTTTGAAAATAATCTCAATGTTTCTGAGACGGCAAGGAAGCTTTTTATTCACAGGAATACACTGATGTACAGACTGGAAAAGATTAAAAAGCTGACGGGACTGGATGTGCGTATCTTTGACCACGCAATTGTATTTAAGATCGCAATGCTGATTCATATCCATATTAAGTGTAAAGGGTAAGATGATTTGTGACAACATCTTAAGTGCAGCTGGGGTTAAACTGGGCTTTAACTTTGGAAAAGTTGTTGCAAAATCTTCCCAATTGTGGTAAGATGATCGTGGTTTATCCGCAGGAGGTGTTAAAGAATGGATATTTTGAAAATAATATTAACAATTATATTTGTAATAGATTGTATTGCTCTTTCAGCAATTATCCTTCTTCAGGAGGGAAAGTCAGCAGGACTTGGGACGATCAGCGGGGCCGCTGATACTTACTGGGGACAGAATAAGGGACGTTCAATGGAAGGTGCTCTTGTAAAGTCCACAAAGTTCCTTGCTATTTTATTTATGGTTTTGGCACTGGTTTTGAACCTGGGTGTATTTAACTAAGAAGATAAGATGATTGAACACTCTATACAGATATAGAGTGTTTTTTATTATATAAGTGGAAGCCCATGTGGGTTTGCCCACTTTGTTTTATAATAGGAAAGTTCCAAAGTAATAGAAAGAAGGTGAGAATATGAACCAGAATTTTGAAAAAAGAAAAAAAGTCATTTACGATTTTATCTGTGACGATATGTATGTACCCATGAAGATCAAAGAGATAGCGATTGTCCTTCAGATCCCCAAAGAGCAGCGGAGTGAGCTGAAGGAAGTGCTGGACGCACTGGAGGAAGAAGGAAAGATCCATGTGTCCAAAAAAGGAAAATATACGAAGGGGGAGGCCAGGCGCCTGACCGGTGTATTTCAGGCCAATGCCCGGGGATTTGGGTTTGTGATTCAGGAGGGGGAAGAAGAGGATATCTTTATTCCCGAGGAGAACATCGGAGGTGCGTTCCAGGGCGATCAGGTGGAGTTCGTGGTCACGAAGGAAGCGGACAGCAGGCATGGAACGGATGGAAAACGAAAAGAAGGCAGGATTGTGCGTATTCTTTCGCATGGAACGACGAAGGTAGTCGGCCTGTATGAAAAATGCAAAAGCTTTGGATTTGTGCGCCCGGACAGTCAGCGTGTTCTGAATGATATTTATATTCCTGAGGGAAAAGACAAAGGAGCCATGAACGGCCACAAGGTGGTGGTAGAACTGACCTCCTACGGCGGACAGGACATGAAGCCGGAGGGCCGTGTAGTGGAAATTATAGGACACATCAATGACCCGGGGACAGATATTATGTCCATTGTGAAAGGATATGACCTGCCCGTAGAGTTCCCGGAGCGAGTGCTAAATCAGGCAGAGCGTGTGGGAAAAGAAGTAAGCGAGGCCGATATGGCCGGCAGAATGGATCTGCGGGACTGGCAGATGGTGACCATTGACGGAGAAGATGCAAAGGATCTGGATGATGCGGTTTCCCTTACAAAAGAAGGGGATCTTTACCGGCTTGGCGTCCACATCGCCGATGTTTCGAATTACGTTCAGGAGAAAAGCGCCCTGGACCGGGAGGCTCTGAAGCGTGGGACAAGCGTTTATCTGGCAGACAGGGTCATCCCCATGCTGCCCCATAAGCTGTCCAACGGAATCTGCTCCCTGAACGCAGGAGAAAACCGTCTGGCGCTCAGCTGCATAATGACCATCAATGGAAACGGAGAAGTGGTGGACCACGAGATTGCGGAGACCGTGATCCGGGTAGACGAGCGCATGAGTTATACAAGTGTGGCGAAGATACTTAAGGAGCAGGAAGAGGCCGTATTAAATGGCGTGGAGAGCAGCAAATACAAGGAGCTGGTGCCCATGTTCCTTCTGATGGCGGAACTTTCAGGCATACTGCGTGAGAAACGCAGAAAGCGGGGGTCTATTGACTTCGATTTCCCGGAGACCAAGATGATACTGGATGAAAATGGAAAACCCGTCGACATCAAACCCTATGAACGGAATGTGGCAACAAAGCTCATCGAAGATTTTATGCTGATGGCAAATGAAACGGTTGCAGAAGAGTATTTCTGGAGAGAGCTGCCTTTCCTGTACCGTACCCACGAACAGCCGGATGAAGAAAAGATCCGGAAACTGAGTACTTTTATTAATAATTTCGGTTATCACATCCATGTGGGAAACAGTGAGATCAGGCCCAAGGAGGTTCAGAAGCTCCTGGGAAAAGTAGAAGGAACGCCGCAGGAGCCACTGATCAGCCGTCTGGCCCTGCGCTCGATGAAGCAGGCAAAGTATACGCCAGAGAACACCGGCCACTTTGGCCTGGCAGCAAAATATTATACCCACTTTACTTCCCCGATCCGGCGGTATCCGGACCTGCAGATTCACCGGATTATCAAAGAGAATATCCGGGGCAGGATGGATGCACAGCGGGAAGAGCATTACAATACCATTCTTCCGGAAGTGGCCAGACAGTCCAGCGAATGCGAACGCCGCGCAGAGGAAGCCGAGCGTGAGACCGTGAAGCTGAAAAAGGTGGAATATATGAGGCACCGGATCGGAGAAGAGTTCGACGGCGTCATATCAGGACTTACAAAATGGGGCGCTTATGTAGAACTGGAGAATACAATAGAAGGACTGGTCCATGTAACAAACATGCGGGATGACCACTATGATTACCGGGAAGAGCAGTATGAACTGGTGGGTGAGCATACCCGGAAGGTATATAAACTGGGACAAAAGGTGCGGGTGAGGGTACTCGATGCAGACCGCCTGCAGCGAACCATTGATTTTGAATTCTGTGAAACAGAGGATTGATAGAGGGAGTAGTGCCATGGCAAAAACGGAAGGCAGACTGATTGCCAACAACAAAAAAGCATATCATGACTATTTTATACTGGAGAAGTACGAGGCCGGAATTGTCCTGCACGGGACAGAGGTAAAGTCCCTGCGTATGGGCCAGTGCAGCATCAAGGAAGCATTCATCCGCATCGAAAACGGGGAAATCTTTATTTACGGCATGCATATCAGCCCGTACGAAAAAGGAAATATTTTCAATAAGGACCCTCTCAGGGTAAGAAAGCTTCTACTCCATAAAAACGAAATAAATAAGCTGTTCGGAAAGATGAAAGAACAAGGCAACACCCTTGTACCGCTTAAGGTTTACTTCAGCGACAGTCTGGTAAAGGTAGAGATCGGGCTGGCTAAGGGGAAAAAGATGTATGACAAGCGGGAAGATATTGCGAAGAAAGATCAGAAACGAGAGGCGCAGCGGGAGTTTAAGGTGCGGAATCTTTGATGAATGAATTGGAATAGGGGGCGGGATGGCAGGGGGGACGCTCTATGTCAGGGATGCCGGGAAGACGCTGGGGCTGTATATGCCGCTTTGTGATGCACCCGTGCTGCTAACTGCTTCTAAAAAAACCGATGCCGGATATGCGGGTACGGAGAACACATCACGGGAAATCTGATGATTTCCCGCGCTGGGTTCTCCGAAAACTTGATTTGGAGATCAAGTTTTCCCCCGCATATCCGGCATCGGTTTTTTAAGAAGCAGTAAGCGTACTCTAGCATCACAAAGCGGCATATACAGCCCCAGCGCCTTCCCGGCATCCCCCAGTCGAAACTCATGAAAAAATATGACCAATCGTCATTTTTGTGTTGTTTTCTTGGTTTGTTTTTGTTATACTTAACCCGATATATGCAGGAGGGCATTCATTATGAAAAAAGCATTTCGGATATTCAAAAGGGATCTTGGGCGTCTTGTACATAACCGGGTCGCCGTGATTGTGATGGCAGGCGTTTGTGTCCTGCCGTCTTTGTATGCGTGGTTTAATATTGCCGCGAATATGGATCCATACAGCAATACGCAGGGGATTAAGGTGGCTGTGGCCAATCATGATACGGAAGCGGCGAATGACCTGATTACTCTGAATGCGGGGGATCGTATTGAGGAGAATCTGAGGGAAAATGATCAGCTGGGGTGGACATTCGTGGAGGAGTCCCAGGCTGTGGAAGGGGTAAAGTCAGGAAAGTACTATGCGGCCATCGTGATACCGGAGGATTTCAGCAGTTCGCTTCTGAGCATTATCTCGGGGTATCCGGTAAAACCCCGGCTGGATTACTATATTAATGAAAAGAAGAATGCGATTGCTCCTAAGATCACAGACACAGGGGCAGGCACCGTGCAGCAGGAGATTAACGATACTTTTTCCTCTGTGGCGGCAGAGACAATTTCAAAACTGATCCAGAGCTCTGTCACCCGGCTTTCGGGGGATATGGGCAGTATGAATACGGAAGTGATGACCATGCTGTCTGAGATTCAGCAGAATCTGGGGCAGTATCAGACTGTGCTGAAGAATTTTCAGGACACGGTCGGAGATAGTACCGGGCAGATCAGCAATACGCAGGAAGTGCTGGACAGTGTGAAATCGGCTGCGTCAGCGGGTTCGGACACATTGTCGGATACTGCTTCTGTACTGAGCAGCGGACGAGGCAGTATTGGGGAATTTTCTTCTGCATTTTCCGGCAGCCTGTCGGACGGGGAGAACTGGCTTAACAATATTTACGGCTCGGCATCCGACAGCCTGAGTTCCCTTAAGAATCAGGCGGACACGGTGAACGGGGCAGTGAAAGATGGAATTGATTCGGTACAGAATCTGGTGGATACAAACAGCAGTATTCTGGAAAAGCTGGAGGAAATCAGTGCGGATCTGCCGGATGCGCTTAAGGAGGCTGTTTCCGGACGGATTGCCGAGCTGCAGGCGCAGAATGAAGAGTTTCAAACTCTTCTGGACTCATTGAGCCAGAGCAATGCCAGTATGGGAAATGCAATGGACACCGCGCAAAGCACCAAGGAGCAGCTGGAAACGCTGGTATCTCAGAGCAGGCAGTCGCTGCGGGATTACCGTAATAACTTTGACCAGACGCTTCTGCCCCAGCTGAACGAGTCAATGGATTCTTTTTCTGCCCTGGGCGGAGAAATGTCCGCTGCGCTGTCTGGCGTATCGGCTTCCACAGATCAGTTGAAGGGAATCCTGTCCCAGCTTGGCACAAGCCTAGAGGATAGTTCTAAGGCGCTGGGCAGGACGGGGGATTCTGTAACCTCTTTGAAGGGGCAGATGGACCGGATCGTGACGGATCTGCAGGCATTGCAGAGTTCGGAGGCTTATCAGCAATTTATTTCACTGGAGGGGCTGGACGCGGACTCCATTGCAGAGTTTATGGCATCGCCGGTGAACATTCGAAGTGAAACTCTGTACAGCGTAAAGAATTACGGTTCTTCCATGACTCCTTTTTACACAAACCTGGCGCTCTGGGTAGGCGGAATTGTATTAATTGCGATTCTGAAAATGGAAGTTGACAGAGGCGGTGGTGTCAGGCACTTTTCCACATCCGAGGCATACTTCGGCAGATGGCTTCTTTTTGTTGTGATCGGTCTTATTCAGGGACTGATCGTATGTCTGGGGGACCTGTGGCTTTTGAAGGTGCAGTGCCTCCATCCCGCTGCCTTTGTACTCACGGGAATGTTCTGCTCCTTTGTGTATGTGAACCTGATCTATGCCCTGTCTAGCGCGCTGAAGCATATTGGGAAAGCGCTTTGTATCGTACTGGTAATTCTGCAGATCCCGGGATCTGCGGGCACATATCCGATTGAGATGACGCCGCCGTTCTTCCAAAAGCTGCACCCTCTGCTTCCCTTTACTTATGGAATCAATGCAATGAGAGAGGCGATTGCAGGCATGTATGGAAATGCCTTCTGGGGCAGCCTGCTCCATCTGGCGGTGTATCTGCCGGCAGCCCTGCTGATCGGGCTTGGGCTGCGAAGGCTGCTGGTGAATCTGAATGATCTGTTTGACAGAAAGCTAGGAGAGACAGACTTGATGCTCTGCGAAACTTCAGACGGAAAGGGGGGGAAGACGCCCTTCTCCCTGGCAGTCAGGACACTGCTTCGGGATCAGACCATGCGGGAAGAACTGGTTGCAAAGGCCGCTGCATTTGAAGCGGGCTATAAGAAACGGATCCGTAATGGCTTTTTAGCGATTCTGATTCTTCCGGCGGTCTTTTTAGTCCTGATGTTCAGCATTGAGTCAAAGATTGTCTTTCTGGTTCTATGGATTGTATCAATAATTGTAATCGCGGTTTATCTGATCTGTCAGGAATACATCCACGACCGCCTGCAGCGGCAGATTGAGCTGGGATCACTGACCCAGGAAGAGCTTCTGGACGCAATGAAAGGGAGGGACGAGTGATGAAGAATATATGGGGCATCTTCAGAAGGGATGTGAAGCGGTGCTATAAAAATGTCATCGCTCTGATCGTTGTACTGGGAATTGTTGTGGTTCCGGCTCTGTATGCATGGTTTAACATTGCCGCCAGCTGGGATCCCTATGAGAATACGGGAAACCTCAAAGTTGCGGTAGCAAGTGTGGATGAAGGGTATGAGGGGGATCTGGTCCCGGTTTCACTCAATCTGGGAGAGAATGTCCTTTCTGCACTGCGGGAAAATACACAGCTGGACTGGACCTTTACAAGCAGCGCCAAAGCAGTGGACGGTGTGAAGTCCGGTAAATATTACGCTGCAATTGTGATCCCGGAAGATTTCAGCAGGAATATGATGAGCCTTTTCTCAGGCACAGTTACGAACCCTGAGATCACTTATTATTCCAATGCCAAAGAAAACGCGATAGCGCCCAAGGTCACGGACAAGGGAGCCAGTGCCGTGCAGACACAGGTAAAGGAAGTGTTTATTAAAACCATATCTGACACGGCCATTACGGCCATGCAGGCTGTAGCAGATACGGCAGAACAGGAGGGCGCAGAATCAATTGCCGCTACACTGATAGCGAACCTGGAAAGGACTTCCGCCGATTTAAGCGCGGCCGCGGGTACCATCCAGGCATTTTCTTCCATGGTGGTGTCTACACAGCAGATGCTGGATACCACATCCGGGTTTTTAAAACAGTCCAGAGAGCATTCAGACAGCAGTTTGAGTGCGCTGAAAGAGAAAGAAAGCTCATTTTCAGATATGCAGGGAGCCATATCTGGCGCAGCAGAAGGCATGAATCAGGCCCTGGCAGACAGCGCAGGTTTTTATCAACAGATGGGGGAAACGATTCATGGTGGACTGGATTCCCTGTCATCGGATGCGGCTGCAACCGCAGGCACTCTGGATCTGTTTTCAGAAAAGATCAGTAACATCATACAATCCTATACGAACCTGCGGGATGCCCTGCAGTCGCTTGGAGAGGAACATGCGGTAATTGCCCCGGCTGTTGGCAGTGTCGTGGGAAAACTGAATGAATCCATAGCTGTCCAGCAGTCTCTTTATGATAAGCTGAGCAAAGCGGCGGAGACGATTCGAAATAAACCGGAGGAGGCTCTTACCTCAGAGGAAGAACTGGACGCCCTCCTTGAGCAGAGTGCACAGAGCCTGTCAAAGGTTCAGAGTGAGTATGAGGAACAGGTGAAACGGAATCTGGACGGCCTTTATGCCTCTCTGGGAGATACCCGGAGCAGTATATCCGGGCTTCTGAAACAGCTGGATGAGAGTGCCGATGGTATCTACACTTTATCCGGTTCTGCTTCGTCAGACCTGTCACAGATAAAAGAAACACTGGATACGTCCGGTTCGCTGCTGGAAAAGGCGGCCTCACGGCTGACGGAAACGGTATGGAAGCTGAATCAGGCACAGAGCAGCGGCGATTTCCAGACGCTGGAAGAGATCGTAGGCGGGGACAAAGAAAGCATCAGCGCCTTCCTTGCATCTCCGGTGGAACTGGAGACAACTAAACTGTATCCAATAGAGAATTACGGGTCTTCCATGGCGCCGTTTTACTCCACCCTTGCGATCTGGGTGGGCGGCATCGTACTGGTCGCAATGTTAAAGGTTACCGTATCTCCAAAATCACTGAACGGACTGAAGAGTGTAAAGAATTACCAGGTCTATTTGGGGAGGTATCTCATATTCCTGCTGGCGGGACTGTTCCAGAGCGGGCTTATCTGCCTGGGAGATCTTTACTATCTGCAGATTCAGTGTGAGCATCCGTTCCTGTTTCTGCTGGCCGGCTGGATTACCAGCATTGTGTATGTAAATATCATATATACCCTGACCGTGTCCTTCGGAGATATCGGGAAGGCAGTCTGCGTTGTGCTTCTGGTTATGCAGGTGGCAGGATCAGGCGGGACGTTTCCAATTGAAGTGGCGCCGGCATTTTTCCAGAAGGTATATCCGCTGCTTCCGTTTACCCACAGTATGACCGCCATGCGTGAGTGCATCGGCGGGGCTTATGGGATGACATATTGGAGAGAACTGGGGATACTTGGGATCTTCCTGGCGGCATCACTTATGCTGGGCCTGGTGCTGAGAAAGCCTGTTATAAAGCTGAACACTGCATTCTCAGAGAAACTTGAGGAGACGCAGCTTATGTAGGCGGGGGATTTCGGCTGGAGGGGCTTCTGAGAGAAGCAGGATGCACGGATGCCGGCTGCTTCCCGATCATATAAGTTTTTGTGTTTAAAATGTTGTATACTTTAAATCATAAGAAGCACCTTTCTTTGTGTGTATGAATCATTGGCAAAAGGATTCTGTCACAAAGAGGTGCTTTCTTTTAAGATGTTATTTTCTACAATAGGTCTTGCATTCCGCTTTAGGAATTGCTGTTCTCTCTACAAGACGGATATATTTTAGAAATAACAAAATAGTGCACTTTTATCAAAATGTTATAATAAAAAAAGAATTGTTTATGAAATATAATACAAGAAAAGGAGGCGAAAGATATGAAAAAAGTAGTAAGTATGATTCTTGTAGCAATGATGACGTTGTCTTTGATAGCCGGGTGCGGGAAAGGTTCGGCTGACAGTTCTTCCAAAGAGGGGGAGAGCGCCCAGGATACCAAGAGGACGGAAGCGAAAAGCAGCGGTGACATTGTTGAAGTGGAAATCTGGGAGTATTTTGAAGACCTGGAACATGAATATTTCTCAGATATTATGAACAAATGGGGCGAAGAAAATGGATACCGTTTTAAGATTGTCCAATATCCATATGCTGACTTGAACAAACAGTATACTCTGGGAATGGTTTCCGGCGAACTGCCTGATCTGACGATGATTAATAACTGCGATACTGCGAGCTATGTGGAAATGGGAATGCTGCAGGATATCACGGAGCAGGTGGATGCATGGGGGCAGAAGGAGAACTTCTACGAGACATCCTTAAACACAACGACAATTGACGGAAAGCTCTACGGACTGCCTTATAATTCAAACTGTCTGGCATTGTACTATGATGAGGATCAGTTAAAGGAGGCAGGAGTAGAAGTCCCAAAAACCTGGGATGAACTGGCAGCAGCGGCGCAGAAGCTGACCCAGGAAAGCCAGTATGGTTTTGCACTCTCGCTTGTAAATAACGATGAAGGAACCTTCCAGTACTTCCCGTTTTTATATTCCAGCGGAGCAGATATGTACTCTATGGGAAGTGCAGATGCAGTATCTTCCATGCAGTTCTTAAAGGATATGATCGATGCAGGGGCGATGAGTTCAGAAGTGATTAACTGGTCACAGGCAGATGTCTGCCAGCAGTTTATGCAGGGAAATGCAGCCATGATGATTAACGGGCCATGGCAGGTGCCGACTTTGGAAGGAAATGTACCGGACAAAAATTGGAAATGTGCGCCGATTCCTATTGACAAGGAACAGGCTTCAGCCCTGGGCGGAGAAGGATTTTCTGTAGTCAAGGGAGCTGATCTTGAGAAGATTTGGCCGGTTATGGAATTCATGATGGACAAGGATACCCTGGCTGACTGGGATCATGCAGTCGGTAAGCTGCCGCCGAGAAAAGATGCGGTAGATAAATATACAGATTGGTCAGAAGATCCGGTTTTACAGGTATTCTTTGACCAGTTGAACTATGCGGCAGTACTGGGGCCGGATGTAAGCTGGCCGGAGATTTCAACCGCAATTTATACTGCCTTACAGGAGACGATGACAGGACAGAAAACGGCCGAAAATGCCTGCAAGGATGCACAGACAACCATTGACGGATTGGTGAAAAAATGAAAAAAGGAACAGGGAAACGGACAATTATAACTAAAAATACAAGGTATCTGCTCTGCTTTGCAGGACCAGCCTGTATTTATATGGGGATTGTAGCGGTTTATCCGATAATTTACAACTTCTATCTGATGTTCAGAAATATGTCCACCAGAAACTTCCTGAACCACCAGTTTGTGGGGCTTGATACTGTCAAAGAGCTTCTGGGAAAGGGCGTTGTCTGGACGGCTGCATATAATACCGTATTGTTCACTGTCGTTTGTACTGTTATCCAATTTGTGATCGGATTTGCTTTTGCCATGCTGCTTTCTAGAAAGTTTTGCATGGCAAAGCTTTCCAAAAGCCTTATGCTGATCAGCTGGCTGATTCCAATGACAGTGACAGGGATTTTATTTAAGTTTATCTTTCAGACAGACAGTGGGATATTAAATTTTATTCTGCAGCAGATCGGAGTAATCGATAGTCCGATTGAATGGCTGACAAACAGCAGAACCGCGATATGGTGCATTATAGCCGCTAACTGCTGGGTCGGGATTCCGTTTGATATGGTGCTTTTATCGACCGGGCTGGCGAACATACCGGACAATGTGCTGGAAAGTGCGGCAATCGACGGGGCAGGAAGAGTTCAGAGATTTTTACATATTACGCTCCCCATGCTGAAGCCAACAATGTATTCAATTCTTATTTTAGGCGTGATTTATACATTTAAGGTATTTGATCTGGTACAGGTTATGACGGGCGGCGGTCCTGTTAATGCAACAGAAATGCTTTCAACCTATGCGTATAAGCTTGGATTCAGAGAGTATAATTTCAGCCAGGCATCGGTAGTAGCTAATTTTATGTTTATTTTATTATTTATTATGGGAGTCATTTACCTGAGATTTGTCAACGATGACGAGGTGATTGAGTAATGAAGAATGGCAAAATAAAAAATATAGGGATCAATGCAGGAGCAGTTCTGCTTGTACTTCTATTCCTGTCGCCTGTCATATGGATGGTGATGTGTTCTTTTAAAAAGGATGTGGAAATTTTCAGGTTCCCTCCGACTTTTTTACCGGAAGCCCCGACAGTCCAGGCATACATAGACCAGTTTGAAAGCAGCTTGTTTCCGGCATTGAGAAACAGTCTGGTAATAGCAGTATTTTCTATGCTGATAGCACTTGTATTGGCAATACCGGCAGCTTACGGGCTGGCCCGGTTTAAATCAAAGGCGGGAAAGCCGATGATTCTTGGATTTCTTGTAACGCAGATGCTGCCGCCGGCCTTACTGCTGACTCCGTTATTCTTACTGTATACCAAAATGCACATCATTAATACCAGGATTGCCCCGATTCTATCCACGGCTACCTTATCGATCCCGTTTATTGTAATTCTGATGCGGCCTTTTTTTGCATCCCTGCCCAAAACGGTAGAGGAGGCGGCAAGAGTGGACGGATGTACGATGTTAGGCGCATTTGTGAGGATTATGGTGCCTGTTTCACGTCCAGGTCTTGCTACGGCCGCTATCTTTTCTTTTATTTTTGCATGGAATGACCTGGTATATTCTATGGCCTTTATTTCGGATTCCTCACTCTGGCCGATGACGACTATGATTAATAATTTCCAGACAAAATACGGGACACAATGGAACAGTATTCTTGCATTCGGAGTCTGCCTGATTATACCGATCGTGATTATCTTTATTTTTATGCAGAAGTATATCGTATCAGGGCTGACAGCAGGAGCAGTTAAGGAGTAGGTGAAAAAAGTGATAGAATATATTGATCCCAGGATCATCTATACAGATCCGCCGAAATCAGGATTGAATGAAAACGAGAAAAATGTACTTCGGGAGCTTGCTGCCAAGGTACAACATTATGCCCAGGATCATAAACAGGAAGAGAAGAAGAAATTGTGGTATGCACATAACAGCCTGCAGAGAATCAGGCCCATGGTGCTTGTGTTCCCGGAGGGGGCCTGGCTTGAGATACTGCCATGGGATAAGATGGTATGCAGGGAGGAATTCTACCGGGCTTATGAATGGGCCATGCGCCGTCTTTGCTACAGATTTGAACATTTTGACGACGACTTTGTAATAGAACCGGTGATCGAAGTGCCGCTCGTATATGAGATTACACCTTTCATAAAAGGCGGCGCTTCCTTTATTCATATGGATATGAAAGACTCTGGGGAGGGGATACATCAAAACAAAATATTGCTGGAAAATGAAGAAGATATACGGAAACTTTCCAAACAGGAGTTTATTTTCTATAAAGAAGAATCGGAGAGGAACCTCTGCCTGATCCGGGAAGTAATCGGAGATTTAATAGAAGTACGTTCCTATGGATATATGGCGCCGGATACAAGCCTTTTGAGGCAGTTTATTGAGATGCGGGGCACAGAACAGATTTTTTATGATTTGTACGACCAGCCCGAATGGCTCCATGAAGTTCTGGGATTTATGAGGGATTCCACACTGGAGCTTCTTCAAGTGATGGAGCCTTGTCTCATGAAGACGAATACAGGAAATGATTATATCGGATCAGGCGGTATCGGCTATATTCACGGACCGGGTTCAGACAGAGCCTTATATCAGAACAGCTGGGGATTTTCGGATGCCCAGGAACTTGCCGGAGTATCCCCGGACATGTACGAAGAATTTGCTACAGCTTATCATCAGCCCTTACTGGAAAAATTTGGATGGAGTTGTTACGGATGCTGCGAGCCAATGACGGATAAATTTGATATAATAAAAAAGCGTATTAAAAATTTAAGACGTGTGTCGGTAAATCCGTGGACAGACAGAGAAGCAGCGGCGATTGCACTTTTGGACCAATATGTATACTCCTGGAAACCAGCTCCAACAGTGGTAACCCGGAGGTTTGACGAAGAAGAAGCAGGACGCGATATTAAAAGGACGATGGAAATAGCCGGCGGCTGTGTTGTGGAGATGATTCTGAAGGATACAGTAACGGTGCAGCACGAGCCGGAGCGTATCGAAAGGTGGATTCATACCGCAAAATATATCGCAGAGAAAGGGTATGCATAGTTATCACAACAGCTCAAAGACTATTAAAAAGGTACAGGGCAGCACAATTAAGCACTCAGATACAGATATTGCTTGCGGTATTTACATTTTTACCGGTGATGATGATATTGCTGGCGCTTAATATCTACCATGGACAGGATATGATACAGCACACGACGCTGGCGGCATCTGAGAATATGATAGATAAATCGGAACACCTGTCCAATTATATGCAGCGCTACATGGAACCGTATTATAAAGCAGTTATTGACGGACAGATTTGGGAGGAAATAAAGGATGTCTCCATGGAGGTAAAAAGCAACAGCAACCGGATCTTTTCTCTTTTAGAAGGCTATTCCACCCCTACCAATAATGAAGTGGCGTTAATGTTTCTCATGAGAAAAGACGGATCCGGATACATGGTCATCCGCCTTCCGGCTAGCCAGCAGACCATTGTTACCCAGAATAATAAGCTGCTTTATGAGGATCTGATACAGCTGGGAAATAAAGGGATGGAGAGCCAGGAACTGGTGACGGCCAAGCTGGAATATCACAATAAGGTGTGCCTTGGGCTGTCCCAGAAAATATATAATTATAAGACGAAAGAATGCTACGGAAGCCTCGTAATGCTGATGTATCCGGAAACAATAGAATCCATTCTGGAAAGTTCAGAAGGCGGATACACCTCTTACATACTTCAGACGGCAGGCGGCAGCCTGTTTGCAGATAACAAAAGCCTGGAGCTTATAGACAATCTGAAAGTAGATAAGACGCATCAGGATGAAGTGAAATGGACGAACTGGCATCTTGCTTATGCCGTGGATACGGAAAAAATAAAAAAAGATATCAGAGTATCTACATTTGCAGCTTTTTCAATTGTATTGTTATTATTTCTCCTGACCATTGTGCTGGTAAATATCTTTATCCGCCGCAGGATGAAGACGCTGAGCCTTCTGGAAGGAGCGATGTCCAGGATACGTAAGAGGGGCGAATATACCTCGCTGCCATCCGCCGACAATGGAGAACTGAATTCACTGTTTGCTGGTTATAACAAAATGGTAGATCAGATTGTCCTTCAGAAAAAGAAAATCCAGGAGCAAAATGACGAAAAACTGAAAGGGCTGAAGAAACAGAAGGATGCGGAGATAAAGGCGCTGGAGCTGGAGATTAATTCACATTTTATCTACAATACGCTGAATTCTATTAATTACACTGCGATAGAGCACGAAGATTATGAGACCAGTGATCTGCTGAAGGTGTTTGCCAATGTACTACGCTACATGACTGAAAATCGATATGAACTTGTGACAGTCAGCCAGGAGATTGCCTGGCTGGAACAGTATTTATTTCTGCAGAGAAGCCGTTTTAACGGGCGTTTTGATTTTGAGATTGATGTGAATCCGGAGATCGAAGATAAAAAGATACGCAAGCTTCTGCTGCAGCCCTTTGTGGAAAATGCCATTATTCATGGCTTTGACAGCAGGAGCAAGGGAGGACTTATTACCGTTATCTGTTCAAAGGAAGAGGATTCGGGACTGATGATTATAATTGCAGATAACGGGAATGGAATAGAGGAAGATCTTCTTAGGAAAATACGGGAAGGTATTGCCCTGGAAAACAATCCTGAAAATCTGGGGCTGGGTATGGCGAATACTTGTTACCGCATGAGACTGTATTATGGGGAGGCTTTTGCTTTTTACATCGAGAGTACAGGCGGCAGAGGTACGACCGTCATGTTAAAGCTTCCGGCATTATAAGGGCAGGGGGGAATATATGAGAGTGTTAGTAATTGAAGATGAAGACAAAGCCAGGCAGCTGATTGTCCGCCTTCTGAGGCAGGTGGACCCGGGGGTTCAGGTGGTGGGTGAGGCGGATAACGGAAATGAGGGCAGAGAGCTGATCCTGAAGCAGCTGCCCGATCTGGCCTTTGTTGATATTAAGATGCCCGGGCTGTCCGGGTTGGATATGATCCGCAGCCTTCAGCCTAAAAAACTGCAGGTAAACTATGTGATTATCAGCGGGTATGGTGAATTTCATTATGCACAGGAAGCAATCGAACTGGGGATTAAAGGTTATATATTAAAGCCGGTTTCTTATGGGGATATTGAACGTGCGCTGAATAAGGCATATACAAACCTGGGCGGTTATTCTGTGCCTGAGGAAGTAAAACAGACAGTAAAAGTTGCGGCTGTAGACGAATTACTTACGGATATTGATACAAAAAAATCTATGGTGCGCAATGCAGTGAACTATGTAAGGCAGAACATCAGCGTAAGGTGCCGGCTGAGTGATGCGGCGGAAAACCTGCGTGTATCGCCGGAGTATTTAAGCCGGATTTTTCATGATGAGATGAAAATTACATTTATGTCCTTTGTCAAAAAAGTAAAAATTGAACATGCCTGTGTTTTACTGCAGAAAACAGATTTAAAAGTTTATGAGATTGCTGCGGCAACCGGATATGATAATGATAAATATTTTTGTAATATTTTTCGGGAAGTGATGGGCGTGTCTCCGAAGAAGTACAGGGAACAGCATGTGGAGACGGTATTTCACTGCGAAAGTCAGGAGAAATAGTAGCAGCAGTTCAGGCTTGCCTGAACTATTACAAATATTGGACCGTTAAAAAGTATTGAGGAGGAACAGGATGGAAAGATTAAAGTGTGTGGACGGCGCTCTTGAATTTCGGTATGATTCAGAGACCGTACGTGTAGAAGCCTGGGGAAAAGATTCTCTGAGAGTCCGCGCCACCAGATTATTTGCGATGCCCCAAGAAGACTGGGCGCTTTTGAAGAGAGAAACGCCCTGCGGGGAAGTAGAGATATCAGACACGGAGGGAGTCATAAAGAATGGTAAGATCACAGCCTCAATTAATTATGCGGGGAAACTGCGGTTTTATAACAGTGAGGGCAGGCTTCTCATGGAAGAATATGTGCGGAACCGTAAAGATATATATGATTCAAAATGCAGTGCACTCGAAATTGAAGGAAGGGCATATAAGCCGTTGCAGGGCAGTGATTATAAGCTGATTGTAAGTTTTGAGTCCCTGGACCCGGAGGAAAAAATCTACGGAATGGGGCAGTATCAGCAGTCCTGTCTGAACCTGAAGGGAACAGACCTGGAGCTGGCGCACCGCAATTCACAGGCGAGCGTCCCGTTTCTGATCTCCTCTCTGGGGTATGGCTTTTTGTGGAATAATCCGGCAGTGGGACGGGTTGTTTTTGGCAGAAATAAGACAACATGGGAGGCAGAATCCTCAAAGAAGATAGATTACTGGATCACAGCAGGAGATACACCGGCAGAGATAGAAGAGAATTATGCATCCGTGACCGGCACGGTTCCGCAGATGCCGGAGTATGGCTTGGGATTCTGGCAGAGCAAGCTGCGCTACCGCACCCAGGAAGAACTGCTTGAGGTGGCACGGGAATACAAACGGCGGAATCTGCCCATATCCGTGATTGTGGCAGACTATTTCCACTGGCCGTATCAGGGGGATTACCGGTTTGATGAGGAGTATTGGCCGGATCCTGACGCTATGATACAGGAACTGGAATCCATGGGCATTGAGCTGATGGTATCTGTATGGCCGCAGGTGGATTACCGGAGTGAAAATTTTGAGGAGATGAAGGAAAATGGCTTTTTGATCCATACAGAGCGCGGAATCCAGATTGCCATGGACTTTCAGGGGAATACCCTGCATTTTGACACCACGAATCCGGGCGCGCGGAAGTATGTCTGGGAAAAAATCAAGCAGAACTATTATGACAAAGGAATACGTATCTTCTGGCTGGATGAAGCGGAACCGGAATATACAGTTTACGACTTTGAACAGTACCGTTACAGTCTTGGGCCGAATATCCAGGTCGGAAATATTTATCCGGTGATGTACGCGAAAACATTTTTTGAAGGCATGCAGGCCGCGGGCCAGGAAAAGATTGTAAACCTGCTGAGGTGTGCCTGGGCCGGATCACAGCGCTATGGTGCGCTTGTATGGTCCGGGGATATCCATTCCAGTTATGAAAGCATGAGAAATCAGCTCACGGCAGGCCTGAATATGGGAATTGCAGGCATTCCATGGTGGACCACGGACATTGGCGGATTCCATGGGGGAAATCCTGATGATGAACGGTTCCGTGAGCTGTTTGTAAGGTGGTTTCAATACGGTACCTTCTGTCCGGTAATGAGACTGCACGGCGACAGAGAGCCGCACAAAGAACCGATGGCGGAAATTGGAGGCGGTGCTTGTGTATCCGGTGCTGACAATGAAGTCTGGTCTTATGGGGAAGAGGTGTATGAGATTCTGAAAAAATATCTGCAGTACCGGGAAAACATGAAGCCATATCTGAAAAAACTCATGCAGGAAGCACACGATAAAGGAACGCCGGTTATGCGTCCTCTGTTCTATGAGTTTCCGGAGGATAAAAAGGCGTGGAGCGTGGAAGATGCCTATATGTTTGGCAGCCGGCTGTTGGTTGCACCTGTGCTTTATGAAGCGGCGCGGCAGAGAGAGCTGTATCTGCCAGCAGGATGCAGATGGGAACATGCCTGGAGTGGGGAAACATATCAGGGGGGGCAGATGATAAAAGTCAATGCTCCTTTGAATGAAATTCCTGTTTTCATCAGAATCGGGATTTAGCGACGAGCTTTAGCCTCGGCGCGGATGGGGACGCTCCATAAAGGGATAGCCGAAAACCTCCCGGAGAACATCCATGTCCTTTCAAAAACGCGGCCGCGGACCTAAGAAATTCTAGGCGGGAAACAGCCCTGAATAGAATCACTTAGCAGCATGGGTGCATATCGCAACGGCATATACAGCCCCAGCACCTCCCCGGCCTCCCTGTCATAAAGCGTCCCCATCCGTCGACTAGGCTAAAGCTAGCCGACTAAATCCCGATTCTCGTTGTTTATAGGCCTGCATTATGGTAAACTGGTAGAAAAAGTTGTAAATAGGCTAGACTTCCGGGCTGTTATATGCGCCTGAAGACTGCTGAAAAGAACAATATATGAAAAAGGAGAATACCCATGAATCCGGTAAAAGTCAGAAATGTTGAGATAGGCAGCGGAATCCCGAAAATCTGTGTGCCAATAGTAGAAGTAACCAGGGAGAAGATTTTAAGCTCTGCCGCCGACATCATACGGATCGGCGCCGATGTCGTGGAATGGCGGGCAGACTGGTACGAGGATATTTTTGACTTTACAAAAGCAGAAGAGACGTTGAAAGAGCTTAGGAAAGTTCTCGGAGAGACCCCGCTTCTTTTCACTTTCCGCACCGTCAAAGAGGGTGGAGAAAAGCAGGCGGCAGCAGATATATACGTAGATCTGAATATAAAAACCATAGAGACCGGATATGCAGATCTGGTAGATGTAGAAATCTTTACAGGGGATGAGGCAGTGAAACGGGTGGTAAAAACGGCCCATGGGCGCGGCGTGAAAGTGATTGCTTCCAATCATGATTTCCAGAAGACCCCGGAGAAAGAGGAAATTGTATCCAGACTATGCAGGATGCAGGAACTGGGAGCGGATATCCCCAAGATCGCTGTTATGCCCCGGAATAAAAAAGACGTGCTGACACTTCTGGCGGCTACGGAAGAGATGGTGTCTGTACATGCAGACCGGCCGATTATTACAATGTCTATGGCCGGCACCGGTGTGATCAGCCGCCTGTGCGGGGAAGTATTCGGGTCAGCCCTGACTTTTGGATCTGCGGGGAAGGCTTCGGCACCGGGGCAGATGAAGGCAGAGGATCTGCGCACAGTGCTCGAACTGCTTCACAATAACCTGTAAGTCCGGGGGGATGCCGGGCAGGGCATATCCGGCGTATCTATACTTCCAGAAGCTTTCTGACCTCGGCAACATTTCCGGTAAACACAATTCCGTCCATACCAAAAGCATTGCCGCTTCTGACATTCTCTTCTTTATCATCCAGGAAGAAGCATTCCTCAGGATTCAGATGATAGGTCTCGAACAGATACCGGTATATATCCGGTTCCGGCTTCATCATCTGAACCGGGGCGGAGAATACGATTCCGTCGAATTCCTTCGTAATCTCATAGTAATCGGCGTGTGCGGCGAAATGTGTGGATGCGTTTGACAATATGTATAGAGAAAATCCTTTCTTTTTCAGATCATGAATTAATTCCCAGGTTTCTTCCAGCGGGGTCAGATGAAGGCACCATTCGCGGGCAAACTGTCGGATATTTGGACGCAGGCGTTCAGGGGCCAGAGATGCCGCGTGTTCCATATACTCTTCATAGTCGATGGTGCCACGATCCAGATCGTCCCAGGCATGAAAAATTGCATGTTTCATTATAGCGGAATCTTCCGGGGACGGACAGAAAGGTCCGATAATCTGCTTTTCTCCAAACGTTACAATTACATTTCCAAAATCAAAGATAATATGTTTGTATTTCATCATTAAAATCCCTTTCGCATTCTGGGTAACAGTGCGGGCGGGCCTGAACTGCTACCATTTTTGTCCTTCGTTTCCATTGCTCCATACTAATTATGTTTTAAAAACTGTTTTCTGTATTCGCTTGGGGTCATATTCTCATGCTTTTTAAACATCTGTGTAAAATGGGAAAAATTGCTGTATCCCAGTTCTGCGGCAACCATACTGACAGGAATATTGGGATTCCTCAGCAGGTCTTTTGCGGCATCCACTTTTATCCGCAGAATATAATTCTTTACATTTTCGCCGGTTTCTTTCTTAAACAATTTTGAAAAATATTCCGGACTGAAACAAACATAGTCGGCCACATCCTTCACCGATATATCTTTAGAAAGATTTTCCAGGATGTAATCAATGGCGCGCTGGACGGTATCTTTAGAGTCATCCTCACAGGATGCGTTTGATATGGCGGTGATAAGGAAACTGATTCCCGTCTTCAGCGACCGGATATCTTTAAAACAGCTCATATAATCGTTGTAGCTGTATTCCTCGGAAAACAGGCTCATGATATCAATTTTCCGTTTATAGGAATAGATAAAGAAGAGCTTGGTTAATTCCTGGTGGAATTCCGAAAGCGTCTCCAGGTTGAATCTGTTCAGGGAGGTATTGTAATCTAAAAAGGACTCAATATTGTCTTCCAGAAATATAAACTGATTATTCTCCAAAAGGCGTTCCCACCGTACTACATTTTCCGAAAGGCTCGTACTTTCAGGGGCGGGCATAGCTTCGTCAGAAAAATACAGGCCCGGTTTTCGGGAGACATTATTGACTGCCCGCTGATGCCCGGGCAATATGATATCTCTAATCGCAGCCACCTGGCTGCGGGGTGTAACGTAACAGGCCAATTCGGAGCGGATCTTGCCGCAGATATCCTCATAATAGGAGCTGTACATATCGGGTGCAAGAGTGGTGAGAGAATCTCCGTTACAGTACATAAGTAGAACAAACTGCTTATACCGGTTCAGACAGATTAGGGGGTAAATGTCAGGCCTGGCAAAGTTTTTAAGTGCATGCTCCATCAGAATGACCGAGATTGAGGAGTCGGAAAGCGACTGTTCCACAGAATCGGTGTAGGAATAAATATCAATAATAATGGCCTGCACATTCGATTCATCTTTTATCATATACCCCATCTTGTTCAAGGAAACCAGCGACTGCTCCTTGTTTGACGGATTGGAAGAAAATAAATTCAGGACGATATTGCTGAGCACCTCGAAATTATAGTAATCAGAGAGCTGCTGCCGGGTGAGAATTTTGGAGACGGCTCTCATAAGAACATCTTCAATCTCGTGGTAGGGGGCCGGCTGCACAATATAGTCAAAACATCCGAGTTTCATGCTTTCTTTTACGTAATCGAAAGATGCATGGGAAGTCAGGAGGATTCTGACAATAACCGGATAATTCTCGGCGATCCATCGATTTAATGAAAGGCCGTTTTCCCCCGGCATCTCAATATCCGACAAGAGGATTTGTATATCATTGGATTTGATGATATCTTTTGCGTCTGAAACATTGGTTGCTGTATAAACGTTTTCGATCTTAAGGGATACAAAATCCACCCCCTTAAGGATTCCATCCAGTACGGAGATCTGGTCGTCCACAATTAAAAGATTCATGATTTCCCCCTTTGTATGAGTGAGGACACTCAGAAACTTTGAGTGTCCGGGCCAGAGCATGCCTGGCAATTACAGATGTCCGCCGCCGACTGATACCTAAAGCTGCGGCGCCTCTATGAGCGGCAGATAAAGTAATCCGCAAGCGCCCCCGGCAGGTTTATTATAGAAAGCAAACTGATAATCTGTTTTATAAATGAGAGCAATTCTGCGCTTCAAATTCGAAATTCCCACGTGCTTTCTGGCAAACAAATCATTTTCCGAGCTGTTGAGCCGGTCAAGTGTCTCCTGGTCATATCCGGTTCCGTTGTCGCTCAGCATAATCTGCATAACCGGCTTCCCGTTCAGCTCAGCGCGTTCTATCTTTATGTCGAAGATGAGCAGGCTGCCGGATTCCCTGTTGTATTTGGCGGTGTTCTCCAGAAACGTCTGAATGATCAGCGACGGCACCCGGTAAGGAAGCAATGTTTCGTCAACCTGTGTATTCAGGATAAACGGACTGACCCGGTCCAGCAAAATGATATTATAATAGTCGTTTACCTCCGCCAGTTCAGACTGTAAAGTGACAAGTTTTAAGTTGTCATGGAAAATGTAGCGGAGATGATTTGAGAAAGCGATGATCATCCGCTGCATTTTTTCGTATTCTTTGCTTTCCAGCATATTGTATAAGCTTTTCAGACAGTTGATAAAAAAATGCGAGCGGGTCTGCATTTGGTAATACTGCAGGCGCGCATGGTCTTTTTCAAAGGCTTCCGCCTGTTTCTCATTGGTTAAAGTTATCTTTTGTTCGATCAGGTTCGACAGCGCGTTATTAATATTCTGGTATTCGATGATATTGCTGTGGCTGTCGGATAAAAATGAGGCCGGATCGTTCTGTTCTAAATGTTTTGTTGCTGCATTGATCTGATCCAATGGGTACAGCAGTATTTTATGAAAGGAATAAAATGTATAAACGATAATAATACAGGTCACGAACGCTGCCAGGACGAATACGAGAATGGATACCTTGGCAAAATCCCCCATATAGTCGGAATAGACCAGACAAAACATGCTGATGTCGGTTTCCTCTATGGGTGTAGTCATTATGTAATAATTAGAAAAAAACGGGTTTTTAGGATACGCCAGATTTGTCAAATCCATTCCTGCCTCAGTGACACTTATCTGGTTTGTAAGAATTTCGGTATTATTAAAAAAACCGAATTGAACCGGATTGTCCTCTGATTCATTATACGTCAGAAGGTCAAAATTTTCCAGATCAATCGTGGTACATACATATACATCTCTGACTTTTAGGGCCTTCATCAAAACAGAGTTGTGCGCATCCTGGAAAACGATCCATTTATTATAACTTGTCTGGTTTTCATCTAACCAATATTCTCTTAAATGATCCTTCAGCTGATAAATATATTGTTTCTCATCAGCGGAAAAGGATTCCCCTGCCGCATAGGTGGATACCCGTCTGTCCTGATCGAAAATGAAGATACATTCATAGGGAGCGACCTGCCGTTTCAGCATCTCGGTGACATTATAGTGGAGGATAACCTTATCGGTATCCTTTAAATTTTTTATGGTTAATAATTGAAATGAACTGTCCGAGTAACATAACTTCTGTTCAAAGGAGGTGCATTTTTTCATTTCAGTTTCCAGGGAACTGGAATAGTAGTCGATCCTGGCAGCTGCATTGGAGGACATTTGGTCTGAGTAAGATTTCATAAAAACGACGCAGTAAAAGATCAGCACTGCGGAAGTGCACAGAAACAATAACAGAAAGTATCTATATAAAAATTTCTTAATAGAATAAGGCCTCTTTTGTTTTAAAAATTTCATGGAATCCCCCCAGGTTAAACGTTTATAAAAATAGAACTGATTTCATAGTAACAAAACCGAAAGTGCAAGTCAAGAAATCGATAAAACAAGCCGGAAAATCGAAAATGTAAACGTTTGACATTTTTAATCTGCAATGAGAAGATATAAGAAGAAAACAAGAGGAGGAGAAGAACTGATGGCTTATTTAGAACTCAATGCTTTATCAACGATTTTGTGCGGATCATTCAGCGCGAAGATCTATCTGCCGGAAATGAACATGTTAGACCTGGATGATGAAAAACACGAAAAAAAGTACCCGGTATTATGGCTTCTTCATAGCGAGGGAGGGACGTCGCTGGACTGGAACAGGACGATGGCCGAGAATTGCGCAGCAGAATACGGTATCTTTATCATTGCGCCAGACGCACAGCATTCCATTTGTACGAACATGGATTACGGCCCCAAATACGAAGAATTTCTTGCATCAGAGCTGCCGGGGATCTGCAGAAATAATCTGCCTATTTCAGAAGATCCGGCGTTAAACTGGATCGGAGGAACCGGGACAGGCGCTTACGGAGCGATAAAAGCTGCGCTTAAGCATCCGGATATATTTACAAAATGCATTGCTATGGACGGGATCTTTGATATGGATCACATCTGCAGGCTGGCAATGAACGGGGAACCGACAGGTATCTTCCACAATGAGGAATCACTCAGGGCCGTGTTCGGCGATATTACAAAAATATCTGAAAGCGGGAATGATGTGTATGCGCTTGCGAAGAAGTGCCGGGCAGGGGCGTTTTACATAACAGGAACCAAAACTTCTAAATATGCGGCAGAGAGAAAACGCCTGGCAGAATCCTTAAAGGAACAGGCGGTTCTGGTGGAAACAGAAGGGGAAATCATGGATTTCAGTGAACCAATGGTATTGAAAAAGGCCATAGCATGGTTATGCGGCAGATAAAATGAAAAAAATGGATCGTGTCCTGAACGGCTCGGACATAGAAGCCATAAACATATTGGAGTAGGAGGAAAAGAAAATGGCGAATTTCAGATTGCATTATTTTTCGGAGGCGCTGCGTATGACGGTGGGAGTGAACGTAATTATCCCGGAAAATACATGGGGGCATTCCCTGGCAGACAGGCCGAAGGGATACCGTTATCCGGTGCTGTGGCTTCAGTCAGGCGGCGGCTTTGACTATACGGACTGGCAGAGATACACGGCTCTGGAATTATATGCGGCGGAGGCAGGAGTCGCAGTGGTATGCAGCGGCACATACTGTTCAGGTTATATGGATACAAAACATGGGGATTTCAAGTATTTTACACAGCTTTCCATTGAAACACCGAGAGTGGTAAGACATTTATTTCCCCTGTCCGAGGATCCGAAGGAAAACTATATAGCAGGATTTTCCATGGGCGGTTATGGTTCTCTCAAATGGATGCTGCGGGATCCGGAAAAGTTTGCTGCATTCGGTCTGTTTTCAGGAATTAAAAATGTACCGGAAATCCTTCCGGAAAAGGAGGACAGGGAAGACGATTTTTATATGTTTGCCTCGGCCTTCGGGGATGCTGCCAATACACTGGGGACAGAAGACGATGTAGTCTATATGCTTAAGAAACAGCTGGATGCAGGGAAAAAACTCCCCAGGGGATACATGGCTACGGGGGTAGAGGATACGCACTATGAAGACAACGTAGCATTTATGGATAAATATGAGGCAATGGGGCTGAGATTCGAGAGGACGATTGACCATGGGGCGCATAATTGGGAATACTGCAACCGCCATGTCAAAAAGTTCCTGGACTGGCTGGATATCAGGGAGACTTTTCAGCGGGATGCGGAATAGGATAAGGAGAGGAACAGTTTGTACCTGTGTGCAATTTAATGATCTGATTAAAGAACTGTTCATAAGGAGGAGAATATGGGAGAGATGTATTTAAGACCGGGAACGCCGGATGATAACAACAGAGAGTACCTTCCGGAGAAACTGAAGGGTACGGATATTGTGGTGAACGAGAACGGAAACAACTCGCAGCCGTATCCCAAAAACCTCAGGGAATTTCATGGCGTGATAGCGGACGGGATCGAAGACGAGTGGTATGTCTATGTGCCGGACAGCTACAACCCACTGGAAAAGACACCTTTGGTCATGTCCATGCACGGCGGCATGATGACCGGCTGGGGGCAGGCCGTCTATACCTCGTGGACAATGGCTGCCGACAGGGACGGATTTATCGTCGTTTTCCCGAATGCAAGTTATAACAGGTTCTGGCAGGTCCAGTGGGGAACATGGGAAATTGACCCCGAAAAACGCACGCCGGGATCAATGGAAGGGGAACCCCAGGGGGTGCTGTCCTGTCCCGAAGATGTAGCAGAAAACCATGACATTAAGCTTGCGAAAGGGCTCATAGAGCTGATGAAGAAGACCTATCACATCGATGAGGGCAGAATTTTTATGCAGGGAATGTCCATGGGAAATATGATGACGGGGCTGTTTGCAAGACATTTTGGGAATCTTCTGGCTGGGGCCGCCGGTTCGGGAGCAGCGGCATTTTTGTCCCTTCTTTATCATAAGGACGGGAAGATTCTCAACCAGGGCGGTCCGCTTGCGGTTTGGCAGTCCAGGCCGGAACTCAATGCAATTCCCCCCGGAAGGGAGATTGAGAAAAAAGTACATAAATACAACCGGCTGTACTGGATGCGGATTAATGAAAGCAGCCTGATTCCGGAGATTACAATCCAGGGAGAAAATAACCTGGCATTTTATAAAGGAAAGCGCGCAGACGTGGTATATTATGACATTAAAAACCGGGATCATGGGCAGACATTTGATGATGCGGCGCTGATATGGGATTACTTCTTTTCCGGAATCAGAAGAGAAAAAGACGGTTCCATTGTTTGTACGCAGCCTGTCAGAGAGAGGCGCGGCGATGCTTTTGCTTTTTCTGTTACACCCGGCAGTTCGAAGGTGTGGTTTCAAAACCGTATTCAGGAGATGCCCGGCCCGGCGCTGAAATGGAAGAAAATGAAATATCATGGACTGGAAGGCGGACAGAAAATCAGAGGGGAATATGTCATGGTTCCCCTATCATTTCTGGCAGAGGCTTTCGGCGCTGAACTTGCATATAAAGAAGATAATCTGACGGCAGGAATGACGATGTCAGACGGAAAGAAACTGCAGTTTGCAAGGGGAAGCATCGGATGTGTCATGGACAATTCCCTGGTGCAGATGTACTGCGAGGCACTGCACAGAAGCGGGGAGCTTTATGTCTCTGTGGAGTGGTTTTCAGAATATATCTGCAATATGCATGTGTCAGCCTGCGAAGATGTGGTATATGTGACGGATCATTCCAATAAGCTGTCGGCAAACATGGCGGATCTGATAAAAGATTTACTGATGGATACGATTGTACCTGATCATTACGAAGAAATGCTGTAGTACAGCGTTCCATAAATAACTAAATCATTATTGCTGTGCACACCCGCAGGATGTGAGCAGTAACAGATTATCCACAGGAGGGAGAAAAATGGAGAATAAAATAAAAATACTGCCCGGTATACCGGATGATGACAACAGGGAATATCTGCCGGAAGCGATCAAAGGCACGGACATCGTTGTGAATGAAAACGGCAACAATTCACAACCCTATCCAAAGAACCTTCAGGAGTTCCATGGAATTATGGGCAATGATACGGAAGACGAATGGTATGAATATGTCCCGGAGTGCTACGATCCGTCCAGGAAGACGCCCCTGGTATTGGCCATGCACGGAGGCCTGATGACAGGCTGGGGGCAGGCGGTCTATACATCGTGGACAATGGTGGCGGACAGAGACAATATCATCGTGGTATTTCCAAATGCCCATACAAGAAGATTATGGACCATGGAGGCTACGGAGGTTGAGCGTAGGGTGGATGAACAAATGCCCGATGATATCAAACAAAATCTGTCGGATAATGAGAATAATCCGGATATAAAAATGGTATTTGCCTTACTGGAATATCTTAAAGAGAAATACAACATTGATGAGGAACGGATTTTCATGCAGGGTATGTCCAATGGAAATATGTTTACCTCCCAGTTTGCCAGATATTTTGGAAACCTTCTGACAGCGGCATCCGGAGCAGGAGGGGGCACGCCGAACCCACGCCTGCTGTATGCAGATGGGAAGATAAAAAATGAGGCCGGTCCGGTGGGAATGTGGACCTCCATCCCGGAGACAAATGGGTGTCCGCCCTGGTGTGAATTCGATGACCAGACGATTTATAAATACACAAGGGTGTATTGGAATGAAGTAAATGGCTGCCGCCAGGATCCCGAAATCAGTATTATTGGCGAGGATGCTTTCGCTTTTTATAAAGGGGATCAGGCAGACACGGTATTTTTTGAAATTAAGAACCGAGACCATGGACAGACATTGGATGAGGCGGCGATTGTGTGGGATTACTATTTTTCAGGGCTTAGAAGAAAAGCAGACGGAACGATTGTGGATGAAGGCTCCAGGATTCCGCGGACAGGCGATGCATTTGCCATAGCTGTTGCAGAGGGATGCAGGACAGCATGGGTTAACAACCAGAGAGCCGAAATGAAAACGCCGGCAGTAAAATGGCAAAAGTTAAAATATCACGGCCTGAACGGAGGCCAGAAGGTCAGGGGAGAGTATCTCTGTGTTCCGGTTTCTTTGATCGCACAGGCGTTTGGGGCGGAATATAAATATGAAGCGGACGGGGCAATTGCCTATCTGTATCTGGAAGATAAAAGAGTGCTGCAGTTTGCAAGAGGCAGCATCGGATGTGTGATTGACAATGAGATCAGATGTATGTACTGCGAGGCCCTGCACCGGGACGGGGAATTGTGTATTTCACTGGAGTGGTTTGCACGTTTTATCATGAATATGTGTGCATCAAAATGTGGTGATGTCCTTTATGTCACAGATCATCACGCAGAATTAGGAGTAAATATGGCTGATCTTATCCGCAATCTCCTGCGCGGTGTGAAAGAGCAGATTGTGATTGATTAGAGGAAAGGGGACAGCGGAAAATAAAAGCTATAATTTCCCCAAAACCCATGTGAAAGGAAAAGCAAAATGGCAGATATCAGAATTCTGCAGGGAACACCGGATGATGATAACCGGGAATACCTGCCGGAAAAAATAAGAAATACAGACATTGTTGTCAATGAAAACGGCAACAATTCGATCGTGTATCCGAAAAGACTTCAGGAATTCAAAGAGGCAGTCATCGACGGGGTGGAAGATGTCTGGTATGAATATGTTCCGGAGAGCTATGATCCATCCAAAAAGGTCCCGCTTATCATCGGTCTGCACGGCGGACTTATGACGGGATGGGGCCATGCGGTCTATACCTCATGGACATTGGTGGCGGACAGGGAAGGATTTATCTGTCTTTTCCCTAATGCCCATGAAAAAAGAATGTGGGCAAATTACGGAGTATTCGATAACTTTGATCCTGCAGCAGCACCGGATCTTCCGATCGTGCAGCCTCCCGAGGATATTGAGAAAAATCATGATATGAATATGATTCTTGCGCTGATCGGCAGGATGAAGGAAAAGTACAGTATTGATGAGGGCAGAATCTTTATGCAGGGCATGTCCATGGGCAATATCATGACGGGGCAGTTTGCAAGGCAGTACGGCGATATTCTGGCAGGAGCGGCGGGGTCAGGCGGTCCCTGCGAGCTCAGGAACATCTTCGACCCGGACGGGAAGATAATCAACAGGGCGGGACATCTTGCAGTCTGGCAGTCAAGGCCTGAAAAGAATGGTCTCCCTCCCGGAAAAGAATACGATGAATATACAATCAATAAGATGAACAGGATCTACTGGATGAAGCTGAACGACTGCGGACTAATCCCACAGATCCGGATTATCGGAGAAAATAATTTTGCATTTTATAAGGGCAGCAAGGCAGACCTGGTTTACCTGGATATTAAGAACAGGGACCATGGACAGACTCTGGATGAAGCATTTTTGTACTGGGATTATCTTTTCTCCGGAACCAGGAGGAATCCAGACGGAACCATTACCCATGAGGAAAGTAAACTTCCAAGAACAGGCGATGAATTCGGGATCGCCGTGGCAGGTGGATATGACAAAGCCTGGTTTAAAAACCAGGTAATGGAGTTGAAGACCAAAGCGGTCCAGTGGGATAAACTGAAGTACCATGGACTGAACGGAGGCCAGATTGTCAGAGGATCCTATCTTTGCGTTCCACTGTCGTTTATTGCGGAGGTATTTGAGGCAGACTATGAGGCGGAGGATCATGCGGCATCGGTTGTCCTGCTCCTGAAAGACGGCAGAAGGCTGCAGTTTGCAAGGGGAAGCATCGGGTGCGTCATTGACGATACGGTCAGATGTATGTACTGTGAGGCGCTGCACCGGGATAACGAGCTGCTGGTATCCATCGAATGGTTTGCAAAATACTTCTACAGCCTTCAGGTCTCAAGCTGTAATGGGGTTACATACATCACAGACCATTTTGCAGATCTGTCGGCGTTTATGGCGGATATCATAAAGGATCTGTTCAAAGGAGAAATGGTTCCGGATCATTATTCTGCCCTTTTGTAAAGGATATAGGCTTAGAGTATTGATACGAAAAGGGTGAAATGAAGAGACAAGAAAAGTGCCGCCGGCTAAAGGCGGCGGAATGGAGATGAATATGAAAAAAATCGTTGCATATGTGCATATAGGAGATTATGGTCAGGCTGTTGACAACATAAAGTTTATCACCGATAATGAAATAATTATGAGTGACGTGTCTGTTAATTTAGAAAGACACTTCTGTGATTTGAGCGGAAAGGCACTTTCCAAAGGAGTACTGTCTGCGGAACAAATCGAGGGCGGCGTGGAGGTTGCATTTGACCCGTTTTTATACAGATATGATTTTAGAATCACCGGTAAGATCGGCGGGGAAGACATAGAGGTTACAAAAGATAATATTGACGAAGTAGTCGTAAAGGATTTGGATACATTTACCGCCAGGAAGGAAAACGGCGTTATCTACAGGATATATGAACCGGAGGCGGCCTCGGCAAGACCCCTGGTGCTGTTTCTCCATGGCGGGGGGGAATGCGGGGAAGACAATGTGCTCCAGATGACGGGGACGCTGGGCGCCCTGAGGCTGGCCGAAAAGTGGCCGGATATGTATATTATGGCTCCCCAGGCGCCTGCCGGTTCCCTGACCATGCAGGAGAACTTTGAAGTCATGAGAAAAAGAGGCAACCCATTCCGCGTGGAGATGGGAATGACTCCGTTTGCGCTCAAGGGAGAGCGGGGCTGGAACCGGGACTATCTGGGAAAGGTCACCGATATCATACGCCGGATGATAGAGGAAAGAAAAGTAGACGCAAAAAGAGTCTATGTCATTGGCATGAGCATGGGCGGAGGCGGAACGATCAACGCGGTTTCCACTGCCCCGGATTTGTTTGCGGCGGCGCTGCCGATCTGTCCGAGCATGAATGGGGAGAGTTATCCCCAGCTGCTGCACTGGCCCAAGGTGCCCGTATGGATCTCAACGGCTTATATGGATCATCAGCATGGCCGGCACGCGTACATATTAAATGCCTGCAATAAGCTTTGGGGCGAGGGCAGGACGGATGTGAAGTATACCATGTATCTTCCGGAAGAACTGGAAAAGTACGGAATTGGCAGTACGGAAGGGATCAACGATAAAGAACTGGATGCAGAAAATCATAACAGCTGGATCCTTACCCTGCACAATGAAAATGGGATTCTGGACTGGATGATTTCGCATGTAAAGGAATGAGTTACTATGCGCGGCCTATAGGCCGTGAATAGTAACAGGAATGTGGATAAAAGAAGGACGAATGGGATAACAAACTCCGGGTTCAGGAGCACTGTGGAAAAACCTCCGAGAAATCAGAGGCAGAGAGTAACAGATCAGGCCTGCCTGAACTGTTACGGCAGAGAACAATATGTAACGGTTATCAGGTAAAAAGGGGATTGACAAGATGCCAACAATCAAAGATGTAGCGAAACATGCAGATGTCTCTATAGCAACGGTTTCGAGAATAATCAACAATAAAGGGCCGATCAGCGAGAAAACGCGGAAAAAGGTTTATGAGTCCATGAAGGAGCTGAATTACCTTCCAAATGAAATGGCCAGGGCGCTGCAAAAGAAGAAAAGCAATATGATCGGCCTGATTGTGCCGTCAATTCAGTATGAGTTCTTTGGCAGACTGGCCGAAGCGGTAGAAGAGACATGCCATGCGAATGGTTATAAGTTAATGCTCTGCCGCTCCGATGAGAATGAAGACCGGGAAATCGAGATGGTATCCATGCTGGAGGGCAATAAGGTAGACGGGATTATCCTCTGCAGCAGGCTGGGAGACACCGGAATATATGCAGGAAAAACCACGATGCCTATCGTCAGTATAGACAGGGAGATTGAGGGCTTTTCCACAGTGATGTCAGATAACTATCAGGGAGGAACGCTGGCGGCCAGGGCATTAATCGAATCAGGCTGTTCGCATCCGGTCCTCTTTGGAGATCATATTCCAAAATACATGCCTATGAACGACAGGAATACCGGATTTTTTGAGGAGTGCAGAAGACTGGGGAAAGAACCGGGGCATATTTTAGCTTCTGAACACCGAAATGATGAGGGCGCGGCAGCAGCGGAGTTTTTACGCGGTTTTGAGAAGCACCGGAATATGGATGGATTATTTGTAACCAGCGATGCGCTGGCCTCGAGTATTATCTGCAGCCCTGAGGTACAGGAAACAGGGATACTGGATCAGATGCCGGTCATTTCCTACGATGGTCTGGAAATATCCAGACTGCTCCAGATAAGCTCTGTTGCACAGCCTATCGCAGAAATGGGAACGGCTGCGGCGGTTCAGCTTATGAAGGAAATTGAGGAACAGGCAGGCAGCAGGCGTTTTGTCTTTCCGGTAAGCTTGATCGAAAGAAAGAGTACGATAAAATATAAGAGGGAGCTTAAAAAAATGAATTTTGATAAGCTGACAGAATATATGGATTCATTGAATATAGAATATGGCATTCCGGCAGCGGATTGTAAGATTACAAAAGGCCATGAAGTCATTTACCGCCATATGGTGGGACATGAGGATTATGAAAAGAGTAAGCCGATAACGGAACAGACATTTTTCAGATTTTTTTCGGCTACAAAGCTGATTACGATGACAGCCGTGATGCAGCAGATCGAACGGGGGAACCTGGGGCTGTATGACGAAGTAAGAAAGTATCTTCCGGAATACGGGATTATGAAAGTAGCAGATGAGTTTCAGTTTGAGTTTCCCATAAGATGGCCGAAGTCAGCAGACCCGTGCCACTACGCCCACAATCCCATCCGGATTATAGACCTTATGACGATGACAGCCGGGCTGTCCTATGATACTGATTCAGAAGAAATAACAGCGGTTCGGGAAAAGAGCGGCAATCAGGCTTCCACAAGAGAAGTCATCGCTGAGATCGCGAAGATGCCGCTTGTATATGAACCCGGCGCCAGATATTCATACGGGCTGGGGCATGATGTTTTGGCTGCGGTAGTCGAAGTTATCACAGGCCGGAGGTACTCAGACTACTTAAAAGAAAATATTTTTGAACCCCTTGGCATACAGGATCTCTATTTTCATAAGAGCCAGGACCGGGGCCGGGCAGACCGGGTCTGTGCACTGCATATGGGGGTTTTGGGAACGGATGAGATCGTGCCGGATAACGGTTCCTTGTCAGAAGGATTTCAGATCACGGCCAACTATGAAAGCGGCGGGGCCGGCCTTGCCGGAACGGTGGATGCGTACAGTATATTTATCGACGCACTGTGCAATGGAGGGAAAGGCGCAAATGGGACCAGAATTCTCTCGGAAGAATCCGTAAAGATGTTCACGGTGCCATATACAACCGGGCAGATGAGCCGGGATTTTGCCGTGTGCGGCAAGGCCGGATACGAATACGGCCTGGGAGTAAGAGTACTTGTGGATGGCAGAATGTCAAAATCACCGGTCGGTGAGTTTGGCTGGGATGGGGCGGCAGGAGCATATGTGCTGGTTGATACGGTGAATAAGGTCAGTATCTTCTATTCACAGCATGTCGTTGGGTATCCAAAAGCTTATCATGACATACATCCAAAAATCAGAGATCTTGCATATGAGGGGATATTAGGTGACAAGCTTTAATTTTGGCGGCGGATGGGGCGCGAAATGAAGGGACAGCACCAAGCCTCCCAAGTGCAAATATGCCGCTGCGAACTGCTAAAGCGGCATATTTGCACTTGGAAGGCTTGGGGCTATCCCTTCATTTAGCTGGATGTGTAACAATTCAGTGGATTAGATATGTATAGATAAGTGAGAAATGGCTATATTTAATTTATAGTATATGATATACTTTACGCAGAAAGGGGCGATAAGATGAACATAAAAGAGATTAGTTTTGGTAACTTCAAATCATTATATAATACTTCTTTTGAGCCGGGAAAGGTGAATGTATTTGTTGGCGCAAATGGTTCCGGTAAGTCTACAATACTGGAGGCCATCGGATTATTAAGCGCGGCTATGACCGATCGGGTAGATGCCAGCAGCTTGCAAAGAAAGGGCGTGAGACTGAGCACGCCTTCGCTTTATAAGTCTCGCTTTAAGAGTATTGGAAGAACAAAATTAACGGTTGCCTTGTCACTTGAATGGGAAGAGGAAGAAAAGGGAGACATCTTTAAATATGATGTTCATTTGACGACTCCTACAGATACAGATTACTGGAAATATCATTCAGAATCTTTTTCACAGAATGGCGAGAAAAAGTGGGGAAGGAGTAATGCATCTCAAAACCAGGGAAATAACTATATAGGCTTCTTTTTAATAGATGAAAATCCTGAATTGGTTAAGGGCAGAGATATCGCAAAGTATTTTTCAAACTATGGTATTTATCAACCGAATACATTGGCACTGCGTGGGACAATTCCAGATCCGAATCAGACGGTGCCGGTAGGTTTAAATGGCGGCAGGCTGGCAGAAGCATTGCAGGATATTATGAAAGAACAAGATGGAGATATACGTTTTGGCTCTTTATATATGGACGATGTGTTGGAAATGATAGACTGGGCATCCGATATTACAATTGATATTCCCAAAAAGACAAGCATTAATTCCAATATACCAACGACCAGGCAAGTCATAGAATTCACGGACCGCTTTATGAACAAAACCGCTAAATTTACGGGCTATGATGCCAGTGAGGGTGCGTTATATGTGCTTTTTATGCTTTGCCTTGCCATGCATCCAAAGGCTCCGTCCATTTTTGCTATAGACAGTTTTGATCATGCATTAAATCCACGGCTTGCTAAAAAAATCACACAGGTATTTTGTGAAGAGGCTATTAAGAATAAAAAACACGTTTTTCTTACTACACATAACCCACTTGTCTTGGATGGGCTTGATTTGAAAAATGATGAAATCCGTTTATTTGCAGTGGACAGAGATAAAAATGGCTATGCACAGATTAAGAGAATTCAAGTGTCCGAGGAATTAATAAAAGCAGGACAGCCTTTGTCAAGGCTTTGGATTAATGGCAGACTTGGAGGTGTACCGGAACTGATATGAAAAATGTAGGAATTGTCTGTGAGGGTCCAACTGATTATGTGCTGTTACAAGGGATAGTTGATCTCATTACAGGAGAAAACAATCAGTATCTTGCGTTACAGCCCGAAGATAATCTAACTGGGGAATATGGGAATGGCTGGAAGGGTGTTTGGAAATGGTGTATTGACCATTCAGCAATTCTGGAAAGCTTTATGAAAGATATTACTCCCCAGTTGGATATGATTATTGTTCAAATGGATGGGGATGTGGCACGAAGAGAAAAAGAAGTGCATTGTTTATGTGATACAGTAGAATGCGATTGGCAAGGTATAATTAATCCTCTGGAATGTGAGCAGATTAAAAAAAATGACTGTCCGGTAAAACTGCCATGCAAGGCACATGAGGAAAGTGTACAGGGATACATAGATCATCTGACAGGTCTGATATATGGCTGGCTGGGGAATGAGGAGGGGATATGTGTTGTAATCCCATGTGATAGCACTGATGCCTGGGTGGCTGCTGCTTATGAAGGGCTGCCGGATGTGGAAATGATCGAAGACCCATGGACGGTGCTGATATCAAAAGGCAAGGAGTATCATGGAATTCGGATACCCGGACATAAAAAAGGGCTTCGTATATATCGGCAATTTGTTGAACAGGTGTGTGGAAATTGGGAAAATGTAAAGAGATTATGTACTAGTGCAGAACAGTTTGAAAATAGAATTAAGAAGTACAATTAGAGGAAGAACATTCGTGATCTTCCTTTTTCTCTGTTATTATGCGAAAAGACAACCATCAGATAAGGAGGCCTAATACTTGGAAATAAAATACTTTATGATTCTGATTTTTGATTTACCTTTTCCTACGCTAAGGATATAATAAACCTATGAGGTGGAAAAATTCCCCACTACAGAGACTTTTATTTTTAGGAAGGAAGACAGACATGGAAAAAGCAAAAGTATATTTTACCGATTTTCACACAGTAGCATTCGGAGACGGTCTGCCTGCGAAGTTGAAAAAGCTGATTAAGAAAGCAGGAATTCAAGATCTGGATATGGAGGGGAAATTCGTCGCCATTAAGATGCATTTTGGCGAGATGGGCAATATCAGTTATCTCCGCCCCAACTATGCCAAAGCAGTGGCGGATGTTGTAAAAGAATTCGGCGGCAAACCCTTTCTGACGGATTGCAATACTCTGTATCCGGGCAGTCGCAAAAATGCCCTGGAGCATCTTTACTGTGCCTGGGAAAACGGATTTACCCCGATGACCGTCGGGTGCCCGATTATGATAGGAGATGGGCTGAAGGGGACGGATGATGTTGATGTGCCTGTCAGGGGAGGCGAGTACATAAAAGAAGCTAAGATTGGGCGCGCCATCATGGATGCGGATATATTTATCAGCCTGACGCATTTTAAAGGGCATGAATTGACAGGGTTTGGCGGGACAATTAAGAATATTGGCATGGGTTGCGGCTCTCGTGCAGGGAAGAAGGACCAGCATTATAACGGAAAACCTCATATAGATGCAGAAGCCTGCAGAGGATGCGGCTTCTGCCAGGCGCAGTGCGCTAACAATGGACTGGTGTTCGATAAGGCTGCGAAGAAGATGCATGTGGATACGGATCATTGCGTTGGATGCGGGAGATGTATCGGAGCATGTAATTTTGATGCAATCGAGTTTACAAATAATTCGGCGGTGAGTGAACTGAACTGCCGGATGGCTGAGTATACGAAAGCGGTTGTAGATGGGCGGCCGAACTTCCATATCTCCCTGGTGGTGGACGTATCACCGAACTGTGACTGCCATGGCGAGAACGATGTGGCGATATTGCCGAATATTGGAATGTTTACATCTTTTGACCCTCTTGCATTGGACCAGGCGTGTGCAGACGCCTGCCTGAAAGCAGCGCCAATTCCCGGGAGCCAGCTTGCGCATAATATGGAAAGTCCGGATTTCGTGGATCATCATGACCATTTCAAGAATTCTACGCCGGAATCCGAGTGGCGTGTCTGTCTGGAACATGCAGAGAAGATCGGGGTTGGGACACGTAAGTATGATTTGATTGAGCTATAGACGGATAGAAGAGCTGCGGGCCAGCTGATTTTTTAAGCTCAAAAGGCAATGCAGTCGGTTACAAACGTAGTCTTACGGCAGTTAAAATATAAGTTTAATACCATTGTTTTTACCTTTTCTTCATGATAAAATGTTTACGTATAATTGAAAAGAAGTCAGAGGATAGTCTGGTGGTTTCCTTCGGAAATATACAAAGGAGGGAATGGAGCATGGATATACTTGAAGTGTTGACATTGGTGCTGGTGATTTTTGCAGCACTTGCTTACATAGATAACCATCAGAATAAAAAATAGCTATCCTCTACTCGCAATAGAGGATAGCTTGTAACTATAAATTACATGATTATCCGAAGTGCCATCATCAGACCCGCAAATGTCTTTTGATTACTTCTAAGTAAATTATACATGGGGTACTTGATTTTTTCAAGTACCCTTTTTAAGTTTTGCCAGTAGCCTGTTTCGCGGTGTAACTATACACACTCCAGCCAATATCTAAATCGGGATTTAGTCGGCTAGCTTTAGCCTAGTCGACGGATGGGGACGCTTTATGACAGGGAGGCCGGGGAGGTGCTGGGGCTGTATATGCCGTTGCGATATGCACCCATGCTGCTAAGTGATTCTAGAACACCCGATGCCGGATAGCAGTGGTGCTCCATTTTCAGGGCTGTTTCCCGCCTAGAATTTCTTAGGTCCGCGGCCGCGTTTTTGAAAGGACATGGATGTTCTCCGGGAGGCTTTCGGCTATCCCTTCATGGAGCGTCCCCATCCGTACCGCGACTAAAGCGCGTCACTAAATCCCGATTTAGAATGGATTCCCGCAGTCCGTATCTTCCAGCCCAAAGAACGTCAGTGCCTCCTGTATTGCGAGATCCCAGAAACGCCATTCATGTTTATATCCTGGCAGATCAAACCATTTGACATCCAGCCCGATTTCTTTGCAATGTTCCCGGAATATCTTATATCTGTCGTAAAGGATTGCATCTTCGTGTCCGCAGGCAAACATCAGCCTGGGGAGATCTCCGGTTGGAGCCAGTTGATCAATCAGAGCCCATACATTTTCTTCCGAATTCGCGTAAGCCTCGAAACCTCCTGCATTTTCGATTGTCTGTACCATTCTGGGATTTGCAGTGTCCATAATCAGACATGGGTGCCCGGGCCTTAGTTCATCAAATGGAACGGGGACTGCAGAGAGCACAGCGGCAGCGGCAAATAACTGCGGATAGTTTACTGCAAACTTAATGGTGCCGCGCCCGCCCATGGAAAGGCCTGCAATAAAGTTGTCTTCCCTTTTATCAGATACCGGTAGCCAGCCATAGACCAGGGGCATCAGTTCTTTTGTGAAATAATCATACATATTGTAACCCAGCATTGCACTCGGCCAGTTTGAATAATTGGAGTTTAAGGCGGAAGGGCATACAACTACAAGGTCTTTTTCTGCGGCATACAGCTCAATGTTTGTTTTTCTGAGCCAGTCGGTATCGTCGCCGTATGTACCGTGGAGCAGCCAGAGAACCTTATATTTTTTATCACTGCCATAAAACTCTGCGGGGGATATTCCACGCTTTTTATCCGGCAGAATGACGGTGATCTGGTGATTGTTGTTTAAATATTCGCTTTCAAAATTGTAGGTCAATAATGACATAATTGTAATCTCCTTTGATATTTTACAAAACTATAAGATACATTCCTGCTTTGAAGCTTCGTCATAATACACAATCTGATAAGTAAGCTCTTTGAAATCAGCCGTTAAGGCCGTGTAATAATTTTCTTTTTTCCAGGTTATCTTAAGTGTACCGTCGCTGCGGTCTTCACCGATTGTGATGTCTCCGTTAAAAGCTTCATAATTGTTCCTGAACCGCATGAGTTCATACAGGCGCTTACATACCGGCTTTTGGACCGCAGCTTCCAGCTCTTCTCTGGAGAAGGTGTGGCGGTTGATGGTTCTGGGATCCGGGTTCGTCTTCATGCTCTCAATATCATTTTCCCCTGCCAGGAGGCCCACGTAATATATCTGGGGAATGCCGGGAGCATAAAACTGTACGGCTCTTGCAATCAGGTATGCACGATCACTGCACCGGAGTGCGGAGTAGTAGGTGGAACCCAGCTGGTAGCTTTTAAACTTGCCGTCCTTTGCGGTAATCATGCTGGGAAGCTTGATGTACTGCTTTGCTTCCTTCGTGATTTCATCCACATCGTCCCTCACAAAATCAATTTCTTCTTCTGTGAGTAAACCAGCGACATCAACGACACCGATTCCATCGTGTGTATCCAGGGTGGTAAACTGCTTTCTCGGGCAAATGTTAAGCCAGTGGATCAGCCGGTCGGTTCTTCCGCTTTTCAGCCCGTGGAGTAAGAGCATTGGAAGAGCAAAGTCATAGACCCAATAGCCCTTCTCGGCCATCTTAAGCTGGATTTGATAATTTTCATGGATTTCAGGCAGCATTTCGGTCTGCGTTTTCCTTAACGGCTCCATGCCGATATCCAAAATGTTCCATATGTCCGGCTCTACAAAAAAGCAGCTTGTCCCGGGACGCTTGGAGGCATAAGCGAAGGCATCAAATCTGACCAGGGGGACATGGCTGCTGATTGTGCCTAAATTTCTGGCATAGTAATCCTTCGTGGCTTTTGCATAGGGATTGATGTCAATTTGTTCCTCAAAAAAGGTGTTCCACAAGTGAACGGTTTTCCCGTCCTTTCTTGTAAATTCAATGTATGGATATACAGCTTTTCTGCGGTACAGAGCCTGGTACTGCCCCTCGGTGGGATTCCCTTCGGGCCAGAATTCTTCCCAGTGGATAAACATGTCTCTGTAGGGAGAAGCATCGCCGTTTTCCATATAATCCCGGAATTCTCCGGAACGGATCGATACATGATTCAGCATGAAATCCGCCATCATATAATATTGTTCGGCCAGCCGGTCGATGTCGTCCCAGGTTCCGAAGGCGGGATCCACCTGATCGTAATTGATTACGGCAAATCCCCGGTCTCCGGATGAGGGATAGAAGGGAAGTACATGAAGTCCTCCGATGGTATCTCTGAAATGCCGGTCCAGTATTTCATCCAGTTCTGTTAGGTCTTTGCTCATGCTGTCGGCATAAGTGATGAGCATAATTTTATTTTCTATTTTCTTCATGGGGCGGCCTCCTCTAACCCTTCACAGATCCTACCGTGATTCCCTTTGCAAAGGATTTCTGGAAAAACGGATAAGCGGCAAGGATCGGTAAAAGTGCAATTACGGCCAGCGCCATACGGATGCTGACACTGGGGAGTTCCGTAATCTTTACGCTTGGGTCGGAATGTGACTGCAGGAAGGCGATGTTGCTGAGAACCGAATTCAAGTAATTCTGGATGCCGAAAAGTTCTCTTTTGGTGTGAATAAAGTATACGCCGTTTGTCCAGTTGTTCCAGTATGCAATCGCAGTCATCAGAGCAATGGTGCCAATGATCGGTTTGGACATGGGAACGACAATTTTTACCAGTGTATGCAATTCTCCGGAACCGTCAATCGTAGCAGCCTCGATTACCTCATTGGGTACATTTGTGTTAATGTAGGTACGGACCATAATGACAAAGAAGGCATTCATTAACAGATATGGAACGATCAATGCCCAGATGGTATCCGTAATATGGAAGATCCGTGAATAAATCAAGTAGGTCGGGACAAAGCCGCCGTTAAACAGCATGGTAAAGAAAATGATGAAGGAAAGGACTCTTCTTCCGGGAAGGTCTTTCCGGGACAGCGGATAGGCAAACAGCATCGTCATAACTACGCTTACTGCCGTGCCCACGCCTGTAACTAAAAAGCTGATACCGTAAGCCCTGAGTACATCTCCTTTTACGCTCCAGATGTATTTATAAGCGGATAAAGAGAATTCGGAAGGAATAAAGGAATATCCATTTTGGGCAAGTGCAACCTCAGAAGTAAAGGAACTTGATATTAATAATACGAATGGGAGGATACAAGCCAACACGAATAAAATCATGATGAATCCCATTATAAAACGAAAAATCTTATTTTTGTAAATCATTAAATTTCCCTCCTGTATTTAGAATAAGCTGCTGTCTTTGTCTACTTTAGTTACGACTGCATTCGCGGTAAATACGCAGATAAAGCCAAGTATGGACTGCAGGAAACCGCCGGCTGTGGAACGGCCGATATCGTTCAGTTCTAACAGGGCACGGTATACATATGTATCAATGGTCTGCGTCGTTGAGTAAAGAAGGCCGCTGTTCATCGGGATCTGATAGAACAAGCCAAAGTCTGAGTAGCAGATCCTTCCAATGGCAAGAAGAACCAGTGTAATAATCGTTGGCTTCAGGGCCGGCAGTGTAATATGGCGGATCTGAGCCCAGACACCTGCACCGTCTACTGCGGCAGCTTCGTAATAGGACTTATCAATTCCGATTAATGTGGAATAGTAAAGGATAGAACTGTATCCAAACGTCATCCACAGGTAAACGAGCATCAGAATATAAGGCCAGTATTGCGACTCATTATACCAACTTACCGGATCGATCCCCAGCATTGGTAAAATCGTAAGGTTCATGAAACCATTATTGCCGCTTAAAAATGCAAATACGATATAACTGATGATGACTGTCGAAAGCAGGTAGGGGATCAGTATGATCACCTGGCTGAATTTTTTGAAAAACTTGTTATAAATGGAATCCAGGCAGATAGCTACAAATACACCAAGCGCATTTCCTAAGAAGATGAATCCCAGATTATAGAGGATTGTATTCCTGAAAAAGATAAATGCATCATTGGTACTGAATAAGAACTTGAAGTTATCCAGTCCGCACCATGGACTCTGGAAAAGGCCGATGGAATAATTGACCTTTTTAAATGCCAGTGCAAGTCCGGCCATTGGCATATAGTTATTAATAATTAAGTAAATCAGACCTGGCAGTATCATGAGATAAAGCGGGATATATCTTTTCATCCGGCGCCTTGACATTCCCTTTTTCTTGACTTTCAATTTTTCTTGTTTCATAAGAACCTCCTTGATTTTTACATTCCTTTATTCCCGTAGGCAGCGAGCCAGACTGGTATGTATGTCCAACTGGCAGATGCCGAAGGGCCAAACGCTCTGCCGTGTGGTGTGCTGCAAATCTGAAGCTGTTTGCGGCGGAGCATCTGGCGTCTTACTTATAAATGTAGTGGAAAGGTGCACAAAATTCTATCAAAAAACGGATTCAAACTGTCAAAATTCTGATTTTAAAAAATAAATAGTATATAAAGGTGACGAAAATGTAAAAAAAATAGTGCGGGATATTAAAAAATTGATGTTTTAGGACAAAAAAATGATAGAAGAGCAACATTCGGATTTGGTATGATGTCCATGCAAGACAACGAAAGGCCAAAGCGCAAAGGCTATAAATGAAGAAGAGATCCACGAAAAGGAGGAAGAGTTTATGAAGAAAAGAATAATTGCCAGCCTGCTTGCACTCAGCATGGCGGCGGCTCTGTTTACGGGGTGCAGCTCATCGGAAAAGAAGGCGGACGACAAGCAGAAAGCAACAGAGGGTCAGGCGGCAGACGAAGACTATCCTGTAATCAAAATGGCATATTCCGTTGTATTCCCATCACCGGATGAAGAAGCGATTGAAGAGGAACTGAATAAGATTTTAAGAGAGAAGGCCCATGCAGAGGTGGATCTGGTGGGGATTGAATTCGGTAACTGGGCAACACAGCTGAACCTGATGCTGACAGGCGGCGGAGATGATTCACTGGATTTATTTAACTCCTTCTGGTACACATCGGTTTCCAATCTCGTGGCCAACGGACAAGTTATGGAGCTTGACGGCCTGCTGGAATCCGAAGGAAGTGAAATTACAGATTTATTTGCGGATGGAATGGAACAGTACTTAAAATGCGGCGAGGTTAACGGAAAACAGTACGGCATTCCATGTATGTATTCCTACTGCACCGAAAATCTTTACTATGCCAGAACAGAAGATGCTCAGAAAGCAAAGGTAGACTGGAGTAAGGTAACGGATATTGACAGCATGTCTGACGCTATCCTGCAGATTAAAGCGGCGAATCCGGACAGCTATTACATCCCGGGGTCAACGGAGGCTTACTGGGTTCCAAAGAGCATTGACTACCTGGGCGACACAAATTACCTGGGAGTCCTGACGAATCCGACAGAAAGCACAAAGGTTGAGAATTTCTATGAATCCGAATACTTTAAAAATTGGCTGGGACATGTTAAAGAGTGGAAGGAAGCAGGTGTATTCAGCCCGGATCCGCTCAGCAACAGCAATGCGTCCCTGATGAACCTTCTGATGGGCGTGGCAAACGGAACGACCGGGTACGGTTGGGATGCAGAGGTATCTATGGAAGCAACGATTGCACAGAATAACCTCGAATTAGAGGGGACAAAGGTGACAGACGCACTTTCTACGACAAGTGATGCAACAACCTATATGTGGCATATCAGTTCCTTCTGTAAAGAACCGGAAGCGGCTATGAGGATACTGAAAGTGTTATATACCGATCCGGAAGCGGCACAGCTGGCTGCAAATGGTATCGAGGGACTTGATTATGAACTGAATGAAGACGGACAGATGGTATATCCGGAGGGCAAGAGCGGCATGTCAGACCTTGGCTGGGCAGCGGCATCTATGGCATACTGGCCGAACGTAATGCTCTGCAAGACATGGTACTACGAACCGGAAGATATTTACGATCAGATGCTGGAAAAGAATAAAACCTGTGATAAGTCTCTGGCATTAGGGTTTACATTTGATTCCACAAAGGTTGCGGATCAGATGACGGCCTGTGCAAATGTTGTGGCGCAGTACTATACGCCGCTGATGTACGGAGAGGTGGATATCGAATCCACACTTCCGAAATTCCAGGCAGATCTTAAAAATGCCGGAATCGATGAGATCATCGCAGAGAAACAGGCGCAGCTTGATGCATGGCTCGCGGAACAATAAGTCAGCCGTTGTAAATACTAGCAAGAGAGGGCGTTGCCCTCTCTTATTGTTTAACAGACAAGTGTTCCTTACTTGCGCGCTAAACAGTAAGCCCTCCGGGGGATGCGCACTGCGGCGTAAAAGGCAGATGCCGCGATGCGGCCGTCGCAGGTGCGAGTTTCGCTTGCGAAACTCCATAATTATTAACAATATAAAGGAAATAAAATAATGAATGAAAGATTGTGGAATAAACATTATATCTCAGTACTTCTTGTCAACACATTAAACGCTTTCTCATTTTATATGACAGCCACAATTCTGTCCAAATATCTTGTGAATATAGGGACTACGGTGGCCATCGCAGGGTTTATCGTAGGACTGTTTTCTCTGACTTCACTGTGCTGCCGGCCCTTCAGCGGAATCATGGCGGACCGGTTGAGTAATGTGACGCTTTTAAAATGGAGCAATGTGCTCATGGGGATTGGACTGCTCGGTTTTACGCTGACAACGCAGATTCCCCTTTTGGTCGGATTTCGGATTATCAATGGAATCGGCTTCGCGTTATCCGGAACCTGCCAGATTTCTCTGGCCTCCCGTTATATTCCCAAGACCAAAATGGGGGAAGGGATCGGTTATCTGGGGTTGGGCATGGTAGTCGGCTCCGCAGTGGCTCCGGGTATCGGAATTACGATAGCGGATATTGTTGGAATGAAAGCCACATTTTTGGTTTCTGCAATATTGACCGTCATAGCGTATGTTATCTTATGCTTTTTCCATGAGGAGAAGAAGCCTGCAGTGGAAAAGAAAAAGATCGGGTTCAGCGATATTATTGCGGTGAAGGCGCTTCCATTTACGCTGGTTGCGGGGACCTTTTCGTTTACGAACGGGATCGTTGCATCGTATTTAGTCTTATATGCGGATGAGATCGGAGTGAAGGGAATCAGCATCTATTTTACGGTGTGTGCAATTGTCCTGTTTATTATCCGGCCGTTTTCAGGCAAACTGATGGATAAAAAGGGGATTGCCATTACAGTTCTGCCGGGCCTGCTGCTTACGGCATCGGCTATGTTTATGCTGGGAAGAAGCAGGACGCTGCTGCTGATTTTGGTGACCGGGGCCGTCAGGTCACTGGGACAGGGCGCGGCACAGCCGTCTCTCCAGGCAGGCTGCATTCATACGGTAGGAACCGAAAAAAGCGGGGTTGCCACGAGTACATATTATCTGGGGGGAGATATCTGTCAGGGCGTTGGTCCGATGATCGGCGGATGTGTAGTACAAATGTTTGCGGGGACAGCGGGATTTACCGCTATATTTGATATCTGCGGTTTCTTGCTGCTGGGAGCGCTTGTATTTTTCCTGTTCACGGTAAGGAAAACGTCGCCGCGTATGAATCAAAGGTCGAAGAAAGGAGAAAATTATGCCGAATCATGATGAATTGGAAAGAATATCGCCGGAAAATGCAGGGATTGAAAGCAGTCAGGTAAGGCGGTGCCTGGAAAAGCTCACGAATGAATGGGCAAGTATGCATGGATTTATGGCTGCCAGGGATGGGAAAGTATTTGCAGAATGTTTTTGGGCGCCATATAGCAAAGACCTGGTCCACGGCAATAACTCTCTTGGGAAAACCTATACGGGAACGGCGGTCGGAATTGCGCTTATGGAACACAAGCTGTCGTTAGAAGAAAAAATGACAGATATCTTTGCAGAAGAAATAAAAGAGAGAAATATTGAAGTTTCAGAATTAATGAAAGAGATCAGAATCAGGGATGTCCTTACCATGACCAACGGGCATGCACGCCATCCGGAAATCGGGGAAGACTGGATCGGGGACTATTTTCGGACTCCTATGAAATATAAGCCGGGAACAAGATTTATGTATAACACGTCCGGCGCCTGCATGTTATCTGCAGTGATCAAAAAGAAAACGGGGCAGAATTTAAAGGAATACCTTACCCCAAGGCTGTTTGATGAGATCGGAATCAACGGGGAACGGTTCGTGTGGCTGAAGTGGCCGAACGGCCTGGATGCCGAACCGGCTACATTTTCCACGACGGAAGACAACTTAAGGCTGGCGCTTCTGTATATGAACGGAGGCAGCTGGAACGGCAGGCAGCTGGTCGACCCCGATTACATAAAAGAGGCCCTCTCCGTTCAGATTGAGAATGAATACGCACCGGAACAAAAGGACGGAAAATGTGGATACGGCTATCAGCTCTGGGCCTGCAGCATACCCGGTGTGTACAGGTTTGACGGAGCACAGGGGCAGTATGGAATCGTGTGGCCTAAGAAGCGGGTCGCAGTGGTAGTCCATGAGGGAGCCATAGCGCCATACGGGCCGCAGCGCACATTGGATGTCATTTACGAAGAACTTCTTCTGAAGATCGCAGATGAGCCTTTAGAAGAAAATGAAGAGGAATATAACCGGTTATTGGAAATCGAAAAAAATATGGAGTTTATGCCGGACAGACCGAATGACATAACCCCGGATCTTGATTTCAGTGGCAAGTATAAAGTGACAGAAGGAAATCCAACACCCTGGCTGGGGCTTGCGCCTCCGGGAGGCACTGATATGTTTGCATTATACAGAGCAAAAGACAGAAAAGGTGAGATGGAAGAATTTACGCTGGAAATGAAAGCAGACCGCTGTATATTGGAGGTAAACGGTTATGCCAGGTTCGAAGCGGGATTTGACGGGAAGCTCGTACTGAGGAACACAGACAATGTATTTCCCGATCTTACGGCATACTGCGCCACGGCGCGGTACATCAACGGATATACCCTGGAGATCACCATACATTGGATGAGCAGCTGGGCACTGACCATCATGAGGTTTGAAAAACAAAACGAAACGGTAAAAATTACCGCCATGAAAAACCGGTTAAACCAGGAAGACAATTGGCTGGTATACAAAGGGGAAGCCAGGGGTGTAAAGCCATGAAATTGTTTACATCGGATAAGAGCTTCTATAGTAAAACAGTAAAGCTTGCGGTGCCGATCACCCTGCAGTGCCTGATTACGATCGGTGTGAATATGATGGACAATATTATGGTAGGCACCCTGGGGGAAAATGCGCTGTCGGCGGTATCCCTCGCGAACCAGTTTATCAATATTTTCACATTTGCATGCATGGGGCTCGGGCAGGGAGCGTCTATCCTTGTTGCAAGATTCTGGGGGATGCAGGATAAAAATGCGCTGAAAACGACAATATCCATTGCGCTGAAGTTTGCCCTGGTTATTTCATTGCTCTTTACGTTTGCAACCTTGTTTTTCCCGGGCGCGATTATGCGCACATATATAGCGGATGCAGAGGTAATATCGGAAGGTATCAGATATTTTGGGTATTCGGCATACTGCTACCTATTCTGCGGGCTTTCGCTGATCGGCTCAAACATACTGCGAAGTGTGGGACAGGTGAAGATCCCGCTGTATACGGCTATCCTGGCATTTTTTGCAAATGTCGGTTTTAATTATATCTTCATTTTCGGCAAACTGGGATTTCCGGCAATGGGGGTTGTGGGAGCCGCTTTGGGAACACTGCTTGCCAGAATACTGGAATTTGGGATTACCTTCGGGTACCTTCTTCTGGCCGACAAGTCAATCCAATATAAATTGAAAGATATTCTGCTTAGAAGTAAACATTTAAATAAAGAATTCATGAAAGTTGCGCTTCCTGTCATGATCAGTGATACATTACAGGGATTTGGCAATAACGTCATAGCGATGATCACCGGGCGCATCGGATCCCAGTTTGTAGCGGCATTTTCCATCACGGCGGTGATCCAGCAGATGAGCAGCGTCCTGACACAGGGAGTGGCACAGTCCAGCAGCATCGTAGTAGGGCATACTCTGGGCAGTGGCGATGCAAAAAGGGCAAGGGAAGAGGCCGATGCATTTGTCGGGCTTGGCATTGTAGTGGGAGTGGTGGCCGGAGTCGTGATACTGCTTGTCTCCGGGCCGATTATTTCCTGCTATAACATTACAAAGGCAACAGAAATGATTGCCCGTCAGTTAATGTGGGCGATTGCGTTTATTGTCTTCTTCAGATCCATTAACAGCATTCTTACAAAAGGAGTCTTAAGAGGCGGCGGGGACACAAGGTTCCTTATGGTGGCAGACATTATTTTCTTATGGGCGGCCAGCGTGCCTCTGGGATACGTTGTGGGAGTTGTATTCAAAGCGCCTGCATTCTGGACCTACTGTGCGCTGAGGATCGATGAAATATTAAAATGCATATTATGTTTTTACAGGCTGCGCGGAGGAAAATGGATTAAAAATATTAGCGCCAGGTAAATCAGCCGGCAAAGGTTCCGTAAAGGGATCCGTTGTTGAGCATGGCCTATCAGCGTGGTGATAGGCCATGTGTGAACTGTAACGATCCGTTTGCAACTAAGGACGCAGTAAAGGAGAGATTATGGGATTATTGAGATTTAGCTTTCGATCAGAGATTTTAAGCCTGCACACGAATGTTACGGTCACATTTCCATCGGAAAATATGACCTATTACCCTCTCACTGAACCGAAACGGGAAGAAGGTGTGGCTGCCAGGCGGCGGTGGGAATACCGGGAGGGCATGAAACTGCAGACCGTTTACCTGCTCCACGGAGGCGGAGACGATGATACCTGTGTGGTACGGAAATCAAATATAGAAAGATATGCGGAAGAAAACTGTGTGATGACGGTAACGGCGCAGGTAAATGACAGTTTTTTTATGGATACACAGTATGGCTACAAATATTTTACTTTTATGACAGAGGAACTTCCCAAGGTCATTCAGACGATGTTTCCATCTTCTCCAAAACGGGAAGATAACTTCGCAGTGGGGCTGGCCATGGGCGGGAACGGTTCCCTGGCACTTGGGTTAAAACGCCCGGATTTGTACCGGGCCTGCGTGGATCTGTCGGGCGGGATTGGATGCAGCGTGGATACGGATGCATTTGTTGAACAGGTGCGGACGCTGGAAATGCGGAGAATGCAGGCCGCCTTCGGAGACCCGGACCGGTTAAGAGACAGTGAGTATGATCTGGGCGGATATGTAAAAAGACACCTTGCAGAAGGGACAGAACTGCCGGAAATATTTATCGCTGTGGGGGAAAATGACTTTATCCGGGATGTTGTGAGGCGCGACAGAGATGCCCTGGCTAAACTGGGCGTCAGCTTCCATTATGAGGAGGCGCCGGGCTATACCCACGACTGGAATTTCTGGGATCCTTATCTGAAAAAGGCCCTGGACGAATGGCTGCCGCTTCGGAAAGCGCCGATCTATGCAGAATAAGGTATACCCAAAGGGCATCCCGTAACACATGCCCTGCGGGCAGGTCTGCAGCACAGCTGCAGAATAAGGTATACCCAAAGGGCACCCCGTAATTCATGCCCTGCGGGCGGATCCGCAGTAAACTGCGGAATAAAGTATAGGAAAGGAAAAAGGTTAAATATGAGTGTAACGACAAAAATAAAGCTTCTGGCGGGAATCCCGGATGACGACAATCGTGAATATCTGCCGGAACGCTTGAAGGAGAGCGAGATTGTTGTCAATGAGAATGGGAACAACTCCCAGGTTTATCCGGCAAATCTTAAGGAAATGAAGGCCTGCCTGATCGACGATGAGGATGATACCTGGTATGAATATGTACCGGACAGTTATGATCCTTCCAGGAAGACGCCCCTGGTTTTTTCCATGCACGGCGGGATTATGACGGGGTGGGCACAGTGCATCTATACTTCATGGTCGCTCGTGGCGGACAGAGAGGGATTTATTGTGGTTTACCCAAATGCGCACCGGCGCAGATTCTGGCAGATCGAGTGTGAAAGAAGATTATTTGAAGAGCTGTCCGCGCCCAATGAGGAAGGGATCTACATGCATGATTTTCCGGATGACATCAGCCGAAATAATGATGTCAGGATGGTCTTTGAGCTGCTGGAGATCATGAAAAAGAAATACAATATTGATGAAGAACGGATCTATATGCAGGGCATGTCCCTTGGAAATGCAATGACGGCGATGATGGCAAGACATTATGGGGATCACTTTGCGGCAATGGCGGGTTCTGCGGGGCCGAGCACCATAGGCCTTTTATTTGATGAACACGGCAGCCCGGTCAATGATGCCGGTCCGCTCACAGTCTGGCAGGCCAGAATGGAATTTGACCAGTCGCCGCCGGGCAGCACAGACACTGTGGAAGACGTGGTGGCTAAAAACAGAGAATACTGGCTGAGAATCAATGAATGCGTGGGACTGCCGGAGCTAAAGATAGAAGGGGAAAATAATTTTGCGTTTTACAGGGGGAAGAAGGCGGATTATGTCTTCCGCGACGTGAAGAACCGGGATCACGGACAGACATTTGACGAGGCTGAGCTTGTATGGGACTACCTCTTTTCCGGCTCAAAAAGAAAAGCAGATGGAACAATCGAATATATGGAACCGATCTGTAAGAGAGAGGGGGACGAGTATTGCTTTGCAGCCGCACCGGACTGTGCATACGCCTGGGTTCATGGGAAAAAGATGAAAATGCCCGCAAAGTCTGTGATGTGGCAAAAATTAAAATACCACGGGTTGCAGGGAAAGGCAAAAGTAAGGGGAGAATACTGCATGATTCCGGCATCATTTATTGCAGAAATCATGGGGGCTTCTTATGTAGAAAAAAACGGCCGGGCGGAAATGGCATTAAAAGACGGCCGGATCATTCAGATTGCCAGGGGCTGCATGGGCTGTACAGTTGATAACCGGGTACGCACTATGCTGTGTGAGCCCATTGAGAGGTACGGCATGCTGTATATTTCGGCGGAATGGTTCTGGAAAGATATCCTCAACCAGCACGTTTCGGTATGCAGCCAGGTGATGTATGCGACAGACCATTACGCGCTGCTATCGGTAAATATGGCAAGGCTGATCAGAGATCTGCTGAAGGACTAAACCGGAACAGTTCAGACAAGCCTGGAATGTTACAATAAAACGGACAGCAGGAGGAAAGGAGAGCGGAGATGAGTTTACAAGTAAATGACAGAATGTTATTCCCGCAGGGAAAAAGAAAGGCGTTCACACTGAGCTACGACGACGGAATCACACAGGACAGAAGGTTGGTTGAATTGTTCAACCAATATCATGTAAAGGCAACGTTTAACCTGAATCCAGGCCTGTTTGGAAGAAAGGGCACAGTTGCCGCAGGAAAAAAGGAAGTGCCCCATGTGAAGGTGGACGCACAGGAAGCGGCAGTACTCTATAAGGGGCATGAGACAGCGGCCCATGGCCAGTATCATGAGTGTCTGACAGGCATGGATACTGCAAGGTGCGTAGAAGAGATACTGGAAAGCAGAAAAGCACTTGAGATCCTGTACCAAAAAACAGTGACCGGTTATGCCTATGCATTCGGCGCTTATGATGAAGTGGTGATAAAGGCTCTTGAAGCTTCGGGAATTACATATGCACGGACGATAGATTCTACTCATAAATTTGATATTCCTGAAAATTTTCTTACCTGGAATCCGACCTGCCATCACGACGATGATAAAATATGGGATCTGGCAGAGGCGTTTTTATCCGATAGAATGTACTTTAACCTTCTGACTCCCGCAAAGCTGTTCTATGTGTGGGGACACAGCTATGAATTCGACCAGAATGATAACTGGGGGCATATTGAAAACTTTATTGAAAATATAGCCGGGCACGAAGACGTGTGGTATGCGTCAAACGGCGAGATCAGGGAATATGTACAGTCATACCGGAGGCTGGTATTTTCAGTGGATGGAAAGACGGTATATAATCCTTCCTCAGTCTGTGTCTGCCTGGGCGGGACATTTACAAAGGATTTTGTTGAAGTTCCGGCGGGACAGACGGCCATACTGATTCCGCCGGTGGAAATGTAAGCTTACCCGCAGCTGTTCAGGATAGAACTATGGATATGCTGTACAGGCCATTCAAAGACGTAGAAGATACGATTGCATATGAAAATGATTTGGGTAAAGGAGAAACATATGGGATTTTTTAGCACGGACAATAAGGCAATGCAGCTGTTGGATACATTTTTTGATTATCTTCAGTTACTTTTATTTACGCTCGTTTTTTCGATTCCGATTGTTACGATCGGACCGGCGATGACAGCTAAGCATTATACCGCCATGAAGATAGCCAGAAAGGAATCGCCGAATGTGATGCAGTCTTTTCTGAAATCATTTAAGGAGAACCTGAAACAGGGAATTCTGCTGGAACTCATATTGCTGACTGCGGCGGCTGTTTTAGCGGCAGACTGGTATATCGTCTGGCACCTGGATCTGGGACTGCTCTCCTATGTACTGTTGTCGGTTATTGTGGTTGTTACGCTTATGGCTGCCATCATAGGTGAGTATTCATTTGCTTTGCTGGCCCGGTTTAATGCCGGCACACTTCATGTTTTAAAGTGTGCCCTGATGATCGGGACCGGGAAGTTTGGCGTCAGCCTGCTTCTTGTGCTGTGCAATATCGCGGTGATCTGTGCATGTTTTATATGGTATCTGTATGCGGTTTTCATTTGGCTTATAGCAGGGGCGTTGGTACTGAGCATAAAAAGCCATCTGCTTGTTATGGTTTTCAGTAAATTTGAAGAGTAGTTTGTAACAGTCCAGGTCTTTCTGAACGGTTACAGTGAATTTGCTGCCCATCACGGGATGGGTAAGAAAATAGTTGAACGGAGGATATTATGGATCATATGATAGAGGTTTTAAAAAAAGCAGAAAACGGAAACATTCCGGAAGCAGGAACGGACATTCCACACGGCGATATGCCCGGAGATCAGGTATGCATTGGGCCGGACCATATCAGAAAGTCAAAAGTCATTTTTGCAGAACTGCTGAAAATACTTCCGGATGTCATTGAAAGCAGTAAAAGCGGTAAGGCGGTTATCTCAGTCTGCGGCGGTTCCGGGGTTGGTAAATCAGAGATTGCATCGCTGCTTTCCTGGTATTTGAATCAGCTGGGGATTGGGAGTTATACGCTTTCGGGAGATAATTATCCGAGGCGCATTCCAAAATATAACGATGCGGAAAGGCTCCGTATCTTCAGACAGTCGGGCGTAAAGGCACTGGCCAGTGCAGATATGCTGGATGAGGAGGTATATTCTGCGCTTCGCAGTCTTCAGGAAAAAGACGATGATGCGAATCAGGAATATCTCAATCAGTACCCTTGGTTCAAGACATATCTGGACGGAGCAGTTTTGGGATTGAAAGGGTATCTTGGAACAAAGCATGAGATAGATTTTGACGAGATATCGGAGATTGTAAGGCAGTTTAAAATGGGCGCAGAAAATATCTGGCTCAAAAGAATGGGGAGAACAGAGTGCGACTTGTGGTATGAAAAAGTTGATTTCAGAGCAATCCATGTCTTAGTAATCGAATGGACCCACGGAAACAGTGACTATTATGAGGGCGTTGATATTCCTGTTTTATTAAACAGTACGCCGGAAGAAACGCTCGCCCACAGACGCAGCAGAAACAGGGACGGTAAGACCGACAGTCCGTTTACTATGCGGGTTTTGGAAATTGAACAGCAGATGCTGGACGCACAGGCGCATAAGGCGAAAATCATCATTTCTAAACCCGGAAGTCTGATAACCTATGAAGAATTGAGGGGAGGAGAAAGATGAAGAATATAAGTACAAATAACGCCCCAATGCTGAATGCTTATCCGGACAGCATGGGCGGGACACTGGCAGATATCATCGGTATTTTAAGAAAACCGGAATTTGAAGATACATTTCGTTCCTTTTATATTCTTCCAAGTCTGTTTCATACGGACCTGGACAGGGGATTTTCTGTGATCAGTTACGACCTGAACGATCAGCTCGCAAAACTTGAGGATCTCGAAGAGCTTGGCCAGATGGGCGTAGACCTGAAGCTGGACTTTATTCTAAACCATGCCTCCGTACTTTCAGAACAATTTCAGGATATTCTTAAAAACGGAGAGAATTCAGGCTACAGGGATTTCTTCATTGACTGGAACCAGTTTTGGGATGGTTATGGGGAGATGACGCCGGAAGGTTATATCCAGCCAAAGGAAGAATACATAAAGAATATGTTCTTTAGAAAGCCGGGCCTTCCGATTCTGATGGTTCGTTTTCCGGATGGGAAAAATGTTCCTTATTGGAACACGTTTTATCAGGAGGTCAGGTATCCTGCTTTAGATGCGCAGGATATTATGAAGGCAGCCGGCATGCAGTATTACGCGGCAGACGAAATCGTGCATCTGGTTCAGGAAGGTCTTGAGACGGGAAAGAAGCCCGGAGAAATTGAATTTGGAAAGTACGCCCCATATAAGGAGGCGGTTGTGGAGTACATGGAATCCAACAGGAAATATCTGGGCCAGATGGATTTAAATATCAAGTCACCGCTGGTATGGGATTTTTACGATGCGGTCTTAAAACAGCTATCCGGATACGGTGCAAAAATTATAAGGCTTGATGCGTTTGCCTATGCCCCCAAGGAACCGGGGGAGAAAAACTTCTTAAACGAACCCGGCACTTGGGACGTTTTAAAAAAAGTGCAGGAATTGGCAGATAAACATGGCCTGTCACTTTTGCCTGAGATTCATGCAAGCTATGGGGAAAAGAATTATGAAGTGATTTCCTCAAAGGGATATTTGACCTATGATTTCTTTCTGCCGGGCCTGATCATCGATGCCTTAGAGAATGCGGACGGCACAGTCTTGAAAACATGGGCGGATGAGATCATTCAAAAGAAGATAAAAACAGTAAATATGCTTGGATGCCATGACGGAATACCGCTGTTGGATCTAAAAGGGCTGATTCCGGAGGAGCGCATTCAAAAGCTAATTGACGTTGTAGTTGCAAGAGGCGGAATGGTAAAAGACCTTCATGGGCAGAAAAATATTTATTATCAGGTAAATTCCACCTATTACAGCGCATTAGGGGAAAACGACAGGAAAATGCTCATGGCCCGCGCGCTGCAGCTGTTTATGCCCGGTAAGCCACAGATCTGGTACCTGGATCTGTTTGCAGGGAAGAACGACCATGAGGCAGTGAAGAAAGCCGGTGCAGCCGGCCATAAGGAAATTAACAGAACCAATTTATCAACCGAACAGATGGAGCAGGCGCTGCACAAGGAAGTCGTCAGGAAACAGCTTGATATGCTGCGCTTCAGAACCCGTTTTCCGGCTTTTTCCTTTGATTCCGAGATCTCTGTTGACGTACAGGGAAGCTGCATGACATTTGAGTGGAAGAAAGCGGGTTATACCGCGGTGTTAAAGGCGGATCTGTGGGACATGTCCTATGAAATAAAAGGAACGGCCCCCAATGGGGAAATCCTGGAAGAATAGAGAGGCGGGAGAGTTATGGAGAAGTATACATACCATGATGTAAATCGGAGAGGGACCATAAAACGGATCGAGTATCTGACCACGAATCAAGAGGGGGAATCAAGGGAGAAATATGCGAATCTGTATCTGCCCTATGGCTATGATGAAATGGATTGGAGCAAAAAGTACAATATCCTCTATGTGATGCACGGCGGGGGAGGCAATCCCGATGCATGGCTGGACTGCTGCAAGATAAAAAATATGCTGGATTACGTGATTGATTCAAAGAAAATCGATCCTCTTATCGTTGTTTTTCCATCATTTTATAAGGAAAAAACAGGCCGGATAGGAGAGCCGGTGCGGGAGGTGGAACGCGGTCACGTCCAATTCTTCCAGACGGAATTACTAGAGGATTTGCTGCCGGCGGTTGAAGGGTCATGCAACACCTATGCCGACGACATCACCAAAGAGGCCTTTCGGGCTTCCAGGATGCACCGGGGATTCTGTGGGTTTTCGATGGGCGCTGCGACAACGTGGTATGCGTTTACCAGGAATATGGATTATTTTGCCTACTACGTGCCTCTTAGCGGGGACTGCTGGGAAGTTGAGGGGCAGGGCGGTTTGACGAAGCCGGAGGAAACAGCCGCCTTACTGCATGAACATGCCGACCGGTCCGGGTATGGCACCGATGAATACTTTATTTATACTGCAACCGGCACAAAAGATATCGCATTTGAGGCGCTGAATAACCAGGTAAACGCCATGAGGAGGTATCCGGATACTTTTGTGGAGGATGAAGACCTGCATAAGGGGAATTTCCACTATCTGCTCGCGGAGGATGAGGTGCATGCATATGAGGCGGTGTATCACTATCTGTATCATTTTCTGCCCTATTTGTTTGAACGGTAAATTGTTTAGTCAGATAAAGGAAAGGGGAAGACATGTTAAAGATTGGTATTTTAGGGACAGGTTCCATTGCCCGTAAGATGGCTGCAACAATATCGGAGATGGAATCGGCGTGCGTTTATGGAGCTGCATCCAGAGAGGAAGGGCGCGCTCATAAATTTGCGCAGGAATACAAGATTGAAAAAGCCTATGACGGGTATGAAAGTATGGTAAATGATCCGGACATAGATCTGATCTATATTGCTACGCCGCATACACTTCATTATGAGCACATAAAATTATGCCTGGAAAACAGAAAACATGTGTTGTGCGAAAAACCATTTACGGTAAATGCGGGGCAGGCAGAGGAAATGTTTGAAATGGCTGATAAAAAGGGCTGTTTTGTTACAGAAGCAATGTGGACAAGATACATGCCTTCCAGAAAAATGATTGAGAGTATGATCGGTGAGGGAAGCATTGGAGAAATCCAATCACTTACGGCCAATTTAGGCTATCCGCTGCTGGGAGTCCAAAGGCTGACAGATCCCCGGCTTGCCGGGGGCGCACTCCTGGATCTGGGGATCTATCTGATTCATTTTGCAAGGATGATATTTGGCACTGAAATCAAAAATGTCCAGGCATCATGCGTCTTACATGAGAATGGAGTTGACATGTCGGACAGCATTACTCTGGAATTTGAGGGCGGAAGAATGGCTGTGCTTCACAGCGGCATTGGTTCCGTGTTTAACCGGAAGGGGGTGCTGTTCGGAGAAAAGGGATATATGGAAATAACAAATGTCAATAATCCTGAGAATGTAGAGGTGTATGACCAGAGAGACCGGTTGATAGGGCAGAAGCTCCCGCCTGTGCAGATTACAGGACTGGAATATGAAGTGGAAAGCTGCTGCAGGGCAATCCAAAACGGGTGGAAAGAATGTCCGGAATTGCCCCATGAAGAGACAGTGGATGTTTTGAAGATGATGGATGATATGAGGAAGGGATGGAGGATGAGATATTAAGAAACCGGACGTTTGTATTTGCAGATTATTGGCATTCAAGATAAACTTTTGATGGAATCCTGCGCGATAAGTGTTATAATATTCTTATAATTTATAAGAAAAGGCGGGGATGAATTATGAAAAAGAAAGTTCTTGTATTATTAGTTACATTATCCATGACAATTGGTAATGTTTTGCCGGTTTATGCCATGGACGAAACAGAAGTAAAACAGGCGCAGGAAACAAATGAATTTGAAACAACGGATTATGAGGCACAGGAATCTTTTGACATTGAGACAGAGGCTGTTACAACCATTGATGCCACTGAATATGCTGAAAATAAGCAATGCCAGGAACTTGCTGATCGGTTGGGGGCAACCTGGGAAGAATGGGAGCCATATGATGGTGACCGCTATATCAAAAATGGTTTTTCTATGGAATTTAAAGATGTACCCGAAACAACTCTAGGAACTATGATCAGCATGGAATGCGAAGATGAGTCGGTCAGCATGTATGGGATCAAAGTGGGAACTACATTTAATGAGGTGAAAAGTGCAATGAAAAATTGCGGCTGGCCACCATTTGCGAATTATAATTCCGGAGAATCCGGAAAATCTATTTTCTATCTAAAGGATTTTGATGGGGGAAGATATTATTTCCAGATTGAATTCTCAAGAGAAGATATTGTTACTAATTGGTTTTGGCTTAACTGGCCACAAGGAAATCTTGTTGATGAACCATTTAATGACGTAGTGTCACATAGACATGCGGAAGGTGGGAAGGGTGATTGGTATTACGATTACGTTTTATATGTGTATCAACGATATATTATGACGGGATTAAATGAAACATATTTCGGAGCATCGGAAACCCTTTCGAGAGCGCAATTTGCAACTATCTTATACCGTATGGAAGGAGAACCAAAAGTTGATTATGCGGCTGTTTTCCCAGATGTTCCGGATGGTTTGTTTTACTCAAATGCGGTTATCTGGGCAAATAGTGTTGGTATAGTAACTGGTTACGACGATGGATGTTTTGGTCCTTCAGACGATATTAACAGAGAACAAATGGCAGCAATGATGTATCGATATGCAAAGTATAAAGGCTATAACTCCGATAATTCCGGTGATTTGAGTAGTTATCCGGACAAAGATCAGATAAGCAAATTTGCAAAAGAGCCTGTAAAATGGGCAGTTGGAACAGGGCTTATTTCGGGTGACCAGGGGAAAATAAATCCTCAAACGAACGCAAGCAGAGCTGTATGCGCTACGATTATAACCAGATTTCTCCAAAAGTTTGGGCAATAATACCAATTCTTTAAGGTACGCTTACACTTAGAAAGCATTACTGTTTGCCAAAGCCTTGCCACTCTACCGTTTCCATCAACAAATGGATGAATAAAGTCAAATTCATAGTGAAAAACAGCGGATTTAATTAATGTATGCTACAAAACCCAGCATACAGTTTGTGATCTGATACGGGGAATATAATTTTCCATGTAGTTCCTCTATCTTACTTATTATCATACTTATTATCTTGCTATTTTTTAGAGAGATTCCACATTAGATAAGATGAACGGGGAGGTCGGAACGGTGAATAAATGGGGAACAGACGAATATTCGCCGTTCCCCATAATAGTGGACCTGGCGGGAATCGAACCCGCGTCCAAAAACCTATCCCATGTACTTCTACTATCATAGTCAGTTCTTTTTCATTCCCTCTGCCGTACGGGAACTAACACCCTTACGGTTTCAGTAGCTTCATGATACGCCTAACAGCTCAAAGCTTTGCTGATATCGTTTCCCACATAGTCGGTGCCAGATTCCCAGGGTGCGGGTGCCCCGGGGCTGACATGCAGCATTTAGGCTGCAGCTAATTCGAAATTATCGTTAGCGTTTAATTTTAAGTTTGCGATTTGACGCATCAGCCTGCGGATAGCTTCTCCATCTTCAAGATCCCTGTCGAAACCAGTACAAGCCCTTGTATTAGATGTGGGCAGAAAAGAAAGTTCTTGTATATTCTGCCGCATATCTATTCTATAAAAAAGAAGCTTTAAAGTCAAGGCATTCAGAAAAGTTTACATTTTTTTCAAATCGGGAGTTAGTGACGCGCTTTAGTGGCGGCACGGATGGGGACGCTCCATGAAGGGATCGCCGAAAGCCTCCCGGAGAACATCCATGTCCTTTCAAAAACGCGGCCGCGGACCTAAGAAATTCTAGGCGGGAAACAGCCCTGAAAATGGAGCACCACTGACACATCACGAGAAATCCGATGATTTCTCGCGCTGGGTCAGCTGATTTTTGGATTCGGAATCCAAAAATCTCTCCATTTTCAGGGCTGTTTCCCACCAAGAATTTCTAAGGTCCGCTTTGAGCGTTTTTGAAAGGACATGGATGTTCTCCGGGAGGCTTTCGGCGATCCCTTCATGGAGCTGGCGTATCCAACCGGCGGGAAAAGGACACGTTCCTAAGGTGGGGCCTCAAACGGGGGCAGCGTATGGATATAGAATTGGTGGTACTTTTATGTCCCAGTAGGTGTACAAAAGCAATGGGACACGGTTCCAGTATCAAAATAATTCAATACACTATGCGGTTTTGTTTTTGGTCTTATTTTATATACCTCTTATTTATACAGCAGGCTATTTCTGTAGTATTCAGTATATGGAAAAGAATGTAAATGCCTACTAATCATACAGGAAATACGCTGCTATTGAAATTTTACATAAATTTTTCTATGATATACTGGTTTCTTTCCCCGATTTCTGTGATAATATATATCCAAGGGCATTCCATAATTGATATTCTGCGGACGTTTTAAAGCAGGACTATTTTATTTTTACCGGGAGATTAGACGAATTGTAAAAGCCTGAAGTGCACCGGTCTTCGCCGCTCGCGGGATGTGGAATGTTTCTGCCGGAGGGGGAATACATAAAAATTAATAGGAAAAGAGGTTTTTGCTATGCCAACAACGTATGCACACTATAGATTTGGAAAGGATGTTATTAGTGCCCTTCCCAGGCCGCTTGAAAAAGCGGTGGAAAATAACAGGGAATTATTTGATATCGGCCTTCACGGACCGGATATTTTGTTTTATTACAAAGCCTTGAAGTCTAATCCGGTGAGCGGGCAGGGATACGCGCTGCACGATAAGATGGCGGATCAGTTTTTCAGCCATGCCGCTGAGATTATTTCAAGAACCGATGACAGTGCGGCGGCCAGGGCTTATATGTATGGGTTTATCTGCCATTTTGCACTGGACAGTGAGTGCCATAAGTACATTGAAAAGATGATACAGGTCAGCGGGATCAGCCATTCCGAAATAGAGATGGAATTTGACCGGTATCTCCTGACCGGAGACCATATAAATCCGGTGACGTATTTTTCTGCAAAACACATTCACCCGACGATGGAAAATGCAAAGGTAATCGCGCCATTTTTTGAGGATCTGTCTGCTGATACCGTAAAAAAGGCGCTGAGCTCCATGATTACTTACCATAAGCTCCTGCTTGCGCCCGGACAGAAAAAGAGAAAACTGGTTTTTGGCGCTATGAAGGTAATGGGAAAATACGATTCTATGCACGGAATGGTTATGAGTGAGGAGGCAAATCCGCAGTGTGAAAAATATTGTCTGCTGCTGAAAAAACTATATGCAGGAGCTGTGCCGCTGGCTGCAGACTTGATCATTAAGTTCCAAAAAGTCCTGTTCCAGGATGCGGAACTTCCGGTAAGATTCCATGAGACATTCGGCGCAGGTGAAGACTGGAAGGAACTGCCGTTGTAGGACCAGGGCCAAACGGATATACAAGGAATGAGCAGTTATAAATATGAGTGAGAGAAAGTGATAAAAGGGGGAAATCTATGAAATTTAAAATGACGGCCTTGGAGAAGAAATGGGTTTTGTATGATGTGGGCAACTCCGCATTTACCATGCTGGTAGCCACCATATTTCCAATCTACTTCAACCATTTGGCAGATATTGCGGGAATATCTTCTGTCAATTATCTGGCGTACTGGGGATATGCAACCTCTATCTGCACCCTGTTTGTAGCGGTTCTTGGGCCGACACTGGGGGCGGTTGCGGATACGAAGAATTATAAGAAAGTGATATTTTCAGTCTTCCTTGGAGTGGGCGTGATCGGCTGTATCGTCCTGGGCTTTTTGTCTTCCTGGATCTGGTTTCTGGGAGTATTTGTGCTGACAAAAACGGGATATTCTTCCAGCCTGATCTTTTATGATGCCATGCTGACGGATGTTACTGAACCTGAAAGGATGGATGTCGTATCTTCCCAGGGATTTGCCTGGGGCTATATCGGAAGCTGCATTCCTTTTGTTGCCAGCCTGGGAGTAGTGCTGGGCGGCGGAAAACTGGGGATTGGCATGCAGACATCCATGGTAATCGCATTTCTGATTACATCTGTCTGGTGGCTGCTGTCGGCTGTACCGCTGCTGCGTTCTTATAAGCAGAAGTATTTTGTGGAGACAACGCAGCATGTGGTCAGGAACAGTTTCAGACGACTTGGCAGTACTTTTAAAGAAATTGCCAGGGAAAAGCATGTCCTGTTCTTTTTGCTGGCCTTTTTCTTCTATATAGATGGGGTTTATACAGTCATTGATATGGCCACTGCCTACGGGCAGGCACTCGGTCTGGACAGTACGGGATTGCTGCTTGCGCTGTTGCTGACACAGATCGTCGCATTTCCCTGCGTTCTTATCTTCAGCAGGCTGTCAAAAAAACTGGCTTCCACAACAATTATTACGATATGTATTGCCGCCTATTTTTGTATAGCGCTGTATGCATACGGTTTAGATACTCAGCTTGACTTCTGGATACTGGCGGTTCTGGTGGGAATGTTCCAGGGGACGATCCAGGCGCTTTCCCGGTCTTATTTTGCTAAGATTATCCCGGCAGAAAAGTCCGGTGAATATTTCGGGATTTATGATATCTGTGGAAAGGGCGCCTCCATCTTCGGCACGGCATTCGTATCCGTACTGAGCCAGATTACCGGTAATGTAAATATAGGAGTCAGCGCGCTGTCTGTTTTTTTCCTTGTGGGCTTCATCCTTTTCAGAAAGGCCGTGAAAGCTGCAAAAGCTGTAAAATAGATATCCGAAAAAGCAGCGGGCTGCCTGATTATGACAGGCAGCCCCGTTTTTTTACCATAAAATTTAGCAATAAATTAATTGTGAAATTAGTAAGAATTCCATCATTTTCTCATATGAACGTGATATAATGTTAAACAGACTGGGCAGGCCTGAATGCGGGATTACCTGCCTCCGGGGTGTGAGTGCGGCCGCACTGCCGCATCAGGAATATGCAGCTGACGAGGAGATGCTAAGATGAAGGATTTTGTAAAATTGGAAGATATTACAAAGATTTATAAGATGGGAGAAGTTGAGATCCGTGCGGTGGACGGAATAGATTTTGCGATTGAGAAGGGGGAATTTGTCATTATTGTGGGCCCCAGCGGCGCCGGTAAGACAACGGTGCTGAATATCCTGGGTGGTATGGACACTGCCACAGGAGGAAAGATCACGGTGGACGGAGCGGATATCACGAGCTGTAATGCAAGGCAGCTGACCAGCTACCGCCGCAATGATATTGGATTCGTGTTCCAGTTCTATAATCTGGTCCCCAATCTGACGGCGTTGGAGAATGTAGAGCTTGCGCTTCAGATCTGCAAAAATCCCCTGGACGCCAGGGAGGTGTTGGAGGAAGTTGGGCTGGGAGACCGGTTGGACAATTTCCCGGCACAGCTGTCCGGGGGAGAGCAGCAGCGTGTATCCATTGCCAGGGCGCTGGCTAAGAATCCAAAGCTTCTGCTGTGCGATGAGCCAACCGGAGCTCTGGACTATAATACGGGCAAATCAATCTTAAAACTGCTCCAGGACATGTGCAGGGAGCGGGGCATGACGGTCATCGTCATCACACATAATTCAGCGCTGGCGCCGATGGCAGACCGGCTGATCCGCATTAAGAACGGAAAAGTATCCGGCATGGAACAGAATCCCAATCCGGTATCAATTGACCAAATAGAATGGTAGGGCATGCATATGAGCAGGAAAGCACTTAGAAAAGATTTTTACATGGAGATCCGCAGAAGCCTGGGCCGGTTTCTTTCGATATTCTTCATAGTGGCAATCGGGGTTGCGTTTTTCTCGGGCATCCGCTCTGCGGAACCGGATATGCGTCTTTCAGGGGACGCATATTTTGACAGGCAGAACCTGATGGATATTAAGGTGGTCAGCACTCTGGGCCTAACAGACGACGACCTGAAAGCCCTGGAGAAGGTGGACGGTATTGAGCACGTGGAGGCCGGCTATTCGGCAGATGCTCTTTGTTCGGTGAATGACAGCAAAAAGGTGGTACATATTTCTTCGCTGCTGCCGTCCATGAATCAACTGGTAGTGGAGGAAGGGCGGCTGCCAAAAGCAGCGGACGAGTGTGTTGTAGACATAGACTTTCTGACGGGGAGCGGATACGAGGTCGGCGATAAGATTACGTTTTTATCAGGGACAGAGGATAAGATCACCGATACACTAAAGACGGATACCTACACCATTGTGGGGACGGTCAGCAGCCCGTGCTATATCTCTTTTCATCGCGGCAGCAGCACGATCGGCACCGGTTCTGTCAGCGGGTTTGTCAGCGTTTTACCGGACAGCTTTGATCTGGATGTGTATACGGAGATGTATGCTGCTGTGGACGGGGCAAAAGAGCTGACAGCGTTCACGGATGAATATGATGACCATATAGACACTGTTATAGATGAAGTGGAGAAGATCCGCAAAACAAGAGAGGACGCCCGGTATCAGGAGATTGTAGATGAGGCTGAGAATAAGCTCAACGATGCAAAAAAAGAGCTGGAAGATGCGAAAACCGAGGCAGATCAAAAATTAAACGATGCAAAAGCAAAGCTGGATGACGGCAGAAACCAGCTGGAGAATGCAAAGGCGGAGATATCCAACGGCTATGCACAGCTGGAGGATTCACGCAGCCAGCTGATCCAGAAACAAGATGAGATCAACCAGGGGTACGAGGACCTGAACGCGCAGGTCGAAGTGCTGAATGGCAAGGTAGAGGAACTGAACCAGGTGAAGGCCCAGTATGATGCACTTGCATCAAGCGGGCTGACCGATGAGCAGACCCAATATACACTGCAGGTGATGTACGCCAAGATTACGGAAGGAGATGCCCAGATCGAGGCGGCCCGCGCCCAGCTCGACGAGGCAAAGGGGCAGTTGGATTCCGGACAGCAGCAGATCAATGACGGCTGGGCACAGATAGAACAGGCACAGTCTGACCTGGCGGCAGGAGAGAGCGAACTTGCATCAAAAGAGCAGGAACTGAACGATGCACAGGCAGAGTACGAGGATGCTAAATCCGAAGCAGATACGAAGATAAAAGACGGCGAGAAAAAAATCAAGGATGCCGAGAAGGATATCAGCAAGATTGAGCATGCCAAGTGGTATATTTATGACAGAAGCACTCTGACCGAATACACAAGCTACGGGGAAAATGCAGACCGTATGAAGGCCATTGGGGAGGTGTTTCCGGTACTGTTCTTCCTTGTGGCGGCACTGATCAGCCTGACGACCATGACGCGTATGGTGGAAGAGCAGAGAACCCAGATCGGAACATTAAAGGCGCTTGGCTATGAACGACATTCTATTGCGGGCAAATATATCGGTTATGCATGTCTTGCAACTGTGAGCGGGAGCGCATTTGGAATCCTGGTCGGAGAGAAGATACTGCCCTATATTATCATTACAGCCTATGGAATTATGTATCAGCACATGGATACCGTACTGACCCCATACAACATGTATTACGGTATGGCGGCATCACTTGCGGCCCTGGCATGCACACTGCTTGCTACGATTTTCTCCTGTTTTCATGAGTTGAGGGAACAGGCGGCGGAGCTGATGCGCCCGCCCACACCAAAGCAGGGCAAGCGGGTGTTTTTGGAGAGGATTCCGTTTTTATGGAAGCGGCTAAGCTTTATCTGGAAGGCGACTGTGCGGAATCTGATCAGATATAAGAAACGGTTTTTCATGACCGTATTCGGAATCGGAGGCTGCATGGCTCTGCTTCTGGTCGGATTTGGGCTGAAGGATTCAATCTTTGACATCGCGGTGCTCCAGTATGGAGAGATCCAGCTTTATGATGGAAATGTTATATTGGAAGAGGATGCTTCCGCGGATGAAAAAGAGGAAACGTATAATAAACTGGCATCCGATAAACGGGTGGATGACACGGCAGAGAACTTCCTCCAGCAGGTTGAAGTTACACATGGAAAGACAACGAAAGATGTGTATTTGAATGTGCCGAAGGATTTGGATAAGTTCTCCAAATTTGTCATCTTTAAAAACCGTATAACGGATGAACACTATAAGCTGGACAATACCGGAGCGATTATATCCGAAAAAACGGCAAAGATGCTGGATGCAGGCGTGGGTGATACGGTCAGCATAAAAGACGATGTGAAGGGTGAACTTCAGGTTAAGATTGCGCAGATATGTGAAAACTATATCGGACATTATATTTATTTGACACCTGACCTTTATAAACAACTGTATGGAGAAGCGCCGGAGTATAACTCCATCTATTATACGATGAAAGAGGGCAGGATGGATGAGCTTGAAAAAGTTGGGGAGTCCATTCTGGAGACAAAAGGCGCTCTGAGCATCAGCTATACGAACAATATGCAGCAGCAGCTGGATGACATGCTGGGCAGCCTGGATATTGTGCTGGTGGTGCTTGTTATATCGGCGGGAATGCTGGCATTTGTAGTTCTGTACAATCTGAATAATATCAACATTACAGAACGAAAGCGGGAACTGGCCACACTGAAAGTTCTCGGGTTTTTTGACAATGAGGTATCGGCCTATGTTTACCGTGAAAATATAATCCTGACGGTAGTCGGTTCTGCAGTGGGCATATTGCTTGGTAGGATACTGCATCAGTTTGTCATTGTGACTGTGGAGATTGATTCTGCTATGTTCGGAAGAAATATTGACTTTAGCAGTTATGTGTACAGTTTTCTGATTACCATGGGATTCTCTCTCTTTGTAAACGGAGTGATGTATTTCAAGCTGAAACGGATCGATATGGTGGAATCTCTGAAGAGCGTGGAATAAAAGCGGATGACGGGGAAAAGTGCCCGAAAAGCCCGCAAATTCACAGTTTCATCAAATTTACCTGTTATGATACAAAAAAGGAATAAGAACGGGAAAAAGAACAGATAGGAGACGATTAAAATGGAGAAAATCAAAGTTTTAGTTGTGGATGATGAAAGCAGGATGCGCAAGCTCGTAAAGGATTTCCTGACGAGAGAAGGATATATGGTACTTGAGGCGGGCGACGGCATGGAGGCTATGGATTTATTTTATGAAGATAAGGATATCTCGCTGGTGATTCTGGATGTCATGATGCCGAAGATGGATGGCTGGCAGGTATGCCGGGAGACCCGGGAACATTCCAAGGTTCCGATCATCATGCTGACGGCCCGCTCGGATGAGCGTGACGAACTCCAGGGGTTTGACCTGGGCGTGGACGAATATATATCCAAACCATTCAGCCCAAAGATCCTGGTGGCCAGAGTAGAAGCTATCCTCCGCAGAACACAGAGCACAGATTCCGGGGATGTCATGGATGCCGGCGGGATTGTGATTGACAGGGCTGCACATATTGTAAAGATCGGGGACAAAACCATTGATTTAAGCTACAAAGAGTTTGAGCTTTTGTCCTATTTTGTGGAGAATCAGGGAATTGCCCTGTCAAGAGAGAAGATACTGAACAATGTGTGGAATTACGATTATTTTGGGGATGCGCGTACCATAGATACCCATGTGAAGAAGCTGAGGAGCAAGCTGGGAGAGAAGGGCGACTATATTAAGACGATCTGGGGCATGGGATATAAGTTCGAGGTAGAAGGATGAAACAATCAATAAGACGGCAGATGATGGTTATCTTTGTCGGGTTGATTATATTTATACTTATTCTGCTCTTTGCGGTGAATTCAGGATTCCTGGCACAGTATTACACGGTGCACAAGCAGGCAGATCTGTTGAGTATGTACAATTCCATTGACAAAGAGATCCGCAGCGGGGAGATTAGCTCAAAGTCAGTGTATGAAAAACTCGTACGACAGACGGAGCGGACAAATATCGCGGCGCTCGTTATACAAAACGACGGGACACTTGTATTTTCGACCGTGTGGGACGGAAATGGCCCTCTCTATGTCAAGCTGCTGTCCTATTTGTTTGATAAAAGCCAGAACTCGAAAAAGGTTTTGAAAAATACGGATTACTATCAGATCTGCAAGACGAAAGATTTTACGAATCAGACAGAATATCTTGAGATTTGGGGTGAGTTCTCGGATGGTTCTCTTTTCATTATGCAGAGTCCATTGGAAAGTATCAGAGAGAGCGCCAGCCTGGCCAATAAGTTTCTTGTCTATATGGGGGTAATTGCAGTAATTCTGGGCGGGATTCTCGTATGCTTTTTTTCCCGAAAGATTACGGAGCCGATCAAAGAACTGGCAGTACTGTCCCAGCGTATGGCGAGGCTGGATTTTGAGGCAAAATATACAAGCGGCGGTGATAATGAGATTGGGGTGCTGGGCAGGAACTTCAATATTATGTCCTCACGTCTGGAGAAGACGATATCGGAGCTGAAGAGCGCAAATAACCAGCTGCAGAAAGATATAGAGCAGAAAGACAGACTGGAGGACATGCGCAACGAGTTCCTGGGAAATGTTTCCCATGAGCTGAAGACTCCCATCGCTCTGATCCAGGGTTACGCGGAGGGGCTGAAAGAAGGGGTCAACGAAGATCCCGAAAGCCGGGAGTTCTACTGTGATGTCATCATGGATGAAGCCGCGAAGATGAACCAGATGGTGAAAAATCTTCTGATTCTGAACCAACTGGAATTCGGCTCTCAGGAACTGGAATTCGAACGCTTTGATATTGTCGGGCTGATACAGGGAGTACTCTCAAGCTGCGAGATACTGATTCTGCAGGCAGGGGCTTCCGTAGACTTTATCGCGGATGAGAAGGTATACGTCTGGGCGGATGAATTCAAGACGGAACAGGTAGTCAGAAATTATTTAACCAATGCGATCCATCATGTGGATAACGAAAAGCGTATCGAAATCCGGGTAATATCCAGGGGAAGAACGGTAAGGGTATCTGTATTCAACAGCGGTAACCCCATACCGGAAGAAGATCTGCATAAGCTGTGGGATAAGTTTTATAAAGTGGACAAGGCTCATACCCGGGAATACGGCGGGAATGGAATTGGCCTGTCTATCGTAAAAGCGATAATGGAGTCCTTCCACCAGGACTACGGCGTGAATAATTTTGAAAACGGCGTCGAATTCTGGTTTGAGCTGGATATGGAGTGCGCAGAGAGCACAAACTCGCCGGATTCGGAGACGATGTCTTTATTGGCCGCGCCTGAAAAACATGATCAATCATGATCAGTAACAGTTCAGGCTTGCCTGAGCTGTTACTGCGTATAGAGGGGATTTAATCGGCTCCATAGCTGAAAAACTTGAAAAGCGATGCAAAATGCTGTAAAATAGCTACTATTAAGGCATACATTGTGCCAACTGGCAACGGTCGGTATTATGTATGCCTTACTCGTTACATATACCGCTGTTTACAGCGGTCCCGCCGGCGGGGACATAAGGCCGGGTGTGTTTTCTTTTTTTCATTCCGGAATGTCATTGAGAGGATGAGAGAGGAGAAAATCATGTTTGATGTAGTAAACGAAGCGGTCCAATATGTGAATTCCAAAGTGTGGGGCTGGGGGATGATCGCCCTGCTGTTTGGTACCCACTTATTTTTAACGATCCGTACAGGCTTTATTCAAAGAAAGACGATTTCGAAAGGGATTAAATTATCGGTTACAAAAGACCCGAATGCAGAAGGTGAGGTCAGTCAGTTTGGGGCATTGACGACAGCGCTTGCTTCTACAATCGGTACGGGAAATATCATTGGCGTGGGAACTGCCGTGGCGCTTGGGGGCCCTGGTGCAGTTCTCTGGTGCTGGCTGACCGGAGTGTTCGGTATAGCCACAAAGTATGGGGAATCCCTGATTGCGGTGAAATACCGTGTCAAAACGGAAGATGGAAGAATGCAGGGTGGCGCAATGTATGCTCTGGAGCGTGGGCTGAACATGCGCTGGCTGGGATTAATTTTTGCTTTTCTGGCAGGCTTTGCATCCTTTGGGATCGGATGCGCGACACAGGTCAACGCCATCGCTGCGATCTGTGAGGAAAACCTGGGGATCCAGCCATGGATTATCGGGCTTATTACCGCATTTATGACTGCAATTGTTATATTCGGCGGAATTAAAAGTATTGCAAGAGTATGCGAAAAGCTGGTTCCTTTTATGGCGGTGTTTTATGTGATTGGCTGTCTGATTATTCTGGGGATTAATTATGACTATATCATTCCGGCCGTAACAACCATCTGCAAACTTGCATTTACACCCGGGGCGGCTGCCGGCGGACTGGTGGGCGGCGGAATCCGCCTTGCCATGCAGTATGGAGTGGCCAGAGGGTTGTTTTCCAATGAATCCGGTATGGGGTCTGCACCGATAGCAGCAGCAGCGGCTCAGACGAGAAACCCTGTGCGCCAGGCACTGGTATCTTCCACCGGTACATTCTGGGATACGGTAGTAGTCTGTCTGATGACTGGGCTGGTACTGGTATCAACGATTATGAAGAATCCGGCAATCAATGCAAATGAAATTGCCAATGGCGGGATACTGACATCCAAAGCGTTTGCCCAGATTCCTTATGTAGGGCCGATTATTCTGGTAGTCGGGATTATTTCATTTGCATATTCCACGATCCTGGGCTGGGCTTATTATGGAGAGCGCTGCGTAGAGTATTTTGCGGGTAAAAAGGGATTAATTCCTTACCGGCTCCTCTATATAATCGTAGCGGCAATCGCGCCGGTTGTATCTCTGAATTTGGTCTGGCTGATTGCGGATACACTGAATGCGCTGATGGCCATACCGAACCTGATTGCAGTCCTATTACTGTCACCGGTGATCGTAAAAGAGACAAAAAAGTATATAAACAACCTGGATGCGGTGGATAAAACGCAGGTGCCTGTAGTGAAGACCGGGAAAAGCAAAAAGACAGGGAAAGAGTAGAGGAGTTTACATATTATGATAGCAATGATTGATTATGATGCGGGAAACATCAAAAGCGTAGAGAAGGCGCTATTGTTACTGGGACACGAAGTCGAAGTTACCGGTGATCCGGAGCGGATTCTAAAGGCAGAAAAGGTGATTCTTCCCGGCGTAGGGGCATTTGGCGATGCCATGGAGAATCTGAAGCGTGCAGGGCTGGATGAGGTGATCCGCCAGGTTGCGGCAAAGAGGACTCCTTTTCTGGGGATCTGCCTCGGGCTGCAGCTTTTGTTCGAGAGAAGTGATGAAGCGCCGGGAGCCGAGGGTCTCGGCCTGCTGGAAGGCGAGATATTAAAGATCCCGGATCAGGAAGGCCTGAAGATACCGCATATGGGATGGAATTCTCTGCACCTTGAGCACGGCGGAAGACTGTTTCGCGGTATAGAGGAACAGTCTTATGTCTATTTTGTACATTCATACTATTTGAAGGCGAAAGAGGAGTCGATTGTGAAAGCGTCCACAGAATACAGCACCCATATCCATGCTTCGGTTGAAAAAGACAATATATTTGGCTGCCAGTTTCATCCGGAAAAGAGCAGTGAAGTGGGTCTGAAGATACTGAAAAACTTTGTAGAACTCAACCGGGAGGAAGTGTAATGTTTACAAAAAGAATTATTCCCTGTCTGGATGTCAACGCCGGCAGAGTAGTGAAGGGCGTCAATTTTGTGGATCTGCGCGATGCCGGTGATCCGGTGGAGATTGCAAAGGCCTACGATAAAGCAGGTGCGGATGAACTCGTATTTCTGGATATTACGGCTTCTTCTGACGCGAGGGAAACCGTGGTGGACATGGTACGTAAGGTGGCTCAGTGTGTGTTTATCCCGTTCACCGTAGGCGGAGGAATCCGTACTGTGGAGGATTTTCGGGCGCTGCTCAGAGAAGGAGCAGATAAGATCTCTATCAATTCTTCTGCTATCAATAATCCGCAGCTGATACATGATGCGGCCGTAAAGTTCGGCAGCCAGTGTGTGGTCGTGGCGATTGACGCGAAACGGCGTGCAGACGGCAGCGGCTGGAACATCTATAAAAACGGCGGCCGGATTGACACCGGAATGGATGCTCTGGAGTGGGCAAAAAAAGCAGACGGCCTGGGTGCCGGTGAGATTCTTCTGACCAGTATGGACTGCGATGGTACAAAAGCCGGTTATGATCTGGAACTTACGCGTGCCGTGGCGGAGCAGGTATCCATTCCTGTGATCGCCTCCGGCGGAGCGGGGACGCTGGAACATTTCAAGGAAGCTCTCACGGACGGAAAAGCCGATGCGGCGCTGGCGGCGTCCCTCTTCCATTATAAAGAGCTGGAGATAAAAGAAGTAAAAGAATACCTGCGGAAAGAGGGCGTTTCAGTACGGCTTTAAGACGCAGCCGCACTCTGTGAAAGAACCGGGTGGATTAAAACTGTACGATTGAGCGTGTTTGAATATTGCTGCAATGAATTTTCAAACACGCTCTGGATAAAAATGTAAGCTTAGGAGTGAATAAATATGTCTGGATTGAATGGCGATTGGTATGAAGCTTTAGCGGGGGAATTTAAAAAACCTTACTATAAAAAATTATTTGAGACCGTGAATCAGGAGTACAGGACCCGGAAGATATTTCCGCCTGCAAATGACATTTTTAATGCATTTCACCTGACTCCGCTGAAGGATGTCAAAGTGGTAATTCTGGGGCAGGATCCCTACCACAATGACGGACAGGCCCACGGCCTCTGCTTTTCCGTAAAAAAGGGTGTGGAAGTCCCGCCGTCCCTGGTCAACATATACCAGGAACTGCATGAAGACCTGGGATGTACCATACCCAGCCATGGCTGTCTGACAAAGTGGGCGCAGCAGGGAGTTCTGATGCTGAATACCGTACTTACGGTTCGAGCCCATCAGGCAAATTCCCATCGCGGTATCGGCTGGGAAGAATTCACGGATGCAGCAATCATGGCCCTGAACGGCCAGGACAGACCGATCGTATTCATCCTGTGGGGAAGCCCGGCACAGCGTAAGAAGAGCATGCTGAATAATCCGCAGCATCTGATCCTGCAGGCGCCGCATCCAAGTCCCCTTTCTGCGTTCAGAGGATTCTTCGGAAGCCGGCCTTTTAGCCAGACCAATGAATTTCTGCGCAGCCATGGAGTGGAACCTGTCGACTGGCAGATAGAGTAAGGGGGAACCCGGGATCAGGGCAGGACTATTGCTGTATGTAGGGGAACGTCCTTGTCCCCGGCCAGAGCCCGGCTGTTTATGAAGTCTCACAAGATAAAAACCACATTGGATTGGAAGGCTGAGCTCTGTTTTTCAAAGCAGAGCTTTAGCCATCCAATCCGATGTGGTTTTTGTTTTGTGGGACTCATACGCACACGAATACCCCCGGAATGGAAGTGGATGCTTCACTACGCTTTCGGCGGATACTTTATTAGAGCTCCTGATCGGTTTCTGAGGGAAGATACCTCGCTATGTCCTGAATATTGCAGTTGAGTATTCGGCAAAGGTCGTTTATTGTTTTCATGCTTATGTCCTGGCCGTGTTTTAAACGGTATAGAGTGCTGCTGGATAAATGGTATTTCGTAGTCAGTGTATACCAATTTTCTTTAGAATTGTCCAGAGTTTCCCAGAATGGAGAGTAATCAATCATGGCACCACCTCTTTTTTAGGATAAGCATAATTCAAATTCTTATACTTGAATATCTTCGCAATTACGAATATAATAAAACCACAAGAGAGGGATGGGGGGAGGTCAAGATGGATAAACACACTATGACAGAAGAGCAGCAGAAACGGTTTTGGGATTTTATTATGATGGATGATTTCGAATTTTACGACAGGTTCATATCCGATCTGCCACCGGAATCACAGAACGAATTTTTCAGGATAACACCCGATTTTTTTTCTGAGTATATCAATACAGAGGGGAAAATAAACTTAGACGAAGATGAGATATATCAGAAGATAAAAGAAAAAATTAACATTATTGAGAAAAACAGCCCGGATACCTAGTGGATCCGGGCTTAACGTATGTGGTGGGAAAGGAGCTAAAAAGGTGAGGAGATTAGCTCCTTCATTAATTAAACAAATGAAAGCATTAAAACTTACGCGGTTTTGTATAAAATGCTGCTAAAATCCATCATTTATTGAAAAGAATTTAATGCGGATAATATTAAGAAAATATTAACAAATTCTATATAGAAATATTTTGATTTCATAAGTATGATGTAAGTTGAAAATATTGGGATAAAGGAGGGGCACTGTGGATAAGGTCATCGAGATTAAAAACTTATACAAACTGTACCGTGTAGGCGATTCTGTGGTACGTGCTCTCAACGGTGTGGACTTTGAGATATATGAAGGTGAATTCTGCGCGATTGTAGGGACCTCCGGCTCAGGCAAATCCACTCTTCTGAATATGCTTGCCGGACTGGAAAAGCCAACCAAAGGTGAAGTTATAATCGGTGGACAGCACATGGAGACGCTGAATGAGGACGGCCTTGTAAAGTTCAGGCGTGAAAACGTCGGATTCATTTTCCAGTCATTCCATCTGATCGGAACGATGAATGCACTTGAGAATGTTGCATTACCGCTGAGCTTCCGTGGAGAGGGACGGGCGAGCCGCCTGAAGAAGGCTGACAAGATGCTGGACCTGGTGAATCTGAAAAAGCATAAGAGGCATCTGCCGAACCAGATGTCAGGAGGTCAGCAGCAGAGAGTTGGCGTCGCCCGCGCGCTGGTTGTGGATCCAAAGATAATCTTTGCCGACGAGCCAACCGGCAATCTGGATTCGCATACGTCGGAAGAGGTTATGACCTTAATGCAGAGGGTAGTCAGGGAGCAGAAGAAAACGCTGGTTATGGTAACGCATGACAACCATCTGGCTACATATGCAGACAGAATTTTCCATATAATCGATGGGAAGATCGTAAAAATAGAAGACAACCGTAAAAAGAGGGAGGACAAGGAACATGAAACTGTTTAAGAAAACTGCAGGAATCGCAATGAGTCTTGCGCTGATGGCTGCTATGATACTGCCGGTTGGGGTACGGGCGGCAGATGAGACCGGACCGATACCGGATATAGTATTGTCAATTGGTAAATCACAGGAAACCCCGGTTTATACGGAAGGGGACAAAAAGCAGGAACTGCTGATACAACTTAAGAACGAGGGCACAGCGGATGCGAAGAATGTTAAAATAGCGCCCATTATTGATGATGCTTCTGCATGGCCTTTTGAGATAAAAAATTTGAATAATGAATTTCCTCCAGTAGATATCCCAGTGGGGGAGACCGTGGAAACAAAACTGGATAATCTGACCGTACGTGCAGATGCCGGCGAAAAGAATTACAAACTTACGTTTCAGATTACCTGCAATGATGGAAAACAGCAGTATGAGACAACAAAGTATGTTTACGTAAAAACACTGGAAAAGAAGAAACCGGCGGAGGATCCGAATACTCCGGAGGAACCGAATACCCCGGAAGAGCCGAATACCCCGGAGGAGCCTCAGGACAACGGTGGTATTTCTAATAATGAACCTGTGATTACAAGCGGAGGAGGCGGTGGTGAAGCACCTTCCGGAAATAATTCCGTTCCGCGTGTTATTGTAACAGGTTTTAATACAGATCCAGGCGCTGTAAATGCCGGAAGCGATTTCAAGCTGATTGTACATCTGAAAAATACATCTACAAGAACAGCGGTATCCAATATGCTGTTTGACCTGCAGGCGCCGTCCTCAGGGACGGAAGGGGCCGCGGAGGCGCCGGCATTTCTGCCATCCTCCGGATCCAGCACGATTTATCTGGACAGTATTCCGGCAGGCGGAACCCAGGACATTTCTATTGACCTGAACGCCAGGGCAGATCTGGTACAAAAACCGTACAGTATATCCATGTCCATGAAATACGAGGACAGCAGCGCAACACAGTATGAAAGCTCTTCCAGTCTGGCTATTCCAGTGAAACAGGCGGCAAGATTTGAATTCAGTGAGCTGGAAATTGCACCGGAGGCAGTGGCAGTTGGAGAAGAGGCCAATATTACATGCAGCCTTTATAATACAGGACGAATTAAGCTGTACAATGTAAAAGTGAAGTTTGAAGGGGAAGGAATTGAAGCAAAAGAAGTATTCGTAGGAAATGTAGATTCCGGAGCAACCGGCTCAATAGACGGAATCGTGACCGCCATGCAGGAAACAGCGGGTAACCAGAAGTTCAAGATGATTGTTTCCTACGAAGATGATGCGGGAAAGGCCTCTACAGTCGAAAAGGAATTTTCACTGCAGATCACCCCGGAACAGGCGCCGATGGATATAACAACAATGGCAGAGATGCCGGAAGAGAAAGGGTTTCCGCTGGTACCTGCCATAATCGCTGTAGTGGTCGTTGCAGCGGTCATAGTTATTATCATAGTCATGAAGAAAAGAAAGAAAAAGAAGGAGTCTGTAGAAGAGGAGGACTTGGTGGATGAGGTGGATCGATTTACTGAGGATGAGTAGTGGCAACCTCAAACGCAGAAAACTGCGTACTTTTCTGACCATCCTGGGAGTCGTGATCGGAACAGCATCCATCGTAGTTATGATATCGCTTGGGCTCGGAATGCAGGAGTCGATGTACCGTGAGGTGGAGCAGTCGGGAGGCATGACGAGCCTGACTGTAACCGGAAAACAGAGCGAAGGCGGGATGTATGTCAGCATGGGGGGAAGCTCTGGCGATCAGGAGGAACCTAATAAGTATATAACTGACGATGTAATCCAGCAGCTGAGGCAGCTGGAACATGTAAAGAGTGCAGATCCAGTACTGGAACTCAGCGCAATTGCGCTGAAGGGAAAGTATATGGGTTACCTGCAGCTGAAGGGAATGACCCCTGAAGCTCTGGAAAAGCAGAATATCGAACTTGCTGAGGGCGGAAGGCTTCCGGACCCAAACAGTTCCAGTCTGGAACTGGTATTTGGAAATGGTGTGCTGACCTCATTCTATGAAAAGTCAACCGGGAAGGGGTACTGGGAAACAGGAAAAGTACCGGACGTTGACCTGGCAAATGACCAGATGTTCCTGATTCTGGATCAGGACGGATATTTTCAGAGCCAGAACAACAGTATGGGCGCATCCGGCGGGGGAGAAAATGGCGGAAGCGGTTCCCAGACTTCCAAGCTTCCTCCGAAAAAGCATGTGGTAAAGGCAAGCGGTGTTGTGGCGGGAGATATGGAAAGTTACAATGCTAATTATTACTATGTCTACTGCGACATCAATAAGCTGGAAGATCTGCTCAAACGTGAATTCAGGGGACGCGTGATACCCGGACAGCCAAGTACCAAGTCAGGCAAGCCGTATAAACAGTTCGTGTATTCCTCTGCGGCAGTGCAGGCGGAAGATATCGACGATGTGGATGCATTGTCATCCGTTATCAGAAACATGGGATTCCAGGTAACAACGAATGCAGAATATATGGAAAGCATGAAAAAACAGTTTGCTATGGTTCAGGCAGTGCTTGGAGGAATCGGTGCAGTTTCCCTTCTGGTTGCTGCCATCGGAATTGCTAATACAATGATGATGTCCATTTATGAGAGGACAAAAGAAATTGGTGTTATAAAAGTTCTGGGATGCGGACTCAGGAATATTAAGCAGATGTTCTTGCTGGAGGCTGCATTTATCGGCTTTATCGGAGGTGTAGCAGGTAATATACTCAGCTTTATTATGTCTTTTGTTATAAACTTCCTTACGGGTAATGGAAGCGCCATGGGACTTGACGGAAATATTTCTTATATCCCGCTGTGGCTGGTAATGGCTTCTCTGGTGTTCGCGGTGTTCGTGGGGATGGCGGCAGGATACTTCCCGGCGCTGAGAGCAATGAGGCTGAGTCCCCTGGCGGCTATCCGCAATGAGTAGAAGGGGGCGCGGTATGTCCCCGCCAGGTGCCAGAAGCAGCGTGAAACGGATATAAGAGGTTCTTGCAACAGGAGCGGCTGTAAACAGGAGTAAATGAAAAAAGAAGGAAAACCGGGGCGACCCGGCCACATCACGTGAAGCCTTGATGGCTTCACGCGCTGGGGCCAGGAAAACTTGTAATTCGGAATTACAAGTTTTACCCCGTTTTTCCTTCTTTTTTCCTTAACTCCTGCTAACAGCGGATCCAATGTTGCCAGAACCTCTTATATCCGTTTCACGCTGCTTCTGCCGCCTGGCGGGAACATACCGCTGGGTGCATCCTGCATCCTGGCGGGTGACGGGAGGGCGGAGGGGATTCTTTTGAGGCGGAGTGGCTAGAGGGGAGAATCTAGTTACCTCGAATAATAATTAACTTGCTGTTAAACAGAACTAATCTTCTTCGATGATTTGGATTTCGAGGTAGTCGAAATCTATGGAGTCTACGAAGTTGTCCTGGTAGAAGCGGGCTTTGGCGTGGCGTTTGAATTCGGCTATTGTGGTGTCCAGCCAGATGGGCTTGCTTAGATCGAATTCGTAGCAGATAGCATCGAGCGCGTTGAAAATTTTGTGGGTGCGGGTGTCATCTGTCTCGTCGCAGATGACAGTGTCGCGGAGCATTTTATTGTCTTTAATTTCTTTTCCCCATAGACGGAACATAGTTTGACCTCTTTCTTTTTTGGATAACTATTAGTATAGCATTTGGAAGATGGGATGTAAATGTTAAGATTTTACTGTTACTATGCACAGCTCATAGGCCGTAAATATTAACATTTTGCTTTATTTTACGGGGGTTTTTGGAAAGGGTAATGAATCGGGGTATAAAACTGGTGCTGGAAGAAAATACTTATAGAAGTATTATGATACTATGATGTTAAATAAATAGAGGAGGAATTTCAGATGAAAAGATATGTGTGTGAACCATGCGGCTACGTATATGATCCGGAGGAGGGAGACCCGGATAGCGGGATCGAGCCAGGAACAGCATTCGAAGACCTGCCGGACGACTGGGTGTGCCCCTGGTGCGGACTTGGCAAAGATGTCTTTGTGGTAGAGGCTTAAGGGGGGTCCGCCTGAGAAAATCGGGATGTTTTGATGCTGTCCGGGGAGGCTTATGCTGATTTTGGAAACCGGCCGCTTAGTCTAGAATTGCTAACTGCGAAAAAGCCGCATCTTATGGAACCGAGCGTATTCACTTAGAAAGCCGATGCTTTCTAAGCTCAGACGCTCTGGATAATTGATTTGGAGATCAATTATCCTCCATAAGATGCGGCTTTTTCGCAGTAAGCAATTCTACGACCCGCTAGAGGCTTCCAAAATCAGCATAAGCCTCCCCGGACAGCATCAAAACATCCCGATTTCCTCAGGCTACGCTGCGGCCGGCGGCAGGAGAACGCTGTACGGGAGGGGATAAAATCGGAAAGGTAAGATGTAAATTGCGGATCATAATATTAAGGTGTAGTAATAAAGTCTTGTGTGGATCTCGGCTACAATACAAAACTCATATTGTCACAGTTTACATTCAAATTATGATAACTGTTCCATATATACAAAAATTTCCTGGCACAATCAACGTATCACCAGTTCGATTCAATCCGCTGCTCCCGCCAATGTTCCCCCGTGGAGCGTGGTTTTACTACAGTTTGGATGAGACCAGCTGTGCGGAAGTGGAAGATGCCTCTCCTGGATGCGTCTTTTAGGGCATTAGCGCCGCTTCATCAAAATCGGAACCGGCATGTGAACTGCTTCCAGGCCCACAAGGCCTGGAAGCAAGCAGACCCGCAGTGAGAATTCATCAGAATTCTCGCAAGTGTCCGCGGTGTTCACCATGCCGGTTCCGATTTTGATTAGCGGCGCTTATGCCCTAATACCGCATCCAGGAGAGGCATCTTCCACTTCCGTACAGCGCCCCCCCTTCTAAACAAAACTCACTCCCCCAAAACCCCCTCTAATGGAAGATAGTTCTGTTTGTTTAACAGTCCCGCACCAAGCTTCAGCTCACTTCTGGGTGCGCTGATTACGGTCAGTTCCATTCCCTCTTGTATGTCTGCGGAGGCGATGATTCTGCCTGTGTTGGTTTCAATTGTTGTGATGAGGTCGGGGAAGACGGCAAGCCGTTCCCCACCGATGGCTGCGTACATATATTCGTTGCAGAAACCAATCTGGCAAGGAATAGAAGCAGTGGAGATACGGAAGGTTCCGTAATCCAGGGCATTGCGGGTTTCGAGGGAACAGTTTTCTACGGTTCCGGTACAGAGGATTCTGCCGTTTAACTGGCAAAGGGCGGCTTCTATGGCCAGGGCGGGTGAAGCAGCGGTGCGGTACGCGCGGCCCAGCTTTATAGCCTGGGCGTACGCGCCGGCTGCGGCGTGGGTTTCCAGGTAGGGGATGGAAACGGGGTTGCGCGCTACGGCGACTGCTCCTCCTGCCAGATGAGCCGCATTTCTAACCAGTGAGGCTGTATTCTCGACAGTACCTTTTACTGTTAATTCGGTATATGTCTTATTTTCCGGTCTTCCGCCTGCTGCAGCCTGGATGACGGTCTGTCCGGAGTTCTCCAGGCCAAGAGAGCCCATGACTCCGAGCGGGTGTGCGCGGCCGTCACAGGGCGCGTCGATGATGGGAAGCCCTGAGAGCGCGGCGGGGATAAATGGTTCAAACGAGGAGGAAGCCCCCAGTTCACAGGAAATAAATCCTGCAATCGGGGTTTCGGACTGTGTGCCCAGCAGCTCCAGAATCCTGGGATATACATCGTCTGAATAATATGCAGTGTCCGAAGCAGGAGAACCAACTCCGGAAATCGTGACGATACAGCCGTCACTGCTTCGCTCTTTTAATTCTTCAATAGTAATCAATTCTACGTTTCCAAGTTTCAGTGCAGATAGTGCGCGTTCCGCCCCCTCTTTGGGGCAGCCTCCGCCACCGCCTCCGAGCAGAAGGCTGCCGATCAGCAGATCCTGTATGGATTCTTTGTCAAATATCATAGGTGTTGCTCCTTTTATTTTAATTTGTATTTTGGACAGCCAAACGCTGCGTAACCGCCCGCAGGGCATGTGTTACGGGGTGCCCTTTGGGTATACTTACATCATAAGCCGTATGAAAAAATCGTCAATTCCTGAATCCTACAAAAATAAATATCAAATTATTGTAGAAATCAACAAAGCATAAAAATAAGAAAAATTGTATAATTATTACTATGTTTACACGCTATCTGGTGTAAATCGTGCAAAAGGGAAAGGAGAGAATAATGAGTGACAACAGAGAAAATGGCAGCTCCGAAGAGATACTGGAACAGTACTCCAAAGAAATGCCAAAATTAATGGAACCGGGCATTTTTATAATAGCCGTCATAGCCAGTGTGCTGGGAGCTATCGTAGGGATGCAGGTATTGACACATACGGGGGTGGCCCCGGATACTTCTGTGGTGGGAGCGCTGCTTGCAGTTCTGATCAGTCAGATACCCATCCGGTTTTTGAAAAAATTTAAGAATATCCATTGCCAGAATCTGGTGCAGACATCGACATCAGGGGCAACATTCTCGGCGGCAAACTGTATGCTGCTGACGATCGGTGTTCCTTATATTATGGGATACACGGAATTCATGTATCCGATGCTGATCGGTGTTACACTTGCAACGATTGTAGATGCTACAATTTTATACAAGTCATTCGGATCGCCGATGTTTCCTGCCGATGCACCGTGGCCTCCTGGAATCGCCACGGCTGAGACGATTCTTGCGACTGTCAGAAAGGGAAAACGTGCCGGGCTGCTTGTGATCGGCGCTGTTGCCGGATGGGCAGGGGCTATGGCCGGAATACCCATGGATTTATTCGGCGTTGCATGGGTGGGAAGCGTACTGGCTATCGGAGCATTCGGTGTAGGCGCCCTGATCGTGGGAATTATTGAAAGCAATGCGTTTGCATTTACCGTGTTCGGACATGATTTTGTCATTGCACAGGATATTTTTGGAAAAGGGTTTGTTGCGGCAGATCATGTTGCTTTGAATTATATGGGGCATGGAATCATGATTGGGGCAGGTATCATATCCCTGGTCCAGTGCGGCAGAATGCTGTTTAAGAAAGTGGATAAAGAAACTTCGGCGGCAGGCCAGTTCGGAACTTCGATCAAAGATATGCGGAGTGCTCTTGGAAAAGGATTTATCGCATATCTGGTAATTGCCCTGGGACTGGCAATTGTATCGGGGCTGTGGTATGAGATGAAGCCGGGCATGTTTATCTTATGGATACTATTTGCAGCGGTAGCGGCGCTTGTATCCGAGCTGATCGTAGGGGTTTCCGCCATGTATTCCGGATGGTTTCCCGGATTTGCCACGGCCCTCATCTTTTTAATTCTGGGTATGCTGATCGGTTTTCCGAAGCTCCCTCTGGCCGTACTGGCAGGTTTTACCGCGGCAACAGGACCGTGTTTCTCTGATATGGGTAATGACCTGAAAGCGGGCTATATACTGAGAGGAAGCGGAAAGAATCCGGAGTTTGAGAAGGCAGGCAGAAAACAGCAGTATTTTTCAGAGCTGCTTGGTTTTGCAGTGGCATTTGTCATTGTTGCTATCTTTGCAAAAACATACTTCTCACAGGGGCTGTTCCCGCCGATTAACGCTACATATGCCTCCACGATTGAAGCGGGTTCATCAATTGAGGTATTGAAATGGCTGGCGATCTGGGCAATTCCGGGGGCCGTCATTCAGATCGCAGGAGGAAACCACCAGGTTGGAATCCTGTTTGCCACCGGTATCCTGGTGGGCGGAACCATATATGGATTGACCGTCATCATTGCCACTATCATCCGTATTATTGTAATTAAGAAGAATCCGAAAAACGATGATATCCTGATGATTCTTGGCGCGGGCTCCCTGGTTGGATGTGCGCTGCATGATTTTGCCAACTCCATGCTGGGGGCATTCAAGTCCAAATAGCGCAGCTGCGTTAATAATCCTTTAACTTACGTATGATATACAGTATGTAAAGAGTCTGGAGAAAATCGGTATCGCTCTGCCCGTAGGGAATCATATTTTTTACTTTGTTGATCCGATAGCGTATGGTGTTTTCATGGACAAAGAGCGCCTTGCTTGTTTTGGTATAGTCCATATCGTTCTCAATAAAATCGTGAATGGTATGCATCAGATGAGAATGGTATCTTTCATCATACTCTAAAATAGGCTGCGCTGTCTCCAGATAAAATTCATCTATGGCAGGGTGGCCTTCCAGCTTTAAAAAGAGGCGCAGTACTCCAAGAGCCCGGAAATATATGACTTTGCCTGGCTGGTACGGGCAGGAGGAAGCGGCATGGTACGCCTGTGAAATGGCATCCCCCAGGCTGTAAAGAGGACAGCAGCTGCTGATACCAGCCATACATTCGGGATAGCTTTCAAAGATGGCGGCCGCAGTCTGTGAGATATATTTATCAATCGCATGGGGCGAATTATCCTTAAAAGAGCGGATAATCAAAATGCCTCCCCGGTATCCCGCGGCAAAAAACAAAACGTCCCGGCTGAATTTTTCGGCCAGGGCCGGACGGGGCAGGGGCATGCCTGCTTCCACGCGGCAGTAAAAACATAATACATTTTTGGCAAAGTAAGGATTCAGACGCTGGATAAGCATCGCTTTTCTATTGTCAGACAGCTCCCTGTCAGCCAGCTGGGCAAGAATCTCCTCCTGGCTGTTCAGGTTTTTGTAAAAGAGCAGCTGTTCCGTTATCTCGGAAATAATAATGGAATAAGGGACATCCTTGTCGATAAATAATATAGGCAGTCCGCACTGATTGGCATAGGCATAAGCTTCTTCGGGCAGTTCGTCCATATTTTCGTCAATAATGCAGAGCGCTGCGGTATGAATGGCATGAAAATACTTCAGGGCATAGAGGATGTACTGGGGATCGTCCTTGCCGTGATAGAAAGCTGTCATAAAAAAGGAATTCCTGGATTTGGTGTCAAGCGATGCAAAGTCCAGTTCGCTGATGTAATTATCAAAAACACTGACATATTCTACCTGCCTGTCCAGGCCGTCCGTACCGGCTTTAATCCTGGCGCCGGACAGAGAGGGCAGGTGCAGAACGTCAGACACAGTAATAACGCTCATAATGAGAAACCTCCGGGTGTGTTTTAACAAATTATATAACAGAAGATTTCACAAATCAATGTGAAGAAACAATATAAGAAATTGCGAGGATGAGAAAATGGTTTTTAAGCAGATGCTGGAACTCTATGATATTCTGGATGATATCAATGCCGACGGCAGGAGAGTAGAGGAATACTTAAGAAGCATCCAGAAGGATGCGGATGTGGAGGCATATCCAATTTACGGAGACAAGGGGAAAACGGATGTGGTAAAGGTATGTGTCCATGGAAGCAATGGAAAAAGAAGCGGCGGCGATGCGCCGACTCTGGGAATTATCGGCAGGCTGGGCGGCCTTGGCGCGCGTCCCGAACGGATTGGTTTCGTGTCTGACGGTGACGGCGCACTGACCGTACTTACCGCGGCAGCCAAGCTTCTGGATATGCAGAAAAAGGGGGATACGCTGGAGGGAGATGTGGTTCTCGTGACACACGTATGTGCGGATGCACCGACGGAACCGCATGAACCGGTGGACTTCATGGATTCACCGGTCAGCATGCAGCAGTGCAATGACGAAGAGATTACAGAGGATATGGATGCGATTCTGACAGTCGACACGACCAAGGGAAACCGAGTGATTAACCATAAGGGATTTGCAATATCTCCGACCGTTAAGGAGGGGTATATCCTTAGAATCAGCGAGGATCTGCTGGACATTGTGGAGATAACGACGGGAAAAGCACCTTATGTATTTCCAATTACCACACAGGACATCACACCTTACGGAAATGACCTCTATCACCTCAACAGCGTGCTTCAGCCGGCTGTTGCCACGGATGTTCCTGTGGTTGGTGTTGCAATTACGACGGAGACCGCGGTACCGGGATGCGGTACTGGAGCCACCCATGGTGCGGATGTGGAAATGACGACCCGGTTTGTAATTGAGGCAGCGAAGTCATATGGCAGAAAACAGTGCAGATTTTATGATGATGAGGAATTTGCGCGTATTCAGAAACTATACGGATCTATGAAGAAACTGCAGACTTTGGGAGACGGCCGGGAATAAACATGAATAAGTAAGCTGCAGCCGTACACTTTGAAATTATCCAGCGTGGATTGAAGCAAGCAGAATAACTGTTAAAAAATGCAGCAGAAAGAAGGAAACTGAAATGAAGACGGGAAAAACGGAGATGGATATCAGGGAAAGCGCAGAGAATCTCCTTATGGCCTGTATGGATGTAAAAGAGGGCGAGCAGGTGCTGGTGGTCGCGGATCTGGATAAGTATGATCTGGGATACCAGGTGTATGAGACCGCTTTAGGTATGAACTGCGAAGCACTTTTTATGTGCATGAAGAATCGGAGCGTTTCCGGAGAAGAGCCGCCTGCAGCCATAGCAGCGGCCATGTGTGCATCGGATGTGGTAATCTGCATTACAGAGCATTCCATGACACACACCAATGCCAGGATCGGCGCGGCAAAAGCCGGTGCGAGAATCGGCACTATGCCGGGGATCACAGAGGAAATGTTTTCAAAAGGGGCGATGACTGCGGATTTTCGGAAGGTAGAGGCTGATACGAAGCGGTATGCCCAGATGCTGACAGAGGCATCCATGGCCAGGATCGAAAAGGACGGACATGTTCTGACACTAAATCTGAAGGGAAGAAACGGTGTACCCAGTACAGGGGTTTACCGCAATCCCGGCGAGGCGGGCAATCTTCCCTCAGGAGAGGCATACATCGCCCCGTTGGAAGACGGTGTGAACGGAAGCATGGTCATCGACGGCTCAATGGAAGCAATGGGAATACTTGAGGAGCCATTGACCGTAACCATCGAAAAGGGCCGGCTGAAAAGTCTGGAAGGAGACAGCGGGACATTGCAGATCCTGTTTGCAAAACCTGAAAACGGCATAACAGCGGAACTGGGGATAGGAACAAATCATGCCGCCGTCCTCTGCGGAAATATTTTGGAGGATGAGAAAGTGTATGGAACTGTTCATATTGCTTTCGGAAGCAATACTTCATTTGGCGGAACCAATAAGGCGGACTGCCATATGGATGGAATCATCCTGGAACCCGATTTGTACCTGGACGATGAACTAATCATGAAAAAAGGCGTGTTCCTGCGCTAGAATATGTTTGAAAATGCATTGCCGCAATATGTGGATGAAAAAGAGGCTGAAGCACTATTTAGTGCGTCAGCCTCTTTTGCGTTTGAGCGGTAATACCGATACCGGAAACAAAAAAGGTAATTCGGCGTCCGGCCACAGACGTGGCGGCATGTTTTCTGCTTATGAGGCAGTGTGCTCCTGCCGGATTCTTTTTTATACTCCCCACTCCCGCCGGTATTGCAGCGGCGTCTTCCCGTCTTCTTTCTTAAAGCAGCGGATAAAATATCCGACGCTTTCGAAGCCTAAGTGTTCCGATATGTCATTGATGGACATTGTGGTGACACGCAGCAGCTCTTTGGCCTTGTCGATCCGGATACTGCGCTGGAATTCACCCGGGGTGCTTCCGACATAGAGCCGGAACTGTTTCTGCAGATAAAATTTGTTGACGTAAAATTCTTCTGCAAGAGAGTCCAGGGTAATCCGTTCGTTAAAATGTTCTGTAATATACTCCTGAGCCCGCGGAACAAATTTGGGAGGCTGCTTCTTGAGCGACATTGTTTTGTCGTGTATGGCAGATTCCATGCAGCAGGTCATTAGCGTGGTGATGATGGACGCGGCTTTAATGTCGGTCTGGTAATCACTGTAGATGTATGTGCTGTAGTATCCGATTAATTTCCGAAGCAGCTGAACGGCATCGCTGTTTCTCATGGTTCCGATAGGGCTGTTGTTATTCAGCTCCATGAAACTATCGTAATAGTCATGCGTCGAGTTTCCCCAGAAATGCATCCAGATCACATTCCAGTGCGGGATGTCCGGATCGATGGCATAATAGTTCAGCTTTCGGCAGTCGATCCAGAAAAATTGTCCGGGGGAAAGTGTATAATGCTTCCCGTCGAAGTTGATATAGCCTTGTCCATCCAGCGTGATTTTTAGAAGATAAGATTGTAAGCCCTGCCGGGTTGTCATGTAATTTTTTCCCGTTACGAATTCCCCGACCTCCTGCACGTAAGGCAGTCGCGCCCTGGCTTTCGGGTTTGTGTGTGCTATGAACCATTGTGAATCGGGGGTGACATCAAGATTGTACTGAATAAAGGGAGCTCCGGTCTGTGTTTCAGCCAAAGTAGCCTGATACTGCGGAAAGTCAACGAGATTCTGCGCTTTTTGATTTGTCTTGTTAATCATTCAAAATTCCTCCTCTAAGCCAAGATAGTGATATTTTTGTACAAGATAAAATAATGACATCCCGGGCAATATGAGTATAATTAAAGGAAATGGATAAAAAAAATTAAAAAAAAGAATGAATATTGTGCACAATTAACAGTTTTTTCTCAGACCTATTGGTGTTATCCATTGTATCATACTTTTATTTGACTTTAAATTTAAAAATGTAAAAAAAGAGAAAATGATAATATCGAAAGGAGTGAAAAGTGAATACGAAAGTACTGTTTGAAGAATACAGGGAGGATATTTTAGAGTGTGTCCATTACGGAGCTGCCTGTGTGGTAGACAAAGACGGAATTACGGCAGCAGTGGGGGATACTGACTGGACCTGTTTTTACAGGAGTGCTTCAAAACCGATTCAGTCACTGCCGGTTTTGATTCATGGACTGGATCAGAAGTATGGCCTTACAGAGGAAGAGACAGCACTGTTCTCAGGATCTCACTGGGGCGATGAAGAGCATGTAAGAGTATTGGAATCAATCATGCAAAAGACCGGACTGAAGGAAGAGCAGATGATTATGCTGCCAACATATCCAAACCGGCTCTCAGAGAGAAACCGTCTGATTGAGAATCATATGCCGCCCCGTAAAGTATACCACAATTGTTCCGGAAAGCATTTGGGCATGATGCTGCTGGCGAGAGAGCTGGGGGAGGAGGTATCCGGTTACTGGAGACGGGACAGCCGTACTCAGCAGGAAATCCTGAGGATTATATCCATGATTACGGATGTGGCAGCAAAAGACATAAGGACAGGCGTCGATGGCTGCGGTGTTCCGGTATATGCCGTGCCTTTCCACTCAATAGCGACCTCCTATCTGCGGCTTGTATGTCCGGAACTGATTCAGGATCTGGTACTGCAGACGGCAGTGATCAAAAACATAAATATGATTCATCAATATCCCCATATGATCGCGGGAAAAGACATTGTATGTTCGGTACTGGCATCCAGCGGCGACCTGCTGGGAAAAAGCGGCGCGATGGGAGTATACGCACTGGGAATCCGTTCGCTTGGCGTAGGAGTCGTTGTGAAGATCATGGATGGCAGCCATGATGAATTTGCAGCCGCGGTTCTGAGGGTGTTTGAAGAGCTTGACTATGACAATCAGGAGGTGGCGGAGCAGCTTAAGGAGCTGTATCCGGCAGCGGTCGTCAATGATAATAAGGAAATGGTGGGGTATCGGAAAGCAGTTTTTAAGCTGTTTAAGGAATAAGTAGAGAATAATACAGTACAAAGAGAAAGCGAAAAGGAGATGCAACATGCAGGATGAGTTAATCAGGATTCCGAGGACAGAATATCCGCAAAGATGGGAAAAAGTACAGGCTGTTATGCGGGAACGGAAATTGGATATTATTCTGGCATACAGTGATGACAGAGCTACCTATGGCAATGCATATGCAAGATACTATACAGATTTTCAGACACATTTTGAGCCGGTACTGGTCATGTTTGTGCCAGACAGAGAGCCCCTTATCTTAACCGGGCCGGAGACTGACGGATATGCAGGAGAGAGAGCAGCTGTCAGGGAGATCAAGGTGCTGGCCGAATTGGCGGCGGAGGATGAGGATTATCCGTTTTCAAAGGTAGAAACGCTGAAGGAGATTATCCGGCAGTATGCAGGAAAAGAACCTGAAAGGATTGGATTGGCAGCAAAGGTATATATGGGGGCAGAATTATATGAAGCCTTACTGCGGGCTTATCCTGATGCAGAACTGGTGGACACGGACCAGCTTCTGGCACCTTTAAGAGGCATAAAATCTCAAAGCGAAATCGCTGTCATATGCAGGGCATATGAGATAGCCAACGCTGGAATGCAGGCAGCGATTGCAGCGGTGAGGCCGGGAATAACAGAAAGGAAGATTGCAGCGGAAGCGGAGTATGTTATGCGGAAAATGGGCTGTGAGGGTTATGGAATCGACCCGATTGTCTCATCAGGCCCCAATGCGGCTCATGTTCTCGCCCGGACGACAACGAGGGTGATCGAAGAAAATGATATTGTGGTGATTACACTCGCTCCCAGATATGAGGGATATCACGGAGCCTGCGGAAGAACTGTGCTGGTGGGGAACCCGGGGGAAAAGGCTGAGAAAGCAGTAAAGGCGATGATCAGGGCGCAGAACCTGTGCGCAGAGAATCTGGTTCCGGGAAACATTGGAAGCCGTGTTGAGGAGATGGGAAGACAGGTGATGAAGGAGGCGGGATATGAGAAAAACTTTATGTACTCCGGGCTTCACAGTGTTGGCGTGATTGAGTTTGAACCACCTATTTTCGGTCCATCCAGCAGCACTGTCATCGAAAAGGATATGGTGATTTCGATCGACATCCCGCTTTTCGAGGCGGATGTATCAGGAATGAGGATGGAAGACGGGTATCTGATCACGGAGGCAGGAGCCAGAAAGCTGACCGATAGTCCTCAGTGGATTCAAAAGTAAAAGATTTAGTGAAACCAAAGACCGCAAAAGAATGGAGGAGAAGTCATGAAAAAGAGAACAAAAAAGGTTATAGCAGTGATGTTAACAATTGGATTAATCGCTGGTTTGGCTGCCGGATGCAGCTCATCTAAAAAAGAATCTGGAAAATCCAATGATCCGGCGGCAGCAGGGGAAGCAGGCGGCAGCGGAAGCGCAACTCTGGATTCTATTTTAGAAAAAGGGAAAATCGTTGTAGGATGTTCTTTAAACGGAGCGCCAATCGGCTTCACTGATGACAGCGGAAAAGAAATGGGATATGACGTTGATTGGGCCAACCGCCTTGGAGAGGTGCTTGGGGTCGAAGTGGAGATTGTAAATGTAGATGCAGAAACCAGGCTTCCGGCATTAACATCCGGACGTGTAGACGTCCTGTTTGCGAATGTAACGGGCAATCTGGAACGCGCACAGTCTGTCGATTTCTCTATCCCATATCTCCGTGCCGGAATAAAGATGCTGACAGCGGCAGGATCAGATCTGCACACACTGGAAGATCTGAACAGCCCGGATGTAACGGTATCAGTAAACAGAGGCTCTACCGGTGAGGCACTGGTGACAGAGAATGCTCCCGAGGCGAACATTCTTTATGTAGATAATTTTACAGATTCTGTACTTCAGGTTGAACAGGGAAAAGCGGATGCGGCTTTCGAAGATAATACGGTAGTAGAATATGCGGCATCCCAGAACGATAAGCTGGAGGCACAGGAGAAAATGTATACATCAGATCCTATCTGCGCAGCATGCAGAAAAGGTGATATAGAATTTGCCCGCTATCTGGACATGTTTGTATCATGGCAGATCAGTTCTGGATGGCAGGCTGATACTTATGAGAATTGGTGGGGAACCAAACCGGCAGAGTTAAATTATCTGTGGTAATAACATAAGATATATGTCGAATGCCCGTCTTGACAGGGCGGGCATCCTTTCATCAATAGGATGAGGAGGTGAGGGTGCTTAAAATGTATAAGTTAAACTTTAATTTTCTCAATGTATATGGGGATATGCTGCTGGACGGGATGAAGATGACGGTGATTATCGTGGCCTGGTGCCTTGTGATCGGGCTCGTGCTGGGAACGGTAATGGCACTGTTTAAACAGTCAAAGAGCCGTATTTTGCGTATCTTTGCAACGGTATATGTAGATATTCTCCGGAATACGCCGTTTCTGGTTCAGCTCTTCTTCTTTTTCTATGGACTTCCGGCGCTTGGAATCCAGACGGATGCGATGGTCACGGCTATCATTGCTCTGGGGATCAACACAAGTGCCCAGAATTGCGAAATCATCAGGGCCGGTCTTTTGGCTGTTAAGAAAGAATACTTCGAATGTTCCGAGGCTCTTGGGTATACAAAAATGCAGACACTCTGGTATTTTGTGCTTCCAATTTCTTTCAGGCTCGCCTTTAAGTCACTTGTGAATAACTTTATTAATCTGGTTCTGACTTCTTCAGTCTGCTTCTCCATTACGGTAGTAGAGACTATGGGAGCGGCCAAAATTATTGTTGGCAGGACCTCGAGACCCTTCGAGATTTATCTGATGATATTGCTATGTTATTGTGTTTTTACATATATCATCTCCTTTATTGCGAAGTTCATCGACAAAAAAATCCGTATTGTATTATAAGGAGGGACTGAAATGTCATTTTATGATTATGCAAATCTGACCGGCAATGATGCCATGCAGTTCCTTCGGGCTGCGGGAGTTACCTTATATATCACATTAATGTCCCTGCTGATCGGAACCATCGTGGGAGTGATTCTTGGATTGATCCGGTGCTCCAAGAATAAAGTAGTAAAGGCCTTGCCGTTGATTGTGATTGAGCCTCTGCGGAATTCACCTCTGGTTACACAGCTGTTTCTTATTTTTTATGGTCTGCCGATGATCGGAGGGATCATGCTGGATCCGTTTCCGGCCGCAATTCTGGCGTTGTCTTTGAATACGGCCGCGTTTATGGCCGTTCTGGTTCACAACAGTGTGTCTGCAATTCCGGAGGGACAGTGGGAGGCAGGCCTGGCTCTGGGGCACAGCAGAACATCAACTTTTATAAGCGTGATATCCAGACAGGCGCTGAGACTTCTTGTGCCTCAGGCTATAACACTTTATATATCACAATTACAGTGTTCTTCATTAGTTGCACTGATAGGAATCATGGATCTTACAAAACTGGGACAGAATCTGGCTCTTCGTACGTTAAAGCCGTTCCTGATCTATGGAATTGTATTTCTGATCTATTACGTGATATCCAGTCCGCTGTCCAGACTGGCAAAGAGTCTGGAGAAGAAATTATCGTTCCACTATTAGAACAGTATTGCTATCAGGATAAGAGAGGTGACAGAAAAGATGTCTATGATTGAAGTAAAGAATGTTACCAAAAGTTTTGGTGACCTGACCGTCTTAAAAGACTTTAGCGTTGATTTTAACCAGGAGGGCGTAACCGTCCTGCTCGGTCCCAGCGGCACGGGCAAAAGCACACTTTTGAGGTGCATTAACGCTTTAGAGACGATTGACAGCGGGGACATCATTGTAAACGGACTGTCGGTAAAAGAAAAAAAGAATCTGCGGCAGATACGTCTGGACTGCGGAATGGTCTTCCAGAAAACTGTGCTGTTTCCACATTTAAATGTCATGCAGAACCTGACCATGAGTCCGGTGAAACTCTTGAAGATGAACAAAAAGGAAGCAGAGGAGAAAGCCAATTTTTACCTGAAAAAGGTAGGCCTGGAATCTAAAGCACAAGCCATGCACAATGAACTTTCCGGCGGTGAACAGCAAAGAATTGCTATAGCAAGGGCGCTGATGATGAATCCAAAGGCGCTTCTTCTGGATGAAGTAACGTCCGCACTGGATCCGGAGATGACCAGCGAGGTGCTCAAGATACTCGAGACGCTTGCGGGGGAAGGGGTATGCATGTTATGTGTCACGCATGAAATGCAGTTTGCCAGACATGTTGCAAGCAGAATCATCTTCATGGATAAAGGAATCGCGGCTGCAGATGAAACTGCAGAAAACTTCTTTTCCGTAGTGAGAAAAGAAAATGAACGGATCGCCAAATTTCTTCAGTTTATCGGAGAATGAGTTCATGAGGGGGTGTCGGATAATACCGATTTTTAAGCTCCTTATCAAAGAATAAGCAAATCCTATGGAATTCAGTGTTTTTAGCATCTGATTTACCATAGGATTTCTTTTGCTTTTTCTAATCCTTCTTATCTTAGGGCGCAAAATCCCCCGCTTCCTATATTATTTAGTTTGCCCGAAAGCCTCAAAGTAGTACAATATAAGAGAAAATATGATAAACTCAACGGAGCGTTTATTGTAAATAGATTGGAAAGTTTTATACTTGTATACAGGGGAGGATATAACAATGGACAATGTGAAAATCGGAAAATTGATTTATCAGCTAAGAAAAGAAAATCATATGACTCAATTACAATTAGCTGATCAGATGAATATAAGCGATAAAGCAGTTAGTAAATGGGAAAGAGGATTAGGCTGCCCAGAATTGTCCTTACTGCCCTCGTTATCAAAAATCTTTAATGTTGATTTAGAAAAACTGCTATCCGGTGAACTAAATGCTAACGAGATTCTGGGAGGTAATATGAAAAAAATGCACTTTTATATCTGTCCTGCCTGCGGGAACATGATTACCGCAATGACAGATACCAACATATCTTGCTGCGGGAAGAAAATGAAATCATTACAGCCCCAAAAAGCAAATGATGATGATAAGTTAAATGTAGAAATGGTTGAAAATGATTTTTATATCACTTCCAGCCATGCAATGGAACGGGAACACCATATTGCATTTGTAGCTCTGCTGACAGGAGACAGTATCATGATTAAAAAGCAATACCCTGAATGGGGGCTACAAGTGCGTATTCCTATTTTCGCACACGGGAGATTGCTTTGGTACTGCAATCAACACGGATTGTTTTATATGGAGATATAACGCTGGGAAAGAAATAAGATTTACACTGCTTGATTTAACAACATGGAAACGTGGAGAACAGTTTTACTATCAAAATAATTATTAACCCCCAAGTTGTGTCGAACATTAGAATACAAGCTAACAAAACAGGCATACCGTCTATTAAACGATATGCCCCTCATTCTGTCTTTATTTCGAACCGTGCTAAATCTGCGCTGCTGGAGTACAGCATCCCTTCGCCGCAGGTGAATTACAATTGACTGGATGTGTAACAGTTCAGGCCTGTCTGAACTGTTACAACAGAGAATGACACGGCTAAGATGTGTTAAGTTGTATTGGCAGAGGTTCTGGACGAGAGGGGGGATCTGTGGTAGAATAGCGGGGAGTGACAAGACAAGTGTATGTGCAGGAGGGATTATAGGATGAAGAAGCTGCTTGACAGGATTTTCATAGACGGGCTCAGCGGGATGGCTCAGGGGCTGTTTGCTACTTTAATTATTGGAACAATTATCCAGCAGATCGGCACTTTTATGGGCGGGACTGCGGGAGACCTGGTTTATGCGGTAGGGAAGGTGGCGGCTGCTTTGACGGGAGCCGGGATTGGCGTTGGTGTGGCCAGGAAACTGGAAGCCGGCCAGCTGGTGACGGTATCGGCTGCTACAGCTGGTATGGCGGGCGCTTTTGCAGGAAAACTTCTGGCCGGGCAAGTGATACAGGACGGCGCCATGGTCTTTGCAGGACCGGGCGAGCCTCTGGGAGCTTTTGTTGCGGCTTACATAGCGATTGAATTTGGGATTCTGGTTTCCGGAAAGACCAAACTGGATATTATACTGACCCCGCTGGTTTGTATTGGGACAGGTTCGGCAGTGGGACTGTTTCTGGGACCCCCGATATCCAGGTTTATGAACTGGCTGGGATCACTGATTAACTGGGGGACTGAGCAGCAGCCATTTCTTATGGGCATCGTAGTATCCGTGCTTATGGGGATGATCCTGACTCTGCCGATCAGCTCTGCAGCATTAGGAATTATACTGAATCTTTCGGGCTTGGCAGCAGGTGCAGCTACGATAGGCTGCTGCTGCAACATGGTTGGTTTTGCCGTAGCAAGCTACAGGGAGAATAAGATCGGCGGACTCCTCGCACAGGGCATTGGAACCTCTATGCTGCAAGTACCTAATATCGTCAGGAAGCCAATTATCTGGCTGCCGGCCATATTATCCAGCGCGGTGCTCGGGCCGGTGGGGACTATGGTACTGCATATGACGAACAACGCAACCGGATCGGGAATGGGAACAGCAGGGCTTGTGGGACAGATCATGACTTGGCAGGTGATGGCACAGACGGAACCCCCCATGATGGTATTGATTAAAATACTTGTAATACAGATCCTGCTTCCGGCATTTGTGACGCTGGGCATATCCGAATTCATGCGGAAACGAAAATGGATCAAATTTGGGGATATGAAGCTGGAACTATAAGAAATCGGGATTTAGTTGGCTAGCTTTAGACTTGTCGACGGATGGGGACGCTTCATGACAGGGAGGCCGGGGAGGCGCTGGGGCTGTATATGCCGTTGCGATATGCACCCGTGCTGCTAAGTGTTTCTAGAACAGCCGCTGCCGGATAGGCGGGTACGCTGAACACATCACGGGAAATCTGAGTGGTGCTCCATTTTCAGGGCTGTTTCCCGCCTAGAATTTCTTAGGTCCGCGGCCGCGTTTTTGAAAGGACATGGATGTTCTCCGGGAGGTTTTCGGCTATCCCTTCATGGAGCGTCCCCATCCGTGCCGCGACTAAAGCGCGTCACTAACTCCCGATTTGTTAAAAAAAAATGAACTGGCTGACATGAAGTCTGTTTTATGATATACTAGAAAGGATTGGGAAAGGGGGATTTTCCAAATTGAGAGGAGAACTGCAGATGCACGATGCTATCAAAAATTATGAAGATGTAGATAGCTGGAAAACGGTTATTTTTTTATATAATGCTGCGCTGAAAGAAGTTGGGACAAAGCTGGAGATTCTGAACGATGAATTTCAGCATGTACATCAGTATAATCCGATTGAACATATTAAGACACGTATTAAAACTCCGGAAAGTATCGTAAAGAAGCTGAAACGGTACGGGCATGAGACATCAATTGAGAATATGGTTAAGTATATTAATGATATTGCGGGTGTCCGTCTGATTTGTTCTTTTACATCTGATATTTACCGTCTGGCCGAGATGATCGGGAATCAAAGCGATCTGAAGGTTCTTTCTATTAAAGATTATATAAAGAACCCGAAGGAAAGCGGCTATAAGAGCTATCATATGCTGGTTTCAGTGCCCATTTTCTTATCCGACAGTGTCGTGGATACCAAAGTTGAGATACAGATCCGGACAATTGCCATGGATTTCTGGGCAAGTCTGGAGCATAAGATTTATTATAAGTTCGAAGGGAATGCGCCGGACTATATTAGCCGGGATCTCCGGGAATGTGCACAGATGGTTGCTGAACTTGATGATAAGATGCTCTCTCTGAATGAGGCTATTCAGGCATGCCTTGTAGAAGAAAGCAGTGAGCATGAGAAAGAGCGGCTCGATGACATTACGGCTAATGTCATTGGGGGCAGAAGAAGTGAACGAAGTAATGAGATCATTGGACGATAATAATGAAAGCCAACATGTTGAACAATGCCGACATATACGGGAGTGCAGGCTGCACTGCTGTGTTTGCCGGCATTGTTCAATATGTTGGCTTTTTTATTAATTAATAAGGCTTCCCGCTGGTATGAGCATTGTAACGTATAAATGGAGCGTTTAAGGTATTCGATGGGTAAATTTTTTGAATTTTTATAGATAGGTATTGACAATTTATGCTGGATGTGTTTATATGAACATATGAACAGTTATTCATATGTATAAGCATTGGAGGTACGAGTATGGCACAACAGGCTTTGAATAAAAAGATAAATCCAGAGAGTACGGCTTGCGGATGCGGGCATGATCACAATTCCGGAAAAGAACATTATTATGAGGTTCACACTGGACAGAAGCATGAGGAAGCACATGAGCATAAACATGGACATGGGGAGACATGCGGCAGTCATCATGATCACCACGGCAGCCATGGACATGATGATGATCATCATGGCGAAACCTGCAGCTGTGGACACAACCATGGAAGCGGCGGGCACAGTCATAGCAGTGACGGACATAATCATGAGGCGGTGGAGCAGCGTGAGATGAATCATGCATTTGACCATGTACAGAAGCAGGTTTATATTCTGGAAAACCTGGGATGTGCAAATTGTGCAGCCAAAATGGAAAGGAAAATACAGGAGCTGCCCCAGGTTGATTTTGCAAACATTATTTTTGCGACAAAGCAGCTGCAGGTGGTAACCAATACGGAGGAAGAACTGCTTCCGGTATTCGAGGAAATCTGTTCTTCCATAGAGAGTGAAGTTACTGTCTCTAAGAGAGATAGAAAACCGGCCCGTCAGCAAACCGCATCTAAAGGGAAATTCAGTGAGAACAAGAAGGATTTCTGGGAGATCGGCATTGGGGCTGTGTTTATGGCAGGAGGGATACTGACAGAAAGGGTGAGTGGAAATCTCTCGCTGATCCTGTTTCTAATCGGGTATCTCGTACTGGGAAGGGCCGGGCTGCTTACTGCGGCAAAGAACCTGTGCAAAGGTCATGTGTTTGATGAAAATTTCCTTATGAGCATTGCAACCCTGGGGGCATTTCTGATTGGCGAATACCTGGAGGCTGTGGGAGTTATGCTTTTCTACCGCGTCGGGGAACTGTTTGAGGAAATCGCAGTCTCCAGAAGCCGGAGCCAGATTATGGATGCAATTGACATGCGGCCGGAGGTAGTCAACAAGGTGGTTGGGAAAGAGACTCTGGTGATTCCTGCGGAGGAAGCGCGTATAGGTGATATACTTCTTGTGCGGCCCGGCGACAGGATTCCCCTGGATGGTACGATCGTAGAAGGGGAAAGCCGTATTGATACGTCACCGGTGACAGGAGAGCCAGTCCCTGTGGCGGCCAAGGCCGGGGATGCTGTTACATCCGGTTGTGTAAATACATCGGGGCTTTTGAAAATACGTGCTGATAAGATATTGGAAGACTCCATGGTTACCAGGATTTTGGACTCTGTGGAAAATGCGGCGGCAAGCAAACCGAAGATTGACCGGTTTATTACCAGATTCTCAAGAGTGTATACTCCTTTTGTAGTGGCTCTTGCAACTGCAACAGCAGTGATTCCTTCCCTGATAACGGGGGACTGGAACTACTGGGTATATACAGCGCTTACATTTCTTATGATCAGCTGTCCCTGTGCCCTTGTGCTTAGTGTACCGCTGGCATTCTTTTCAGGAATCGGTGCAGGTTCCAGAAAAGGCATTCTTTTTAAAGGCGGTGTCGCCATCGAGGCTCTGCAGGGTGTAAAGTCCATTGTTATGGATAAAACCGGAACCATTACGGAAGGAAACTTTGTCCTTCAGAATGTGGTGCCGGCGGCAGGATTTGACGAAGAAAGGCTGCTGGCTCTTGCGGGCAGCTGTGAGATGACATCCACACATCCGATTGCCGTGAGTATCGTTACTGCGGCCGAGGAGAAAACAATCGGCCTGCAGCGTCCCTTATCCGTGGAAGAGATTTCGGGGAAAGGTGTGAAAGCGCAGTTAAACGAAGGGATTGTACTGTGCGGCAACAGAAAATTGCTGGAAGCATATGAGGTAGAGTTAAGCCAGTATTCAGATGCTTCATACGGTACGGAAGTACTGCTGGCGTTGAATGGAGTGTATGCCGGACAGCTTGTGATTGCAGATACGATTAAAGCAGACGCGAAACCGGCGGTGGCTGCTATGAAACGGATGGGTATTCTTACCGCTATGCTGACGGGAGACGCCAGAAAGAGCGCTGAGACGGTGGGTAAAGAAATCGGAATCGATGAAATTCATGCAAAACTGCTTCCTGAGAATAAGGTGGAGGAATTGAAACGTATTCGCGAGGCCCATGGCAGCGTCATGTTTGTGGGTGACGGGATTAACGATGCGCCGGTTCTTGCGGGGGCTGACGTAGGCGCCGCAATGGGTAGCGGGGCAGATGCGGCCATAGAGGCAGCGGACGTGGTATTTATGACGTCATCTATGGAGGCAATTCCCCAGTCACTTCAGATTGCAAGGACAACAGGATCTATAGCGCGGCAGAACGTAGTATTTGCCCTGGCTGTCAAAATCCTGGTAATGGTACTGGGCCTTGCAGGCCTTGCCAACATGTGGATGGCAGTTTTTACGGACACGGGAGTGGCGGTGCTTTGCATTTTGAATTCTATGAGAGTGCTTTATAAGAAGCTGTAACACGATCGTTCCGGGAAATAAATTAAAAAAATCTTAAGAAAGGAACGCAGACCGTTGAGTATGCGTTCCTTTTTTTATAAGTACCCAGAAAAATGGGAATGATATAAAGGACAGACGGGCCTGCATTGCTTGACCCGGCAGCGTATTTTTCGTATAATAATAACTGAACGGTTGTTCATATGAAGGGAGATTCGGTATATGGGAAAACTGGAAGTGGAACATTGTGATTTCATGCATGTACACGAAGATATTGTAAAGAAGGTTCAGGAGAACATGCCGGAACCTGAGGAGCTTCAGGATCTGGCAGATTTTTTTAAAGTGTTTGGGGACTCTACCAGGATTAAAATTTTATGTATGCTGTGGCAGTCGGAGATGTGTGTGTGCGATCTTGCACAGTCGCTGAGTATGACGCAGTCAGCGATCTCTCACCAGCTCAGGGTATTGAAGCAGATGAAGCTGGTTACGAACCGCAGGGAAGGGAAGACGGTGTTTTATTCTCTTGCTGACGGTCATATCAAGACTATTATGAACCAGGGGCTGGAACATATTAGAGAATAGAATCACGGTGAAAGGTAAATAAGGGGGCCAAGATGGCAAGGGAAGTTAGAAAGAAATGCATTGAAATTGGAATCGGCCTGCTATTATACATCAATGCATTGTTTTCGGTCAGGCACTGGGATATGACGGGGAGGACAGAATTGCTTTTGTTCCTGCTCCCATATCTGGTTATGTCACTGGGAATATTCTGGGACATACTGAAAAATGTAAAAAGATTACATATTTTTGATGAGAATCTGCTGATGATCCTTGCGACTGTCGGCGCTTTAGCAATCGGCAAATACACGGAAGCAGTGGGAGCAATCCTATTCTTCCAGTTTGGCAGGACAATAGAAGTCATTTCTCTGTCCGCAACGAAGAAGTCTATTGCGAAGTTTATGGATATCCGTCCGGAATATGCGAACCGTAAGATGCGCGGCAGAGAGGAAAAGGTACATCCCCGGGAACTGCAGCCCAGACAAATTATTGTAATTAAGCCGGGAGAACGGATCCCGGTGGATGCGGTCATCACGCAGGGGATGAGTATGGTAGATACAAAGGCCCTTACGGGGGAGTCGGAACCAAGAGAAGTGAAGATTGGGGACCGGCTTTACAGCGGCAGCATTAATATCAGCGGTGTGCTGGAGGCCAGAGTATCCAAGGTATATGCAGATTCTACCGCATCCAGGATTCTGGAACTGGTGGAGAATGCCAACAATAATAAGGCACAGAGTGAAAACTTTGCAGACAAATTTTCTCGTTTTTATACGCCGGTGGTTACGCTGATCGGTGTACTTGTTATGATTCTTCCGCCCATGATGTTACAGGGGGCAGATCAGGAGACCTGGCTTTACCGGGGGCTCATTTTCCTGGTAGCGGCCTGCCCATGCGGTCTGCTTGTCTCGGTACCTCTTGCATTTCTCGGAGGAATCGGCGCCGCATCCCGTCAGGGAGTGCTGATCAAAGGGAGCAACTATCTGGAGGCGCTTTCGAAAACAGAGACGTTTGTTTTTGATAAGACTGGTACGCTGACGGAAGGCATTTTTCATGTGAAGGCTATCTGTCCGAAGCATATGGAGGACGCTGAACTGTTGGAAATTACCGCCTACGGGGAGTCCTATTCCAATCATCCGATTGCGGTGTCTCTGAGAGCCGCATACGGCAAGTCAATCGACAGCAGCCGTGTGGAGTCTATCCAGGAGTCCTCCGGTTTTGGCGTCTGTGCACAGATTGACGGCAGGCAGGTATATATTGGGAATTCCAAGTTTATGAACCAGCAGGGCTTCTTCTATCAGCCGGTACAGGAGATTGGCACAGCAGTGCATGTGGCTGTGGACGGGGAATATGAAGGATATATTCTGATTGCAGATGTGATCCGTCCGGATGCAAAATGGACGATCCGCTGGCTGCAGAAACACCAGATTGAGTCAGTCATGCTCACCGGAGATAACCAGAGAGTGGCGGACGATGCAGCAAAACAACTGGGGATTGAGTATGTGTATGCGAACCTGATGCCGGAAGATAAGGTAGAGCAGGTAAAAGAGTTTATGGATAGCCAGATGGAATCGGAAAAACTCGCATTTGTCGGCGATGGCATTAACGATGCGCCGGGGCTGGCACTGGCAGATATCGGGATTGCTATGGGCGGTTTGGGAGCGGATGCCGCATTGGAGGCTGCAGATATTATCCTTATGGAAGATGAGCCTTCCAGGATTGTGAATGCGATTAAGATTTCGAAGGGCACGATCCGGGCAGTAAAACAGAACCTGGTGTTTGCCATAGGCATGAAGGTTATTCTTTTATTCCTGGCGGCGCTTGGCTATGTGACAATGCAGAATGCCATTATTGCGGATATGGCTGTGATGTTGATTAATATATTGAATTCATTCTGGGTATTAAAGTATCCGGAATAAAAGGAGCATATATGAGAAAAGTTATAATATACGCTGTGCTGGCTGTTTTTTTGCTGACAGGGTGCAGCAGCGGTACGGACTATGTGTCCGAGGGCACCGCATATTTGCAGGAACATCAGTATGAGGAGGCTGTCAGTTCTTTTGAGGAGGCAATCCGTATATCAGAGGAAGCTTCCGCTTCTTCAGGAAATACAGGCGGTTCTTCAGAGGAGGCGTCCGGTTCTTCTGGAGATACCGGCGGTTCTGCAAAGAAGGAGGAAGCGGAAAAAATAGATGTGGCAGAAGCCTACCGTGGACTTGGGATGGCCTGTTATGAACTTCAGGATTATGAGAAGGCCAGGGATGCATTTCAGCAGGTGTTGAATCATGACGGAAAAGCAACAGCGGTTCTCTATAATTTTATAGGGGTCTGCTCTATGCATTTGAATGACCCGCAGGGGGCATTGGACGCATTCGGTGAGGGAATTAAGCTGGCCGGGGATACTGCGGGGGCGGAAGAGACGGACGATGCAGAGGTGATCCGGGAAATGAAGTTTAATGAAGTCGTATGTTATGAAAAGTTACTTGACTGGGAGAATGCGAAGACTAAAATACAGGAGTATGTCAGCGAGTATCCTGATGACCAGGATGCACAGAAAGAGGCGGCTTTTCTCAGCACCAGATAGAGAGTATGAATAACAGGAGAAGCGTATGAAATATAGTTATCAGATTACGGAGTACTGCCATCGGTTTCTGGAGATGTATATTGAACCGGGAGATGTTTGTGTCGATGCGACGGCCGGGAATGGAAACGACACAGAGTTTCTGTGCCGGCTGGCAGGAAACACAGGAAAGGTGTATGCGTTTGATATCCAGCAGGAGGCAGTGGCACATACAGCAGAGAGACTGAAAAGGCTGGGATTGGGATCCAGGGCCTGCGTGATCCGGGACGGACATGAAAAGATGGGAGAGTACGTGAAAGAAGACGTATCTGCCATCGTTTTTAATTTGGGATATCTTCCTGGCGGGGATCACCGGATCTCCACAAAAGCAGAGACAAGCATACTTGCAGTCGAGGAGGGAATGAAGCTTCTGAAAGTAGAGGGAGTGATGAGCCTCTGCATATACAGCGGGAAGGATTCGGGTTATGAGGAGAAAGAAGCAGTTCTCACTTACTTGAAAGGCGTGGATCCAAGAAAGTGGCTTGTAATCGTACATCAGTTTTACAACAGGGAGAACGACCCGCCGATCCCTGTATTTCTCATCAGGCTGAAATAAATTCATATCTTTGTTATAAAAATAGGTGAAATATACAGGGAAAAGATTTATAATATGAAAATCAGCAGAAATCATCAGTGAAACAGGAGAGAGAGATGACCAGTGAATTTTCAATTGCAGTGCATGCACTTGTTTTTTTAAACCATAAAGGAACTGTATATTCGAGTGAAGGGCTGGCAGAAAATATTTGTACGAATGCCGCAAGGATACGAAAGATTATGGTAAAACTAAAAAAAGCCGGACTGGTGGAGACAAAAGAAGGAATAGACGGTGGATACCTTTTTGTGAAAAACAGTGAGGAAACAGACCTTTGTACAATTGCAGATGCGCTGGAGTTTTCCTTTGTGACATCCGGATGGAAGAGCGGCAGCTCGGAGATGAAATGTCTGATAGCTTCCGGTATGGCGGGTGTCATGGAAGATGTATATAAAGACCTAGACCAGCAGTGCCGCAGGCGTCTGCGGCAGATTACAATAGCGGATCTGGACAAACAGATCTTTAAAACTTGAGAATATTCTGAAAATGAAGGGCAAAGGGGTCAGACCCCTTTGATGGGATTACAATATGGCGTTATATGAAATTGAGGAACAAAAGGAATCCATGATTCTTGTAGGCATTCAGCTCTATGAGAATGAGCGGACGGAGGAATCGTTGGATGAACTGGCAGAACTGGCGAAGACCGCGGGGGCGGAGGTGGCCGGGCGTGTGATCCAAAAACGCGAGGCAGTGCATCCGGTCACATATGTGGGGAAGGGAAAGCTTCTGGAATTGAAGGAAATTCTGTGGGAGACCGAAGCAACCGGCATTGTATGTGATGACGAACTCACATCCGTGCAGCTCCACAATTTGGAACGGGAGCTGGAGTGCAAGGTGATTGACCGGACGCTTCTTATCTTGGATATCTTTGCAGCCAGGGCAGTCAGCAGCGAGGGGAAGATCCAGGTGGAGCTGGCACAGCTGAAATATCGGGCTGCGCGTCTGGTTGGCCTCAGAGATTCCCTGTCCCGGCTTGGCGGGGGGATTGGAACACGCGGTCCCGGGGAAAAGAAGCTGGAGATGGACAGGCGTCTGATTCGGGAGCGGATCAGCCGGCTAAAGAAAGAGCTCCGTGAAGTGGAACAGCACAGAGAATTGATACGCACCCAGCGGAAGGCGTCGCAGAAGAAGATCGCCGCTCTGGTGGGCTATACATCCGCCGGAAAGAGCAGTATAGAAAATGCGCTGACCGGGGCCGGAATCCTGGCGGATGCAATGCTTTTCTCGACACTGGATACGACAACCCGGGTTCTGGAGCTGGAGGGAAAGCAGGAGATTCTGCTGACGGATACGGTTGGTTTTATCCGTAAGCTGCCCCACCATTTGATAGAGGCGTTTAAGAGCACGCTTGAGGAAGCAAAATATGCAGACATTATCATACATGTGGTGGATGCCTCCAACCCACAGATGGACAGTCAGATGTACGTGGTATATGAGACGCTCCGCCAGCTGGGCGTGGAGGGCAAACCGGTGATCACACTGTTTAACAAGCAGGACAAATTAGAGGAAGCCGGCAGTTTCAGGGATTTCCAGGCACAGTATTCGATCAGGACATCCGCAAAGACCGGGCAGGGGCTTGAGGAACTGAAAACAGCACTTTTAGAAATCATACGCAGCGGCCAAATTTATATCGAAAAAATGTATCCTTTTGAAGAAGCCGGGAAAATACAGCTGATCCGCAGGCACGGCCAGCTTCTGGAGGAAGAATATGCGGCGGAGGGAATTTCGGTAAAGGCCTACGTTACAAAGGAGATTTATGGAAAAATATGAGAAGAGCGCCGCGGACAAAAACCAAAATCCGCTGGGTACAGAACCTATTGGCAGACTGATTGGAAAGTTTGCCGTACCGGCAGTCATCAGTATGCTGGTAAGTGCACTATATAATATAGTAGATCAGATCTTTATCGGCCAGGGAGTCGGTATGCTGGGAAATGCCGCAACAAATATTGCATTTCCTGTCACAACAATTGCGACAGCCACAGCGCTTCTGCTTGGAATAGGAAGCGCTTCGAACTATAATCTGGAAATGGGGGCTGGAAAAGAGAAAAGAGCGAGTGAAATTGCAGGCACCGGCCTGTCAACACTTGTTATTAGCGGCGTGGTAATCGCCGCTATTGTTCTCCTGTTTTTAGAGCCGCTGCTGCATGCCTTCGGAGCGACAAGCGAAGTCCTGCCTTACGCCGTGGACTATACAGGGATAACCGCACTTGGAATTCCCTTTTTTATATTAACAACCGGAGGAAATCATTTGATCCGGGCGGACAGAAGCCCGACCTATTCAATGGTGAGTATGTTGACAGGAGCAATCCTGAATACAATCCTGGATCCCCTCTTTATCTTTGTATTCCACTGGGGGATTAAGGGTGCCGCTGCCGCTACAGTTATTGGTCAGGTGGTTTCCGGCCTTCTTGTTATACTTTATTTTGTGAAGTATAAGAAAATGGATCTGAAAGTCTCCGCTTTGCGCCCGAGGGCAGCCTATCTGAAGGCGGTTGCAGCCCTGGGAATGGCATCCTGTATCAACCAGCTTGCGATGACTGTCGTACAGATTGCCATGAATAATACTCTCCGCTATTATGGGGCGGCCTCCTCATATGGAAGCGACATCCCGCTGGCCTGTGTAGGGGTAATTTCGAAAGTGAACAGTGTGTTTCTGGCAATCTGCATCGGAATCTCTCAGGGCTGTCAGCCGATCTGGGGATTCAATTATGGGGCCGGGAACTATGAGAGAGTCAGAAGTACATACAAAAAAGCAGCCATTTTATGTACCACAATCGCCACATTATTCTTTTTAAGTTTTCAGATATTCCCGCGGCAAATAGTCAGCATATTTGGGAGCGGCAGTGAGCGGTACTTCCATTTTGCAGACAGATACCTGGAGATCTTCATGTTCATGACGTTTGCAAACGGTATTCAGCCTATGTCGTCCGGATTCTTTACGTCTATCGGCAAGGCAAAATTAGGAATTGTCATATCACTGACCAGACAGGTACTCTTTCTGCTTCCGCTGATCCTGATATTCCCGCTGTTTCTGGGGATAGACGGCGTAATGTATGCGGGACCGATAGCGGATGCCGCGGCGGCTGTCATAGCAATTGTATTTGCCTACAGACAATTGAAGAAAATGAAATCTCCGGCTCTTCTGTCAGAAATGCCGGAGAATAAATCTGCCGATTAGGCGGATAATTCATTTTAAAACAGGTAGGGTGCGGAGGGGGTCTCCGGATAACTTCCCATAGATACCAGCAGCTGCAGCCCAGCCTCGCGGGCAGTCAGTACCGAGTTCTTAACAGCGCTGGCATCGCCGGTCACAGCCACGATAACTTCATTCGAATGGCTGGTTCCTCTGTCAGGAGTCATGTATCTGATAATCTCAACAGGGGAGGACTTGACTGCCAGATCGGCCATAACAAGCCCAATCGCAGCGGGCGACCCGCAGAAGAAACCAAAAGGTTTCCCAATGGGAGCGCCGAATGCCATATTCAGCGCCTGGTCTGCATTTGCGGAATAGGTAAACTCCAGGTGTCCGGCATCGCTGATGTAGAGCTCTCCTGCATATTTTTTCGTATATTCCACTGCAATTTCAACGGCTCTGCGGACATCGGAAACATTGTCTCCGCCAAGGATAATATAGTTACCATGGCCGCCCCAGCCCTTAGTGTCCCTGGGCAGCTCAATGGACACGACTTCTGTGTTGGTAGACTTCACTGCTTCATCCACGGCATTAATCTGTCCGGCCGCGCCTGTCCGTGAACTGAGCAGCCCGAGGCTGCGGTAAGGTTTGGGCAGCTGCATCTGCTCCAGCAAAGCCGGTGTGACGCCCGGAATCACAAGCCCAATCGTATCCAGGACCGTCGTGCCCACAAACTCTGCCATAGAACAGTCCATTGGTATATTCTCAATTCCTTTTACCTTTAACATAAAACAACTCCTTTTATCTATCTTAATATAACCTATTTAGCATAAAATACTTCAAAATTGAAGCGCCTTCTACAGAAATCCGCCATCCAGTCCGATTACCTGGCCGGTCAGATATGCATGTCCCTGTGCCAGATCCAGAACCAGATCAGCCACTTCCTCCGGGGTCCCAAACCGTCCCGCCGGAACTTCTTCCATCAGCAGCTGCCGCTCTTCCTCAGAAAGTTGGGCATTCATCACGGTGTCAATCACACCGCAGGCAATCGCATTGACCTGAATATTACTCGGAGCCAGCTCCTTGGCCAGCGCCCTGGTCAGTCCGTTAACCCCCGCCTTGGAAGCCGAGTAAGCTGCCTCACAGGAAGCCCCCGAAGTGCCCCACATAGAGGAAATATTAATAATCTTCCCCGCCTTTTGCGACACCATATACGGAACCGCCGCACGGGAACAATAAAACACCGAAGAAAGATTGGTCTGCAGAATCCTTTCCCAGTCCGAATCCGTCATATCCGTCAGAAGCCCGATAAATGCAGTCCCCGCATTATTCACCAATACATCCAGCCCGGGAACCTCCGCCTCTATCTCCTGAAAGATACGCCGGACATCCAATGCGGATCCCACATCCCCGGGTACAGCCCGGCAGATTCCCCCTGCCGAACGAATCTCGTCACACACACCTGCCAGATCATCGGAATGCCTGCTATTCACAAAAACATAATACCCCAGCCGCCCAAAAGCGGCGGCACAGGCCCGTCCAATCCCTCTGGACGCCCCTGTAATAAGAACACACTTCCGTCCCATAAAAAACCTCACTTCAATAATTCTTCTGCTATTATACTCTATGTACCACAAAAAGTACACCACAACCATTCACAGAATCCATTCCACAAACAAAAAACAATCTCTGGCCCGGCAAAATCCGCTGCCCTGCCCCCCTGATGTTTTGGGACCCGGCGCCGTGTTCTCTCCCTGTAAAACTCCCGCATTTTCTGGTTGTGATTGGGTTGCTCATATGATATGATTTCTATATAAATGGGATTTAACAGATCCTTCCTCCACTTCGATTCTCAGGCGAACCGGGTGAAGCATAAAGCGAAAAAGAGAAAGAGGTAGACACATGTTATCCAAGTTCAGTGTGAAGAAACCGTACACCGTTGTAGTAGCCGTGGTACTGATATTAATTCTGGGGTTTGTATCCTTTGATAAAATGACAGTAGATCTGCTGCCGGATATGAATCTCCCCTACGCGGTCGTTATGACTACGTACGCAGGAGCAAGCCCGGAGGAAGTGGAAACTACCGTGACAAAGCCGGTAGAGCAGGCAATGGCAACCATCAGCAATATCAAAACCGTCAGTTCTTCATCAAGAGAAAATGCATCCACAGTCATTCTGGAGTTTGAGCAGACCGCCAATATGGATTCTGCGACCATTGAGATGCGGGAGAGTCTGGATCAGATCAGTTCATACTGGCCGGATACGGTGGGCAACCCGATCATCATGAAGCTGAATCCCACCATGATGCCCGTCATGATTCCCGCAATCAGCGTAGACGGCAAAGAGCCGGCAGAGAGCACGAAGATCATAGAGGAAGAGGTGCTCCCGGAGATTGAGAGTCTGGAAGGCGTGGCCTCGGTAAATACGTTCGGAGATATCGAGGAGACCATCCGGATCACGGTAAAGGAAGACAAGGTCAGCAGTGTGGACGGTTCCGTGCAGAATCAGCTGGACAATAAGTTCAATGAAGCCTCGGACGCGCTGAACGAGGCAAAGGCACAGGTGGAGAACGGCAAGGCACAGCTGGAGTCAGGCAAGAGCCAGGCATCGGGGCAGATGGCCGATGCAGAGGCGCAGCTTGCACAGAGCGATGCGGAACTGACCCAGGGACAGATGGAGGTCAATGAGAAACTCAGCGAGATCCAGCTGGCAGAGGCTGCGCTGGAGCAGTCTGTGGCGCAGATTGATGCCAGTGAGCAGGCGCTGCTGCAGCAAAAACAGGAACTGGAGGAGCTGAACGGGCAGCGTGCGGAGATAGAATCCCAATACCAACAGGTTGAACAGGCAATTAAAGAGAGTGGTGAGACCCCGGAGCTGCTGATAGCAAAGGGAACACTGACCGCACAGCTGGCTGTTTTAGAGCGTTTCGATGAATCCATGGCCGCGATTGAGCAGGGACTTGCCCAGGCGGCACAGAGCAGGGAGACGATCACCCAGAAGCGGGCTGAGCTTGCAGAAGGAAAGTCCATGCTGACACAGGTACAGGCTCAGCTTAGCGAGGGAACCATCACGCTGGCGCAGGCGAGGGCCCAGCTCTCCGCGGCACAGCTGGAGGCAGCCATGCAGATGAGCGAGGCGTCTGCCCAGCTGGCAGTTGGTGAGGCAGAGTTAAAGAGCAAAGAGGCGGAACTCAAGTCAGCCAAGGAAGAAGCAAAGGCAGCAGCAAACGTAAAATCCATGCTGACCGCCGAGACGATCCAGACCGTTCTGGCGGCCCAGAATTTTAATATGCCTGCCGGCTATGTCAATGAAGAAGGGATCGACTACTTAATCCGTGTGGGGGATAAGTTTGAGTCTATAGAAGAACTTAAAAATCTGGTTCTGGTGGATATGGAGGGGATCAACCCGATTAAACTGTCCGATATCGCAGAAGTAGAACGGATAGATAATGCAGATGAAACCTATGCCAAACTGAATGGGGAAAACGGGATCCTGCTTCAGGTGCAGAAGCAGACCGGATATTCCACGGGGGAAGTAACGGATCGTATTCTGGAACGTTTTGAACAGATAAAAAAAGAGAACAAAGACATCCAGGTAGTTGTTCTGATGAACCAGGGAGTCTACATAGACATGGTAATCGGCTCCGTGCTGCAGAATCTGCTGTTTGGGGCAATCCTGGCTATACTGATTCTGATGTTGTTCTTAAAGGACATCCGTCCGACTTTTGTAATCGCATGCTCCATCCCGATCAGTATTCTGACGGCCATTGTCCTGATGTATTTCAGCGGAGTGACAATGAACGTTATTTCGCTATCCGGTCTGGCGCTCGGTGTCGGAATGCTGGTAGACAATTCGATTGTCGTGATTGAAAATATCTACCGTATGCGCAATGAAGAACATGCATCGGCAAAGGAAGCGGCCATTCAGGGAGCCCGCCAGGTTGCCGGGGCTATCATGGCCTCTACGCTGACAACGGTATGCGTATTCCTGCCGATTGTATTTACGGAGGGAATGGCAAGACAGCTTTTTGTAGACATGGGACTGACGATCGCTTACTCGCTCCTCGCCAGCCTGATTGTGGCGCTTACACTTGTGCCAATGATGTCCGCGGGGCTGCTGAGAAAGACAGATCAAAAAGAATCCAGGTTCTTCGTACATCTGAAAGACATATATGAAAAGTTACTTCGGGGCGCGCTGCGCTTTAAACCCCTCGTACTGATCGGCGCCCTTGTTTTGTTTGTGGCGAGCGGTGTGCTTTCTCTTTCAAGAGGAACCGCATTTATGCCTGCAATGCAGAGCACGGAGATCAGCATGTCCATCGAGACGCCGGACGGAACGCCGCTGCAGGATACGGCAGAGATTGCTGACCGTTTTACGGAGAAGCTCAGGAAGATCAAAGATATCGGTGATGTGGGTGGTATGGCCATGAGCGGCGGCATGATGGGCAGCGGCGGCACGGTGACGAATCAGGTGGAATTCTATGCACTGCTGAAAGAAAAACGGTCCATGTCGGACAATGCCATCCAGAAAGCCATAGAAAAGCTGGCCCGGGAAGAAAATGTTGAGCTTTCCCTGAGCATGTCCAACATGGATATGAGTTCCCTCGGTGCATCGGGGATATCCGTTCAGATAAAAGGGCGGGAACTAGATAAACTTCAGAAAATTGCAAAGGATATAGCAGGGATACTGGAAGGTGTTAAAGGAACGAAGAACGTGTCCGACGGAATGGAGGAGACAACCGAAGAACTGCGGGTGATCGTAGATAAGGACAAGGCAGTTTCCTATAATCTGACTGTTGCCCAGGTTTATCAGGAACTGGCTAAGAAACTGAAAGAGCCTGCTTCCACGACAAAGCTGGATATGGATACGGCTTCGATCGGCATCGTAGTGGCGGATCAGAAGAATCAGGAGTTGACCCGTGATGAAATCCGGGATATGAAATTGGATGTAAAAAAACAGGACGGGTCGACAGAACAGATTGCGTTGAAGGATATCGCATCTTTTGAGACCGGATATGGGCTTCAGTCCATTTCCAGAAACGCTCAGAGCAGATATATCAATGTGACGGCCGAGGTTGCCGAGGACGATAATATCGGACTTGTGAGCAGCCGTGTGGAAAAGGCGATGAAGACTTATGAACTGCCGGACGGTTATACGGCAGAAATGCAGGGAGAGGATGAAACGATCCGGGAGACCATGGTGGAACTGCTCAAGATGCTGGCATTGGCAGTGGTTTTCATGTATTTAATCATGGTCGCACAGTTCCAGTCATTAAGATCGCCGTTTATCGTCATGTTTACAATTCCGCTTGCATTTACAGGCGGTCTGCTGGGGCTCTGGCTCACAGGAAGTCCGGTAAGTGTAATTGCTATGGTCGGATTTGTTATGTTATCTGGAATTATTGTCAATAATGGTATTGTGTTCATTGATTATACGAATCAGCTGATCTCCCAGGGGATGGATCAGAAGGAAGCGCTGGTGGAAGCCGGAAGGACAAGGCTGCGGCCGATTATCATGACGGCGCTCACGACGATTCTGGGCCTGTCCACAATGGCAATTGGTTTTGGTTCCGGTGCAGATATGGTACAGCCGATGGCGGTGGTGACGATCGGCGGTCTTATATATGGAACTGCATTAACACTGTTTGTGGTACCGTGTATCTATGCTTTATTCCACAAAAAGGAAAAGGCAAGATTGCGGGAAGGCATCGAGGAGGAGCCGTTTGAATGATTGATGAAGCCATAGAATTTGCCTCAAAGGCGCATGAGGGGCAATTTCGGAAAGGGACAAGAAGACCTTATATTGTACATCCTGTGGAGGTGGCGGAGATTGTGGCCACGATGACTGCGGATGAAGAAATTATATGCGCGGCAGTCCTGCATGACACGATTGAGGACTGCAAAGAGGTGACGGAAGAGATCCTCAAACTAAGATTCGGGGAGCGCGTAGCGTCTATTGTGGCGCAGGAGAGCGAGGATAAGTCTCTGAGCTGGGAAGAGAGAAAGGGCGCCACGATCCAGCACCTTGGGATGGCTCCGCTGCCTGTGAAGATGATCGGATTGGCGGATAAGCTTTCCAATATGAGGGACATCGACAGGGATTATCCGGTGTTGGGGGATGAACTCTGGAAAAGGTTCCGCATGCAGAGTAAGGCTGCGATAGGCTGGTATTACAAGGGGATCAGGGACGCCCTGAAGGCAGAGTTCGAAGGCTCGGAAGCCTATGAAGAATACTGCACTCTGGTGGAGAAGAATTTCGGCAGCGAGCCGGCTTCGCTGGAGTGGTAATAGAACTGGGGGCTGTGTATTGAAACGGATTTTAATGCTGGGGACCGGCGGCACCATTGCGTGCAAACATACGGAGGGCGGACTGACGCCTGCGATAACGCCTGAGGAACTGGTCGGGTTTATTCCTGATGTAAAGGATGTATGCGAAGTGTATACGCATCAGGTATGCAATGTGGACAGCACCAATGTAACCCCTGCACACTGGAAAATGATGAGCCGGGCGGTAGAAGAGCATTATAAAGATTATGACGGGTTTGTGATATGCCATGGAACGGATACGCTGGCTTACACTGCGGCTGCGCTGTCGTATATGATCCAGAATTCCGAAAAGCCGGTTGTAATTACCGGGGCGCAGAAACCGATTGACGAGGAAAACACGGATGCCAGAAACAATCTTCTGGACAGTTTTATCTATGCAGCAGATGAGGGCTCGAGAGATGTTAATATCGTTTTTGACGGAAAAGTGATCGTAGGAACCAGGGCCAAAAAGGAACGGGCAAAGAGCTACAATGCTTTTTCCAGCATTAACTTTCCCTATCCCGCAGTGATCCGGGAACAGGAAGTGATCCGTTATATACCGCCGCTGGAATATCATGGCGGGGTAAAGTTCTTTCATGAGATGGAGGACAGCATCTATGTGCTGAAGCTGATCCCCGGTATAGATCCGGAGATTCTGGACTGTCTGTTTGCCCGGTACCGGTGTATTGTAATCGAAAGTTTCGGCGTTGGCGGCATACCGGAGTACCTGGTGGATAAATTTTACAAAGTTATGAGGGACTGCGGGACACAGGGGAAGCTGGCCATTGTTGCAACACAGGTTGTAAAAGAGGGCAGCGATATGATGGTGTATGAAGTAGGGAAAAAAGTGAAACAGGATCTGGACCTGCTGGAGACCTATGACATGACCCTAGAGGCGACCATCACGAAGGCCATGTGGCTCATGGCGAGGCAGGATATGAGTTATGAGGATATGAAATCAGAGTTTTACAGAACCGTAAACTATGATATACTGGGCTACAGAAAGAGGCAGGGTTCGGTTTCGGGCCAATGATACGGAGGCGCAAAGATGGGAAAGACAAAAGTCATATGTTTTGCAAATAATAAAGGGGGCAGCGGAAAATCCACGACCTGTTCCAATGTAGGATACGGGCTCACCCAGCTGGGAAAGAAGGTGCTGCTGATCGATGGGGATATGCAGCTGAACCTGTCACTCTCCCTGTTTGATGAGGAGCAGGTATTGGAATTTGCCCAGGGGGAAAAGAATTTGTATGAGGGAATCAGGCGGCAGGATGATCTGTGCAGCTATATCGTGCATTCCCCCTATGAAGGACTGGATCTTATTCCGTCTTCTACGCTGATGAGTTCCATTGAGTATGAACTGTTTACAAAGTGGCAGAGAGAGTATATCCTGAGAAAATGTTTGGCGTCTGTCAGGGAGACTGACGTGTACGATTATATACTGATCGATGCGCCGCCGACACTGGGCGGCTGGGTGATGAATATACTCTGTGCTTCTGACCAGGTAATCATTCCGGTGGAATCAACACCGTGGGGGCTCTTCGGACTTGGCAATATGTTTGAGTTTCTGGAAGAGGTAAAGCAGATCGCCCCGGATCTGCAGCTGGGCGGCATTGTGATTACAAAGGTTGATACAAGGAAAAATTATTTTAAGCAAACCCTGGAGACACTCAGGGAACTGGAACAGGTAAAGGTTTTTGATACATATATCCGTGTGGACAGCGCAATCGAGTGGTCACAGGATAACAATGCGCCGATCATGGCATACAAGAAAAGCAGCCGGAGCGCCGCAGAATACATGGAACTGGCGGCAGAGATTGCAGAACAGCAATAGGAGTACGGCAAAAAGAGTACAGAAGTCAGCGTACAGAAATGGAAAAGGTGAGTGTATGCATCCGGAATTGATCAGAGAATTGTCTGTGATCACGGAAGAAGAACAGATGATATTGGACGGAAGAGAGGGAATCGACCAGCACCTTTATACGGAGAAGAAGGAACTGATCGTGGACTGTGAGAAGCTTTTGAAAAAGGGGAAGCTGATCCAGGTCAGACCGCACACCCGTTTTGTAAATTTCCCAAAACACAGGCATAATTATGTGGAAGTGATCTATATGTGCCAGGGGACTACCACGCATATTGTGGATGGAAACCGGGTGGTTCTTGAGCAGGGTGACCTGCTGTTCCTCAATCAGAACGCAGTGCAGGAGATACTGCCGGCGGGAAAAGAAGATATTGCAGTTAATTTTATCATTCTTCCTGAATTTTTTAATATGGCGTTTTCCATGATGGAAGAAGAGGACAATATGCTGAAGGAGTTTCTGGTGGGGACGCTCTGTGGTAAAAATGAGAAAACCTCTTATCTGTATTTTCATGTGGCGGACGTGCTTCCTATCCAGAATCTGGTGGAGAACATGGTGTGGACCATTTTCTATGACCTGTCAAATAAACGCAGCTGCAACCAGATTACCATGGGACTGTTATTTCTTCAGCTTCTGAATTACATGGATAAGATGGAGACGGGCAGCAGGCAGTTTGACAAGGAACTGACCGGAGTTGTGCTGAACTATGTGGAGGAGCACTACCGGAACGGAACACTGTCTGAGCTGGCGGAAATGCTTGGTTACGATGTGTATTGGCTGAGCCGGGAGATCAAGAGGCGCACAGGCAGAAACTATAAAGAACTCCTGCAGGCGCGGCGCATGAGCCAGGCCGCCTACCTGCTGTCCAGTACGACACTGCCGGTTGCTGATATTATAGAGTCTGTAGGCTATGACAATACCAGTTATTTTTACCGGAAATTTAAGGAAAAGTACGGTATGAGCCCTAAGGAATACCGCGAGAGACTATAGGCGGGGATGAAGGTCCCTGCTTTTCTTAATGGTAAAAAGCTGTTTTTATGAAAGAATATATTTATTGTAAGAAAGGAAAAGAGGCCGCTATGGAAAAATGTAATTATGCCTGCGATCTTCATACGCATACGACACGTTCAGATGGAGCAGATACCCCGCCGGAGGTGATCTTACGCGCTGCCGCCCTGGGAGTCCGGGTGCTGGCCCTGACAGACCACGATGCCGTTCCGGAGCAGAGATATATGGATGAGGATGGACATCAAACTGATCTCCTGGAACTTGCCGAAACGTTAGGAGTAAAGCTGCTGTTGGGCACCGAGATTTCCTGCGAGACAGATGTGGAGGACGTGCATATAGTCTGTCTTGGCTGCAGATGGGAGGATGCATGGTTTGCAGAGCTAGAGCGGGAACTTTCCAGATCCAGAAGCGAGGGATATCAGAAACTGCTGAAACGTCTCCGGGAGGACGGGATGCATATTACCTGGGAGGAAGTTCTCGATAACGGAGGGCACCCGGTGAGTGAGGCGCATGTCCTGAAGAAGATGATATTTGAACAGATGGCAAGGAAAGGCTATGCAAAGGACTGGAAGCAGGCTAAGCTTATGGTAAGAAATACGCCGGGATACCAGATAAAGAGGAAGAAGCCGGATCCTGCTGCATTGATCCGGGAGGTGCATCGTGCGGGTGGGATTGCGATATTGGCACACCCACTGCTCATTGCGGAACAGCCCGAAACAGACGGAACTATCATGACAAGGAAAGCGTATATCGACCGGCTCGTAGAGGCAGGACTGGATGGAATTGAGGCCTGTTATACCTATGACAAGACCAGCTATGAAGGCGTTCTGACCAAGGGCGAGGCGGAGGCTTATATCCGGGAGAATTATGCGGATCGGGTAGCCATTATGTCAGGCGGATCGGATTACCATGCGGATCAGAAAAAAGGAGCGGCGCATCCGAGGGAACTTGGAGAATGCGGGGTTACGGAGGAATATTTTTATGGGAACCGGACGCTGGCTGCGCTATTACAACGTAATATATAAAGCATTGGCCCTTCGGGAAGATCCGCAGTTAACTGATAATAGAAGCTAGATCTCGTAATGAAAAAGAAGGCGTCGGGAAACCAGAGCCATTGACAGGAAATTTGACAGAATTTTGGAGCAGACGTATGAATGACAAAAACAGGCTAATATATAAGATAGATGAAGAAAATGTATATATATTAGCCTGCCGCTATCATTATGGTGAGAACTAATCAGCTAGTTGGAACAGGAAATGAATCTGCCGGGCCTTTTACAGTGGAAAAGCCAACGGCTGTATTCAGTTATTTGCTGGCAGCCACAGCTTTTGTTTCTATTTCATCGTCGCCTTTATGTAGCCAGTCGGTAAGCGGTTTCCCAAAAGGCTTGGTCAGAAGTTTCACAATCTGTCCGATAGCAATGGCCGCAATGACCGTCCCTTCACGTACAACGACTCCGTCGCCGATAAAAGAGCTAAGGCCTCCTAAAAATGCGATCTGCAGGATGATAGCGATCACAACCATAGAAGTGTCTGCGATAGACTTACAGTTTCCAAAAGGTTTTCCTGTAACCGTTGCTATGGCTCCGGCAAAGCCCTCCGCCGGCATAGGAGGCCACTGGGGACGCAGGTATATAAAAACACCAAGGGCGCTGATGACCAGGCTGATTGCCAGATACAAAAGCTGCATGGGGTAATTCTGAGGGTGTGGGAAGTTGAGCAGCAGATGGCCGAAGGCATTTGGGTCAGTGCCTGTAAAGTCTATCAGCCAGCTAAAAATGAATGTAACAATAATACCCAGTGCGTTTGTTACTTTAAAGCGTTTCCGCAGGATAATGAGCTGCAGAACAACTAACAATATATAAATAATCATTGTTGTAACACCAAGGGTAAATCCCCAGATCTGTTCACATGCCCGGGGAATGGAACTTACCGGAGTAATTCCCAGATTTGACATCTTGGAAAAATTTACGCCTATAGAGATTAGAAATAAGCCAAATATATAACAAACAAATTGTTTTACTAAATTAACCGGTTTGGATTTTATCATACCGGATCCTCCTTTATATTTTCATTCATAAATAAATACACATTACCCGCGATTTCCTTTAAGCCTTCTTTGTCTAAAATATTAATTTGTTTTCCGGATTTTTCAATCAGCCCTTCATCACAAAAATTTTTAATACAATAGAAGAACTGCCGCTTGCTGATATTCGTCTGCAGGCAGATACTCTCAGCTTTTTCTTCAATATTAGTTCCATCTTTCGCTAGTTTTAAAATCCAGTAGGCCAGTACCTCATTCGAAGGGAACAGCATACGGAGCATCGCCAGCTTGTACATTTCGTACACACGGTCCGATGTCTTCAAATAGAAATACAGGGAAAAGTTCTTGTCACTTAACAGCTCCTTTTTGCAGGGGGTAAGCCTCAGCAGCTTACAGTCGGTGGCTGTCCGGACGCCGCAGTTAAAATTCATATTGCGCATTTGGGAGAATTTTCCTATAAATTCTCCGGGCCCTAATGAATCGACTAAGAATTCCCGTCCGTTAAAGTCCACAGTAAAGCACGAAACTTTACCCTCTAATATATAATACAATTCAATATCTTTCTGCTCCTCTAAAGGAATAAAAACAACTTTCTTTTTTAACTCAACAACTGTCAGCATTTCTAAAATATGCCTGGGTATAATTTCCTCTAATATATTCCCCGTGCTCATACTTAAACCTCACTCTCATACAAGTATAAAAACGAACCCTTATGAAGTACTGCAAAGCTATCTGTTTTTCGGGTCATTTTCAACTCGAATACAATAAATAGTTTCACTTTAGGAAAATGAAGTTCATTTTCCTATACAACCATACCCCTCACAAACTTCTGCGCCCATTATTTTGCAGCTTGCTGCGAACCCGCCCTGCAGGGGTATGCAATACGGGGGTGCACATTGGGTATATAATATTTGTAAGGGAACTGTATACTTATATTTTACACCAACAGCCAGACTTTTTGAAGCCCAGTACCTGCCGGCATATATACGCCGAAAGGCACTGGCTGTTGATTTTTTCGGTTTATTTAAATGGCAGCCTATAAGGAGAATTCCTGTTCTGATCGAAGAATCAATTCATCGTGAATTGTATCGGTAAGGTCTGTCCAGTACGCACTGTAACCTGCTACACGAACGATCAGATCTGTATAATTTTCCGGATGCTGTTTGGCGTCCTTCATAATTTCATTGCTGATCACATTGAACTGAATGTGCTTACCGCCTAGGTCATGTAAGTAAGTTCGAATCAGAGCATGCAGTTGTTCACGGCCTTCCTTAGTCTTTAGAGACTCAGGAGTAAACCTCATATTGAACAGCACACCATATAACTCGGTATGGTCTACGCGGCCCGCTGATGCAATAACAGCCGCCGGGCCTTCGCAATCCGTTCCCTGTTTGGGAGATACAGCACCATCTGACATAGCTTCCCATGCGCAGCGTCCATCCGGAAGAGCTCCAGTCTTAGCTCCCGTTCCTGCATGGAATCCAAGGGAATGAGGCGCGACTTCAAAATGGTGCCCAAATGCGGAAGGAATCTGATACCATACATCTTCAATGATTCTGTAACCTTCATCTACAAGGTCGTCAACTTCAGCGATATCATTGCCATATTTAGGAAGAGCAGACAATTTTGTATGAAGCTCTTCATAACCTTCCCAGTTTGCATCAATAGCTGCCATTAATTCTTCTTTGCTGCAGATAGGATCCTCACAGAAGATATAATTTTTAAGAACATAAGCCACATTGCCGAAGTCCTGAACGCCTACCGGAACGATATACTGTGTATTATCATTATGAACCGCACCGCCCAGGCTGGTTACTTTACCACGTTTGATACAGTCATCTGTAAATGCAGACATCATAATATCCGGGAAGGATTCTACATGCTGGATACGGCATTGGCGGTTACTGCTTGCAGAATAATCCCCCCAGTATGCCCACTGTGCCTTGTATGCTTCAATAAACTCTTCATATGTCTTCATCTGAAAGAAATCACCTGTTTTAGGCCCGAGCTGCTTATTCATGCGGACATCATAACCGTTACGGAGTGCATATTCAAGCATCTTGCCACAGTTGATTACAATTGGCCATACAGAGCTGGTCTTACCGGGAACCCCATGAAGCACACATCCGCCGATGGCATAATCGCGGGCTTCCTGTACCGTGTACCCACGGCTGAGCAGATACTGAATGCTGTTATCATCACCCATAAATGCCGGGAATCCCATGCCAAGTGCTACAATTTCCAGCGCACGTTCCATGAATTTTCTGTCAATGTTTGCATGGTAGCGGACGGAAAGGGTTGGGTGCGGTGTATGAACGCGCTCAGCAGCATCAAGCCACAGATAAGATAAACGGTTTGTTGCGTCGCGTCCTGTGATCGGATCAACACCACCAAGGATACAATTATGGAAATGTGACTCTGAACTTAAGTTTGGTGTCATGAGATCCGGCCAAAACTGGCGCTTGCCCATGACCTTGCACCGGAAGCATTCGAGAAGCTGTGTGGCATATTCTTCATCGATGTAGCCTGTTTCAATATCTGATTGGAAGCAGGGATATAAGAACTGGTCAACACGGCCAAAGCCCATTCCATATGTACGGGTATCATAGAAGATCATCAGGATTCCAAAATAGAATGACTGAAGAGCCTCCTGGAATGTTTCTGCCGGATACTCCGGAACCCGCATGCACACCCTTGCAATTTCCTCAAGTTCTGCCTTACGAATCGGATCTTTCTCCGCTGCCGCTTTTTCTGAAGCAAGTGCTGCATAACGATGTGCATATTCAATACTTCCTTCCAGCATTAACTTAAGTCCTAGCCAGAACTCATGAGCACGGTAATCCTCATCTGTTAAGATCACAAGTTTTTCAAGCTGCTCATCAATATCGGCAATTAGTCCTTTAACACCCTTTGATACGATTCTTGATATATCCGGTACATTCCATGCCTTTTCAGCATACACCTCTGATAGGAAGTTGCAGACCCACGCACCCTGCTCACCGACACTCTCTGCAAAAGCGACCTCCTCTTCACCAAGATACTTATACCACATTTCTTTACCGCCCGCATTTTGGAACTTATGGGCGATGTCTTTTGCCTGCTGCGCCTGTTCAGGGCTTTCGAATGCAAAGAATTTTCCGCTTCCCTTCCACCCATATTTATCGACATAATCACTGACCCATGTGGCAGCCAGGTCCGGGAACCACTCAGGCCCCATTGGCTTAGCACTGAAATCACCAACTAATAACTGCTCATCATCAATATAAATTGGGATTTCTTTCAGTATTTTTGCAATGGAATATCCACGTTTACGATAAAATGAATATCCGGCGTATTCTTCATAGGCGTCTGCAAGAAGCTGGGCGCGTGCCATAGACATTGTCTGTGTATAGCGCAGAGGATTTAATCTTTCCCAAATAGTTTCACCACGAGTTTTTTCATGATATTGCTTATAGGTAACTTTTGTCATTTCATTTCCACCTTTCTCATATTGAACATTAATATCTATATTCTTACCTGACCAAGGGCCCTTTCGATCTGGCAAATAGAAACTGAATGGAATCACGCGTTTAAATAGATTCAAGTATTGCATTTAATTCGGCCAGATATTCCTCTGACTGACGTTTATTTTTCGGACAGATTCCCGGCATATCAAGACGGTCATATTTGTCTTCGCCAAGATTGTTATATCCTAAGAGTTCATGGCATTCTCCCGGGCTAAGTCCAAGCTCATCCCTAATGAAATGGGCAATTGCTGCAACTGATTCCGGAGAATCATTGAAGCCGGGGATCAGCGGTGTACGGAATTTCAGCTTTTTTCCCATCTTTACAAGACGCTTTGCATTTTCTAAGATTCTTTCGTTTGAAACTCTCGTCCCCATCATGTGTTGATCCTTGTCCATATGTTTCAAATCATACATGATAAAATCACAATGTTCTGCAATCGCCCTTACCGTTTCCCAGGGGAACGCCCCTTCCATTTCTACAGCAGTACGTATGCCTTCATCATGAGCGGCCTTTAAAAGATTGATTGTAAAATCCGGCTGCATTTCACAGGCTCCGCCTGAAATTGTCATGCCGCCCCCGGAATTACAAAATAAGTTGTAATCTCTCCTGACCTTATCGATGACCTGTTTCACGGTCATTGGTTCGCCTGCTACTGAGCGGGCTTTGTTGAAACATGCATCGACACAACTTCCGCATACAGTACAGAGTGAACGGTCTGTTACGACAGCGCCATCTGTAAAATAGACTGCTTTCTGCGGACAGGCCTGCACACATCGGCCGCATCCCGTGCACCGGTCCTTTTTGACCATTAGCACTGGTTTCAGGCTCTGCGATTCCGGATTCTGACACCAATAACAGCGAAGGGGACATCCCTTTAAGAAAACTGTTGTACGTACCCCCGGGCCGTCATGTGTAGAATACCTCTGAATATTAAAAACCTGCCCGACGAGTTCTGCGTTATATATCGTACTCATGTCACACCTCCTTTCTCTTAAAATTTATTTCTATTTTATTTACGTAATTATGCTGTTTTTAAGTTTAATTAACTGCTGCAATTGATTTGTATGTATGGCAGCATCAAAATTTTTTATGGTCAAAGTGCCTTATGTGTTTCAGGATATTAGGTGTATTCTATAAGATTTAAACAAAAATAAGAAGTGCAAACTGCGTCGTTCTGTATTTTTTAAAAATTTTTTTTCGGTCAATTGTTCAATATTATTAATCCTGCCGTTCATTTAATTCCATTTACTTATTTACAAACGAAAGCTAAAATAAACATAATGTAAATGAAAGTTCCGCGGAATATGAATGTACTTCGAAAAAACAGATTTTTTATAAGGAGGAAAGAGTTATGAAGAAAAAGTTAATGAAGGTTGCCGGAATACTTCTGGCAGTGTCCCTTATAACCGCAGGCTGCGGTTCTTCGGCCGGCAGTTCTTCGGATGAGGGCAAAGAGAGCGGTGGGAATAAGAAGGCAGAGAGTGTTACCTTAACCGTGGAAGCAAGCCAGGAGATCGTGAATAATATTCCTTATGCCTTCAGCGAAGAAAATATAGCGGCTTTTGAGGAACAATATCCGGAGATCAAGGTGGAACTGGTGCTGAACCCGGATGCACAGAACACGTCGATCATTCAGACAAAACTGGCCTCAGGACAGCCGTCAGATTTAGTTTGTTACAATAAGGTTTCCGCAGAGAATGAGCTGGAAGTTGCGAAAAACTGTGTTGATTTATCAGACGAGCCGTTCGTAGAGAACCTTGCAGACAAAGAAATCCTGACAGCCCCGGACGGTAAGATTTATGGCTTTGCGTTTGCAGTAAAGACCGGCGGCATGGGCGTTGTATATAATAGAGATCTGTTTGAGGAGAAGGGGCTGGAGATTCCGAAGACATATGAGGAATTTCTGGCAGTCTGCGAAAATTTAAAAAAACAGGGAATTACGCCGTTTTACGGGCCATTTAAAGATGTGTGGACATTCCAGATGTGGACGACCTCAACCTGGGGTTATTATGCAGCCAAATCTGAGCCGGATCTGTGGGACCGCCTGAATGCTAACGAGATTGGCTGGGACGAGGTACCCGCATTCAGGGAGAGCCTGGAGAAAGCATATGATCTGTATAAAGACGGATATATGCAGAGCACGGTACTTTCCGACGATTACAACAGCATACCGGCTGCAATGAGCAGCGGCGATTATGCCATGACAGTAGGCTCAAATACCACGGTAAGGGATTTACTGAATGCTTATCCGGATATTCAGTTTGATATGTTCCCCTATCCTGTATATGAGGGGGAGGACGAATATCTTACCATCAGCCAGCTGGATGCAGAGTTCTTTATTCCAAAAGATGCAAAGCATATCGAGGAGGCAAAGAAGTTTCTGAACTTCATGGCACAGCCCCAGCAATGCGATACGGCTCAGAAGGCAGCCTCTTTTGTTCCGAACGTAAAAGGTGCCAAGGAACCAGAATTTGACGAATTTGAAGGACGTTTATATGAAGAATACAATAAGACAGGGAAGACAGTATTGGAAATGAATGCCTATATGAAGGTTGACTTAAACGATCTCTGGGTATATTTCCAGGATATGTTTGCGGGAGCGAAGACACCGGAAGAAGTGCTTTCTTCCTGGGATGCTACTTTTGAAGAACTGATGAAGTCAAAAGGCATAGAAAATTTCTAAACCGAAAAACGAATATAAGGCACCGGACAGTCCGGAAGGAGCGTATGAAAGGCGGGCTTCTGTCAGACTGGGCGGTGCCTTTCTTCTTAATTTCCTTCGATATAATCATGATAGAAAGGCAAGGTGCATCACAATGCGACGGACCAGACACTTATATACATATCTGCTAATCCTGCCGGCACTGCTGATATTTGGAATCTTTTTTGTGGTACCCAGCATCTACGGAATATATTATTCCCTGACAGACTGGACGATAGGGAAGGATACCATCAGTTTTGTGGGGCTTGAGAATTATAAGACGATTTTTCAAAGCGGTGAACTGAAACATGCCATATATAATACCTTCGTATACGCCATTATTGTGGTGATCGGGAAAAATGTCAATGGGCTTCTGCTGGCGCTGGCGGTAAACACAAAGACAAAACTGCGCGGGTATTTCCGGGTGATTTTCTTTCTGCCATGCGTGATCTCTACGATCATCATTGGGCTTGTGTTTGTGCCCATTTTACATCCTAACGGAATTCTGAATGAATTTCTGGGGCATGTGGGCCTTCAGGCCCTGCAGCAGGAATGGCTGGTGGATACCAGGATCGTGATGGTCTCCATAGCGGGGGTGTCAATCTGGCAGTGGAGCGGGTATCATATGGTTGTTTATCTCGCCGGCCTGCAGGCAATACCGGCGTCTTATTATGACGCGGCGAAGATAGACGGGGCCAGCGCCCTGCAGAGGTTTACGAATATTACGTTTCCGATGCTGGCCCCTGCATTTAATATTAATATGCTGTTAAGCCTGATCGGGGGGCTTAAGGTATTCAGCGAGCCTTATGCACTTACGAACGGGGGACCCGGAAATGCGTCTCAGGTAATTGCACTGGAAGTGTTCTCTAAGTTTGGAAGAGGCCAATGGGGGCTGGGCACCGCATTGAATGTTACGCTGGCGGTTTTCGTCTCGATTATCTGTATTCCGGTGCTATATAATATGCGGAAAAGGGAGGTGGAGGAATAATGTATGGCAGAAATAAAGAGAAAATAACGAAGGTACTTCTGCAGATCGTGCTGATTCTGATTTCTTTGGTTATTGTGATTCCGCTTCTGATTATGCTGCTGGGGGCTTTTAAGAATTCGGCAGAAGTAACAGCGTTTGATCTGACACTTCCGGAGCAATGGCTGGTGGAAAATTTTAAAACCGTCTTTGAACAGGGGAAATTGCTGCTGGCATTTAAGAACAGTATTCTGATCACCATAGCTTCCACCGTGATCACAATATTCACAAGCTCACTGGCATCCTTTATTCTTGCCCGGCGAAAGACCAGGTTTTCCAGATTCTTGTATTATTTTTTCTTTATCGGCACGATTATCCCGATGCAGATTATGCCTACGATTCGTTTATTTACGGTGCTGGATATCTATGGCGGTTATCTGAATGTTATCATTTTATATACGGCGATCAACATCCCCTTCAGCTGTTTTCTGTACACCGGATTTATACGGGGGATTCCGGGGGTGCTGGATGAATCCGCATTTATCGAGGGGGCATCCACACTGCAGACGTATTTCTATATCATACTTCCGCTCCTGAAATCATGTAATATCACCGTATTGATTCTTCTGTTCACAGGAATATGGAATGAAATCAATATTCCGCTTTACTTCTTAAACGACCCGGCAAAGAGGACGCTGCCCCTTTCTGTGTATCAGTTTTTCGGAATGTATGGGGGGAGTAACTGGAATCTGGTGTTTGCAGACCTGACACTAGCAGCGCTGCCGGTGATCCTGCTGTTTTTGTTTATGCAGAAGCAATTTATCAGCGGTCTGACAGAAGGAGCGGTAAAAGGCTGATGTTTGACTTTTCAGTGTTATTTGGGATAATAAAGGAGGAACAGTCATGCAGACCAGGAGGAGAGAGATCAGTATGAATTTTAAGTTCAGGACAAAACTATATGTCGTATTTTCTGTTATTATCTTATTTGCAGCAGCATCTTTCAGCCTGTTTATCCGAATGCACATCTTTAAACAGATGGAAGAAGAGTCAGCCCATAATGATATGCAGCTATGCATAAAAATATCCGAAAATGTAGACACCTATATCGAAAAAATGGATGATATTACGAAAAAACTGATCTCAAATCCGGGACTTCTGCAGATCATGCGGGAGGTGAAAAACAATACCAAAGCACTGTCGGACTATGAGGAATTAAAGAGGAACCGAGAAATCGCAGCCATTGTTTCCAATGCGATTACGCTGACCTCTTTTCCTCATGTCAATGTATATCTTTACAGTCAGGATGGTTCTTTTTCTTATATATACAACCAGCACAAAAGCAATTTTGAATCCGCCCTTACAATGGAGGATAATGGAGAAAAACTGGGGAGGAAGGAGCTTGTTATCTATGCGGATCATGACAGCGGCGCCCCGGATGAACAGGGTGCAACGATATCATTTATCCGTGCGGTCTTTGATGTAAGCGCCAACAGATATGGTTATATTGAGGTGCAGTCAGATTATAAGAAGCTGGATGAAATCTGCAACATTAACCATATAGGCAATGTATTTCTTTTGAATGATAAAGGCGATATCGTATATCCGTCCAGTTCCGTTTCTGCAGAGGAGAGCGGTTTATTAAAAAGAAATATGGCACAAAAGAATAAAAGCGGTGTATTTAGCATGGAAAACCATATGTACTTTTATGCCTCATCAGATTATTCGGGGATCACGACTTATATACAGTATCCAAAAGATACGATATATTCCTCAATGAAATTACTGCAGCATACTACAATTATCTTTTTTGTGTGCGTGACGGCTGCTGCAATTCTGATGGTAGTTGTATTTTCGCGGATGCTGGTAAAGCCTCTCCAGGAACTGCGCAACAGCGTATTGAAGGTTACCTATGAGAATATGGGGCTGAATCTGGAGGATGTCTCTAATAATGAAATTATCGAGCTTAAAGATGCGTTCCAGAAGATATTGGATGATCTGAAATTAGCGGCTTTCAGAGAAATCGAGTCCAATAAGGCGGAGGCAGGGGCGAGGCTTTCTGCCCTGCAGGCGCAGATTTCCCCGCATTTTATCCATAATGTTCTGTATTCGATCAGCATCTCTGCAAGAGAAGGCCGCACAGAGGACGCACAGGCCATGTGCAAACAGCTTTCGGACATGCTGCGCTATACGGTGAATTCCAATGCACATACGGTAACACTTGGAGAGGAGATACAATACATTACAAATTATCTTGCACTTCAGAAGCAGTACTATGAAGATTTTCTGCAATATCAGATTGAGGTACAGGAGGAGGCGCGTTCCATTCTGATCCCCAGGCTTTGTATCCTTCCATTTGTAGAAAATGCCATACAGCATGCTTTTGAGGGACAAAAGCCGCCCTATCATATCTGTGTAACGGCAATCGCCAGCGACGGGAAATGGAGAGTTGAGGTCAGAGACAATGGGAGAGGATTTTCAAGGGATAAAATAAAAGAGATAGAAAACAGGATGAAAGAAGAAAGCCTGGTCATCAATATGGAAGACAGCCCTGAGGGGGAACCAGGCATGGGAGGATTGGGGATTCTGAACACACTCCTTCGGCTGAGAATCTTTTTTGCGGGAGATTTTGAATTCAGTATCAAGAATAATTCTCCCGCAGAAGGCGCTGCAGTCTGTCTGGGCGGCAGATTCATATCTGAGGATGAGTAGTGTCTAATAAGTTATGGAAAACGCAAATACTAACAAAAGGGGTCTGACCCCTTTGCACAGGGGGAGGGATGAAACATGTATAAGTTTCTTGTTGCGGAGGACAGCAAAGTCATCTTAAGAGACATTGTCCATCTCATAAATGAAGCGGGCTATGATTCCGTTATTAAAACGGCATATGACGGGGAAACTGCTCTGGAGCTTTTAAAAGACTTTGAGCCGGATATCATCTTTACGGACATCAAAATGCCGGTCATAGACGGGCTGACACTCATCCAGAAGGCCAAGGCGCTTTATCCGGGGGTTAAAAGCGTTATTATCAGTGGATATGCAGACTTTACCTTTACCCACGAGGCTCTGATGCTGCAGGTAGACGACTATATCATGAAGCCTGTGGATGCAGGGGAGTTTGCAGAGATTTTAAAGAAGCTGACCATGAAGGCGGACAGCAAAAAGGTAGAGGAGGAAGAATCCGCCCTGCAAAAGATGATTCAGGAAGGCATTGGAGCAGAGGAGAGCGGATTCCCGGGACGTTACATGCTCTCTTTGGTACGGGTAGGGCTTTTTCAGCAGTATGCGGCGCCCTTATCAAAGGAACTGGTCAAAGAAATCATGACAGAGAACAAGGCGGGGCCGGATGTTCGGACAGCAAACACCAGACTGAACAGTGAAAAAATCTTGATGTTTAATCTGGAAAGGAGTTCCCCAAAGAGGATTATGCTGTTAAATAATTTACTTTTATCGGAACTGCGGAAGAAGTATACACGCGTTAATATTATCTGTTCGGGCTGTCTTACGAATATTACCCAGCTTCATATGCAGTATACGCATCTCTCTAACCGGCTGGGAAGAATGGTGATGCTGGACTGCAGCAAAGTCTTTGAGGATGAGAAGTATACGGAGGTGAGGGAGCGCTATATCCGGCAGAAAGAGGAGATCGAAGTATTCCGCAGGAAAATTGAATGGATTTTGAAAAATAAGGCTGCAGATGATTACCACAAAGAAATCCATAAGAATATTCTTTCCTGGGAAGAAAAGCATTATACCGTGGTGGTACTGCGGAAATTCCTTTTGGCGCTGCTGGATGAAATGTTCGCGGCAGCAGGCGGGAATGGAGAACTGGCGGATGAGCCGGGTACGTTGGCGGATCAGATACTGAATGACTGCAGAAGGTACGGGGAACTGGAAGAATGCCTGCAGGGGTACGGCGAATTTATGTCGGCCTCAAAAGAGGACAAAAGCGGAGTATCGATGGAGGCTGCGTACAAATTGGCCGAATATATGCAGGCGAATCTGTATAAGAACTTATCTCTGCAGGAAATAGCGGATTATTTTGATATCTCGCCGTCCTATATCTGCAGGCTGTTTAAAGTATATTACAGTGATACCCCGATCAGTTATTATAACAGGCTTAAAATCAATGAAGCAAAAAAGATGCTGGAGGAATACGAGAACATACGGGTGAAGGATATTGCAGAGATGCTGGGGTTCAGTGATCAGTATTACTTCAGTAAAGTGTTTAAACAGCAGTATGGAGTCAGTCCAATCGTGTATAAGTCGCAGATGCAAAAGGATATTGCGGACGAAACGGACGGCTGAAGATAAAGCTTGAGACTGCCGGAAAAAGTGGGCTTTAGCGCAGTGGGCCGATACGTTCAAAATATTCCCTCCCTCAGTCTATGATATTCCATTTACCATCAGCCCTGCGGGACGTATAATCTGTTCATAAAACCTAGCGATCCATCCGGCATCGGACGCCGGCAGGCACGAGAGGAAATTCTGAATCATATGAAGAGAGGACAAGGAGGATTTTATGAGCAGTTATGGTATGAAAGCAGTGGAATTTGCCCTGAAATATCCACCCATGGGAATTGAAAAAAGACGAGAGCTTCTCCCTTATAAAAGTGTGAGCAGCCTGTATCCGGCTAAGGCGGATGAAGATGTTCTGGTGACTGCAAACGGGAGGCAGAGAATTGATATTGTGGGGGACCCTTATCATGAACGCGTAATCTACCGCCGTGAAAGGATCATGGATATGCGCTGGAAGGACACGCCCGAACCGCCGGATGTGGCTTATGCGATCCCGGAAGCAAGAAGTTTTCTGAAACAGGGGAAGTTTGAAGAGGCTGCAAGGGTGATGGACGAAGCAACGAAAGCGGCGGGGTATGACCAGTGGATAGACAGCCGCCCGTTTGGCGTTGAATTTCCGCGCCTGCATCCGCGTCTCCATTCGGTGATTGAGCTGCTGACCGAAATCGAAGAAGGAAAGGAGCGCTGCGATTATCTGCGGTATCTTGATATGATGTCGGGAGAAGCAGTGGTGCGCATACAGGACGAAAAAGGAGGCGTTCTCCGCAGGTCTTTCGTCTCCTTTGATAAAGAGGCGGTTGTGCAAAAAACAGAGCGCCTGAATAAAGAGCAGTTTGATATGAACATACGCTTTGTTGCACCGGGGGGGTACGATCTTCCCGACCATTTCGACCAGTTTGTGCTTGTTACCTATAACGATATGTATCGGATAGAAGGCAGCGATGTGGAAATCAAGACAACGCCCGAAAGCTGCACGGTATCATTGGCATATGACCCGCAGTTCGGTGAACGTGGGTACTGCTGCTGTTCTGTGATCCGCACGGATGGAAAGGTGTCCTGCAGAGAGGGCGGTTATCTGCAGGTGGAGGGAGCAAAGGAGATCACCATTATTTCCCGGACCGTAAAATATGAAGAAGCATACCGCCATTCTCTGGCAGAGCAGGTGCTGGAGGAAGTGAACCAAATCCAGGATTCCTATGAAGATATGCTGGCGGCAAACCGGGCATATCTGGAGCCTTTGATGGAACGCTCCGTGATACGGCTTGACGGGGATTGGGCTATGGCGGCAGAGGAACTGCTCAACGAACAGCACGGCGGCGGTGAGTTAAGTGCTATGATGCTGGAAAAGCTGTACGATATGGGACGTTTCTTTATGATAACGGACACCGGAGATGATCCGCCGTCCCTGTTCCAGCATAATATTAATACCAACCTGCAGGTGTGTTCCGGGAACATGACAGGGCTGCCTGAAATCATGGATACATATTTCAAATTCTACGAGGACAAATTCGACGACTTCCGCCTGAATGCAGAGCGTTTTTATGGAGCGAGGGGCGTACTTGGAAACATTCACTGTGATTATAATTCAGGTAAGTTCTATCAGTTTTCAATTGTATATCCACATTACTGCTGGACCGCATGTCTGGGATGGATATATAACGAGTTCTGGGGGCACTATCTGGTGACAGGTGACAAAGAATTCCTGCGTGAACGTATTGTCCCGGGACTGAAGGAAATCGCATTATTTTATGAAGACTATCTCTCAGATGTGGATGAAAATGGAAAGGTAATGTTCTATCCGAGTTATTCGCCGGAAGATCCTTCTATGAATGATTATCACGTACCCTTCCCGAAGGATGTCTATGCAATGAATGTGAATTCGCTGATGGATGTAATGGTATGCAGAGAGGTATTGGATAATCTGATGGAGGCGTGTGAGGTTCTTGGCCTGGACGAACCGGATCTTCCGAAATGGAAAGCGCTCAGGGGCAGGCTGCCGGACTATCTGATGGATGAGGACGGGGCGATTAAGGAGTGGTCCTTCAAGTATTCAGGGGAAAACTATGATCACAGGCACGTCTCCCACCATTATGATATCTGGCCGGGGAGGGCTGTCTCACCGGAGAAAACGCCGGAGCTTGTAAAGCCGTTTATCCTTTCCAACCGGAAACGGGGGCATCAGGATGATTCTGCCCATGGCGTTATCCATCGGTATTTTACGGCGGTAAGGCTGGGCGATCTGCCGGATGCCATGCATAACCTCCGTACCCTGATGGAGCACGGCTACGTAACACGTACATTGAACACTGTGCACTATCCATACCGGGTATTCTGTCCGGACCTGCTGGGGGCTATGCCGGCAATTGTCCTGGAAATGCTGGTATATTCCGATGAAGGTTTTATAAAGCTGCTGCCTGCAGTTCCCGGGGATTTAAGCAAAGGAAATCTGGAAGGAATGTGGCTTTATACATTTGCTAAGATTGAGAAGATGAGCTGGGATATGGATGCCGGAAAAGCGGAGGTTGAAATATTTAGTATGGAAGACCAGGTGATTTATGTTTCTTTCCCGGTGGGCTACAAGGAGATGCGGGTTGACGGGAAGCTGTATGATAAAGACGAAAATGGAGCCGATATAGAATTCAAAAAGAATGCAGTGGTTCATTTAGAATATTTATTCTGAGCAAAGGGCACCCCGTAATGCATGCCCCTGCGGGGCGGGTTTGCAGCAAGCTGCAAATTAATGTATACCCAAAGGGCACCCCGTAATGCATGCCCCTGTGGGGCGGGTTTGCAGCAAGCTGCAAATTAATGTATGAAAAAGGAGGCGGAATATGGAACGGCTGGAAATATGCAGACCGGCAGAAATAAAAGAGGTACAGATTCAGGATACTTTCTGGTCACAGTATATGGAATTAGTAAGGGATACGGTGATTCCCTATCAGTGGGAGATTCTGAACGACCGGGTGCCGGATGTTGAGCGAAGCCATGCGGTTCGGAATTTTAAAATTGCAGCAGGCATGGACAAAGGCTGTTTTTATGGGGAGGTGTTCCAGGACAGCGACCTGGCAAAATGGCTGGAGGCTGCGTCATACTGTCTGGAGAGCGCTCCGGAGCCTGAGCTGGAAGCCGTCATGGATGAGGTGATTGATCTTATAGCCGCGGCCCAGCAGGAGAATGGGTATCTGGATACCTATTTTTCGATAGGGAATCAGGAGAAGGAATGGACCAATCTGTATGAATGCCATGAGATGTATTGCGCCGGACATATGATGGAGGCGGCGGCTGCCTATTACAGAGCGACAGGAAAGAGAAAGCTGTTGGACGTGATGTGCAGATGTGCGGATCATATTGCGGAACATTTCAGAAAAGGGGGACAGAAGGGGTATCCGGGCCATCAGGAGATAGAACTTGCGCTGGTTAAACTATATGAAGCGACGGATAACAGGGAGTATCTGGAGCTAAGCTGTTATTTTTTGGAGGAGCGTGGCAGGGAACCGAATTATTTCGTATGGGAATGGGAGAATTTACGCCAAAAATGTTCCTTTAAGACAAACCTGCCGGTGGAGAGTCCTGATCTGGTTTATAACCAGTCACATTTGCCTGTGCATGACCAGACTTCGGCAGCAGGCCATGCAGTCAGGGCAATGTATATGTATGCGGCAATGGCGGATGTGGCAAGGGCTGCAGGCAGCAGGGAAATGTACCAGTCATGCAGACGGCTCTGGGAAAATGTGGTGGAACGGCAGATGTATATTACCGGGGCGATAGGCTCCACGCGGACAGGAGAGGCTTTCACCGCGGATTATGACCTGCCCAATGAGACAGCATATGCGGAGACGTGCGCCTCCATCGGATTGATCTTTTTTGCGCATCGAATGCAGATGATAGAGGCAGACGGGATATATGGGGATGTTATGGAAAAGGCATTATATAATGTAGTTCTAAGCTCCATGTCGCGTGACGGAAGACATTTCTTCTATGTGAATCCGCAGGAAGTCTGGCCTCTGGCTAATGAAAAGAATCCGGACCGGAGGCATGTGCAAACAAAACGCCAGAAATGGTTTGGCTGTGCGTGCTGTCCGCCTAATATCGCAAGACTGCTCTCTTCTCTGGGAAAATACGTGTATTCCTATGGAAAACATACGCTGTACGTCCATCTCTATATAGCCGGGGAAGCAAGGATAAAAACAGGCCATGGTGAATTCTTCGTACGGCAGAACGGCAATTATCCGTGGGACGGTGATATCCGGCTTACGTTGTGTTCAGTGCCGGATGCGGACAGCAGGATTGCGGTGCGGATCCCGGGATGGTGCCGTGAGTTTGAAATACGGCAGAATGGAAAAAAGGCAGAATGCCGGGTGGAAAAGGGGTATGCATATCTTGAAAATGGCATCCGGGCGGGAGATGAGATACATCTGCTGTTCATTATGGCCGCAGAGCTGATCCAGGCAAATCCAAAGGTTCGGGCAGATGCCGGAAAGGCTGCAATTCAAAGAGGGCCGGTTGTGTACTGTCTGGAAGAGGAAGACAACGGAAGCAATCTTTCGGCGATTCGGTTAGATACGGACTGTGGACTGCAGATTGCTGAAACTGTACTGCCCGGCGGCATACCAGCAATTACGGCAAAGGGATATCGTACGGAAGAAGACGGATGGGCGGCGGGGCTCTACCGGCCATATATACGGCAGGAGAACGAAGTGACAGTAAAAGCGGTACCCTATTTCCTCTGGGGGAACAGAGAGCCGGGCGAAATGCTGGTGTGGGTGCGCGTGTAAAGGAGGAAGCCAATGATACATTATCGGAATCCAATCATCCCGGGATTTTACCCTGACCCGAGCATTTGCCGGGTGAAAGAAGACTACTTTCTGGTGACCAGTTCCTTTGAATACTTTCCAGGAATCCCTCTGTTCCACAGCCGGGATCTGGTTCACTGGGAACAGATTGGGCATGTTCTGACCAGAAAAACGCAGGCATTGCTGGAAAAGTGTCCGGCTTCCGGAGGCATATGGGCGCCTTCAATACGTCACCATAAAGGCAGATTCTATGTGTCAGCCACGAACTTCAGCCATGGCGGAAATTTCTTTGTCTGGACAGACGATATTTATGGGGAGTGGTCTGACCCAATGTGGATGGAGCAGGGCGGGATCGATCCTTCCCTGTTCTTTGACTCTGACGAATGCGTATATTTAACAAGCACCTATGACCTGCCGGACAGCCAGGCGATTGGGCAGTGCCGGATGGACATCGATACCGGGAAGAGGCTTTCCGATACGAAGATCATCTGGGAAGGGAGCGGAGGCAAATATCCCGAGGGCCCCCACATGTTTAAGCGGGAGGGATGGTACTACCTGCTGGCAGCGGAAGGTGGAACGGAGTACGGTCATATGGTTACGATTTCAAGAGGAACCTCCCCATGGGGACCATTTGAAAGCTGTCCGCATAACCCGATACTGACCCACCGTGATACGATGCTGCATCATTTTCAGGCAATCGGGCACGGGGACGTAACCGATACAAAAGAAGGGGACTTCTGGATGGTATTCCATGGGATTCGGACAAGCCAGTATATGCTCCATCATCTGGGCCGGGAAACCATGCTTGCCCCTGTTACATGGGACGAAAACGGATGGCCTGTGGTGAATCAGGGGGAAAAGATTCTAAAAAACATGGAGGTCATGCGGCTTCCGGAGGAAGATTATGAGATCAGATTGGAGGCTCCGGATTCCTTTTATGGTTCTGTCTTGCCTAAGGTGTGGAATTATTTGAGGAACCCGGATCTGAGCCGGTACAGCCTTACTGACAGGAAGGGAAGCCTTAAGCTGGCTGGTGGGGATGGGACATTGGATGAACTGTGTTCGCCGGCATTTGTGGGGCGGAGGCAGCAGCATTTCTGTATGCGGGCTGAGGTATGGCTGGATGCCGAACCGCAGAGCCCGCAGGCGCGTGCGGGATTAACGGTTTATCATACGAATGAGCACCATTATGATCTTGCTGTATCATGCAGGGAGGAAAAACGGTGTGTAATTCTGTATAAAAGGGTAGGCGATATGCAGACTGAGAGTCAGCCCTTATTTTTGGACGGTTCGGGAAAAGTGCTTCTGAGGATTGAGTCTGATGCACTGGAGTATCGTTTTCTTGCGGGAAGAGATGAGAATCATCTGCAAGCGGCAGGCAGCGGGAGGACACAGCTTTTATCAACAGAGTGCATGCCCATGACCTTCACCGGATGCTATTTGGGAATGTTTGCTGAAAAAACAGACGCTTGGTTTGAGCGGTTTCAATACCGTCCGATATAGAGGATGGGGGAAAAGCATTGCTATGCACGGCCTATAGCCCGTACAAAGTTACAAATAAACCACCCCGCCCATGATATGAAAATCAACTAGCCCCTATTCATATATTTTCTTTCCATAATATGGTATAATTAGTTGAAAAAAATATTAAAGTCAGTAGTATAGAGGAGGATTCTTATGAGATTTGCATTTATCATTATGGGAGAGGATTTTGATTCACAGAGAGATTGTGCCAGTATACACGAGGGAGCGGTGCAGACAATAGGCGTATCAAGTGTGGAAGAAGCATGCGAAGTATCAAAAAAGCTATATGAAGAAGGGATAGATTGCATTGAACTCTGCGGTGCTTTTGGAGAAGCGGGAGCTAAATCAATTATTGATGTTACAGAGAATAAGATTCCGGTCGGATATGTGACTCATCTGCGGGAACAGGATGAGATTTTTGAAAAGGTGTTCAGCGGAATGTTATGATAACCAAGGTGCAGCCCATAACTCATGCTCTTCGGCAATGCTGCAGAAGAAGGTATTTAATAGATTTAGAATGAGTATATTAGAATAATTTAAGGAGTGCAAATAAGGACGCTGTGATAAATAAATAGCGTCCTTTTTTTGTACCCCGTTACCAACTATAATAGACTTACAATTGAAAAAGTATGAAGAAAATATAAGGAGGCACAACATGGAGAAATGTTATTTGGCCGTTGATATCGGGGCATCCAGCGGACGCCATATGCTTGCATATATGGCCGAAGGCAGGATGCGGCTCGAGGAAGTGTACCGCTTTCCGAATGGCATGGATAATAAGGACGGTACCTTGTGCTGGGACGTAGAGCGTTTATTCAATGAGATCAAAAACGGGCTGAAAAAGTGTAAAGAGCTCGGAAAGATCCCGGTTTCGATGGGGATTGATACCTGGGGCGTTGATTATGTGCTGCTTGATAAAGAAGATAAGATTCTGGGAGATACCGTAGGATACCGTGACAGCCGTACCAATGGGATAGACAAGAAGGTATACGAGAAGATCACTCCGGAGGATTTGTATGCAAGAACAGGAATCCAAAAGCAGGTCTTCAATACCATTTACCAGCTGATGGCGGTGAAGGAGAGTCATCCGGAACATCTGGAGCAGGCGGAGGCAATCCTTATGATTCCGGATTATTTCCATTTCCTGCTGACCGGTGTTAAGAAGAATGAATACACCAATGCCACAACAGGGCAGCTGATTAATCCTACGACAAACGACTGGGATTACGAGATGATCGATATGCTGGGATATCATACAAAAATGTTCCGTCCGGTATCTATGCCCGGCACTGTGGTTGGCAATTTCACAAAAGAAATCCAGGAAGAAGTTGGCTTTGACTGTAAAGTCGTACTTCCTGCCACTCATGACACCGGCTCAGCAGTACTGGCCGTTCCGACCAACGATGATAATGCAATCTACATAAGCTCGGGTACCTGGTCACTGATGGGGATCGAAAGAAAAGAAGCAGACTGCTCTATGGAAAGCATGCAAGCCAACTTTACAAACGAAGGCGGCTATGACCACAGATTCCGCTTTCTAAAGAACATTATGGGATTATGGATGATCCAGTCAGTAAAAAAAGAGTTTGCGGAGGATCTGTCCTTTGCAGAAATCTGCGACAGGGCGTCCAAAGAAACGATTCCATCCATAGTAGACTGTAATGACGACTGTTTCCTGGCACCTGAGAGCATGATAAAGGCAGTGCAGGATTTCTGCAGCAGAACAGGACAGCAGGTTCCGCTGACCATTGGAGAGATTGCGGCAGTCATATACAACAGCCTTGCAAAATGCTATGGCGATACCGTGAAGGAGATCGAAGCAATCACAGGCAATACATACGACACGATCTACGTAGTGGGCGGTGGCGCCAATGCCGGATATTTGAATGAGTTGACTGCAAAATATACCGGAAAGAAAGTTTCAGCAGGCCCCACCGAGGCAACTGCAATCGGCAATGTAACCGTTCAGATGATGCATGATGGCGTGTTTGCAAGCCTTCCAGAGGCGCGGATATGTATCGATCGGTCATTTGATATAAAGAAGTACGATGAAAATGGAAAACAATTCTGACAATGAGATGCAAAGGGGTCAGACCCCTTTGAAAAATGAAGGAGGATTTACGATGACAACGAAGGAAAGATATGAATCAGCGAAAGAGATCTATGGGAAAATTGGTGTGGATACTGATAAGGTTCTGGAAACATTAAAGTCTGTTCCGATTTCTATGCACTGCTGGCAGGGGGATGATGTTGGCGGGTTTGACAGTGAGGGGGCACTTACAGGCGGTATCCAGGCTACAGGAAATTATCCTGGTAAAGCAAGAACACCGGAAGAACTGATGGCTGATATTGACAAGGCTCTGAGCCTGATACCGGGAACACACAGAATCAATGTTCATGCAAGTTATGCTATTTTTGAAGAAGGTGAATGGGTAGACCGAGATAAGCTGGAGCCAAAGCATTTTGCTAAATGGGTGGAGTTTGCTAAGGAAAGAGGTCTTGGACTGGACTTCAACCCGACCTACTTCTCACACCCGAAGGCCGATGAATATACTCTGACAAGCCCGGATGAAGAGATCCGTAAGTTCTGGATCGAGCATGGAAAAGCCTGCATCCGCATCTCTCAGTATTTTGCTGAAGAACTGGGGACGCCTTGTCTGATGAACATCTGGATTCCGGATGGTTTTAAGGATATTCCGGCTGACAGGCTTGGACCGAGAGCGAGATATAAAGATTCTCTGGATCAGATTCTGGGAATTGACTATGATAAAGAAAAAGTGCTGGTATGCCTGGAGTCTAAGGTGTTTGGTATTGGCCTGGAAGCTTACACAGCAGGTTCAGCAGAGTTTACGATGAATTACGTGATGAACAAGGGGATTGTGCCTCTGATGGACAATGGACATTATCATCCGACAGAAGTAGTTTCTGATAAGATTTCATCTATGCTTCTCTTCAATGATAAGATTGCCCTTCATGTAACAAGACCAATCCGCTGGGACAGTGACCATGTAGTACTGCTGGATGATGAGACAAAAGAGATTGCAAAAGAGATTGTAAGAAATGATGCTCTAAACAGAGTGATCATCGGCCTTGACTTCTTTGATGCAAGTATCAACAGAATCTCCGCATGGGTAGTGGGAATGAGAAATATGCAGAAGGCTCTGATGTGTGCGATGTTAAGCCCCAATGCACGGCTGAAAGAACTGCAGGATACACAGCAGTTTACAGAGCTGATGGCAATGCAGGAAGAACTGAAATGCTATCCGTTTGGCGATGTATGGAATTATTTCTGCGAAATCAACAATGTTCCGGAGAGAGAAGACTGGTTTAAAGAAGTTCAGAACTATGAGGCGGAAGTACTTTCTAAAAGAGCCTAACCTTAGATGATCTTTAGCAAAACTGTTGCTTTTGTAGAGATTTTCCTCCACTTAGAATCAAAAATAAATACCTTACCAAAGAAATGGCTCAGATACCGTTACTATGCGCGGCCCCTGTGCCGTGAACAGTAACGACAGCGGTTCGGTATAAGAAGAAATCTAAAATTGACATTTAAAGCAAATTTGTTATAATATACTTAACAAGACAGCCGGGATTGATAGATGAAGTCTATCCGTACCGGGTAAGATGTTATTTCAAAGAGTAATCGCCTATCCTACCAAGACGGGGCGATTACTTTTTTTGCTTATCATAGAAACTTTTCACAAGCGTAATGATAGCAATAATCATCAATACAAATGTAAATAAGTTATCGTATGTAACATACATAAGCACCACCCCTTTCGTTATACTCCGAAACGGATGGATCCGCCCTCCCGGCTGCCTGGGTAAGTATACTATTTTTGATGGGGTTATTCAGGACTGCCCGGCTGATCTATTCCTTAAGCCGCTTCAAATCCAGATAAAGTCCTTCTACCGTATGCACACGTATTCTGTCAGAAAAGCCGTATTCCTCCATTGCCTCTGTTTCATTCAAACGAAACAGGCAGACTGTTACCGTATGTTTCTGTCCGTCAATAATCCAGTACTCGCGGACTCCCAGCTTTCTGTACAAATGAACCTTTTCAGAACAATCCAGCTCTTTACTGTCAGGTGAGACGACTTCCGCAGCGAAAACAGGAACTTCTGTAATCTTATATCCAATGATTCTGCCGGGATGCAGAATTATGGCAATATCGGGAATCAGTATAGTATTTCCTCCATTAAGGTAAAAACGAATGGGAAAGGTAACAGCTTTGCAGGGAGAAAAAGATTCTTTGCCATATGATACAATCTGGCAGAGTAATTCCGTGATGACAGCCTGATGCATAAATGAAACAGGAGGACGGGTTAGAATATATCCGTTCATTAGCTGGGCATGAAGAGAAGAAGGCAGCAGTTCATAATCCTGGCGGGAGCACTGCCCCTGCTTTTGGGCAATCCAGTCAGGTAAACAGCTTTCCGATTGTGCGCCATTTAACACAGGCTTCCTAGCATTATCATTTGTCTGGCTGTCCTGGGAAAGATCTTTAAAATTACTCATGGAGCGCCTCCTTTACAGTTGAGAGTACTCTTGATATAGATCCATTTTACATGCAAAGGCAGGCAGAGTCATGCAGTTACAAACTGCTTGACATACTAAGCAGTAGCTAAATTTGTGCCGCCTGTGTTATGATGGAAAGGGAAGGAAGTGAGGACGGATGAAAGAAAAACAGAATAAAGCGGGAGGCGGTTCGGCGGAGGGGGAACGAAAAAAAGAAGATCTATCCAAGATAAGCCGTTACCCCGGGATTCAGATGGCAAGAACAGGAAAGTGGCTGCGTTTCGTCTGCAAGATTCAGAACATACCCGTGAAAAAGATCTGCGAATGCCTTGGCCTGGGATGCCCCCAGTCGGTCTATGGCTGGTTTGGAGGGAGAACATTGCCATCTCTGGATAACTTCTACACGTTAAGCCAGATGCTGCACATGCCCCTCGATGAGCTCATCATAAACTGGGATGAGCAGCTGCCCGGAGGGTTTTGCAAAAGGGTGGGGAAGGCCGGCATAAGAATCCTGTCATACCGCCTGAAGCTTTAGTATGCAAGATAACTGATGTGACCGGCTGAATGTTCCATAAAGAGTTCAAGATGGAACACTCAGCCGATCACATAATTCATCAGACATCCTGACGGGATCTCTCCAGAAAACATTTGAAAGCCTTCAAAGAATAATTCATGATCAGAGAATCAGGCATCCCGGCAAGCCGCGCCAGTTCCAGCGAAAAGGTAAAGTCTCCGACATGCTTTGTGCCGTGGCTGTCACTTGCGAATATAACCGGGTAATGATAATGTCTGCATAGATTTAAGATCATCAGATCGTTAAACCGGGTATCTCCCCGGTAGCCGTCAGGGCTTAAGGAACTGTTGTTTATCTCCAGAAGAACATCATATTTCATGGCCGCCTTTACAATTTCCAGATAATCAACCGGATACTTTACATCATCACAGTGTCCGATAATACGGACATAGGGATTTTTCATGGCGGCAATGTATGCGGCTGTATTCTCCTCCATGGTGCCGGGTTTTTTAACCGGTTTGTGAATGCTGGCGATTACATAATCCAGTTTTGCAAGTATGGAATCCTCCAGATCCAGCTTTCCTTCATTATTTAAAATATTTGCTTCCGCACCATAAAGCATCTCCACTCCCAGACGCTCCTTTTGGGCATAGAACAGGCTGCGAAAATAAGATGGCTTTCCGCCGCCGCAGGTGGCAGGGCCGTGGTCGGATATTCCGAGCATTTTCAGATTCCTGGAAGCAGCGGCTTTTGCCATGTCTGTGATGGTTGCAGTAGAGGCATGTCCGCTTGCTATTGTGTGCGTATGTATATCAAATTGGAAAGAAGACATAATCATTAGCCTTTCTATCTATAATTAATGAACACTTTCATCAAAAAAATCCTAATATATAGTATGCGCGATGCTCTTTGGTTTGTCAATAAAAAACTAAAATAAAAAATGAAAATACCAATAAAAACAACAAAATTAGTGTTGGGATTGGTTGGATTCACATATAAAAATCGTTAAAATCATGTTGCTTCGTGTTGACTTCTGAGTATTGTTCAAGTATAATAATTAAGACTGGGTGGAGATTCATTAAAACCCGGCGGGGGATGCATATTGCGGCTTAAGCAGATGCTGCAGTGCGGCCGCCGCAGGCGGAACTTTGATTTATCTTCGGAAGGTTAATATTCTATGTGTAGATGCAGACTGTATTTATACATAAGGAAAGGAGTAACAAAGCAAATGGGACTATATACCTATGACAGTACGGACATACCAAAGTCAGATCGTATTCCAAAGCTTGTGGAGAACCTGTATGCCAAGATGCCGGAGATAGAATCAGCCAGAGCCGTTCTTTTGACGGAATCCTATAAGCAGACAGAGAGCGAGCCGGTGATTATCCGCCGTGCAAAGGCATTTCAGCATATTTTGGAAAACATTCCGATTATCATCCGTGACCTGGAGCTGATTGCAGGCAGCACAACGCTTGCGCCAAGAGGCTGTCAGACATATCCGGAATTTTCGTATGAGTGGCTGGAAGAGGAATTTGAAACCGTTGAGAACAGAAGCGCAGATCCGTTCTATATATCAGACCAGACCAAGGCGGAGCTGAAGCAGGCCAATGCATATTGGAAGGGAAAGACAACAAGTGAGCTGGCCACCTCCTATATGGAGCCTGAGACACTGCTTGCTATGGAACATAACATTTTCACACCGGGCAATTATTTTTATAACGGCGTAGGCCATGTTACGGTGAAGTATGGCGAAGTCCTGGAAATTGGATTTTCCGGTATAAAGGCGAAAGCGGAAGCCGAGATGGCAAAGCTGTGCCTGGCCGATGGTGATTATCAGCAGAAGTCGAGATTTCTGGAAGCAGTTATGATCAGCTGTGATGCTGCCGTTACATATGCCAGGCGTTATGCGAAGCTGGCTCTGGAGGAGGCGGAAAAGTGTTCGGATATGACACGCAAAAAAGAGCTGCTTCAGATCGCCCAGAATTGCGCAAATGTTCCGGAAAAAGGGGCATCGGGATTTTATGAGGCATGCCAGTCATTCTGGTTCGTACAGCAGCTGCTTCAGATAGAATCCAGTGGACATTCAATCTCTCCGGGAAGATTTGACCAGTATATGTATCCTTATTATAAGAAGGATTTGGACAGTGGAAAGATAACAAGAGAATTTGCACAGGAACTGATGGACTGCATCTGGGTGAAGTTAAATGACCTGAATAAGTGCCGTGATGCTGTCTCAGCAGAAGGGTTTGCAGGATACAGCCTTTTCCAGAATCTGATCGCAGGCGGTCAGAATGAGGAAGGGATTGATGTGACGAATGATCTATCATTTATGAGCATTGAGGCATCCATGCATGTTTACCTTCCGCAGCCTTCCCTGTCCGTGAGAGTATGGAACGGTTCGCCTCATGAATTCCTTATTAAAGCGGCGGAGCTGACCCGTACGGGTATCGGCCTTCCGGCGTATTACAATGACGAAGTGATTATTCCCTCCCTGGTGAGCAGAGGCCTGACGCTGGAGGATGCAAGGGATTACAATATTATTGGCTGTGTTGAGCCGCAGAAGGCAGGTAAGACAGAGGGCTGGCATGATGCGGCATTCTTTAATATGTGCCGTCCGCTGGAGCTGGTTTTTAACAACGGTAAGGATAAAGGGGTGCAGGTAGGACCGCAAACCGGGCGGGTAGAAGATATGAAGACCTTCGGAGAATTCTACCATGCATATAAGATCCAGATGGATTACGCGATCAAACTTTTGGTGAATGCGGACAATGCCATTGACGTTGCCCATGCAGAGAGATGCCCCCTTCCGTTCCTTTCTTCTATGGTCGATGATTGTATGAAGAAAGGGAGAACGGTGCAGGAAGGCGGAGCAGTCTATAACTTTACCGGCCCTCAGGGATTCGGAGTCGCGAACATGGCGGATTCCCTGTATGCAGTGAAAAAGCTGGTTTACGATGAAAAGAAAGTTACCATGAAGGAACTCAAAGAGGCCCTGGCTACAAACTACGGCAAAGGCTTAAGCGGTGAGGATGTTGCGTCCATGACTGCAGAGATTGCAGGCGGCATGAAAGCGTCCGGACAGGCTGTCACTGAGCGGGAGGTTGCAGCAATTCTGAAGACGGTAGTAGCCGCTTCAGAGGCTCCGGAAGTAAAAGCAAACGGAGAACGTATCCTCAAATTGATCGAGGAAGTTCCGAAGTTCGGCAATGATATTCCGGAAGTGGATGCTTTTGCAAGAGATGTGGCCTATACATATACAAAGCCTCTGCAGAATTATAAGAATCCAAGGGGCGGCATATTCCAGGCGGGCTTATACCCGGTATCTGCCAATGTTCCGCTGGGGGCACAGACAGGGGCCACGCCGGATGGGCGTCTTGCACATACACCGGTTGCCGACGGCGTTTCACCGTCCGCAGGGAAAGATATAAGCGGCCCGACGGCGGCAGCAAATTCTGTCTCCAGGCTGGATCACTATATTGCATCCAACGGGACACTGTTTAACCAGAAGTTCCACCCATCCGCATTGAGCGGCAGGAGAGGGCTTGAGAACTTCGTAGGCCTGATCCGTTCCTACTTTGACCAGAAGGGAAGCCATATGCAGTTTAATGTAGTCAGCCGCGAAACACTGCTGGATGCACAAAAGAATCCGGAGCAGTACAAGCATCTGGTTGTCCGGGTAGCCGGATACAGCGCTTTGTTCACCACGCTTTCCAAGTCGCTTCAGGATGATATCATCCGGAGAACGGAGCAGGGCTTCTGATGGAAGAGAGGAATCGCAGCATGGAAGATTATTTAAATACAAAAGGCCGCATTTTCGATATACAGAGATATTCGATCCACGACGGCAACGGAATACGGACGATTGTATTTTTGAAGGGCTGTGTTCTGAGATGCCGGTGGTGCTGTAATCCGGAGTCACAGAAGTACGAGATCGAGACCATGATGGTACAAGGGGAGCCAAAGGTAATCGGAGAGGACGTCACCGTAAAAGAAGTGATGGAGACGGTCGAGAAAGACCGCACCTATTACCGCAGGACCGGAGGCGGCCTGACGCTGTCGGGAGGCGAGAGCCTGTGCCAGCCCGAATTTGCCGCTGCACTTTTGAGGGCGGCATCTGAAGCCGGAATCAGCACGGCGATGGAAAGCATGGGATGCGCCGATTACAAAGTAATCGAGGGCCTGCTCCCGTATCTGGATCAGTACCTGCTGGATATCAAACATATGAATCCGGCAAAACATAAAGCATTCACCGGGCGCTCCAATGAACTGATGGTGGAAAATGCGATGAAGATTGCAAAATCAGGCATGACGGAACTGAGCATCCGGGTACCTGTTATTCCAGGGTTTAACGATACAAAAGAAGAGATCCGGGATATCGCAGAGTATACAAAAGCGCTGGGCAGCGTAAAAAGGCTTCACCTGCTTCCCTACCACAGACTTGGCCAGGACAAGTACGAAGGACTGGGAAGAGAATACCTGATGGGGAATGCAGAGCCGCCGTCAAACGAAACGATGGAAATGCTGCTCAAAACTGCAGAACTGGCATCCGGAATTGAATGTCAGATAGGAGGCTAAGAAACATGAGTTATGAACAAATGCCGGAAAGAATCGTACAGGAACTGGTTCCCGGTAAGGAAATAACAATCGCCCATTTGATTGCAAGTCCGGATATCACACTGTATGAAAAGCTGGGACTGGACCCAAGGGTGGAATACAGTAAGTCGGCAATCGGCGTACTGACAATCAGTCCCGCAGAAACCGCTATTATTGCGGCAGATATTGCAATTAAAGCGGCGGGAATCGAACTGGGCTTCGTAGACCGCTTCAGCGGTACTTTGATAGTAACCGGCACGATTTCAGAAACAGAGGCCGCGATCCGCGCAGTACTGGATTATGTGAGGGATAAGATGGGCTTCTCTGTATGTGAGATAACAAGGACTTAATAAATATGAAGAAAATCGTATTGATGGGCAGGAGTGAATGTGGGAAAACCACATTGACCCAGGCACTAAAAGGTGAAAAAATCCAGTATCACAAAACACAGTATGTGAATAACTTCGATGTTATCATAGATACCCCGGGGGAATACGCCCAGACCAAGCATCTGGGATACGCCCTTGCGTTATACTCCTATGAGGCGGATGTTGTCGGGCTTCTGATATCGGCTACAGAGCCGTATTCCCTTTATCCGCCATGCTGTACAGCCATGTGCAACCGGGAAGTCATCGGCATTGTAACCAAGATCCATGATAAGAATGCAAATGTAGAGCGCGCCGAGAGGTGGCTCAGGCTGACAGGCTGCAAGAAAATCTTCTTCGTTGACTCGAAAAATTATGAGGGAATTCCGGAAATTCTGGAATACTTAAAAGAAGAAGGAGATGTGCTTCCGTGGGAGCTGGAAGAGGCTGAAAAAAAGATGGAGAAAACAACAAATCCAACACAATAATAAGTTGACTACTGTGGGATTGTGTGGTAATATCGAGTTAGAAACAACAAAAAACAAATGTTTAGTTTTGTTTTAAGAATCCAAGGAGGAAAAAAAGGATGCAAAACGAATACGAAATCAAAAAAGAAATGTGTGAAATCGGTAAAAGAGTGTACAACCGCGGGATGGTTGCTGCAAATGATGGAAACTTCTCTGTTAAATTGAATGACAATGAATTCTTATGTACGCCAACAGGTGTCAGCAAAGGATTCATGACACCGGAATATATCTGCAAAGTAGACGCTGAAGGTAATGTACTGCAGGCAAACAAGGGGTTCAGACCTTCTTCAGAGATAAAGATGCACATGCGTGTATATAAAGAAAGACCGGACGTAAACTCCGTAGTACATGCTCACCCGCTGTACGCTACAACATTTGCTATCTGCGGTATTCCGCTGACACAGCCGATCATGCCGGAAGCTGTTATCGCTCTGGGATGCGTACCGATCGCAAAATACGGCACACCTTCTACAATGGAGATTCCGGACGCTGTTTCTGAGCACTTACAGTACTTCGATGCAGTTCTGCTTGAGAACCACGGAGCGCTTGCATACTCAGACAGCCTTCTGAGCGCATACCACAAGATGGAATCCCTGGAATTCTACGCACAGCTTCTGTATCAGTCAAAGATGCTCGGCGAGCCACAGGAGTTCAACAAAGAGCAGATGGACAAGCTGTATGAAATCAGAAGAAAAATGGGACTGCCAGGAAAACATCCTGCAAACGTATGCCCGAACGCAAAAGCCGGCAAGCCAAGCTGCCACAGCTGCGGAGGATCATGCAGTGCTGCTGCACCGGAAGCTTCCACTGCAGATGCTGATTTAGTTGCATCTATCACAAAGAAAGTGATGGATCAGCTGGGACTGTAAGAAAGCTTACCCAAAGGGGATTCCCAAAAGAACGCCCCGCGGGCGGAATCAAAATATATTTAGGAGACTGCTATGAACGAACAGGATATTACCAATGCCGTAAAAGCGGTATTGGGCCAGATGAAGGAAAGTGGTTCTCATCACGAAAAAGGACATGTATGCAGGTGCCACAAGCATAAGATGACATTGAAGGCTGCCAATGCACTGATCGAAAAAGTGACTGCAAAGGCTGCCAGCATGGGTGTCAATGTGGTGGCCGCCGTGTCAGACCAGGCGGGCAGGCCTGTTGCGGTTCAGAGTATGGATGGGGCCTACATAGCAAGCTTTGATATTGCGATCAATAAAACATTTACTTCAGCGAGCCTCAAGATGTCCACGGAGGCGCTTAGCCATCTAAGCCAGCCGGGACAGCCTTTGTACGGAATCCAATTTACGAATGAAGGGAAGATCGTTATATTTGGCGGCGGGGAGCCGCTGGAAGCAGATGGAAAAATAATCGGGGCCTTGGGTGTGAGCGGCGGTACCGCTGAAGAAGATACCGCAATAGCCGCTTATGGCAGAGAAGTTTTCGAGGAGGTATTAGCGTGTCTGTAAATGAACAGATGATCCAGGACATCGTTTCAGAAGTCATGGCAAAGATGCAGATTGCTTCCGAAGTATCAGGAAACCACGGCGTATTTGCTGATATGAATGAAGCGATTGAAGCTGCGAAAAAAGCGCAGAAGATCGTGGGCAGAATGTCCATGGATCAAAGAGAGAAAATCATATCCAACATCAGAAAGAAGACAGTTGAGAATGCCGAGATACTTGCACGCATGGGTGTACAAGAGACAGGCATGGGAAATGTCGGACATAAGATTTTAAAACATCAGTTAGTTGCTGAGAAGACGCCGGGAACGGAAGACATCACAACAACTGCATGGTCAGGGGACAGAGGCCTGACACTGATAGAAATGGGGCCGTTTGGTGTGATCGGTGCGATTACTCCATGTACCAACCCCAGTGAGACCGTACTCTGTAATACAATCGGCATGCTGGCCGGCGGCAATACAGTCGTATTTAACCCTCATCCGGGAGCAATCAAGACATCGATCTATGCGATCAACATGATCAATGAAGCTTCTCTTGAGGCAGGCGGCCCGGACAACATCGCATGCACGGTAGAGAAGCCGACACTGGAATCAAGCAGCATCATGATGAAGCACAAAGAGATTCATCTGATCGCAGCAACAGGCGGCCCGGGAGTTGTAACAGCGGTTCTTTCCTCAGGCAAGAGGGGGATCGGAGCAGGGGCAGGCAACCCGCCGGCGCTTGTAGACGAGACAGCGGATATCCGGAAAGCTGCAGAAGATATTGTAAACGGATGTACATTCGACAATAACCTGCCATGTATCGCTGAGAAGGAAATCGTAGCTGTGGATTCTGTCATTGACGAATTGATGCACTACATGGTCAGCGAGCAGGGATGTTACCTGGCTTCTAAGGAAGAGCAGGATGCCCTGACAGCAGTTGTCCTGAAAGACGGCAGACTGAACAGAAAGTGTGTGGGAAGGGATGCAAAGACCCTTTTGGGAATGATCGGTGTAAGCGTTCCGGACAATATCAGATGTATCACATTTGAAGGCCCGAAAGAGCATCCATTGATTGCAGAAGAACTTATGATGCCGATCCTTGGCGTAGTCAGAGCAAAAGATTTTGATGATGCGGTTGAACAGGCTGTATGGCTGGAACACGGCAACAGACATTCCGCACACATACATTCCAAGAACGTAGACAACATCACGAAGTATGCAAAAGCCATTGACACTGCGATTCTTGTAAAGAACGGCCCGTCCTATGCGGCACTTGGATTCGGAGGCGAAGGCTTCTGTACATTCACAATCGCCAGCAGGACAGGGGAGGGTCTTACAAGCGCAAGCACATTCACAAAGAGAAGACGCTGCGTCATGTCAGACAGTTTATGCATTCGTTAAGACAGGAGGAAATAAAATGGAAATGAATTCTGCAAATGTAGAAGCAGTCGTGAAACAGGTACTGGAAAGTATGCTGGGCGAAAAGGCTGCTCCTGCAGCAAATACAACAGCAGGAAGCCAGGCAGTTCCAAAAACTGCTCGTGTGGCTATGCTGACAGCACTGGAACACTATGACATTAAAGAATTCCCGATCCCTGAACTGGGAGACGGAGACATTCTTGTAAAGGTTGAAGGATGCGGCGTATGCGGTACTGACGCCCATGAATTCAAGAGAGACCCGTTCGGCCTGATCCCGGTTGTCCTTGGACATGAAGGAACCGGAGAGATCGTAAAGATGGGCAAAAACGTAAAGATCGACAGCGCAGGAAAAGAACTGAAGGTCGGTGATAAGGTTGTTACCTGTATGATCTTCAAGGATGATCCGGACATCACAATGTACGATCTGAACAAGCAGAACGTAGGCGGCGCTGATGTATACGGACTTCTCCCGGATGATGATATTCATCTGAACGGATGGTTCTCCGATTACATTGTGGTTCGCGAGGGTTCTACTGTATTCAACGTAAGCGACCTGGACCTGAAGTCCAGAATTCTGATCGAACCATGTGCAGTACTGATTCATGCTGTAGAGAGAGCTAAGACAACAGGAATCCTGAGATTCAACAGCAGAGTTGTCGTACAGGGATGCGGACCGATCGGTCTGATCTGTATCGCAGTTCTCCGCACAATGGGCATCGAGAACATCGTAGCTGTAGACGGAGAGCAGAAGAGACTTGATTTTGCCAAGAAGATGGGAGCTGAGCGCTCTGTAAACTTCAAGGATTTCAAGGGAATTGAGGCTCTGGCAGACGGCGTTAAGGCAGCGTTTGACGGACATCCGGCAGACTTCGCATTCCAGTGTACAGGATCACCGGTTGCACATGCCAACATTTATAAGTTCATCCGCAACGGCGGCGGACTTTGCGAGCTGGGATTCTTCATCAACGGCGGAGACGCTACAATCAACCCGCACTTTGACCTGTGCTCTAAGGAAATCACATTAGTTGGTTCCTGGGTATATACATTAAGAGATTATGCGACAACATTCGATTTCCTGAAGAGAGCAAAAGGAATCGGACTTCCGATGGACGACCTGATCACACATGAATTCCCGCTGGATCAGATCAACGAGGCTCATCAGACGAACCTGAAGATGGAAGGTCTGAAGATCGCTATTGTAAATAAATAGCAGCAATCCCAAAAAGGAGAATTGACATGGGAGAAGCAGTAGGCATGTTGGAAGTATTCGGACTGGCAACAGCGTTTGCAGCGGCGGATGCCGGATGTAAAGCGGGCGATGTGAGTCTGGAGACTTTTGACAAGAATAAACCGGCAAATGCAGATGAATTACCCGTACCGCTGATTGTTATGATCAAGTTTCGCGGAAGCGTATCCGATGTTCAGGCAGCATTAGACGCAGCGAAAATGAAAGCAGAAGAACTTGCAGGAGTTGTAGCTGAATACGAAATTGCAAGACCGACAGAGGATACGGAAAAGATGCTGAAGCTGAGCGGTTTAGATAAAGGCAAACCAAATAAAATCTATGTAAAAGAAGTTTAGGAGGAAATGAAAATGGCACAATTAGCATTAGGAATGGTAGAAACAAGAGGACTTACAGCAGCAATCGAGGCTGCAGATGCAATGACAAAGGCTGCTGAGGTTACATTGGTAGGAACAGAGAAGATCGGTTCCGGACTGGTAACAGTTATGGTTCGCGGAGACGTAGGAGCTGTTAAGGCTGCAGTTGAAACCGGCGCTGACGCTGCAGGAAGACTTGGCGAATTAGTAGCAACACACGTAATCCCGAGACCACACAACGACGTAGAGAAAATTCTTCCTACTGTATAGGAACCGGAGATGACTGCAGTTCTTCCTGTCACTGAAACAGGGAGCAGCAAGAAGAATGAGTAAAGGAGCAGTCTCATGGGACAGGCGTATGGATTTTTTGAAATCCCAAGTGTGACGGCAGCGGTGGTTGCCATTGATATCATGTGCAAGACAGCAGAAGTGCAGCTTGTCACCTGGGAAAAAAAGTTAGGTGGAAGACTTGTAACCATCATTATCCGCGGAGACGTATCAGCTGTATCGCAAGCCATTGAAACTGCTGCTGCAAACGGAATTAAAGAACCAGTAGCGCATGTGGTGATTGCAAATCCTCACGGGGAGATACTGAAGCTGATCAATAACAGCGCGAACCGGGTAAGTTAGGAGGCAGTTAAATGGCAGAAGATAATAAACCAAGCGGCGAGGAGAAGGCACCAGACACTTCCAAGCCGGAAGGTGCAGCCAAAAAAAGCACAGCCAGGTCGGCCGGTACTGCAAAGAGTACGGCGAAAAAGACAACAGGCGCTGCGAAAGCTGCATCCACCAGAAAAACGACGACTGCGAAGGCACCGGCCAAAACCATCCAGCGGGTGAAACAGTCGGCGCAGCAGGCAGAACAGGTAGAAGAAAAGATTCAATTAAAGGAGGAAAAAAGAATGTCACAGGAAGCATTAGGAATGGTCGAAACAAGAGGTTTAGTAGCATCAATCGAAGCAGCAGATACCATGCTCAAAGCTGCTAATGTAGTATTAGTAGGAACAGAGAAGATCGGTTCCGGACTGGTAACAGTAATGGTTCGTGGAGATGTTGGAGCTGTTAAATCTGCAGTTGAATCAGGAGCAGAGGCAGCAGGAAGACTTGGCGAATTAGTGGCAACACACGTAATCCCAAGACCACACAGCGATGTAGAAAAAATTCTTCCGGCAGTGAAATAATAAGTTCAGCTAAAGATTTACGGCCTTACGTCTCTTCCTCAGGCAGATGCGTAAGGCCTGTGAATACTTAATGAGGAGAATTGATATGGACAATAACAATGTAGCATTGATTACCAAAATGGTACTGGAAGCAGTTGAGAAGCAGAAAGCTTCCGGAGATACGGGATATCTTGTGCCAATCGGAGTATCCGCAAGACATATCCACCTCACACAGGAGCACGTTGAAGCCCTGTTTGGTCCGGGATATCAGTTGACGAAGAAAAAAGAGCTGATGGGCGGTCAGTTTGCATCAAACGAACTGGTGACAATTGTCGGCCTGAAGCTTAGAGCGATAGAGAATGTAAGGATCTTAGGACCTGTAAGAAGCAAATCCCAGGTGGAGGTGTCTGCAACAGATTCCATCCGTCTCGGAGTAAAGGCGCCGATCCGCGAATCCGGCAACACTGCTGGCTCAGCAGCGATTGCAGTCGTTGGGCCAAAAGGGGCTATTTATCTGGATGAAGGATGCATTATTGCAAAAAGGCATATTCATATGTCACCGAAAGATGCAATGGCAGCCGGTGTTCATGATGGGGACATTGTATCTGTGAAGGCAGACAACGAGAGAGGAACCGTATTCAACCATGTTCAGATCCGTGTTGACGACAGCTTTACTCTTGAGATGCATATCGATACAGATGAAGCGAACGCAGCGAAAATTGCGACAGGAGATACCGTAAGAATCATTAAGTAAAATACCCCGCAGCAGACGAAGGGGGATTCATCCCACAGGCTTTTTTACGGTGCCGGACAGTTCCGGCACTGGCGCGCCGTCTGTGCGGGGTAATTGTACTAGTATCAAACACTGAAGATTATAGTTGCAGGAGGGTTACTGTTCAGACCGTGCCGTGCACCTTGCTGCACGGCATCGGAGCCGATAAAGTGATGGCCATCGGGCATCTGTCTCCGCTTCGCTTCGGTCCGTGCTTAACATGCGCCACTGGCGCATAGCACCCTTCGCCGAAGGCGACTTTAAATGGGCAGATGCCGTTACTGTGCACTCCCGAAGGGTGTGAACAGTAACGCATGAGGAGGAGTTATGCTGATAGGAAAAGTAAAAGGAAGTGTTGTTTCAACACGCAAATGTGAGAATCTGGTCGGCAATAAGTTTATGATTGTGGATGTCTTAGAGCATATGCAGAATGGTGCGAATCAGCTGATTGCGATTGATAAGATTGGTGCGGGTATAGGTGAGTATGTGTTGGTAGCACAGGGCAGCGCAGCCAGAATTGGTTCCGGAATGCCGGATGCACCTATTGATGCAGCAATTGTTGGAATTATTGACGATGGAACAGGACTGGAGTAATGAAATGATGGATATGAAAGAATTGAGCAGCATATTGCAGTTAAACGGTATAGTTGGTGCAGGTGGTGCAGGTTTTCCTACATATGCAAAGCTAGATGAACGTGCTGAAACAATCATCCTGAATTGTGCAGAGTGTGAACCGCTTCTTCGGCTGCACAGGCAGCTGCTTGAGAAGTATGCACAGGAAATCGTTGAGACCTTCCATATGATGGGGCAGGTTGTAGGTGCAAAAGAAGTAGTCATTGGAATTAAAAAGGCTTATAAAAAGACAATTGAAGCTCTGGAGGAAGTCATTGGTGAGTATCCCGAGGTCAGGCTTGGGCTGCTGGATGAAGTATATCCGGCCGGAGACGAAGTTGTTTTGATCTATGAAGTGACTGGTAAAGTAGTAAGGCCGGGAGGGCTCCCAATCGAGAGCGGTGTAGCCGTATTCAATGTGGAAACTGTATACAACGTATACAGAGCGCTTAACCAGCAGGCTCCGGTAACAGATAAGCTGGTATCTGTCGTGGCTGAGGTAGAGCGCCCGGTAACGGTGCGGGTGCCGATCGGAACGACGATCGAAGAGACCGTCAGGCTGGCAGGCAATGTCACTGCAAGGGATCCGGTATATTTTATCGGAGGCCCGATGATGGGATTTATCGGCAGCGGCTCACAGCCGGTTACCAAGACGACAAATGCCGTGCTGGTACTGCCGGAGGAACACCTGATTATCCAAAAGAAAAGAAGAAAATCATCCATCGATTTAAAACGTGCAGCGGCTTGCTGCTGCCAGTGTACGATGTGTACGGATTTGTGTCCGAGAAACCGGCTTGGACATCCGATAGAGCCGCATTTGTTCATGCGTGCGGCAACCTGTAAAGATTTACAGGAACCAAACATATTTATAAATACCATGTTTTGTTCTTCCTGTGGTCTGTGCGAAATGTATTCCTGTATGCAGGGATTGTCACCGAGATCATTAATGGCAGAATATAAAGCGGGCCTGCGTGCCAACGGGCTCAAACCTCCGCAGGGCGTCATACCCAAACCGGTGGGGGAAGAGAGAGAGTACCGGAAGGTGCCGATGGAACGCCTTATGGCAAGACTGGACCTTACAAAATATGACAGGGAGGCGCCTCTTGATGAGACTGCAGTTCCTGTAAGAAAAGTGAAGATTCTGTTAAGCCAGCACATAGGCGCACCTGCATCTGCAATTGTAAAACGTGGTGATAAAGTAACGCAGGGACAGATGATAGCCGAACCGGGCAAAGGCTTGAGCGTGGGAATACATGCGAGCATAGACGGTACGGTTCGTGAAGTAAATGAGAAATATATAATCATAGAAACGCAGGAAGGACGTGCAGGCAATGAGTAAGGCAATTGGAATGGTAGAATATAAGACTGTTTCAGCAGGTGTTGTAGCAGCAGATGCTATGGTAAAGACTTCTGAAGTTAGTATCATTGAGGCCCAGACAGTATGTCCGGGGAAGTATATCGTAATTATCTCAGGAGATTTGAGCGCGGTAAACGCTGCGGTTGAGACTTCCAAAGCACTGCATGGGAAACATCTGATCAACAGTTTTGTACTCGGCAACCCGCATAAATCTATTTTCCCGGCAATCTATGGGGCTACTAAGATCGATGATGTATCAGCTCTCGGTATTATGGAGACTTACGATGCAACCTCTATCATTGTGGCTGCAGATGAGGCTGCGAAGACAGCGATTGTTGATCTGATTGAACTTAGAATTGCCAGAGGAATGTGCGGGAAATCTTATCTGATGCTGACAGGCGATGTGGCAGCCGTAGAAGCTGCTATCGAGAGGGCAAAGGCTGCAGTGGCAGACCAGGGAATGTACCTGGACTCTTCTGTGATCGCGCATCCGGATGCTCAGATCCGCGAAGCGATATTATAATCATTCGCAATTGTTCAGCACAGGATTGTACATTTACTGCACAGCTGCATGATTCGAAACAAAGATTTGCTGTATAGCCCGCTGCAGTGTGTAGAGAAGGACACTGAAGGGCAATATGACCGGGAGGCAATGTGATGCTCGCAATAGAGAGACGGAATGAAATATTAGAAAAGCTTCAGGCTGAACGGCGTGTAGTGGTAAGTGAGCTGAGCCAGATATATGATGTGTCTGAAGAGACAATCCGGAGGGATCTGGAAAAATTGGTGAATGACGGCTATGCCATAAAAAGCTATGGCGGAGCTGTTATCAATGAAAATGTGAACATCGATCTTCCATTTAATATCCGAAAGAACCGCAACGTTGTCGGAAAACAGCGGATTGCGGATCTTGTAAACAAAATGGTCCACGATGGCGACAGCATTATGCTGGACGGCAGCTCAACAGCAGTTTATATCGCAAAGGCATTAAAAGAGAAAAAAAACCTGACGCTGATCACAAATTCAATTGAGATTATCATTGAATTGTTTGATGTGCCTGACTGGAGCGTGCTGTCGACCGGCGGCGTATCCAGGGAAGGTTCGTTTGCGCTCGTGGGGCCGCAGACGGATAAGATGCTTCGTTCTTATCACGTGGATAAGTCGATTATTTCCTGCAAAGGGGTTGACCTTGCTTCCGGTCTTACAGATTCGGATGAGCTTCACGCGAACAACAAGAAAACCATGCTGGAATCAGGAAAACAGAAGATTCTGGCAATAGACAGCAGTAAATTTGATCAAATTGCGTTTACAGCGATCGGAATGCTGGAAGATATCACGACCGTTGTTACTGATGAAAAACCCGAGGCCAAATGGCTTCAGGCATTTGAAGAGTTAGGGATAGAGTGCATCTACCCGGAATAAGGAAAAACACTATGAAAAGCTTTGAGATTAAGACTAAAGTATATTTTGGCGATCAGGCGCTGGATCGTCTGGCAGAAATTCCATACAGCAAGGTACTGGTAATCACTGACCCGTTTATGGCTCAGAGCAGTATGATTAATCTGATTACCGATCCTCTTAAAAAGGGAAAGATAGAGTTTGACATTTTCAAGGATGTTGTGCCGGATCCTCCGATCGAAAAAATCAGTGAAGGTGTCAAAAAGATGCTGGAATATAAGCCGGATGCGATTGTCGCAGTCGGCGGGGGATCTGCCATTGATTCCTCCAAATCAATCCGTGAGTTTGCACTTCGTGTGGACAATTACGGGGAAGTCGGACTGATCGCAATCCCGACAACAAGCGGAACTGGTTCAGAAGTTACATCCTTCGCGGTTGTATCCGATCCGAAAGAACAGATGAAATACCCTCTGGTTTCCAGAGATCTGACACCGGATGAGGCAATTCTGGATGCCGAGCTTGTTAAGAGTGTGCCGCCGTCAATTACAGCGGACACCGGTATGGATGTATTTACGCATGCGCTTGAGGCTTGTGTAAGCACAAACAGAAACGATTTTTCAACGGCGCTTGCAGAGAAAGCAATCGAAATCTGCGGCGTATTCCTGCTCCGTGCATACCTGGACGGAAATGATACCCATGCGCGCCAGAAGATGCATTCCGCATCCTGCCTGGCAGGGCTGGCATTCAATTCCGCGTCATTGGGACTGAACCATGGAATGGCGCATCAGCTTGGCGCAACATTCCACATCCCCCACGGACGGGCAAACGCAATGCTGCTTCCCCATATCATTGAGTTCAACAGTGATATCAACAAGCACAGCAAGAGCCGTACGGAGTACCTGCCGGCTGTGAAAAGATACTCCACAGTGGCACAGCTGCTGGGACTGAGCAGTTATAACAAGATCATGACGGTAAGATCACTCGTGAACTGGGTACAGTTCATGTTGAAAGAGATGGATATACCGCTCTCCATATCACAGATGGGGACAATCTCCGAAGAAGAGTACTTCAATGCCATAGACCACATGGCAGATGGGGCAATGGCGGATGGGTGTACGGATACAAATCCGCGCGTGCCACGGAAGGCAGATGTAGTACAAATATACAAAAACCTCTGGTAACGGGTGGGGACGGAGGGGATTTGGCTGGTATGGGGGCGCTGAGTAAGAGCGGCGTCTGCCGCCTGCTGTGGGTTTCCATACCGTTGCTGCCGACTGGCCGTGAGGCTAAGAATATCTAACAGAAAAAATAAGGAAAAGTGAGGGACATGCCGCAGTTGGTGTGAATGCCGATGCATTCACACCGCCGGCGGCAACAGCATTTGATTTTGTGAATCAAATGCTGCCCTCACTTTTCCTTATTTTTTCTGTAAGATATTCTAAGCGTCACTATATGTCCGCAGCAACGGCATGGAAACCCACAGCAGGCGGCAGACGCCGCTCTTACTCAGCTATGCGCATCCGGGTGGCAAAGCCCCTCCTTCCCGGAAGGCCTTGTATGGGAGCGGCGGATGGAATCGACGATGGCGTGGTTTGATGGGCTGGGGAGAGCTTATTATGTGTAGGCGGATTGATCCACTGCCCTGGCAGGGATTCTTCTCCCGGGTAGGTTTTGTGCCGACTTGATGAACGTAGCCTGAGTGGAGCGGGAGGGGACGGAGGCGGATTGGGGTATGCTGATTTTGGAAGCCTTTAGCGTGCTGTAGAAGTGCTTACTGCGAAAAAGCCGCATCTTATGGAGGAAAACTGATTTCCGAATCAGTTTTCCAGAGCGTCTGAGCTTAGAAAGCATCGGCTTTCTAAGTGAATACGCTCGGTGCCATAAGATGCGGCTTTTTCGCAGTTAGCACTTCTAAGGTAAGCGGCCGGTTTCCAAAATCAGCATACCCCAATCCGCCTCCGTCCCCTCCCGCTTCACTCAGGCGTCCCCCATCTTCCGCTCGCAAAATCTGCTCACTAATCCCATTTGACGGGGGGATGGGGAGTGTGTATAATTGGGATATGAAAAGAGAAGGCAGAAGACAAAGGAAATTGTATATTGATATTATTGCCGTTATTGCCGTGACTGTTTTGCTGGCAGTCTTTTTTACGTGGAAGTTTCAGCAGTCTTCGGAGAGGAAGGTTTTGAATACTCTTTCTGAGATATCTTGTCAGAGCGTGAATGTGATTCAGGAGGAGGTTGAAAAGAATAAGACGCTTTTGACGAATCTGGCTATTTATATTAGTGAGGGGGATACGAAGGATATTGATGTGCTGATTGAGCGGCTTGTGAATGTGGATAAGATGAACGGGTTTAAGCGGATGGGGATTATCCGGGATGATTATTTTGGAAAGGCTACCGATGGCAGGGGATTTGTTCCGGATCGGGAGAGTATTCAGGAGCGGTTCCAGGCTGCTATGGAAGGGAAAACGGTGGTTTCGGACCGTCTCAAGGACTTGGATGACGGGAAAGACGTTACTCTTTACAGCACTCCGATTAATTGGCCGGATGGTACAAGGTATGTGTTGTTCGGTACATATGGGATCGAGTATTATAAGGAGATTTTGTCCGTATCGACATTCGGAGGGGAAGGGTACAGTTACATTATTCGAAAAAATGGGGACTGTGTCATTGACTCTAAAAACAAAAATGGGAACTCATTTGAGAATTATTATGATCATATTATAGAGGAATCGGAGGGGAACAGAGAGGGCATACGGCGGCTTCAGGAAGATATAGATGCCTTCCGGGACGGATTCGTGACTTTTCAGACGGAAAAAGGCAGCCGCTATGTATATTATCAGCCTCTGGAGATCAATGACTGGTATCTGATGAGCGTGATACCGGAGGCGGTAGTTGAGACTCATATCAATGGTCCTATGGCTACGGCCTATGCAATCCTGCTGGTGTGTCTGCTTGGAATCCTGTATCTGGCATGCAGGGTGTACCTGATCCAGAAGGCGGGCAGGAAGATGCTGGAGCGGGCGGCGTATGTAGATGAAGTTACCGGAGATGCTTCGTACGCTAAATTCATGCTGGACGCCCAGAAACTTTTGCATACATATACGGACAAAAAGTATGCCCTTGCTGTATTGAATATAAAGAGGTTCCAGTACATCAATGACCTGTATGGTTATGAAGAGGGAGACCGGGCGCTGAAACGCGTGATGAAGGCGCTGAGGGAGGCGGTCGGAACCTATGAGTGCGCGGCAAGAATGCAGTCCGATCATTATGCCGTATTACTGGTTTACGAGGATCAGAATCAATTGCAGGAGCGGCTGGATATGATTCTGGAAAAAATCGAATGTGAGGCCGATAACCGCGTGGGGGGTACCCCTTATGTGCTGAAAGTGCAGGCCGGGGTCTATATGGTGCAGCAGCGGGAGGAAATGCTGGAATCCATGTTGGACCGGGCGGCTATGGCGGCGCGGTCGGAATATAACCCGGAGATTAATTCGTGTAATTTTTACAGCGAGACCATCCGCCGCCGTATGCTGCGGAATCGAGAGATAGAGGATCGCTTTTCGGAAGCGCTTAAAAACCAGGAGTTCTACCTGTGTTACCAGCCCAAATTCCAGGTGGAAGTACAGCGGTTCTGCGGCGCCGAAGCCCTGGTCAGATGGGAAGATCCTAAAACAGGGGCTATCAGCCCGGCGGAGTTTATTCCTGTTCTGGAACACAGCGGCAGCATCGTGGAACTGGATGAGTTCGTGCTTGAGATGGCTTGCAGCCAGATACACCGGTGGCTTCAGGAAGGGATTGAGGTTCTGCCTGTCTCGGTTAATGTATCGCAGCTGCATTTATACAGGCTGAATTTTGTGGAACGGTATCTGGAAATCATTGACCGTCATCAGATCCCGCATGAGCTGATACAGCTGGAAATGACCGAGACGGCGCTGTTCTCCAATGAAGACATTCTTTCCGAAAGCCTGGAAGAACTCCGCAGCAGGGGAATCCGGATATTAATGGATGATTTTGGCTCCGGATATTCATCGGTTACGATGCTCAAGTCTATGCCGATTGATATCCTGAAGATTGATAAGAGCATGGTTGATTCCGTGGAAGACAATGAAAAAGTAAGGCTGATCCTGAGCAGTATTATCAGGCTCGCACAGTCGCTTCATATCAGCGTAACCGCGGAGGGCGTAGAAAATAAAGCACAGTATGAGATATTAAAAAGTATGAAGATAGATGACATACAGGGTTATTATTGCGCCAGGCCAATGTCGGCAGATCAGTATGCTTGTATTTTGAAATCACCTCAAAAAAAGTATGAATTTTAGAAACGTTCGTATTCCTGCGATGTGCATGGAAGCTTTAATCCCTCCATGCCTTTCTGTATGCCAGTGGGGTGGTGCCTTCCCTGGCCTTAAAAAGATTGATAAAATGCGTCACATTGTTCATTCCGGCTTCAAAGGCAATCTCACTGACCGGAAGATCGGAATACTTCAGCAGCTCTTTTGCATAGGAAATGCGGGCAGTGATAATATATTCGTGGATCGTGACGCCGATATATTTTTTGAATTCTTTTAAGATATGATAGCGGCTGCGGTGGGTAAATTCTTCAAAATATGACAGCGGGAGGCCGGATTTAAAATTTTTATCTATTTCCCGCACGATTTGCCTGATATAATCGGGGATCAGAAAGGTATCTGCATTATTTGTAGCTGTTTGCAGCAGCAGTTCTGTCAGCATACCGTTGATTAAATTGGATGTGACCAGCTCGGTGGTCAGATCCTTTTTTTGATTGAGCGCAATAATGCGCCAGAGTGTGCGCTCCATGAAAAATTCATCGCGCACGCTCAATATCTGAAACCCGTTTCTGGTAAATTCCTTGTAATAACCCAACGCACTGTTTCCGTTAAAATGAATCCACAGGATCTCCCAGTCATCCTCCTGGTCCGTGCGGTAGAGATGGTGCTGTTCGCAGTTGATATAAAAACACTGCCCCTTTGTAATTGGATAAGTCTGCCCTTCATATTCCAGATATCCTTTGCCCGATACCGTGTAAACGATCAGGAAGGAGTCCAGATTCTCCCGTTCTGAAAAATAGGGGTGGAACGTTTTAAAATAACCTACCTCCTGCGTATAGAAATAGGTGGATCGTGCCGTACTGCTGGGCGTGAGTATCATCCGGATGGAGTCTTCACTCCAGGTGTGGGAGCCGCGCTCCAAAACCTTTGTGTTCTGCCTCATAATGTCACCACAATTTTCTGTTATTTTTAAACAATTTGCTTGGATGCAATCTCTATTTTACAGGAATATAATGGGTTTGTAAACACGAATAGAAACAATACTAATATATTATTTTTATCATGAAAACAGGAGGAAAGACGATGAATACAAGAAAACAAGTAAAAAAACCAAGAATCGGAATTTATTCTATGGGACTGAAGCATTACTGGGGGCAGTTTCCGGGTCTGCGGGAACGTCTGATAGAATATGGGGAATTTATCGCAGGTAAAGTACAGGAATTCGGGGCAGATACCTGCTTCTATGGGTTGGTGGACTGTGAACAGGAAGGGATAAAAGCGGGAGAGTATTTCAATGAGAACCATGTGGACCTGATACTGGCTCATTCCGCGACTTATGTTACGAGTGCATCGGTGCTCCCTCTGCATCAGATCTGCAGCGCACCGGTCGTGATTCTGAACCTGCAGCCTGCGGCAAAGATTAATTATGAGAAGACGACCACCGGGGAATGGCTGGCACACTGCGGTGCGTGCCCGGTGCCTGAGCTTTCCAATGCCTTCCACCGTGCAGGAATCAAATACCGGGTTGTAAACGGCCTGTTGGGACTGGACTATACTCCGGAGATATCTCTCGCCGATGAAGATACCGCACAGCGCCCGGAGGCGAAGCGGGCGTGGAGGCAGATTGAAGAGTGGGTACAGGCCGCCAAAGTAAAATGCGGCCTCAGGGGTGCTAGATTCGGGTTCCTTGGCAATACCTACAGCGGTATGCTGGATATGTACAGCGATTTCACCATGTTTCAGGCACAGACCGGCGCCCATCTGCAGGTATTGGAAATGTGTGATCTGGACAGGCACCTGCAAAGTGTGACAGAAGAAGAGACAGCGGCAAAAAGAAAGGAGATCGAGGCGTTTTTTACGATAAGTGAAGATGCGGCGGCAGACCCTCTTGCCCAGAAACCGACGGATGAGCAGATGAACTGGTCGGCCAGAGTGGCTGTGGCACAGGAGAAACTGGTGGAAGAGTTCGGTCTGGATGCATTAACCTATTATTATCATGGGGCGCCCGGAGGACATTACGAAGAGGTGCAGGGAGGCTTTATAGTCGGGCATTCTCTTTTAACGGCCAGGGGAATTCCGTGCGCCGGTGAGGGAGACCTGAAAACCTGCCTTGCGATGAAGATATGCGACATTCTTGGCAAGGGTGGGAGCTTCTGTGAAATTGTCACGGCAGATTATGAGGACGGCACCATTCTACTGGGGCATGACGGCCCGTTCCACCTGGAGATCGCGAAAGGTAAGCCAATCTTAAGAGGGATGGGGCTGTACCATGGAAAACAGGGGACCGGCGTATCTGTGGAAGCCAAAGTGCGCACCGGTGACATTACTAACCTGGGATGTACCCAGACGGTGGACGGAAAGCTCAAGTTTATCATAACGGAGGCTGAGTCGACGGACGGCGATATCATGACCATAGGAAACACCCAGACCCCTGTTAAGTTCAAAAAGGATCCGGATTCCTATATGGATGAATGGTTTGCAGAGGCGCCGACACATCATTTTGCAATGAGCATCGGGCACAATGCATCCCTTTATGAGAAAGTGGCAGATCTGCTGGAGATACCGGCAGTGGTACTGGATAAATAAAAGTATATGAAAGTTCAACAGGCGCGGGGCCGGCATATTAACTCATGATTGTGGGTTAAAGCACCTGGCGCCTGTATTCTTCTGGTGTATAACCGAACCGTTCTTTAAATTCGGCAAAGAACTGCTGCGTGTCGCTGTATCCGCATTCCGCTGCAATCTCGTATATATTTATTTCCGGGCGGGACAGCAGGGTCATAGCCTGGATAAAATGGCTTTCTTTCAGCAGATCCTCCGGACTGCTTTCTTCTTTGGCGTCTGCGATTCCATCCTTGGGATAGCGTGCAGGCAGACGTATCTCCACCTCGGTGCCGCTGCCGCGGGTACTGGAATAAGTCAGCCCATACCCTGGACCGTACATCAGCTGCAGCCGGCGGTGTGTGTTATAGACCGCAATCTTCGAACCTTTTCCGCCGGAGGAGCCGTGTCCGGTCAGTATGTCATCCAGCTTTTCTTCGGAGATGCCTACTCCGTCATCGGAAATCAGAATCACAATATCCTCCTCCTCCAGCCATCCGGTAAGGACGATAGTTCCCTGTTTGGAGTCCTTTTCCAGAATGCCGTGCAGGACACAGTTCTCAATGACCGGCTGGAAGGTCAGTTTTGGGATCGAGTACTCGAGCAGATTATCCGGAATATCGATCAGAAAATCTATGGTGTCATGAAAACGCATATTCTGCAGCTGGACGTAGATAGAAACATGCTCCAGTTCATCTGCTATGGTGCTGAGGCTCTGCTTTCTGCTCAGCGTCAGCTTATAAAAACGGGACAGCTTCTGGACCGCCGAGGTTACATCCTGGGAGCGGCCCTGCTGGGACAGCCAGTTGATCATGTCCATTGTATTATAGAGAAAATGTGGATTGATCTGGGCCTGCAGAGAATTAAATTCCGCTACCCGCAGATCCTCGGCGGCCTTGGCCTGCTCATCCATAAGCTGGTTAATCACGCGGGTCATATAATTATAGGTGGAGATCAGATCCCCGATCTCATCGTAAGTGTCTGCGTCAGGCAGTGCCACGGGCGGCCCGATCCGCGACTTTGCCATCTGATTGATGACGGCGGACAGCCTGTTTGTAATGGAATGGGAGAGCAGCGTGGCAATGAGGAATGCGATCAGGATACACGCCACATAAACCAGAATAAAGCCCGCCATAATTGTAATGCTTTTCGTAATCATGGGCTGGGACGGCATGGCGACGACCATGTACCAGTCCGTATTTTTTATGCTGTAAAAGCCGGCGTATACGTCCTCCCCCAGAACCCGCTTTAAGATAAAGTTATTGGAGGACATAAAATGTTCCTGCACCTCATCATATCCGAAATGATAGGCGCCGGATAATGCCGGATCCGATGTGGCCACAAGACTGTCTCTGTCATTAATGATGTAAGCCACGTTGCTGCTGGAAGAGAGGTTGTCTTTTAACAGGCTGTCGAAATAATCCTGGGAAAAATAGATCGCCAGGTAGCAGGGGACCCGCTCGCCCTCATAAATAATACTTGATTTTGTTATGTATGCCATCTCCCCGTTATGCCTGATCTCATAGGAGCCAAGATAGAAGGACGGACAGAAGAGCGCGCGCAGTGATGGAGCCCCGTTAAATATCCCATACCAGTAGGTTCCCCAGGCATTATTGATCGGAAGGATGGTATTGCACATCGGATAATTTGAAAAGATACGATCTGTCCGTGGAATATCTATATACAGTTTAACATCTGTGATCAGAGAGTCATCAGTGGCTTCTTTGATTGTTTCCATAAAGCTGTCTGCAGAATCTGTATCTGCAAGGCTGCTCAGTGTTTCTGTCCGGGCGGAGCTGACAATCTGGTGGTAGAACTCTTCCCCCGTAATCTGGTCGTGTAAACGGAGGATGCTGGAAACCGCATCCTCAATCATCGGGGCCGTCTGCGTGGATGCATTCTGTTCCGTACGGATGGTGTCTGCAATGATCATGTCGTAAAGTTTCGTATAGAAAAAGACTGCAAGCACAATCATGGGGATCGTTGCGATCACCAGATGCGTAATCGTAAACTTGGTCTGAAGCTTCAGGTTCTTATACAAACTGCCGCTCTTCTTTGTATGTAATTTCATCCCAGCATCTTCTCCCTGTATTTGGACGGGGTCAGCCCCGTGAATTTTTTAAAGCTTTTGCTAAAATAATTGCCATTGCTGTAGCCCACCTTAGAGGATATATCTGTAATCTGATAGCGGGCGTCGCTTAGCAGCTGCATCGCCTTTTCCATGCGGTATTCTGTCAGATACTGATTGAGGGTCTGTCCTGTCTGGCTCTTAAAATAGGTACAGACATAAGAGGCAGACAGATATACATGATCGCTGATCTCCTTGATGGAGAGCGCATCGCTGGCATAATTCCGGCTGATATAATCCTTGATCAGAAAAATCGTGGAATCTTCCGGAACATGGGCGCTGATGCCTGCAAAAAACTGCTCCGTCCTGGTGACCAGCAGCTGGTGAAGCTCCTGGTAAGTAAAACAGCGTTCCAGATGGTCAATGATACTTTCCTCTGTACTGGTCTCCGAAGGATCATGGCTCAGCTTCAGCGTCTGGCGGCAGTCATTGATACTGATAAAAAGCTTGTAGTAGATATCCTTGACCTGGTTGGGCAGAAACACCCTGTTTTCAGAATAACACCGATAGAGCCGGCTCAGAAGTTCGATGCAGGCAGCCTGATCTTTGGCAAGAAGCGCATCCTTAAAATCTACCGCAATCTTTTCCGTCTGTTCCTGTGCACCTGGTTCCATTCCCGGTGCGGTTTCCATGTCCGATGCAGCAAGAAGCGTACCCGGGCTGAAAAAGAAACTGCTCTGGAGCATAACCACCGCGGTCGTATAAGAGTGATAGACCCGGCTGATTCCGCTCACCGTGTCTCCCCGCCCGATAAAAAAATCACCGAGGGGAAGAAACTGCTCTTTCAGAAAGTTCTCAACAGCAGACAGTGCAATTGGGGAGGGCGCGCTGTTTCCCATAATATGGAACACATGATATACGGCGTGGATCTGTATGTAAAATACATGCAGGTGATAATGCGTAAGATAATCGGTCAGGTCATCCCGGATGTTGCGCAGAAGTGTGCTGTCAGGTTCGGCGGGGTTCAGCCTGACGATATAGGTTGTAAAACTGCTTCCCGGCATCAGGCGAAGGGAAAGCTCCCCGGCCAGGCTGTTGATCTGTCCGGTATTCTCCTTATAGGGTTTGGTCAGAAGCAGTGCAAGCTGGGAGGCAGTCTCCATAGAATACAGGTTTTCGTTCTGTCTGGTGCGCAGATTCTTTTCACGGCGTTCGATGGCTTCCAGCACGGCCTCTTTGATTTCCTCCGGATTTAGAGGCTTTTCTACATAATTGATCGCTTTCAGTTTGATGGCCGCCTTCAGATACTCTTTGTCCGAATAACCGCTCATAAAAATGACGCTGGTATCCGGAAGAAACTCTTCCAGACGTTCGACCAGCTGAATCCCGTTCATGCGCGGCATGCGGATATCACACAGAATAATATCCGGTTTCTGCGCGCGGGCAATATCCAGCGCGTTCACTCCGTCATCGGCCTGAAAGATCTGCTCGATTCCCAGTGCGCTCCAGTCAAGAGACGCAATCAGTCCTTCACGGGTTAACTCTTCATCATCCACAATCAATAATTTCATCGTATCGTTTCTCCTTCGTAATCAGATCGTCCTTTGCCCTGATGTGCTGGGCATGGAGAATCCGCATGCTGGCAGGGGCTTCTGAACAGGCCCCCTCAAAAATAGAAGTTTCATCATATTCATACTATATGCTATCATTCTAACAAAATCCATCTGTGAAATCTAGACTTTATTCTGCAGCTCTGCTGCAGACCCGCCTGAAGGTTAACACAAAAAAAATTTACCCTTAATCGAAAAATTTTGCTGTTTTAGAAAAAAATTAGAACTGTTACACTTATTTTAGAAAGGAAAAGGAGGGAAACACGGTGTCTGAATATGTTTTGGAATTAAAAGGTATCACAAAAATATTTCCTGGCGTTAAGGCTTTGGACAATGTGCATTTCCAGCTCAAAAAGGGTGAGGTCCATGCATTGATGGGCGAGAACGGAGCCGGTAAGTCTACATTCATCAAAGTCATAACCGGAGTACATAAAGCAGAAGAAGGCGAGATGTTCCTGGACGGCAGGAAGGTTGACTTCAAAGGCCCCAGGGATGCGCAGGCAGCCGGCATTGCAGCGGTTTACCAGCATCCGACATCTTATCCGGATCTGACAGTAGCAGAAAATATCTTCATGGGCCACGAGATCATCAGCAAAGGCATGATCCAGTGGAAGAAGATGAATGAGGAGGCAGGCAAGCTCTTGGCGCAGCTGAACGCCGACTTTAAGCCTACCGATGAGATGGGAGCTTTGAGCGTGGCACAGCAGCAGATGGTGGAGATTGCGAAGGCGCTTTCAACAAATGCCAGAATCATTATTCTGGATGAGCCTACCGCAGCGCTGACCAAGAATGAGTCTGAGGAACTGTACCGGATTGTTGATAAGCTGAAAGAAAGCGGTGTTTCCGTCATCTTTATTTCCCACCGTTTTGAGGATATGTACCGCCTGGCAAGCACGGTTACCGTGTTCCGGGATTCACAGTATATCGGCACTTATGATGTGGACGGAATCACCAATGCGGATCTGATAAAAGCAATGGTCGGACGTGAGATCAAGGATTTGTTTCCAAAGCCGGAAGTGCAGATCGGACCCGAAGTACTGCGTGTGGAAGGACTCTCCAGACTTGGATATTTCAAGAATGTTTCCTTCAGCGTGCATGCAGGTGAGATCGTAGGTCTGACAGGACTGGTTGGAGCAGGGCGGACCGAGGTCGTGGAAAGTGTCTGCGGCATCACAAAGCCGGATGCCGGAAAGGTATTTCTGGAAGGCAAGGAAACGCATATCAAACAGCCGTCCGATGCGATGAAGCAGGGGATCATCCTTCTTCCCGAAGACCGTCAGAAAGAGGGACTGATCATGAGCTGGGGCCTGGGCAGAAACGTCACACTTCCGACCATGGGCAAATATGCAAAGCATGGTTTTAATAACGAGAAGAAAGAACGCGAAATTGCGAAGAAGCTCCTCGAAGATGTGGATACAAAAGCAGTTACGATTTTCGATCCTGCGACATCACTCTCAGGAGGTAATCAGCAGAAGGTCGTAGTAGCAAAGGCGCTCGGCCAGGAGATGAAGGTTGTCATCATGGATGAGCCGACAAAAGGTGTGGACGTGGGAGCCAAGGCAGAGATCTATCAGATCATGGGCGACCTGGCAAAACTGGGATACGCGATTATCCTGATCTCCTCCGAAATGCCGGAGATCCTTGGCATGAGCGACAGAATCGTCGTGATGTGCGGCGGAAAAGTAACTGGTGAACTGAACCGTGATGAGGCGACCCAGGAAGGAATTCTTGAGCTGGCAATGGAAAAATCAAAATAGGAGGAAATGGGAAAGATGAAAGAAAATAAATCTATCTGGAAAAAAATCACCGGCTCCCGTGAAGCAAGCCTTCTGATCGTTTTGATTATCCTCTGTGTGGTCATTTCATTCAGAAGCCCTTCGTTCATGACGCTAAAATCTATATCAGATATGCTGAAAAATAACGCGGTTATCATGATCATGACGCTGGGAATGCTGGGAGTGCTGCTGCTTGGCGGCATCGATATCTCAATCGCATCCACGCTTGCATTTTCCGGAATGACAGTCGGTATGCTGCTGAAATATAACATCGTAGAAAATGCGTTTCTGCTCTTTGTGATTGCAATCGGAATCGGAGCGCTGTGCGGGCTGGTAATCGGACTTGTCATCGCAAAGGGAAAGGTACTCCCGATCATTGCAACGATGGGATTCATGTACATATACCGGGGCATGGCCTACATGATCGGAAACAGCCAGTGGGCAAGTGCAGAGAACCTGGGTGAATTCAAAAACTTTGCCCTGGGCAAGGTACTGGGAATTAATAATGTTGTATTAATCATGTTTGCATGTTATATTATATTCTTCATTGTTATGAAATGGACGAAGGTGGGAAGAAAAGTATATGCGGTAGGAAGCAACCGTGAGGCGGCTGCAATATCCGGTATCAATACGTCCAATGTGGAACTGATGGTTTATACGGTAATGGGAATTCTCGCCGGACTGTGCGGAGCCCTGGCCGTAGCGGTTTACTCTTCCGCACAGCCCAATATGCTGTACGGAAAAGAGATGGATGTTATCGCAGCCTGTGTAATCGGCGGTGTCAGCATGACTGGCGGGCGCGGAAGCGTTGTAGGAGCATTCCTTGGCTCTCTGATCCTGGCGATTATCGCAAAGGCACTTCCTCTCGTAGGAATCGACTCGATTGCACAGAATACAGTAAAGGGTGTTATCATATTAGTCGTTGTAATCCTGAACGTCGTAACACAGCGTGTAATGGATAAAAATAATCTGAAGGGAAGGGAGATGTAATCATGGCAGGAAAATCCGGAAGAACCATAGCCAATGTGCCAGAGAAGTCATGGAAAAAGACGGTTCTCAGCTGGGAAGGCATGCTGGTAGTATTGTTTATCTTAATCAACGTTTTTTGTGCAAGTATCTCCCAGAGCTATCAGGTATCCAATGTACTCAGAGAGATGCCCAAATATCTGACAGAAGTGTTTCTGATGCTTCCCATGGCATACATCCTGATACTTGGAGAAATTGATATTTCCGTAGGCGCTACGGTCTGCCTGTCAGCCACGATGACATGCATGGTATGCAACAAAGATATGCCGTTTATCTTAGTCGTTCTGACCGCGCTTGTGGTCGGCACGGTCTGCGGACTGGTGAACGGGCTGATCCTTACAAAGTTTACCGAACTGCCTCCTATGATTGTAACGCTGGGAACGCAGATCGTATTCAGAGGAATTGCGGAGATCGCTCTTGGAAGCGGCGGATCCATATCCTTAAGCAACGCTGACGGGTTCCGCATGATCGCAGGAAAAGTGGGGATGATCCCTTATATTCTCTTCGTAGTGATTATATTTGCAGTCATCTTTACCGTTGTACTCAGCAAGACGACATTCGGAAGGAGTGTATATGCCATAGGCTCCAACAGGCTGGCAGCTTACTATTCAGGAATTCATGTACAGAAGATCCGCCTGATCATCTATATGGCAATGGGATTCATGGCCGGGCTTGCAGCGCTCTTCCTTACATCCGTACTTTATGGAGCCAACACCACGACAGGAAACGGTTTTGAGCTTGATGCCATTGCAATGGCGGTATTCGGAGGAATCTCAACCGCCGGGGGCAAGGGTAAGTTACAGGGCGGAATCATATCCGCATTCATCATCATCTGCCTGAGAATCGGTCTTGGACAGATCAACATGAACCCGCAGTTAATTCTGATTATATTAGGCGCTCTGCTGATTCTGGCGGTATTACTGCCAAATATCGGAGGCGAGTTAAAGTTAAAGAAAAAAACGGCAGCAGTTAAGTAGTCTGTTTCTGATAACTTGTTTTTATCTTATAGGAAAGTTCACCTATAAGATAAAAAAGCCTTCCAGGCGGGTTGCGCACTGCGGCGTAAGATGTAGATGTCGCGGTGCGACCGCCGCAGGCGCGAGTTTCGCAAGCGAAACTCTATTCTTATTAATCTGATACCGGGCGCCGGGAAAGGCGCTTTGTATATAATAAAATTCCATAGGGAGGAAAGAAAGCATGAAGAAAAAAGTTTTAAGCGTACTGTTATGTGTAGCAATGGCGGCAACACTGGCTGTAGGATGCGGCTCAAAGGATGAGGGCACTACAGACGGCGGTTCTGACGCAAAGACAGAGGACACTGCAAAAGATGACAGCAGTGATTCTGGAAAGAAGACTTATGCAATTGTCACAAAATCAGCAGGAAATCCTTACAATGAAAAAGAGGCAGAAGGATTCCAGGAAGTAATCGAGGCAGAAGGCGGAGAATGCATCGTAAAACATCCTGAGGCTGCTACAGCGGATGCACAGGTATCTGTTATCCAGTCACTGATTTCCCAGGGAGTAGATTCTATCTGTATCGCTGCAAACGATGAGAATGCACTTCAGGCAGCACTGGAAGAAGCAATGGATGCAGGAATCAAAGTATCCTGCCTTGACTCTAAAGCGAACCCTGACAGCCGTCAGACATTCGTAAATCAGGCTGGAACAACTGAGATCGGCCAGGCTCTGATGGACGCAGTTCTGGACATCACAGGCGGAGAAGGACAGTGGGCAATTCTTTCAGCTACATCACAGGCAACAAACCAGAATGCATGGATCGACGCTATGAAAGAGATCATGAAAGAAGACAAATACTCCAAACTGGAACTTGTAGAAGTTGCATACGGAGATGACGAGCCGCAGAAATCAACAGACCAGACACAGGCTCTGTTATCCAAATACCCGGATCTGAAAGTTATCTGCGCACCTACAACTGTTGGTATCAATGCAGCAGCTAAGGTACTTCAGGACGAGAAATCATCTGTAAAACTGACAGGACTTGGACTGCCTTCAGAAATGGCTGAATACATCGGTGATGACGACGCTCATTCCTGCCCGTATATGTATCTGTGGAATCCGATCGATGTTGGACGCCTTGGGGCTTACACATCAATCGCATTAGTTGACGGAACAATCACAGGAGCAGTAGACGACACATTCACAGCCGGCGACATGGGCGACTACACAGTAGTAGAAGCATCAGACGGCGGAACAGAAGTCATCCTCGGCGCACCGTTCAAATTCGATCCTTCTAACATCGACGAGTGGAAAGACGTTTACTAAAATTTTACAAACCCATAAATAAGTAATATAAGCGGGCCAAAATGGCTCGCTTATATTACTTATGATTCCAAAAAGACGCTGCTTGCACAAGAAATCCGGGTGAAAAGATTCCGGATAAATGCAGGATATCTCACTGGACAGAAGCCGTGGTAAGTGATATTCTGGAAACAGCACAAAGGGCATGTACATAAGAATGCCGAGACATGAAAGGAGACAACATGATCAGAAAAAGTTTTAAAATGAAATTATACCCGGGAATGGAAAAAGAGTATGAAAAGCGCCATAATCAATTGTGGCCGGAGATGAGAGATATGATCCATGAATACGGCGGATCCAACTATTCGATCTTCCTCGATAAGGAGACCGATATTCTGTACGGCTATATAGAACTCGAAGACGCAGAAAAATGGGACAAGAGCGCGGACACAGAGATCTGCCGTAAATGGTGGGACTTCATGGCGGATATCATGGAGACCAATCCGGATAATAGTCCTGTATCTACCGATCTTTATCCTGTATTTCATTTGGATTGATATAAACATCGTGCATATGTATTGGATCTGCAATAAGGGGACTGTCGGGAAACAGACGGCTCCCCTTCTCTATGTTAAGAAACACATGAGCCTCTATCCGGTTAAGATTTTAAGTTGTTTCTATTATAATGTTTTGAAAACTGGGGATTGACATTCTGACAAAACCGGATTATTATATAAATATAAACAAACCGAAACGTTTCGGTTAACCCTAAGGAGGATAATACATATGCCATTAGTTACATCAGAACAAATGTTATTGGATGCGCAGAAGGGCGGTTATGCTGTAGGTGCCTTTAATGTGGAGAATATGGAGATGGTGAAGGCCGTGATTGCGGCTGCGGAGGAGCTGCGTGCGCCTGTTATGCTGCAGACGACCCCTTCCACAGTGAAGTACGGTTCACTGGACACCTATTTTGGGATCGTTGCTGCGGAAGCAAAAAAGGCTTCGGTTCCTGTATGCTTACATCTGGACCATGGCAGCAGCTTTGATCTGGCGGTACAGGCAATCAAGGCGGGGTATACCTCGGTCATGATCGATGGCTCACATGAGAGCTTTGAAGATAATATTGCTGTCAGCAAAAAGGTGGTAGATGCAGCCAAAGCATGTGGCATACCGGTGGAAGCAGAGCTGGGTAAGGTCGGCGGTAAGGAAGACGATCTGGAAGCAGAAGCGGATACCAATACAGATCCTGCAGAAGCAAAGGAATTTGTGGAGAGAACCGGGGTTTCCTCCCTGGCAATTGCAATCGGGACGGCTCACGGATTCTATGCAGGCACTCCGGTGCTGGATAAAGAAAGAGTGTCCGAGATCAGAAAGGTGGTCTCTGTACCGCTTGTTCTTCACGGGGCTTCAGGCCTCAGCGATGATGATGTCAAAGAGTGTGTGGAGCGCGGGATGTGCAAAGTGAACTTTGCCACAGAGCTGCGGGTTGCTTATACAGACGCAGGCAAAAAACTTCTTAAGGAGAAACCAGATACCTTTGATCCTAAGAAACTTGGCATTGTGGGTATGGAAGCAGTGAAGAATCTGGTGATGGAGCGCATGAAGGTATGCGGATGCGACCATAAAGTGAATTAGTTCCTGTTCACACCCTTTGGGCGTATACGGCACGGTTTGAACAGTAACGTAAAATAGTCTTTCTGTGCACGGCACAGGGGCAGATAAGGCAGGGATAACCATGGCAGCTACGATCAAGGATATTGCGAAAAAAACCGGACTTGGCCTGGCAACTATTTCTTCCTATTTAAATGGAGGCAATGTAAGAGAGAAGAACCGGATCAAGATAGAGGAAGCGATAGAGGAGCTTCACTTTGAAGTCAACGAGGTGGCAAGAGGCCTGAAGACAAATAAGACGAAAACAATCGGAATTATCATACCGGAGCTGAACAATATTTTCTGTGCTGAGATTATCACGGAAGTGGAGGACCAGCTCAGAAGCCATGGATATGCAACCATGATCTGCGACTGCCGTACGGACGAAAAACGGGAAGAGGAGGCTGTCGAGTTTCTGCTTCACAGGCGAGTGGATGGATTGATCATTATGCCCTCAGGAAAAAGGGGCGTATATCTGCAGAAGTTCCTTCGGGCCGGAAAGCCGGTGGTGTTGATTGACCGGAAACTCAAAGACATAGAATGCGACTGTGTTCTGGTAGACAATGAAGGTGCGGCAAGGGATGCTGTGGAACGGCTGCTCAAGGCAGGACACAGGAAGATCGGCATGATTGCCGGACCGGAAGAAATCTATACCGCAGAAGAGCGGTACCGGGGCTATTGTATGGCTATGGAGAAGGCAGGCGCTGCCTTTGGAGAAGGGCTGGTGGTCCGCGGCGACTATACGATTAAGGGCGGCGCGGCAGCCATGAAGGAACTGTTCAGGAAAAATCCGGATATGACGGCAGTATTCGTTTCCAATTACGAGATGACCATGGGTGCGATCATAGAGGTTAACGAGCTGGGGATTGAGATCCCCGGGCAGCTTTCCTTTATTGGGTTTGATAATGTGGAGTTTGCCAAGGCAAGCATTCCCAGGCTGAGTATTGTGGCCCAGCCCACAAAAGAGATTGGCAGCTGCGTGTCGGAACTGATGCTTAGGAGGCTGGACGATGCGGGAGCGCAGGAAGAGAAAGAGACGGTGAAGCTAAAGACGACCTTTGTGGAAGGAAAATCTGTCAGATGACAGAATTTTCTTTTAAGGAGAACCGAAACGTTTCGATAGAGAGCGATTTGATATTTCCGTTTATATAAACAGCGGATGGTATGGGAGGTAGAGATGGAACAATATTTACTGGGAATTGATATAGGAACCAGTGCCTGTAAGATTGCTGTATTTGACCGGGGCGGTAAGGTAATAGCCACGGCAAATGGCAGTTATCCGGTGTATTATCCTCATCCGGGATGGGCAGAACAGAATCCGGAAGAATGGTGGGATGCCATATGTTCTGCGGTTAAAGAAGTACTGTCCCACGGCAGTATCCGGCCGGAGCAGATTGCCGGCGTCGGAATTGACGGGCAGAGCTGGTCGGCAATTGCGGTTGACCGGGAGGGCAGTGTGCTTACGAATACACCGATTTGGATGGATACAAGGGCTGCGGATATCTGCGATGAACTCAATAAGAAGATCGGGGCGGACGAGATATTCGAACTTTCCGGTAATTCTCTGCAGCCCTCTTACACAACGGCCAAGATTATCTGGTACCAGAGAAATCTGCCGGAGATATATGCGCAAACTTATAAGATTCTGCAGTCCAACAGCTATATTGCCTATAAGCTGACGGGGGAGATGACTCAGGATCTTTCCCAGGGATATGGGCTGCATTGCTTTGACATGCACACAGGAACGTGGGATATAAAAATGTGTGAGAGGCTTGGGATCCCGGCGGAGTTTCTGCCGGAAATCCATCCCTGCCATGAGGTGATCGGTAAGGTTACGGAGAAGGCTGCCGCAGAAAGCGGTCTGGCCGTTGGAACACCGGTGGTGGCAGGAGGTCTGGACGCGGCGTGCGGAACCTTAGGCGCGGGGGTCATCCATCCGGGAGAGACTCAGGAACAGGGCGGCCAGGCGGGCGGCATGAGCATCTGCACAGATACATATCAGGCGGACCCAAGATTAATTCTGGGATACCATGTGGTTCCGGGCCAATGGCTGCTTCAGGGCGGCACCACCGGCGGCGGGGGTGTTATGAGGTGGCTGGAACAGCAGTTTGGAGACTACGAGAGGGAAGAAGGGAAGAGACAGGGAAAAAGCTCTCTGGAATTATTTAATGAGATGGCGGAAAAGGTATCTCCGGGAAGCGGCGGAACCGTATTTCTGCCCTACATGTCCGGCGAGCGTTCTCCTATCTGGGATCCGGATGCAAAGGGCGTATTTTACGGCCTGGATTTCAGCAAGACAAAGGCGCACTTTATCCGGTCTGCCATGGAAGGCGTGGCATATGCCCTGAAACATAATCTCGATGTGGCGGAAGAGGCGGGGGCAAAGGTCAGCGTACTGCGTGCCATGGGCGGTTCAGCCAATTCACTGCTCTGGACACAGATCAAGTCCGATATTACGGGAAAACCGATCCTCGTTCCTTCCTCTGATACAGCTACAACACTGGGCGCTGTCATACTTGCAGGCGTGGGTGTGGGCATGTATGAGAGTTTTGAGGAGGCAGTTGCCCTGACGGTGGAGAACAGACGGTCCCATGAACCGAATCCGGACAATGCTGCCGTTTACGAAAAGAACTATCAGATTTATCTGGAACTATATCATAATTTAAAAGAAACCATGAAAAAAACAGGAGGCAGGTAAAATGAAAGCAGCAGTAGTATGCGCAAATGAGGATGTACAATATCTGGATTACGAGGAGCCCCAGGCAGGGCCGGGCGAAGTCAAGGTGAAAGTGAAGGCTTCCGGAATCTGCGGCTCTGATATTCCCAGGGTGCTTCATAACGGCGTGCATTTCTATCCCATCGTACTGGGACACGAGTTCTCGGGTGATGTCGTGGAAGTGGGGGAAGGCGTTACGAAAGTAAAAGTGGGGGACCGGGTATCCGGGGCGCCGCTTCTTCCCTGTATGAAATGCGACGACTGCCAGAACGGCAACTTCTCCCTCTGTAAGCATTACAGCTTTATCGGATCCAGACAGCAGGGCAGCAATGCGGAGTATGTAGTCGTACCGGAGCAGAATGCGGTTGTTTTTGACCCGAGTATTTCCTATGAGCAGGGAGCCATGTTCGAACCTTCCACGGTCGCACTGCACGGCCTTCTGCAGAACGACTACCAGGGGGGACAGTATGTTGCGATTCTGGGCGGCGGAACCATTGGGATGTTTACGATGCAATGGGCGAAGATCTTCGGTTCCAAAAAGGTGGTTGTTTTTGATATCAGCGATGAAAGGCTGGAGCTTGCAAAACGTCTCGGAGCAGATGTAGTGATCAATACAACAAAAGAAGATTATATGGAGGAGGCTATGGCTGTCACGGACGGCAAGGGGTATGCATACGTATACGAGACTGCAGGACAGGCGCCTACGATGTATATGGCCTTCGAGCTGGCGGCAAATAAAGCGCATGTATGTTTTATTGGGACTCCCCATGTAGACCTTACATTTACGCCGGCCATGTGGGAGAACATGAACCGCAAAGAGTTCAAACTGACAGGTTCCTGGATGTCCTACAGCTCTCCGTTCCCCGGAAAAGAGTGGGAACTGACGGCGCATTATTTTGCAACCGGACAGCTCAAATTTGATCCGGGATTCATATATAAAAAGATGCCCATGAGCCAGGCCCAGGAAGCATTCCAGATGTTTAAGACACCGGGGCTTGTAAAAGGAAAGGTTCTGTTGATGAACTAGTACAGCAGCGCACTAATAATTCAGCAATAAGCACCTGCTCTCTACGCCATAGCTGCACCTGCTTTCGCTAGACGTAGGAACCACTACGCCGTCGCGAAAGCAGGCACACCTCTGACGCAGATATCAGGCACTTATTACTGAAAGATTCATGCACGGCTGTACTAGTACATCTGGTCGTGGACAGATATGATTAACTAAAGCTTGGGAGGGCTGAATTCATGATACTTACAGTCACGTTAAATGCGGCGATCGACAAGAGATATGTAGTGGAGGGCTTTCAAACCGGAGAAGTGAACCGGGTCAGAGAATGCGCTTATACGCCGGGCGGAAAAGGGCTCAATGTTTCCAAGCCTGCGGCAATTGCGGGTGCTGAAGTGGTTGCCACGGGATTTGTCGGCGGGCATGCGGGCGCTTATATAGAAGATTCCCTGAAACCATTCGGGATTGAAAGTGCATTTTATCATATGGAGGCGGAGAGCCGATCCTGTATTAACATATGGGATGAGGTGAACCATGTGCAGACAGAATTTCTGGAACCTGGTTTTACCGTATCCGAGCAGGATTTCAACGGATTTCTGGAAAAATTCCAGGGGCTGGCGGCTAAGGCCGATGTCGTGGCAATGTCGGGAAGCGTACCCAAAGGTCTGGACGGAACTGCATACCAGAGGCTGGTTAAGGTCTGCAGGGATGCCGGGAAAAAAGTGATTCTGGATACAAGCGGAAGGCTGCTGGAGATGGGAATAGAAGCGAAACCGACGATGATTAAGCCAAATCTGGATGAGATCAGGATGCTGACGGGGCAAGAATGCGAGAGTATCAACGATATGATAGAGGCTGCGAAAAGAATCCACAACGATGGCGTGGAGATTGTAGCCGTTTCACTAGGCGGAGAAGGATCATTCGTTGTGTGCAGTGAAGGGATATACCGGGCAGAGGTTCCGAAAATTGATGCAGTGAATACTGTGGGATGCGGCGATTCCATGATAGCCGGATTCGCTTTGGGGATGAGCGAGGGGCTTTCCATGGAAGGGGTATTGAGAAAAGCAAGTGCGATTTCCGCGGCGGCAGCCCTGAGAGAAGAGACCGGTTTCTATGTAAAAGAAGATATGGAGCGTATTTTCCCGGAAATCCGGATCGTAAAAATGAAATAAAAATTCCCGTATTTATACGGTGAAAATAAGAAAAGAAAGAAGGAGATAAAAAGATGGGAGAATTTATTAATCCGGCAGATGTGCCAAAAGTGAAGCTTTATACAGGTGAAGAAGTACCATGTGTAGGAATGGGAACGTTTGGTTCCGACAGATTTACAGCACAGCAGGTGTCAGACGCGGTCGCAGGCGCAATCCGATGCGGATACCGCATGTTCGACTGTGCGGCATGCTATGGAAATGAGGACCAGATCGGGGAGGTCTTCAAAGCTGCATTTGACGAAGGCGTGGCAGAGCGTAAAGAGCTTTATATCATGACAAAAGTTTGGAACGATATGCACGAAAGAGTGGAGGAGTCCTGCAGAAAGAGCATTGCAGACCTGCAGTGTGATTATATCGACATGTTCTTTATCCACTGGCCGTTCCCGAACTATCATGCACCAGGATGCGATGTGGACTCCAGAAATCCGGACTCCAAACCATTCAGCGTGGAAGAGTTTATGAGCACTTACAGACAGTGCGAGGCATTGGTAGAAAAAGGGCTGGTCCGCCATATTGGTATCTCCAATATGACAATCCCGAAATTGGAAGCTGTACTGCCTCTTATGAAAATTATGCCGGCAGCATGCGAACTCGAGCTTCATGTATGCTTCCAGCAGCAGGAATTATTCGATTATCTTGTGGCTCACAACATCCAGCCAATCGGTTTCATGCCGTTAGGCTCCCCCCAGAGACCGGAGAGAGATATGTGTCCGGAGGACGTGGCTGACCTGCAGACACCGGAAATGCAGGAGATCGCAAAAGCTCACGGAGTGCATCCGGCTCTGATCGCACTGAAATGGGCGCATCAGAGAGGACAGATACCGATTCCGTTCTCTGTACATGAGGTTGAGTATGTAAGCAACTTAAAGAGCATGTTAGATGATCCGCTTACTGACGAGGAAATGGCAAAAATTGCAACTCTTGAGAGAAACAACCGCCTTGTAAAGGGGCAGGTATTCTTGTGGGAAGGCGCAAAAGACTGGCATGACCTCTGGGATGAAGATGGGGTTATTGTAACTTTGTAAGGGATGGTCCGCCTGCCGTGAGACTGACGGGGGAGGGATCGCAGGACACATCCGGGCATTTCGGATGCGGCCCATTTGCGAAGAACCACTAATAGCAAAATGGCGCCATCACATGGAACCACCGGTATTCACCGTGGAATTCTGATGAATTCCGCGGCTCAGGCCGGCTTTGAATCTGCTTCAGAAGCAGATTCAATCCATGTGATGGCGCCATTTTGCTATAAGTGGTTCTAACGCGCATTCTACGTATCCGAAATGCCCGGATGTGTCCTGCGCTCCCTCCCCCGTCAGTCTCACGGCAGGCTGGGCTGCATCCGATCGGGAGGGGAGCACAAACTTTATTTTCATATACTTTAAGATACTGCAATTTTCCAGTGCCGCCCCTCTTCCCCTGGAGAGAAACTTGTTGTATACTAATTCTAAGTATGCGGAGGAAAAATATGCTCATACGGGAGGATAAAACAGTGTATAAAGTTTTACTGGTAGATGATGAAATCCTGGTGCGCGAGGCGATTGGCGCAAAGATCGAATGGGGACAGCTGGGGTTTGAGCTGGTCGGCGACTGCGAAAACGGCAAGGATGCGATCGAATTTCTAAAGGAGACGCCGGTCGACGTTGTGCTTACGGATATCTGCATGCCATACATAGACGGCATGGGGCTGAGTAAGTATATCCATGAGAACCTGCCTCAGACTACGACCATTATTTTCAGTGGATACAGCGATTTTGAATATGCAAAGCAGGCGATCCAGTATAAAGTGGCCGAATATATTCTGAAGCCGGTTACTGCCAAGGAATTGTCCGAGGTGCTGAACAGAATCAGGGAGAAGCTGGACGGCGAGAGACAGCAGGAGCAGAAGCTGGATGAGCTGACGAAGGTATATCAGAGCTATACGAAGAATGAGGCACTGATCATATCCAGGGCGCTGTCGCGTCTGGTCAGGGGGACGCAGGACGTGGAGACAAGCCTGCGTGAGCTGGAGGAGTTCGGCATCACGATCAAAGGGGGATCTTACCGGGTGGCGGCCGTTGATATTGATGTGTATTCCGATTTGTATGAGACTGACGACGACCTGAAGAAGGAAAGCGCACTGATGTCCTTCGTTGTGGAGAACATCAGCAATGAGATTGTGAACAATCATAATGCAGGGCTGGCATACCGGGATTCCGACAACAGGGTCTGTATTTTGTTTCGGACAAATAAGCCAAAAGAGTATGCAGGGCAGGTGAATGCTATCTGCAGGGAGATTAAGTCTACCGTTTATGACGCAATGAAGCTGAGTGTTTCTATGGGGATCGGCAGCTATGTTACCTCTCTGGAGGAGCTTTACAAGTCCTACGATTCTGCCACAGCGATTCTCAAGTTCCGTTATACGAAGGGAACAGGTGTTATATTTGACTGTGAGGAGGCATTGCCGTCGGGGAATCCCATGGAGCTGGAACAGGATTTTAAAGACATTGCCGCTGCCGTGAAAGGGAAAGAGGAGACGGTACTTTATGAGATCCTGGATCACGTGGAGGACTGGATGCGGTCCGGTTATGTGAGCAGAAATAAGGCTGTGGCTTATCTTCATCAGGTACTCAGGATTATCTGCCAGACGGTGCAGGAGACAGACGAGGAGTTTTTGCTGAAGGATTCAGATATATCCGGTATAACAGATGCAAGGAACCTGGACAAGGCGATGAAGCTGATCCGGGAATATGCGGCCAGGGGGATGGATGCGGTTAACGCTGCCGGGCAGACGAGCGCGGAACGCCTGGCGGGTCAGGCGATGGACTATATCAGAGAAAATTACAGCAATCAGGATCTGGGATTGAATCATATCTGTGACTATCTGAACATCAGTACCAGCCGTTTCAGCAGCATCTTCAAGGAGGCCACAGGCAGGACCTTCACGGAAGTGCTTACCGGAGTCCGTATGGAGCGGGCAAAGCAGCTCCTCCGGCAGACAAGCCTTAAAAATTATGAGATCGCGGAGAAAGTGGGATTCAGTGATCCCCATTATTTCAGCATCGCATTTAAGAAAATGACAGGGAAAACTCCGAAGGAGTATGCCAGGGAGAGTTAATAAATGAAGAAAGAACAAGAACCCAGGACGATATTCGGCAGATTCAAGAGCATTCAGAGCACGATTATGGTTTCATTTTCTGTGCTGATGGTGATTGCAGTGCTGATCTTCCTTTTCATTGCATTGAACTTTACAAAGAATACGATCTATGAAAATTCGATCAATTATACCTCCCAGATTATCAAACAGGTGAATTATGATATCGATTCTTACATGGATTATATGCTGAATATATCATCGATCATTGCGGCAAACAGTGATGTTTCCTACTATCTGTATAATACGCAGCAGCCGGAAGAGGAATTGAAGGAAGAGAAGGAACGTATTCTAAGCCAGTTTAAAACCATTCGCAACAGCCGGAATGATATTTACAATATCGCGGTGGTAGCCGATAATGGGCGCAGTATTTTAAATGAAGGAGAGGATCAGTTTACCGAATATATTGACGTACGGGAGCAGAGCTGGTACCAGGCGGCATTGTCGACGAAGAATCTGATCGCAATCTCTTCTTCCCATGTGCAGAATGCCATTAAGAGCAGTTATAAATGGGTGATTACTCTGAGCAGGCCGCTCGTAAACTACAAGACAGGTGAAAACGACGGGGTGTTTTTTATAGACCTCAATTATAATGCCATCAGCTCACTGTGCAGTAACAATAATATCGGAGGCAGCGGCTACATCTTTATCCTGGATGAGAATGGAAATATTATTTACCATCCCCAGCAGCAGTTGATGTACGGCGGTCTGAAGACGGAAAATATCGATGAGATCATGTCCAGTACGAAAGACCATTTTCAGTCGGAAGAGGGCGATAAGCTTTATACAATATCCAAATCTGATATGACAGGATGGACCGTTGTAGGGGCGGCCTACACTTCGGAGCTGTTAAAAAATAACAAGCAGGCGCAGATGATGTACCTTCTGGTGGCGGGAGTGCTCCTGCTGGGGGTTATTGCGATATCCAGTATTATATCCAGAGAGATTACGAAGCCGATCCGCCAGCTCAGAGATTCCATGAGCATGGTGGAAGAAGGGCGGTTCGATAAGGCAAATGTGCCGGTCACCGCATCAAATGAGGTGGGAAGCCTGAGCAAATCCTTTAATGTGATGACAGAACGCATCCATACGCTGATGGAACAGAATGTGTACGAGCAGAAACAGAAAAGGAAAAACGAACTGAAGGCGCTGCAGGCGCAGATCAACCCGCACTTTCTTTATAATACGCTGGATTCTATCATCTGGATGTCCGAGGCGGGAAGAAATGACGAGGTGGTACTGATGACTTCAGCTCTGGCCCGTCTGTTCAGACAGAGCATCAGTAATGACAAGGAGCAGGTCACGATCGCCGAGGAGATCGAGTATGTGCGCAGCTATCTGACGATTCAGAAGATGCGCTACAAAGATAAGCTGGAATATTCCATTGATGTCTCTCCCGAGATCAATCATGTCATGATTATTAAATTTGCCCTGCAGCCGCTTGTAGAGAACGCGATCTACCATGGACTGAAGTATAAAGAAACAAAGGGGAATCTGAGCATACGGGGATATGTGCGGGGAAAGAAGGCCTATATCACGATTGCGGATGACGGAGTGGGGATGGAGGAAGCCGCCCTGGAACATATTTTTGACGAAACAAAAAAAGAACATAAATCAAACGGCGTGGGGGTTCCAAATGTTCAGAAGAGGCTGAAGCTCTACTATGGGCAGGAATATGGGATTTCTTATATCAGCAGGAAGGGGGTAGGAACAGTGGCAACCGTTACGGTGCCGCTGGAAGAGCAGGCAGATGATGAAGAAACTCACAGGTAAAAGACTTGTAACAGGAATGTTTTTATGTTGTATTCTCACTGCACTTTTCCTGATTATTTTTAACCTGCTGAGCATGCAGAGCCAGGATCAGAAAGTGTATAAGATGATATTAATCCCCAAAACCATTGATGAGACAAATGGGTTCTGGACATCTTTGATTGCCGGAGCGGAGTTGGGTGCGGAAGAGTTTAAGGCGGATTTAGAGATCGTAGGAGGAAAGTCAGAAACCGATGTGGAGGGGCAGATCAAGTGTATCCAGGAGAGCATTGAAAAGCAGCCGGATGCAATACTTGTCTCCCCCTGCAGCTATTCCGAGATGTCGGAGGCACTTCAGAAGGTTGTGGATCATGGGATCAAACTGGTGCTGATTGATTCTGTGATAGACAGGGATATTGCACAGGGAATTGTAGCCACGGATAATTATCTGGCGGGCAGGGAGCTGGGAGAGTTCACCCGGGGACTGCTGACCAGCCAATCGCAGATCGGGATTGTGGCCCATGTAAAGGGCTCATCGACCGCTATAGAGCGAGAAAGCGGTATGAGAGATGGCCTGGGAGATTATGAAAATCAGATCATGGATGTCGTGTTCTGCGGTTCTTCCTACGACAGAGCGTATAAACTGACCGTGGAAATGCTGGAGAAGTATCCACAGATGGAAGTTATAATGGGCACGAATGAATACTCGGCAGTAGGGGCAGCGGAGGCGGTAAAGGATCTGGGGCTTAAGGGAAAAGTCAAGGTAGTCGGCTTCGATAACTCTATTAAGGAGATTCAGCTGTTAGAGGAGGGGGTATTCCAGGGGATTATTATACAAAAGCCGTTTAATATGGGGTATTTGGGCGTTGAGCAGGTGATCCATATCCTGGATGGTAAAAAGTACGAGAAAAATCTGGATTCAGGCTGTAAGATGATTACAAAAGAAAATATGTATGAAGAAGAAAACCAGCGCCTGCTCTATCCATTTACCGGCCAGCAGTGAGATCTGCAGCCTGTATAAAGCATAATGCAGCGGATCAATAATGGATACCCGGGGACGTTTTTGCAGCACATGCCCTGAAGTTGGTTTTCAGTGAAGTCGAAAAATAAAGATATAAAATAAAGAAGAAAAGGTTAAAAAATTACGGTCGGTATTTTTACAGGCTGTAATTTTTTAACCTTTTTCAGTAAAATTTTCAATTTAATAAAAAGTTCATAAATACTATACTAAGGATAAATCTTGATTGTAAATGTTTGTTGACTCAGTTTTCTGTTTCTTTGGTGGATACCTCCGGATTGAGATAAGAATACTGAAGAGCCTGCTGGGTGTCGGTAGTAACAACCATTAAAAGGATATTACCGTTTTCAAGATACCAGACATCGCCGTAGTTGGTAGGATTCTCCGAATCATAACCGCTTTCGCCGTAGGTATCTTCCACATCCTGATGGATTTTATTATAGGTATCCTTCAGTGTTTCTTCATCGTCTGTACCGAAGGCCCAGGCAACACACATCAGTTTGTCGTTGTCGTCGAACATGTATTTTACGGTTCCGTCCTGATCAAGATAGTTCTTGGCGAACTCATAAGTGGTTCCGTTATATATGGATTCATAGGTTGTATAGTCATCGCCTTCCTCGGCGATCACATCTTCAACAGAGTTCTCCCAGGTCATCTCCGTAAATGGAGATTTGACAGCCTGCGGCTGTTTCTTACATCCTGTAAGAGCGGTTACGGCAAGAACGAAAATCAGTGATACAGAAAAAAATGTACGTAAGTGTTTCATGTGAACCTCCTTTTTGTTGCTCATCCTGAGCGGCAAGATAAACGTATTATAATCATGTTTTTCCGGAATTGCAAGTGCAGTTTTCACGAAATGACATATAAGACGGGGAGAAGCGGGGACATGCAGATACGTACGAGACAGCATTTGAAACAGGATGAGAGAATTGATGCAGCATCTCTGAAAGCAGCAAGATTAAAGAAGTAGGAGGAAGAAAAGTGGAAAAGATTAAACAAAATCCTTTTGTGAAAAAGGTGGGGTTTAACAGGGTTGTGTTATGCTTTGTTTTGATTCTTCTGTACGGATTCTTCTGCGCGATGACGCAGGGAGATTTTGCAGGAATCAGCCGTATTCTGAGTGCCCTTAACTATGCATATTTTCTTGGATTTTTATCATTGGGGGTTACTTTTGTAATTGCAACAGGGGGGATTGATTTCTCCATCGGGCCGGTTATGTTCTGCTGTGCGCTCGTTTCCGGATTCAGCCTCATTACATATGGAGTTCCGATGCCGTTAGTCATGGTGATCAGTATTCTGGTCGGCCTTCTCTTCGGTATCTTCAACGGCTACCTGGTAGCATACTGGTCCGTACCGTCATTCATTACATCCATGGCGAGTATGAATATCGCAAAAGGCCTCGCATCTGTATTTACAAAGACACAGTCTGTAAGCTGGCCGCAGTCTTCCGCAGAGGGCGGATGGTACAGATATCTGGTCAAGATGGGGGACATCCCGACAGGCCTGATTATCTTCCTTATAGTGGCAATTATCTGTGCGATCATTCTGAATAAGACCAAAATGGGACGTTATATCTTATCACTGGGAAGCAATAAAGAAGCAGTAAGGCTTTCCGGAGTTAACGTTAAGAAATGGGAAATGACAGCATACATAATCTGTGGAGTTTTGGTTGGAATCGGAGCACTCTTCTATGTATCTGCGTATACAACAGTTCAGCCGGGATATGGCGATCAGTACAACAACGAAGCAATTGCAGGATGCGTAATGGGAGGAACTTCCATGGCAGGCGGGCTTGCTTCTATCAGCGGAACAGTAATCGGTGTGTTCATTATCGCTCTGCTGCAGGAAGGGATTCTGGCTCTTGGCTTTTCAAAAGATTATCAGCTTATTATTACAGGTATTATTGTTATAGTCGCAGTATTCAGTGATGTTGTCGCAAGACGCAGAAAGAACTAATAATGATACATGGAAATCTGAGAATGAAGAAATAGAAAGGCAAGGGTAAAAGAATGGGCGAAGTTATATTAACGATGAAAGATATTGATAAATCTTTCCCAGGTGTTCATGCGCTGGACCACGTAGACCTGGAAGTCAGAAAAGGTGAAGTCCTTGCGCTGATGGGAGAGAACGGTGCCGGTAAGTCTACACTGATGAAGGTGTTGACAGGTATCTACAAAAAAGATTCCGGTACAATTACATATGAAGGAAAAGAAGTAGAGTTTTCAAGTACAAGAGAGGCACAGGATGCAGGGATAGTTATTGTGCATCAGGAGCTGAACATGCTGGGCCATCTGACGGTTGCACAGAACATCTTCATCGGAAGAGAGTTCAAAAAGGGCATCCGCATCGATGACAAGAGGATGAATGATGAGGCCAGAAAGCTTTTCCAAAGACTGAATATTGATATTGATCCAAGAGAGACGATGAGCAGGCTGACCGTAGGAAAGCAGCAGATGTGTGAGATTGCAAAGGCAATATCCCATGATGCAAAGGTGATCGTATTCGATGAGCCGTCCGCGGCGCTGACAGAGACTGAGATTCAGGAACTGTTCAAGATCATCCGTGACCTGAGAGAAAAGAACATGGGTATTGTGTATATCTCTCACCGTATGGATGAGATCAAAGTGATCACCGACAGAGTTACCGTCATGAGAGATGGCGCCTATGTAGGAACTCTGATCACAAAGGACAGTACAAAAGACGATATCATCAACATGATGGTGGGCCGTGTTATTTATGAAGATCCGAAGACCCAGAGCATGGTGCCGAAGGATGCGCCGGTAGTGCTGAAGGTAGAAAATCTGAATGCCGGAAAGATGGTACAGGATGTGAGCTTCGAACTCCATAAGGGAGAGATCCTTGGATTCTCAGGGCTTATGGGAGCCGGACGTACGGAGACGGCGCGTGCGCTGTTCGGTGCGGATCCGATTGACAGCGGTAACATCTATATTAACGGCAAGAAAGTAACAATCAACACTCCGCAGGATGCGGTTAAAAATGGTATCGGTTATCTGTCAGAGGACAGAAAGAGATACGGAATCGTAGTACAGAAGACTGTTGCCGAGAATACGACAATGGCGACACTGGAAAACTACATGAGTGGTATCTTTATAGATAAGAAGAAAGAGAAAGAGGTTGCGGAAAAATACGTAGAGTCACTGGCAACCAAGACACCGGATGTAGATCAGCTTGTAGTAAACCTGTCAGGCGGTAATCAGCAGAAAGTCGTTATTGCAAAATGGCTGACAAGAAACTGTGATATCCTGATATTTGATGAGCCTACCAGAGGGATCGACGTTGGTGCCAAGAATGAGATTTATAAGCTGATGAATAAGCTGGCAGCAGATGGAAAAGCCATTATAATGATTTCTTCTGAGATGACGGAAATATTACGAATGAGTGACAGAATCGTCGTAATGTGTGAAGGCAGGAAGACAGGTGAGCTGGATATTTCCGAGGCAACTCAGGAAAACATCATGAATCTGGCTACACGAGAGATAGAGTAGGGAGGATAATAAAATGGCTAATAATACAACAAAAACGGCTGGCAGAAACAGGTCGGTAATTGACAGATTGGGAGGGCAGAAATTCATCGTTCTTCTGGTTGTAATTGCTTTATTCATCTTCTTCTGCGCACTCAGCCCGAATTTTAGAAAGTATACCACTTTTCTTAGTATACTGGATTATTCATATTATATCACTTTGATGGCAATAGGGGTTGCGTTCCCGCTGATGACGGCAGGTGTTGACCTTTCCATTGGTACCGGACTTATCTGTTACTCACTGGTAGGCGGCTACCTGATTACATTCCAGGGCTGGCCGACTTGGGCAGGAATCCTTGCAAGTATCGTATTCGGTATGGCAATCGGCGTTCTGAACGGATGCCTCGTAGCATTGATGGATTTACCGCCGTTTCTGGCGACGCTCTGTACCTGTATGATCACAAGAGGACTTGGTTCCATTATCGTTGGAAGAGTCGGAATCTCCTGGCCGGCAGCAGCTGCTGAGGGAGGATGGTTCAGAAGCATCTTCAAGATACAGGTGAACGATATGAACATTCCGATTGGTTTCCTGTGGATCATCATCATCGTAATCATCATGACTTTTGTCCTGAATCATACAAAGATCGGACGCTATACACTGGCAATCGGAAGCAACAAAGAAGCAACCAGATTATCTGGGGTTAATGTTAAATTCTATCACATACTTGCCTATGTGATTTCCGGATTCTTCGCAGGACTTGCAGCGATTTCCTATTCCGCTATTTTTGCAACGGTTCAGCCGGGAACAGGCGCCGGATTTGAGCTGGAGGCTATCGGCGGAGCGATCATCGGCGGAGTATCCATGTCTGGTGGTGCAGGAAGCATCACAGGAACGCTGGCTGGTGTATTCGTTATCTGTCTCTTGAAGACAGGTCTTCCGTTCATCGGGCTGACGGCAAATTGGCAGCAGATTATTACAGGTCTCGTTCTGATTGCGGCTGTACTTGTAGATATGCTCAAGAGGAAAAAAGACCAGGCATAACCGCAGCAATGAAAGTCTCAGCAATACAAAGTTTCAATAATCAAAGTTTTAGCAGTAAACCTATCAATGATAGATAGCAGCCAGTGCCGGTTCCGGTTGGGGACTGGAGACGGCAGGGGAGCTGTTACTATAAAAAACCATTTTATGTCAGGAGGACAAAAATATGAAAAAGAAAGTTTTAGCAGTATTACTTAGTGGATGCATGGTAGCAGGACTGCTTGCAGGCTGCGGCGGAAAGAAAGAGGAAGCAGGCGACAAAGCAGCCGGCACCGACACAAAGACTGAGGATACAAGCGAAGGTTCCGACAAAGGCGGCGGAGATTACAGCTTCGAAGTTATCGTTAAGAGCTTCCAGTCATCATACTGGCAGGCAGCCGTACAGGGAATCAAACAGGCAGAAGAAGAACTGGGTGTTAAGACCAATACAACAGGACCAAACGCGGAGTCTGATATCGCTGACCAGGTAAACATGCTGACCAGCGCAATCAATAAAAACCCGGATGGTATCGCTCTTGCAGCTTGTGACCAGAATTCAGTTCTGGACGCTCTGCAGACAGCACTTGATAAAAAGATCCCGGTAGTTTGCTTCGATTCAGGTGTGCCGGATGCTCCGGAAGGATCTGTATACGCTACAGTTGTAACAAACAACGGCGCAGCAGGCGCTATTGCAGCTGATAAGATTTATGAAGCAGTAAAAGACAAAATTGCAGATGCTAAAAAACCAGTCAGAGTCGGTGAAGTTAACCAGGATGCAACATCTGCCAACATCACAGAGCGTGGTCTTGGATTTATCAACAGATTCAAAGAACTGGCTGAAGCAGACGGAAAGAAAGTTGCAGTTGTAGGAAATGACTACTTTGTAGGTAAAGTAGAAAACAATGGCGATGAGAAATCAGCAGATGTCATCATCGAAGTTGCAGTACCGGCTCAGACAACAGTTGAACTGTGTGCTACAGAGGCTTCTAACATCATGAACAAAGACGACACAATCGCTATGTTCGGTTCAAACCAGGTATCTGCAGAGGGTGTTCTGACAGCAAACCAGAACCTGAGCGTATTAGGAAGCGATCCTGAGAAAAACATTATCGCAGCTGGATTCGATGCTGGTTCTACAATCAAAGCAGCAGTTAAAGACGGAACATTACTTGGCGCTGTTACACAGTCTCCTCTGATGCAGGGTAAATTATCTATCGAAACACTGTATAAGATCTGCGAAGGCGAAACAGTAGAAGATATCGAGACAGATGGTTACTGGTATGATTCCACAAATATGGAAGAAGCAGACATCGCTCCAAACCTTTATGACTAATTCATAGAGGTACAGTCGAATAAACTGTAGTGATTCAGGAGGAACCGGGGGTGTCCCGGTTCCTCCTTTCTAAAAGACATCCCGTTTAAGGAAATGAAAGTAGATTGAGATCAGAAAGAAAAGGCGCAGGAGGAGAGATATGCTTCAGGGGATAGAAACTGTCTTTGATAATAAGGAAAAGATGCTGGGACATCTGAAAAAGAAGTCCTATGAAAAGAACACGGCTGAATTTCTTGAAAGGAACGGACATTATTTTCAGGAAATGGCAGAGTATGTCGCTCAGGCAGAGGACAAAGAAGCTGCCGCCAGGGAAATTGGGGAATGCCTGGTGAAGGCAGTGAATGATCACTTTTCTAATAAGAAGGGAAAGATTGACTCCCGTACGCAGGTAGATTTGAATTTCTTTATGATCTACTACGTTTTTCCGTCAGTTCTGGGGCTGGAAGGGGATGACTCAAACCTGATTGCAGAGGGGATCTGCAAGGTATGGGGAAAGAGTTTTAAAGAGAGTAATATTCAGTATACGGATTATGACTCATTATATCAGTCTTTCCGGGAAAAGATTTTTGGTATTTTCTAAGCGGCCCGATGCGTCAGACAGAGACGGGAGGCCTGCCTCTGTCAGTTTTCGGCATAAAGGTGTGGTATGTATCAAAGAGGTTGTGCGGACATCAGAGGAATGTAGATAGAATAAGGAACGCCGATGCATTCGGTGTTCCTTTTATTTTGCTGCTTTTCACTGATGAAGTTGTGAATAGCAGAGAGAAAATTTTAACAAATTATTAAATATTTAAGAAAATGTTAAATTATGATGGCTTTTATGTTAAGATAGAACCAATAACATAGAATTGAAATCAAAAAGAGTGACATACAATTGGAGAAAAGATAACATGGAAAACTGGAAGCAGGAGAGAAAGGCGAGGCGTAAGAAGCAGGTTCGCAGGCAAAAGCAAATATTAGCGGCACTGCTGCTTATGATCGTATTTATAGTATCAGCAGCTCTTAAACCAGAGACTAAGGAAATTGTTAATAATACTGTCCAGGCAAAAGAAAGTAAAGAAGTTAAGAATACTACGAAAACTATTACGAAAAAGCGGACCCTTGAACAGGTGAAAAAAGATGCTGAAGAGAAGGGGTATCCTGCTGATGTAATTGGGTTATTGGATAAAAATGAAGAAACACTAACATTTGTAGATAACTACGGGACGAAAAAAAATCAGGCATATGCGGATAATATAGAAAAAGATTTGACGCCAGGAGAGATTCCGCATCTGCTTCAATGGGATGAACGCTGGGGATATGCTTCTTACGGCACAAGCATTCTCGCAGTCAGCGGATGCGGTCCGACCTGTATGGCGATGGTTGTGGCAGGGCTTACGCAGGATTCCTCTGTTACACCTGTGAAGCTGGCTCAATATTCCATGGAACACAATTATGTGGACGAGGCGAATGATACATATTGGACATTTATGGAAAATGCGGGTAATGATTGGAACGTGAACTGTTATGGCGGAATGCTGGATGAAGAGCAGCTGAAAGCGGAGCTTGAAGCAGGACATCCGATTATCTGCAGTATGGGGCCGGGGGACTTCACCCAGAATGGCCATTTTATAGTCATGACAGGTTATCATGACGGATATGTCAGTATAAATGATCCTTTCAGTATAACCAGAACGGAAAAAGAATGGGTGTTTGGAGAGATTGCAGATCAGATTAAAGCAATGTGGGTCTATTCGGTAAATTAATTTTGGCAGAATATAGGTTTTCAGTTGAAATATAAGATTAGAATTAATGAAAGTGTAAATCAAGGCAGGATTACACTTTCTTTTTTATGATATAGGAAATTCCTCTGGAATTTTCTATATCATAAAAACCCTCCGGGGAATGCACACGCCGCCATAAGGTATATAGCCGCAAGGCGGCATCGCGGCGGCGCCAAAGTGTGCAAGCCCCTCATGAATGAGGGGATAGGGAGTTGAGGTGGGCTTGCCCACTTTGTTCCGATCAGAGAAGAAATTGTCAAACAACAGGAACACAAGGCATCGGGTATAAATGATATGTCGCCGGTCAAGTAGACAGGCCACAGAAATGTTATGTTGCGAAACGGGTTCATAATTGTGCTAACACGATACCAATTGAACTTGAAGAGGCCGTGCTGCTTGAAGGATGTGGAAGATTTAAGCTTTTAGGGAAGATTGTGGTTCCCCTTCTTAAGCCAATACTGGCAACTGTAGCGATTTTAGATGCACTATGGACATGGAATGAATTCAATATATCACTCCTGATTTTACAAAAAAATGTAGTTAAGACAATTCCGCTGCAACAGTATGTATTCTTTGGTGAGCATGCATCAAATTATAATATGGCATTTGCAGCAGCTGTCATATCAATGCTACCTATTGTTATCTTCTTTATTTTGGCTCAGAAGAAGATTGTTGCAGGTATGACAGCCGGAGCAATTAAGGGATAAAATTATATGAAGAAAATCTTAGAAGTAGAAATTAAGGACGATATCCTAACTTTGGCATCAGATATAGTATATGAACAAAAGTTAGACTGGTGTAATGCGACAGTGCGGCCTTTGAAATTATCGCTAATTCGTCCAAGAAATTATTTTAATTATGACTGTAGCGCCACATATCCTTTATTAGTATGGATATGCGGCGGGGGATTTGCAGGTGTTGACCATAATGTGTGGGTGCCGGAATTAGTATATTTTGCTAAGAGAGATTTTGCAGTTGCATGCATCAGCTACAGTATAAAAGACGAAACTCGTTTTCCTGAACGCGAAACTGAAGTGAAAAGTGCAATCCGGTATTTAAGAGCCCATGCAGGTATGTATAATATTAATACAGATCATATTGTAATCATGGGAGAATCCGCCGGAGCTTATCTGGCAGCGTTTACTGGTCTTACAAATAAAGAACAGGAGTATGAAAAAGGCGATAACCTTAATGAGGATAGTTTTCTCATTACGAAAGTGCTGGCAGGCAATTTGTGGATCGGAACAAAAAAAATGACTTCTATTAAAATGGCAGCTGTTACAGACAATGTTTCCGAACTCTTCCCTCCAGCTTATATATCAGATGCCGGTGTAAATTCATTTTCGGAACAGGCTAGAAGATTTTATAGTAAATTAAATACTGTTGGTGTTATGGCAATGTTGAACATTTATTCTGGAAACAATCCGGAAATTTCTCATGGATTTGAATGCATTGATACTGTATATTCTAGGGATAATGCAAATAAAATGATTGCTTTTTAAAAAAAGTATTAAATGATTGATAATATTTACGCCAGAAAAGAGTGTGCAAGGAGGAAAAATGAAAACAACATATTGGATCTGGTATCCAGCTGATTTTGAGCTCTATCATGCAATGAAACAGAATTTTAGCCGTGTGGAAAGAGGACTAGGATGGCCGGCATTCTGGAAGAGCGAAGGATTTAGGAACAGAGTGGTATTTCGACGTACATATTCGCTTAAGAGAGAGACGGCATTCACCGTATATTCAAAGGCGATTGGTTTTATTTTGGTAGGAGAAAAGAAAGATCCATTTGGCAAGATGATTACCTGCGGGCCTGGAAATGTGAAGATATCAGTGCACGCTGGATGCATCGAGTGTTTTCCAAGTATTTATATAGATAGATCACTGTTATTATAGCTGTCAGCCAGATGAAAAGACAGGCAGATGTCCCAGATGTGCGGTTCATTTTGCATATATTCCCGGGGTGAAAACTGGTGAGGCCAGCATACGGGCGGTTACATTCTGTGAGGAGTGCGATCCAGAAGTATCTGAGGAAGATCAGTATGATATGTACGGAGACCGATTTGGATATAAATATAGTGAAGCAGTTTAATTTTCATGTCAATCGCTTCATGAAGGTTCTTGCTTTGAGTGTGTTTATGTATTTCAGGGGAGTGCGGAATTTTGGCTGTTAGATAAAAAGTTTCAATTAAAGCCCGGTGATTTTTTCTTTCATGCACCGGGGGATGCCTATGCAGTTAGTGCAGAGACTAACAGCATTGTTATTAATATGAATATGAGGAGAAGCTATATTTATAAAGCATACCCAAGGCTTTTTTTCCAGTGCCCGCTGGCACTGAATTTTTTTGACAGTCATTCCGGGGGCCGAGAATCTGAAACAAATCTTTTTTCGGAAGATAGGTATGGTGTATGATAATATTCTTGCCTGTGGCATGAAACCATATGTTGAATTGTCATTTATGCCAAAGCATCTGGCTTCATCAGATGCGAAATGCGGGTTTTATTATGGCGGCTGTATTGCACCGCCAAAAGATGAAAAAGAATGGACAGACTTTATTTTATTGTTTGTAAAGTACCTTCTGAACCGCTATGGCGAAAAAGATGTGGAAAGCTGGCCCTTCGAGATATGGAACGAGCCGGATGTTTTTGTGTTTTGGGCAGGGGCTAAAGAGCAGTATTACCGATTATATGAAATTACGGCAAAGGCAGTCAAGGCTGTAGACAGCAGAATCCAGGTAGGGGGACCGGCGGCATCAGGCAGTAAGTTGGTAGGATGTTTTATAAGATACTGTGAAGAGCAACAAGTGCCTGTTGACTTTATCTCCAGCCATCAATATGCAGGAGATCCGATCGGCGGTGTGAACGCCTCCTCAGACTTAGAAGCGGAAGAAAATGCGGAGGCTGTTGCAATCGGCTTAAATGGGATTACCAACTTATTTGACGGGCCTGAAGCGGTAATCTGCTTGATGGAATTCGCTGTCTTATGCCGGACAAATCTGAAATTATGGAAATACCTAATACAGGGTTCCGTCAAAATGTTGCAATTGTGAGAGAACAGGCTAACGGACGTCCGGTCTATTATTCGGAGTGGAACGAAAACGCTATTTTTTTCATGATATAGGAAATTGCAGAGCGTATTTCCATATGTAAAGAGGGTACAGCAAAAGCAGCAATACTGCGTTTTAGGGCTCGGCTCACATGCACTGCCTGTAAGCGAGCGGATTCATCTGCACTTGTTTTTTGAAGCACCGTATAAAGGTATTGGCAGACTGAAAGCCAACCTGCTCTGCAATATCCGCAATTTTCATATCGGTGTTGATCAGCAGGTCTTTTGCTTTGTTAATCCGGAACGTCAGCAGTGTCTCATGGATTGTTGTTCCGGTATTTGTCTTATAAAGCCTGGAAAGGTAGTTCACATTTAAATGCACATGTTCCGCGATATCATCAAGAGAGATCGCATTCTGGTAATTTATAGTAATATAATTGTCTACTGCTTTCAGGGTTTCTTTCGTGGATTCATCTATCCTTTTTTCCGAAGCATTGCAATTTAACAAAATGTCAGTCAGTAGATCCGTAATAATCTTGTTTTGAATAAAACTGGAACGGATACCGGCGATAAAGGAAATATTAATGTTGTGTTCGATACACGTACGGATATTGTCTGTGCTTTTAAAATGCAGTACGCGGAATTCCGGTGCGGATATCATGGTATAGTAGGTTTCTGCCGCCCTGCCTGCAAAACGCAGATAATAAAGCTCCCACGTATCCTCTTTTGTCCGGTAAGAGTGGGGGATATCACAGTCGATGAGGACAACAGAATTGGTATCCAGGGTATAAGTTTTATTATTGATATCCAAAATTCCACAACCCCTGATTGTGTAGATAATAAGATAACCTTCTAAAACACGGTTCACAGTATAATAATTCCGGTTGCAGAAAAAGTGTCCGGAGCAGTAAGAGAAGAAAGGCATACTCTCTGTTTTCTCAGAAAAATAGAAGATTGTGCTGTAAGAATCTTCGCCAATATCCAGATTATATTCTCTGTTTGCTTCTTTAACATTCATAGTAGATCCTCCTGTTCTCTTTTTTTGAGTCTAGCACAATTATGTGCAAAATGATACGAAAAACAAGCAAAAAGAAAGCAGAACTATACAATAAGTCAAAAAATGAAGCCGTGAAGTCAAAAAACAGCGATGATTTGAGGTGAAATGTGTGATAACATCTGGATATAAACTAGAAAACGGACAATCGATTGTAAACAGTTTTCCAAAAAAACAGGAGGAAATCAAATGAAGAACATGAAAAAGTGGATGTCGGTTATATGCAGTGCAGCGATGATCGCCGGTCTGGCAGCCTGTGGAGCAAAGGATGCAGGGACAGAAGATAAGGGTAAGGAGCCTGCCGGAGAAAAAGAGAAGTTTAAGGTGGCGTTTGCCAGCCTGTGTGAGGATAATGATTTTGGAATTTCATCAAAAGAGAGCTTTGTGAAGGAAGCCGAGGCCATGGGCTGGGAGCTGGTTGTTCTGAATAACAATTATGACGGAGCCACGGCAATTCAAAATATGGATACAGTACTGACCCAGGAGTGCGATGGCTTTGTCAATTTCCAGGTAGATGCAGGGGTTGCACAGACAATTGCCGATATGGCGACAGAGGCAGAACTTCCGATGATTACCGTTGACTGCCCGCACCCCGGTATCCCGTTTTTCGGAGCAAACAATAAGGAAGCAGGGCTGATCGTCGGAAATGCACTGGGAGAAAAAGCGGCGGATACATGGGAAGGCAAGGCTGATCTGATCGTCCTCTGCGGCGCCCCGGGTTCCGGGGAGGTGGTAGATCTTAGGATGCAGGGAATTGCCATAGGTATCAAGGAAACATTAAAAGATGAGGATATTGAAGTCCTTGAACTGGATGGAAAGAGTGAGATTGAGACATCCCAGAAGGTCATAGCGGATGTGCTGACAGCCAACCCGGATAAGAAACATATCCTGATCGGATGCCTGAATGACCAGAGTGCACTTGGTGCATATAATGCGGTAGAAGCAGCGGGACGGGAATCCGACGTATACATAGGAAGCCATGGGTGTGACGCTCCGGCGATTGAAAACCTGAAAAACAAAGAAGAGAACTGCTGGATTGGAAGTGTTGCATATTTTCCGGAACGTTACGGCGAATATCTTGTACCTCTGATGGATGATCTGCTTCATGGCAAAGAGATTCCGGAAGAGAGCTTTCCGGACCATGTATTTATTGATAAATCCAACATTGACGAGTATTACTAAGGCCCGGGGAGGTGGGAATATGGACAAGGAGCAGACCTTATTAGAGATGAAAGGCATTATAAAGGTATTCCCCGGCGTGAAAGCATTGGATAACGTGGATCTGGAAGTGAAAAAAGGTGAGGTACTGGCCCTGCTCGGTGAAAACGGAGCAGGGAAGTCCACTCTCCTGAAGATATTGTCCGGCGCCTACCAAAAAGACGAAGGAGAGATCTTCATTGAGGGGCAGAGGTGCACGATAGACAACCCTTCGGATGCGTACAACCTGGGAATCCGGATTATTTATCAGGAATTAAACTATATTCCGGACCTTTCCGTGGCAGAAAACATTTTCCAGGGTAATCTTTTCTATAATAAGTTCCATTTCGTGGACTGGAAGAAAACAAATGCAGAAGCCGGGAAACTACTGGAAAAAGTGGGGCTGCATATTGACGTGACCCGTCCCATCGGGGAACTGTCGGTTATGGAAAAGCAGTTGATCGAGGTGGCAAAGGCGCTCAGCACGGAAATGAAAATTCTGATCATGGACGAACCTACTTCTTCTCTGAATGAAAAGGAAGTAACCAGCCTTGTGAAGCTGGTCAGGGAGATTGCGGCAAAAGGGATCGGCGTAATCTTTATATCCCACAGGCTGGAAGAACTGTATCTGGTGGCGGACAGGATCACCATTATGAGAGACGGCCAGTATATAGGCACAGAGGATATGAAAAGTGTTTCAAGAGAGCAGCTGATCCGGATGATGGTAGGCCGGGAAATGAAGGATATGTTTGTAAAGGAAGCGGCCAAACCGGGAGAAATTGTCTTTGAGGCGAAGGGAATTACAACAAAAGCAGTCACAGATATTACCCTGCATGTGAAATCAGGAGAAATCCTTGGAATCTATGGACTGATGGGCGCGGGAAGAGAAGAGATGGCGGAAACATTTTTCGGTCTGCACCATATTACATCAGGGAGCCTGTTTATGGAAGGAAACCAAATTAAAGTGGATCATCCCAGAGAGGCAATTGCACGTGGAATCGCCTATGTGCCGGCGGAAAGAAAGAGCGACTCTCTGATTCTGATACAGACGGTTCGGGAGAATACGACAATGGCATCACTGGACAAGATTACAAAAAAAGGAATCATCAGCCGGTCAGAAGAAAGCCGGATTACGAAGAAATGGATTGAAAAGTTCGGGATCAAGACACCTACAGGGGAGACCGTCATAGAAAACTTAAGCGGAGGCAACCAGCAGAAGGTGGTCATGGGGCGTTGGATGGAAATGAAGCCCCGACTTCTGATTCTGAATGACCCCACAAGGGGCGTAGATGTGGGAGCCAAATCCGAAATTTATAAAATCATTGACGAGCTGTGCAGGGCAGGAACGGCAATCATCATGATCTCTTCGGATATGTCGGAATTGCTGTCCATGTCAGACCGGGTGGCTGCCATGTCGGAAGGAAGAATCTGCGGGGAACTGTCCAGGCAGGAAGTAACACAGGAAAAATTAATGGAATTAGTAGTAGGAGGGAAATAGGGTGTTGAAACAGACGAAAGTGAAAAAGAAATTGACGACAGAGGTAGCCCTCTTAATTGTCCTGGTAATTATGCTTATTGTGTTCAGTATATTGTCTCCCTATTTCTTTTCTCTGTCCAACTTCATGAAGGTGGGGCTTTATACGGCCCAGATGGGAGTTATGGCAGGAGGGATGACGCTGGTTCTGCTCTCAGGCGGGATCGACGTATCCGTGGGATCGGTGATGGCGCTGGTCGGAATCATAGCGGGCCTCATCATGCAGTCGGGAGGCAATACGTTCCTTGCAGTGGCAGCCGGGATTCTTGCAGGAGGTGTCTGCGGGCTGGCGAACGGGATGATTATTACAAAAGGACATGTGAATGCGTTTATAACGACATTGGGCACGATGACAATTATACGCGGTCTGGCACAGATATTTTCGGGAGGAAAGACAATCCTGATCCAGAATACTACATACAATGCAATTGGCAGAAAGTATATATTGGGAATTCTGCCGCTGCCCGTATTGATTATGATCGTGGTATTTATCCTGTTTTGGTTTATTCTGAAATATACAAAGTTCGGCCGTCAGGTCTATTCCATAGGTGGGAATGAAAAATCGGCATATCTGTCCGGAATTAAAGTAGTTCCTACCTACCTGTGGATCTATATTATCATGGGATTCTGTGCAGGCATATCAGGAATTATGCTGTCCGCACAGTCGGGCGCAGGAATTCCCAGCGCGGCGGCAGAGATCAACATGGAGACCATATCAGCCGTCATACTGGGCGGGACCAGCTTGTCGGGAGGAAAAGGCAAACTGATCGGAACCGTGATGGGGGTATTGATACTGGCTACATTATCAAATGGCCTGAACCTGCTCTCCGTGCCATCCTTCTACCAGGAGGTAATCAGAGGTGTTGTACTGATTATGGCAGTGATTTTTGACATGATGAAAGAACGGAAGAAAGACTAATAGAAGAAGGCGAGGAAAACGATATGAATTCAAGAGAAAGAGTAATGCGCGCATGGAAGCTGAAGGAAGGAATGCCGGACAGGATTCCGATACAATTTGATTTATGCAGGAGCCTTCAGGATCACTTTGCACAGGAGCTGGGAGTGGAGTCCAGGTATACGGATAACATATTTGAAGACGTGACCTATCGGATCAGCGGCAATGAAGTACGGCTGGCCATGGGAAGCGACCTGGTGATTGTCGGAGCGAGTGAGGCCGCAGAGTTCCAAAAAGTAATTGAAGCAGACGGAACCTGGTACAATGAATACCATCAAAAGCTGAAGCAGGGCCCTCTTTACGTAGAAACGGTAGAATTCCCCCTTGCGGAAGCCGAGACAAGAGAGGACATCGACGCATTTGAGTGGCCTGACCCACACGACCCAAGCAGATATATTGACGCCGAATACTATGTGAAGAAATATAAAGACGAGTATTTGGTGATCGGGGATATTGAGGTCACAATTCTGTCCCTGGCACAGCAGTTGGTCGGTATGGAGAAGCTTCTTGTGGATATGGCCATGGAAGAGGAATATGTGGAATACCTGTTTGAAAAATGCGCAGAGTTCCAGACCGAGATAGGAAAAGAACTAATACGCCGTGGAGTCGATGCCATCTGGGTGGGAGATGACTTTGGTTCCCAGACCAGCCTTCTGTTTTCTCCTGATATGTTCAGAAATATGTTGAAACCGTATTATGTGCAGATGATAAAAGAACTGAAAAAAGAGAGAGAAGATATCCTCTGCATCCTTCACTGTGACGGTGCCGTAAAACTGCTTCTGCATGATATCAAGGATATTGGATTTGATGTATTTAATCCGGTACAGCCCGGAGTACCGGGACATTCCCCGAAAGAGCTGAAAGATGAATTTGAAGATCTGCTCTGCTTCTGGGGGGCAATCGACCAGCAGTATCTATTGCCTAATGGTACAGATGAAGAGGTTGAGGCAGATATCAAAGAAAAGTGTGAGGTGCTGGGAAGAAACGGAGGATATGTCATCTCGCCGGCCCATATTATACAGGTCGATGTTACGCCTGAGCGAGTGAAGTTCTTTATAGAAAAAGCAAAACAATATGGCAGATATAAATAAGGAGGAACGGAGTATGGAACGGCTTCTGATGGTGATAAAGGTGAAACCTGAAATGCGAAATGCATATATTGCAATCCACCAAAATCCATGGCCTGAAATGCTGAAAGCAATCAGGGATGCAGGATTCATTAATGAACTGATCTGGTACTTTGAGGATCAGTCGATTATCTACTTTGAATGTGAGGACGGAGATTATGAGGCGGCAAATGAGAGACTGAGGGCCACGGAAGTGTGTAAAAAGTGGGATCTGACGGTAGGGGCTTGGTTTGCGGGGGAGGGGGTAATGCCTGGGAAGATCTTCGAATTAAATCGGGATTTAGCGACGAGCTTTAGCCTCGGCGCGGATGGGGACGCTCCATAAAGGGATAGCCGAAAACCTCCCGGAGAACATCCATGTCCTTTCAAAAACGCGGCCGCGGACCTAAGAAATTCTAGGCGGGAAACAGCCCTGAACCCAGTAGGTGTACATAAGCAAAGGGATACGGTTCCAGTATCAAAATAATTCAATACACATCTTGAAGATAAAAAGACACGCATAGCCAATCCACATCCGCTGCCCTGGTCCAGGATCCCACCCGGACGACGGCAGCGTTGTGGGGCTTGAAAACCCTGATGAAACTATTCAGCAGCTCACCAATATGGTGCGCGATTCCATCAAGCCGGATGTGACGCTGTTCATTAGTTATGATACCATGGAAACCGAGGGGAAGCAGCTTGTGGCCGTTCGTGTTCAGCGAGGCACTGGCCGGCCTTATTATCTGGCGCGCAAAGGTCTGCGGCCAGAGGGCGTCTATGTGCGGAAGGGTACATCATCAGTGCCTGCTACACACAAAAACATACGCCGGATGATCAAAGAGACGGACGGCGATAGTTTTGAAGAGATGCGTACTTTAGAACAGGAGCTGACCTTTAAAGCGGCCAGGGCAGAATTTGCCGGGCGGAAACTGGAATTTGGCCCGATGCAGATGAAAACGCTGGGGATTTTGAATACCGATGGGATTTACACCAATTTAGGCCTGCTACTGTCCGACCAATGCGCCTACACCATCAAGGCGGCTACCTTCGAGGGGTCCGATCAAAATGTATTTAAAGACCGCCGTGAATTTTCCGGTTCCCTGCTGGCGCAGATGGGCGCGGTATATGAGTATATTGACTTGCGGAATCAGACGCATGCCATTTTCGATAAGCTGCGGCGAATCGACACACGGGATTATCCAGAGGTGGCCGTGCGTGAGGCGTTGCTGAATTCATTGGTACATCGGGATTATTCCTTCCGTGCCAGTACGATGATTAGCGTATATATCGACCGCATTGAATTTGTTTCCATTGGCGGCCTGATGACCGGTGTTACATTAGATGATGTGATGTTGGGCCTGTCCGTATGCCGTAATGCTAAACTGGCGAATGTATTCTACCGCCTTCAATTGATTGAGGCTTATGGCACAGGTATGAGGAAAATCATGGGAGCTTACCAGGGTACCGGAAAAATACCGCAGATTGAAACAACAGATAATGCGTTTAAAATAGTTCTGCCCAATCTCAACGCCGATGCTGCACCTAACCCCAATCTTCAAAATACAAGCAAAGATAAAAATACAGAACAAATTATTCAGCTTATTAAAGCACAGGGAGCAGTAACACGACAGGATGTAGAAACTTTATTAAATGTAAGCCAAACCACCACGGGCCGCTACCTAAAACAAATGCTGCAAAACGGCCTGTTACTGCGGGAAGGCAAAGGGAAAAACACAAAATACATCCTGCCGCACTGACAGGAGGTGAAATATATAAGCATAACAATCTAAAAACAGCCGTCTTAGTAAAAGTAAATTTTCTGCTGTCAAATAAACCGCAATTCATAACCAGCCCACATCCGCTGCCCCCTCGTCATCTGCGTCCTCCCCTCCATTAGCAGAGATACTTTTTCGGTGTAGTCCCCTTATATTTTTTGAAGGTTTTGATAAAGTAGCTCAGATCATTGAAGCCCGAATTATAAGCAACCTCGGTGATGGACTGATCGGTGGTAAGCAGCTGATAGCAGGCACGTTCTATGCGGTAGTAGTTGAGATAATCGACTGGCGTGCGGTGTGTCATCTCCTGGAAAAAGCGGCAGAAATATTTCGGCGACATATTGACACTGCTAGACATCTCCTCCAGAGTGAGCGGGGTATTGTAGGCCGATTCCATAAACTCCAGTGCAGTCTTGAGCTGAACGATACGCCGGTGGTTTCTGGGAGGCTGCGCGGGCGTAGGGTTATAATATTTTTCTGAGAAAACAGAGCCTGTCAGCTGATAAAGGGCTCCCAGCACGATCAGCTGATAGCCTTCTTTTTTTGAAGCCATTGCATCGAACATGGACCAGACGATCTGGTGGATATCGTTACAGGAATCCGGAAATACAAAGGTAAGCTCCACCTCGTGATCAATGATCTTTCGGATGAACTTGCGGCAGGAATCGTTTTTATTCATCAGCATGTTCATGTCAAAAACGATACATTCATAGGTGCAGTCCTGGGGAGTTCCAGCGTGCAGGGCGCCTGCCGGAACGATGATGGAAGAACCCGCGTCAACTGTGAATTCCTCTTCATCGATGGACAACAGGAAAGTGCCTTTTATTATACGCATAATTTCAAATTCCACATGCCAGTGGAGCGACATGACATATTGGGGATGCGCGGGGGTAATATGGTGGTATTCTACGGGAAAGTCGACAGTACCCCTCTGCCAGCTTTCACGGTAATTGATATACTGCATGATACTCCTTTATGTGAATATTGTTATATTTTTTACCATTATAGCACAAGTATCTTGTCATGGACAATGTTAAAATGTAGCTAATGACAGGTTCATGGTAACAGTCCAGACTTGTCGAAACTGTTACGGTTAATGATCTTTGAAAGGAGGAATGTGTGTGAGCAGTGAAAAGAAGCAGGTTCTTGCATTTGACTTCGGGGCGTCCAGCGGACGTGCAATCCTTGGGACCCTGGAGAACGGGAAGATACATATGGAAGAAGTATACCGTTTTTCCAATGATCCCGTTATCATAGGCAAGACCATGTACTGGGACACATTGAGACAATTTTTCGAGATAAAACAGGGTATTATCAAAGCAAAACAAAAAGGCGGCTTTGACAGTATCGGAATTGATACGTGGGGGGTTGATTTTGGCCTTCTGGACGAGCATGGGGTACTGCTTGAGAGTGCTGTGCATTACAGAGATGACAGGACGCTTGGCATGCAGGAGGAAGTGTTTAAGGCAATTCCAAAAGATGAACTTTATGATATGACAGGGAATCAGTTTGAAAACTTTAATACTGTATTCCAGCTCTATTCCTTAGTGGAAAAGCGGCCCTGGATTCTGGAAAGGGCTGACAAGCTGTTACTGACTCCGGATCTTTTTAACTACTTCCTGACAGGGGAGACGAAAGCGGAGTATACGATGGCTACAACTACACAGCTCATGGATGCAAGGAACAAGGCGTGGTCAGATAAGATTATGGATGCACTCCGTATTCCGAAGGATATTTTCCCGGAGATTGTGCCAAGCGGGACGGTCGTAGGGACTCTGAGTGATGACATCTGCGATGAACTTGGAATCCAGCCGGCAAAGGTAATCGCGGTTGCCAGCCATGATACACAGAGCGCCGTGGTAGCTGTACCGACACAGGAAGATGACTTCATGTTTATCAGCTGTGGAACATGGAGCCTGTTTGGAACTGAACTGAAAGCTCCGGTTATCGGAGAAAAATCTCTTGCATGCAATGTGAGTAATGAGGGCGGTTACGGTGATACCACCACACTGCTTAAGAATATAATCGGACTGTGGCTTGCTCAGGAGAGCAGAAGACAGTGGATCCGCGAAGGTCAGGAATACTCCTTCGGGGAGCTGGAACAGATGGCCAGGGAAGCAGAGCCGTTCCAGAGTTTTATTGATCCCGATGCGCCGGAATTTGTACCGGCCGGCAATATCCCGGAACGTATCCGTGAGTTCTGCCGTAAGACGGGACAGAAGGTACCGGAGACAATCGGTGAGATCATGTGCTGCATCAACCAGAGCCTTGCGCTGAAATACAGATATGCTCTGGAGCAGATTGAATCATGTACAGGAAAGCACTATCCGACCATCCATATGATCGGCGGCGGAATCCAGAGCAAACTGCTCTGCCAGATGACTGCCGGGGCGAACGGACGCAAGGTGATTGCTGGACCGGTAGAGGCTACGGCGCTTGGCAATATTGCCGTACAGCTCATGTCTCTTGGCGAGATCAAAGACGTGAATGAGGCAAGACAGATTATTGCAGATTCAGAAGAAACATATGAGTACATTCCGCAGGATGAAGAAAAGTGGAATGCGGCATATGAGAAATTTAAAACTTTTATTCAACAAGATTAGTATGGATTTTCCCACCCCTGCAGGTGGAGAGATGAATCACTAAAAACAAGATTAAGGAGGAAACAAATCATGGCAAAATCAAGACTTATCGGAGACTACCCAGTAATAGGAATCAGACCTACGATCGACGGAAGAAGAGGGGTTCTGAAGGTACGTGAATCTTTGGAAGAACAGACAATGAATATGGCGAAATCAGCTGCAAAACTGTTTACAGAGAACCTGAAGTATTCAAACGGCGAGCCGGTTAAGGTTGTAATTGCTGACACCACAATCGGACGTGTGGCAGAGGCTGCTGCATGTGCAGATAAATTCAAAAAAGAAGGCGTTGATATTACACTGACGGTAACACCTTGCTGGTGCTACGGTGCAGAGACAATGGATATGGATCCACAGACAATCAAGGCTGTATGGGGATTCAACGGAACAGAGAGACCAGGAGCTGTTTATCTTGCATCTGTATTGGCTACACATGCACAGAAAGGCCTTCCGGCATTCGGCATCTATGGACATGACGTTCAGGAAGCTGATGATACTGAGATTCCATGTGATGTAAAAGAAAAATTACTGAGATTCGGACGCGCTTCCGTTGCTGCAGCAACCATGAGAGGCAAATCTTACCTGCAGATCGGTTCTATCTGTATGGGAATCGGCGGATCAATCATTGATCCGGCATTTATCGAGGAATACCTTGGCATGCGTGTTGAATCTGTTGATGAGGTGGAAATCATCCGCCGTATGACAGAGGGCATCTATGATGAAGCTGAATTCCAGAAAGCCCTTGCATGGACAAAGGAAAAATGCAAAGAAGGTTTTGATAAGAACCGTGAAGATCTCCAGAGAAACAGCGAGGAAAAGGAAGCTGATTGGGAATTCGTTGTAAAAATGATGTGCATCATCAAAGACCTGATGAACGGCAACGAAAACCTGCCGGAAGGAAGAGAAGAAGAGAGGGTTGGACACAACGCTCTGGCAGCTGGATTCCAGGGACAGAGACAGTGGACAGACTTCTATCCGAACTGTGACTTCCCGGAGGCTATGCTGAATTCCTCCTTCGACTGGAACGGAGCAAGAGAACCATACATCCTTGCAACAGAGAATGATGTACTGAACGGACTTGGAATGCTGTTCAGCAAACTGCTTACAAACTCAGCACAGATTTTTGCAGATGTACGTACCTACTGGAGCCCTGAGGCTGTTAAGAGAGCTACAGGCGGATATGAACTGGAAGGACACGCAAAAGAAGCAGGCGGATTTATCCATCTGATTAACTCAGGCGCAGCATGCCTGGATGCGAACGGACAATCTAAAGACGCTGATGGAAACGGATGCATGAAGCCATGGTATGATGTAACAGAAGAAGACCAGGAAGCAATGCTTAATGCAACGACATGGAACTATGCTGACTTCGGATACTTCAGAGGCGGCGGATTCTCCTCCAGATTCGTAACAGAAGCAGAGATGCCTGTAACCATGATCCGTCTGAACCTTGTGAAGAACTTAGGACCAATGCTTCAGATCGCTGAGGGATGGACCGTAAAACTTCCGGATGAAGTAACAGATGTGCTGTGGAAGAGAACAGACTATACATGGCCATGTACATGGTTTGCACCAAGAGTAACAGGAGAAGGCAACTTCGCAACTGCTTATGATGTAATGAACAACTGGGGAGCTAACCACGGTGCAATCAGCTATGGACACATTGGTGCTGACCTGATCACACTCTGCTCAATCCTGAGAATTCCGGTAGCAATGCATAACGTTCCTGAGGAGAAGATCTTCAGACCTGCATCATGGAATGCGTTCGGACAGGACAAAGAGGGCCAGGATTTCAGAGCATGCCAGGCTTATGGACCAATGTACAAGTCAATCAGATAATTGCCATAAATCAATTACAGGCACATATATTTTGCCTATATACTACAATAGCTCAGATTTGTCTGCGCTGCTGTAAAACACCAAACACCAATACCTAACTAACCAAACAAAGAGTGCCTGTGCCAACCAGGTGCTCTTTGTATTGACATTTATGGGCATTGATGTCTGAATACTTCATCACCAAAGTTTCAGTGCTTGTGACACATGCTATCTGCAGCAGAGCTTAAGGGGGGAGTACCAGGAATCGTCAGCCCAACTAAAACACAGGAGGACATGAATAATGTTAAAAGGAATTCCACAGATTTTATCACCAGAATTATTAAAAGTATTATGCGAAATGGGACACAGCGACAGACTGGTTATCTCTGACGGCAACTTTCCGGCAGAATCCATGGGAAAGGATGCAATCGTGATCCGCTGTGACGGTCACGGGGTTCCGGAGATCCTGGATGCTATCCTTCAGGTATTCCCTCTGGATACATATGTAGAAAAGCCGGCGAACCTGATGCAGGTTATGGATGGTGACGATGTAGAGACGCCGATCTGGGATACATATAAAGAAATCATTGCAAAGCATGATGAAAGAGGCGGGGACGCAGTGGGGAATATTGAGCGTTTTGCATTTTATGATGAGGCAAAGACAGCTTATGCAATCATCGCTACAAGTGAGAAGGCGCTTTATGCGAATATTATGCTTCAAAAAGGGGTCGTTGTGGAGTAAAGCAGTTGGACCTGGTATGGGGACGCCGCAGGAACCGGACATAGAGGCCGCCGGAAACGGGATACGGCTGTAAGCCGGAGTAAAGCAAAAAAGAAGGAAAGCAGGGGCACCCTGCCCACATCACGTGAAGTCCGGATGACTTCACGCGCTGGGGGCAGGAAAAATTGTAATTTGGTAATTACAATTTTTACCCCTGCTTTCCTTCTTTTTTCCTTAACTCCGGCTAACAGCCGTGCTGACGCTTCCGGCGGCCTCTATGTCCGGTTCCTGCGGCTGGCGCTATAGGGCGGGAGACGCTATACTCTGGGAAGTACTCTAAAGTGAGACGGATGGAATTAGGGAAATGGGTGGGAAATTTTGCCAATATACTGAATTGCAAAATCCAGCTTGAATTGCTTTAAGCAGGATGCTACAATTATTCTATGATTATAGTTGCTCCTTTTTGGAGGAGCATGGATTGCATGATTTTTTGAGTATAAATTGCTTCGTTTAGGGAGCATGGATTGAGAGGAACGACAATGACGATTACAGAAATCGCGAAGATGGCAGGGGTTTCGGTATCTGCTGTTTCGAGATATTTGAATGACGGATATATCAGCGAGGAGAAGAGGCAGAAGATTAAGGCTGTCATTGATAAGACGGGATACAGACCGTCCAAACAGGCGCAGATTCTCAGGACAAAAAGGTCAAAGGTGATTGGGGTGATTCTGCCTAAGATCAGTTCGGAATCTATTGCAAGGGTGGCTGACGGTATCAGTTCTGTTCTATCGGAAAAAGGGTATCAGATGCTGCTTGCCAGTACGGAGAATAATCCCAAAAAGGAAATTGAATATCTTAATCTGTTGAAGAATAACCCGGTCGACGGAATCCTGTTTTCGGCTTCTGTTTATGACCGGGCGCATCAGGAAGCATTGAAAAAACTGGGGATCCCAATTGTTATTATCAGTCAGAGGTTTGACGATTGCGCCTGTGTCTATCATGACGATTACGGCGCGGCCAGAGCCATGACAGAACTGCTTCTGGAGAGCGGGAAAAAGAAGGTTGCACATATTGCCGTATCACAGAAGGATGAGGCCGCAGGGAAAAGCCGGACCGAAGGTTATAAGGACGCGATGAAAGAGTATGGACTGGAAGTACCGGAAAAGATGATTATAACGGCAGGTTTCAATATGGATGCAGGGTATGAAAGTATGAAAAGGCTAGTGAACAGATGCCCGGAATTGGATGCTGTATTCTGTGCCACAGATACACTCGCGGTGGGGGCTGTAACATGTCTCAAAGATATGGGCAGAAAGATACCTGGGGAAACAGCAGTGGCGGGGATCGGGCATAATCGCTTGTCCAGGGTGGTGACACCCAGAATAACAACGGCTCATCTGTTCTATAGAACCAGCGGAATAGAAGCCGCAAATATGCTGCTTGAGATGATCGAGAATGAAGCGAACATATACAGGCAGACAAAGCTTGGATATGAGGTGGTCAGGGCAGAGAGTGTATAAGAGTGAGAGAAGGACTCTGGTGTAAGGAGCCGGAGTGGAAAGTATTATGGCTGTGATGTCTGTCCATTCCTAAGTAAAGCTATATAATAAATAACCGGATTTTATGGTACAAGAAGGATTCGCTGTGTTGTCCGACGGCAACGCGGCCTTCTATGACATTTGATATTACGAATCAAAAGTCATCCATAAACTCCGGTCTTTTTGCGTAAATGCGCAATCTTTAAAGAACGGGCTCTCAGTATGTGTTTTTACATAATTGTGGTAATTTCAGGGAATAATGTTTATCTTGAAAGCAGATAAGGCACCTGTCCTATAAGTGTGAATAAGTAACAAGTTCGTCTTGATGGGAGACAAATCAGTTACTGTTCAGACCGTGCCGTGCACCTCGCTGCACGGCATCAGAGGCAATGAAGTGATGGTCTCGGGGCATCTGCTCCTCGCCGCAAATACGCCAAGGCGTACTCGAATTGTGAAATATAGACAAAAAATGGCATGCATTTTTGTTCTATCTACCTATTTACAGATTGTGAAAAGGTGATAAAATATAAGAGAAATATGAAAACGATATCACATTAAAATTCGCGTAAAATACGAGAATTTATGTGATGATAAAAAAAATAAGTGATAACGATATCATGGAGGAGGGCATTATGGATTATCATGCGATAGCGGAACAGATTCTAAAGTATACCGGGGGAAAAGAAAACCTGATATCTGCTGCACACTGTGCAACCAGGCTTCGGCTTGTGATTGCGGATAACGAGAAGTGTGACAGTGCGGCTGTTGAGAATGTGGATGCTGTAAAGGGGGTATTTTTCGCATCGGGGCAGATGCAGATTATTCTGGGGACAGGAACTGTTAATAAAGTCTATGACGAATTTATTAAAATTGCGGGAATCAGCGAGGCCAGTAAAGACGATGTGAAAAGAGAAGCTGCAAAGAGGCAGAACCCATTTAAGCGGCTGATTAAGACGATCGGTGATATTTTTGTACCGATTATTCCGGCTATCGTGGCAAGCGGATTTTTGATGGGAATCATGGAAGCCCTGAACTTTATGGTAAATAACGGATACGTGAATATTAATACGAACGGCTCAATTTATCAGTTTGCGGTGCTGTTTAGCAACGTTGCATATGTATTCCTGCCTATTCTAATTGCATTTAGCGCGGCAAAGGTGTTTGGCGCCAATCCATTTCTGGGTGCGGTGATCGGTATGATCATGATCCATCCCGATCTGCAGAATGCGTGGACGGTTGCAACGGAAGGTGTGCAGAAAACACAGGAAGTGTTCTTCGGACTATGGCGGGTAGATATGGTGGGCTATCAGGGGCATGTCATTCCGGTTATTATTGCTGTTTTTGTTCTCAGCATTATAGAAAAGAGACTTCATAAGATTGTTCCACCGATGTTTGATTTGTTTGTAACGCCACTTGTCAGCGTTTTTGTGACGGGGTATCTGACACTGGCAGCGATCGGACCGGTCTTTGTATTCATAGAAAATGGGCTGCTGAACGGGATCCAGAGTCTTCTGACCCTTCCCTTTGGAATCGGAAGCTTTATCATGGGCGGGGCATACGCGACCACGGTAGTATCGGGAATACACCATATGTACACGGTGATTGACATCGGCCAGCTGGCACAATACGGACTTACATTCTGGCTGCCTCTGGCATCAGCCGCAAATGTGGCACAGGGTGGTGCTGCATTTGCAGTAGCATTAAAGAGCAAAAATAAGAAAATGAAATCTGTGGCTCTGCCTTCCGCACTGAGTGCCTGTATGGGAATCACGGAACCGGCGATTTTTGGTGTAAACCTGCGTCTCGGAAAGCCATTTATCGCGGCATCTATCGGTGGTGCCTGCGGGGCGTTGTATGCGTCTCTTGTCCATTTGGGGGCAACAGGTACAGGCGTGACAGGAATCTTTGGAATCCTTCTGCATCTGCACAGTCCGCTGCATTATGTCATAGCCATGGCAATTGCATTTGGTGTTGCATTTGTATTGACAGGAATTCTGGGCTTCAAAGAGGAACCGGCGTCTGTAACAAGCGGTCAGGTGGAAACTGTTATGGAAGAAGCGCAGGAAACAGAAGACGGAAATAACGGAGAATTGATATTGGCCAGCCCTTTAAAAGGCCGGGTTATCCCTCTTTCTGAGGTGCCTGATGAGACGTTTGCGTCCGGCGTGTTGGGGGATGGTGTCGGTATACAGCCGGCAGAAGGAAAAGTATATGCGCCCTTTGACTGTACTGTGGCGGCGGTATTTGACACGAAGCACGCGATCGGATTGGAAACGTCGGATGGAGTGGAACTGCTGATCCATATTGGGATGGATACTGTTAAGCTGAACGGGGAACCCTTTACGGTATATGTGGAGGCTGGAGAGACGGTAAAGGCCGGAGGGCTCCTTGTGGAATTTGATATGGATAAGATCAAAGCGGCAGGACTTGATACGGTAACACCGGTTATCGTTACGAATCCAGGGAAGTATAAGAGCATCAAAATCACCGGCAGACAATCATAAATGACAAGGGGGAATATATATGTTAGAAATGAATTGGAGCGACAAATGGCGGCTGGGGCTGCACCTGATGCCGCCCACGGGCTGGCTCAATGATCCTAACGGGTTGTGTCAGTTTCAGGGAGTATATCATGTGTTTTTTCAGTATTCTCCGGATAATCCGGAGGGAGGGTGCAAGTGCTGGGGGCATTATACCAGCACGGATCTTCTGGAGTGGCAGTATGCAGGGATTGCACTGTCACCGGATGCCGAATTCGACCGTAATGGCGTCTATTCGGGTTCTGCCGTTGTTTCGGAAGGAGAAATGTATCTATTTTACACAGGCAATGTAAAGCTTGAGGGGGACTATAACTATATTACAGATGGGCGGCAGAGCAATACGGTTCTTACCGGCAGTGAGGACGGCCTCAACTTTGGCGAAAAGAAATGCCTGATGACAAATGAAGACTATCCGGATCATCTGACCTGCCATATACGGGATCCGAAAGTTGTAACGGGAAAAAGCATTGGAATAGAAGATGATAACTTTTATATGTTTCTGGGGGCAAGGACCAAAGATGACAGGGGAGTGGTTCTTGTGTATAAAAGCCCTGATCTGGAAAGCTGGGAGCATACGAATATACTGACAGGAGAAAAAAGATTCGGATATATGTGGGAGTGTCCTGATGCATTTATGCTGGGAGAGAAAAAGATACTGAGTGTTTCTCCCCAGGGGGTAGAAACGAGAGGAATTGACTATCAGAATGTATATCAGTCCGGATATTTTGAATTGGATGGAAGCTTTGACGGAACGTATCGGTTGAAGAACTTCCGGGAATGGGACAGAGGCTTTGATTTTTATGCCCCACAGACATTTTTGGATGAACAGGGCAGGCGGCTCCTGATCGGATGGATCGGTATGCCGGATGACCAGGAACAGTGCAACCCGACGGTAAAGGACGGCTGGCAGAATGCACTTACTGTTCCCAGGGAGGTGTTTCTGAAGGATGAAAAGGTGATGCAGTATCCGGCGGAGGAACTGCTGTCGCTTCGGAAAGAGGAGCAGACGCTGGAGCCTGGTAAGGCTTCAGACAAGATGCAGTGTTATGATATAGAAATTACAATGCTTGAAAACACGGACATGACCCTTGTAATAAGTGATGGAATTACTTTGTGCTATAGCAGAAGTGACAAAATGTTTACCGTTACTTTTCTTGAGGAACAGAACCTGGGGTATGGAAGAAAAAGCAGGGCCGTGTATCTGGATGAGTGCCGGTCTGTCCGGATCCTGGCGGATACTACCTGTTTGGAGGTATATTTAAATGGGGGAGAAGAAGTATTTACCACAAGATTTTATACGGAAGATGGTATGAGCAGTTTCCGGGCAGAAAAGGGAGACATGGAGATAAAATATTGGGTGATGGAACCAATGAAGGTTAAATTGTAAAGGCGGTACGGCGAGTGATGGGACGCTGGCCAGAAGACGGCTATGGTGCATGGACGTCTTCTGGCCAGTTGTTTTATCATGAAAGCGGATAAGACTCGTTGCAGTAACAGTTCAGACTTGTCTGAACTGTCACCGTTACTAAGACGTCCACCTTTATAATTGTTTTTGCATATTGCATTTTACTGTGCATATATTGTAAAGTATAAGCAACACAGTTTTTGGACAAGGGTGATGATGATGGATTGGAAAGGCTTGAATAAGAATAAGATAAAGATCTGGCTTGAAGCAGGATTGGCGCTTTTGCTTGTTATTGTGATTGGGGTAGCCGGGCACAATGGGGCATTTACTAAGAAAGAGGCAAAGGCAGGCCAGGAAAAGAGTGCGAAGGAAGAAACGCTGAATAAGGCAGTGAAAGAAAATGAGGCGGCTAAGTCCGGGAAGAATGACAGCGCCTCAGAGGCAGACGGAAAAAAGGATACGGATAAAACAGCGCAGGATCAGCCAGTGCAGAATAAGGAAGAAAGCAAGGAGACGGAGGAGGTTATTGCCGAGGGGCAGTATCCAATTATGGGAAAGAGTACGGTTACTGTGGAACAGATGGTGGAATATTTTAAATCCAGCCAGGAAAAGTATCCGGCGGAGGAGTTGAGCAAGGGCGGTGCAGACAGCATAGAGACATTCTGCCAGATGTATTACGATGAGGCGGTAGCTGAAGGAATCAGGCCGGAGGTGCCTTTTGTGCAGACCATGAAGGAAACCGGGTGGCTGCAGTATGGAGGGGATGCTTCCATTGAACAGTTTAATTTTGCAGGGCTGGGTACTACCGGAGGCGGGGTTGCAGGGAATTCTTATCCAGATGTACGGACCGGAATCCGTGCGCAGATCCAGCACCTGAAAGCTTATGCCACTGCAGACGCCCTGACCCAGGAGTGCGTGGATGAACGTTATGAATATGTGACCAAGGGGTCAGCGCCCTATGTGGAATGGCTGGGGCAGCAGGAGAACCCGGAAGGGTATGGCTGGGCTACGGCAGATAACTATGGCTATTCCATCGTGGATATGATTTCTAAACTGAAACAGCTGGGAGAGTAAACTCCCCGTCAATTGACTTTTTGGAAGCGGATAGATTGCTCTGAAGTTATATTACAGTGCTGCCCTTTGGGGGCCTGTATAGGGGATGTCCTTTGAGTATGTTAATGCTTCTGAATCGGATCAGTCAACAAAAAATGCCAGGAAAGCGAGGTGCGGTCAGCAACTCAGCTCTCCTGGCATTTTTAGCCGGAAATTATAATCCGTGTAAAACAGTTCGGGCAGGCCTGAACTGTTATGCATCCGTTCGGTTAAACCTGGATTATGCAACACAGACATTGACAGCCTGGAGGCCGCGATTGCCCTGAGCAATGTCAAATGTAACGTTCTGTCCGTCTTCTAAAGACTTAAAGCCGTCCATTGCCAGCCCTGAAAAATGTACGAATACATCTTCTCCGTTTTCGTTGTTTGTGATAAATCCAAATCCTTTTTGTGCGTTAAACCATTTTACTGTACCGTTATTCATAGTAGGTACCTCCTAATTTTTTTTGTGCATTTTCTATAAAACTAAAAAAAGCATATATACGTAATCATTAATAAAAAAATGACTACCGAATATATGCGAAATCAAGACTTTATTTAAAATACTTTTTGTATCATAACATTAAAAATATCAAATGTCAAGCGAAAAGTTTTATATTTTCTGTGTTCCTGTTACTATTCAGTTACTGTTCAGACCGTGCCGTGCACCTCGCTGCACGGCATCCGTCTCGCTGAATACTCTACTTACTTTTGTGCATTTAAATACTCTATAATAGATTCTACAATTAACTCTGCAGTCTCTAGTTGAGTTTGCGCCTGTTCTCTGGATGCAAAATAAAAGTCATCATAATCACTTTTTTCTCTCAAACGTTTCAAAGTTGCAAGTTTTCTTCCCAATTCTTTTGAAAAAATTGTTTTAGCAACATAATGCTGATTAAAATATGCAACTACATCTTTGTGCCGTTTAAAATCTACCGTTCCCATTGCAAGGACTGCTTTAATCGCGTAGAAAGCAGAGTAATAAGACCTGTTAATTGAATCCTTATATAAGGAATTCTCTAAGCAATGTTTTGCCACGCTTAAACTGTCTTTCGCTTCCTGCAATCTGTAATTACTTAATTCTTTTTGTCTGTCATCCATCTAGTACAACGCCCTCCCTCTCTACGTTATCATAAAAAGGTAATGATCCCAACCAGTAGTTAAAGTGCTTCTCATTCTTAATAATAACACTGATATCCAAAAAGTATTTCATTTCGAAATCAAATGCAATATCAAAAATTTTTGTTTCTATCTTTTCAATTTCTTCATCTGTATATGTCGTCAATACCATAATATCTATATCTGAATTTTCTTTTTGTTCACCACGGGCATATGAACCGTAAAGAATAATTTTAGTTAGTTTGTCCCCTAAAACCTGCTTTATTTCCTGGGAAAATTCCATAAGTATGTCATGTATGTCTTTCATTACAATCACTCCTTTATTTATGATTTTAACCATGACGCTACCCGATTCATTCAATTCACATTGTTTTTATATACTTTATTATAACACGCGGCCTAGTATAAGCCAATCTAAATCCCTTACTGTTTCGCTGGCCTAATTTTCCGATAGCACAGACGCAAAAGCCTCAGCGTAGCCCCACTACGCCTACGTTTGTGGAGCAGCACTCTCGAAAATTTATCTCAGCTTATGAGTCAGTTACTTATTTTACGATGTACTAGAGCTTATGCGGCATAGAAATAGGCATAACTTCCTGATTATATAAGTTATGCCTCATGCTATGGAGTATACGGGATTCGAACCCGTGGCCTCAACAATGCGAATGTTGCGCGCTCCCAACTGCGCTAATACCCCATACGAGAATTATAGCATTTTCTACAGAAATGGCAATACAGAAAATTCAGAAAACATAAAATTTATTCAAAAAGAACTCTGAATTCAGAGAGTTCTTTTGCGTCTCTGGAAATGATGCAATGATTTCCTCTAATTGCTTGGACAAACGGATACAGACTTCCTTTCTATTATTTGAGCTGCAAACTGTATATTTCTTGTGCAGGACTTAGTAATAGGATCTGATGAATGGATTTTTTCCAGCAATATGCGTACAGCCTCCCGCCCCAACTCGCTTCTCGGATAAGCAATTGTTGTAAGAGGAGGAGTGACATATTGGGAAAACTCAATGTTATCACATCCTGTTACGGAAATATCTTCCGGGATAGAATAACCGTGCTCTTGGATGGCACGCATTGCCCCAATAGCAACTTTGTCATTTGCTGCGAAAATGGCAGTTATATTATCCTGCGATGCTAACAGTTTTTTGGTTTCTGTATATGCTTTTTCCATCTCCCAGTTGATATTGATGATAAACTCGGGGGAGAGGCTAATCTGGTTGGCAAGGAGGGCCATGACATATCCTCGAAAACGCCCTTCATAATCGAATAAATTTATCCGCCCTTCAGTAAAACCCGCAGTATCACCGAGAAATGCAATATTTTTATGTCCGAGCTGGATCATTCTGTCCACAAGTAAATAGGATGCACGTTCAAAATTTATGGAAATTCGGTCATTTTTAAATTCGTCATAATAATAGATATGCTGACGAACACTTCCTGGACAAGTGTCTGATTTATGCAGAAGATTGCGTAAATATACAAATATATGGAGGCACGATCAATGGAAATGGAGCAGAATTCTATGAGGATGGGAAACCGGACATAATCCATCCCATGCTTTTCCGGTTCCTTAGATGTAAAAATATTTGGATGGAAGATGTAAATATAACGATGCCTGCAGGTTGGAGCACAGCGTTTATAGAATGTGAAGATATACATATCAGAGGAATAGATATTAGCAGCCGCCATTATAATGGTGACGGTCTGGATTTTGACAGCTGCAGGAATGTTTTTGTCTCAGATTGTAATATGGATACCAGTGATGACTGTCTGTGCATCCAAAATTCCGTGGCGGGAAGGGTAAGCCGCAATATCATAGTCAGGAACTGTGTTATGAAGAGCAGGTGGGCGGCAGTCCGAATCGGGTTATTAAACAGCGGGGATATTGAAGATGTGGTTATTTCCGATTGCATTTTTCATGATACTCTTTGCAGTGGATTTAAAATTCAGGCGGCGGAGAGCGGGAGGATCCATGATGTGCTTATGAGCAATATTATTATGAGAAATGTAACCAGACTCATATTTGTTACTTCCAATTTTTGTAAAATGGGGGTCTTGGAAGAGAGTGCCCGAGACAGCAGCAAGGGGATAGACGGCCTTTATTTTAAGAATATTATTATAGACAATACATCACAGGAAAAGCCGGGTTCTATGGATGGGATTTTTGTTGTGGGAACACCGGAAAGGAAAATTCGTGATGTTAGTTTGACTGATATCAGATATCATGTTTTGGGTGGAGGCGGATACACCAAAAAAGAGATTCCCGAATTGACGGGAAAGAGACCGGAATATTATGAACTGGATGTGAGTCCGTCTTCCGTATTGTATGCACGACACGTAGCAAAATTGGAAATGAACCGTTTCTTTTATGATTTAGAACAGGATGACTTAAGAGAACCTATCATATTTGAAGATGTGGTTATGGCCGGGGAGTAGGGCACATGTGGAAAATTATGGGATTGATCGAAATAAAAAGATGCGATTTTGCGGGAAGAATGCAAAATCAGAATAAAAGTATTGAATAATTATAATAATTAGCATATAATCGTTATAAGATTTTGCAAGTATTTAGCGGAATGGGGGGGTTATATGCTTCTTGAATTCAAGACAAAGAATTATAAATCATTTGTGGAAGAATCTAGTTTTTCTATGGTAGCTGCACCAAAGCAGAAAGGCTTAGATTACAGTTTGATGAAAACGAAGGTAAAAGGAAAAGAAATCCGTGGTTTGAGTTCCTCCGTAATTTATGGACCGAATGCCGCCGGAAAAACAAATATTATAGGTGCAATGGATGTCCTTCGTGCGATTGTATTACGAGGAAATATTAGAAATTCCGAGGAGAAATCTTCGCCAAATCCGGCAGCGGCAGCATTAGAGCTGATACCAAACAATAATGAAACAGAAGGAATGCCAGTTTGTTTTTCCGTCGAGTTTTATGAGGAAGATGCAGGAGATAAATTTAGAATTTTATATGAATTGGAGATTGATTTAGGAGTGTTCCTTGATGAGGAATATCCGAGAAAAATCGTATCAGAAAAGCTTTTTGTAAATGGAGAACCAATTTTTCAGCGTGCCAATGATTTGTATATTGGAAATATGAAAGTTATTAAAGAGTACCTTTCTGATGTAACAGCGCAAAATATAGAAAGCGTAAGCGAGATTGCGAAGAACAGTATAAGTAAGGAAGAACTGTTTTTAACAAATGGATTTAAGCTTGTTTTCTCACAGAAATTTACAAAATTGATTGTAGATTGGTTTACAAATAAGTTTATGGTAATCTATCGTGCCGATTCTATGCAGTTAATTAAAAGATTTGCTGATCCTAAGAAAAAGGCAGTTTATGTGGAAAAGACAACTGATAAAGCGGCAAAACTATTTGGAATTAACTCAAATGCAGTAGGGTATGTTATAAGTGAGGATGAGCCGGACGCAAAACTGTATTCTGTTTTTCGGGATATGAAGAATAAAAAGAATGCGGCTATTGCAGCGGAGATTTTTGAATCTTATGGGACAATCCGATTTATCAATATGTTTCCGCTAGTTATAAAAGCAATTCAGACCGGAGGAACGCTGGTAGTTGATGAATTTGATGCGTCTATTCACCCAATGGCATTGATGAGTATTATCAATGTTTTTCATAATGATGATATTAATATTCACCATGCACAGTTGATTTTTAATACACATAATCCCATTTTTTTAAACTCCAATCTCTTCAGGAGAGATGAGATTAAATTCGTCGAACGTGATGATGACAGCCACCAGAGTATCTTGTATGCGTTGTCTGATTTTGGAACAACGGGTGACAAGGGTGTCCGTAAACATGAAGATTATATGGGCAAATACTTTATAAGCCAGTATGGTGCGATTAAGGATATTGATTTTACACCAATCTTTGAGGAGATTTTGGATCGAGAAGGTGAGGTGTAGCGATGGCAAAGAGAAAGCCGACCAATAAATACTATTTTAGTGTCGAGGGAGAAACAGAGCAATGGTATTTGAAATGGTTGCAAGACCTTATTAACAATACGGAAGAATCTGTTTGTAAAGTTTCGATTGATTGTCCGGTGAAAAAGAATCCACTAAAACACGCAAAATCTTTGACAGTCACAAGAGAGATTAAGGTATATCATTTCTTTGATTATGAAAGCGATGAGCCTAATCATGTTCAAGGATTCCAAGATGCTATGGACAATATGAAGAAAGCAGAGCAAATAGGCAAGCAGATAAAGTATAAATCAGGATATAGTAATTCTACTTTCGATTTATGGATTATATTGCACATGGCAAATTGTAATGCTTCATTCACTCATAGAAAGCAGTACATTACACCAATTAATAAAGCCTTTGGTGAGAAATTTGAGAACATGGATGAATATAAACATGAGGATAATTTTAAACGATGTTTGAGTAAAATGAATCTTTCTAATGTAATTGACGCTATTGAACGTGCAAGAAAAATCATGCAGAAAAACAATGAGAATGGATATAGATTGCTTGAATATAGGGGATACAAATATTATAAAGAAAATCCATCTCTTTCTGCGTGGGAGGCAATAGAAAAGATTTTGAGTGACTGCAAATTATTGTGAAAATAGATATTGTATAATACGTTTGTTTGGCAATACAGAATTCTTAATATTCGTTAAACAACCTTGACAAATTAACGTCCGAAAGATATGATAGTTTGTAGTTAATATAAAGTTAACATTTTATTAATATCTTATCGGCCGTAACAGACGTCCGGTAATCATATACAAAGGTGTTGAGGAAGAGGAGTACATGATCGCTTCTGGCAGAGAGAACCATCCGTTGGCTGTAAGGTGGTTTCAGGTGAGGATCGTGGAAGGTAGCTTCTGAACCGGATATCTGAACAAGAGCACATTCAGTAGGATATCCCGGAGTTGTCCGCGTTACAGGACTTTAGAGATGTCCGTATACTGTTTTGTCAGTGACAGACTGCAGGCAGAAGCAGCAGGTTCGAAGAACAAAAAGGACATAAAATTAAGGTGGTACCGCGTATATAACGCCCTTTACTTATAGTAAAGGGCTTTTTAAATTCAAAAAACTGTGAAAAATCCGTGAAAAAGCGGGTTGCTATTCACGGGCAGTGCACCATGCTGCATGGCATTCGAGTCACTAAAGTGATGGGGCGGACACCTGATCAGAGAAAACTGTACATAAGACTTTTGGCTGGTACAGAGATAAGAGTACGATATTTATGAGGGAGAACAAGGAGGAAACTATGAGCAAAGAATTGGCAAAGACTTATAATCCGAAAGAAATTGAAGACAAGACTTATGAGAAATGGTGCGAAAACAAGTATTTTCATGCGGAAATTGACAGGAGCAGAAAGCCGTTTACTACGGTGATGCCGCCTCCGAATATTACGGGGAAACTCCACATGGGACACGCACTGGATAATACGCTGCAGGATATCCTGATCCGCTATAAAAGGATGGAGGGCTACAATGCCTTGTGGATTCCGGGAACAGACCATGCTGCGATCTCTACGGAAGTCAAGGTAACGAATCAGCTGAAAGAAGAGGGAATCGACAAGAAAGAGCTGGGAAGAGAAGGCTTTCTTGAGAGAACCTGGCAGTGGAAGGAAGAATATGCCGGAACGATTGAAAACCAGCTGAAAAAGCTGGGGATTTCCTGTGACTGGGACAGAGAACGTTTCACCATGGATGAAGGTTGTTCCAAGGCTGTTGAAGACGTCTTTATCAAACTGTATGAAAAGGGATATATTTATAAAGGCTCCAGAATCATCAACTGGTGTCCGGTATGCAAGACTTCTCTGTCCGATGCGGAAGTAGAGCATGAGGAGCAGGACGGTTTCTTCTGGCATATCAAGTATCCGATCGCAGGAACGGACAGATTCCTGGAGATTGCGACGACACGTCCCGAGACTATGCTTGGTGATACTGCAATTGCGGTACATCCGGATGATGAGCGGTACAGCGATATTGTGGGAAAGACGGCAGTGCTTCCGCTTGTAAACCGGGAGATACCGATTGTGGCCGACTACTACGTTGACAAGGAATTTGGTACCGGTGCGGTAAAGATTACACCGGCTCATGACCCGAATGACTTTGAGGTAGGAAAGCGTCATAATCTGGAAGAAATCAATATCATGAATGATGACGCCACGATCAATGAAAAAGGCGGAAAGTACGCGGGGATGGAGCGCTATGAGGCGAGAAAGGCTATCGTTGCGGATCTGGAAGCACAGGGATATCTTGTGAAGATTGAGCCTCATTCTCATAATGTCGGAACCCATGACAGATGCAGCACAACGGTGGAACCGCTGATCAAACAGCAGTGGTTCGTCAAGATGGAAGAACTGGCAAAACCGGCGATCAATGCCTTGAAGACAGGCGAGCTGAAGTTTGTGCCGGAACGTTTTGATAAGATCTACCTGCATTGGCTTGAGAACATCAAAGACTGGTGTATCTCCAGACAGATCTGGTGGGGCCATAGAATTCCGGCTTATTACTGTGATCAATGCGGAGAGTTCGTTGTCGCAAAAGAAGTTCCGCAGACCTGTCCGCACTGCGGCTGCAGCCATTTTACACAGGATGAAGATACCCTGGATACATGGTTCAGTTCAGCGCTGTGGCCGTTCTCCACACTGGGATGGCCGGAGAAGACAGAAGATCTGGACTACTTTTATCCGACAGACGTACTGGTAACAGGATACGACATCATTTTCTTCTGGGTAATACGTATGGTATTTTCCGGATTCGAGCATACAGGCAGGTCCCCCTTCCATACAGTGCTGATCCATGGTCTTGTGAGAGATTCTCAGGGGCGCAAGATGAGCAAATCACTGGGCAATGGGATTGACCCGCTGGAGATCATCGACCAGTACGGTGCGGATGCACTCCGCCTGACGCTGGTAACCGGTAATGCGCCTGGGAATGACATGAGATTTTATAATGAAAGAGTGGAGGCAAGCAGAAACTTTGCCAATAAGGTATGGAACGCTTCCCGCTTTATTCTGATGAACATTGAAAATGAAACGCTGACACAGCCGGGGACTGCGGAATTGGCAGAGGAGGACAAATGGATCTTGTCCAAAGTCAACACCCTGGCAAAAGATGTGACAGAAAATATGGATAAATTCGAGCTTGGAATCGCCGTACAGAAAGTTTATGATTTTATATGGGATGAATTCTGTGACTGGTATATCGAAATGGCAAAATTCCGTATTTACCATAAGGAGGAGAATCCGCAGGCTGCCAATTGTGCACTGTGGACGTTAAAGACCGTTCTCGGGCAGGCGCTTAAGATGCTTCATCCGTTTATGCCGTTCGTAACAGAGGAGATCTATAAGGCGCTCGTGCCGGAAGAGGAATCTCTGATGATGTCTGACTGGCCTGTTTATAAGGAAGAGTGGAGTTTTGACGCATCCGAGATTGTTCTGGACCATATGAAAGAGGTAATCCGGGGAATCCGCAATATCCGTGCGGAGATGAACGTGGAGAACAGCCGCAAAACAAAGGTATTTATTGTAAGCGGGGAAAAAGCGCTGTGCGACGGCTTTACCGCATTGTCTGATTCGGTTAAGCCTCTGATGAATGCCGCAGAGCTCTATATCAGCGCAGAAAAGCAGGGCGTTGGCGAAGATGCAGTATCCATTGTAGTACCCGGCGCATCCGTCTATCTTCCGTTAGAAGATCTGGTTGATTTTGAACAGGAAATGGAGCGACTGAAGAAGGAAGAGCAGAAACTGACAAAAGAAATCGCGAGAGCCAAAGGGATGCTGTCAAACGAAAAGTTTATCAGTAAAGCGCCGGAGGCAAAGGTTCAGGAAGAGCGTGAAAAGCTGGAGAAATACACGCAGATGTTAAAACAGGTACAGGAGAGAATGGAAGGCTTGAAGAAATAGTAAGAGAGGTCATAAATGAAACACATTCAAATCAGGAAACCTGATATAAAAGGCTTTTTTCATAAAATAAAAAACTTAAAAAAGGAAGATGTCAAAGCGCACTGGAAAGAGAGAAGGGAGCGGCGGCAGCAGATTCTGGAACAGCGCCGCAACAGTAAGTTTGCGAAGAAGATGCAGCCGGTATACAGGTTTATGGACAGGATCTCACTGATTCTGCATTTCCTGCTGGCATGTGTGCTGAACCTGCTGATTGAGGTGATCTCCCGTCATTCTCTGTTTGAGGCATGGGACTACATGGTGGGATCGCCAAAAGTATTTTTGTTCAATGCATTCCTGATATTTGCCACATTTTCCGTTGTCTATCTTGTCAGGCGGAGACTGTTTGCCAGAATACTGCTCAGTGTATTCTGGCTGTTTCTGGGAACTTGCAATGGGTATCTGCTTCTGAAAAGGGTGACGCCTTTTAATGCCCAGGACCTGAAGGTACTTTCGGACGCGCTGGCCCTGACAGGCAATTACTTTAACACATTTGAACTGATCCTGCTGATCGTGGGTATCGCCGCAGTGATTCTCTGGGTGATCTCCATGTGGCGAAGGGGCGGACAGTACGCGGGGAAAATGCATCGCATTCTTGCGCTGGCAGGAGTTGTATTCTGGCTTGGGGCCTATGTTTTTCTGACGGATGTGGCGATTGACAAGCGGGTTGTCTCCAACTATTTTGGAAACATTGCATTTGCCTATGAGGACTATGGTTTCCCGTACTGCTTTACTGCAAGTATATTCAATACCGGTATCTCAGAGCCTGCAGGCTACAGTGAAGAGACGATGGCTAAGATAAGCAACAACGGCAGTATTACAGAAAGTACAACCGGGAGGACTGAAGAAACGCTTCCGAATATTATTTTTGTGCAGCTGGAATCCTACTTTGACCCTACAGAGGTAGAGTGGCTCCAATTTTCGGAAGATCCGATCCCGAATCTGAGAAAGATGTATCAGGAGCATTCGACGGGTTACTTTAAGGTCCCTTCCGTTGGCGCCGGAACGGCGAATACAGAGTTTGAGGTGCTGACGGGGATGAGTATGCGTTTCTTCGGCCCGGGGGAATATCCCTATAAAACATACGCAAAGACCAAAGTACTGGAAAGTGCAGCCACCGCACTGGGTAAGTTTGGATATGGTGCAGAGGCGCTTCACAATAACGGCGGTAACTTCTACAGCCGCGCCCAGGTGTTCAACCACATGGGGTTTGACCATTATACGAGCAAAGAGTTTATGAACATTCTCCAGACTACGCCCAAGGGATGGGCTACGGATGATATCCTGATCCCGAATATCATGGATTCCATGGATACAACAGAACAGCAGGACTTTGTGTTTACCATCAGTGTGCAGGGCCATGGGGATTATCCGACGGAGAAGATGATTGAGAACCCGGAGATTGTGGTGAGCGGGGTGGAAGACGAGGGAAAACGCAATTCCTGGGAATATTATGTGAACGAAGTGTATGAAATGGATAAGTTTGCCGGTGATCTTGTGAAGGCGGTGGAACAGCGGAACGAGCCGTCAGTCATTGTATTTTATGGAGACCACCTGCCTACGATGGGACTGGAAGCAAAGGATCTCAAGAGCAGATACCTGTATAATACGAATTATGTAATCTGGGATAATATCGGGCTTGAGAAAGAGGATAGAAATATCCCGGCGTACCAGATCATGGCGGATGTATTTGAGCGTCTGGATATCCATTCCGGCACGATATTCAATTACCATCAGCAGAGGCGGCAGACCAAGAATTATCTGGCGGACCTGGAACTTCTGCAGTACGACATTTTATATGGAAAGCAGTATGTCTACAAAGACAGCGGACAGCCGATTACAGAAGGCCATATGGTGATGGGAGTGAATGACGCCGCGGTAACCGAACTGGTTTCCCAGTTGGACGGAACTTATAGTATCTACGGAGAAAACTTTACGAAACAGAGTAAAGTCTATATAAATGGTGAAAAACAGAGCAGTACGTTCCTGAATAATACCAGAATCGATTTAAAAGAAGCGTCCCTTGAGGACGGGGATATTCTGCAGGTGTGCCAGGTAGGTTCCAGCAATACCATATTCCGCTCATCCAGGGAATATAAGTATGAAGGCGGAAAGCTGACGGAGCTGCCGTTGACCATCGGCGGTGTGGAACCGGGCCGCGAAGCATTTGCAGAGCAGGAAACAGGTGAAGAGAAGTGACGTACACAGAGGCCGCAGAGTATATTTTAAATATTCCGAAGTTTACGGCAAAAAATAAGACGGGGCATACGATCCGGTTTCTTCAGTTTCTGGGAAATCCACAGGAAGGCCGCAGGGTGATCCACGTGGCAGGTACGAACGGAAAAGGGTCGGTGTGTGCATATTTGAACGCCATGCTGCTTGCCCAGGGAAAGACGGCAGGAATGTTTGTCTCACCCCACCTGGTAAAGATGAATGAGCGAATTGTGATCAACGGCTGCCAGATTGCAGACGAAGATTTTCTGGATGTTTTCGGGTATGTAATGGAAAAAGTGGAGGAGATGGAGGCGGAAAATCTGCCCCATCCGACCTTTTTTGAATTCCTTTTCGGGATGGCAATGACAGCTTTCGCCAAAGCCGGCGTGGAGTACGTTGTGCTTGAAACCGGTCTGGGGGGGCGTTTGGACGCCACGAATGCCATCGGGAAACCGTTGGTATCCGTGATTACTTCTATCGGACTGGACCATACGGCGATTCTTGGGGATACGCTGGAACAAATTGCATTTGAAAAAGCGGGGATTATCAAAAAGGGCGTGCCGGTGTTCTATGCAGACACCCAGGAGGCCAGCAGCCGCGTAATCGAGAAGAGAGCCGCAGAACTTGGGGCGCCCTGTAAAAAAATAGGGAAAGACGCGTACGAAATTCTGGGAATCCGGGACAAACATATTGCATTTTCCTGCGTAAATGCGTATTATGGAGATACTACATGGACTCTTGATAACATTGGGCTTTATCAGCCGGGCAATGCCATTCTGGCCCTGGAGGCTATGAGGCAGATCTTCGGAAACGAAGGGAAGATATGCCGGTGGCGGGAGGCCCTTGCCGGTGTAAGATGGGAAGGCCGCATGGAAGAGATACTCCCGGATGTCTATGTAGACGGTGCACATAATGTCAGTGCAGTTGAGAGCTTTGTACAGAGCGTTCAGGATAAGGAAAAAGGGAATATTATTCTGTTCTCTGCGGTACGGGATAAAGATTATGAAGAGATGATTGCCTGTCTGTGCAGAAATCTGGATACGGATTTCTACATGATTACCTTGATTGATGACGGGCGTGCTGCACGTATAGAAGAGCTGCAGCGTATTTTTGAAAAATATACGGAGAAACCTGTTTTCGCGCGGGAGTCCTTAGAAGAAGCGCTCCGTTACGTGATGGGTCATCAGCAGGACAGGACGATATACTGTCTGGGGTCTCTTTATCTGACTGGAATGATAAAAGCGCTCATTCCGGCCAGAAGGGAGAACGCTGTGAGAAAGCAGGGTGACAAGAATACCTGAGAAAAGGAGGCCGTGTAATGCTGGATTTTGAAGAAGAACTGAAGAAGTTTAAACCTAGCCTGGAAGTAGAAGACATTGAAGATGCAGTATATCAGGAAGATTTGTCAGATATGACGGACCTTCTGAGAGAAGTAATGGATCAGACGAAATAAGAAAGATAATGGTGAGCATAGATGGACTATACGAAGAAAATCTTATACCAGTCCAATTACTGGTATAATGATGGCCTGAGGAAAGCGCAGATACGTGACATGTCCGGTGCGGTTACCTCACTTCGGCGGAGTTTACAATATAATAGAGAAAATATTGCCGCCAGAAATCTTTTAGGCCTTGTATACTATGGCCGCGGAGAAGTGGCGGAAGGCCTGGTCGAGTGGATTATCAGTAAGAATCTGAAACCCAGGGATAATGTGGCTGATTATTTTATCAGTGAAGTACAGCAATCGGCCAGTGAGCTGGAAATAATCAACCAGGCCGTGAAGCGCTACAATCAGTGTCTTGTGTATTGCAGCCAGAATGGTGAGGATCTGGCAATCATCCAACTGAAGAAAGTGGTTGCATCTCATCCGACATTTTTGAAGGCCTATCAGCTTCTGGCGCTCTTATACCTGCGTACCGAGCAGTATGCCAAGGCGAGGCAGATTCTTCGCATTGCCAGAAAGCTGGATACGACGAATGACATGACTTTGCGTTATATGCATGAGATGGCTAATTTGCGCGGTAAAAAAGTAAAAGATGGAAAAAAAGGCAAAGAGGAAACGGTAGAATACAGCCTGGGGAATGAGACGATCATCCAGCCAAGGCACGCTGGACTCAAGGTGCTGGCCAGTAAGTTTACGGTGATGAATATTGTCGTAGGGGCGGTGATCGGGGCAGCCATTGTTTGGTTTCTGATCGTGCCGGCAGTGAATGAGGCGAAAGCTGACAGCGTCAATAAGCAGATTATAGAGTACAGCGAGCGTATCAATGCAATGGAAGCACAGATCAGCGCCCAGACAAGGACGCTGAACCAATACCGGGAAAACGACGAGAATTCCGAGCAGGCTGCGCAGAATGCGGCCAGCACGGCTGAGAGTTATGAAAATCTGATGACAGTGTCCAACCAATTCTACTCCAACAGTTATACAGACGATGCCATGGCGGAGACACTGCTGAATGTAAATAAGGATGCACTGGGAGAAGGCGGTCAGGCGATGTATGATGAACTGGCCCAAAGCATTTTCCCGTCTGCCTGCCAGTCTTTGTATTCCGGAGGGACAGCATCCCTCGAAGTGGCTAACTATGATACGGCGATTGATTCCCTCAGCAAGGTAGTGCGTATGGACGAGGGATATGACAGCGGAGGAGCACTTCTGAATCTGGGAGTTGCCTATATGCGCAACGGCGACAACGATAATGCGGTGAAGTATCTGAAACGCGTGACCGAGCTGTACCCGGATACGGAACGCGCCCAGGAGGCTCAGAACAGCCTGGACAGTATTTCCCAGGGGGGAGATACACAGTCTGACGGCGGGCAGAATGCCGATCAGCAGAGTACGGATCAGCAGGATGGCAATGCGGATCAGACCGGCAGTGCAGACAACGAAGGACAGAATACAGACGGACAATAGAGGCAGAAGAAGAGATACATAAGAGGACTGCAGCGCGGTGATACGCGGCTCAGGCGGTTCTGATACACGAAAGATAAGGATATGTAGAAAGCTGCATATCCTTTTTCTGATGGGAAAAACGTTGCTGCTAAGACCTTTGGGGCGTGCGCAGTAACGAAAAAACGGCAGCGGGAAAGAAAAGAAGCGCAGGATACATGAAAGAGAGAACAGGACTGCGGGGAGCGCATAAAAAAGTCCGGAAGAATATGAATAGCATAGAGGAGGAGTACTATGAAGTATCAGGTGCAGGAGAACTGCCTGACAATTTACCTGCCCAGCGAGGTGGATCATCACAATGCGGAGGAAATGCGTAAAAATGCAGATGCATTGATTGAAAGGAACCATATTAAGTTTGTTATTTTCGACTTTGAGATGACGGATTTTATGGACAGTTCGGGAATTGGAGTTATAATGGGAAGGTATAAGATCATCCGCCTGGTGGGAGGCGAAGTCTGGGCGGTACACGCCAATGCGAGAATAAAAAAGATCCTGACGATGTCGGGAATGACAAAAATAATGCAGATATATGAGGAGGACGAGGCATGAAAAACACAAATGAAATGGAGATAATTTTTGACAGCCATTCATCGAACGAGGGATTTGCGAGAGTGGCAGTGGCATCATTTCTGACGCAGCTGAACCCGACTGTAGAAGAAGTCTCGGATGTGAAGACAGCCATATCTGAGGCGGTAACCAACGCCATTATCCATGGATATGAGAACGAGATACATAAAGTTTCCATCCGCTGCAGGATTGAAGGGCAGCAGATGACCGTGGAAGTAAGAGATCATGGAGTCGGGATTGAAAATATAGAACAGGCCATGACTCCTCTGTATACCAGCAAACCAGAGCTGGAACGTTCCGGGATGGGATTTGCTTTCATGGAAGCCTTTATGGATCATGTAGAAGTGGAATCCGAGCCAGGTGAAGGAACTACGGTTCGGATGAAGAAAACCATCGGAAAAGGAAGGGAGCTATGGACCACACAATCGCTTTAATCAAAAAATCACACGATGGAGATAAAGAAGCGAGAGAACGATTAGTAGAAGAAAATGTGGGGCTGGTATGGTGTGTAGTAAAGCGCTTCTATGGACGGGGGACGGATGCAGAGGATCTGTTCCAGATTGGCAGCATCGGGCTATTAAAAGCCATCGACAAGTTCGACCTGTCCTATGAAGTAAAATTCTCTACCTATGCAGTCCCAATGATATCCGGAGAAATCAAGCGTTTCCTGCGGGATGACGGTATGATAAAGGTAAGCCGTTCCTTAAAAGAGCTGTCTTACAAGATCTTTCAGGCCAGGGAAGCACTGACCGCAAGCCTGGGCCGCGAGCCGACACTCGAGGAGCTGTCCGTTACAATGGATGTAGACAAAGAAGAAATAGTACAGGCCATGGAAGCCGGCGGAGAAGTAGAGTCACTGTATAAACCGATCCACCAGAAGGAGGGAAACGAGATCCGTCTTGTGGACAAGTTGGAAGAAAAAGAAAGAAAGGAGGAAAAAATTCTGGACCATATGCTCCTGGCACAACTGCTGGAGACTTTGGATAAAGAAGAAAGACAGCTTATATATCTGCGGTACTTTGCGGATGAAACACAGTCCCAGGTGGGGAAAAAACTTGGGATCTCCCAAGTACAGGTCTCACGTATGGAGAAGCGGATTATTGAGAATCTGCGGCGGCTGGGGAGTTAGATGGGGAGGGGACGCCGGCCCGGAGCGGGACTTCTGCGGCAGTCCGGGAAACTTTCGTGCCCCTTTTATTCTGCTGTCCGTTTGCTAAGTGCCACTAGATAAAAACCACATCGGATTGGAAGGCACCAGCGGCATTCACCGCGCAATTCTGATGAATTGCACGGCTCAGGCCGCCTTGAATGCTGCTTCGGAAGCAGCATTCAGCCTTCCAATCCGATGTGGTTTTTATCAAGTGGCACTAAAGCGCACTCTATGCGGGATAAAAGGGGCACGAAAGTTTCCCGGCCCGCCGCAGAAGTCCCGCTCCGGGCCGGCTGGGCTTCATCAAACCGGTAGAGCAGATTCCTATAGGGGAATCTGAGCGGGGGCGGCGGATGGGAGTGGATTGGTGGGACAGAGAGAATGGCGATTGGGATTCTGTTAAACAGTTTATTAGAAAATAGATTAGCTGGTTAAGATATGCCTTAAAAGGGGCAATTACAAACATACTATTTTAAACAAAAAAACGTGCAGCATCCACCATCCACCATCCGCTGCCCCCGCCATAGTTCCAGCCAGAAAAAAAGGCCTCCCGCCCAGATGCACCCAGCGTCGTAAAAGGTGAGGCGGCTTCCGGCGGACTGTGTATGCCATTTCCGGAGCCTCAAAGTGCGCGGTTAGAATCCGTTAGAGAAAAAACAGGAAATATTGAGGGCAGAATTTGTTTTACAAAAACAAATTCTGTTGCCGCCGGCGGCGCGAATGCATCGGCATTCGGGCCAACTGCGGCAAGCACCCTCAATATTTCCTGTTTTTTCTCTTACGGATTCTCCGCAAACGGCCGGTTCCGGAAATGGCATACACAGTCCGCCGGAAGCCGCCTCACCTTTTACGACGCGAACGTATACTTTCGCATTTTTTTCAAATACTATCACTACTATATTTTTGGAAAGGTTAGGTGGCCTCTATGGAAAATGGAAGAAGGAAAATTCGTATCTGCCTCTTCGGCATTGTGCTTGCGGCGGTGGTTGTGGGTATTTTTTATTATTATTTTAATGGAAGCGGGCAGCCCTCTGCCAGTGAGGGAACTCTGATTCAGGGACCGAAGGTGGAATACTATGGCTGTTAATCATGATACAGTGTATCTCAAGGGTGACCGGAACGTTGAGGTACAGAAAAAAGATGTCACCTTAGGTGATATTGTTGCTATGGAGTGCAGCAATAAGGAGATGATTCCAAAACTGAAAACCCTGAAGATCCTGAAGATACCGGATAAGAAAAAACAGCGTATGGTAATCTCTATCTTAAAAATTATTGCCTGTATCCATGAGAAATATCCCGGACTTGAAGTACAAAATCTTGGAGAACAGGATATAATTATCACTTATGAAGAGCAGAAGACGCCCGGTATGGTATGGCATGTAATAAAAACGGTCATTGTAGTGCTGATTACTTTCTGCGGCGCTGCTTTTTCGATTATGGCTTTTAATAATGACGTTTCTACGTCAAGATTATTTTCACAGATTTACGAGTATGTGACAGGCGACGTTTCCGATGGATTCACAATACTTGAGGTGTCCTATTCTGTAGGAATTACGGTAGGTATCCTTGTATTTTTCAATCACTTCGGAAAGAAGCGCTTTACAGTAGATCCGACGCCTATGGAGGTGCAGATGCGCCTTTACGAAAATGATATCCAGACAACTCTGGTCGAGGATGCATCAAGAAGGGAGCAGGAGCTGGATGTGGGTAAATCAAATCATATTAGCAGTCATCGGACTTAGCGGCGGGCTTGTCGTCGCAGGCGGGCTGTTTTCTTTTATTATAGAGCTGGGAGTGGTAGCAGATTTTGCAGACCGGACACATACCGGCGACAGAATTCTGCTTTATGAAGACTGTGTCGCCCTGGGAGGTATTGCAGGTAATCTTTTTTCCGTATTTGAGATCCATATCTCTCACGGAAACTGGCTGATCCCGGTATTTGGGATTCTGGCCGGTATCTTTGTGGGCTGCTGGTCAATGGCTTTGGCTGAGATATTGAATGTATTCCCGATTTTTGTACGCAGGCTGAAAATTGTACGGTATATATCTGCGTTTATCATCAGCATGGCGCTTGGAAAAGGGATCGGGTCTTTTGTGTTCTTTTTGCAGCGGTGGTAGCAGGAAGGTAAAATGAAGAGTCAGCCGTAAGCCTAAAGTTTGTTAAGAAGTTTTCAAAGAACGAGTCAGAAAACTTGACTTATTTCTTATGCCGGTGTAAAATTTAGAAGTAGTATAAGGCTATCCAATCAAGGAATATGTTTCTTAATTAGGGTAGCCAGTTTTTATTTAGGAGGAGAAGGTATGAAAAAGAAAATCTTGAGCGCACTGCTGTGCGCAACGTTGGTTATCGGCCTGGTTGCAGGCTGCGGTGCCAAACCGGCTGCAGAGGCAGACACTTCAGATTCAGACGACAAGAAGACAGAGAGCACATCAGGCATTGCAAAGGAAGATCTGAAAGTCGGCTTTGTACATGTTTCTGATGCCAGTGATATGGGGTATACATACAACCATGATCTGGGAACCAAGGAGATGCAGGAAGCATTGGGATTAAGCGATGATCAGATTATCAATAAGTTCAATGTTCCTGAGGGTGCTGAATGTGATACCGCGCTGAGAGAATTGGTTGACGCCGGCTGCAACATTATTTTCGCAACAAGTTTTGGATTTGAAGACTACGTAAAAGAAGTAGCAGCGGAGTACCCGGATATCCAGTTCTGCCACGCTACAGGATTCCAGGCAAAAGATTCCGGATTGAGCAACATGCATAATTATTTTGCATCTATTTTTGAAGCCCGTTACCTGGCAGGTATCGCAGCAGGTATGAAGACAGAGTCTAATAAGCTGGGTTATGTAGCAGCGTTCCCGTTTGCTGAGGTTATCAGTGGATATACAGCATTCTACCTGGGGGCTAAGAGCGTGAATCCGGATGTGACCATGGATATCATGTATACGAATTCATGGAACGACCCAACGGTTGAATCACAGGTTGCAAAAGCTCTGATCGAGAGAGGCTGCGATGTGGTTTCCCAGCATTCAGACTCTACGGCACCGGCAACGACGGCTGAGGAGTACGGCGCTTTCCAGGTTGGATATAACAATGATATGATTGAAGCAGCACCGAAGGCTTCCCTGATTTCCGCACGTATTGACTGGGGTATCTATGTAACGGATGCAGTACAGGCAATGATTGACGGCAAGGAGATCCCGGTTGACTGGTGTAAAGGTCTGAAAGATGGCGCAGTTTATCTGTCACCACTGAATACTGACATTGCAGCAGAGGGAACTCAGGAAGCAATCGACAAGGCGACTAAGGCACTTGAGGCAGGCGAGATCCACGTATTCGATGGTCCTCTGAAAGGGACAAGCCCGGATGGCGAAACAATAGAAGTTGCTGAAGGCGATTACTATCACGAGCAGGAAGAAGCTTCCGCACCATCCTGGTGTTACATCATCGAAGGATGCAATGTGGTTGAATAATCGAGTTGCCGGGAGCACCCGATTGGTGTGAAAAGCAGCATTATCGATTCATCCAGGGATAAGTTCATTGACAGAGCCGTTGTATGACGGCTCTGTTTTTGGAGAGAGGCCTTTTCGGGCATTCCGTAATGCATGTCATTGCAGGGACGTGTATTGCGGTGTACCCGAACGGGGGACAGAAAAGGAAGAGAAGAAAGACAGGAAGAGTAAAAGGAGGGTGAAGACTTGGGCGAGACTACAGAGTATGCTGTGAAAATGCATCACGTCACCAAAACATTTGGAAAGGTCGTTGCCAACAAGGATGTTGACCTGGAGCTGAAGAACGGAGAGATACTGGCGCTCCTTGGTGAAAATGGGAGCGGTAAAACGACGCTGATGAATATGCTTTCAGGGATTTATTTCCCGGATCATGGGGAAATCAGTATCCACGGCACACAGGTGACAATCCGTTCGCCGAGGGATGCGTTTGGACTGGGAATCGGAATGATCCACCAGCATTTTAAACTGGTAGATGTTCTGACGGCCGCGGAAAACATCGTGCTGGGACTTGACGGGAAGGCGGTGCTGAACCGGAAAGAAGTAAATAAAAAGGTGGCGGAGATTGCATCCAGATATGGGTTTGAGATCGATCCTGCCAAGAAGATTTATAACATGGCCGTCTCAGAGAAACAGACGGTTGAAATTCTGAAGGTTTTGTACAGAGGGGCAGATATCCTGATTCTGGATGAGCCTACGGCAGTACTGACGCCGCAGGAGACGGAGAAGCTTTTCGCGGTGCTGCGTAACATGAAAAAGGATGGCAAATCCATCATCATTATTACGCATAAGCTGCATGAGGTGCTGGCGATATCCGACCGTGTGGCGATACTTCGCAAGGGGGAATACATAGGTGCTGTTGAGACAGCAAAGACAAACCAGGCGGAGCTGACGGAGATGATGGTAGGGCGTCCGGTCAGTCTGGAGATCGACAGACCGAAGCAGGAGCGGGGCATTGAGCGTCTTCAGGTCATTGACCTGACCTGCCTGAATGGTGAGGGCGTCAAGGCGCTGGACAATGTCTCTTTCTCGGCGTATGGAGGTGAGATACTGGGTGTTGCCGGAATTGCTGGCAGCGGCCAAAAAGAACTCTGTGAGGCGATTGCCGGCCTGTATCCTGCCATCGGCGGCTCGGTGCTCTACGCGGGAGAACATAACGGAGAGCCGATCAAAGAGCGCATTCTGGGGCTCAAGCCCGACGAGATTGTAAAAAAGGGCATCTCTATGGCCTTCGTTCCTGAAGACAGGCTTGGTATGGGGCTGGTTGCCGGAATGGATATGACAGACAACGTAATGCTTCGAAGCTACAAAGATAAAAAAGGCCTTTTTGTAGATCGGAAAACACCAAAGGCAGTGGCTGAACAGCTCATTGAGGAGCTGGAGATTGTAACGCCCGGAGTAGAGACGCCTGTGGGAAGGCTTTCCGGGGGGAACGTCCAGAAGGTACTGCTGGGCAGAGAGATTGCCCTGAGCCCGTCCGTATTGATTGTGGCATATCCGGTGCGGGGGCTGGACATCAACTCTTCCTATCGGATCTATGACCTGCTGAACGAACAGAAGAAAAAGGGTGTGGCTGTTATATTTATCGGAGAAGATCTGGACGTGCTGATGGAACTCTCCGACCGCATTATGGTTCTCTGCGGAGGAAAGGTGAGCGGTATTGTAGATCCGCGCACAGTGACGAAGGAAGATATCGGCCTGATGATGATCCATGTGGGGGAAGAGAAAAACGGCCCGAAGAGCAGTGACGAGGAAAGTGCCGGCGGACATCCAGCCGGTGAAAATAAGGATGAGACTACAAAAGAGGAGGCAGGGGTATGAGCAGTAAGCAGACACAGGTAAAAGAACCACTGATCCGTATGGTGAAAAGAGGTTCTATTTCACAGCAGAAGGCCTGGGGAATCCGTGCGGCCGCTTTTCTTCTGTCGCTTGTGACCGGGGGGCTTTTAATCCTGGTTCTCGGACATAACCCGCTTGCTGTATATAAGGCAATGGTAATCGGATCCTGGGGTTCCAGAACTGTAATCCATGAGACCGTAAAACTTGCGGTTCCGCTTCTGATCACGGCAATCGGTATTTCCTTTGCGTTTAAAATGAAGTTCTGGAATATCGGGGCAGAGGGGCAGATCCTTGTGGGGGCAGTTGCAGCGGGTGCGTTTGGATTGTTCACCGCGCATATCTTCCCAAAGATTCCGCTTGTGATTCTGATGCTTCTGGCAGGTATGGCAGCTGGCGGCCTTTACGGTCTGCTTCCGGCAGTCTGTAAGGCAAAATGGGGAACCAATGAGACACTGTTTACCCTGATGCTGAACTATATCGCACTTGCATTTATTAAATATCTGATGAATGGCCCGTGGAAAGCGCCGGGAAGCAGTTTTCCGAAGATTGCCATGCTGGTGCAGGGCGCAAGGCTGAAAAAGGTACTGGGCGTCCACTGGGGCTGGATTCTGGCACTGGTTCTGGTTGTCCTGGCATTCATCTATTTCAATAAGACGAAGCAGGGCTATGAGATTGCTGTTGTGGGACAGAGCAATAACACGGCGAGATATGCGGGAATCAACGTCAGCAAAGTTTTTATCCGCACTATGTTTTTATCCGGTGCAATGTGCGGCCTCGTAGGAATGCTCCAGTTTGCGGGCGCAGATTACACGATAACGGAAGGAACCGCAGGCGGTGTCGGATTCACTGCGATCACGGTGGCATGGCTGGCAAAGATGAACCCCTTTGGAATGCTTGTGGTTTCCGTATTTATCGCCATGCTTGAGAGGGGATCCAATACCATTCAGACGAATTTTAAGATACCGGCTTCAGCTTCGGATCTGTTGATCGGAATCATCCTTTTCTTCATGCTTGGATGCGAGTTCTTTATTACATACCGTCTGATATTCAGAGGAAAGGAGGAACAGCATGCTTAGTACATTAAACAGTTTATTCATTGCGGCAGTACTGGCAGGTACACCGCTGCTGCTGGGGGCGCTGGGGGAAATCCTGACTGAAAAATCAGGAAACATGAACCTCGGTGTGGAAGGCATGATGTTCATGGGGGCGATTACCGGTCTGGCAGGCTCTTACTATTACGAGCAGGCCGTGGCAAAATCCGGCGGCAGTGTCAGCGGGACGGTATCTGCATTGATTGCGCTTTTGGTGTCATTTATAGCGGGAGCCTTTGGAGCGCTGATCTACGCGTTCCTCACCATTTCTCTGCGTGCGAACCAGAACGTAACCGGTCTGACGCTGACCATCTTCGGTACAGGTTTCGGCAACTTTTTTGGGGAATACATCGGACAAAAGGCCGGTGGATATGTAGCAGTAAGCGGTACCACAAAAGCAGCTTTTTCAAGGCTGCATATACCGGTGCTGTCTGATATCCCGATTATAGGCAAGCTGTTATTCGAATATAACTGGCTGGTATATTTTGCAGTGATCCTGGCCATATTTATGGCATGGTTCTTTAACAAATCCCGTGTGGGCCTGAACCTCAGAGCAATTGGGGAAGATCCGGCCACAGCCGATGCGGCGGGAATCAATATTACAAAATACAAGTATATTGCAACCGTAGTGGGCGGTGGAATTTGTGGAATCGGCGGTATGTACATGAGCATGGTTACCACATCCGGCGTCTGGGTACACGGATGTGTCAGCGGCTACGGCTGGCTCGCTGTTGCCCTTGTAATTTTTGCGACATGGAGACCTGCAAAAGGAATATTAGTTGCACTGATATTCGGGGGCCTGACAATCATGCGTATGTACGTAAATATCCCGGGACTCCCGGCACAGATCTATGACATGCTGCCATATGTGGCAACAATCGTGGTTCTGGTAGTCACAAGCATGCGCCAGAGCAAAGAGCATGCACAGCCGAAGAGCTGCGGCCTAAATTACTTCCGGGAGGAGCGGTAGTGACGGTGATCGCGGTGGGGACGCTGTGAAAAACCGCGGAGAAGCGGCTGCTGCCGGAAACGGGAACAGGGGGGCTGGAAACGGTATACGGCGGTAAGCTGGAGTAAAGCAAAAAGGAAGGAAAACCAGGGCAAACCTGGCCACATCACCTAAAGCCTTGATGGCTTTAGGCGCTGGGGCCAGGGAGATATGTGATTTGTGATCACATATCTCACCCTAGTTTTCCTTCCTTTTTACTTAACTCCAGCTAATCGCCGTAAAGACGCTTCCAGCCCCCCTGTCCCCGTTTCCGGCAGCATCCGCTTCTCCGCGGTTTTTCACAGCTGGGTGCATCCGGGCGGAAATGAACGGCACTTAGCGAGGCTCTGATGGGGGAGGTGGATGGAATTGAACTTACGATAAGATTGGGGAGGATAAGTATATAAAGAATCTTAACCATCATAAGCCAAATTCGCTTCTTCATTCCCTCTCCGCGCAGGCGCCCGACACTCTAAATAACCTTAAACAGCCAATAAATAATCCCCAAAGCCCAGCTCGTGAATATCCCATAAAGTATCACCGGCCCCGCGATGGTAAAGATCTTACACCCAATCCCGAAGACTTGCCCTTCTTTTTTATATTCAATAGCAGGTGATGCAACAGAGTTGGCGAATCCTGTGATAGGAACCAGGGCTCCGGCTCCGCCCCATTTTGCGATTTTAGGATAGATATTGATTCCGGTAAGTATAACGCTGAGCAGAACCAGGAGCAGGGAAGTCCAGCTGCCGCATTCGTCCTTGGATAAGCTCTGAAGTTCACAGTAATTGTAGATGAACTGCCCGACCGTGCAGATGATTCCTCCCGTAACAAAAGCTTTTGCCATATTAACATAAACATTGTGAACAGGAGTTTTTTGTTTTACATAATCCTGGTACTGCTTTTCCTGCTTCATTTTTTCTACTTTATCCATATCTGTTTCTCCTTTAAACACTAGATTGAGATTAGTATTTGGAAAATAAGATAGAATATACCAGCAAAATTGGTTCTGTTTATTTTTTATAACTATGAGCACTTAGTGGCCGATTTTTTGGCCACTTATGTGTGATGCATAAAAAATAGTCGGCTAGGTTTTTTCGCGCCTTACTATTTTTTATAGTTTTTCTCTTTGCTTTGTAAATCTTTTTACGGAAACCAGATAACTTACTGCAACCATTATGATATCAAGCAAAACAGCAATAATCCAGAAGATAAATGGATGCTTACCGGTTAAAAACGGTATTATAATATCATACAAATCGGTCAGTGTGATGATCAGAAAAAGTCCGACCGGGAGAATCACCGTGAGCAGATAAATGATGGAGGCTGCGTTCAGACCAGTGATGAAGCTGGATAATAGATTGACACTGGTGATAAATACGGCGCTCAGCCAGCCGCCTAAAAATAAAAGAGCGTAAGTCTTCCAGGAGATGCTGTCTGTGATAGCGTGATGCAGGATACAGAACAGGAGCATTTCGGCCAGGTACAGGAGATGGCAGGAAAATGCGGCCTGAAACCGCGCTGTAACGATATCCCTCTGTGTATAAGGCATGAGCCTTGCAGACATCATTCCCTTGTAATTGGTATCCAGATCCTTCATCGTTGCCGGTAACCCTGACATGCTGATGGGCGAGGCAATCACCAGGAAAGTAATGGCGCCGTAAATATTTCTCAGCACGAGCAGGAAAAATAAAAAGTATACGGCTTCCATAATATAGGTTACTTTTGTATTCTTTCTATAAAACGTAAGCAGATCTCTGTAAACTAATCCTGACATGTGATAACCCCCTTAATATAGAAAAGCATAATGTCTTCAATGGTTGCGCGTTCGATGACCAGATCCGAAAAATGGGATAGCAGCTCCTGTTTGCTGCGGACCAGGACCTGTACGGAGTAATCGCCCTTTATATAAGCCTGATAATCATCCGGCGAAAGCGCTTCGAAAAAGCTGCTGCTGCAGTTCAACACCCCGTATTGGTTATCAATTTCCTCTTTTGACTTCATGAACCGAATCCTGCCTTCATGCATGAAGATGATATAATCCGCGATTTTATCCAGGTCACTCGTGATATGGGATGAGATCAGGACAGAATGATTTTCATCCAGAACAAAATCCTGAAGAAGATCCAGGATTTCGTCTCTCATCACCGGATCCAGCCCGGATGTTGCCTCATCAAGAATCAAAAACTCGGGATTGTGGGATAAAGCAATTGCGAAGTTCAGCTTTACGTTCATACCCTTTGATAATTCCTTTATTTTTTTGTCTGCGGGAAGGTGGAATCTGTCCAGGTATTCTTTAAAAAGACTGCTGTCCCAGTGTGTATAAGAACGCTTCATAATGGCGTCAATATCGCCGCAGTAAAGGTGCGGAACCTGGTGCAGCTCATCCAGGACGGCTCCGACCTTCTGTTTAATCTCACGCTCCTGTTTTCTAAAATCCATATCCAATACACGTATATCACCGCTTTCAATGGAGATCATATTCAAGATGGCGGAAATTGTAGTTGATTTGCCGGCGCCGTTCTCCCCGATCAGGCCGACGATCATCCCCTTGGGAATCGTAAAAGACACATCATCCAGTTTGAAATCCTTATATGTTTTCGTTAGATGGCTTACGCTTAATATATGATCCGTAAAATATTCCATAAATCAGTCCTCCTTGTAAAATAATTCAAGAATATGAATGAGCTGTGACAGCGGGATACCGTTGCACCTTGCTATCCCGGCAGCTTCTTTGAGCTTTTCTTCCGCAATCCGCAGCTGTTCTTCTCTAATAAAATCTTTGTTCCGGGCAGAGACGAAGGTTCCTTTCCCGGGAATTGTTTCTATAAATCCATCCCTCTGAAGATCTTCGTAAGCATGCTGAGCGGTGATAACGCTGATGTGCAGGCTCTTAGCAAGCATACGCATAGAAGGAAGGGCATCCCCGGCCTTGAGCTGTCCGCTCATAATCATCCCTTTAATCTGGGATGTAATCTGCTCATAGATAGGCTTCCCCCCGCTGCTGCTGAGAATAATATCCAAATGTAATCCCTCCTTCCCGTAGAACATCGTATAATCATTAACAACTATTTATTTTAGAAACATTGCGCAGCCAAACATGTACTCAACTGTACTTACTGTATAAGTACAATATATACAAAAAGTATAATTTTGTCAATAATTTATTTTAAAAACTACCCACAGCTAAAAAAGCCCCCATCCCTATCCCATCCGCAGTTCCGGTCAGCACCGCCAAAATCCGAGTGCATCCCTTCCGACCGGATGCACCAGCTTACCGTGAGCCGGGAGATGCTGCGGGAAGTGCCTGTCCTGTTGGAAATGCATATGAGCGAGCTTAGCAGCAGTTAGAGGAAATCCGCAGAATCAGCCGGAAAAAAGCTGCTCCCGAAGCAGCTTTTTAGAACACCTGAGGCGCTTAATCATCAGATTAAGCGGTGAATGTGTTTGGTTCCGGCTGATTCTGCGGATTTCCTCTTACTGCTGCTTAGCACAGCGGGCTGTATTTCCAACAGGACAGGCACTTCCCGCAGCATCTCCCGGCTCACGGTAAGCGTCCCAATGAATAATATGGAAAAACCCTGGCATACTAATCATAAAAATCCAAGCAAATTATAAATGGAAACGAGGGAAAGAGATGAATCAGGTAAAAGGCAGCCAGAGCATCGGCTTTGGAGAATCTCCTTATCTTATCAGCAGCGGCTCCGTAGTCGGAAGTAAGGAAGCGGAAGGGCCGCTTGCAAAATTATTTGATATGACAAACCAGGATGATCTTTTCGGGGCAAAGACCTGGGAAGAGGCAGAGAGCAATATGCAGAAAGAGGCGTGCGTACTGGCATTGGGTAAAGCACATGTACCGCCGGAAAATGTGCGGTATCTGTTTGGAGGCGACCTTCTGCGTCAGGGGATTGCAACTTCTATGGGGGTTGAGGCGCTGCAGATTCCTATGTTCGGACTGTACGGAGCATGTTCCACTTCAGGAGAAGCGCTGGCACTCAGCGCGATGAGCGTAGCAGCAGGGTATGGGGACTATATGCTGGCTGTCACATCCAGCCATTTCGGGAGCGCAGAAAAAGAATTCCGTTTTCCTTTGGGGTATGCGAACCAACGGCCATTATCTGCGCATTGGACTGTGACAGGGAGCGGTGCATTTCTGGTGGGTACCGAAAAAAGCCATATCCGCATCAGCGGGGTAACCGTAGGTAAAATTGTGGATTATGGGCTAAAAGATTCCCAGAATATGGGAGCATGTATGGCGCCGGCCGCGGCGGACACCATTGCACAGAACCTGCAGGATTTTGGGAGAAAAGTGGAAGATTACGACAGAATTATTACCGGAGACCTGGGGTACGTGGGGCAGGATATTCTGTTCGACCTGATGCAGGGAAAAGGCTATGATATTAAGACAAAACATATGGACTGCGGCATGACAATCTATGACCAGCAGGCCCAGGATACCCATGCAGGGGGAAGCGGGTGCGGGTGTGCGGCAGTCACTCTGGCGGCCTATATTCTGCCGAAGGTGAAAAAAGGGGAGTGGAAGCGGATTCTGTTTGTTCCTACAGGTGCACTGATGTCCACCGTCAGTTTTAACGAGGGAGCCAGCGTGCCCGGTATTGCACATGCCATTGTGCTGGAACATTGTTAGTTTAAAAGAAGCAGGGTTGTAAATTTAAAAATTACGCCCTCAAAGGAGGTTCTTATGGATTATTTAAAAGCATTTTTAATAGGCGGTATCATCTGTGCAGTGGTGCAGATTCTGTTGGACCGTACAAAACTTATGCCGGGAAGGATCATGGTACTTCTTGTATGCAGCGGTGCTGTTCTGGGGTTCCTTAATATATACGAGCCATTCCAGAAATTTGCAGGTGCAGGGGCAAGCGTTCCGCTGCTTGGTTTTGGCAATGTTCTCTGGCAGGGCGTGAAGGAAGCGGTAGATAAAAATGGATTTCTGGGAATATTTATGGGCGGTTTCAAGGCAAGCGCCGTTGGAATCTCGGCAGCCTTGATTTTTGGGTATATTGCATCCTTTATTTTCGAGCCGCGGATGAAAAAATAAAATCCATATAAAATATATGTAAAATTATGTTGTTTTTTGTAAATGATAATGTTATCGTAATAATGCGGGAAAATTTCAAATAGCAGTATATTTTTAGGAGGAAACGTATGAATTACGTAAGCATTATTATCCCTTTTGTCGGGGGCCTTGGCATGTTCATATATGGAATGCAGATTATGGCCCAGGGGCTTGAAAATGCCGCCGGCAGTAAGATGAAGACATTATTGGAAGCACTGACAAAGAATAAGTTTTTTGGTGTTCTGCTCGGTGCTTTTATTACGGCCGTTATTCAGAGCTCTTCGGCGACGACGGTTATGGTTGTCGGTTTTGTGAATGCGGGGATTATGAACCTGACCCAGGCAATGGGAGTGATTATGGGGGCCAATATCGGTACAACCGTTACCGGCTGGCTTGTATCCAGTGTGGAGTGGGCGAAGTTTTTAAGCCCCGGCAATCTGGCTCCGATCGCCATTATGCTTGGTGTGATCGTAATGCTGACAGGGACCAGGCGTTCGACAAAGGATGTCTCCAGCATTATCATAGGATTTGGTCTGTTGTTTGTCGGTATTACGACGATGTCATCGGCAGTCTCTCCGCTGCAGGAATCAGAAGGATTCCGCAATATCTTTGTGACACTTGGACACAATCCGTTTCTTGGGATTATTGCAGGAGCGGTGGTCACGGCCATTATTCAAAGTTCTTCTGCATCTGTCGGTATTCTGCAGAGCCTTGCGGCGGCGGGGCTGGTTCCGTTCAATGCTGCGGTTTACATTATTATGGGACAGAACATCGGTACCTGTGTAACAGCTATCATGTCCAGTATCGGTGCAAAAAAGACGGCGAAGACAGCAGCGGTTATGCACCTTTTATTTAATATTATAGGAACCGTGCTCTTTAGTGTTGTTGCGATCGTATTTTTCAAGGTCATCTACCCGAATGCGGGAGGCGGCATTATCACACAGACAGAGATCAGTACGGTGCATACAATCTTTAATATTGGGACAACTGTCCTTCTCTTCCCGGTTTCTGACTGGATCATTAAACTGGCCAAGAAGATGGAAAAGGAAGACGACAGAGAGGTGGACCAGAGCCGTGTACTTTTGGACGACAGAATCCTGGAGACACCTGGGATTGCACTGCAGTCAGCAGTCAGCGAGGTTGTCCGTATGGGAACCATCGTAAAGGGGACATTGGAAAAGTCCAGGAATGTTATGTTTACAAAAGACTATCAGGAGATTCTGGATATTAAAGAGGAAGAAAATGTGGTGGACAGGCTGTGCAGCGGCATCACTGATTATGTCATCAAGATCAGCGCACTGTCCATTAATGAGAAAGAGCACCAGCACATTGCGAGTATCCTGCAGACCCTGTCAGATATTGAGAGAATCAGTGATTACTGCGAAAATATTTCGGAATTTGCTGAGACACTGCAGGAAAGAAAGGCAGAATTTTCCGAAATCGGTACTGCCGAGCTCAGAGAGATGATCAATGTCTGTATCGACAGCTACGTGTATGCAATCGAGGCATTTGAGGAAAACAGCAAAGAGAAGGCTATGAAGGTGATAGAGAAAGAGAGCCAGGCTGATGATCTGGAGATCCGCCTGCGCAGCGAGCATATGAAACGTCTGGCCACGAACCAGTGCAATACGGATGCGGGAATTGTATATCTGGATGCACTTGTGTGTCTGGAACGTATCTCTGACCACTCCAGAAACATTGCAGAAGAAGTACTTACAGTAGCAAATTAATCTACAGGGACGGCTGCACGAACCGCTGAATGCGGTGAGTCGGCAGTCCTTTAGAGTAACAGTTCAGGCATGTCTGACCTGTTACTCTTTCTATCAAAAAGGCCCGGCAAAACTACGCCGGGTCTTCTGTTATCTGCGTTTAAGGTTTCAGTGCTTCGTCCAGCATTGCCGCTATATTTTCCGGCGGAACATCATCGAGAATCGTTCCCTGGCTCGGTGAGAGAACCAGTCCGGTTGGAAAGATTTCACGAAGTTGTCGTACCTTAGCCCTGACTTCCTCGGGGGTGCCGTTAGGAAGCAGTTCCTGTATATCTATTCCACCGCAGAAAGAGACGCTTTCCCCATAGGTATCTTTAATCCGGCTTGGATCCATTCCAACGGCTGTAGCCTGCAGCGGATGGATAAAATCGGCTCCCGCTTCAATGAGTTCCGGCATAGCGTCGAATATGGCTCCGCAGGAGTGATAGATGACTTTGACTCCATAGCTGTGGGCCTGCTCAATAATCTTTTTAGCTCCCGGCATAACAAAATCATGAATCATTTCCCGGGAGAGCATAAGCCCCTGCTGGCTTCCAAAGTCATTGGCAATAATAATGGCATCCAGCATTCCCTTTGTGGACTCAAAAACCACTTCATTAGCTTTCAAGTAGAAATCCACAATTTTATCGTCCACAGCCATGTAAATCTCCGGATTGCTGACCATATTCATCAGCGCAGTCTCCATGCCGAATGCGGCGCATGTATCCTGAAAATGTGCGCTCCATACCTGTGCTAGGGTGGCGCGGCCATCCGGAGCCATTGCACAGCGGCGTCTTACTTCCTCCGCATCAATATACTTTCTTGGGTCCGGCCAGTCGAAAAAATCCAGATCCGATATCTCCTGCGCAGTTTTAAAGCAGCCGTCGGCCGTCAGGGTCCGGTGGTCCGGATCTACGTTCGAGCCATTTCTGTACCAGTCGAAAGCGGCTGCTATGCTGGTAGCGTAACCTGAATCATAAGGAATATCAAAAGCATACACATCATCGCCTGCTTTGACCTGCAGCTCGTGCCAGTTGGATACGCCGAAATACCGGCATAGGATATTCATTTCCTCTCCGATCGGTGCACTCATCCATATGGGGGGTCTGTCTAAAGGCTGCCTTGCTGCGGCAGCAAGAAAACGTTCTTTTCCTGTCATTTTTAAATCTCCTTTCGTTAGAGTACGGAACTCCTTTAAACTAATATTAAAAAAAATCCAGGCTGTATACAAGACACTGGAAAATATTGAAATAGTATGAGAGTATTATTTCTCGGTAAGAAATTGACGTGATTTCCATTATTATTTATAATAAGATAGTACAAAAATTAAAATGAGCCAAAGACAGGAGATGAGGCTGTGGAATATATAAAAGATGCCCCTTTTGCAAATATATTTGTATGTAACGGCGATATAGATTTTCATGACTATTATTATATATCGCCATTTAAGGAGATCGAGGACAGCATTTATTATTGTGTCAACAGAACGGGAATTGAATCCCGGGTACCCAGTCTGTTCTTTGTAGAACGGGACAGTACCATGAGCTGCTGCGAGGTGTTCTGCATTTTTTCTGGAAAGGGAAAGCTGACTTTCCGGGGCAATACTTACGAGTTGGGTAAAAACCAAGTGATTGTACTTCCTGCTGGGGAAGAACATTCTTATGGAAGTGATGAGGCGGAGCCGCTTGGAATGTCATGGGTAGAATTCTATGGGGGCGACAGCAGAAGGCTGACGCGCCATATCGTAGACACACAGGGCCCTGTGATCGAAGGAATGATATTTTCAGATGCGTCCGCAGCATTGGGAATATTACAGCAGAAACTAATGATTGATGAGCGGCAGAATGTCTCCCTGGAGATCTACAGCCTGCTGCTGGAAATATTAAAAAATGAGAGACGCTACGCAATGGTCGAGATTTCCCAGGATGTAAAAGCCAACTTCTCCCGCGTAGAGGCTTACATAGACGCCCATCTAAGGGATGGGATTACAAACAGCCAACTGGCGGATGTCTGTGGGATCAGCCTTCCCTATTTTATCAAACAGTTCAAAGCCATTTACCGGATGACACCCCAGGAATTCGTTATGAACAGAAGGCTGAGGAAAGGCAGACAGATGCTGATGCAGACTGGACTGCCGGTCGACGAAATCTCGGAAATGCTGGGCTTTTGCAATACAAGCCATTTCATACGCCGCTTCAGAGAAAAAGAAAAAATGACTCCGGCGCAGTACAGGGGGGCTTATCGGATTGGGTAGAATCTGCTTCGGAAGCAGATTCTACCCATGTGGGCGTCCGATTTTGCAATTCTATGGTTTAATTGGATATCATGGGGTTTAATTTGTTATATAGCCGTAAGGTCTTGGCTTCGTTTGTAATCTCCAAAAGAATTGTCTGTTTGAAATCGTAAAAGATTATCATAAAGTAACGGTGTTTATCACCATCACCAATCAGATCCCGGAGGGCTTCTATTACTATCCCATTGACCACTATTTCACCGTGAACATTTATTTTTTTATTTATAATCTGGGCTTCCGAACCGATGTAGATATTTTTAATTCTGCATGCTGGCAGCGTATATGTTAGTGTATCACTGCCCCTGTCTTTTACTGTCAGAACTTGTCCGGATATACCCAGTGTCACTGTTGTTCCCCTGCTGACTGACGGTATTCCATCTAACATAATAAAATCTGCCTCTGGATCTTTATTGCTGCTGCTGAATAATCCCATAATATTTTCCTCCTTAAAGTTCAATTGAGAAAGACCGCTGCCCGTTATTTGAGTATCTCCAATTGTTATTTCTCAAATGTTTTGTTTTTTGATTTTCTTTATTATATAATACAACGCGCTATATGTCAGCGCAATTCGTTCACTGAATAATTTTTTTACTGTCATGCACTTAACAAGGATTTAACATTATGATGATTTCAAATTTTACATTGATTTTATATGATTGCATTGTGAAGAAAATGGTTCAAGTAAATGTCGGGTATTCGCCCGAAGATTAATTTAAGATGTAAAGGAGAATTGTGAAATGAGAATGAAAAAGTTTATTGCAGTTTTATCTATGGTTAGTATGCTGGCAGTTGCGGCAACAGGATGCGGCAGCGACAGCAAGGCGGGAGATACTGCCGAGGCAAATGCAGATACAAAGACGGAGCAGGAGAGTGCTTCCTGGGACAGCTCCTATGATATTACAATTGTATCCCGTGAGGATGGTTCTGGTACAAGAGGCGCGTTTATCGAGCTATTCGGGATCGAAGAAAAAAATGGCGATGAAAAGGTTGATATGACAACGGAGGAGGCGCAGATTACAAACAGCACTTCCGTTATGATGACGACAGTAGCAGGCGACGAGTACGCGATCGGATATATTTCACTCGGATCACTGGACGACAGTGTGAAGGCCTTAAAAATCGACGGTGCAGAGGCAACCGCTGAAAATGTAAAATCTGGTACATATAAAGTATCCAGACCGTTTAACATTGCAACCAAGGAAAACCTGGACAACGAAGTGGCAAAAGATTTTGTTAACTTCATTATGAGCGAGGAAGGGCAGGCCGTTGTAGAAGAAAATCACTATATTGCAGTGGATGATGTAAAACCTTTTGAGGGTACAAGTCCGTCAGGAAAGGCGGTAGTCGGCGGTTCATCTTCCATCTCTCCGGTAATGGAAAAGCTGATCGAGGCATACAAGGCTGTCAATGCAAATGCCGAAATCGAACTTCAGACAACGGATTCTACGACAGGAATGACATCTGCGATTGACGGAAGCTACGATATCGGAATGGCATCGAGAGAGCTGAAAGATACGGAACTGTCAGAGGGGCTTCAGGCGACTGTGATTGCAACAGACGGAATTGCAGTGATTGTGAACAAAAACAGCACAGTAGATGAGCTGAGCAGTGACCAGGTAAAAGCAATCTATACCGGTGAGGCAGTCACCTGGGATGACGTGATTGAATAAAGCTCAGAAACCTGACCAGGAAGAGGGAATTGAATCGATGAAATCAAAAGCATGGAATGAGAAATTCATGCAGGGAGTATTCTTCATTGCCGCCTGTGCTTCGGTGCTGGCGGTAGCTCTCATTTGTGTCTTTTTATTTGCAAATGGAGTCCCTGCGATGAAAGAGATCGGATTTGTAAAATTTATCACCGGGGAAATGTGGAAGCCGAACAATGATATATACGGCATCCTTCCCATGATCGTCGGCAGTATTTATGTGACGGCAGGAGCAATCATTGTGGGCGTGCCCATAGGGATTCTGACCTCCGTATTTATGGCAATGTACTGTCCGAAAAAGATTTACCGGCCGCTGAAGGCGGCAACAGAACTTCTGGCTGGTATCCCTTCTGTTGTATATGGATTTTTCGGGCTGGTTGTCCTGGTTCCCTGGGTAAGAGAACTTGGAAGAACATGGCGTGATATGGGACTGACAAAAAGCAGCGGAAACGGCAGCGGTATTTTAACAGCTTCTATCCTTCTGGGAATGATGATTCTGCCTACGATTATCGGTGTGACAGAGTCTGCCATCCGTTCCGTGCCGCAGCAGTATTATGAAGGCGCGCTGGCGCTGGGGGCCACCCATGAAAGAAGCATATTCCGGGTGATCATGCCGGCGGCAAAATCCGGGGTAATTGCAGGAATTGTCCTGGGAATCGGCCGTGCGATCGGAGAGACAATGGCCGTGATCATGGTGGCAGGTAATCAGGCCAGAATGCCTGCAGGCCTCCTGAAGGGTGTCAGGACTCTGACAGCCAATATCGTGATTGAGATGGGGTATGCCGCAGAGTTACACAGAGAAGCGCTGATTGCAACGGGTGTGGTTCTGTTTGTATTTATCCTGATTATCAACTTCAGTGTAGCATTATTAAATAGGAGGTCCGGCCGTGAGTAATCAAACAACATTTCGACAAAAAATGAAAACCTATCTGCATCATCCGGGTTCCTTTATCATGATGCTTCTGGTTTTGCTGGGTGCCGTCGTTACTTTTACAGTACTTATCTTCCTGATCATTTATATATTGGTGCACGGTGTTCCCTATATTAAGCCTTCTTTATTTTCCTTTACCTACACTTCGGACAATGCATCTTTGATGCCGGCGCTGGTGAATACGGTGACCATGACGCTGCTGTCACTGGTTGTAGCCGTTCCCCTGGGGATTTTCGCTGCAATCTTCCTGGTAGAGTATGCGAAAAGAGGCAACAAATTTATGGGAATCATCCGCCTCACAACAGAGACATTATCCGGCATTCCGTCAATCGTATACGGACTGTTTGGAATGCTGTTCTTTGTAAATACGCTGGACTGGGGCTTTTCCCTACTGGCAGGTGCATTTACTCTGGCCATTATGATTCTCCCGCTGATCATGCGCACGACGGAAGAGGCCCTGAAAGCAGTGCCGGATACTTTCCGCGAGGGGAGCTTCGGCCTTGGGGCAGGAAAGCTCAGAACCGTGTTCCGGATCGTGCTTCCGTCCGCCATACCGGGCATCCTTGCAGGTGTGATCCTTGCAATCGGCAGAATTGTCGGAGAGACAGCGGCGCTGATGTATACGGCAGGAACCGTGGCAAATATACCATCCAGCGTGATGGGGTCCGGAAGGACCCTGGCCGTGCATATGTATAACCTGGCAAGCGAGGGGCTTTATATGGATCAGGCTTACGCCACAGCAGTGGTTCTGCTGCTTCTGGTCGTGGGTATCAATGCATTATCCAGTGTGATAGCCAGGCGTTTAACAAAAGCATAAAGAAAGGAATCAGATATGGGAAAAATAAGTATCAAAAATCTGGATTTGTATTACGAAGATTTCAAAGCCCTGAAGGATGTAAACCTGGAGATAGAAGCGAATAAAATCACAGCATTTATCGGGCCCAGCGGCTGCGGTAAATCGACGTTGTTAAAGTCCATTAACCGGATGAACGATCTGGTTGAGGGCTGCCGTATTGAAGGGGAGATCCTGCTGGACGGTGAAAATATATTCCGGGGAATGGATGTGAACCTGCTGCGTAAACGTGTGGGTATGGTGTTTCAGAAGCCGAATCCGTTTCCGATGAGCATATACGACAACATTGCATTTGGGCCGAGGACCCACGGAATTCATTCCAAATCCCGGCTGGATGATATTGTGGAAAAGTCCCTGCGCAGCGCGGCGATCTGGGAAGAATGCAAAGACCGGCTAAGGAAAAGTGCACTGGGGATGTCCGGCGGGCAGCAGCAGCGTCTGTGTATAGCCAGGGCGCTGGCGGTGGAGCCGGAGGTTCTCCTGATGGATGAACCCACATCCGCGCTGGATCCGATTTCCACATCGAAGATAGAAGACCTTGCGATGGAACTGAAAAAAGATTATACTATAGTCATGGTAACGCATAACATGCAGCAGGCGGTGCGCGTGTCGGACAATACGGCATTTTTCCTTCTTGGCGAGGTGGTAGAATACAATGATACGGAGAGATTGTTCTCCATACCCGCGGATAAGCGGACAGAAGATTATATTACAGGGAGGTTTGGTTAAAAAATGCGGAATAGATTTGACATGCAGCTACAGTTACTGGATGAGCAGCTCACTCATATGGGAGAGCTGTGCGAGACGGCCATTGCAAAGGCGACGAAAGCGCTGGAGGAATGCGATATGGAACAGGCCAGAGCGATCATGGAGGCCGATGAAGAGATCGACCAGATGGAGAAGGATATTGAAAGACTGTGCCTGAAGCTTCTTTTACAGCAGCAGCCTGTGGCAAAGGATCTGCGCAGGATCTCGGCGGCGCTGAAGATGATCACGGATATGGAGCGCATCGGCGACCAGACGGCAGATATTGCGGAGATTGTGATATCCTCCAGGCATAATACCGCGGCTGATATCAAGGAAATCGGCATCATGGCGGCAGCAGCGAGCAGGATGGTGCGGGACAGCGTAACGGCCTATGTAACAAAGGACCTGGAACTGGCCAAGAACGTTGTGGAGGCCGACGATGCCGTAGACCATTTGTTTGACACGATCCGTGACGAACTTGTGGACTATATCCGGAAAGAAAGAGGCGAAAATGGAAAGAGAATCTTTGACCTGATTATGGTGACAAAGTATCTGGAGCGTATTGGCGACCATGCTACCAATATCGCCGAATGGGTCGAATTTTCTATCACAGGGGTCCACAGAAATGGAACGGCTCTGGGAGAAAAATTGATAAAGGAGTGACAACATGATATATTGCGTAGAAGATGACGACAACATCCGGGAGCTGGTGATTTACACACTGGAGACAACAGGGCTCAAGGCACAGGGCTTCGCGGAAGGCGGCTCTTTTATGGAGGCTTTGGCGTTCGATACGCCAGAGCTTATTTTGCTTGATATTATGCTGCCGGGAGAAGACGGGCTTTCCCTGCTCCGTAAGCTGAAGAGTTCTTCCAAGACGAAGGACATTCCTGTGATTATGGTAACGGCCAAGGGCGCGGAGTACGATAAGGTAATCGGCCTGGATTCAGGGGCGGATGACTATGTGACAAAGCCGTTTGGAATGATGGAACTCGTGTCCAGGGTAAAAGCCGTCATGCGGCGTACGGGCAGAGCGCCGGACAAAGATGATATGAGCGTGGGCGGCGTCTGTGTGAATGTAAAAAAGCACGAGGTGACCGTGGACGGAAAAGCCGTTACACTGACACTTAAGGAGTTCGAACTGCTGGAAAGACTGATGAGGAATCAGAATATTGTACTCACGAGGGATCAGCTGCTGGAGGATATCTGGGGCTATGATTTTGACGGTGAGACCAGAACGGTAGATGTACATGTACGGACGCTGCGGCAGAAACTGGGAGAGAAGGGCGAGATTATCGAGACTGTGAGGGGCGTTGGATACCGCGTAGGAGGAGCGAATGAGAGCTAGAATCCAGAGAAGCATGGTGTTTGTGCTGTCTATAACGCTGCTGATCTCTTATTTGGTTCTGACCGTTGTGATATACCGGCAGAACCTGACTTTATTGAAGACAGAGGTGCGGCAGGAGGCCAGATATATCAAGACTGCGATTAATATTTCGGGCCCGGCCTACCTGGAACAGATGGATGAAGTGGATGTGAGGACCCGGGTGACCCGGATTGATACAGACGGAACCGTGGCGTATGATTCCAGGCGGGACGAATCCACGCTGGACAACCATAGATTCAGGCAGGAGGTGGAAAGCGCCCTGGAGAGCGGCAGTGGTGAGGATATCCGGGTATCCGGCACGCTGGGAAAAGAGATGTATTATTACGCCCTTCTTCTGGATGACGGGACAGTACTGCGCGTATCTAAGCTGATGGACGGACTGGTGAGTACGGCTCTGAGAATGCTGCCGGTGATATGTATTCTGGCCGCTGTTATGCTGGTTATGGCCTGGCTGATGGCAAAATGGCAGACCGCCCGGCTGATCAAGCCCATCAATGAACTGGATCTGGAGCATCCGCTGGACAATGCTGTGTACGAGGAGATGACCCCTCTTTTGGAGGCGATGGACCGGCAGAATAAGGAGAAGGATGCCGTTTCCAATATGCGCAAGGAATTTTCCGCCAATGTCTCCCATGAACTAAAGACGCCGCTGACTTCTATATCGGGGTATGCGGAGATCATGAAAAATGGAATGGTGAGGCCCGAGGACGTTCCCAAATTCTCTGACAGGATATACAAAGAGGCACGGCGTCTGATTACGCTTGTGGAAGATATTATCAGGCTCTCCAAGCTGGATGAGGAGTCTGTGGAGCTTGAGAAAGAGGATGTGGACCTCTATGCCCTCTGCCGGGAGATCGTGAGCCGTCTTTCCCCGCAGGCAAACGCGAAAAAAGTGCACATCGTGGTGGAGGGAGAGCCTGTCGTGTATCACGGTATCCGCCAGATTTTAGATGAAATGATCTATAATGTCTGTGAAAATGCGATCAAATACAACACAGCGGACGGTCAGGTGTCCGTCTGGGCCGGCAATACGCTTCAGGGGCCAAAGGTATGCGTTGCAGATACCGGGATCGGAATACCGAAAGAGCACCACGAACGGATATTTGAGCGTTTTTACCGTGTGGACAAAAGCCACTCCAAAGAGAGCGGCGGCACCGGGCTGGGCCTTTCTATTGTAAAACATGGGGCGCTTCTGCACGGAGCCAGGGTGGCCGTGGACAGCGAGCCGGGAAAGGGGACACGCATAGATATTAAATTTTGATATAATTTATTAAAAAAGTATAAAATATATCATTGAAAAACCGTTTGGGCTGGTGTAAACTAGACCATGCGGTTTTTTGCCGCTTCAGAGCATCAAAGCAAGAAAGCCTAAAGGAGAAACAGACAATGAAAGGGCATGAACTTTTAGAAAAACTGCTGCAGTCTTATCAGGCGGCTTTTGATATTACCCGTCCATATGATGTCGAAGGGGACAGATACGAAGCGTATGCGGCTTTTAATGTGACCAGCGCAAAGTATGTCCTTGTGAAGAAGGCTGAATTGTGGCGGGCAGATTGTTTTGAGCATACGTTTTTTTCGTGCATAGACAGACTGAAAGCAGAGAATATCCAGCGCTTCCGCGGGCACATTGTTTCATTCATTGAGCCTGAACTGGTGAGGAATGGAGAAGCCTGTACCTGCGAGAATCATATGTATACATATATCACGGCGGTGTTTATCAGCGAGAGAGGTTTGACAAAGGAGGCGGAAAAGGCCGTCAGAGACTTTAAGTTTTTTAAGAATTACCGGCTTGGCCTGCGGGGATATGCAGAGGCCAGGGTGCTCGTTTTTGATATGGAGAACCGCAGGGTGTCCGGCAACCGGGCGGCGAGGGAGCTGGTCAAAGGATATGAGAAGGTCTTCTGACCTTTTTATATAAAGCTATAATTACGAAAAAAGGAGTGTGAACAATGAACGCAGTAGTAATTTTACTTGCAGGTATTCTGATTCTGGTCATTGCGTATGTTACATACGGCAAATGGCTTGCAGGACAGTGGGGTGTGGATCCGGGGAGAAAGACTCCGGCACATGAGCTTGAAGACGGGATGGATTATTGTCCGGCCAAGGCGCCTGTATTGATGGGACATCATTTCTCTTCGATTGCAGGGGCAGGCCCGATTAACGGCCCGATACAGGCGGCCGTATTCGGATGGGTGCCGGTATTGCTATGGGTATTGATCGGAGGTATCTTCTTCGGAGCAGTCCATGATTTCGGCGCATTATTTGCATCGATCCGCCACAAAGGGCAGTCCATCGGTGAAGTAATCGCTGACTCTATGGGGACAAAGGCTAAGAAGATATTCATTATCTTCTCTTACCTGACACTACTCCTTGTTGTTGCCGCATTTGCATCTATTGTTGCAAATACATTTATGGCAACCTATACGGAGTCCGGAGCGGTGGACTACGCTGCATCTGCAGCGAATTCATCAACGGCGATGATATCGATTTTGTTTATCGTGATTTCTGTGATATTCGGATTCCTGGTTTACCGCAAAAACGCATCACTGGGCGTGTCTACCGTCATTGGCGTGATTGCCATTATTCTCTGTATGGTAATCGGACTGAACTGGCATCCTCTGTACCTGAATAATAAGACGTGGATGGTTATTGTGGGAATTTATATTTTAATTGCATCCGTAACACCGGTTTGGATCCTGTTACAGCCGCGTGACTATCTGAGCTCTTTTTTGCTTTATTTTATGATGGCGGTTGCGGTGATCGGTGTGATCGGCGCGGGGATAACAGGAAATGCAAGTCTGGATATTCCTGCATTTACCGGATTTAAGGATACGCTGATGCCTACAGGAACCTCTTTGGGATATATGTTCCCTGCATTGTTTATCACCATCGCCTGCGGCGCGATTTCAGGTTTTCATTCACTGGTTGGTTCCGGTACCACTGCCAAGCAGCTGAACAGTGAGAAAGATGCCCGCCCGATCGCATACGGCGGTATGCTGATCGAGTGCGCGCTGGCAATTATTTCTCTTTGTGCTGTCGGATATGTATGGAAGTTTTACTCCGCAGGGGAACTGGTAGTGCCTACGAATGTATTTGCAACCGGTATTTCCAAGATGACGTCCACGATCCCGTTCTTAAAGGGAGCTGAAAGTGTGATATTCTCTATGCTGGTGCTTGCAGTCTCCGCATTCTGCCTGACTTCCCTGGATACGGCTACACGGCTTGCCCGCTATATGTTCCAGGAATTCTGGCTGGAACCGGGCGAAGAGGTCAAATCGGTGACCGGTTATAAGAAGGTTCTGACTAATCCATACGTGGCAACGATTATTACTGTTGTTCTTGGCATTGCGCTTGGTATGACCGGATATGCAAATGTATGGCCGCTGTTCGGAGCTGCAAACCAGCTGCTGGCTGCCCTGGGCCTCCTCGCGGTTGCGACATGGCTTGGCAAGGTGGGCAAGAACAATAAAATGTTCCTGGTTCCGATGGCTTTTATGCTGATTGTAACCATTACTTCGCTGTGCCTCACAATTAAGTCCAACTTTGCCGGAATTCTTGCCGGTGCGGACGGAGTTGGCTGGTGCTATATCCGGCTTGTGATCAGCGTACTTCTGATTGTACTGGCAGCAGTGCTTGCCGTGGACGGAATCAAGACTCTGACAGGCCAGTCAAAGAAAAAAGCAAAGGCATAACAGAAGAATTTTGGTTGACAATTCAGGCCATTTAAATTCGTCTGCGTCGAAGGTCTGTATGTCTGTAACCATCAAGTTTTCGTAGGGTCCTCGCAGACCTGTCGGAACTGTTACTTTTTGTCCTTTTGTTAAATGAATAACTATATAAAGTGAGATGACTTTACCCTCAAAGCATGCTAAAATAAATTACTTAGGATCAAAAAGTAATTTAATAGGGATATCTGCAATTGTTTCGGCAATTTGTAAATACTATCCCATAGATGTTTTGGGGGTTTTTACATGGATGAAAGGGTTAGCATGAGAAAAGATGCAGAACAGATCGTGATAAAAAATATAAACGCAGCGAATCCCGCTTCTGACAGGGACGATGGAGAAAGAACGGGCGGAGGCGAGGCAGTCTGCAGTCCGGCAGGCTTTACGGGCAGAGAACAGGAAGCTATGCGGGATGTGCTGGATCTGGCAATGAATATGGGGCGGGTACTGCTGAAGAACGGGGCGGAGATTTTCAGGGTGGAGGAGACCATTGAACATGTCTGCAGGAGATTTCACATTAAGGATGTGGAATCTTTTGTCATGAGCAACGGTATTTTTATGACTGCCAGGGATGAGGCGGAGGAAGTGTATGCCAAGGTGAAGCATATTCCGATTTCCGGCTTCCATTTAGGGATTGTTACCGAAGTGAATGATCTGTCAAGAGAGATTGCGGCTGGAAAGGTGGGGCTGGAGGAGGCAAAGGAGCGGCTGCGGCGGATCGAGGCGATGCCGCCCAAGAGGGGACGGTTCCGGGTATTTGCCGCAGGCATTGGAAGCGGCTGTTTTTGCTATCTGCTGCAGGCCAACCTATGGGAAAGCATGCTGGCAGTCGTGATTGGGTGCCTACTGTATATATTTGTGATCTTTGCGGAGAACCACAGGCTGTCAAAGATTATCATTCATATTGTGGGCGGAGGGCTTATTACGATTATGGCGCTGTTTGCTCTTCAGATTCCGTGGCCCTTCCCGGTGAGGATAGACAAGCTGATCATAGGCTCCATACTGCCGTTGGTTCCGGGGCTGGCATTTGTCAATTCGATCCGGGATATTGCAAACAGCGATTTTATCTCAGGGATCGTAAGGATCGTGGATGCCCTTCTCGTCTTTGTCTATATCGCCATCGGAGTCGGGTTCGTGCTGGGATGTTTCAATAAGCTCACGGGAGGTATGATACCATGACAGGATTTGTGCTGGTTAATATGTTCTGCTCTTTTCTGGGGACAATCGCATTCTCTGTTTTATTCAATGTGCCGCGGAGATTTTACTTCTGCTGCGGGCTGACGGGGATGGCGGGATGGCTCTGCTATCTGGCAAGTGAGAATATCGCTTCTATAGCAACTTCTACATTTCTGGGAACTGTGCTGGTGGTGCTGATGTCCAGGATGCTGGCTGTGTGGATGAAGTGTCCGATTACCGTATTCCTTGTACCGGGTATATTCCCGTTGATTCCCGGGGCGGGAGTCTACTATACGGTATATAACCTTGTGCAGGGCAGCCTGCGGGAGGCGGCAGTCAGAGGCATTGAAGCGCTGAAGATTGCTTTTGCGATTGTGCTTGGCATTGTGTTTATTGTCACCATACCGAAGCAGTGGTTCAGCCTCAGCTACTGGCGAAGGAGGCTGCGCGGCGCCTCAGAAAATTCCGATTTGTAGGCTCTGGAAAAGGTGGAATAATCCCGGAATCCGCTGGCAAAACAGGCCTCTGTAATGGGCATGCCGTCCAGGATTAGCTCCCGGGCAAAGAGCAGGCGCCGGTAGGTGATATAGCTGCCGATGGTATAACCGGTCTCTGCCTTGAACAGCCGCATCATATAGTATTTACTGATGTAGAAGATGCCTGCAAGAGTATCGATGTCCAGATGATCCGTAAGATGTCCGTTAATATAATGCATGATATCAACAATCTTAGAATTATACAATTCTGTATCCAGAAACTCCACGCGGTTTTTGATGGCGGCGCGGTTCAGGTGTATCATGAATTCCAAAAACAGCAATTGGCGGTAAAGAGAGCTGGCATACTCCTGATCCTCAAAGGAACGCTCCAGGCGGTTTGTAATCCGGAAAAGAGAACTTTTCTCTAGTGAATGGATTCGAAGTACACTGGAGCGTTCCTTTTTTGCTTTCTCAAAGCAGTAATTCAGATCATATTCCGGCGTCTGATAATCCTCCATAAAACCGGGAGAAATATAGACGATGATTCTCTCATAGGGCAGAGAATTGTCCACCTGTACGCGGTGGATATCGTTGCGGTTCACCAGTACAATGTCGTAAGGTTCAAGTTCATAGGATTTGCCTTCTATGATGTATTGTACTTTACCCTTTATAAATATAGTAATTTTATGAAAGTCGTGGTAGTGAAATTCAAACTCTTTGGAGATACTGTCCTTTAGATGGAATATACGGAAATCGCTGTTTAGATAACCTCTTTTATTGTATTGCTGCATAAGCGTCTCCTTTTCGTTATGATTGTCAGGGATGAAGACACATGAATCCGTGTGCCTCCGGGCATTCCCTGCAAGTGCCTGACTGCTCCGGCCGGCCCCGCGTAAATGCCGTCAAATATAGTATAGAGCATTATCTGCAATGTGAAAAGCATTTAATAAGTATTATATGAAAAAAATGCCTGATATAATGATAGAAACAGGAGGTGCGTTATTATGAAAATTACATTGGAACGTTATCATGGTCTTGGAAATGATTATCTGGTTTTTGATCCGAATAAGAATGAATTAGAATTAAATAAAGCAAATGTGGAGATGCTCTGCAACCGCAATATGGGGCTGGGCTCTGACGGGATACTGGAAGGTCCGTTTATCGGGGAAAAACACATGTCCCTTCGCATATGGAATCCGGACGGAAGCGTTGCCGAAAAGAGCGGAAACGGAGTGCGTATTTTTGCCAAATACCTGAAGGATGCCGGCTATGTGCAGAAGAAGAATTACAAACTTGTGACAGACGGAGGACTGGTGGAAATCACGTATCTGAACGAAGACGGCAGCAGGCTGCGTATTTCCATGGGGCGTCTGTCCTTCTGGAGCGATGAGATTCCGGTGACAGGAGAGCGCCGCGAGGTCATCAATGAAGACATGGTATTCGGCAGGACATTGTATCCGGTAACCTGTGTATCCGTGGGCAATCCTCACTGCGTTATCCCAATGCGTGAGATCTCGCAGCCGCTTGTATGCAAGATCGGTAATTATTCCGAGGTTGCAAGGTATTTTCCGGACAGAATAAATACAGAGATTATGAAAGTGATCGACAACAATAATATTGCCATAGAAACATATGAAAGAGGAGCCGGTTACACGATGGCAACAGGCACAGGAGCGTGTGCAGCAGCAGGAGTGGCCCACAAACTGGGCCTGACCGGAAATAAAGTAATCGTACACATGCCGGGCGGGGAACTGCAGGTAGAGATCGATGATAACTGGGAGGTTTACATGACCGGAGAAGTATTCTATGTGGCAAAAATCTCTCTTTCTAATGAGTTTGTGGAGAAACTGCGGGCGGTTTGACGGCAGGGAGCCGCAAAAGGAAGGGATGGCCGCAAGCCGCCCAAGTGCACCTATGCCGCCTCGAAATGCGGACGCGAACCTAAGAAATTCTAAGGCCCGCTTTAGCATTTCGAGGCGGCATAGGTGCACTTGGACGGCTTGCGGCCATCCCTTCCTTTCGCTGGGTGCATCCAATCGGTAGGTAAGGCCGTTAACCGGGGAGGCTCCTTAACGGGGGCAGCGTACTGATACGTTTGGCGGCACAGCATAGCTCCGGTATATGAATAACACCTACAATTTTCACTTGCGGGGACTGGGGTGTTTGTGCTAACATAGGTATAACAATTAAAGGCAGGTGATGATATGCTGATTGAGATAGATTTTAACAGTGAAGAGGCGATTTATATTCAGCTGCGCAATCAGATTATTATGGGGATTGCTACTTCTACGATTCATGAAGGGGATTCGCTTCCGTCTGTGCGTCAGCTTGCTGACACGGTCGGGGTGAATATGCATACGGTAAATAAGGCATACAGCGTTCTGAAGCAGGAAGGGTTTATTCAGCTGGACAGAAGACGGGGCGCGGTTATTGCCCTGGATGTGGATAAGATGAAAGCGCTGGACGAGATGAGGGAGCAGCTTACAATTTTACTGGCAAAGGGCTGTTGTAAGAATATTTCCAGGGAAGAAGTGCATAATCTGGTGGATGAAATATTTGATGTGTATGATGGAGCCTTTTAAGAGACTTCTGGAAGGAGTCTCGATTTATGATGGGATAAAGGCGATATAATTTTAAAATTGATTGAATAGTGACAGGAGGAAAATATGCAGATAAATTATACAAATCAGGCCGAATGCGCCATTAAATATGCGGCATCGATGGCAAAGAAGCTGAAGCATCCGTATATTGGTACGGAGCATTTGCTGCTGGGGCTGCGCAAGGAGTTTACAGGGGTGGCCGGACAGATTCTGGCGTCGAACGGCGTGGATGAAGAGCGCATCCTCCATCTGATGGATGAGCTGATTACACCGGCAGGGGATGTGCTGAGTGTGGAGCATCCGGAGGAGAGCCCGCGGCTGCAGTATCTGCTGGAGAACAGCAACAGGGAGGCGCGGTGCCTTCATACAAAAAGCGTGGGTACGGAGCATCTGCTTTTGGCGATGGTCCACGATGTGGACTGTGTTGCAACCAGAATATTGACTACGCTCAATATCAGTCTGCAGAAGATTTTACAGGATGTATTGAATGCGGCAGGAGTGGATCCGAAAGAGTATCAGGAGGAACTGCAGGATGAAACCCACGGAAAAAGCGCCGTGGTGGAGCAGTTCTGTACAGATCTGACTGCCGAGGCGGAAGAGGGCCGGCTGGATCCTGTTGTAGGCCGGGAGCAGGAGATCTACCGACTGATGCAGGTACTGAGCAGAAGGACAAAGAACAATCCCTGTCTGGTAGGGGAACCCGGTGTTGGGAAAACTGCCATTATAGAGGGGCTCGCTTCCAGGATTGCTATGGGTGTGGTACCGGATAATATGAAAGGCAAAAAGATTTACACCCTGGATCTGCCGGGGCTGATTGCGGGCTCCAAGTACCGCGGGGAGTTTGAGGAGCGTATGAAAGGGCTGATTGGCGATGTAAAGGCCAGCGGCAATATTATTCTTTTCCTGGATGAGCTGCATACAATGATCGGAGCAGGCGGAGCGGAAGGAGCGATTGACGCTTCCAGTATCCTAAAACCATCCCTTGCCCGCGGAGAGATGCAGCTGATCGGCGCAACGACGATTGCGGAGTATCGAAAATATATCGAAAAAGATGCGGCTCTGGAGCGCCGGTTCCAGCCGATTACGGTAGAGGAGCCGACCAAAGAACAATGCCTTGAGATCCTGCATGGACTGAGCGGCAAATACGAAGCCCACCACAAGGTATCTGTACGGGAGGAGGCCCTTGAAGCAGCGGTACAGCTGTCGGAAAGATATATTACAGACAGAAATCTTCCGGATAAAGCAATTGATGTCCTGGACGAAGCGTGTTCCAGGGTCAGTATGCGGGGTTATAAAGTGCCGGAGAATCTTAAAAGTCTGGAAGATTCCCTGAAAGAACTGCTCAAGCAGAAAGAGGAGCTCATTAAATCCGGCGACTTTACGAAGGCATCTCTTGTTCACACGGAACAGAAAGCGGTTGAGGATAAGCTGGAAAACCTGAAAAAGCGTTTTCAGAAAAAGACGGCATCCCACCATCCGGAAGTGAAAGAAGACGATATTGCAGACGTGGTATCTGCGTGGACAAAAGTGCCGGTGCAGAAGCTTGCTGAGAGCGATACGGACAGACTGAAAAAGCTGGAACAGGTTCTTCATAAAAGGGTCGTGGGCCAGGAGGAAGCAGTCAGTGCCGTGGCCAGAGCCGTTAAGAGGGGGCGTGTTGGATTAAAAGACCCAAAACGTCCGATTGGTTCTTTTCTGTTCCTGGGCCCCACGGGTGTAGGTAAGACGGAACTCTCAAAAGCGCTTGCGGAGGCGATGTTCGGAAATGAGGATTCTATGATCCGGGTCGATATGTCAGAGTATATGGAGAAGCACTCTGTATCTAAGATGATAGGGTCTCCTCCGGGGTATGTTGGGCATGAAGAAGGCGGACAGCTCAGTGATCAGGTGCGTACGCATCCCTATTCGGTTATACTATTTGATGAAGTGGAGAAAGCGCATCCGGATGTATTTAACATACTTCTCCAGGTGCTGGATGACGGCCATATTACAGATTCCCAGGGGCGGAAAGTAGATTTCTGCAATACGGTAATCATTATGACATCCAATGCGGGTGCAAAAGCAATCGTAGAGCCTAAGAAACTGGGATTTGCCGCCAAAGAAGACCCGGCAGGGGATTATAAGCGGATGAAGCAGAACGTGATGGATGAGGTGAAAACGATCTTCCGTCCGGAGTTTCTGAATCGGATTGATGAAATTATAGTATTCCATGCGCTGAACAATACCCATATGAAGCAGATTGTAACTCTGCTGTGCAGAGAATTCACAAAACGCGTGAAAGAACAGATGAATATAACACTTACGCTCAGGGAATCTGCGAAGAAATTCATTGTCGAGAAAGGGACCGACGCAAAATATGGTGCCCGTCCCCTCAGGAGAGCCATGCAGACAGAACTGGAGGATAAGCTGGCTGAGGCGATCTTAAACGGTGAAGTAAAAGAAGGGGACCGTGTGGAGGCAGGAGTATCTAAAAAAGAAATTAAATTTTACCCAAAGTCCATAAATGAGTAGAAAATAAAAACGAAGTATTATATAATACAAACAGGATAACCATCAATCTGAAATACCTAGGAGGATAATAAAAATGGCAACAGTAAAAGAACTACTACGCGCAGAAGATGACGGAACACTCAGTTTTGGAGACTATACATTAGCATCCAAGACAAAAATGGACAATTTCGAATTTGAAGGCGATATCTATAAAGTGAAGACATTTAAAGAGATCACGAAGCTGGAGAAGAACGGAATGTTCGTATACGAATCCGTACCGGGAAGCACAGTAGAGAACTTCAAGGCTACTGATGCAGAAGTGACATTCACAGTATCCGCACCTGAAGACGTACAGTTCACATTAGAGCTGGAACCAGACAGTGAGTATGAAGTATTTATCAATGGTACAACAGCTGGCAAGATGATGACAAACTTAAGCGGCAAGTTAAGCGTCAGCACAGAAGTAAGCGAAGGAGACAGCGTGACTGTCAGTGTATCAAAGTGTTAGTACTGGAATCATCTGCATAAAGCAATAAAAAAGGAGACAGGGAAACATAAACCTGTCTCTTTTTCATAGGTGTCTCATAGGGGTCTGACCCTTTTGCAAAAGAGCAGACCCCTATGAGGTACCTGCGAGGAAGGAGCATTATGGCTAAGGCAAAAAAAAGCGTATTTTTCTGCCAGAACTGCGGGCATGAGGAATCAAAATGGCTGGGGCAGTGCCCGGCCTGCAAGGAATGGAATACTTTTGTTGAGGAGAAGGTAAGTACTGCTAAGACAGCAGTGGTTAAGACTGCAAGGGAAGCGGAGGTTGTATCGCTTTCGGAGGTCAGTGCGGACGATCACACAAGGATTCTGACGGGGATACAGGAATTGGACAGGGTTCTGGGGGGAGGTATAGTACCGGGGTCCCTGGTTCTGGTGGGCGGCGATCCCGGAATCGGAAAATCAACACTTCTGCTCCAGGTATGTCAGCGGCTGTCACAAGAAAAGAACATTCTATATATATCAGGTGAAGAATCTCTGGCACAAATCAAGCTTCGGGCGAACCGTATGGGGGAATTTAAGGAAAATCTCAAGCTATTGTGCGAAACAAACCTGGAGACAATTAAGAATATTATCGAGGGCCGGCGCCCGGAACTGGTGATCATCGATTCCATTCAAACGATGTACAGTGAAGAGGTATCTTCTGCACCGGGCAGTGTATCCCAGGTAAGGGAATCAACGAATGTTTTTATGCAGCTTGCAAAAGGCCTGGGAATTTCCATATTCATCGTGGGACATGTGACAAAAGAAGGAACGGTTGCAGGGCCAAGAGTTCTGGAGCATATGGTGGATACTGTATTGTATTTTGAGGGTGACAGGCATGCGTCCTACCGGATCTTGAGGGGGGTAAAGAACCGTTTTGGCTCTACCAATGAGATTGGCGTCTTTGAGATGAGACAGGCAGGGCTCACAGAAGTGGAAAATCCTTCTGAATATATGCTGAGCGGTAAACCGGAAAATGCATCCGGTTCTGTGGTAGCATGTTCGATGGAGGGCACAAGGCCGATTCTGATTGAAATACAGGCGCTTGTCTGCCAGAGTAATTTTGGGCTTCCAAGAAGGACAGCAGCAGGCACGGATTATAACAGAGTTAATCTGCTGATGGCTGTCCTGGAAAAAAGAATCGGGCTGCCGCTTTCCAATTATGATGCCTATGTAAATATAGCGGGAGGGATCAAGATGAATGAGCCCGCAATCGACTTGGGAATTATAATGGCTTTGGTCTCCAGCTATAAAAACCGGCCGATAGATGAGAAAATGATCGTATTTGGGGAAGTGGGACTGAGCGGTGAGGTCCGGGCAGTTAATATGCCTGAGCAGAGAGTGTCGGAAGCAAAAAAACTGGGGTTTGAGACCTGTGTACTGCCAGCTGTATCAAGAGATATGGTAAAAGATATGAAAGGAATTAAAATAGTGGGGGTTAAGACAATTAATGACGCAATGAATCTTTTGTAAAACGTTTTATATTAAGTATAGAAGTAAGAAGAGTAATGATATCAGTCCAAGAAAAAGGAGAAATGGTAATGGAGTTTACAAAAAATAATACATTTTGGATACATGAACCCGCCCTGTATAACTTTGAAGAGGGGAAGCTATCTATTATAACAGAACCGGAAACGGATTTTTGGCAGCGTACCTACTATGGTTTCCGCAATGATAATGCACCTGCGCTGCTGATAAAAACTAACGAGCCCTATTTTTCATTTACAGTTAAAACTGAATTTGAAAGTACCCACAGGTTTGATCAGTGCGGCATTATGGTATATCAGGATAGCGATAACTGGCTGAAAGCATCTATAGAATACGAGAATGAGTATTTTCAGCGTCTGGGAAGCGTAGTCACCAATTTTGGATATTCAGACTGGGCGACTACGGATATTCCGGCAGATCAGAAGAGTATGTTTTACAGACTGAGCAGGCGTAAGAGTGATTATCTGGTGGAGAATTCTTACGATGGGATTCATTTTAAGCAGATGAGAATTGCACATCTTTTCGAAGGGGAAGGACATATTAATGTTGGGGTATACGCATGCAGCCCAGAAAAATCTTCTTTCCAAGCTGTGTTCTCAGAAGCAGTATTTTCAGAATGTCTTTGGAAACCGCATCAGTAAAAAAATGCATAACAGCGCTGTCAAATCCAATAATAAGTTGTCTAAATTATACGAATAAAATAAAAAATAAGAAAATTATTGACAATTATGAACTGGAATGATAATATTAAGTTCCATCGCGGATGACATACCTGTTGCAAGCGAGACTGGCAGAGCGGAAGCTTCTGAGCCAGACAGGAGTTATGCAGGAGTTCAATCAACTGGTAGATCAAGTTGAAAAATGTCGAAAAATGCTTGACAAATAGCAACGTGATGTGGTAAGCTATTAAAGCTGTCGCATGAGGGACTGGAAATTATTGGAAACTCAATACAGAAGAGGAAAATAAAAAAGTTCTTGACAGACGGCAACGAACATGGTATTATATAAAAGTTGCTGCTGACGACAAAGAACGACAGCAAAAACAACAAAGAACCTTGATAATTAAACAATAGACAACAAACCCTTGAAAATTTCTTATAGAGAAAATTTTTAAGAACAGCATCATAATGATGCACCCATCACTGAGATTAATCTCGGTGGTAAGAACAGTAAAAGGGA
>NZ_LN865151.1:484866-613761 GCF_001244405.1 Eubacterium sp. SB2 | reverse complement strand
CCCAGCGCGGGAAATCATCAGATTTCCCGTGATGTGTTCAGTGTACCCGCCTATCCGGCATCGGCTGTTCTAGAATCACTTAGCAGCATGGGTGCATATCGCAACGGCATATACAGCCCCAGCACCTCCCCGGCCTCCCTGTCATGAAGCGTCCTAGTCCGTCGACAAATCTAAAGCTTGCCAACCAACTCCCGATTTATTTTTGATCCTGCGGCACCGTATTTTTCCCAAACACCGCCATCAGGATAATTGCCGCAGCAAAACTTACGATACATGCGATAATAGCCGCCACAACCGATGAGTCAAATCCCGTCTCCGGATTGATAACCTGCAGCCATCCGAAGATCCCGTTTGTTCCATAGAAATATTGTTTTACTCCGCCGAATCCTATGATTGCCCCACCGATACCAGAAGCCAGGCACGCCAGGATAAACGGCTTTTTGAACTGCAGTGTGACACCATAGATTGCTGGTTCTGTAATACCTACCATGGCTGAAAGGATCGCAGGACCGCATACGCTTTTGAGCTTTTTATTTCTTGTTTTGAGCATAATCATCAGTACCACTCCCGCCTGTGCAAATGCGGAAGAGAGGCCTGCGATTGTGATCGGGTCGAATCCCATGGTCGCCAGATTATTTACAGAAATTGCAACGAATCCCCAGTGTACGCCGAACATAACACATACCTGAATTAACGCACCGTATAAGAAACCGCTGATTGTCGCGTTGAGATCAAATAATGCCGTAAATGCGGCTCCAAGCAGGCTGCTCGCAAAACTTGCAACCGGCCCGATAATCAGGAACGCCAGAACAATGCTGATGATCAGGGTAAGCGCCGGTACAGCAAAAGTCTTGAACAAGTCGCTCATCCTCTTTGCGAAGAATTTTTCTACTTTTGCGGCAAAATAACACGTCACAATCGCCGGTATCACAGAGCTTGCGTAGTTCATCAGAATGACAGGAATTCCGAGGAATGTTACGTAGACCGGAGATTCAAAAATGGTTCCTGCAAACAGTGTGTAAAGCGGTTCCCCTGCCATAATCGTCGTGAGGGATGGGTAAACCAGCGCCGCTCCAATGGCCATTCCGATAAACGGCGTGCCCCCGAATTTCTTCATCGCGGTGTATCCAAGGAACACCGGCAGAAAGTTAAAAAAACAGTCGCCCACAATGTTCAGGATCTGATAAGTACCCGATGCGGTTGAAAGCAGGCCGGTCGCGGTAAGCAGTGCCAGAAGGCCTTTGATTACACCGGTTGCGGTAAGCATTCCCAGAATTGGCGTGAATACGCCTGATATCAGATCGATAAACTGGTTTGTTACCTTTTTCTTCTTCATTTCTTCTTTGAATTCTTTGGCATCTCTTACTTCCGTCTTTTCGCCGTCCATCCCCAGCATGGCCAGCATTTCTTTGTAGACATCCCCTACGTGCTGTCCGATCACGATCTGATACTGGCCGCCGCTTTTGACGATGGATAGAACACCATCAATTGCTTTCACCGCTTCGTCATCCGCTGCCGCTTCATTCTTCAGTTGAAGGCGCAGCCGTGTCGCACAGTGGTAGACGCTGGATATATTGTCTCTTCCGCCGATTTTTTCTACAATCTCTTCGATCATTTTTTCGTACTTCATTCGATAAATCCTCCTTCGCTCAATTCCTTAAAATCAAAAGTCATACTCTGTTCCTTCTGAAACTTAATCTTCTGCCGCCGCCCTGTTCTGTCTGCAATTATAACCGCAGAATCCCGCATTCCCAGCAGCGTGATTTCTGTAATCTGCGAGTCCTTCCACACCAGATCCAGAATACATCCGCACTTCAGGCGGATTCCCTGCACTTTTCCATTTTTTACTGCCTGGGGGAGGGCCGGGAGCAGAAAGACGATATCCTCAAAATCCTGCACCAGCATTTCCAGCAGGCCGCAGGCGCCCCCAAAGTTTCCGTCTATCTGGAATGGCGGATGCGTGTTGAAAAGGTTATCCAACGTGGCGCCAGTCAGCAGCTCACGCTGATTCTTCCACGCTTTTTCCCCGTCCCGGAGCCGTGCGTAAAACAGAATAATCCAGGCCTTGCTCCATCCCGTATGGCCGCCTCCATGGCTCAGGCGTCTCTCCAGAGTATGACGCGCTGCCTGCGCCAGCCCGGGCGTTGTGTCCGGACGTATCTGCGCTGCAGGGTAAAGGGCAAACAGCTGGGAGATGTGGCGGTGTCCGATCTCCATTTCTTCATAGTCCTTCCGCCATTCCTGAATCTGTCCGTATTTTCCGACTTCGATCGGGGGCAGCCCGTCCAGACGTGCTTTCACATCTTTTTCCAGCTCGTCTTCCAGGCCGAGTTCTTCTGTGATCCTGAGGTATCCGCCAAACAGTTCCCTGAGGATTTCAGAATCCATGGCAGGCCCCATACAGAGACACCCGCATTCCCCCTGCTCATTCATATAGATATTTTCCGGGGAACTGCTCGGCCCTGTCATCCAGTATCCCTGCTCGTCCTGCACCATATAATCCGTAAAAAATTGAACGCTGTCCCTCAGTATTCCATAAAATTCATCCATAAATTCACGGTCTTTTGTATACAGATAATGTTCAATAATGTGAAGACAGAGCCAGGCCCCGCCCATCGGCCATATGGTCGCCGATACATGGCTGTCCTGCGGTGCGCAGTCCCCCCAGATGTCTGTATTGTGGTGGCAGCAGAATCCGCGCGCTCCATACATCTTCTCCGCGGTCTCCTGCCCATGCGGCCGCATCATTTTCAGGTGCTCCAAGAGCGGCATGTGCAGCCGGGAAAGCCCCGTCTTTTCCGCTATCCAATAATTCATTTGGATATTAATATTAATCGTATATTTGGAGCCCCAGGCCGGTTCAAAGTCTTCGTTCCAGATTCCCTGCAGATTGGCAGGAAGGCTGTTTTCACGGCTGGAACTGATCAGCAGGTACCTTGCAAAATTATAATGCAGATTCACCAGGCCAACGTCCTCCTCCCCGGTTCTCATCCGGGCAAGACGTTCCGGGGTGGAAAGCCGCTCAAGTTCCGCCTCCTTCCCGAGCTCCAGTACACTGCTGTTATAAAGTACATGATAATCATCGAGATGCTGCTTTTTTAACGCTTCATAAGGCTGGGTGCCGGCCGCCTTCAAGGTTTCCATACACCACGCGGCTGGATCTTCACTCCGGTAAGTCGTCCTGCCGGTTATAAAAAGCACCGCCTCCTTCGCGCCCTCTACGATAATATGGCTGCCCATACGGTACCTGCGCCCTCCTTTCGAGGCAATCCGCACCGCCATCTCGAAGGCAATCCCGTTATCCGCACCGTTTTTACCGTACAGGCGTATTGTATCGTCTCCAAGTGCCTCTGTACCGTCGCAAAAAGACGAGCCCCTTCCCGAACGGTTGTCTTTTCGGGTAAGAGAAAGTTCAAAATCCAACGCCTCGCCTGCATCTGCGTACATTTTATAAACCAGAACCTGTGCCGGGGCGGAGGCAAAAAATTCTCTTTTTACAGTTCCCTTCTCTGTCTTATATGCAATACTGCCCACTGCATCCTCCAGATTCAGGCTCCTTCGATATCCTTCGAAAACCGGCGGTTCATACTCCACAAACGAAGTTCCGTTCTCTTTCTTCTTCACGATCTGCCTGCCGCGTGTATGAAAAAAGTCAATCCATACATCTCCCAATGTCTGGTAGTGCCTCATATGGGGGTAGGATGCATACATACTGCGGGAAGCCAGAAGTTCCGCCTCCTGCACTCTACCCTCCTTTAGCAGCTGTCTCACTTCATGCAGGTGCTCTTTTGCATCCGGATTGACCCGCTCCATGTATCCGCCTGACCAGACAGAATCCTCATTGACCTGTATCCGTTCAACCGATGTCCTGCCAAAGACCATAGCTCCCATAAAACCATTTCCTATGGGAAGTGCTTCTGTCCACTCCTCTGCTTCGTTCCGAAACCAGATTTCGTTCATCGCGATTCTCCTTCCTTCAAATTTCTGAGGTCATTATAGCAAAAAAAACAGAAGTTCCGAAAAAGTTCGCAAAATGGAAACTCTCTCAAAACTTCTGTTATTTTAACCTAATCTTTACTGCAATACACAAGATTAATCAATGATTACATCATCAGGAAAGCCATACTTCTTCTGATACCTTGCTGTGATCTGTTCGATCAGGAACTGATAAAGAATCGGATGATTCTGGACCCGCTCCCCGTATTTTAGAAAAATGCACATATCCACTCTCGGGTCCTTTTCCATCTCTGTGTTGGATGTAATCAGAACTACCCTTGCTTTTGTTTTATTAAAACATTCTTTCTCAGGTTCTCCGTCCAGCTTTGAAAACGTGCTGATATAGCGTCCTGAATTCGAGAAAATTAAAAGCAGTGTATCTGCGCCGGCCTCTGCAATATAATGTTCCTGCTTCCTGTCATTAATCGTTGTATAGACATATTTTCTGTAGTAGGACATTTTGTATTGAAAATTCAACGCTGCCGTCTCGGAATAAATCTCCCCAAAAGCGGCAATTTTCTTATAACCGTGGATATCCTCCACGAGGCGTTCTATCCTTTCCATATCAATGGAGGACGCCTGATTCCTGATATCATTCGTCAGCACCTGGACATAACGGTCCATCCCATGTTCCAAAATGTAATCCGTAATGTTCACCGAATCTCCGCCCCGGATATAGACATCCTTTTCACGCTGGCGCATAGCCTCCAGCTTGAAATCCGTATAGTCGTCAAAACCAATCCTTCTCACAAACTTGGATACCGTAGACTTTGATACACTGCACAGGGCAGCCATCTCCCCGATCGGTATCTGATACAGCTGGTTGATATTCTCCAGCATCAGACTGGCGATATGGTATTCCGTTGTGCCGACAATTTCCTCATTAATTGTGGTGATTAAACGCTGATATAAAATATGCATTGTCTTTTTTTATTCGCATTCTCTGATGCGCTTTCTCAGCGGAAGTATCATGGATGGGGATACGGAAAGCTCGTCCAGCCCCATCTTCAGGAATTCTTCCGTCAGTTCCAGATCGGCTCCCAGTTCACCGCAGATCCCGATCCACTTGCCCTCTGCATGAGCATTCTCAGCTGCCATCCTGATCATCGCGAGCACTGCCGGATGATGTGGGTCATAGAATGCATCCAGTTTGGAATTCTGCCTGTCAATCGCCAGCGTATACTGGGTCAGATCATTTGTACCCACGCTGAAAAAGTCTACTTCTTTGGCCAGTTCCCTGCTGATCATAACAGATGCCGGTGTCTCGATCATCACGCCGGTCTCCACATTCTCTTTAAACGGAATTCCCTCCGCCTTCAGTTCACTCTGTACTTCTGCAATAATCTCTTTGATCTTGTAAATCTCATCAACTGAGATGATCATCGGGAACATAATGGAGATATTGCCGAACATAGCTGCACGGTAAAGCGCACGCAGCTGCGTCTTAAAAATCTCTGTTCTCGTCAGACAGATACGGATTGCACGGTATCCCAGCGCCGGATTCTCTTCCTTGTCCAGCCCGAAGTAATCAACCTGTTTATCTGCTCCTATGTCCAGCGTACGGATAATAACCTTTTTGCCTGCCATATTCTCCGCAACCTGCTTATACACTGTAAACTGCTGCTCCTCGGTCGGGAACGTGTCGTTCTCCAGATATAAGAATTCACTCCGGAACAAGCCGATTCCGCCTGCATCATTCTTCAGGACAGCGCCAACATCGGATACATTGCCGATATTAGCATATACATTCATTTTCTGGCCGCTCTTTGTTACATTCTCTTTGCCTTTCAGCTGTTCCAGAAGGGCCTTCTGTTCCAGATCCTTTGCCCGCTTCTCCTGCATCTTTGCCAGCGTTGCCTCGTCCGGGTCAATATACAGTATCCCGGTGAAACCGTCAATTACTGCCATCCTGCCATCATACTGGGCCAACAGTTCCTCTCCCAGGCCAATGACTGCGGGAATGTTCATCGTTCTTGCCAGAATTGCCGTATGGGAATTGGAAGAACCATACATGGTTGCAAATCCAAGGACCTTGCTCTTGTCCAGCTGTACAGTCTCGCTGGGAGCCAGATCATCCGCTGCAATAATACACGGCTCATCCGTCTGAGCCATACTTTCTCCCACGCCGCAGAGGATGTCCAGTACACGCTCGGATACATCCTTTACGTCCGCCGCACGCCCCTGCATATATGCATCATCCATAGAAGCAAACATCTGCGCAAAGTTGTCCGCCGTTGTTGCTACGGCAAATTCTGCATTTACTTCCTGGGTACGTATAATATTTTCGATTGATTCAATGTAATCCAAATCTTCCAGCATCATTTGGTGTATCTCAAAAATCATGGCATTCGCTTCGCCCACATCCTCAAGCGCTTTGTCATACAGCCCTTTGAGCTGTTCAACTGCATCGGTCTTTGCCTCCTGAAAACGGGTGCATTCCGCCTCTATATCATCAACGTGTGACCGCTTGATCACTTTCTGATTCCTTTTATAAAATGAGAGCTTTCCGATGGATACACCGCCAAATACACTTTTACCTGTTATTGTAATCATAGTACCTTCCCTTATATACAAATGATAAGTGCTCTTTTATTTATAAATTTTCTTTAAAAAATGCCTCTAATTCTGCGATTGCCTGATCTTCGTCTTCGCCCTCGGCTGTCATAGTAATCTCTTCTCCTGTTTTTACTCCGAGTCCCATTACTCCAAAGATTCTCTTTGCATCGGCACTCTTCTCGCCTTTAACGATTTTAACGGCAGATTTATAGCCTGCAGCCTGCTTTACCAACAGTCCTGCCGGTCTCGCATGAATTCCCTCCGGGTCTGTAATAACATATTTAAATTCTTTCATGATACTATTTTCCTCCTATTTTTTATTTTTAACTTCAATTAGTATATAACATATCTCCGTTTTTTTCAATTGCTTATAAATTATTTCACACTACTTTCCGTTTAAGATCTAAAAAAACGGCATTTGAAGGGCATCTTGCAGCACACTCCCTGCGGATTCTCCACAGGGCAAATGCCGCAAAATGCCCTTTTTTATGACTCAAACAACGGTGTGGAAAGGTATCTTTCTCCTGTGTCAGGCAGGATCGCCACGATTGTTCTGCCTTTATTGTCCGGTTTTTTTGCAGCTTCAACCGCCGCATGGAGCGCCGCGCCGGAGGAAATTCCAACCAGTACGCCCTCTCTCCTTGCCAGAAGTTTTGCGGCCGCATAGGCTTCCTCGTCCTTCACCTGTACTATGGATTCATAGATATCTGTATCCAGCACTTCCGGTATAAAACCTGCACCGATGCCCTGCAGCCCATGTGGTCCCGGTTTTCCGCCCGACAGTACCGGGGAGCCGGCCGGCTCCACTGCAATCACCTGCACATCCGGCTTTCTGGACTTCAGGTAGGTTCCCGTTCCCGTGATAGTTCCGCCTGTGCCTACGCCCGCAATAAAGATATCCACCTGGCCATCGGTGTCCGCCCAGATCTCGGGACCTGTTGTTTTCGTATGAATTTCCGGGTTTGCACTGTTCACAAACTGACCAAGTACAATTGCATTTTCCCGTTCCTTTTCAAGTTCCGCCGCCTTTGCAATGGCTCCGTTCATTCCCTTCGCCCCTTCGGTCAGGACAATCTCTGCGCCATAACCCAGCAGCAGCTTTCTTCTCTCGATGCTCATGGTCTCCGGCATGACAAAAACTGCCTTATATCCCTTGGCTGCCGCCGCCGATGCCAGCCCGATCCCGGTATTTCCGCTGGTCGGTTCGATAATCGTGGCTCCCGGTTTGATCAGGCCTTTCGCCTCCGCGTCTTCAATCATATTCAAAGCCACGCGGTCCTTCACACTCCCGGCCGGATTAAAGTACTCCAGCTTTACCAGAATGCGCGCTTCCAGGTTCAGTTCCTTTTCAATATTCGACACCTCCAGTATCGGCGTCCTTCCTACCAGTTCTGTAATACTTTTATATATGTTTGCCATTTTACTGCCTCCAATTCTGTATCTATATTTTATATTCGTTCCAAAGCCTGTTCCAGGTCATACAGGATATCATCTATGTGCTCGGTTCCCACGGACAGCCTGACCGTGTTCGGCCTGATGCCGGAAGCCTCCAGCTCTTCGGGCGTCATCTGGGAATGCGTCGTGCTGGCCGGATGGATAACCAGTGATTTTACATCTGCAACATTGGCGAGCAGAGAGAATATCTCCAGGTTATCAATGAATTTCTTAGTGTCTTCCCCTGTACCATTTACTTCAAATGTAAAGATTGAAGCGCCCCCATTGGGGAAATATTGATGATACAGTTCATGATACGGACTGTCCTGCACCGAAGGATGATTTACTTTCGATACTTTTGGGTGCGCCTGCAGAAATTCTACGACCTTCAGCGTGTTTTCCACATGGCGCTCCACCCGGAGTGACAATGTTTCCAGGCCCTGCAGAAACAAAAATGCATGAAGCGGCGCCATGGTTGCCCCTGTATCCCGCAGAATCACCGCGCGTATTCTCGTTACAAATGCCGCGGCTCCTGCCACGTCATAAAAGCGTACGCCATGATAACTCGGATCCGGTTCCGTGAGCTGCGGATATTTACCGGATGCTTTCCAGTCGAAAGTTCCGCTTTCAATAATAACTCCGCCCAAAGCGGTCCCATGTCCTCCGATAAACTTAGTTGCAGAGTGAACAACAATATCTGCACCGTATTCAAAGGGCCTTAGCAGGTACGGCGTGGCAAATGTACTGTCCACTACCAGGACGATCTGATGTCTGTGGGCAATATCGGCGATCTCCTGTATATCGGCCAGATTTGCATTCGGATTCCCGATAGATTCTAAAAATATTGCTTTTGTATTCTCCTGAATTGCCGCTTCCACCGCGCCTTCCACATCCGGATCCACAAAAGTTGTGGTAATGCCCTGATCCGGCAGCGTATGTTCCAGCAGGTTATAGCTGCCCCCATAAATATATTTTGAGGCTACAATATGATCCCCCTGCTTAGCAAGATTCTGAAATGTATAAGTAATTGCCGCCGCACCGGATGCGACGCCGAGTGCAGCCGAGCCGCCCTCCAGCGCTGCGATTCGTTTCTCAAAGGCATCCTGGGTGCTGTTCGTCAGCCTTCCGTATATATTCCCCGCATCAGCGAGTCCAAAACGCTGAGCCGCATGCTCACAGTCCCGGAATACATAGGACGTGGTCTGGTAAATGGGAACCGCCCTTGCGTCTGTCGCCGGATCCGGCTGCTCCTGTCCTACGTGTAACTGCAATGTCTCAAATCTTAATTTTCTGTCTCTGCTCATCTGCGTTGTCCTCACTTTCCTGTCAATTCACCTTTTCATGTTTCCTTTAAACCTGTCTGGATCAGATATAGTACATATTCGTACTGCAATCCAGATTCTCTCTGTACTCCCGCACCAGCTGGGCCAGTGTCCGCTTCCCGAGGAATTCGTTCACCTTACTGTCAATCTCATCCCACACCAGTTCCTGTATCGCTTTCTGTACAGGATCCGCGGCCTCCTCCCCATTCCTGTCGATAATGGAAAATTCCCCTTCCAAAGCCTCCAGTATCTCTTTCACTGTAATGCACTCGGCGCTCCTGGCCAGCTTATATCCTCCGCCGGCCCCCTTGACGCTGACAACAATGCCGGCTTTTCTCAAAACTCCAAAGACCTGCTCCAGATAATTTAAAGAAATATTCTGCCGCTTCGCCGTCTGAATCAGGGATATCGGACCCTCCTGGGAATTCGCTGCCATGTCCACAAGTGCACGGAGTCCGTATCTTCCTTTTGTAGATACCTTCATATAACACCTCCATTTAAATTCCTACTATATAGATATGTCTTATATATTTAGTGTTATACACCTTTTTTTCTACCATGTCAATATACTTTTTATAAAATCGGAAATTCTTACTTTTCCGGTAACATGTTCTGGCATGCGAAGCAGCTGTTATTTTTTGTAATAGCAACCGCTTCGCATGCCGGCAGTATAAGGAAGTACGCAAAAAAAGCCGGTCAGGCATGCACTGCCCCTCCGGCTTTTTTTGCATATTAAAGTTACGACAGCATATTATGAGGCCATTCTTAATTCCCCAGCTTTATTTTCCGACATTTTCTCCAATACAACAATAACTATGATCAGAATTGCCGGGACTATCATCGGAATAATTGAACCGCCAGCAAGTATGCCTGTCAATGTGGCATAACTTTGCTGGTCAGCCGCCGCCTCAAATCCAACCCAGCCAAGAATCCAGCCAGCGCTGAACCAAGGCCTGTCCCCTCGTAAAAACAGCGTATCCTGTTACAGTTCTGCCAAAAGGCGGTTTGCTTAGTACTTAATACATTTTGAGTTCCTGTTTCTGTACCGGCCAGATCACTGTCATCCTTTTCCTTACATACGATTGCGGAAACTGCAACTGCCTGCAAAAACGTATATGAAAGCAATACATATACCATTTTCCCTTTCATCGATAAGCCAGCCGGAACATTAAAACACAAAATCTTATTCCCCTGCTGCAACTTTTTCTTTCTTCATCATGCTTTCAAGTATAAAAACAAATACAAAACAAGTGATCATAACAATGACACGGGAGAAGGAACCGCCAGCGAGAATACCCGTTAATGTACCTTCACTCAACTGGGCTGTTGTCCCCTCAAATCCTACCCATGCAAGAATCCAGCCCACAAGAGCCGCACCGATACCGCCACCAATCTTCGTTCCAAAACTTCCGCTTACCGCGCACAGGCTTGCAACATTTTCTTTGTACTTTCTGGCAAACATGTCTGTCAGATCGGCAGCATATGTATATACAGCAATATTCAAAGGATTGATCACCGTATTAGCCACTATCTGACACATGGCATATCCCACTGTCGTTCTGCCAAAGAAGAAAAGTGCCCCAAATCCTGCGCAACAAAGGATTATGCTGGTCATAACAACTCTGCTTCTGCCGATTTTTTTAAATAATGGCGGTACAATCATAAGAGAAACAATCATACTTAATATGGTGACAATCACACTAACCCTGCCCATAAATGCCATTGATGTATCGCCCAGCAGATAAATACACATATAACTGTTAAAGCCTCCTAAACCTACATTCATGTTGTATAAAGTGAAGACAATCATAACAATCCATGTCATTTTATTAGTAAACACCAGCTTAATCTTACGCCTTGATTCTTCCTTTTTCACAACCTCATTCACAACTGCTGTTTCTGCATAATAACCGCTCGCTTTTTCTTTACACACAATTGCAGATATTGCAATCAAAATTGTTGTGAGAATCGCGACAAAAATAGAAATCTTGCTCCAGCTCCCCGGCTCTGTAACGCCGCCCCATGCTACAAAGGCCATCGGTGCTAATATTGAAAGGAGCATACCTGCACCATTCGCAAGCGCATTTGAAAGACCTTGAATCCAGTTTCTGTCCTGCGGATCTTGGGTAAGCAGCGGGAACAATGTATTATAGGAAAGCCAAAAAACCGTAATTCCAACCGCCTGCATAAATGAATATGTCAAAAGAGCATATACCACTTTACCTGTATCGGTAAGTGTACTCGGAATGTTGAAACATAGCAGCATGGAAAGACCCATTAACGGTGCAGAAATTAACAACCATGGCCTGGCTTTACCCATCTTAAAATGAGTTTTTTCCATGACCCACGCAAATAAAAGATCGCTGATACCATCCGTTATCTTTGATACCATCATAATCGTACCGACTGCTGCCGCCGCAATGCCCACATTGTTCGTATAGTATACGGAAATATACATCATTACAAAAATACTGGCTAACTGTACGCCCATATTCCCCAATGAAAACCAGATTTTTTCAGCCATTGTTGCTTTCTGGAAATTAATCGTTGGCTTCATACCTTTATCCTCCTGTTTCTTTCACTTGTTATTTTCTTATACCCGCATCTCCCTGCTTTCGCAATCAATCTGGGCCACACTATTTACTGATAAGTCTAATATAAAGCCATGGGAATTCTGAATAGGTAAGGCATACATATTCTCCATAGTTGTCACAACCCTTTTGTGCAACCTCCAGCCCCTGTTTCTTAGCCTTTTCAATACTTGCCGGAAGGTCTTCTACAGAGAATACAAAATGGCTGATACCTTCACCCTTCTCCTCTAACCAAGATTTATAAATTCCCATATCATTTACAGGCTGATAGAACTCCAAGGCGATATCTTCAAAAACAATCTTTACAGATTTCTTTATAATGGCGCCTGCGCTTTCTCCTTTGTATTCCGGATCCGCATCAACAACTTCTGTGATCTGAGGCACTTCTCTGTCATGAAGTCTGCAAAATTTTGTCACCGCCTCTTCCACGTCAGCCACTGCAACTCCCACTTCAAGCAGCATCAAATCATCCAGATAATCTGCGATTGTTCTGTTTGGCGGAATGGGAGAGGTCAGCCATTTATCACAACCAGGAATATAATACATTTCTTTATAGAACCAGGGACAGTCAGGATGTTCCAGATTGATGAATCCGCCCCAATATTCCACGCCTTCCAGCGTTCTCTCCCAGCCATCCTCCATTGCAACCGCAAAGTCAGAATCTCTGTCTTTGGAAAACTGTGCAAAATGACCAAATTTTTCTCCCCGGGCTTTCAAGCAGTAGCTCCAACCGCTGGGCGCATCATTTGTACCCATAAATTCCACCTGGATATTATCAAAAGGATAATTCTGCGCGCGCAACCAGGCATCTGTACGGTGTTCTCCGTTTGCACAAATCAATTCTTTGTTTTCCACAATTGTCCAATCATCATACGGCTGCGTACCAAGCATTTGATTAAACGCTGCAATTGCTTTATCAAGGTTTTCATTTTCAAAAAGACATGCAACCTGATGTATTTTGCCATTCATCCATTCTCTACTCATTTTAATTTCCTCCTGTCAATCTGTTTTTTTCAACCGGACATAGCGCAACGGGAATTCCTGGTTTGCTCTTGCTTTTTTCATACTTGCCGGAAGATCGCTCTATCTGCCACTTTAAGATTGTGGTTAAATTCCGGCAGTCTTCTGATAGGGAGAAGTTCCCGTAAGCTGTTCGGCTTTTCTTACAATATCACTCAAAGACAAATACGTGCTTTAATCCGCGGGCAGCAGCCGCATTGTCAAAGGCAGCTTTATAATCCTCAAGCTTATAAGTATCTGATGCAATCAGACCAAGCGGAACCCTTCCATCATCAACAAACTTTGCACACTTACGATACATTGAAACGCTCTGCTTGGTACACCCCTGTATCTTCAGCTGTTTGTAGTGTATCAGATTTGTATTAATCGGAACAATCTTCTTTGTATCCGGCAGACCGCCAAAAAACAGAAGACGCCCATTCATATTCATATATTCGAGGGAAGCAGCCTGTGCTCCCGGAGCAGGGGCTGCGATAACGCAGGCATCAACACCCGCAAGACCATACTTCTTCAGGCCTTCTTTGACATCCCCAAAGATTGGAAGTACATTCGGGAACAGAGAAACCGCCTGGTCAATTCTTTCCTTCGACAGGTCATTGACCAGGATTTTTCCGGCGCCAAGCATGTTTGCTGACATGATGTGCATAATACCGATCGGCCCAAGTCCGATCACCAGGACATCATCTCCCGGACGGATTCCCATCAGCATCTGCCCATTGTAGACACAAGATAAAGGTTCTACCAGCGCCGCCTCCTGATAGGAAATTTTCGGACCAAGCGGCGAAATATTTCCCTGTTGGACAGCATTTCCAGGAATCTTTACATACTCTGCGAATCCGCCGTCTATGGTTACACCGAAGGCATTGGCATCCACACAGAGGTGTGTATTGCCCGAAACACAAATATCACATGTTCCGCATCCGATATTTGGTGCTATAGAGACCTTCTCTCCAATCATGAAACCTTCAACACATTTTCCTACTTCTGCGATATCACCCGCAAATTCATGTCCGAGAGTGAGCGGATGTTCCTTTGTCGCATTCGCAGCACCGTTCTTCCACATTCTGATATCTGTGCCGCATACAGATGCTGCACGAACCCGAATCAATAATTCATCATCCTTAATCTCCGGCTTTGGGATGTCCTGAAGTATCAGCTGTTCCCTGCCTGCCAAACGTAAAGCTTTCATTTATTTTCCTCCTCTCCTGTTACCGGAAGTCCGTCCTTAAGATATATTGTTCTGTGCTCAAGCAAGGAACGAAGCCCTTCATGGACAAGAATAAGCGCTTTTTTTCCGTCTTCGCCCGTAACCAGCGGCTCTGTATCATTTACAATGCTCTGAATAAATGCGTTGTCCTCTTCTCTGTAGGCATCTATAAACAGCGTCCGCCAGGAATCCACCGAATCAGCCTGAAGCTGCATATCCTCCTTTACAACTTCTACAGAATTCGCCCTCTGTCCGCCTACCTTAATCATCCCATTTATCCCCAGGATCTCAGCTCTTGCATCATAACCATACCTGACATACTGTGCGCCTGTTATCATACCAAGAACGCCATTTTCAAACTGAAGCATTACCGTGCATGTATCATAATATTCCGGATATTTCTCAGCCATTTCAGGACTTCGAAAGTTTTCTCCAGTGACTTTGAGCGTTTTGACTTCACTGCCTGCGTACCAACGGACTGTGTCAAAATCATGGCTGTTGACTTCGCCGATCGGACCATAGTTCTTATGCACGTCATACATCCACTCTTTGGGTTCGCTTGGGCCATATGTATTAGACTTGATCAATGTCGGTTTTCCAACCGCTCCCTGGTCCAAAAGTTCCTTGCCTCTTCGGAAGTCCTTATCAAATCGCCTCATAAATCCAATCTGAAGTTTTACGTGATTCTTCCTGCAGGCTTCAATCATTTCATCACATTCCTTTACTGTTGATGCCATCGGCTTTTCACAGAAAACATGTTTGCCTGCATTTGCCGCCGCGATAACAATATCACGATGGAACTGTGTCGGTGTAACAACGACCACCGCATCAATTTCAGGATCTTTCATAACATCCTTCCAGTCTGCATATGTTTTGGCGATCCCTGTCTCTTCGGCGGCGGCCTTAAGCCCCTGCTCCATCGGATCGCACAGCGCTGTCAGGACGGCATTCGGTACGCCTCCCATATAATCTCTTGCATGGATCATACCCGCACGGCCGCAGCCAATCAGGCAAACCCTAATTTTTACATTCATTGAATTGTCCTCCATACGATTTCTGAAATAATCGGCTATCACTTCATTGGCTTTGATACCATACAGCGGGCTGTACGGCACGGCCTGAAGCAGCGGTTACTCTTCTTTGAAGCCGGCCGCTCTCATTTCTTCTACAATCTTAATTCCGCTTGAGGTGCCAAGTCTGGTAGCACCGGCTTCGATCATAGCCTTTGCGGCTTCCCAGGAGCGGATACCGCCTGCTGCCTTTACCTGAATACCAAAACCACAGTTTTCCTTCATAAGCTTTACGTTTTCAGGCGTTGCGCCTGCCGTACCAAAACCAGTACTGGTTTTCACAAAATCAGGTTTCACCTTAGCCGCAATCTTCGCAGCTGCAATGATTTCCTCTTTCTCGAGATAACATGTCTCAAAGATTACCTTACAGCAGATTCCTGCTTTTCTGGCAACAGCTACCATTTGCGACATTTCATCTTCTATATACGCATAATCATGTTCCTTCAGTTTTCCGATATTAAGAACATAATCAAATTCCTGTGCTCCGTCTTTAATAGCATGCTCTGCCTCTGCGACTTTGGTTTCAATCGTCATCTGCCCAAGAGGGAAGGAAATAGCTGCTCCCGTAAGAACTTCGGTTCCCTCCAGCATCTTTCTGCACATTGATACAGGATATGTATTGATTGCAACCGATTTAAACCCATACTTTGCCGCCTCATCACAGAGTTTCTGAAAATCCCTTGTTACAGCATAAGCATGCAATTCCGTGTGATCGACCATTCCCGCTACCTGTTTAATTGTAAAATCCATTTCTTTTCTCCTTCATTTGCTTATTTACATATAATTTTATTAATTAAAGCCCGTTGCTTTCACATGGTTTTTCGATTATAGACAAAATTATAATTACCAGATCCGACTTCGACTATAATGCCCTGCTTATATTCATAAACATTTGTAACGCCTTCGGCACGTTTTACCGGAGTTCCTGATTCCATAATGGTGTTAGGAACTGCTTCCATCATGTATATGCTGGCTGTCGTATTTGCCGGAATATGAATTTGAAGCTTAATGTGTTCTTCATTTTGTTCCCAGTTCGAGATAATCGGCCCCTGCGGGGACTTGTACCATGTATTTACATAATCCAGCTTTCTGGTAATTAATGGTTTGATTTTTATTTTTTTATAGCCCGGAAGACCTGCCTGTATCCCACCTATACTTCCTATCATCCAGCTGCCTATCGTTGCAAAGACCGCCTGGATAAATGAGGATGGATGCCTTTCCCCATCCGGCGTTATGCAGTTCATATCCTCCCAGATCCCAGTTGCTCCACAATTCACCTGATACAGCCATGACGGGAATTTTTCATTAAGCAGATAATCATATGCCTCATCAATTCGTCCGTTATTTTCCAGTACATTCAACACTTCTACAGTGGACGTAAATCCGGTGTCCATTCCCTTCTCCTGAATCAGCCGGCATAATCTGTCAACTACTTTCTGGCGCTCTCCATCCGGATAAAACCTCATATGAAGGGCTAAAACTTGTGTGCCCATTCGTTCGGATTCCAGTATCTTTCCAGTGTCATAGAATTCCTCGATTGCGGCCTTTCTGATTTTCTTATATAGTTCTTTGAAATGAGCCGCATCTTCTTCTTTTCCAAGTTCACCCGCTATTTGTCCCATAACGCTTGCACAGTACGCATAATAATATGTACCGGTGAGATAGTCGAGGGTTGTCGGAACCCAATAACAGTATTCTCCCGTTTTCCGGTTATATGTAGCGCTAGGCGTCATCCAGTCGCCAACATTATAACCTGTATTTCTGATATACCTCAGCCTTTCTGCACGTTCGGGTGAAATTTCTCCGATATGATCCGGATTTTCAGCCTTTGTCTTTTCTTCCAGATAACGAGCCCATTTCTTTAGCATCTCATAGTTTTCCATGAGAATTCTCTTGTCGCCAAAAAACCGATAAGCAAGCCATGAGACCAGGACAGCACCATCGCTCCATCCAATACTGATCGTTTCCATTTGTGTCTGAAAAGTTTTCCACAGCGGTGTCATCTGGGCAATTGCCCCATTTTTATACTGGTCATTCCTCACCTGCTCCATAAAGCGTTTTGTAAAGCTTTGTGTATCCAGCAAATACATTTCCGCCGGAGCAACCATTGCAAAATCCCCCAGATACCCTACTCTTTCTCTGTCAGGATTGTCTGTCGGAATTCCAACACAATTTGACCTAAGTGTCCATTCCATATTTTTAAAAAGTTTATTCAATCCTGTATGTGAGGTTTCCAGCTTCGCTGTTACTTCCAAATCACTTGCAATCAAACGGCTGCGGAAGTCTGACACTTCTATTTTGCCTTCACTTGTTTTTACCCGGATATACCGATAGGCATGGAGCGTAAACCATGGCTCATAATCCCCCTCGCCGGTCTCATCTAATACATAGGTATCCCTCTGGACGGAACGTCGCCCATCGAAATCCCAGTAATAATTCCCCTCTTTGTCGGGCTCCTCAAAATAATCAAATTCTACGCAGGCATGCGGCATACCTTTTATATGCATTGCTGCGCTGCCTGCCTTGATCTGGCAGCAATCGATTATCATTTCTCCTTTTTGAGATGTATATATTCGATATCTTCTATCCTCATCGAGGACACGGATGTGAGGCGCGTTTTGGCCAATCAGATTTTTAAACCCATATACTGCCACATTCACGTTCTTCCATCCGGTTTCGTCAAAACCAGCACAATTCCAACCGGGATGCTCATAATGCCTGTCATATTTTTCTCCGATTAAAAGATCGCTGTATCGTCTGGGGCCAAACGAACTTTTCCATGAATCATCCGTTCCAAATGTTTCCGTCGTTCCGTCCTCGTATTCTACTGCGACCTGTATAAGAAGACCTAGCACATCCCCGTACTGGGCAGACTCTCCGAAACATCCCAGCCTTCCCGCCCACCAGCCGTCAGCAAGAACCGCTCCTATTACATTCTCTTCAGCCAACAGCATTTCTGTAACATCATAGGCTTGTACCTGCAGATGCGTTTCATAACAGGTCGGCTCAGGCGAAAGCTCGTACCTGCCAATTCTCCTCCCATTCAGAAACAAGCGGTAAACACCATGTGCAGTCGCATAGATCCTCGCTTTCCTTACTGTCTTGCTGATCGTAAATCTTTTCCTGATTTCAGGACATGGATATAAGGTTTCTTCCTCAATATCCGTATTATTTCTGTCCATGAGCGTCTCAACGTGGTCGTGGTATACCGGCGTCTGTACCGGTTCAATCCAACTCGCGGCCCAGTCTTCCTCATGGAGTATCCCCATTTCAAACCAGGCGCCTTCCGGTGACTCCCATGTACGATCCCGGTTATCAATTATGAATACCTTCCATAAATATCTTTTCCCGCTTGCGTCCATCTTTTCCGGTATTATATATTGATTATCACAGGAATCCACGTATCCACTGTCATGAAACTCCTTTTTACTTCCTTTCTCCTGTTCGGTAATAAGCACCCGGAATGCCTTCTGCATAACCGCCCGTTCATCAGATTCTATCGTCCATGTGAGTCTTGGCTGCAAAACAGTGATACCTAATGGATTAACCATCGACTCTGTCCTTAGATTATTTACTACTACCATATTTTCCCTTTCTGTATAGACTCAGTTGCAAAACTTTTAATCTGGATAAAAACGCTTTGCTTCCTTTTTTACAGTCCTTCTGCCGAATACTCGTCACACTCCTGAATCATAAGGTTAAGTGATACTTTCTGTTGAAATTGCCTGTAATATATCATGATAAGCTGATGTAATCTGGTTGTTTCATCCAACGAACTGAAATGGGCCACCGTTTTCTCAATCCCCATTTTCTTAATATATTCCTGTATCTCTATAGAATAGGCATCCCCCTCATCCAGATAGCAATATCCCGCAGCGATACCAAGTGCCAGAAATGCGGGTGTAATCCCCTGCTTCTCACACAATAACGCGGGACCAACCAGCCGGTCTTCCTTCGATAATTTTCTGACGGGATCTGCCCCAAGCCTCGTGACCGTTATCCCCAGCCTTTTGTTGTTAAATCTATACAAAAGTTCATGGCAGAACCTTATCAGCTCCCCGAGATCCTCTTTATATTCCTCCGCCATCGCCACTGCAATCTCTGACAAAGCTCTGGCAGCGACATACTTGATATCCGGCTCTGATACCGCGTCACAGAGTTTTTTCAATCCCCGCATATGCGCCAAATAGGCAATGACCGCATGGGCCATATTATACATGAATAACTTCTGCCGAATATAAAATCCAAACTCCTCCTTGAAAACAACACTCTTTAACGCCGGAAGTTTACCTACTACGGAAGCTGCGTCAACCGGCAATAGCGTATAGTCCTCCGCAATGATCCGCAGCGGATCTCCGTCGTACAATTCCTCGGTCATTACGGGTACATTACGTCCTATACAAGTTTCGACAGTACCGATATATTGGTTAAACATTTTTTTCTCATCGCTGTCCAAATATTCGGAAATGAGCTTCCTGAGATACTCATTTGATTTAATCATATTCTCACAGACAATAATATTTAATGTCCTGTAGTTCTGATTTGCCCATCGTTTCCGCAATCCATCCGCAATATTCTCTGCAATCAGCGGCAGAATATTTTTTCCAACAGATGTGGCCATAATATCTGCTTTTGCTATGACATGACATATCTCATCATGATTATCTCCATCCACGCCACTTACATTGCGGACAATGATCTCCCTGTTCCCACTGTTCTTCACAAAGCGGAGCGGATATTCCCCCCGCTCATTGAGCTGTTGAATCAGTTCTGTGTTTACGTCAATAAATATAGTCTTGTACCCGGTTTCTGAAAAAAGCTGGCCGATAAATCCACGTCCAATGCTGCCGGCCCCATACATTACAGCAATTTTATCCACTATGTTTTCTCCTTATCCTGTCGGGCAGAACAGACCTATGTTTCCCAATCGGTATGCCAGTCTGTCCCGTCCGTAAATCGAACCGTTATCTGTATATATTTTCCCTTAAGAACTTCGTATACTGTGTTGGATCTCCACTGGCTATCAGCGCTTCGATTCTATCCAACCCTGCCATATCAACCAGTTCTTCAAACTTTTTCAAGTTCAGTACGGTCTCAGAGGTACAGCCAAGCGTGCTCTCTCTGAACGGGAAAATATCGACTGCGATATAACCATTATAATTTATTTTTTTCAGATAGTAGAACATCTCCAGATACTCTGCGGTGCGGACTGAACCTGCGATTAAATCATCATCCCATAAATTATAGTTATCGTTTGCATGAAGTGTCTTCACTTTGCCGAACAGATTCGCCAGGGCAATGTTCTGAGAGACATTCTGCTGTGCCTGCCATGTATGCCCGATATCAATCGCCAGGGCACAATTATCTCTCCCGATTTCTCTGCACATCAGAAGCGCATTTGCAACTGTATCTATGATACAGCGGTTCCGTGGCTCACGCACCTTTGCTTCCAGTGTCACGCAGATCTCCGGTTTATAATCACAAATCTCACGGACTGCATCGACCAGATTGCTCCAATTCTTTCCGTAATCTGTCTGGAACGGATAATCAAATCCATCCTGTCCAAGCCATAGATTCATTGGCGGTCTGCCTTCCAGACCTGCATTGAAGTCGAGCGCTTTCTTACAAAGTTCAATTGCTTTCCCCCTTTTTTCATCATCTGTGCTTGACAGTGAACCGTTTTTCCATTCTTTTAATCCAAAAACATTTGGAAATGTGGAAGCCACTTTAAGATCATACTTTGCAAAAAGTGTATTGATTGCATTATAATCCGAATTGATTCCCTCCTCAGCATAATAAAGATCTAAGCCGTCCAATACTCCGAGTGAAGCCAATGCTTCTACCTCTTCCTCAAATCCATGTTTGATCTCCTCTGGTTCCTTATACCCTGTCGGCAGAAATCTGTCGCCGATTTGTCCAAGTGTCCCTACAATTGCACTGTACTTAATTTTACTCATATTCTTCTTCTCCTTTTTATTTATTAACAATGGTCGTGCCATTATTTCCCGCTTCCATCCAAAACAGTTGCAAAACGCTTATAATAATCCACTCTCTCATCCAGATCCGGGATTCGCTCAACCGTTTGGTCTGAAATAAAGCTTGCCGATAAATCCTGATCAGCAAGAAATTCATGTCCGACAAGTGCCCTGGTAGAGCTATTAAAAAAATCCCGATCCGCTTCCGACTTGTGGGAACATATAAAGGACTGCCTCGGCTGGTTGATATCTTCCCCACAAATTTCAAACATCCCATATTGCCTGCAAATCTTCCTGATTCTCATAACCTGGTCAACATCATTTCTGGATGGGACATAGCTGACTGCCCTCAGGCCATATGACGAGAGACATTCAAACAGTTCTTCCAGATGGTCATCTTCAAATTTCTGGACTTTCCTGTCATCCGGCATATTCGAGCCGCCTCGCGTATCCCCGATATAAATGTAAGTCGGGATACAGCCAAGTCTGTTCAGGAAGGGAAGCACGGTTCGGACATCAGGCGTTTCTTCTATTTCAGTTTCAACGTACATTGCATTCGTAAAATGGCCTTTCAATACATTTGTGAGGTCATATGCATAAACCTCATTTTCCGTATCCGTCAGATAGCCCCTGGCCTTTTCCGTAAGAGGAATTGACAATTCATTTTCAACAAACCCGACAATCCCCATCCCAATCCCCAGTTTCTGTATCATTGCCAGTGCAAGCGCATAGAGAATATGACGTTCCGTAATCGAACCTCCCTGATCCCACTTTGAAACCGGAATCACATCCTGGTCAAAATCTATTGAGATTCCATATCCTTTCATCATATGATTTAATTTTTCTGTCATTTTCCGGTTCCGTTTTTCTCTCGCCCTTCGGATCGGCTGCAGAAATTCCTCCACTTTATCAATCGATTGTACAGGAAGGCCATGAACGGGGAAATACCCAATTGACAGCTGATCCTGGTTATTCAGCCTTTTCCCTTTCAACGGCGTTTGTCCGCAGCTTAAACGAAGTTCAAACCCAATTGTAGGGATGACCCCTAATATTCTGCATGCCTCAATAAATTCCCTGCAGCCTGATACTGATTCATGATCTATGATACCGCACACTTTTAGTCCGCTTTTATACGCCATCCATGCAATCATGCTTGGGCTATACGGCGAAAAGGAAAATTGCGAATGTACATGGTTATTGCATTCCTCTTTTCTGGGTACTGCCGGTATCTTTCCTTCAGTAATCAGTTTTCTCAATTCCTGAGCTGCCTGCAGACGCTCTTCTTTATAATTGCTATTTAGCTGCTTTTCCATTTTTTCAATTTGTTTCATAACTTCTCACCTTTTTTAAGTATTTCATGGTAATACAAATATTTTTTATTCCATCCCTGCTGATTTTCCGGCTCAATCATACATAATTCACTTGAATAAGCGCTAATCCTCCTTCCTTCTTCCAAAAACTTGATCTCTCCGTCTGCATACAGCTGAAAGATCAGGTTCCCAATCGCAGTAGTCTCGGTTGGTCCGGCGACAACCGGTATATCTAATGCATTGGATATCCATTGGCAGACCAAATGATTCTGTGATCCTCCGCCGACAATGTGCAGAAGTTCTATTTTTTCATTTAAAACTGTCAAAATTTCTTCATAACTCTCCTTGATTTTCAAAGCCATGCTCCGATATACACACTGTGAGATTTCCCCTATGGTTTTTGGAACAGCTTGTCCTGTACGTTCACAGTATTGCTGAATCACCGCCGGCATATTGCTCTGGTAATTGTTGAATGCATCCCAGACGATATCAATTACGCACTGCTGTTCCTCAGCCGTTTTTGCAAGTTTCACAATGTCGTCCCAAGACAGAGGTTCAGTAAGTGTACGGTTCCAGTAATTTCTGCACTGCTGAATAATCCACATACCGGTCACATTTTTCAGCAGCATTGTACGGCCAAACGTTCCGCCTTCATTACCAAATTCCAGTTCAACAATACGTGGATCCAACACTGGTTCCTTTCTTTCCAGCCCTGCCAGCGCCCATGTGCCAAGGCTTAGAAATCCCCATGATACATCCGGGCTTTGTACCGGAATGCCAGTAACCGCCGCAGCAGTATCATGTGTTGCCGGAATCACAACATCAATCGGCTCTATTTCCAGTTCTTCACATATTGATTTTCTTAGGGGCCCCAGTTTAGTACCCGGCTCTTCAATCTTCGTCAGCATATCGCTTCTGAGTCCTAACCTCCTGCAAATCTCCGGCTCCCAGTCCCGTTTTTTCTGATTCGTCATCAGCATCATTGTGGCATTTGTAAATTCGGTGGAAATTTTTCCGGTCAGCATATAGTTCAAAAGGTCTGGCAGCATAAGAATATGTGCCCCATATTTATATTCAAAGGCATCCTTTTCTTTCAGTGCATACAATTTGTACAGCCCCATAACCCTGCTGCACGGCCCCTGTGTCAATGTAAATAGTTCCTGCTCCGGAAGAACTTTGTGGAGCTTCTGTGATAGTTCATATTGCGCTTCATTTCTATAATGGATAGGATTTCCCATCAATCGTCCATGCTCATCCAGAATTGCAAAGTCGCATCCAAATGTATCAATACCGATTGACCGGATATTGTGATACTTATTCGCTGCAATCCGAATCCCGTTTTTTATCTCGTTGAATATGCTTAATATATCCCAGAAGAGTTCTCCCTCTCCGGAAAGAACAGGTGTATTTTCAAATCTATGTACAATATCAAATTCAAATTTTTTATTTTCATAATTAGCAACCATCACCCTTCCGTTGCTGGCTCCCAAATCTACTACAATATAATATTTCATTACCGTTCTCTCCCGTTTATCATTCATCCTGTTATCCCTGACTTTCACCACTTTAACACCGTTGTCAGTGTTTTCGCAGTCTTTCGGTAATAGGAATCGTAAATGTCCTTAATCTCCGTATAGGGACGTACATCGTACATGCCTTCTACCTTTAACACCCCGTCTTGCAGCCAGCGCAATGCCAGTGTATAATTGCTGACCTGTGTAAATGGATCGACTGCTCCCTGTTCCCACATGCCGAGCTCCCTTTCTCTCAAAGGAAGATCACTCTCCCATCCCGAATATACATCCAGCCATTTATAAACAATTTTGGTAACCATATCATATGCGCTTTGGTCACTTGTCTTTTTCCAGGGAATCCCAACAATGCACAGTTCGCCTCCGATACGTAAAGCGTCTAAACAGGTATTGATTCCCTGCTGGTAACCAGAGCATTCAAGTGCAAGGGAGAAGGTACCATTGAGCTCCTCCGGCAATTCTGTATACACCTCAAATCCCGTTATCTTCTTAACCGTTTTTGCCCGTTCCGGGTTAGGCTCAATCCCGATAACCTGATAGCCACAGTTGTAATAAGCCTGAATTGCCATTGTTCCAACCACCCCCAATCCGACAACAATCGCTTTTGCACCCGGATTGGATTTAACACATTTGAAAGAACGCATAGAGACATTAGCCATTCTGGCAAAAAGTGCCTTTTCCGGATCCACCCCTTCCGGTATCTTTACAACTTCTCTATAATCGTGTATCTGGTAAGACACATGGCTGCCGCGGGAAAAAACAACATCCCCCGGCTGAATCCCCACAACATCGCTTCCAACGCGCTCCACCTGAAATACAGCCGCATAACCTGATACCATCGGATAAGGATACTCAAACCCATGCAGGTAAAATCCCATAATCTCTGTACCAACGCTAATCAAAGAGTACAGCGTCTTTCCTTCCACCATTGTATTTCCCAGCTCTTTAAAATCTACCTCTTTCGTGAGGATTTCAACTTTTCTCTCCTCAACAATAGTAATCTCTTCTCTTTTCATTTTCTTATCTGACTCCTCATCTGCCTTTTTATTTACTAACAACTACCGCGCCGGCAGCAGCAGCTTTTGTAATTTCAGTATATATTTATATATCTCTATATTCAAATGACAGCGATGGACTGATATTTTCAAAATGTCACGAAACGGACTTTTGTACCAAAAAAAGTCAGGCAAAAGTCATGATCGGAATTTAGTTGACAATGTAAATTCCCGTCTCTATAATTAAATTATCTTTCATGTTAAAGGAGATGAATATAGTTATGGGATTTGGAGAAAAGCTCAGAATTATACTGGATCTGCACGAGATTAAAGTATACAATCTTGCATCTTATCTGGGATATGACGCTTCATATATCAGTAAATGGATGACGGGCAGTAAAACCCCGCCCTCAAAACACATAAAAAAAATCAACCGTGCTATCGGAGAATTTTGTGCACAACAAGGGACACCTGTGCAAAAAAAAGAAACCATTGCATTTCTTCAGGTAGATATCGATTATACGAATTTTGACGCATATGCGTCTATCGTATCCCAGTACCTCTCTTCTACTGATTCGGTTATGGAGAATATATCCAAATCAGGTATTCCGTCATTTCCTTTATCAGGTGCAGCTTCCGATTATCTTTCGATATTCAATAAACAGCTCAGCCAGATTCGCTGTACAAAGTTAACCTGTATTATGACCTTGCCTGTGTTTATGAATCTATACAAAATTCTTCTGGATCTGTCTTCTGAACATTTTGAAAAAATAACCATTTACGTGTTAGCTGCTCCGACGCTTTTACACTTATCTACAAAAGATCTCTGCAAGATATTATGCTGTTTTTTTAGTTATTATCCAAAAAAAGAGGTATTATTCTATCCGGTAAATCCTCCGACATCAACCTGTTCTGTTAATGACTTTCTGATCGTTAAAAATGGATTTGTGATACGTCCCGTATCCCTGCTATTCACCCGGGCTGATCAGTGGATTTCTATTGTAGATGCCGATTATGTCCATGAAAATTATAAATCTGCCATGGCATATCTGGAACATTATTCGCCCCTTTGGATTTCTGCACCTGAGAGAAGCCCTATAGCTAAGGCAGAATCTTATCGTTTTGATATGAGTGCAATACACCGCTACCTCTGTCATAAACTTTCTCCGACTGCAAGTTCGGAATCTTTATCTTCGCTTCTGGATGAAATGTTTCCGTCAGCATCAGATTGTGATTTTGTCTACAAGAAGTATAGGCAGGATTCATTTCATATAAGGGATATGCTCGTGTATGAATCGACTCTTCTGGATTTTTTATCCACTGGCCATTTACAGATTTCTCCCTCTGTAGAAATCTCTTTGCCGGAAAAAGACCGCCCGTCCTATCTGGCAGAACTTATTGCCGAGACAAAACTTGAGAAGTCTCCCTTATCTTTGCGGATTATCAAGGATCAGAATCCTGTTCTGACTTATGCAAATTGCAGCATGAACCTATCACTTAGTGATGATAGTGGGTTTTTATGGAATTGCAACAATGATTCCAACGAAATTTTCTATCTGTGCACACCAGAATCTATTGAAATTTTCAACTCTATATTCAGACTGTTAAAGGAACTGCCAGAGCAATATCTTTTATCTCCTGAAAAAAGCACAGAATATATACAACGGCTTTTACAGTTCTTATAAAAATCCGGCCTGTACCAAAAAACATCTTTTTTTCGGTACAGGCCGGATATTACCTTCCATCCCCCAGTCTATTCGTGCTTTTTTTAATCAGTCAGAATTTTAAACCAACCTTGCAGTAAGGAAGGCCCGCCGCTTACAGTCCGCTTGGCGCCTCCTCCCCTTTCACCACTCGGACGATATCCGCAATTGTAACCCTGCCTACCGCATCATTCATCGTCTTCCACATTTCTTCCCATGTGTTTCTGGTTGGGCACAATCCGCAGTCTATCCCGCAATTGCTCTCTCTGGTAAGGCAGTGCACCGGAGCCAGTTCACCCTCTACTGCCGTCAGTACCTCCAGCACGGTCAGTTCTTCGGCTTCTTTTTCAAGGCAGTATCCTCCGTAAGCACCACGAACACTCTTTACGATTCCCTTTTCTTTCAGGGCCTTTACTATCCGTTCCAGATATTTTTCAGACAACTTCCGTCTCTCCGCTATATTCTTCAGGCTCTCGAGATGGTCCCTACCGGAATGCAGTGCAAGATCTGCCACAATCTCCAGAGCATACTGTCCCTTTGTCGACATTTTCATTTTAAGCTACACTCCTTTGTTTTACTTACTATATGTATTTTAAACAAAACCCGCATAAAAAACAATCTTACTTTTCAAACAGTCACGCAGTTCACAGATAATCCGTAATTTTTCGACACTTTTTGTATATTTTTATGGATTTTTTCACAAACACATTGACTTTCATTGTTAAATATGCTACGATAATACAGCATTGCTCATAATAGAAATGAGCATTGCGAACACTTTATTATTTATTTTTTTATTTATGGAGGGCAACACAATGACAGGTACAGTAAAATGGTTTAACAACCAAAAAGGCTATGGATTCATCTCTGACTCAGAGGGAAATGACGTATTCGTACACTACTCAGGATTAATGATGGATGGATTCAAATCTTTAGAAGAAGGCCAGGCAGTTGAGTTCGATGTAACAGACGGCGCTAAAGGACCGCAGGCAGTCAATGTAACAAAACTTTAATCAGAATTTTAAATGTACCTTTAAATATATAAATTAGCATCAGATTTAATATTTAAAAGAAATACAGAGAAATGAGATTAAAAAAAGAGTGCCCGGATATTCCGGGTGCTTTTTTTGTGTATTGGAAGGGGACGCCCGCCTGGATGGGGGAGCGGGAGGCGGGCTTGAGCAAAGTGGATGGGGGCTGGGGGTAACCCACTTGCGGAGAAGTGCTAACGCAAAAGAAGCCGCCCGCGAGGGCACGTACAACATACAGCGGGAAAGCCTGATGCTTTCCCGCCTTAGATTGTACTGGGAAGTGATTTTGGAAAATCACTTCCCATCCCTCGCGGGCGGCTTCTTTTACGTAAGCACTTCTAAACCGCGCGTTCTAAACCCCCAGCCCCCATCCACTTTGCTCAAGCCCGCCTCCCGCTCCCCATCCAGGCTGGCTGCTCGCATCCGGTAACTATAAAAAGACTCGGAAGGTACTCCTAAACGGTAGAAACGGATTGAACTGGCTGCCCGGAACACACCTTACTAAGTAATTTTTACTGCAGCTTGCTGAATCTCCGCCCATACCAACCAACTCAATCCGCCGCCCCCGTCTGCTCCCCCACGGGTAAGGCGCTATTAACCGCCATGATGCGTCCAGCCCCGTGAACCGGACACAGGGGTGTCTGGAAGCGTAGGAGATGCTGTTAGCTGGAGTTACGGAAAAAAGAAGGAAAACCGGGGTGAGATCTGTGATCACAAATCACAGATCTCCCTGGCCCCAGCACTCAAAGTCATCAAGACTTTGGGTGATGTGGCCAGGTCTGCCCCGGTTATCCTTCTTTTTTCCGTTACTCCAGCTTGCAGCATCTCCCCCGTTTCCAGACACCCCTGTGTCCGGTTCACGGGGCGTCCCCATACCAGCCAAATACGCCCTACCTACAAGCTCACATTAGAAACATACGCTTCCGCCGCCTCCCAGACGTCGAATCCGCTTCCCCTTAAGATATCAACCACCCTTGCCGGATCGTCTGTTTTTAATACCGCCGATGCGTCTGTGCCATTTGCAAATGCATACATGTATTCGATATTGACTTCGCCTTCTACAATTTGATGCATTGCCTTGCTTAAGGATCCCGTCGCGTGAGGCACCCGAAGCGCCACAACGTCTGTCAGCATGGCTGTAATTCCATTGTCTTTAAGCACCGCTCTTCCCTTGTTCGGGTCGGATACAATCATGCGGAGCATTCCGTAATCTGATGTATCTGCCAGGCTCAGTGCAACGATATTCACATCGTTGCTGGCCAGCACTGCAAGCACTTCGTCCAGACGTCCCTCCCGGTTTTCCAAGAATACTGATAATTGTTGTATTGTGATTCCCATCGTGCTTACCTCCTCTACTGCAGGTTACGCTTATCTATAACACGTACTGCTTTTCCTTCGCTTCTCTGTATTGTCTTAGGCTCAACCAGCTTCACGCGGACGGAAACTCCAAGCGCCTGTTTCAAAACTGCGCCGATCTTTGCTTTCAGCGCATCCAGTTTTCTGATCTCGTCTGAGAACATGCTCTCATCGACCTCCACCATAACCGTCAGGACGTCCAGATTATCCTCTCTGTCCACAATCATGAGGTAATGCGGTGCAACTGCGCCGCCCATGCCAAGGAGCGCTGTCTCAACCTGTGTCGGGAATACGTTGACGCCGCGGATGACTTTCATGTCATCTGTACGTCCCGTAAACTTGGAGATCCTAGGTGTGGTTCTGCCGCAGTCACAAGTGCTGTGGTCAATACTGGTCAGATCCTTCGTGCGGTATCTTAACAGCGGCATCGCCTCTTTTGCCAATGTTGTAAATACGAGTTCTCCTGTCTCACCGTCTGCACAAGCCTCGTGAGTTACCGGATTAAGTACCTCCGGATAGAAATAGTCAACATTGATGTGCAGACCTCTGTGATGGATGCAGTCCTGTGCGACTCCAGGGCCCGTAATCTCACATAATCCGTAAATGTCAAAGCAGTTGATATGCAGAATACTTTCAATTTTCTTGCGCATCTCCTCGGTCCATGGCTCTGCGCCGTGAATCCCGGCCTTCAGTTTCAGACGGTCCACAACGCCAGCCTCCTGCAGGGATTCCGCAAGATGCAGTGCATAGGAAGGGGTACATGCGAATGCTGTTGAACCGAAATCTTCCATACACATCATCTGGCGTTTGGTATTTCCCGCTGACATCGGGATCGCTGTCGCTCCAAGCGCCTTAGCCCCAAAGTCCAGACCCATTCCGCCTGTAAATAATCCGTAGCCATAGCATACGTGGATGATATCTTCCTCTGTCAGTCCGGCCATTGTCAGGCATCTGGCCACACATTCGCCCCACACATCCACATCTTTCTGCGAATAGGACGCCAGAGTCAGCTTCCCTGTCGTTCCTGATGTGCCCTGAACCCGGACAACATCTTTTTTGGGGATTGCCAGAAGCCCGAACGGATAGTTATCCCTCAGGTCTTCCTTTGTCGTAAATGGAAGTTTATTAATATCCTCAATTCCTTTGATATCCCCCGGTTCTACTCCAAGGTCCTTCATTTTCTTACGGTAGAAATCTACATTGTTGTATACTCTTTCTACTACATCAGCCAGACGTCTGCTCTGCAGAGCAGCCATCTCGTCACTGCTCATGCATTCTATATCCGGGTCAAAGATCCGCTCTTTCCAGTTTTCTAATGTCACTGCCGCCATTTTCGTTTAACTCCTTATCTGTTTTCCCATATTTCCGTAATTTTATAGATCCGCTTCTTTTACGACTTTTACCTCTGCTGCTTCCAGAACACGCGCAGCTTTTTCAAAATCATCTGTGTTGAACACCATAACCGGCGCCCTTCCCTCGCGGATTACAAAAGAATAAATATAATTGATGTTGATCCTGCCTTCTGCAAGTATGGAAAGCATCCGGTTCAGGTTTCCTTTTTCATCTTTGAGTTCTACACCAATTACGTCGTGTATTCTGACAACAAATCCCCTGCTTGTCAGATAGGTCTTTGCTTCTGCCGGTTTATCAACCACCAGCCTGAGAATTCCAAATTCAGGCGTATCAAATGAAGCGATCGCCCTGATATTGATATGCGCCTCCGTCAGCGCCGATGTCACCTGCATCAGGCTGCCCGGCCTGTTTTCCACAAATACTGATAACTGCTTAATCATCCTCTCACCGCCTATCCCTTATAATGTGTATCCTACATCAAATGCTTTTTTATTGATTTCAATTGTTTTTGGAGGAACCGTCTTTTCGATCACCTCATACCACTGCTCTTTTGTAAAGTCCATATGCTGCGCTGCAACCCCCAGTACAATCAGATTGAATACTTTCGGATTGCCGAGCTTCTTGGACTCCTCCGTCGCGTTTACCTTATAGATCTTATACTCTTTTTCCAGGGTCTCCAGGATATTTTTCGGGTATTCTGCCGCGCCGATTACAACCGGCATCGGATCGATCCGCCAGTCATTGACAATCAGAACTCCGTCCTTTTTCAGAAAATGTGCATACCGCAGGGCTTCCAGGCGTTCAAATGCAATGATCACATCCGCCTGCCCCTCTTCCACGATCGGCTCCGCCACCTGCTCGCCATAGCGCACAAATGTAACAACACTGCCGCCCCTCTGAGCCATGCCATGTACCTCGGAAAGTTTGACATCATAGCCGCCTGCAATGGTAAGTCCTCCCAATATTCTGCTGGTAAGCAGGGTTCCCTGACCGCCTACTCCTACAATCATAATATTCTTTGTCGCCATGATTATTCACCCGCCTTTACCAGTTCTATTGCGCCAAATTTACATAGAGATTCGCACAGGCCGCATCCCGTACACATGGTATCGTCTATATGGATGGTGCCATCTGCATTTTTCGTCATTGCGGGACATCCAGGCTTCATGCACATACCGCACTTTTTGCATTTGTCTTCATGCACGGTATAAAGCGGCTTTTTGGATTTGTCCAGAAGTACGCACGGTGATTTTGTGATGATGACCGACACCTCATCTCTGGCGACTTCTTCCTTGATTGTCCTCTCCAGTGTGTCCAGGTCGAATGCATTTACCTCTATCACGTGATTCACACCCATAGCGCGGCACAGCTTCACAATATCAATGGCATAAGTCGGATCTCCCTGGAGTGTTTTTCCTGTCGCAGCATGATCCTGATGCCCGGTCATCCCGGTAGTGGAATTATCCAGAATCATCACGGTTCCTGTCGCTTTATTATAAACCATATTCATCAGGGAGTTCACACCTGTATGTAAAAATGTGGAATCACCGATCACGGCTACCCAGTCTTTGATGTATTCCTTTCCCTTTGCCTTTTCCATGCCATGCAGGGTGGAAATGCTGGAGCCCATGCACATCGTTGTATCAACTACGCTTAAGGGCGCAACTGCTCCCAGCGTATAACATCCAATATCTCCGGCCGCATGCATTTTCAGCTTATTCAGCACATGGTATACACTGCGGTGCGGACATCCGGGACATAAGATCGGCGGGCGCTGCGGGGCATCTGCCGGAGGCTGGATATCCAGCTCCTCATTTAATATTGCTTTGCGCAGCATATTCGCGCTGTACTCTCCCTGTACGGTAAAGATCTCCTTACCGACCGCCTTGATCCCCCAGGACTTCACCTGCTCTTCAATGACCGGATCCAGTTCTTCTACAACATAAAGTGTATCTACTTTCGCTGCAAATTCCTCAATCATCTTTCTTGGAAGCGGATTGACCATTCCCAGTTTTAATACGGAAGCCTGCGGAAGGGCCTCTTTTACATACTGATAAGGGATACCGCTTGTAATGACTCCGATTTTCGTGTCGTTCATCTCCACACGGTTGATCGGCAGTGTATTTGCGGCCTCGGCCAGCTCTTTATTGAGCCTTTCGATCTCCACATGGCGCAGCTTTGCGTTGCCCGGCATCATCACATTTTTCCGGATGTTTTTCACGTAAGGCTTATCTTCGATCTCTTCTCTGTCACACAGCTCCACCAACCCCTGTGAATGTGCCAGCCTGGTGGTTATTCTGTAAATAAACGGTCTGTCAAACTTCTCACTCAGTTCAAAAGCTGCCTTAATATATTCTTTTGCTTCCGCACTGTCAGAAGGTTCGATCACCGGGATCTGGGCTGCTCTTGCCACCATTCTGGTGTCCTGCTCGTTCTGGGAGCTGTATAAACCCGGATCATCGGCAACCGTAAGCACAAGACCGCCGTTAACGCCCATATAGGATACGGAATACAGCGGATCCGATGCCACATTCAGGCCGACGTGTTTCATGCAGGCCATCGCACGCACACCTGCAATGCTGGCTCCTACAGCCACCTCAGCAGCTACTTTTTCGTTCGGCGCCCATTCTTCATAAAAAGTATCTTTATACTGAACCATGTACTCACTGATCTCTGTACTTGGGGTTCCCGGATAGGCTGAGGAAACTTTGATGCCGGCCTCATATGCGCCTCTGGCAATCGCCTCATTTCCCAGCATTATCACTTTATCTGACATAGTTTATAATCCATCCTTTCGTAAATCTTTCACTCTCTTTGCCTTGCCCTCAAATCTCTGAAGCGAGTTCGGGGCAACCAGCCTGATCTGTGTTGCGAGTCCAAGCTGTGACTTCAGAGACGCTCTGATGCTCTGCTCCAGTTCGCTTAACTTCGCGTAGCTGTCCAGCAATCGGTCGTCGATCAGCTCAACAGAGATTGTCATAACATCCAGACGGTTCTTTCTCTCGACCAGAATCTCGTAGTGCGGCCCGATCTCCTCAATTCTCAAAAGGACTTCTTCTATCTGGCTTGGGAATACATTGACACCGCGGATTACAAGCATATCATCCGCACGTCCTGAAAGATTTTCCATGCGTACCGTTGTTCTTCCGCATTTGCAAGGCTCATACATCAGTTTTGTAAGATCTCCTGTACGGTAACGGACAAGCGGAAGCGCTTCCTTGCACAGGCAGGTTATTACAAGCTCTCCGGTCTCACCGGGAGCCAGGACTTCCTCTGTCTCAGGATCAATAATCTCCGGAATAAACCAGTCTTCGTTGATATGCATACCGCATAATTCCGTACATTCACCTGATACGCCGGGTCCGCACAGCTCGCTCATACCGTAGTTCTGTGTACAGACAAACTGGTCCCCCCAGACTTTATGCATCTCATCGCGCATGGGTTCTGTCATTCCTTCGCCGCCAAACAGGCCGATATGTATCTTCAGATCCTTTGAAGGGTCAATTCCCCGTTCCCTTAAGATCTCTCCAAGATGAAGCGCATAAGAAGGCGTCGCTACCAGCAGTGTCACGCCCATATCCTGCATAAACATAATCTGTTTATTTGTATTGCCTGAAGACATTGGAATAACGGAAGCCCCTAACTTCTCCAGTCCTCCATGCAGTCCCAGTGCGCCGGTAAAAGTACCGTATCCAAATGCAATCTGCGCTACATCTTCTGATGTTGCGCCGCCCATACATGCGATTCTTGCCACATTGTTCAGCCAGACATCCAGATCGTTCTTCGTATATGCCACTACGGTTGGCTTCCCCGTGGTCCCGGAGCTTGCATGGTACCTGACAATCTCCTTTTTATCTACCGCAAAAAGGCCGTCGGGATAATGATCCCTGAAGTCTGCTTTATATGTAAACGGCATCTTCTTTAAATCTTCCAGGCTCTGAATATCTCCTGGCTTCACACCGGCCTCATCCATCTTCTTACGGTAAGGCTCTACCCTTTCATAAATATATGCTGCCGTTTTCTGTAACCGTTCCAATTGGATTTTCTCAATCTCGGCCCTTGGCAGAGTCTCTTCCTTTGCCCAAATCATCGTAAAAACCTCCTTCAACATCACATTCGTTATCCAATAGTATAACACACTGCTTTGACGAATTAAAGCATTAAATTTGAAAAATTATGGGGACGGGGTTCACGCGGAAGAAGAAGCGTAAGGGGACGGAAAGGCCTGTGCTGTTTTGTATGGCGGTCCGCAGACTTAGCGGCAGCAAAAGGAAAAAGAAAGGATTGCCTGGCCCTGCAATCCTTTCTCATTGGGGGATTAGATAAGCGGGTACTTTTTCGTAAGTTCTGCTACCATTCCCTGTGCTTTTTCGACATTTGCTTCATCATCTATTACCATGGCTATGATTTCTGCTATCTTTGCCATGTCTTCTTCTACCATTCCCCGGGTGGTGACTGCTGGGGTTCCAAGCCTTACTCCGCTTGTAACGAACGGAGAACGGGGATCGTTCGGGATGGTGTTTTTGTTGCAGGTTACGTGGGCTTCGTCGAGTCGTTTTTCAAGTTCTTTGCCGCTTAAGTTGTTCTCTGTCAGATCTACGAGCATGAGGTGGTTATCGGTTGCTCCGGATACGATCTTGACTCCTCTTTCCTGCAGGCCTTTGCACAATGCTTTGGCGTTTTTCACGACCTGTTCCTGGTATGTCTTGAACTCAGGCTGCAGGGCTTCTTTGAAGCAGACTGCCTTGGCTGCGATGACGTGCATCAGCGGGCCTCCCTGGATGCCCGGGAAGACTGCCTTATTAAAGTTGAACTTTTTATTCATCTCTTCACTGCACAGAATCATACCGCCCCTTGGTCCGCGCAGGGTCTTATGTGTTGTGGTGGTCGTCACGTGTGCATAGGGGATCGGGCTTGGATGAATGCCTGCTGCCACTAAGCCGGCAATATGCGCCATATCCACCATCAGGTATGCGCCAACCTCATCCGCAATCTCACGGAATCGCTTGAAGTCGATGGTCCTGGCATAAGCGCTTGCACCAGCAATAATCAGCTTTGGTTTATTTTCTTTTGCGATTTCAAGTACTTTATCATAATCAATGACACCATTGTCATTCACGCCATACGCCGAGAAATCAAAATACTTGCCTGACAGATTAACCGGTGAACCATGAGTCAGATGTCCGCCGTGATCCAGGTTCATACCCATCACTTTATCTCCCGGCTCTACCATAGCAAACATTGCTGCCATATTAGCCTGTGCTCCGGAATGAGGCTGCACGTTGGCATATTCACACTGGAAGAGCTCTTTTGCCCGCTCTCTGGCAAGATTCTCAACAACATCCACACACTGGCATCCGCCGTAATATCTCTTTCCCGGATATCCTTCTGCATATTTATTCGTCAGCGGGCTGCCCATGGCCGCCATAACAGCCTTACTAACCCAGTTTTCAGAAGCAATCAGCTCAATATGAGAATTCTGCCTGTCCATCTCCGCCTGAATCGCTTCCGCAATCTCTACATCTTCATTCTTGATTTCCTCGAAACCGTACATAATTCTTCTCCTCCATAAATCTTTAAGCATTTCCGGATCATTAAAAATTCTCCCGGTAAAAGTCCATTGGGGACATTATAGCATAAACAAGAACGTTAAGTCCATACATAATTCTATTCCATCCGCTGCTACCGTTGCGGACTCTCCTTGCCATTTGCGTCCCCCAAGCAGAATACACTCTCCCCTACCCAAAATCAAATAGCGACAGCTGATTGCTCTGCGGCAGATCTCCAAACAGCCCCAGTTCCGCCATAAAATCAATGACTGTTTTGCTGACCTTCGTCCGCTGTCTGAAATCATCCAGAGACAGGTACGGCCCGTCTTTGGCTGCTTCCTCCACAGCCTCAGCGGCCTTCTCACCCATCCCTTCGATACTGGAGAGCGGCGGCATCAGTTTCCCGTCTATGATCTGGAATTTGGTTGCCTTTGCCTTATAGATATCCAGGGGCAGGAACTCATAGCCTCTGGCGTACATTTCCTGCACGATCTTCATGTCTTTTACTACATCCTGCTCTTTATTGCTGAGCGAATCCGCCCTGCGTTTATAGTCTTTTATATAATAATTCAGCTTGTCTTTTCCCTGGCACATGATTTCGTAAGAAAATGCATTGGCACGGATACCAAAATAAGCGCCATAATACGCCAGCGGATAATTAATCTTGCAGTACGCGATGCGGTAAGCCATCATAACGTACGCCGCCGCGTGGGCCTTCGGGAACATGTAGCTGATCTGTTTACAGGACCAGATGTACCAGTCCGGCACGTTCTTCGCCTTCATGGCTTCTTCCCACTCCGGTTTCAACCCTTTTCCCTTACGCACACTCTCCATGATCGTAAAGGACAGCGCGCTGTCCACGCCCTGGTTGATCAGGTAGATCATGATATCATCACGTGTACAGATACAGGTAGAAATCGTGGCCTTTCCTGACTTTACCAGTTCCTGTGCATTTCCCAGCCACACGTTTGTCCCGTGGGACAGACCCGATATACGGATCAGGTCTGAAAGCGACTGCGGCTTCGCATCCTGTACCATCTGAATAACAAAGTCTGTCCCGAACTCAGGAATTCCAAGGCATCCCAGATTGCACCCGTCTATATCCTCCGGTTTGATCCCCAAAGCACTTGTATCATGGAACAGGGAGAGCACCTTCTTATCGTCCAGCGGTATATTGGTGGCGATAAACGGATTCTCCTCATTGTACTCATTGTCCATGGCATCCGATGTGATATATTCTTCCAGTGTACGGATCATAGTAGGATCATCATGGCCGAGAATGTCCAGCTTCAAAAGGTTATGGTCAATGGAATGATAATCAAAGTGAGTCGTAATGATATCTGTTGTCATATCATTTGCCGGATGCTGCACCGGGGTAAACTCATTGATGTTGTGTCCGTGAGGCAGTACGACGATTCCTCCCGGATGCTGGCCCGTACTTCTGCGGATCCCTGTGCATCCCACCGTAATTCTGTCAATCTCACACTTTCTTTTTCTGTGCCCGCGTTCCTCGTAATAGTTCCTCACATAACCAAATGCGGTCTTATCTGCAAGTGTTCCGATAGTCCCGGCCTTGAACGTATGTCCCTCCCCAAATAACACTTCCGTATACTTATGTGCCTTTGCCTGATAATCTCCCGAGAAGTTCAGGTCAATATCAGGCTCTTTATCACCCTTAAAGCCGAGGAAGGTCTCGAATGGGATGTCAAATCCCGCCTTAATCAGCATTTCTCCGCAGTTCGGGCATATTTTGTCCGGCATATCGAAGCCGCAGCCCCCTGCATATGCCTTTACTTCCGGGGAGTCAAATTCATTATAGTGGCATTTCTCACAGTAATAATGCGGACTTAAGGGATTCACCTCTGTGATCCCAGACATCGTGGCAACAAAAGAAGAACCGACAGAACCACGGGAACCTACCAGGTATCCGTCGTCATTTGATTTCCATACCAGCTTCTGGGCAATGATATACATGACGGAGTACCCGTTCGATATGATAGAGTTCAGTTCCTTCTCCAGACGGGTGGATACCGGCTCCGGCAGGTCTTCGCCATAGATTTCATGGGCCCTGTTGTAACAGATATTCCTCAGATCCTGCTCCGAATTCGCGATCACCGGCGGGCACTTATTCGGATTGATCGGAGATATTTTCTCGACCATATCGCAGATCTTGTTCGTATTCTCTATGACAATCTCCCTTGCCTTTGCTGAACCAAGATACTCAAACTCTTCCAGCATCTCCTCCGTCGTCCGCAGATACAGCGGCGCCTGTTCATCCGCATCACTGAATCCCTTGCCCGCCATGATAATCCGGCGGTACACCTCATCCTCCGGATCCAGAAAATGCACGTCGCAGGTTCCTACAACCGGCTTTTTGAACTTTTCTCCCAGTTCCACAATCTTTCGGTTAATCTCCTCTAAGTCCTCCGTAGTGTTGATATCCGGAAACTTGTCACTGACCATCATAAACCGGTTGTTGCCGAGCGGCTGGATTTCGTAGTAATCATAGAAATCTGCCAGCCTTGCGATAGATTCCGCAGATTTATTGTTCAAAATGGCCTGATAAAGTTCTCCGGCCTCGCATGCGCTCCCTACAATCAGCCCCTCCCTGTACTTGTTCAGTACACTTTTGGGGATTCTGGGCCTTCTTGCATAATAGGTCAGATGGGACTCGGTGATTAATTGGTAAAGGTTATACCGGCCGATATCATTTTTAATCAGTATGATGATATGATAAGTGGGCAGCTTGCGGATGGCATTCGGATTCATGTCCCCAAACTGGTTCATTTCCTTTAAGGTTGTGATATTCTGTTCTTTCAGCATCTGGACAAATTTTACGAATATCTCCGCTGTCGCGGCTGCATCGTCTACCGCCCGGTGGTGGTTCTCCAGGGAAATTCCCAGCGCCTTCGCCACCACGTTCAGCTTATACTTGGACAACGTGGGCAGAAGTACTCTTGCCATAGCCACCGTATCCACATAAACGAAGTCAGGCTCTATATCCTGATATCTGCAGTTCTGCTCAATAAATCCCACATCAAACCCTGCATTGTGCGCAACAAGCACCCCGCCCGCCGCAAATTCCAGAAACTGCGGCAGTATCGTTTCTATGTCCGGATATCCCATCACCATTTCATCCGTAATACTTGTTAGCTGTGTGATTTCAAAAGGGATCGGCCTTTTGGGATTGACAAAGGTGCTGAACCGGTCCACAATCTCGCCATTTACAACCTTAACCGCTCCGATCTCAATAATTTTATCCTTAATAGCGCTAAAGCCGGTCGTCTCCAGGTCAAATACGATATATGTATCATCCAGCCGCTCATCCCCGGCATTTACCGCGATCTCCGTCAGATCATCTACAACATAGCCTTCCACACCATAAATCACTTTAAAAGGATCATCCTTATCCAGTGTCTCGATAAAATGATTGGCATCCGGAAATGACTGCACAATGCCATGGTCTGTAATAGCAACGGCAGGATGCCCCCAGTCATGGGCACGCTTCACAATATCCTTTACCTCAGATACCCCATCCATATCACTCATCTTTGTGTGGCAGTGGAGCTCCACTCTCTTAACCTGGCTCAGATCCTTTCTTGTAACAGTAAAATCTCCGCTCTTTTTGATACCTGTCACCGAGCCGATGGTCAGTTCCCCGTCAAATTTATCAATGGTTGTGATCCCCTTGATTTTAACGAAAACGCCCTTTTTAAGATCCCCCAGCAGTTCCGGCAGCTGATCATTTCTGGTGAACATCTTCACCGTTATCGTGTCGGTAAAGTCCGTGACTGCAAACATCAGAATCGTCTTGTCATTTCTGATCTCCCTGGTATCAAAATTAATAATCTTTCCGTGGACGGTAATCTCTCCCATCTCAGTAACAACCTGATCCAGTGTGATCGGCTCATCGTCGAAATTCCTGCCGTATATCAGACTCGGGTCATCGCCTTGCTTAAGCGGCCTGTAGAAATCTTTTTTCTTGAAATCTTTCTTCTTGAAATCGCCTTTCTTCCCGGAGTCTCCCCGTTTTTCCTGATTCCCCTCTTTCTTTTCTCCCTGGCCGCCAGCGCTGTCTTCTGCCGGTTCTTCGCCTCTCTGCTTCGCCCTGCGTTCAAATATGGCATTGATCTCCTGCTGGATCCGCTGCTCCTCATACTGACGGTCCTGCTCTCCCTGCGCCTCGCGGTACGTTACCCTAATGTCAGCTTTGATATGGAATCTCTTTTCATAGATCTCATGAAGCAGATCTACGATATACTCCCGTTTCCCTTCGGATACGATCGTGTTGAGCATCTCCAGATACAGGATATCACTGCCTTCAAAGTGCATCTCTGCCTGTTCAAACATACTTGCCGCCAGCACGCTGTGCTGCTTCAGCTCCTGCACAATACTTTCCCGGTATTCCATCATAAGCGTACTCGCCGTGTACTGCTCGGACAACGCATACTGCTCTTCCAGGCGGATGGACACCCTCGTATTGCCAAAAAGCTGCTCTTTAATCTTCTGTTCCATCTGCCATATATGCTTTTTCTGGATCAGATGCGTGCTGAAAATATGGACACGGAGAAAATCACGTTTTGAGTTCGTTGTGATCTTCGAGACCTCCACATCGCTAAAAAGCATCTTGATATCATTTTCCACTTTTAATGTCGGAAAAACATGAAAAAATATCTTTTCGTTCCCTATCTTTTCCAATTTAACAACTCCTGCCGCAAGGTTTCCAGAAGCTCTTCTTCCTTCACCTTTTTCACAATTTCACCTTTCCTGATCAAAAGGCCTTCTCCAATTCCCCCTGCGATTCCGATATCTGCCTCTTTTGCCTCTCCCGGGCCGTTAACGACACATCCCATAACGGCAACCTTAATATCCAGGGGGATATCTGCCACCATATTCTCAACCTGGTTTGCAAGGCCGATCAGGTCAATCTTCGTCCGTCCGCAGGTCGGGCAGGACACCACTTCGATCCCGCCTTTGCGCAGCCCCAGTGTCTTCAAGATCAGCTTTGCAGTTTTAATCTCCTCCAGTGGATCTCCTGTCAAAGAGACACGGATGGTATCGCCGATGCCTTCGTACAGGATGATCCCCAGGCCCACAGAAGATTTGACATTTCCCGAATAAACAGTTCCCGCCTCTGTGATCCCCACATGGAGCGGATACGGACACCTCGAAGCGATCTGTTCGTGGGCCTTCACACACATCATTACATCCGAAGATTTGATGCTGACCACAAGGTTATCATACCCCATCTCTTCGATCATACGGACCTTGTCCAGCGCACTCTCCACGATCCCCTCAGCGGTCACGCCGCCGTACTTCTCCAGCAGTGGTTTTTCCAGCGAACCGCTGTTGACGCCCACCCGGATCGGCGTCTCATGTTCCTTTGCCTTATTCACGACGGCCTGCAGACGTTCCCTGCTCCCGATATTGCCGGGGTTGATCCGGATCTTATCTGCTCCGTTCTCGATCGCCGCAATTGCAAGCCTGTAATCAAAATGAATGTCTGCAACCAGCGGGATATGGATCTGCCTCTTAATCTCTTTTAATGCATAAGCCGCCTCCAGCGTAGGCACTGCACAACGGATGATCTCGCAGCCTGCCGCCTCCAGCTTTCGTATCTGGGCGGCTGTAGACTCCACATCCTCGGTTCTTGTATTCGTCATAGACTGGATTGCAACCGGATGCCCGCCTCCAATAAGGACATCTCCTATTCTGACTGTTTTTGTCTTTTCTCTTAACATCTCCATCGTAATTATCCTTTCTGCACACACCGTCTTATCGTAGAAAAACAGGGAGTGAATTCCCTGTTTTCCGGTTACTTTTTATCAAATATCATCTGATCTCCATACTCTCTGTCGGTCAGTGTCAGCGTACTTTTTTCAATATTGTAGTCATACGTTCCCTCCAGCGAATTCACTGCCGAACTTAATCCTTCTGCTGTAGCAGTTCCGTCCGACGCATCCGCTGCCTTTTGTACCGCCTCGTCATCCGACCGCAGCGTAAATGTCTTTGTATCTTTGTCTACACTATACCTCATCTCAACAGAGACGCCTTCGCTCTCGAACTCTTCCGGCCATTCAAGTACTGCGGTCCCATTCCCCCTGATCGACATAACCAGGCCGCTGTCCTCATGGCTCCACTTGCCTTCCACTGGATTGGCAGTAAAAAGCTTTATCACGAAAAAGGCTGCTATGATGATGATCAGCACAGTTGTAACAGCCATTACAGCCCTCCAGATCCGGTTTCTTTTTTCTTCGTTATTCTTTGCGATCATGCATATACTTCCCTTCTTTTTCTCAATTTCATTATACGAATTTTACCGGTCTGTGTCAACGGGTATCACTTTTGCAGCATTTGAGCAGTAAGAAATCGTTACTATTCACACCCTGCGGGTGCGCACAGTAACAAGGAATCAATACGTGTCATATCGACACTTTTATTTTTCTTATGTTGATTTTTGACACAATTTGTCTATAAATTGTAACAAGCTGGTAAAATATACCATATTCTGGGAGGTGCCATCATGAAGTTTGCATCTACATTGAAATTACTAAGGGAACAAAACCATGTCACACAGAAGGAACTGGCTGATTATCTGAAGGTGACGCGCTCGACAATCGCAGGCTATGAGACGAAGGGCAAACAGCCGGATTATGAACGTCTGCTGCGCATCGCCGCATACTTCGGTGTATCGGCCGATTATCTGCTTACGGGTTCGAAACTTGGACTTATCACAACCACCAGTACTTCTCCCGAAAAAGGGCGTGAAATCCTGATCTCTTATCTTCATCTTTCCGCAGAATCCCAACGGAAACTGGAAGAATATCTGCATCTGCTGATGCTGAAAGAACAAAATGAGGGAAAAGGACGGATGGAAGCTGGATCCTAAACCAAACCGGAAGTCAAAATATGTATTTCTGACAGCTCTGTTTCCTGTCTCAATACACATTCTGACTTCCGGTTTTCTATTTATCTCATATAGCTTTTCAGAAATGTGAAAAGTGCTTCCATCTCTTCTCTGGTTCCTACTGTGATTCGCAGATACTGCTCGATCCGTTCGCTGCCCCAGTACCTTACATAAATATTTTCTTTTTTCAGAGCAGCAAACAGTTTCTTCGCATCATAATCCGGGTGAGCTGCAAATATAAAATTAGCTTTTGCATCGGGAAACTGAAAGCCCAGACTGCTCAGTTCTTTCTTTGCCCACTCTCTGGTTTCTATGATACTGGCTGTTGTCATATCAAAATACACTTTATCTTTTACCGCTTCTGCCCCGCATACAAGCGACGGAAGATTCATGGTATAAGAGTTGAATGAATACTTCACATCATTCAGGTATTTGATCAAAGCAGGGCTGCTGATGGCATATCCGATTCGCATCCCCGCCATAGACCTCGCTTTTGAAAATGTCTGCACTACGATCAGGTTCTCGTACCTGTCCAAAAGTTCCAGCGCAGATCTTCCCGCAAAATCAATGTACGCTTCATCTACGATCACAATCACATCCTGATTATGCTTTAAGATATCCTCAACAAACTCCAGGTTCTCATAAACGGCCGTGGGAGCATTTGGATTGGGAAATATAATCCCCCCGTTTTCTTTATAATAATCTTCCCTTCGGATACGAAAATCTTTATCCAGTTTCGGGCACTCATATGGAATGTGATAAAGCTCAGCCCATACTTTATAAAAGGAATATGTAATATCCGGAAACAAAATCGGCTTTTTTGAATTGAAAAATGTCAAAAAGCACATTGACAGTACATCATCAGAGCCAACTCCAACAAATACCTGTTCACTGCTAACACCGTAATACGCTGCCAGCGCCTCCACAAGTGTGCCCGAGGCCGGATCCGGATAAAGGCGCAGGCGGTCTGTATCCAGATGCTTTAAGGCTTCAAGCACTCCGGGCGCCGGAGGATAGGGATTTTCATTTGTATTAAGCTTGATTACCTTTTCCTGTGGCTGTTCACCGGGAACATAAGGCTCTACTTTACGTATATTTTCTAACAACTTTGCATTTGGTTCCATTTTCGCTGCTCCTGTCCTATCTGTATTCTGCCGCCAGTTCCGCAAATTTAGGCAGGGAATTCACGATTGTCTCATAGGATACACAATATGCCAGCCTGACATAGCCAGGACATGCGAAGGAGGAGCCGGGCACGATCAAAATATTGTACTTTTTCGCTGCGGCACAGAATTCTTTTTCATCTGCAACCGGTGATTTTACAAACAGATAAAAAGCGCCTTCCGGTTTGATACATTCAAAGCCTAATTCTTTTAAACCGTTATATAGTGTTTCTCTGTTTCTATTGTAATAAGAAATATCTGTCTTTTCGTTCAGACATTTTTTAACCACCTTCTGCTGCAGGGTGGGCGCATTTACAAAGCCCAGAATTCTGGTCGCCACATTCGCTGCGCCGATCAGCTTTTCACTGTCAGCCGCCTCATCCGGAATTACCAGATAACCGATACGCTCCCCTGGAAGGGAGAGGGATTTGCTGTAGGAATATCCTACAACCGTATTGGCATAATACTTCGTAAGATAAGGAACTTCTACTCCGTCATATGCAAGTTCTCTATATGGCTCATCGGAAATCAGATAAATCTCCGTCCCATATTCTTTCTGCTTTTCCTCCATGACAGCGGCCATCTTACGAATGGTATCTTCCGAATAGACAACGCCGGTCGGGTTGTTCGGAGTATTTACAATGACAGCCTTTGTCTTCGGCGTGATTTTGGCCTCGAATTCATCCAGTTTTGGCTGGAATGTGGAGGTATCCGGAGAAATCTCCACAAGCACTCCGTCATAATTATTGGTATAACTCCTGTATTCGCCGAAATAAGGGGCGAACGCAATGACCTCGTCTCCGGGGTTCAGAAGCGATTTGAGAATGACATTCAGGCCGCCTGCCGCGCCAACCGTCATCGTAATATTCTTAGATTCAAAATATGTACCGAATCTTTTATTTAAAGATTCTGCAATGGCCTGCCTTACATCCTCGTAGCCCGCGTTACTGTTTGTATATCCATGAAGCACAACGGGATTTTCCTCATCAAGCAACTCGCGGATCGCGTCCTTTACCGCCTCCGGCGCGGGAACATTGGGATTACCCAGACTGAAATCATATACATTCTCCGCTCCGTAAATCCCCGCCAGACGGTTGCCTTCTTCAAACATTGCACGGATCGCAGAACTGTTCGCGACCATAGTTTCCATTTTTTTTGAAATCATTTTCCTCTCTCCATTTCTGATTTATTTGATATATGGACATCCGGGGTTACCCTTACATCCAGTTCTGCAGCATGGCCGCAGAACTGGATTTGCTATTCGGTACCGCGGGCCGTCTTTTTCGTAACAACCCCTTTTTCTACCAGAAAGGCCGGCCTGTACGAAAGCTTTGCCTTCCTCAGCCCTTCCGCCCCCGTATCCTCCTCGCGGTTCACATATTTATAATCCATGCATTCATGCTGCACAAACTGCTGGTTAATCATCGGATATGCACCGTCAATATCAGCAAATGCCTTTTCTATATGAACAACGAATGTATCCCCGCATACAGGTTCGCCAATCGTAAATGCGGCAATCTCTCCGTTCACCCTGAGAACACCGCCCCTCTGCCCAAGTTCCTTGAACAAACGCAGCGAATTCAATGTCACGCACATCTCCGCATTCTTATCCGAATCCTCCTCACACCCATTCTGGTTACGCCATTTCAATGCCATCTGGAAACACTCTTCCTGGTTACTGTTATCCAGCGTCTCATAGCTCCAGTCCGGATTCGCAGTTTTAAACTTATTGATATGGTTTCGTTTACTGTGCAGCTTCTTACCTGCCAGCGTCGCCAGCTTTTCCGACTCGTACACATAATCCGCCTGATCCCGATCATAATGAATTTGGTATTCTCCGGGATACCAGCCATCCAACTGCGCAAAATTTTCTTCCGTCACATTATATAGTTTAAACGGATATCCCTTCTCCTCGCTGTAGTTCATAAGAAACTCCAGTGCATTTTTAACGCACTGCGGCTCTCCCGCCGGATAAGCAAACGCAAGATCAAATTCATCGTCCTGAAATATCAGGGCATCCTCTATAACAGCATACTTTACATGGTAATGTCTGGACCAGAGGTACACGTTACTGAATGTTCTTTCGCAGCTTCTGCTAGGCGCCTTATTGAAATAAGAAGTAATTATCTCCCTGTCCTCCAGCTCCGGCCGTTTAAAGTTTATATCGTCCATTCCTAACCTTCTCTTTCTGAATGTAATTTCTAATAACTTTTTGTATAAACTTGTCTCACAGACAAATAATACTTTGATAGTATACCACATTTTTTCTTTAACTGACAATAAAAGCATGGATAATTAAAAAAATGGGGTGCGCGACGAGCTTTAGCCTCGGTACGGACGGAGTCGCTTAATGACAGGGATGCCAGGGAAGGAATGGATCCGAATATGCCCGAGACTATAATAGCCGCTCCAATACCGTACGCCTTCCCTTTATGGAGCGTCCCCGTCCGTTGACGAACCTAAAGCTGGTCCCCTAATCCCCGAACTGCATTTGGTACAGCCCCGCATATATCCCCCGTTTTCTCAGCAATTCTTCATGTGTCCCTTCCTCTGCAATCCCATGATCCGTCATGACCAGGATACGCTGTGCATTGCGTATCGTAGACAGTCTGTGCGCAATCACAAAGGTGGTTCTGTTTTTTGCCAGGTTCTCCATTGACTGCTGTACTACTTTTTCACTTTCGTTGTCGAGCGCGGATGTTGCCTCGTCAAAGATCAGCACTTCAGGATTCCTAAGAAAGACCCTGGCAATGGAAAGGCGCTGTTTTTGCCCTCCTGACAGTTTTACGCCCCGCTGTCCGATATCTGTATCGTAACCATCTGGGAAACTCATGATAAACTCATGGGCATTGGCATTTTTTGCCGCGCGGACCACGTCTTCGTCTGTGGCCCCGGGTCTTCCATAACGGATATTATCCATAACACTGCCCGAAAACAGATACACATCCTGCTGTACGATTCCAATATGACTGCGCAGTTCTTCCAGTTTGATATGCCTGATGTCCGTCCCATCCAGAAAGATCCCACCCTCAGATACTTCGTAGAAACGGGGGATCAGGCTGCAAAGCGTTGTCTTGCCCACTCCCGACGGCCCTACCAGTGCAATATAGTCGCCGGCCTCCACTTTGAGGTCCAGATTGTCCAGGACTTTCTCACTCTCATTTTCATAGTAAAAGGATACTTTTTTAAACTCAATGGCGCCTTTTACCTCTTTCAAAGAAACCGCATCAGGCTCATCAGCAATATCAGGCGCTATAGACAGTATTTCCAGAAATCTCTCGAAGCCGGAATAGCCGTTCTGGAACTGCTCGGTAAAGTTCACCAGTTTCCTTACTGGTTCCGTAAAGTTATTAATATAAAGCAGAAATGTAATCAGATCCGTCACGACAATCGATCCGTTGAGCATCAGACTCACGCCAGCCAGCAGTACGACAACAGTAATCAGTGTGCTCATAGCCCCAAGCCCGGAATTATAAATCCCCATGTATTTATAGCTCAGCTTCTTTGCCGCCACAAAATTCTCATTCCCTGCGTTGAATTTTTTCATTTCCACATTTTCATTAGCAAATGATTTTACAACGCGGATACCAGATAGGCTGTCCTCAATCTGGCTGTTGATGTCCGCAATCTTCTCTCTGTTTCTTTTGAACGCAGTCTTCATTTTACCATTAAAATAAAAGGCGAATATCGCCATAACCGGAATAAAAATAAAAGCAATCAACGCCAGTTTTACATTAACAGTCAGCAGAATCACAAAGGAACCGATTATTTTAATAATAGATATGACAAGATCCTCCGGTCCGTGGTGAAGGAGCTCGCTGATATCGAACAGGTCGCTCGTAATTCTGGAGAGCAGGTGGCCGACCTTCTGATTATCATAAAACGCAAATGTCAGCTTCTGATAATGGCCGAATATATCGCTGCGCATATCGGCTTCCATCTTTGCGCCCATCGTATGTCCGAAGTACGCTATATAAAAATTGCAGAAGACTTCCAGTGCCACAAGCGCCAGCATCACGGCACCCAGAATAAGAATTGCATGTCTCGCATCGGCCCTGTCAAAATAAATAACGTCGTTTGTAATATACCGGACAATCATCGGAATGACCAGGGTCACAGCCGCTCCAAGTATGGCAAAAAACATGTCGCTGTAAAACAGCCCTTTGTAGGGCCTATAATAGGAAAATAATCTCTTCAGTTTTTCTTTCATGATCTTACCTCTCTCATTATAACAATTCGTATGTTAATCATATTACTCCTGTTTCGTTGTATCTGCAAACCCTTCCTTTATATATCCCTGCCTCAATACTGCTAGACGGCCCTGCTTCCGCAGTACATATGTCCTCAGGCCTTTTGGGATACAGGAATTTCCTAAATCATAAAATCTTAATAAAATCCCCAAAGTATTTTAAGAAGAGGCTGAAATAATGAAACTAACGTAATACATCAGGCAGGCCTGTCTGAACCGTTACAAACTAATGCATCAAAAATTTAGGTCAATATAACAGTAAGTTGATTATTATTCAATGTACAAGCATCAAGGAGGAAACTGCTATGGCTGATATTATTATTACACTCTATCCTATTTTGTGTGTGCTGCTGCCCTGTCTTATCTATATGTTTATCCTGGCTCGCAAGCCCGGAAACCACCTGACTAAGGCTCATTTTATCTGGGTATTCCTGTTTCTGTTCTACCTGCATATGGTACTGGACACAACGGGGATCGGAACCATATGGGACATCGGCAAATACGACAGTATCCTTTCACTGGACAAGATCAACCTGGTTCCATTTAACGATGGGCTGGAGTTTTCACAGATTCTGAATGTCATTATGTTCATGCCGCTTGGATTTCTCCTGCCGCTGCTCTGGACCAATTACCGTACACTCCCCAGAGTCCTTCTGGCCGGAGCCGGCTATTCTCTTTCCATCGAAATCTGCCAGTTATTCAACAACAGGGTTACCGATATGAATGACCTGATCATGAACACCTTCGGCGCACTGGCCGGCTATTGTATCTGGATCATATACCGGCGCCTGTTTCCCCGGACCGGCACGAGGAAAGAGCTCGCACTCTCCCTCCACGAACCTGCGGTTTACATGGTGCTGAGCGTACTTGCCGTGTTCTTCCTGTGCAACTGGAGGTGGATGGTATATAAGTTGTATATGTAAGAGACCATACACATAAGAAACTTTTGTCAATCCGTACTAAGATGTTCTGACGGCACCCAACTATAAGAGTCCGGCATCAGCTTAAACCGCTGATGCCGGACTCTTATTAATCATGTTTAGTTATCATTCATATTAGCCAGTTTTGCTGCCTGGTCTGCAGCGGTCAGACTGTCTATAATTTCATCCAGATCCCCGTTTAAAATCGTATCCAATTTGTGCAGCGTCAGCTTAATTCTGTGATCCGTAACCCGTCCCTGGGGGAAGTTGTAGGTTCTGATCTTCTCAGAACGGTCCCCGGTTCCGACCTGGCTTCTTCTCGCCTCAGCTTCGGACGCCTGCTGCCTTTCCAGTTCCAAATCATACAGCTTGGAGCGAAGCAGGCGGAACGCCTTTTCCTTGTTCTGCAGCTGTGACTTTTCGGTCTGGCTGTAAATCACAATCCCCGTTGGATAATGGGTCAGACGCACAGCGGAGTCCGTTGTGTTGACGCACTGTCCGCCGTTTCCAGACGCACGCATAACGTCGATTCGGATATCCTTCTCCTCGATGACAACGTCCACTTCCTCGGCCTCCGGCATAATGGCAACCGTAATTGTGGAGGTGTGGATTCTGCCGCCGCTCTCTGTCTCCGGCACACGCTGTACACGGTGTACGCCGCTCTCATATTTCAAACGGGAGTAAGCGCCCTGCCCGCTGATCATAAACACACACTCCTTGAAGCCGCCGATTCCGTTTTCATTCAGGGAAATCATCTCCACCCTCCAGCGGCGTCCTTCCGCATAATGAACATACATGCGATAGATCTCTGCCGCAAACAGCGCAGCCTCATCTCCGCCGGCTCCTGCACGAATCTCTACGATTACGTTCTTCTCGTCATTGGGATCCTTCGGCAGCAGCAGAATCTTCAGCTCCTGTTCGAGCTCTTCAACACGGGCTTTCGAATCGTTGAGTTCTTCTTTTGCGAGCTCCCGCATCTCCTCATCAGATTCTTCATCCAGCATGACCAGGCTGTCCTCTATATTCTGCTTACACTGCTTATACTCTTTGTATGCCTCTACGATCGGAGTCAGGTCACTCTGCTCTTTCATCAGTTTCCGAAATCGTTCCGGATCATTGGCCACATCCGGCTCCTGCAGTTCTCCCATTACTTCCTCGTAGCGGATCAGCAAATCTTCTAATCTGTCAAACATATTTCTCTATCCTTTCTCACAACTCACTTCATTCATCATACACGCCCGAAACGACCCGGTCAAGTCCTGCCAGATCCTTTTTTACGGCAACATGGGTATACCCCGCTTCACACATCATGGATTGCACGGCCTCACCCTGATCGGCCCCGATCTCAAACAGCAGACATCCGCCGCTTACGAGAAAGCGCCTTGCCGTGTCCACAATCTCTCTGTAAAAATACAGACCGTCCTCTTTGCCGTCTAGCGCCAGAAGAGGGTCATGCTGCCTCACTTCTTCCTGCAGAGTCTCTATCACATCGGTTCTGATATAGGGAGGATTGGACACGATCATCTGAAAGTTTCCCTCCACCCTGTCAAAGAGGTCGCTGTGCAGGAAATCTGCGCGGATATGAAGCGACTCCGCATTCTCCCGGGCTGTCTCCAACGCTTTCTCCGAAACATCCGCCCCTGTTCCTTCTATCAGCAGCTTTTTTTCTTTTCTTATCTCATGCAGAATACTCAGCAGGATACATCCGGAACCAGTGCACATATCAAGCAGTCGAAATGCTTTTTCGTTCTCCCTTCGGCTGCTCCCGGTAATCCCGGCAGACACACCGCAAGAATTTTCTTTATATTTGCGTATAAACCGGATGGATTCCTCAACTAACGTTTCTGTATCCTGTCTCGGAATCAGCACATGTTCATTCACCCGGAATTCCAGGCCCATAAATTCCTGCGTTCCGGTCAGATGCTGCAGGGGGATCCTCTGCGCCCTTTTTTCTATAAAATCTATATACTGCTTTTCCTGTACCTCTGTCAGAATTTTATCCGGCATGGCATAATACATGGCCCTGCCGACACCACTCACATGTTCCAGAAGATACCATGCATCCAGGCGGGCATCTGTGATTCCGGCCTCTGTTAACAGCTCTTCTCCCCTTTGAAACGCTTCACGCAGTGTCATAGCTGCTGCCCCTCGGCTGCGGCATGGCCCGTCATACCATATTGTCCGGCCGTCTGCCCGGATGCTGCAGCGGTTTTCATTTCCTGATCCGGTGTCTTCTCAACTGATGTGCCTGCTGGCAGCTCGATACCGAAATTCTCCGCCAAATATGCCTTCCAGTCAAATACGGCTTCCACTGCACAGATAGCCACTTCAATCATGCTGTCATCCGGCTCTTTCGTGGTCAGATTCTGCACCCACATTCCCGGCTTGCTCAGCAGGTTAATGAAATAATTATCACTGTTTCCGGCCAGTTTGATAATCTCATATGATACCCCTGCGATCAGCGGGAGAAGCGCGATACGCAGCACAACCCTCATAACCTGCGACTCTGCTGTAATAAAGAAGCAGAATATAATACTCACGATCATGACAAAGAACAGAAAACTTGTACCGCAGCGTTTATGCTGTTTGGAGCTTTTTCTTACGTTTTCTGTATTCAGGATAAGTCCATGTTCAATACAATTGATGCATTTGTGCTCCGCCCCGTGATACATAAATGTTCTCTGGATATCTTCCATCTTGGAGACAAGCAGAATATATCCCAGAAAAATAGCCAGGCGGATCACACCTTCCAGAATGGTAATTACCCCTCTGGACGCAATGTGCTGCCGCAGTATATTACTTAAAAAATAAGGAAGAACCATAAATATGGCAACCGCAAGAACTACGGAAAATGCGACCGTCAGATTCATGAACAGCTTATCCTGCTTCTCCTTCTTTGCAATCGCTTCCTCTGTCAGCTCCGCCTCTGTCTCATCTTCCTCTTCAAAAAAGCTCGCCGAAAACATCAGTGTCTTCATCCCCAGGACAAGGGAATCAACAAAATTGAAGATACCTCGTATAAAAGGAATCTTCATTAGCGGCTTACACGGGATTACACTTTTATACTCCTGTATATCTACCGCGATCTCTTTATCCGGTTTCCTGACCGCCACCGCATACTGATTACCATTCTTCATCATGATGCCTTCCAAAACAGCCTGTCCGCCTATGTTCGATGACTTCATGCACCCTCCTGTCTTCTGTACCAGAAAAGGGTCAGTTCCTTCTTCTTTGAAGTTGCTGACCTTCTGATCCAATCTGCATATATAGTTACCTGTAAGGAACTGCCCGGAAATCACTTGTGCAAGTTGCTGATCAATGTGCACCAGTTGTGATAGACAGTCCTTTACCCAAGAACAGGCTGAGATATCTCACCTCAGCCTGCAATAAATCATTCCTATTTAATACCATATTTCTTGTTGAACTTGTCAACACGTCCGCGAGCCTGATTTGCTTTCTGCTGTCCAGTGTAGAATGGATGGCATTTGGAACAGATTTCCACGTGAATGTTCTTGTTTGTTGAGCCTGTTACAAATGTGTTGCCGCAGTTGCAAGTTACTGTCGCCTGATGGTACTCTGGATGGATTCCTTCTCTCATGATTTTCACCTCTCTATTTTAAAATATAGTAATTATAATCTCTAAACAGCTTTGTTATTGTATCATAAGATTTATGGTTTTGCAAGCGATTTTTTAGAATATACAAATAAAATAGGACAAGTCTTTTTTGTATATCCGGTTTGTGATATAATTCCCATGTTTGATTTATCATTAATAACATAAGGAGTTGCTCATATGGATATCACTGCCCCAATTATCGAACTTTCCGCTTCCACATTTCTAATCGTATGTCCATTTCTTTTTCTTGCCGGGCTGGTAGATGCGATCGGAGGCGGCGGAGGTCTGATCTCTCTGCCCGCCTATCTGATCGCGGGACTTCCTCCTCATATGGCAGTTGCCACCAATAAGATGTCTTCCACCTGTGGAACCACACTTGCCACGATCCGTTTTATAAAAAACGGGCTTGTCAGTTTCCGGCTGGCCATCCCTTCCGTGATTGCCGCAATTGCAGGTTCTTCAATCGGTGCACATATTTCCATGATCGTACCTGAGAAGATCATGCTGTATGTACTGATTGGCATACTGCCTGTATCCGCATTCCTGGTGCTGAATAAAAAGCTGTTTCATGATAAGGGAAACGACTCTGTTACGCTGGACAAAAGAACTTACATAACCGCAGTCATTGCAGCTTTTATCATTGGCATCTATGACGGATTCTATGGGCCGGGTACGGGTACGTTTCTGATCATCGCATTTACCGTATTTGCCAAGCTCAGTATAAAAACCGCCAACGCACAGGCAAAAGTTATTAGTCTGACGACCAATATCACATCCCTCATTATCTTTCTGCTAAACGGCCAGGGGCTGATCCCCGTAGGGATCGCAGCCGCACTGTGCAATATGGCCGGGGGCTACCTGGGTGCCGGAATGGTCATGAAAAATGGCGCTAAAATCGTAAAACCAAGCATTCTGCTAGTACTCTTCCTATTGCTTCTGAAGGTACTCAATGTATACTAATACCTGAAGTAGGGCGGCATATTGCTCAGGCACACCCTAGTACTGCGCTGCGTAAATTCCTGTGATACAGTATTTGCTGTCTGCGCCGGTGTATGCCTTATGCTGCTCTACAAAAATTTCTTTTTGATCACAACCTGGACAAGATCTGCATTGCTCTTTGTCTGTGAGAACATATTCAGCAGGTTGTCCACAGCTTCTTCCGCTTTTAGGCCGTTCATTGCCCTGCGGATAATATAGACTGCATCCTGCTCCTCTCTGCTGAGCAGGAGATCTTCCCTTCTGGTTCCTGATTTTGGTATATCTATGGCCGGGAATACTCTCTTTTCCTGTAGCTTTCGATCCAGCACCAGTTCCATGTTGCCTGTTCCCTTGAATTCCTCGTATACCACATCGTCCATCTTACTCCCTGTTTCCACAAGTGCAGTAGCCAGGATCGTAAGGCTGCCGCCTTCTCTCATATTTCTGGCTGCACCGAAAAACCTCTTCGGCATATGAAGCGCTGCCGGGTCAAGACCACCTGATAGTGTTCTGCCTGATGGCGGAACCGTCAGATTATATGCACGGGCAAGCCTTGTAATACTGTCCAGCAGGATCATAACATCCTTGCCATGCTCAACCAGCCTCTTTGCACGCTCAATCACCATCTCGGAAACCCTTTTATGGTGATCCGGAAGTTCATCAAATGTAGAATAAATGACTTCTACATTCGGTCCTGCGATCGCCTCGCGGATGTCTGTTACTTCCTCCGGGCGCTCATCGATGAGCAGAATCAGAAGATGCATATTCGGCTCACGCTTTTGTACGGAAAGCGCCACTTCCTTCAGCAGGGTCGTCTTACCGGCCTTCGGCGGTGACACAATCATACCTCTCTGTCCTTTTCCTATAGGAGAAAGCAGATCAACGATTCGCATAGCTGTTGAACATCCCGGTGTCTCCAGGCGGAGCCTCTTATTTGGGAAGATCGGAGTCAGGTCCTCAAAATTATTTCTCTTCATTGCCTCCGACGGCCTCATGCCATTGATGGTGGAAACATACAAAAGGGCGCTGAATTTCTCGGACTGTGTTTTAATTCGTGTATTTCCGGAAATGATATCACCGGTTTTCAGATTAAATCTTCTGATCTGTGAGGGGGATACGTATACATCGTTTTCACCGGGCAGATAGTTCTCGCATCTGATAAATCCGTATCCGTCCGGCAGAACCTCCAGGATCCCGTTGGCTGACTTGCCGCTGTCCAGCTGTTCGATATCCGTGCCTTCCTTCTTCTCTTTCAATTCTTCTTTTACTTCTTCCTTGGCTTCTGCCCTTGCTTCTTCCATCTTCTCTTTCTCGTCCTGGGCCAGCATAGCGTCAATCAACCCGCTTTTTTTCATAGCTGACACACCCTTCATTTTTCGTGCCTTTGCCAGGTCTTTTAATGTTGCAAGCGGCAGAGATTCATATTTTTCTCTCGTCATAATACTTTAATTCCTTTCTCAATAAATATATGGCTTTTCTACAGTATTCTTTTGTTTCAATCCACGCCCGGTAATATCACAGAGTACGTCTACGGCCAATACATATGCGTAGATTAATCTCATGCCAGTGGGAGAAACCGTTTCCTCTCCAGCCAAAACTGTCGTTAATCTTGTTTTTCATGATTCATCTCACCGACTATAGCGGCGGGAAAATCCTCATCTTATCTTGTTAAATTTTACGGGAACCTTTAGTCTGAAACGACTTGTCCGAATTCAGGCGTCTGCCTGTATCCTCAAAGATATACTATTCCTATCCGTGCTCGGTAATTTCACAGAGTACGACTACATCTTAAATCTGTAGCTATTATACCTCATCTTCCACCAAAAAGAAAGAGTTTTTTTAGGGGGCGGGGTTTCGGCTCGGAAGGGGATGAAAGGGGGGACGCTTACCGTAAGCCGGGACGGGCTGCAAAAAGTACCTGTCCTGTTGGAAATACAGACCGCTGCGCCAAGCGGCAGTAAGAGGTAATCTGCAGAATCAGCCGGAACCGAACACATTCACCGCTTAATCTGGTGATTAAGCGGCTCAGGTGTTCTAAAAAGCTGCTTCGGTAGCAGCTTTTTTCCGGCTGATTCTGCAGATTACCTCTAACTGCCGCTAGGCTCGCTAGGATGCATTTCCAACAGGACAGGTGCTTTTTGCAGCCCGTCCCGGCTTACGGTAAGCTGTTTCATCCGGCCGGCAGAAAAGAACGCGCTCCCCAGTTGTGAAACTAACGGGGGCTGCGGATGGAATTGGATTGGTGATATCCTTTTTTATGTCTGAGATCATACTGGCTATATAAAATCCCGTGTCCATTTTCGCGGCTGTTTCCCGCCTAGAATCACTTAGGTTCGTGTCCGCGTTTTGAAAGACAGGTATGTTCTTCCGGGGGCTTGCGGCTATCCCTTCATGGAGCGTCCCCATCCGCCAGCGAAACTAAATCTCGTTACTATAGCAATCCTGCCTTGCGTTGCTTTTATAAGAGTGTTATTATATTGGACAGATAGCAAGAATCTATAAGAATATGAAGATACAGCGAGGTAAGAAAGATGACAAACAGTGAAAAAGCATTGCAGATGCACGAAAAATGGCAGGGGAAGATCGAGACTACGGCCAAGGCCCATGTGAACTCCCGCGAGGATCTTGCCATTGCCTATACTCCTGGTGTTGCAGAACCCTGTAAGGCAATCGCAGAGGATCCGGAAGATGCCTATAAATACACGATAAAGTCTAATACGATTGCAGTTGTCTCCGACGGAAGTGCGGTTCTTGGACTCGGCAATATCGGCGCCCTGGCTGCGATGCCGGTTATGGAGGGGAAGGCCGTTCTTTTTAAGGAATTTGGCGGCGTCAATGCGGTTCCGATCTGTCTTGATACCCAGGATACCGAAGAGATCATTCAGACTGTAGTTAACATTGCTCCCGCCTTCGGCGGCATTAATCTGGAAGATATCTCGGCCCCGCGCTGCTTCGAGATTGAGGAGCGTTTGAAAGAGCTGCTGGATATCCCTGTTTTCCATGATGACCAGCACGGGACGGCTATCGTTGTCCTGGCCGGTATTATCAATGCGCTGAAAGTCACCGGAAAGGTCAAGGAAGAATGCCGCGTGGTAATTAACGGTGCGGGATCTGCCGGTGTTGCTATCACCAGGCTTTTGCTTACATATGGTTTCCGTCATGTTACCATGTGTGATATCAATGGTATGATAAGCAAGGCCTCCCCTGATCTGAACTGGATGCAGCAAAAGATGGCAGCGGTTACCAATCTGGAAGGGCGGACAGGTACGCTGGCCGATGCGCTTCAGGGTGCAGATATATTTGTAGGTGTCTCTGCACCTAATATTGTGACAAAAGAGATGGTATCCTCTATGAACAAGGATGCAATTCTTTTTGCAATGGCGAACCCGGTACCGGAGATCATGCCGGATCTTGCAAAAGAAGCCGGTGCAAGAGTCGTTGGGACAGGACGTTCCGATTTTCCGAACCAGGTGAATAATGTGGTGGCTTTTCCGGGTATATTTAAGGGCGCCCTGGAGGGGCGCGCGTCCCAGATTACGGAGGATATGAAGCTGGCTACTGCCAAGGCAATCGCCGGACTTGTTGCGGAGGAAGACTTAAATGAAAACAATATCCTGCCGGAAGCTTTCGATCCGCGTGTAGCCGAGGCGGTGAGCAAGGCAGTAAAGGAACTGATATAGATGATGCGCTGGGGGGAAAAGCGTTACCGCTCTATGGACTATGACCTGAAGCAGGCCTATGGGGAAAAGGTATATAAGATCACCCTGGACGGCGGCATGACCTGCCCGAACCGGGACGGCACTTTAGGGCACGGAGGCTGTATCTTCTGCAGCGCCGAGGGCTCCGGGGACTTCGCCGGCTCAAGGGCCTGCTCTGTCACAGAGCAGATAGCCGCCGGAAAGCAGGCCCTGAATGGGAAACGTCCGGTTCACTCTTATATCGCATACTTTCAGGCATTTACCAATACCTATGCTCCGGTAAGCCGTCTGGAAGAGCTGTACATGCAGGCCATCGCGGATCCTGAGGTCCGTATTCTCTCTATCGCCACAAGGCCCGACTGTCTGGGCCCTGATGTCCTGGAACTGTTAGATAGAATCAACCGGATCAAACCAGTGTGGGTGGAACTGGGGCTTCAGACAATTCATCCCGCAACTGCCGCGTATATCCGGAGGGGATATGACCTGCCTGTCTTTGAAAGTGCAGTCGGTGCTCTCAGAAGAATGAACATTGCCGTGATCGTCCACACCATCCTCTATCTGCCCGGCGAGACCAAGGAGCAGATGCTGGAGACACTGGATTATCTGAACCACATGGATATACAGGGCATAAAGCTGCAGCTTCTGCATATTTTAAAAGGAACGGATCTTGCCCTGGAATATGAACAGCATCCGTTTTACGTCCCCGGGATGATAGAGTATATTCAATTATTGGGCACATGTATCTCGCATTTGAATCCCCGGATCGCAATACACCGTCTGACCGGCGATGGTCCCAGCGGTCTTCTGGCTGCCCCGCTTTGGAGCAGCAATAAAAGAACTGTCCTGAACACCCTGCACCGTTATCTGAAGGAGCAGGACATCTGGCAGGGAAAGGAGTATTATGACTGAAACATTTACCCTATATAAGTTAATCGTATTATACATGCTGGAGAAAGTAGATTTTCCGCTGACCACATCCCAGATCTCGGAATTCATTCTGGACAAGGGTTATACTACTTATTTTAAGTTGCAGGAAACGCTGTCGGAGATGGTGGAATCCGGGCTACTCCGGGTGGAGACCACCCACAACCGTACGCTGTACCACCTGACAGAAAATGGAGCGGAGACAATCCAGTTCTTCAAGAATAAGATCTCAACCGCAATACAGAACGATATTGATGAGTTTTTAAAAGAAAAGAGGTATGACCTAAAAGAAGAAGTTGCTATTAAATCAGACTATTACCTGAATACAAACCATGAATACGAGGTGCGCTGCCAGATCGTGGAAAATGGCTTCAGCCTGATTGATCTTAAGATCACTGTCCCGACGGAGATCGAGGCCGAAACCATTGCCAGCAACTGGTCAAGGGAGAGCCAGAAGATCTATTCCTCACTCCTGTCTCAGCTTCTCTAAATATTCACGTATCGTTTTTTCGTATCCAAGGACGCCCGGTTCATAGAATCTGGCGTCTTTTATTTCGTCCGGAAGGTACTGCTGCTTTACGTAATGCCCCGGATAATCGTGTGCGTATTTGTACCCGACTCCGTGCCCCAGCTTCTGTGAACCTTTATAGTGGGCATCCTGCAGATGGGCGGGAACCGTTGTCTTCTTCTGCCGGACACATTCTGTTGCAGAAAAAATGGCATTGGTGGCGGAGTTGCTTTTCGGTGCGGATGCAACATAGGTCACTGCCTGCGAGAGGATGATCTGCGCCTCTGGCATCCCGATGCGCTCCACCGCCTGTGCTGCGGACACCGCAACCGTCAGCGCCATGGGATCTGCATTTCCCACATCCTCCGAGGCACAGATCATAATCCGCCGCGCGATGAACTTAATGTCCTCCCCTGCATACAGCATTTTTGCAAGGTAATAAACGGCAGCATCGGGGTCTGACCCCCTCATGCTTTTTATAAATGCAGAGCTTGTATCATAATGGTTATCTCCCGTCTTGTCATACCGCACAACACGCTTCTGAATGCACTCGCTGGCCACTTCCAGCGTAATATGGATCAGCCCGTCCGCCCCTCTTTCGGTAGTCAGTATGCCCAATTCCACCGCATTCAGCGCATTTCTTGCATCACCGCCCGATACATCGGCCAAAAACTCCAGCGCCTCCTCCGTAATCTCCGCCTTGAAGGTTCCCATCCCCTTCTCTTTATCATAAACGGCGCGTTTCAGCAATGTCTTTACATCCCCGCGTTCCAAAGATCTCAGCTCAAACACACTGGACCTTGAAAGCAGAGCGCCGTTTACCTCAAAGTAAGGATTCTCCGTCGTTGCCCCTATCAGCGTGATGGTTCCGTCTTCCACATAAGGAAGCAGGTAGTCCTGCTGCCCTTTATTAAACCGGTGGATCTCATCGATGAAGAGGATGGTCTTCTTCTGGTACATGCCAAGAAGCTCCTTTGCCTCTTTTATCACCTCTTCCATATCCTTTTTTCCGGCTACAGTCGCATTGATCTGCTTAAACTGGGCGCTTGTTGTATTCGCTATCACTTTGGCCAGCGTTGTTTTTCCGGTGCCCGGAGGGCCGTAAAATATCAGGGAACCCAGCTTATCCGCCTTGATTGCGCGGTACAGCAGCTTGTCCTTTCCGATAATATGCTGCTGCCCCACTACTTCTTCCAGCGTGGACGGCCGCATTCTGGATGCCAGCGGCGCTTCCTTCTCTTGATTTGTCTCTCTCATATAGTCAAATAAATCCATTTTTTTCCACTGCATGACAATCTGAAACAGACTATCAGGCTTTTCCTTTCTCAACGATATCCCGCACGGCTTCCCCCGCAATCAGCAGGCCCGCAACAGGGGGCACAAAAGAGATACTGCCGGGTATGCTGCGGCGCTGCCCTTTATCCTCCCCGGTATCCCTTTCGGATGTATCAATTGGTTTCTCTTTGGAATACAGTACTTTCAGATGATAGATGCCCCGGGCTTTGAGCTCTTTTCTCATCACCTTGCACAGCGGACACACGCTTGTTTTGGACAAATCTGTGATCTCAAACATCTCGGGGTGCAGTTTATTTCCTGTCCCCATGCTGCTAATGACCGGGATATCCAGTTTCAGCGCCAGTTCCACCAGCGCCAGCTTGGCAGTGACCGTATCTATGGCGTCGATTATATAATCCGGTCTCTCCTCAAACAATGCTTCCAGATTATCCGGAAGCACAAACATCTCATATGTTTTTACACAAATCTCCGGGTTAATGTCCCTGATCCGTTCCTTCATAACCTCTGTCTTATATCTTCCGATGGTACTGTGATAGGCAATGGACTGCCGGTTGATATTGGTCAGGGAGACGGTGTCATTGTCGATCAGCGTCAGGCGGCCGACACCGCTGCGCGCAAGCGCTTCAATGCAGTGTGAGCCCACGCCCCCCACGCCGAATACCATCACAGACGCCGCTTTCAACCGCTCTATCCCAGCTTTTCCAATCAGTAATTCCGTCCTGGAATATTCATTTAACATCTTTTCCTCCATAAGCTGCAGCTCTGCTGCGGCTACCTCTATAGGGCATGTATCCTGCCCCTGGGGTTACGTTTATTCTGCATGTCAGTCCAGCATCAGCTCATCTACGGTCACAAACTCGTATCCCTCTGCCTGAAGCAGATCGATGATGCGCAGCGCCGCTTTTATGGAGCTGTCGTAACAGTCATGCAACAGAATAATATCATTTTCCTGCGCTTCCGTCACTACTTTATTGACAATTTCATCTACATTTTCCGTAGCCCAGTCCAGAGGGTCGATGCTCCACATCACCGGCAGCACATGGATCTTCTTTTCCAGCTCCTTCTGCCACAGGCCGAACGGAGGGCGCATAAACTGCACTTCCTCTCCCGTAATGTTTTTGATTGCCTCATTGGTGAGCATTAGCTCCTGATAGGCTTCATCGTTGCTTACTTTCGTAATTTCCACATGGTGATATGTATGGTTACCGATCAGGTGCCCTTCCTCATACATACGCTTCACGATCTCACTGCCGCCTTCCTTTTCTATGTTCTGCCCGATCAGAAAGAACGTTGCCTTCACTCCTCTTTCCTTCAGCCCATCCAGAAGCCGGGGCGTGTAGACGGTGCTTGGCCCGTCATCAAATGTAATGGCAATTTTGGGCTTTTCTGTTATAGAGTCCGCCACATAGGCGGATGCATTGGCATATGCGGTTCCCGGCTCCTCCCCTTCCGCCTGGTTTCCAATTGTAAATAGGGACGGGCAGACCGCTCCCAGCAGCAGAAGCACGTAAACAAAACCGGCTCCCTGCATCATTCTTTTTAAACGCAAACAGCACACAACCCTTTTTTAACGATTCTTTTATATATATGCATTGTACTTAAATTTTATTGATGTTATAATGAACACGTTCTACATATGAGGAGGTTGTATTTAAGATGGAAAAAACACCACAAGCGGAAAATAAAATGGGCGTCATGCCCGTTCCAAAATTATTAATTACCATGTCCCTGCCAATGATTATTTCTATGTTGGTACAGGCGCTCTACAATGTCGTTGACAGCGTGTTTGTAGCGCAGATCAATGAGGAGGCCCTGACGGCGGTCTCCCTTGCGTTTCCTGTGCAGAATCTGATGATAGCAATATCCGCGGGCACCGGAGTCGGGATCAACGCCCTTCTGTCCAGAAATCTGGGGGAGAAAAATCTTGAAGGGGCAAACGCTGCCGCTAAAAACGGAATCTTTCTCGGCATGATCAGCTATATTGTCATGGCGGTTATCGGCCTGGCCGGCTCCCATTTCTTCTTTACCGTCCAGACAAAAGATCCGCTCATTGTGCGCTACGGCACCCAGTATATGCTGATTATAACCGTTGTCTCTGTGGGGATATTCATGCAGATCACTTTTGAACGCCTGCTCCAGTCCACCGGCAAGACGATTTACAATATGATTACCCAGGGAACCGGTGCGATTATCAACATTGTCCTGGATCCGATCCTGATCTTCGGAATGTTCGGCCTGCCGCGCATGGAGGTCGCAGGCGCAGCTCTGGCTACAGTGATCGGACAGCTGGTGGCAGTCTGCATGTCCCTTTATTTTAACTGTAAAAAGAATACGGAGCTGGATCTGAATATGAGGACTTTCCGGCCCAATAAGACAATCATTGCCACTATATATAAGGTTGGCGTTCCCTCGATTATCATGCAGTCCATCGGTTCCGTCATGGTATTTGGGATGAATAAGATCCTTTTGATCTTCTCGTCCACTGCCGCAGCCGTATTCGGCGTATATTTCAAGCTGCAGAGCTTCATCTTCATGCCGATATTCGGTCTGAATAACGGCATGATCCCTATCATAGCATACAACTACGGGGCGAAGAATAGGGAACGGATTATGGCGACCATCAAAATGAGCGTTCTGATTGCCGTGGGGATCATGCTTGTGGGGCTGGTCGTGTTCCAGATTTTCCCTGTACAGCTTCTGGAAATTTTCGATGCTTCCGAAAACATGCTTGGAATCGGTGTGCCTGCACTGCGCATCATCAGTCTGAGTTTTATCTTTGCAGGTTACATCATCATCATCATCTCCGTTTTCCAGGCGCTCGGGAACGGGGTTTACAGTCTGGTGGTCTCCGTGATCAGGCAGCTTTTTGTAATTCTGCCTGTGGCTTATCTGTTTGCAAGGGTGTTTGGTCTATCCAGAGTCTGGTGGGCAATTCCGATTGCAGAGATTGTAGCCGTTACGGTCACCACACTGCTGTTTCGGCGCATTATACGGCTGAAAATCAAGCCGCTCGAGGCACCGGAACCACAGCTGAACCAGGAACTGACAGCAGGATAGGGCTAGCCTCGTCTGTACTCTGTGGGGCTGACCTGCATCTGTTTCTTAAATGCTTTTGAAAAATAGAGATTATTCTCAAATCCAACAGAATACGCGATTGCAGCAATGGACAGGCTTGTCTCCTTCAAGAGGAGACAGGCCTGTTTTACGCGGAAACTGCTCAGATACTCCTTGGGAGACTGCTGTTGGCAGGCCTGAAATGAGCGGTACAGATGGCTTCTGCTGATCCCCACATAGGCCGCCACATCTTCCACCGTGATGGGATAGGAATAACTGGTTGATATATAAGCCTTTGCCTTTTCCACATAGGAGAGCTGAATATCTCTGGCTGGTTCCCTGTTGCCCGAATAATGCATAAATGTGGAGAGCAGCGTATACAGGGCGCCTGTCATGGCTACAGCCGCTTCATGGCTGTTCCCCTTTACCTCATAGATTCTGCTCAGCTGGCTCTGCAGAATCTTTCTGGGGGGACCTCCGTTCTCTATGAAAGGTTTTTCTTTCGTGAAATCAGTTGCACGGATAATCGGCGCAGCATCGGTCCCCATAAATCCTACCCAGGCATATTCCCACGGATCTTCACGGTCCGCATAGTATCTGACCTCCGTATCCGGATACAGGATAAAGGTATCGCCCTCCGCCAGCCTGCTGGTGCTGCCATTCACGCTGTAGAACCCGCTTCCCGAGATAATATGGTGGATACAATAGTGGTTCCGCACTCCAGGCCCCCACTGGTAACCCGGCCCGCACTTCTGATGGCCCACATTATAGACCGATAAGGAGGTCAGCAGGTTTTCATCTGCTTTATAAGAATACTTATAGGTTCCTTCCAACATCAATCTCCCCTTTCGTCTAAGATTTTTTTCTTTTTCTGATACTGTTTTTCCCTTCTTTCATTATATCCACCTCTCGATTTTCATGCAACATTATTACATATATCTGCACGGATTTTTTATATACATCCCCGCCCTTTTTCGCTATAATAGGGGCAGGATAAAGAAGGAAGCAGATGTTACTATTCACAGGCTGTGCACCCTGCTGCACGGCACATAGGCCGTGAATAGTAACAACCAGAGAAGTGTATAACATAGACGAAAGTGAGGCAGATATCATGAAAGACAAATTATTCGCAAAATTCAAAGAACTCTTCGGAAGCACTGAGGGTGCAGGATTTTACTTTTCGCCCGGACGTGTGAACCTGATCGGAGAACACACCGACTATAATGGAGGCCATGTTTTTCCCTGTGCGCTAACCCTCGGCACCTATGGCATTGCCAAAAGACGCACAGACAGATCCATGCACTTTTATTCCATGAACCTGGATAGCTTCGGTGTGGTGGAAGCATCTCTGGACGACCTGACAAACAAAGCTGCCTATGGCTGGGCTAACTATCCCCTCGGCGTTGTATGGGCCTTCGCCCAAAAGGGTATCACGCTGGACGCTGGTTTTGACATGGTGATCTGGGGCAATATCCCCAACGGTTCCGGTCTCTCCTCCTCCGCTTCCCTGGAAGTGCTCACAGGCGTCATTCTGACCGATCTCTTTTGTATTGACCGCTTCAGCATGACCGATCTTGCACTCATCGGGCAGTATTCCGAGAATAACTTCAATGGGTGCAACTGCGGTATCATGGACCAGTTTGCCGTAGCCATGGGCAAAAAAGATCATGCCATTTTCCTGGATACCGCGACCCTGAATTATGAATACGCTCCGGTTGAACTGGAAGATGCCAAAATCATTATCACCAACAGTAAGGTAAAACACAGCCTGGTGGATTCCAAATACAATGAGAGGCGCCAGGAATGTGCCGATGCGCTCGCAGCGCTCCAGACGGAGCTGGATATCAATACGCTCGGTGACCTGGATATGGATACCTTTGAAAAATTCAAGGAGGTCATCCCTGACCCGGTCAAAGTAAGGCGTGCCAAACATGCCGTTGCTGAAAACCAGCGCACCATCGAGGCTGTCAAGGCGCTGAAAGAAGGAAATATCACCCGTTTCGGGGAGCTGATGAACCAGTCCCACATATCTCTGCGGGATGATTATGAAGTGTCCTGCGAGGAAATCGATATTCTGGTTGACCTGGCATGGAAAGTTCCCGGCGTGACCGGTTCCCGTATCACGGGCGGCGGCTTCGGCGGATGTACGGTCAGCATCGTAGAAAACAGCGCAGTAGATGAATTTATCAAGGCTGTGGGGAAGGGCTATCAGGAAAAGACCGGCGGCGAGGCGGAATTCTATACTGTAGAAATCGGCGGAGGGGCCCGCAGGATTCCGTCATAGGTAACCTGGAAACAAGAACAGAAAGGTGGAAATAAAATGTCTGTATTAGTATTAGGAGGAGCCGGATATATCGGATCCCACACAGTGTATGAACTTATTGACAGGGGAGAGGATGTCGTCATTGCGGATAATCTGGAAACAGGCCATATCGAAGCGGTGCATCCCAAAGCGCGTTTCTATCAGGGAGACATCCGGAACCGTGCTTTTATCGATTCCGTTTTTGAAAAGGAAACCATCGACGCGGTCATCCATTTTGCAGCGAATTCCCTGGTAGGTGAAAGCATGGTTGATCCGCTGAAATATTATGATAACAATGTCTGCGGCACTAAAGTGCTGTTGGAGTCCATGATTGCCCACGATGTCAAGAAAATCGTCTTCTCTTCCACTGCAGCTACCTACGGAGAGCCGGAAAACATTCCGATCCTGGAAGATGATAAGACCTGTCCCACCAATACATATGGTGAAACCAAGCTGGCTATGGAAAAAATGATGATGTGGACAGACAAGGCCCACGGCCTCAAATTTGTTGCGCTGCGCTATTTCAATGCCTGCGGCGCTCATAAAAGCGGCTGTATCGGCGAAGCACACAGCCCGGAGACCCACCTGATCCCGCTGATTCTCCAGGTTCCGCTGGGACAGCGCGATTATATCAGCATTTTCGGAGATGATTATGACACAAAGGATGGCACCTGTATCCGGGATTATATTCACGTAACCGATCTGGCACAGGCCCATATCCTGGCGGTAGAGTATCTGATGAACGGCGGGGAGAGCAATACTTTTAATCTCGGCAACGGCGTTGGCTTTACCGTAAAGGAAGTCATCGAAACCGCGCGCAAAGCCACAGGCCTGGAGATCAAGGCACAGACTGCACCGAGACGCGCCGGAGATCCGGCAAGGCTGATTGCCTCCAGTGAAAAGGCACAAAAAGTACTCGGCTGGAAACCAGAGCATGCAGATCTTGAAGAGATCATCTCTTCTGCCTGGAAATGGCACAGTACCCACCCCGCAGGATTTGACGATGGCAGGAGGGACGCTTCATGTTAAGTAATTCTATCAAAAAGCTGGTGCAGTACGGTATTCAGACCGGCCTGACTCCGGAGTGCGAACGCGTTTACACAACGAATCTGCTGCTGGAGCTGTATCATGAAGACGAATATGAAGATACTGACTGCGATCTTTCCGGCATTGTCCTGGAAGATGTGCTCAGAGACCTTCTGGACGAAGCATGCAGCCGCGGCATCATAGAAGACAGCATCGTATACCGTGATTTATTTGATACAAAACTGATGAACTGTCTGCTGCCCCGCCCCGCCCAGATCCAGAAAGAGTTCTGGGAACTCTACAAAACATCGCCTGTAGCTGCCACCGATTATTATTATAAGTTCAGCCAGGACAGCGATTATATCCGCCGCTACCGCGTGGCAAAGGACATGAAATGGACGGTTGATACCCAATACGGCACACTGGATATCACCATCAACCTGTCCAAACCGGAAAAAGACCCCAAGGCCATCGCTGCGGCAAGGAACGCCAAGGCTTCCTCCTATCCAAAGTGCCTGCTCTGCATGGAAAATGAGGGATATGCGGGACGTACCAACCATCCTGCCCGCGAAAATCACCGGATTATTCCGGTCACTATCAACGACAGCGGCTGGGGCTTTCAGTACTCCCCCTATGTTTATTACAACGAGCACTGCATCGTATTGAACGGCGAACATGTACCCATGAAGATAGAAAAAAACACCTTCCGGAAGTTGTTTGATTTTGTCAAATTATTTCCACACTATTTTCTTGGTTCCAACGCCGACCTGCCGATTGTAGGCGGCTCCATTCTGAGCCATGACCACTTCCAGGGCGGAAATTACACCTTTGCAATGGCAAAAGCGCCTGTAATCAGCACATTCGAGGTGAAAGGCTTTGAGGACGTCAAAGCCGGCATCGTTAAGTGGCCGCTTTCCGTCATCCGTCTGCAGGGAAAAGATGAAAACCGGATCATCGATCTGGCGGACCATATCCTTAAGGCCTGGAGAGGCTACACCGATGAGGAAGCCTTTATCTACGCAGAAACAGAAGGCCAGCCTCACAACACGATCACCCCGATTGCCAGAATGCATGACGGCCTGTACGAGCTTGACCTGACACTGCGCAACAACATCACCACAGAAGAGCACCCGCTGGGTGTATACCACCCGCACGCAAACCTGCATCACATCAAAAAAGAAAATATCGGTCTGATAGAGGTCATGGGCCTCGCCGTACTCCCCGCCCGCTTAAAGGATGAGATGGAACGGCTAAAGACCTGTATACTGGAGAAAAAAGATCTCCGCAGCGATGAGATCCTGACGAAACACGCCGACTGGGCGGAAGGCTTCCTGCCCGGGTATCCGGAGATCACCCCGGAAAATATCGACCATATCCTCCGGCAGGAAATCGGTAAAGTCTTCTGCCAGGTACTCGAAGATGCCGGGGTGTATAAATGCAGTGAAAGCGGACTCAAAGCTTTTCATAAATTCATAGGGATTCTTTAGGGGCTGGGTAGTTGGAAACGGGGAAGGGTCCGCCTGTGGAAGGAGGGAGGTCCGGGGCGGGGAAGAAAATGCAGGGGAACCTTTGCTAAAGCAACCCATTTGCGGAGAATGGCTAAATGGAAAACCTGCTGGATTTTGAGGCATCAGAGACATTCACTGCACAATCTTGATGATTGTGCAGCTCAGGTCTCTTTAAAATCGGCTTTGTGAGCCGATTTTAGCCTCAAAATCCAGCAGGTTTTCCATTAAGCCATTCTAAACCGCGCATTCTATGCTTTTGCAAAGGCTCCCCTGCATTTTCTTCCCCGCCCCGGACCTCCCTCCTTCCACAGGCTGCGTGCATCCGGTATGCAGAGAACCAGCCTGTACGGGGGAATCTGCGGGAGAGGCGGATGGGAGCGGCGATACGGAGGGCCGTTTTTAAGGGGGCGTAACGGGAAAATCGGGAGGAATATCACGAAATTCCTTGGAGGAATTGGAAATATAAAAAGCACTTCTTGGGTTGCTCTTCCTCTCCCATCTTTTCCCGCACATCCAACCAAGATCCGCTGCCCTCGTGAAACGCCACCCAAAGTAAGTTTTTATTTCCGGCTGGATGCGCCCAGCCTGCCTGAGATGGGGAGAGGGATGCCGCCGGGACTTAGAGGAGGCTTTTTGTTCGTATAGAGCGCACGGTCTAGAAGTCCTTACGTAAAAGGAACTGTCCATGAGGGATGAAAAGTGATTTTCCAAAATCACTTTTCAGTACTACCTAATGCGAGAAAGCATCAAGCTTTCTCGCTGCATGTAGTACGTGCCCTCATGGACAGTTCCTTTTGCGTTAGGACTTCTCCGTAAGCGGGTTACAAACAAAAAGCCTCCTCTAAGTCCCGGCGGCATCCCTCTCCCCATCTCAGGCAGGCGCCCCCCACACGCAAACCTACTTCCCCCGTTTCCTCTTCTTGCGAATACTATATCCGAAGGTTCCGATTTTTTTTCCCAGCCCCAGGTATTCTCCGTGGGAATAGGCGAGGAGTCCTGTTTTATTGAGTTCGAATTTGTTTTTTTCGTTTAGATACGATTCGTCAACCTGTACTGTTTTTACCTCAGCCAGGAACATGTGATGGCTGCCGAGTTCTTTGATCTCGGTTACCCGGCACTCGATGCTGACGGGACATTCTTTTATGACCGGTGCATACAGCAGGGACTCGGCGGGCCCCGGGGTGAGACCGGTTTCTTTCCATTTGTCTGTGTCACGGCCGGATCTGACACCGCAGTAGTCCGTGGCTTTTGCCAGTTTTTCTGTTGTCAGGTTTATTACGAATTCACCGGTGTCTTTTATCATCTGATAGGAATACCGCTCCGGCCGCACGGATATATAGACCATGGGCGGGTTGGTACAGATGGTTCCCGTCCATGCAATGGTCAGGATATTTTGGTTGCCTTCCTTGTCCCCCGCGCTTACCATGACTGCAGGGAGTGGGTACAGCATATTGCCTGGTTTCCATATTTGTCTGCTCATGAATGTATGTGCCTCTTTTCTTTCTCTTACAAATGATGGGTACTTTTGTCCGTTTCAATCACCATATGATCCTATTGCTGCAGTGCGCCTACCAGTGTTGGCACGAGCTGCTTCTTTCTAGATACAACTCCCTTCAGAAGGAGGTCTTCCGTATCCTCACGCAGATCGTAGGCTGACATCACTTTTTCCCTTGCATCCGGCCCGCAGCAGAGCAGTTCGGAGGATTCGGTCACGATATTGGTCAGCATGAAAAATACCATATCCAGGCCGTGTGATTTTCTTGCACTATCCAGATGCGGAAGCACTGTGGTCTTGATTTCCTTCAGTTCATCCGCACTCATAGAGTTCACCTGGCCTACGCCTATCACGATCTCATTGACTGTAAACTGCTTGAAGTCCAGGAAAATAATCTCTTCTGCACTCTTACCTTTCAGATTGCTGCCCGCATTAAACATTTCCAAAGCCAGTTCTTCTATATTAATGTTTGCAACCCTGGCCAGACTCCTTGCGGATGCCTCATCCAGAGATGTACACGTGGGTGAGCGGAACATCAGTGTATCGGAAATGATTGCGGAACAGAGGAGGGCCGCTATCGTCGGCTCCACTACCACACCCTCTTCCTGATACATCTGGTAAATAATCGTAGCTGTACAGCCCACCGGTTGATTTCTGAAAAATACCGGGCCCATCGTTTCAATGCTGCTCAGTCTGTGGTGGTCTATGATTTCCAGTACATCGGCCTCTTCAATCCCGTCCACAGCCTGATTCTTTTCATTATGATCCACGAGGATCACCTGTTTCTTCCTGCAGTTAAGAAGTCTCCTTCTGGAAATAAACCCAAGGAAATTCCCTCTGTTGTCCAGAATCGGAAAATCACGGAACCGCTTATGTGCCATGACCTCCTTCACATCATCCACATAATCACGCATCTTAAATGATATCAGCCCCTCTTTGGTCATAAAATGCCTGACCGGAATACTCTGGTTAATCTGTCTGGCTACGGTAAACGTATCATGAGGCGTACTAATGATCACAATCTCCTTCTCCCTTGCCTGATCAATAATATCATCCGGAACTTCTGCCCCCTGGCATACAACCATGCATCCCACATTCAGGTCAATCGCACACTGCTGGGCCTCTCTTCGGTTTCCCAGTATCACCAGGTCATCCTGCTCTATAAAATCCGACATGAGATCCCGGCTGGAAGCTGCAATGCCTACTTTTCCTTTCAGCAGATAGCTGTGATCATTACCGATCACGACCCGCCCGCCAATCGTTGTCGCTATATTGCGGTACTGCGTCCTGGCTCTCGACAGAATCGTACTATCATAAACATCCATGTAGGATGTGGCGATATCGCCGATCGTAATCAGCCCTTCCAGCTTCCCATCCCTCGTAACCGGAAGCGTCTTAATATTCAGTTCCTTCATCCGTGCCCAGGCCGTCTTAATCGATACACTGCCGCTCAGCCCTTCAATTTTCCTCAGCTCCACGTCCTTAACCTGAACACGCAGATCCGACAAAAGTGCAGGTACCTTCACCTTAAAACGCTCCAGCACATATTGTGTCTCCTCGTTCAGCTGCCCCGCCCTGCGAGGGGTATGGTCCTCCCCTGTCACGATCGTCTTAAGCCTTGCATAAGCAATCGCAGAACAAATAGAATCCGTATCAGGATTCTTATGGCCGACTACATATACTTTTCGTTTATTAACTCCATTATCCATTTTATATCCCCTTTAACCATAAATTCACATAATAGTAGATTGCCACCTTTTTAAGTTTTCGTCAACCAGATTTTCAACATTCTCATCATTTTTTACAACAGAAGCTACCCAAACCCCAGCCAGCGCCTCACTTCGCTCTCCTAATCCCCCTTTCTCCTGACTGGTCTATTTGTCCCCAAAAACTACCAATCTTCCCCCAATCTCATCCCCTGCCCTCGTTTCCCCTCCAGTCACCCGCAAGGCGTCCCCCTTCCCCCAAAAAACTCGCACTCTAAATTCAGTAATGTTACAAGACCTGTTGTTTTTTTGGTCACAAATATGCTATACTTATACCATATGGACTACATGAATTATAAAAGATAAGTTGAGGTGCGACGATGAGTGAAGAATTGAGAACAGAAGAGTTACAGACAAACGATGAACCGGTTGAGACAATGGCAGATTACGAGGAACATTTTGATGATGCCAACCCATGGAACAGAGTGATGGATTATATGGAAAAGAAAACGGTTCTGCCAGTTAAGGTAGAAGGCATTGTCAATGGCGGTGCTATAGCCATGGTAGAAGGGCTGCGAGGATTTATCCCTGCATCCAAGCTTTCTCTTTCATATATTGAAGATCTTGAAACATATTTACTGAAAGACATTGAAGTCCGCGTGATTGATGTGGATCAGGCGAATAACCGCCTTGTATTGTCCGCACGTGAGATCCTGAGGGAAAAAGAACAGCAGGCACGTGCAGAACAGATTGCCAGCATTAAGACCGGCACTGTTATGGAAGGAACCGTAGAGACGCTGCAGAACTATGGGGCATTCATTAAGCTTGACAACGGGCTGTCCGGTCTTGTCCACATTTCCCAGATTTCCCAGAAGCGTATTAAAACCCCTGGCGAAGTGCTGAAAGTGGGCGACACTGTGAAAGTGAAAGTAATCGGCATCAAAGAAGGAAAGATCAGCCTGAGCATGAAAGCTCTGGAAGAACATCAGGAAGAAGTGGAAGAAAGAGTCGAGATTCCGAAGAGTGAGAACATTGGAACCAGTCTCGGAGACCTCTTCAAGAATATCAAACTTTAATAACCGCTTTTTAAAAGGCATCATCCGTATGAAGTATTCACAGCGGATGATGCCTTTTCTTTTCCGACACGCTCTAAAGTTCGATATCTTTGAGATACGGATTCTCCGTCTCGTAGAATTTTTCCTGTTCTACTGCTTCTGCGATCTTTGTATCGACTGGCATCTTGCCAAGGACAGGCAGTCCCAGGTCTGCCGCGATCTCATCGATGTGGCTCTCGCCGAAGATACTGATCTCCTTGCCGCAGTCCGGACATTTTAAATAACTGTAGTTCTCTACGATTCCCAGTACCGGAATATTCATTTGTTTCGCCATGTTGTAGGCTTTTTTCACGATCATCTGTACCAGATCCTGGGGAGAGGTCACGATTACTACGCCGTCTACCGGCAGGGACTGGAATACGGTAAGAGGAACATCACCGGTTCCCGGCGGCATATCTACAAACAGATAATCCAAATCTCCCCACATAACATCGGTCCAGAACTGTGTGACAACGCCTGCTATGACCGGCCCTCTCCAGATCACTGGCGTGTCTTCTTCCTCCAGAAGCAGATTCACGGACATAATCCTCGTCTCATCCTTTGCAATGCAGGGGAACATTCCGTCTTCACTGCCCTTTGCCATCTCGTGCACGCCATACATTTTGGGTATGGACGGCCCTGTAATGTCGGCGTCCAGAATACCTACCGTATATCCTTTTTCACGCATCATTCTGGCAAGTGAAGCGGTCACAAGAGACTTGCCCACGCCGCCCTTTCCGCTGATAACGCCGATTACTTTTTTTACCTGTGAATATGCATTTGCAGGGACCCTAAAATCTTCTTTTTTACTTTCGCATGTCCCGGCATGTGAACATCCGGAGCAGGATTGTTCACTGCAGCCATTGCTGTACTCTTCTGCCATAATACTCTACCTTCTCTTTCTTTCATGATACCAAATCCGGGCCTTTGTCCTGAACGCCGGCCCACTGTTCCTATTATACCACACTCTAAAAAAAAGTACACCCATGGGGGAAAACTAATCCAACTCCCGGGTTACGTCCTTCAGCCATTTATAGCTGCGGTACCTGATCCATGTAATGGGTACTTTAATCAGTTCATCGCTCATCAGTATGATATAGACAACGGGCACGCCACAGTGGAACACAAAGGCCGCCAGGAAACCAAAGAGTATGGAGCATCCCCACATTGTAGCGACATCCATGATCAGTCCGAACCTCGTGTCTCCGCCGGAGCGGAACGTCCCGACCACCATCGTCGTATTGAACGACTGGGCAATCACGAAATAAGACATAACAAAGAACATAAACTTCAGATAGCTCTTTGCCGCCGGTGTCAGTGAAAGAAGAGCCGCTGTTACCGGCGCTGCCACAAGAATAATCACGCCGCCGATCGCCCCCATCACCACGCTTAGAAGAAGGAAGCGGTGTGCATAGGCTTTTGCATGCTCAAACTTCTTCTCTCCTATCGTCTTGCCCAGATAGATCGCTGTCGCGCTGGACAGTCCGAATGCGACTACCGTAGCCAGCTGCCTGGCCACCTGCGCCACGGAATTGGCCGCCACCGCCGCACTGCCCATATGTCCAAGAATCGCGGTGTTCGCCGCCGTTCCAAGCCCCCACATCACCTCATTCATCACCACCGGCAGGGCATACCGGAGAAAATCCCTCACCAGCAGTCTGTCTGTCCGCATAAGATAGCGGAAACGGAACTTAATGTCCTTATTAAAGAGCCTGGCATAACCGAACACAAGTATCAGTTCCACAAACCGTGCTGCCAGCGTACCCAGCGCAGCTCCCTGGATTCCCATTGCAGGACAGCCGAGAAGTCCGAAGATAAAGATGGCATTCAGTATGACATTGCAGATCAGAGAGACCAGGTATACAACCGTTGCGACTACCACCCGTTCCACGCTGCGCATGATGAAAAGATAAACCTGGGTAATTCCCATCAAAACATAGGAAAAGGCAACAATTCTCAGATACTTTATCCCCTCGGAAATGACCGCAGGATCATTTGTAAATATCCGCATCAGAAGATCCGGGATCATCAGGGCCGCCACCGTAAATATGGCAGTGACAATAATGGCCGCTTTCATCCCCAGCCCCAGAATCTTTTCTATCGTTTTCTTGTCGCCCTTCCCCCAGTACTGTGCCGTCAGCACTGTGGCGCCGGAGGTCAGCCCAAACAGAAAAAGTACCATGATATACTGCACCTGTCCCGCCAGGGACGCTCCTGAAAGCGCCTTTTCTCCCACTCTCCCCAGCATAATTACATCGGCGGCGGTTACCCCCACATTAATCAGGTTCTGCAGGGCCATAGGAATTACAAGAGCAAAAACACTCCGATAAAACTTTCCCCAGTCAATTCCCAATCCGTCATCTCCAAATAATATTCGTTTCATGAATGTCATATAGTCCCGTACCTCTCCTCAGTCAGTAAAATTTATCGTTACCGTCTACAGGTTTGCCCGTGGGCAGTAACGCTTTTTCTTTCAATCCCAGAAAAGATGTTCTCCGCACTGCGCGGAGAACATCTTTTTTAGATTCTAACATATATTCCCAGAAAGGTACAGCCCTGTTTTTACAGTTTATGCCCCCATCTTCTTCTTTTTGGACACTGCCATAGCAATACACAGGATAGCCGCTGCAAAAACCAGCTGGATACCAACCGCCTGCAGCACTTCTGTACGCACGCCGCCTGTAATATTTCCAAATTCCGCCAGCGTATCATTGGCTTTTTCGTACCAGTAAACCGGCAGGAACTGTGCAACTGTTATTACCCCTTTATTCAGGACATCCAGCGGTACAAAGACCCCGCACAGGAAGCACATGCCAAGCGACACCGTATTGACAATGCCGTTGAGTGCATTTGTATTATTGGTCAGCATTCCCACCAGATATGCCAGCGCCAGAACCACGAGCAGAACCGCCAGCGAGTTGAGCAGATAGTAGGGAATGGAACTGCTCTTGAGGAACGCTTTGCCATAGAGCACCAGGTTGCCCAGCATGCATACCGCCCACAACGCTCCCCCCAGCAGCCCGGCAGCCAGAAGCGCTTCCAGGTTCTGCCTCCGGTTTGACACTGCGCATGCCTGCATTCTTTTGGGGATATCTCCTTTATGGAAGGCGGATAAGATATTACCCAGCACATAGCAGAGGACACTCATCATCAAATATGGAATGTATCTGAAATAATAAGTATAACCTGGTAATTCTCCGGCGTTGCCGTTGATATCCAGCATGGTGATCTCTGCCTCCTGCCTATCCAGAGCCGCATCAACTGCATCCGATGCAGAATATCCGGCAGCATAGTAGGTCTTCACACTGTTCAGAAAACTGGTAATCTGCTGGTCTACATAGAAACTGGTGTACGAGCCGGGCACCTTCGTCACCTCCAGCTTCTCCCCGTCTTCCAGACACTCTTTTTCAAAGCCGTCGGGAATCTTTACTATATACTCTAACTCTCTGTAGAACAGGCTTTCCTGCAGCTTTTCTTTGTTATTATCTATCATGGTCAGGTTATGGAACTGTCCGAGATACTCCTTCAGCCCTTTCGCCAGAGCGCCCCCGTCCTCATCCACGATGCCTACACGTACACTTTCCGCACTGTAGCTGCCGCTCCCTGTATCTTTTGTAACAGCCTGGATCATCATCGTGATACCGAAAAAGATAGCCAGATACATCAGGATCAGCCCCACATTTGCTTTTACAATTTTCATATAACCTTTAAATACTGTCATAACGTTCCCTCCTGACTGCTAAGAATGATCCCAGGATCAGCACCACTGACATGAACGTTAAGATAAGAAGGCTGCGCCTGAATCTCACCGGATCATCATAGACATTGATACAATAGAATGCATCTGATATCAGAGCCGCCGGGTTAATGCGGTTTATAATCGGGCAGTATCTTTCTACCGTATATTTCATTTCCGAGTTCATCAGCCCTGCCAGAAAACTGCACACCATGGAGATTCCAAGAAGTATCCCTATCTTGATGCCTTCGCCAAACTTGCTGATACTGCTGATAAAGATCCCCATGGAAACACCAATCAGACAGCCTATGAATGATACGAGCAGCATCTGCGGCATTTCCCCTCTGAATTCCAACTGAAGCCCATACCTCAGATATAAAAGCAGGATGATGATATTCATAAAATGCATACCAAATGAGGTCAGCATCTCTGACAGGATCAGTTTCAGTTTATGGGTTGGCGTAACGCATCTTCTGGACGCCAGAGCGGTCAGGTTGGCCTGCAGGGTGAGTGCGGAACCAAATCCGATAAAGCAGCCGTACAGGCAGCCCATTGCGATGAGCGCATAAAAGAATTGTGAGTTTCCGTCTGTTGTCTTGCCGCCCAAAGAAACCTGTTTTACCATCTCCTGATAATCGGACATCTGGGCGGCTGCATTACGGATTCCCTCCGGGTGTTCTGCTGCGATCGTCATCATCGTCTGCTTCCCGTCCAAATAGCTTTCCAGCAGGGACTGCAGGATACTTTCCCCCATTCCCACACCCCCAACGGTAAGGGCAGGGGTCTCCCCTACATAGAATATCCCGGATATTTCCTTCCCTTTCAGAGCATGGAGTGCCTTTTTTTCATCCATAGTTTCTATATGGATCAGTTTGGAATCATCCTGCTCCATCATATCCAGAAATCCCAAAAATTCCTGATCCGCAGCCTGCCCCTTCTCCTCTACAACCGCAGCCGGCACTGTCTCAAAATCAGCCTCGTCTATTTTGCCGAACGCAAAGTAAAAGAAGGTAGCCAGCAAAAGCGGAAAAAAGAAGGGCCAAAACAGCATATTAAAATTATGCAGCTTTACTTTGACATCATATTTCATTAAATGCAGCATGTGATCCCCTCCTAGTCTCTCAGCTCTTTTCCCGTGATTTCGAGGAAAACGTCATTCAGTGTCGGAAGCTCCGAGAATACCCTGCCGAATGGTATTTCATTTTCCTGTAAATAGTTCAATATACGTATCAGATTGTGTTTTGCCCCTGTGCAGCGCACTGTTAGGATCTGTTCTTCATATTTCACATCGAAAACATGGGGCAGAAGGCGGATATCCTTGATCTGATCCGAATCCAGGGCAGCTGCCTCTATGGTAACCGTTTCCCCGGTCTTAATCATGCCCTTTAGTTCTTCTTTTGTTCCAACCGCAATGCTTCTGCCATGATCCATGATAGCGATTTTGGTGCAGATCTGTTCTACCTCCTCCATGTAATGGGATGTATAGATGATGGTAGATCCCTGTCTGTTTAATTCCTGTATCCCCTCCAGAATCCGGTTTCTGCTCTGCGGGTCTACCGCTACGGTCGGCTCATCCATGATAATAAGGCGGGGTTTATGTGCAATGCCGCATGCAATATTCAGACGTCTGAGCAGGCCTCCCGAAAGCTTCTTTGGCCGCATTTTTATATAGTCCTCCAGCCCCACAAAGTGGATGGCTTCCACAACCAGCTTTTTTCTTTTCTCTCTGTCTTTCACATACAGTCCGCAGAAATAGTCGATATTTTCATAAACGGTCAGCTCATCAAAGACTGCCACATTCTGAAGGACGATTCCAATCTGCTGTTTAATACCATAATTATCCGGACTCATCTCTTCGCCGAAAATACTTACCGTGCCTTTGTCGTATTTTAAAAGTGCCAGCATACAGCTGATCGCCGTTGTTTTTCCGGATCCGTTTGGACCGAGCAGTCCGTATATCTCCCCTTCCTCTATCTCCAGATTTAAATGATCCAGTGCCACAAGTTTTCCATAACGCTTTACCAGGTTTTCTATTTTTATCATTCCAAAGCCTCCTCTGACTTTATTTTCCTTAGCCGCGCGGCGGCCTTGTTCTTTATAGTCTCAGTATACTTTCTTTTCTTTCCTTCCGGTAGTGTCATACGTCATGATCTTCATGTGACAAATGTCACCTTGTTAATATGTGCGCCCTCAGGGTGTGCACATTAACGGTACATTACTATGCGCGGCCTATGTCCGTGAATAGTAACCACAGCATAACAGTTCAGGCCTGCCAGAACTGTTCCATATTAGTTACGTATCCAGCCATTTTATGATATAATGATCGTTAGTTTGGAAAGTGTGTCTGTACATTTTCCGAACGGCGTTTGGCGGTCATGAATCTTAGATTCATGATATAATAGAAAATATAACAGACTGTGATGATTCTTCCGCACAGAAAGAGGTTCCCATGAATTTTTTCAGAGACACTGGATTATTGATTGTATTTTGCTTTTTCACTTTATTTCATGATTCACCGGATATTGTTTACGTATTTGGTTTTTTAACGGCGCTGATTTTCTGCTGCGCCGATTATTTTCTGGAGCTGAATAAGCTGCTCCTGCCCATCTTCCTCCTGTATCTGCTCGTATCCATACTGCTTCCTGAGCTGCTTTATTTTTATCCGGCATGTGCTTATGTGCTTCTGCACCATAAGCGCTATATTCCGGCCGCCGCAGGCCTCTGCCTTTATATCTGGGCATATGGCATCCGGGAAGCAGACCTGTTCCTTCTATGTCTTGGAATCTTCGGGGTGATGCTTGCCTTTCTGCTCCAAAGAAGCGCAGGAACCTATGAGCAGCTGGACAGCCTGTATAAGCGGACGAGAGATGACAGTACGGAGCTGAATCTTCTTCTCACGGAAAAGAACCATGCACTGCTGGAAAAACAGGATTACGAGATCTACGCCGCCACTCTGAGGGAACGCAACCGGATTGCCCGTGAGATTCACGATAATGTCGGACATCTTCTTTCCCGCTCCATTCTCATGGTGGGGGCCCTGCGTGCCGTTCATAAGGAGCCTGCACTGTCGGAGCCGCTGGAGATCCTGGATTCTACTCTGAATTCTGCCATGAACACCATTCGCAACAGCGTGCATGACCTCCATGATGATGCCATAGACTTAGAAGAGGCGGTGAACAGCCTGCTCAAAGATTTTACAGCCTGCATGGTGTCATTTGAATATGACATGGGGCGTGACTTATCTCGGGAAATCAAGTACTCCTTTATCAGTATTACAAAAGAGGCGCTCTCCAATGTAATAAAACACAGCAATGCTACACATGTAACGATTATTATGCGTGAGCATCCGGCACTTTACCAGCTCTTAATTGAGGACAACGGAACAGCCCTTTCCCCCTCCGGTTCCGGGATCGGGCTTGTCAACATGAAAGACAGGATACAGTCCCTGAAAGGCAATATACAGATTCAGACGGACAAAGGTTTCAAAATATTTATTACCATACCAAAGGAGATTTAAAGTATGAACATTTTGATCGTAGACGATGATTTTCTCGTGGCAGGAGCCCTGAAAACGATACTTGAGACGCAGGAAGACTTTCATGTACCGGCCTGCGGAAGTGACGGAAGTGAGGCAGCTGCGCTGTTTAGGCAGCACCGGCCTGATGTTCTTCTCATGGATATCCGTATGAAAGATATGAACGGACTGGATGCTTCAGCGGAAATACTCAGAGAATTTCCGGAAGCAAGAATCTTGCTTCTTACCACATTTTCTGACGATGAATATATTATCAAAGCGCTGAAGCTGGGTGCAAAGGGGTACCTCCTGAAACAGGACTACCAAAATATCGTGCCTGCCATCCGGGCCGTGTATTCGGGCCAGACCGTGTTCGGAGATGCCATAGTATCGAAGATTCCTTCACTTCTCCAGAGGCCCCCGGCCTTTGACTACGCTTCCTGTGATATCAATGACAGAGAGCTGGAAATCATCCGGCTCATAGCCGACGGGCTGAGCAATAAGGAGATTGCCTCTGCTCTGTATCTGAGCGAAGGAACTGTACGGAATTACCTGAGTTCTATTCTCGATAAACTGGAGCTGAGGGACCGGACCCAGGTTGCCGTCTTTTATTATCAGCACAAATAATGCCGGCACACAAAATAACAGCCAAAATATTATCAGCACTAAAAAGAAAGGATCTGATATTTATGCCATTACAGACTACCGATATGTCTCTTGTCCCCAACGGTCAGCTGGAACCGCTCGACATGATCAGCGGTTTTCTCGTCCGCCCTGGATTTTTTAATACTTTCGGGGCAACCATCATCCCCGGAGGGGTCAATTTTACAATTCAGTCCCATAAGGCTTATTCCTGCGAACTGCTTCTCTTCCATAGGAAAGCGGAAGAACCTTTCGCAGTGATTCCTTTTCCTGAACATTATAAGATCGGGTTTGTCTATTCTATGATTGTATTCGGGCTGGACATCGAAGATTTCGAATATGCATACAGCCTGGACGGGCCTTATGACGAGAAGAAAGGCCTCCGTTTTGATAAAACAAAGATCCTGCTGGATCCTTATGCCAGGGCCGTCACCGGCCAGAGCAAATGGGGCTGCATGAACTGCGTACAGCACGGCTACCGGGCTCGCGTTGTGCGCAACAATTTCGACTGGGGACGGGAACGCCAGCCTCAGATCCCCATGGAAGATATGATCATCTATGAGACCCACGTCAGAGGCTTTACAAAAGATGATTCCTCCCGGGTAAAACATCCCGGCACTTTCCGGGGGCTGGAAGAAAAAATTCCATACCTGAAGCAGCTCGGCATCAATACCGTGGAGCTGATGCCTATCTTTGAGTTCGATGAGATGCGCGATGCCCGGCTGCTGGACAATAATCAGCTGCTGGACTACTGGGGCTACAATCCGGTCAGCTTCTTCGCCCCAAACACCAGTTACGCCTCTTCCGTGGAATATAACCAGGAGGGCAGGGAACTCAAGGAACTGATCAAAGCCCTACACGATAACGGCATTGATGTGATTCTGGATGTTGTATTCAATCACACGGCCGAGGGTAATGAATACGGCCCCTGCTTTTGTTTCAAAGGGTTTGATAATCATATCTACTACATGCTGACCCCCGATGGTTATTACTATAACTTCAGCGGCTGCGGTAATACACTGAACTGCAACCACCCGGTCGTCCAGCAGCTGATCCTGGACTGCCTGCGCTACTGGGTGACGGATTACCGGGTTGACGGATTCCGCTTCGACCTGGCGTCCATCCTCGGCCGCAGCGACGACGGCTCCCCCATGAGCCAGCCTCCGCTGCTGCGCAGCCTTGCCTTCGACCCCATTCTTGGCAATGTAAAGCTGATCGCAGAGGCCTGGGATGCGGGCGGGTTATACCAGGTAGGCTCCTTCCCATCCTGGAAGCGCTGGGCGGAATGGAACGGCAAATACCGGGATGACCTCCGCAGATTCTTAAAAGGAGATGCCGGCATGGCCAGAGCCGCCGCCATGAGAATCCTGGGTTCGCCTGATCTATATGATCCGGATTCCAGAGGCCTGAATGCCTCTGTCAACTTCCTGACCTGCCATGACGGCTTCACCCTCTACGACCTGTACTCCTACAATCAGAAGCACAACGAAGCCAACGGCTGGGACAATACCGACGGAACGGATGACAACAACAGCTGGAACTGCGGTGTAGAAGGCGATACCGGCAATCCTGAAGTCAATACACTCCGCTTCCGCATGATCTGCAACGCCTGTGCGGTCTTAATGTGCAGCAGAGGAACCCCCATGTTCCTCGCCGGAGACGAGTTCGGGGATACCCGTTTTGGCAACAACAACCCCTACTGCCAGGACAATCTCATCTCCTGGCTGGACTGGCGTCTCTTAGAAAAAAACAAAGATCTCTTCCAGTTTTTCCGCTACATGACCGCCTTTCGGAGAAGCCATCCCGCAATCCGAAAAAACCTGGCTCCCAGCCATACAGGTTTCCCCTGCACCAGTGAACACGGCCTGACCCCCTGGGCACCAGACTACACTCCCGAATCCAGGACCATAGGAATCATGTTCGCCGGATACGACGAAGAAACCAAAAAAGATGATATCGTATACCTGGCAGTGAACCCCTACTGGCGAACACTAGAGCTAACCCTCCCCGAACTCCCGCCGGATTACAGCTGGCACATAGCAGTAAACACCGGCGATTCGTCACAAATGCTTTACGACGAAAACACTGCCCCCAAGGCAACTGGAGCCATACTCCTGGGAGGCCGCTCAATCATCTGCCTGACAGCCGTTTCCCCATCCCGCAGCGTACCTCCCGCCTTGGACGCCCCAGCTTAGTGAAGCCTCGGAACGGCCGTCCTCCCGGGAATCGGATATAGGGGCAGTCGGAAGCGTCTTTTGGCTGTTAGTTGGAGTTAAGAAAAAGAGAAGAAAAACCAGGGTGATTCTTGTGATCACAAATCACAAGAATCCCTGGCCCCAGCGCGAGAAGTCATCAAGGCTTCTCGTGATGTGGCCAGGTTGCCCTGGTTTTTCTTCTCTTTTGCTTTACTCCAGCTTACAGTCAAAACCCGTCTCTCCGACTGCGCCTATATCCGATTCCCGGGGGGACGGCCGTTCCGAGGTTTCACTAAGCGTCCCTTCGCTAAGCGCCCTCTCCTTCACTCATCCACCGCATCCTTCACTTTCCCTCTGAACCCTTTTTTCTTCCCCTTTTGAGGTTTGCTTTCCTCTTCCGGTTCCACATTCTGGTTCAGTGAATTCCCCGATAATTTATCAAACTGCTTCAATGCTTCCTTTGCCTCCGGGCTAAGTTTTTCCGGAGTCTGGATGACCAATGTTACATAATGGTCTCCCCGCACCTGAGAATTACGAAGGGACGGAACACCTTTTCCTTTTAAGCGCACTTTTGTATCTGTCTTGGTGCCTGCTTTTACGGTATATAAAACGTCTCCGTCCACGGTAGGAACTCTGATATCCCCACCCAGCGCTGCCTGTGCAAATGTAATCGGTACGGTTGAAAAGATATGCATATCCTGCCTCTGGAAGATCGGATGTCTGCTTACATTTACTTCTACCAGCAAATCGCCTCTCGGTCCGCCGTTAACCCCCGGCTCGCCCTTTTCCCGTAAACGTACGCTCTGCCCGCTGTCTATGCCGGCAGGCACAATGACTGAAATATGCTTTTTACTGGATGTGTATCCTGTTCCGGAACAAGACGGACACTTTTCCTTAATGACTTTTCCGGAACCGCCGCAGTTCGGACAGGTCTGGACATTCTGTACTGTGCCGAAGAAGGACTGGGATGTGTAGACCACCTGGCCTTTTCCTCCGCACTTCGGGCAAGTCTCAGGAGATGTGCCCGGTTTTGCCCCTGTTCCGTTGCATGCTGTACATGGATCTTTTAATGCAACGTCCAATTCCTTTTCACATCCAAAGACTGCTTCCTCGAATGTGATTCTAATACTCTTGCGGATATTTGCCCCCTTCATCGGACCGTTGCTGGCCCTGCCGCCTCTGCGTCCGCCTCCGCCAAACAAATCTCCGAAAATATCGCCAAATATATCACTGAAATCAGCACCGTTAAAATCAAATCCGCCGAAGCCGCCTGCTCCGCCGGCCCCACCTTCAAATGCTGCGTGTCCAAACTGGTCATACTGGCGGCGTTTATCAGGGTCGCTAAGTACTGCATACGCTTCCGATGCCTCTTTGAACCTTTTTTCGGCCTCGGCATCTCCGGGATTCATATCCGGATGGTACTTTTTGGCCAGAACTCGGTATGCCTTTTTAATTGCCGCGTCATCTGCATCCCTGCCTACGCCAAGCACCTCGTAATAATCTCTTTTTGACTCTGCCATAACACTCTACCCTTTCATCTGTCTGCTTAATTCTGTCAACAAAGAAATTCTACGAGGCCGCATTTCGCGGCTTCGTAGAACCTTTCTGCCAACGGATTTTATACTTCTTTATAATCCCCGTCTACTACATCATCTCCCTGGTAGCCTTCCGGCGCCGGACCTGCTTCCGGTCCCGGTCCCTCTGAGAAGCCTGCTCCTGCTCCAGCGCCAGCTCCTGCCTGCTCATACATCTTTGTAAATAACTTCTGAGCGCTTTCCATCAGCTTATCCTTAGCTGCCTTGATCTCAGCAACCTGAGCGTCTGAAGTATCTTCCGGAGTAGATTTTGCAAGGATATCTTTCAATGCCTGGCAGTCAGCCTCTACGGCTGCTTTGTCTGTAGCATCCAGTTTGTCGCCTACTTCCTGAATTGCTTTTTCGGTCTGGAATACCATACTGTCGGCTTCATTTCTGGTGTCAATCGCCTCTTTACGTTTCTTATCCTGGCTCTCGAATTCAGCAGCTTCCTTAACCGCCTTCTGGATGTCATCATCTGACATGTTGGAGCCCGCAGTAATTGTGATGTGCTGCTCTTTGCCTGTTCCGAGGTCTTTCGCTGATACATTTACGATACCGTTTGCATCGATATCGAATGTTACTTCGATCTGCGGGATTCCACGCGGAGCCGGCGGAATTCCATCCAGTCTGAACTGTCCGAGGGACTTGTTGTCTCTTGCGAACTGTCTTTCTCCCTGTACAACATTGATATCAACTGCTGTTTGATTATCTGCTGCCGTGGAGAAGATCTGGCTCTTCTTTGTAGGAATCGTTGTGTTTCTTTCGATCAGTCTTGTTGCCACGCCGCCCATTGTCTCGATAGAAAGTGACAGTGGTGTAACATCCAGCAGAAGGATATCGCCTGCGCCTGCGTCTCCGGCCAGCTTACCGCCCTGTACAGAAGCGCCGAGTGCAACACACTCGTCCGGGTTCAGAGACTTGCTTGGCTCTTTGCCTGTCAGACGTTTTACTTCTTCCTGAACTGCAGGAATACGTGTGGAACCACCAACCAGCAGTACCTGGCCCAGCTCAGATGCGGAGATGCCTGCATCTGACAGCGCACGTCTTACCGGTTCCGCTGTCTTTTCAACAAGATCATGTGTCAGTTCATCGAACTTCGCTCTTGTCAGGTTCATATCGAAATGCTTCGGTCCTTCGGATGTAGCTGTGATGAACGGAAGGTTGATGTTGGTTGTTGTTGCAGATGAAAGCTCTTTTTTTGCCTTCTCAGCGGCTTCTTTCAGTCTCTGAAGAGCCATCTTATCCCCGGATAAGTCTACGCCCTCTTTTGCCTTGAAGTCAGCCAGCATATAATCAGTAATCTTCTGGTCAAAATCGTCTCCGCCGAGTCTGTTATTTCCTGCTGTAGATAATACTTCGATAACTCCGTCGCCGATTTCAATGATTGATACGTCGAAAGTACCGCCGCCAAGATCGTATACCATGATCTTCTGCTCTTTTTCATTGTCAAGGCCATATGCAAGCGCTGCTGCTGTAGGCTCGTTGATGATACGCTTCACGTCCAGCCCTGCGATCTTACCTGCATCCTTTGTTGCCTGGCGCTGAGCATCGTTAAAGTAAGCCGGTACAGTGATAACTGCTTCCGTTACTTTTTCACCAAGGTATCCTTCTGCATCCGCTTTCATTTTCTGAAGAATCATAGCAGAAATCTCCTGAGGAGAATACTTTTTGTCATCGATTGTTACTTTATAATCGGTTCCCATCTCTCTTTTAATGGAAGAGATTGTTTTGTCTGCATTCGTTACTGCCTGACGTTTTGCAGGCTCTCCCACAAGACGCTCTCCTGTCTTTGTAAATGCTACTACGGACGGAGTTGTTCTTGCCCCCTCTGTATTTGCGATGACAGTCGGCTGTCCACCTTCCATAACAGCTACGCAGCTGTTTGTTGTACCTAAGTCAATACCAATTATTTTGCCCATAATCATTTCCTCCTAAAATATTTTGATTTTGAATGAGAAATTAGTTTGCTACTTTTACCATACTATGTCTTACTACACTGTCGCGGTATGTGTAGCCTTTTTGGAACTCCTCGGCTACGATATTTTCGCCAAGTTCTTCATCCTCCACATGCATGACTGCATTATGGAAGTCCGGGTTAAATTCATTTCCAACCGCCTCGATCGGTTTCACACCGACCTCTTCTAGTGTAGTCATCAGCTGTTTATAAATCTTTTCCATTCCCTCTGCAAAAGGATTGGACTGTTCTTCCTCCGGCACAGCTGCCAGGCCGCGTTCAAAATTATCCACGACCGGAAGAATCTTTTCTATGATATCTTTCGCACCTATCTCGTACATCTGGGATTTCTCCTTTTCCGTACGCTTGCGGAAGTTATCAAACTCTGCCATTTGACGGGTAAGCCTGTCAGTCAGTTCTTCGATCTTCTCGTCTTTTTTATCTTTTTTATTCTTTCTGCCGAAGCGCTTCTTTTCTTTACCGGATTTGTCTTCTTCATCCTCAGCCGCATCCGGTTCTTCATTCTCTTCGGCTTCTTCGGCATCCTCACCGTTGTCTGTGCACTCTGTTTCTTCCTGTACATCCTCACAGGCTTCCGGCCCGGCTTCGGACTCAGACTGGTTTTCGTCTCTTTCTTTTTCCGCTTCCTTTGCGGCCTTAGCCTTGGCTTCCTCTACGGCTTCTCTTACCATATCTTCTTTGCTCATCTTCTCTTCCACCAGCTATTCACCTTCCTATTCTTTTGGGTCTTTGTAATAAATTGCATCCAACTCATTCTGCAGAGTCTTCAGCGTCTTCATGACATGTTCATAATCCATACGCTTTGGACCTATGATACCTATAGTACCCTTCATGCCTTCGCCCAATTCGTAGGTTGCTGTCACAACACTGCAGTCTTTCATGGTCTTCACCGGTGCTTCATCTCCAATGTATACCTGAATTCCATGATTATCTTCACTGGCCAGTGTCTCGGTAACGAGATCGGCCAATTGCTGCTTTTCTTCAAATGCACTGATAATTTCCTGTGCGCTCTGCTTATCGCTAAGCTCCGGATACTTAAAAATATTCGTGGCACCGCTGGTATAAATCTCCATATCCTCATCCACATGGATGATCTCTGCCACAGCATCCAGAACATCACTGATCACCTGGCTGTGAATCCCAGCCTGTTCCTTCAGCCTTGCGATCAGGCCGAGGTTAATCTCTTCTATGGACATCCCGTTCAGGGTCGTATTCAGCAGCATATTCAGCTTCAGCAGAGTCTCACTACTTAAAGTTTCACCGACATCAATAATTTTATTCTTGATGACGTTGCCGCCCATCACGATCACTGCCACAATCTGTTCTTCATCCACCTGTGAAAGCTGGATAAACTTCAATGTGTTCCTGCTGTTGACCGGGGCCGAAACCATAGTCGCATAATTTGTATTCGCTGCTAGAACTTTGGCTGCCTGCTGCAATATCTTGTCAACTTTGTCTGTCTTTTCAAGCATTGTGTTCCTCAGTTCTGTGATCTCCTGCTCTTTCTCCTCCATCAGCATATCCACATACAGCCGATAGCCTTTGTCTGAAGGAATGCGCCCTGCAGATGTGTGGGGCTGGAATATGTATCCCAGATCCTCCAGATCTGCCATCTCGTTTCGAATAGTAGCTGAACTCAGATTCAATTCCGTATATTTCGAAAGGGTTCTGGAACCTACCGGTTCGCCCGTCTCCAGATAATTCCGGATAATTGCTTTTAAAATCACTAGCTTCCTGTCAGTCATTTCAGTAACTGCTGCCATATCCGGACCCTCCTTTTTGATTCAGCCTTTTGCTTATTAGCACTCTTTAGTTTTGAGTGCTAACACCTTACGTATACTAAGATAGCACCATGGATAATTTTTGTCAACAGTCTTTATATATTTTTTATACAAAATCGGGATTTAGCGACGAGCTTTAGTTTCGGCGCGGATGGGGACGCTCCATAAAGGGATAGCCGAAAACCTCCCGGAGAACATCCATGTCCTTTCAAAAACGCGGCCGCGGACCTAAGAAATTCTAGGCGGGAAACAGCCCTGAAAATGGAGCACCACTGACACATCACGAGAAATCCGATGATTTCTCGCGCTGGGTCAGCTGATTTTTGGATTCGGAATCCAAAAATCTCTCCATTTTCAGGGCTGTTTCCCACCAAGAATTTCTAAGGTCCGCTTTGAGCGTTTTTGAAAGGACATGGATGTTCTCCGGGAGGTTTTCGGCTATCCCTTCATGGAGCTGGCGCATCCAACCGGTAGGAAAAAGCTCGTTTCTAAGGAGGGGCCTCAAACGGGGGCAGCGTATGGATATAGAATTGGTGGCACTTTTATGTCCCCAGTAGGTGTAAAAAGCAAGGGGATACGCTTCCGGTATCAAAATAATTCAATACGCATCTTGAAGATGAAAAGACACGCATAGCCAATCCACATCCGCTGCCCTGGTCCGGGATCCCACCCGGTTGGCGAGCTTTCCTGCCGATTGGATGAGCCAGCTTTATGACAGGGAGGCCGGGGAGGTGCTGGGGCTGTATATGCCGTTGCGAAATGCTGGAATGCGCTTAGTGATTCTTGAACAGCCGATGCCGGATAGGCGGGGAAAAACTTGATCACCAAATCAAGTTTTTGCTGAACCCAGCGCGGGAAATCATCAGATTTCCCGTGATGTGTTCAGCGTACCCGCCTATCCGGCATCGGGTGTTCTAGAATCACTTAGCAGCATGGGTGCATATCGCAACGGCATATACAGCCCCAGCGCCTCCCCGGCCTCCCTGTCATGAAGCGTCCCCATCCGTCGACAGGACTGAAGCCTGTCAACTGAATCCCGATTTTACATAGGTTTGATTGAATCTTTTTATGAAAAGTCGTAGAATATATAGAATGATATGATTTTCTATAGGAAGAAATGCATGAAGTACCGGAGTGTTATATTTGTATAGGAGGATTCTGATGAAGAAATTATGGGAATTGTATGTGACCTTTTTTCGTGTAGGTGGACTTACTTTTGGAGGCGGCATGGCTATGCTGCCTATGTTAAAGCGTGAGGTTGTGCTGAAAAAGAAATGGGCTACAGATGAGGAGATTCTGGATATCTATGCTATCGGACAGTGTACTCCGGGTATTATTGCGGTTAATACCTCTACTTATATCGGATATCAACAGGCTGGTGTTCCGGGAGCTGTTTTTGGTACTTTGGGGATGGTAAGCCCTTCTGTTATTATTATCTGTCTGATAGCCAGTATTTTGAGCCGTTTTATGGACATCCCGGCCGTTTTGCATGCACTGGCCGGCATTCGGATTGCGGTTTGCGCCCTAATGATCAATACCGTTATCTCGCTGGCCAGATCGGGCATCCGTGATAAGCTGGGACTGCTTATCTTCCTCGCCGGTTTTCTACTCGCCACATTCTCTCCGATTCCTACTATTATACTGGTCATCTGTGCCGCTGGAACCGGCATCATTGTAAATATACTGAAGGAGAAAAAAAGAGCATGATCTATCTTACCTTATTTATAGAATTCTTTAAAATCGGGCTTTTTTCTATTGGCGGAGGAATGGCAACCGTACCTTTTTTGATGGAACTGACCCAAAAATATTCATGGTTTACCACAACAGAACTGGCAAATATGATAGCAATTAGTGAAAGTACCCCCGGCCCGATCGGTATTAACATGGCAACCTATGCAGGCTTTCATGCAGGTGGAATCCCCGGAGCGCTTACTGCAACCATCGGCCTGGTCTGTCCTGCCCTCATTATTATAATCATCATAGCCAAATTCATGTCCAACTTCAGCGAAAACAAATACGTCAAATCCGCCTTCTACGGGATCCGTCCCATGATAGCCGCACTGATCGGATACGCCGTATGGCAGATTGTCCGAATAACATTCGCCGACGCCAGCAAAGAAACCCTCTCACTCAACTATCCCGCCATCCTGATCGGAATAGTCATCTTCATACTGCTGCAGGTCAAACCACTCAAAAATATCCATCCCCTCATATGGATAATCGCAGGAGCAGTGGCCGGGGTTATTGTATTGAGATAGCGAGATGCACCAGCGGCGTACGGGAAGGCTTCCAAAATCAGCATAAGCCTTCCCGTACGCCGCTGGTGCATCTCGCTCCTCGATGGCGCCCCTCAGCCACAAAAAAATCACCCCATAAATTCCAAAAACACCAAATTACTGACATCGATCCCTCTTTCTGTCAGCCGGATACGATCTCCCGACATTTCCAGCAGCCCGCCATCCATCAATTTTCTTATTTGTGTCCCATAAACATCGAATATACTCTGTCTATAGAGTTCTTCAAATCCGGAAATTGAAATTCCTTTTGTCTCTCTTAATCCAAGAAACATAAATTCTTCTATCTCGTCTCTAAGTGACAGGTGTTCCACGTCCTCTTTTATGTCCGTTTGGTCCTGTACCTTTTGTATATAGGAGCGAATATCCCCTGTATTGTGATATCTGCTCCTGCCGATAAGAGAGGAGGCGCCCAGACCGATTCCCAGGTATTCTTTTCTCTCCCAGTAGCCCAGATTATGGCGGCAGGCATATCCTTCTTTTGCATAGTTGGAGATTTCGTATCTCTGATAGCCGTACTCTAACAGAATCTCTGCTGTCATTTCGTAGATCGTTCTTTCTGCGTCCTCATCTGGCAGCTGCGGCGCTATGCTATCTGATGTATTCTCTGCTGCATGACCTTCCGGCAGACCTTGTCCGGCATTTTCCCCATACCTTTCATAAAAAGGGGTTCCCTCCTCTATAATCAGGCTGTAGGCGGAGATATGCTCCGGATCCAGGCTTGCGGCTTTGGTAAGCGTCTTTTTCCAGCTCGCCTCTGTCTGTCCGGGAATGGCCGAGATCAGGTCGATATTAATGTTATCAAAGCCCTGTTTTCTAGCCAAATCGTAGGTTGCGAGAAACTCTTCCCATGTATGGATTCTTCCAAGCATCTTCAGCTCTTCGTTATCCGCGGACTGAAGTCCGATGCTCAGACGGTTAATACCGGCCGCTTTCCAAGCTTTTAGCTTCTCTTTTGTTACAGTTCCTGGATTGGCCTCTATTGTGACTTCCGCATTCTCTGAGATCCGGAAACTTTGATGCAGGGCGGCAAATATTGCTGTAACCTGATCTCCCGTCAGCATGGAGGGCGTACCGCCTCCAAGAAATATCGTCGTGACCTGGTACGGCTCGTGGTATGCTTCTTCATATCTCTGTATTTCGCAAAGCAGCGCATCCACATACTCCTGCCTTGCGTCCTCGTTCGCAGGCGCAGAGAGGAAGTCGCAGTATGCGCATTTTTTCACGCAGAAAGGGATATGCAGGTACAGCTCCAGTTCTTTCTTCATATTACTTATCATCCAATTTCAGCACGCTCATGAATGCCTTCTGCGGTATCTCGACGCTGCCTACCTGACGCATGCGCTTCTTTCCTTCCTTCTGCTTTTCCAGAAGTTTTTTCTTACGGGAAATATCGCCGCCGTAACATTTAGCGAGCACATCCTTACGCATTGCCCTGACAGTCTCACGGGCGATAATCTTGCTGCCAACGGCTGCCTGGATCGGAATCTCAAACAGCTGGCGCGGTATCTCTTCTTTCAGCTTCTCGCACATCTTTCTGCCTCTCTCGTAAGCTGTGCTTCCATGTACGATGAAAGAAAGGGCATCTACCTCTTCTTTATTAATCAGGATATCCAGTTTCACAAGTTCTGACTGCACGTATCCCAGCATCTCGTAATCAAAGGACGCATATCCTCTGGATCGTGACTTTAAGGCATCGAAAAAGTCATAGATGATCTCATTGAGCGGCAGATGATAATGCAGAACCGCACGTTTCTCTTCGATGTATTCCATCCCCTGGTATTCTCCGCGGCGTTCCTGGCATAAATCCATGATTGCGCCGATAAATTCGGAAGTCACCATGATCTCCGCTTTTACGATTGGCTCCTCCATGTATTCGATCTCGGCAGGATCCGGAAGGTTTGTCGGATTCGTCAGGTCAATGATATCTCCGTTGGTCTTATGCACCTTGTAAATAACGCTGGGGGCCGTGGTCACCAGATCCAGGTTGTATTCTCTCTCGAGGCGCTCCTGAATAATCTCCAGATGCAGTAAGCCCAGGAATCCACAGCGGAAACCAAATCCCAGCGCAACAGAGGTCTCCGCCTCGAACTGCAGGGCCGCATCATTGAGTTGAAGCTTTTCCAACGCATCCCGCAGATCCGGGTACTTCGCTCCGTCCGCCGGATACATACCGCAGTAAACCATAGGATTTACTTTTTTATATCCCGGCAGCGGCTCTTCGCAGGGCCTTTCTGCATTGGTCACCGTATCTCCCACACGGGTATCTTTCACATTTTTCAAGCTGGCCGTAATATAGCCTACCATCCCGGCGCTCAGTTCTTCACAGGGAATAAACTGGCCTGCACCAAAATATCCAACCTCCACAACTTCTGCCGTAGCTCCGGTAGCCATCATACGGATCGGTGTACCTTTTCTTACGCTTCCCTCTTTTACCCGGCAGAATACGATCACTCCCTTATAAGAATCGTAAAGAGAGTCAAATATCAGTGCCTGCAGGGGCGCCGAAGCATCTCCCTCCGGCGCCGGAATCTTTTCCACGATCTGCTCCAGCACCTCTTCCACATTCAACCCGGTCTTTGCCGAAATCAGTGGCGCGTCCTCGGCGTCAATACCGATTACATCTTCTATTTCTTCTTTTACCCGCTCCGCATCCGCACTTGGAAGGTCGATCTTGTTGATGACCGGCATAACATCCAGGTCATGATCCAGCGCGAGGTATACATTGGCCAGCGTCTGGGCTTCTACGCCCTGTGCGGCATCCACTACCAGAATCGCTCCATCGCACGCTGCAAGGCTTCTGGATACCTCGTAGTTAAAATCCACATGCCCCGGCGTGTCTATCAGGTTGAGGATATACTCCTCCCCATCCTTTGCCTTATAGACAGTACGCACGGTCTGGGCCTTGATGGTAATCCCCCGTTCCCTCTCCAGATCCATATTATCAAGAACCTGGGATTGCATCTCACGGCTTGTCAGCAGTCCTGTCATCTCGATGATCCGGTCTGCCAAAGTAGATTTTCCATGATCGATATGTGCTATGATACAAAAATTACGAATTTTACTCTGATCTATTACTGACACTTTTATTTCTCCAACCTTTCTTTATCTCTTTGACACGGAAGAGTATTTTACAATAAACAGCTCAACCGCCAGTACATCCGTCAGACGCCCTGTTTTCACGCGTTCTTCTATATCCGCACTGTCCTCCATAATTGCGCGGAGTTCGCTGCTTCTGAAGTGCTTTGCCTGATCCATGTATTTGCCCGCAGCAAAAGGATGCAGGCCTGCCTTGGATGCGATTTCTTTTCTGCCATATCCCTTCTTAAGCAGGTCCTTAACCTGGTGCAGAATCCGATACTGCCGGGTCATCAGATACAGAATCCGCATTGGCGGTTCTTTCAGAGCCACCAATTCATAGTAAAGCTCCAGCGCCCGCTCCTGCCTCTTATCCGCCACTGCATTGACCATATCGAAAATATGGTTGGAAATCTGCGTCACACATACCGCGTCCACATCTTCCGGCAGAATGCTGTCTTTATCCAGTGTATAGCAGAATAACTTTTCCAGCTCCTTCTGTATATTCCCCATATCTGTACCGACTTTATTCAACAGATAGGTCACCGTAGACTCGGATATCTGCTTATTCTCCTTGCGCACCATCCCCAGAATCCACTTTTTCAGTGTTGGCTCATCCTGGAACGGCAGCTCTGCAATATGCCCTTTCGCCTTCACTGCTTTAAACATCTTGCTGCGCTTGTCCACTTCATTTTCTATGAAAATAAAAAATGTAGTATCCGGCATATCCTTAATATAATCGGCCAGATCCGCCCCCGCGCTCTTAAAGAATCCGGTGTTTTCGAATACCAGCAGTCGGCGCTCGGCAAAGAACGGCAGGGTTTCCGCCAGATCAATGACCTCCCTGACATCTACGCCCTTCCCTTCATAATAAGCGTAGTTCATCGTATCCCCATCCGGGAGCATTGCCTTCGTAAACCGATCCTTATACTGCTTCTTCAGATAATTCTCTTCCCCATAGAGAAGATATATCTGCCTGAATTGTCCTGTTTTTAAATCTTCATTTAAACTCTTCATAACGTATCTATTATATAGGAAAGTTCTCTATTATGCAAAATATTTTCCATCATATCGTAAAATAACTTGTTGCATAACAATATCAGTATCCGTGGCAAAAATATTATAGGGCGGCGGAAAAGAACTGATTTAAAATTGGAGTCATGTTATAATACTGTTGTGTAAAAATAGATAAGTACAAAGAATTTAAAAGGAGCAGACAATATGAAAACGATAAGATTATTATATCCAGATTATATAAGTGGCGGTTTGCCAACATATTATTTAGGAGCAAATCTTTTACAGCACATTCTTCCTGTAAACGATAAACAGAAGCTTGTAAAAGTAGAGATTGCTCCGCCGGATAACAAAGAAAAAACGATCAGAAATGGGCTGTTTGCTGAAAGTGAAGTGTTAGAGGGTATCAATAATGCTCAGAATAAAATCGCAGAAGAAAAACCGGACCGAATTATTACTATTGGTGGAAACTGTATCGTGTCCTTAGCACCGTTTGATTATCTTCACGGACTTTATGAAAATATCGGAATTATTTGGATTGATGCCCACCCTGATATATCAACTGTAAATGACGGTTATCCAAATGCCCACGCAATGGTTCTCGGTTCTCTTCTTGGGTATGGAGCGCCGCAGCTTTCAGCGCTAATGCAAAACCAAACGTTCAGGCCAGACGAAATTCTGTATATTGGTTTGCAAGGTCTCCACAGTTATCAGCGAAAGTTTTTAAATGATGTCGGTGTAGAGTATCAGGTGCAAGAGAACGCATTTATTTCTGACAATGAAATTAAAGCGTTTATGAAGCGTTTCGATCAAATATTGATTCATTTTGATATTGATGTATTAGATGAACATTTTTTTCACTCAACCTATTTTGCTAACCCTGAATTATCCGGAGACGGTTCAGGCGGTGGGAAGATGACAATGGAGAAGCTATTTGAGGTACTAAAACTTATTACTGAAAATTCTGATGTAGTCGGTTTTACGGTTGCTGAATATCTTCCATTTGATGAACATAATCTGCAAAAAATGTTTTCCGGAATTCCTCTTTTTACAGAATGACAAATAAAGACTAAAACAGGAAGAGGAAATCTCCGCATCTTTGAAGGCGCACCGGAGTCTTTGTTATGCTGTCCGCAAGTATCCGCAGGAGCAGATAGGGCTGGAAGCACTTCATTTATGAAACGACGTGCTGGCATATAATGAAATTGCCTTCTCTACTAATGCATTCAGGGAAATCCCTTCGTTTGCTGCGCGCAAAGACGCTTCCCTGTGAAGCTCCGGGGCGATCCGTATGTTAAAACTCCCCTTATAGCGCTTATCCGGAGCAATGTGTTTACTTTCACAGTCTTTCAGATATTCATCTACCATTTCCTGAAAAGACGCTCTTAGTTCCTGCACACTCTCGCCCTCAAAGGTAACCAGTCCATTGATGCCAAGCACCTTCCCATGAAAGCATTGATCCTCATCTGAATATTCAATCGTACCATAATAGTCTTTATATTTCATGCAGTTACCCATCACAAATCCTCCTTGCTTAATAAGCGAATTAGCTCTCTTAAAACATATTTTTTAACGATGTTACCCGGATGCGGCCTGTGTATATAGATGGGGATCCCTAACTCCCGGTTATAATACTTTACAGCAGAGCCGCTGGTTTTCCCGGTTTCTACTTCCCGGAACCCAAGATATTTTAGGAGCTGTCTTAGCTCATCGTATGTAAAATCACTGGGAACCGTATATAGCCGCTTTATTAATTTATCTCTCTTACTCATTATTTCCTCCTTTATTATATAATAATACAGCTGTTTTTGCAACTGTTTTTTAGTTGCATTAATTATGAATTAATTATGAAAACCTTATCATTTTTTTGATATAGCTTATAGATGTTCTCACGTTTCTATATTCACCGGCGAAACGTTCTCAAATAGGCCTCAATCTCTGCGCTTTCTCCATCGGTCACCAGCGTCACCGCACCGCATTCCTGTGTACCGTATATTCTGCTCCCTGTTTCTCCCAGCTTTTCTATCGTCTCTTTGTGAGGATGCCCATACCGGTTATCAACCCCTGATGATATCCAGGCGGTAACGGGCAGTGTCTGCTCAAGAAATTTCCTGGAACTGGAATTTTTAGACCCATGGTGCGCCACTTTCAGCACATCATACCGGCGGAGTCCTCCTTGTTCCAGAAGTTTTTCTCCTTCCCCCTCCACGTCTCCGGTAAACAGCATATTAAACTCCCCGTATTCTGCCTCCAGCACCATGGATGCAGCATTCCCGGCCTCACCCTTGTACGCTGCTGCCGGTGCTTTGCAGGACAACCGGAAATTTCCTTCTGTCATCCTGTCGCCCGCATCCATCACAACGACTCTCGTATTGTTTTCCAATGCTTTTACTGCCAGCTTTTTCAGCGCATCGTCCTGTACTCGATCCGGCGGCAGAACCAGATTTCGGATACGGATTCCCAGACGCTGGTTCTCCAACAGTTCCTCGATTCCGTTCATATGGTCTGCATCTCCATGAGAGATAAAGACATAGTCCAGCGTTTTTGCGCCCTGGGATTTTAAAAAGGGCTCGATCCGATATTTTCCTACAGCGGAAACATCGCTGCTCCCACCATCTATAAAATACCGCATTCCCTGCGGTCCTTTTATGTACAAGCCGTCCCCCTGCCCTACATCAAGCATAGTAATCCGAATGGTTCCTCTGGTATGATAGGGCAGCATACACGTTATAAATAACGTGCCGCAAAGGAATAAGACTGCTGTTCCTCCCAGCAGCTTTTTACGGGCTGATATCACCAAAGATAAAGTCGCGCGGGATGGATTCTTTTCTTTTTCTCTTTTCAGCCGGTATGCCGCCAGACAGAACAAAAATAAGAGAATGTAGTAAATAGCAATCCCCCCTTTTTCCGGCTGCCCCGATACAATTCTGCTTACCGGTAATTCCATACTGGCTGAACAGGCCTTTTCGTACAAAAACAAGACTCCCTTACAGACCTGCAGCAGTACTGCGCCTGCCTGTCCGGATACAATGGCCGTCAGGGAGCCGATCACGCCGCTCCCCAGTACCAGGGACATCAGAGGGATTACAAGGAGATTCAGAATAATAGAATACACTGGGAATTCAAAATAGAAATACAACATAACCGGCAGCAATATCAGATTGACAGATAGACTTGCAAGGAAGCTGCTGAAGATTTTCCGGCCTTTCTTTTCCTGCAAAAAACAATATTCAAGACACGGATTGACGGCGGTAATTCCCAACAGCGCGCCGAAGGAAAGCAGAAAACCTGCGTCCAGAAGAAAAAGAGGCTGCCATGCCACGATCACTGCAGCCGCAAGCGCCAGGCTGGTCGGCATATCGTAGTCTCTTCCGGTTATATCTGCACCCATTCTGACAAAATACATGACAAACGCCCGGATACTGGATACCCCGCAGCCAATCATCATAGTATAGGCCAGTAAGAAACAGATTCCAATCCCCCCGGCTATGCAAAAGGGCAGACCGGCCCTGCGCAATAATTTATACAGCCCAATGCCTAAAAAGGACATGTGCAAACCTGAAATTGCGAGCGCGTGCCCAATCCCGCTTTTCTGATATAGTTCTTTCAGCTCACTGTCCAGTCCGCTTTTGTCGCCTAGAAGTATCGCGCTCATAGTGTTCCCGTAGTATTCTCCCATGCATTTTATCAGGAGCGTCTTCCATCGCTCCCTGAGCACCGCCAGATTTTCCCGTATCGGATCTTCTTCTGCATCCAGTATTTTTACGTCATCCGCCCATACGGATACATGGATCCCCTGCTTGCGGTAATAGAATTTCTGATCAAAATTTCCCGGATTTCTGGCTTCCTGGAAGCCCTCCGCCGTCCCTGTGATCTGTATTCGGTTCCCGATTGCTGTGTAATGTTCTGTTTGGATATAAACAAGAATTTTTGATTCCTGAAAGATTTGATTCTTCAGATGGACAAGATTGTCCTTAAGATATAATACTCTGCAGTTTGGTTTCTCTTCCCTGTGATAGATTGTCCCCTCCAGCACGACGTCTTCTTTACCGCCGATTCCGGTCTCCAGCCGGGTGGGTTTCCAGTCAGGTGCTATATGAAACCCGCCCGCCAGGACAGTCTGTATTCCGAGAAAAAGAACTGCCGCTGCACAAAGTGGCCTTTTTATCATTCTTCCTCCGCATTTTCTACCCAGCTCATATCCCGCTGCAGCGGCTGGGTTAAATCGACCGTATCCTTGTAAGAAATGTTCTTCTCTCCGTTTACCGTAATCTGCACTTTACTCGCTGTTGTCCCCTCTACAAGCGAGTTTACAATGGAATAAATCGTGATCTCCGGTTTGACATCCACGCCCCCTGTCAGGAATTCGTCATCCAGATTCACATAGCAGATCCCGTCTTTTATTGTCACCCCGAGAAGGCTGACGGCCGGATTGATTGTGGGATATCCGGCATTCTTTTTCGGTCCCTTCATCAGCTTTTCAACGATCAGCTTCTCTTTCGACATATTGCTGCTGTATTTTACGTCCATATGCTGCTCTGTCAGTTTATCGCCTGTCTCATTTGCAAAATATAACGTCAGCGTGCCCGTCTGATAGGAGTTCAGTGAGGATCCGGTATTCTGTACAAAATCATCTTCATTCTGATATCCCAGAATACGTCCTTCACTGTCCCTAAGATCCTCGCCGTCCACCGAAATCCAGAGTACGCTGATTCCATCAATCCGGATCAGAGACTGGACCACTGCTGCCCTCACCAGCTTTTCCTCAAGCGGCGGAATATCCATATAACGCCCGTTGAAATCGAGATACAGAAGCTCCCCTTCCAGCTTGCAGGTATTCACTTTTACCCCTTTTGGTATCGGCGCGGTATAATCAATATCCTCGGACGGCTTCGCCAGTTCTTTCAGCATTGCTTCTGCCGCCTGAAGCGGGTCATTGTTTTTAACCTCATAATTCACTTTTATCAGGCCTGTCCGCTCCCCATTCAGACAATAGATAAAGGGGCTGTCATCTTTCACTGCCGTCCGCTTTGAACATGCAGACAGAAGGAGAAGCAGACAAAAACAGACAGTTAACAGGCCTGCAATTCTTCTTTTCATATTGTACTGCCTCCTTCTAAGCAACATAGGTCAGCGGGATCCGTACCGTGAATGTGGTCCCCTCACCCTCGCTGCTGTATACTTTGATGGATCCCCGGTGCATAATGATTGCGTTCCTTGTTATAGCAAGTCCCAGGCCGGTACCGCCCATCTCCCTGGAATGGGACTTGTCCACCCGGTAAAAACGTTCGAATATATGCTGCTGATCCTGTTCCGGAATACCGATCCCCGAATCCGCAACTTTTATATAAAAATATTTGTGGTCAGCGTTAATAGAGACATGAACCCATCCCTCTTCATGGTTGTATTTAATTGCATTCTCCACCAGATTGGAGAATGCCAGTGTAAGCTTTACCTCGTCAATCTCTGCCGTAACCGGACGGAAACTTTCCAGAACCACCTCAACATTCTTCTTTTCGGCAATCGGCTTGAGCCTCTTCAGGATCAGTTCCATCAGTTCGTTGATATTAACCGTATTAATATTCAGATTCTTGGCAGTCTTGTCCATCTTTACCAGAGACAAAAGGTCAGCAATAATATCATTCTCTCTGTCAATCTCTTTCGCAATGTCCCCCATGAACTCCTGGTACAGTTCGATTGGAACATCTTCTTGCGCCAGAAGGGAATCTGCCAGTACTTTCATGGATGTCAGCGGCGTACGCAGCTCATGTGATACGTTGGATACAAACTCTTCCCTGGATTCATCCAGCTGCTTCAGCCTCCCCAGCATCTTGTTAAAAGCTTCGGAAAGCTGCTTTGTCTCGGTAAATGTATTCACATGGAGCACTTCATCATCATACCCTTCGGATACATCCGCAATGGATTCTGTAATTCTGCGCAGCGGTTTTACAATCCGGTCCGCAATAAACAGGCTCAGTCCCAGCATCAGTATGAAAACAATTCCCAGAATAGCGCTTCCTTTTGTGCTCAGAATCTTCAGGCTGTCTTCGATCGTATCCGTAGATACGCTGGCCAGCATGACACCCGATATCTCTTCCGTATCCCCCGTCATAATCGGCGAGGTCACTTCTATGTACCGGTTCGCTTTATCATAATAATTCGTACTGCTGCCTTTCATACAGCGGATGACATCTTCGGATACGATTGTTTTCCCTTCATCCAGGCTGTATGTGTCCTTTACGACACGCAGCTCTTTATCTACAATCATTACCCGCCCATTATATATATTCGTTAACTGCGTCAAACTTGCATTGATAACCTCGGATGAAGTATCCGCCAGATAATTATAGCTGTTTAGCTGATTGCTTAGAATTGTACATTGATTTTGTATATCCGCGGTTCTAAGGGATACTGCGCGCGCCTCGTATGCCTTGATGATACCCCTGTATGCCGCAGCACAGGGCACAGTGGACACGACAAGAAGCAGCAGTATAATACAGAACCGCAGGCTTTTTAGAAATTTACTGTTCAGATTAAAATGAAAATCACCCCTGGAAATAATAACCAACTCCCCACTTTGTATGTACATATTTTGGCTCGCTCGGATTCTTCTCGATCTTCTCACGCAGGCGCCTGATATGCACATCCACTGTTCTTGCATCTCCCGGATAATCGTATCCCCATATCAGATTCAGCAGATTCTCCCTGCTGTATACTTTATTCGGATTCATCGCCAGCAGTTCCAGCACATCGAATTCCTTTGCCGTCAGATTGATCTCCCGCTCACCGATGAAAACTCTCCGGCTCTCACAATCAATCCGCATGGCCCCTTTTATAATGACCGTACTGCCTGCAGGCTCTTCCCGCTTCGCTGTTCTTCTCATAATGGCCTTTATGCGCGCCTTCACTTCCAGAATGTTGAAAGGCTTTGTAATATAATCATCCGCCCCGTATTCCAGGCCGAGAATCTTGTCCATGTCCTCGCTCTTAGCTGTCAGCATGACAACCGGCATGTCGGAAAACTCTCGGATCTGCTGGCAGACCTGAAATCCGTCCAGCTTCGGAAGCATGACATCCAGGAGAACAAGATCGTACTCGCAGTTTCTGGCATACTCCAGAGCCTCCTCACCGTCATAGGCGCAGTCCACCTCCATACCGTCCTGTTCCAGGCTGAAACGGATCCCCTTAACTATTAATTTTTCATCATCCACTACTAAGATCTTCTTTTCGCTCATACTCCTCTTTCCCTAACTCCCGCATGCTGAAGATCCGTTCATCCACCACGGCCCGAAGATCATGAAAACCTCACGGACCGAGTGGACAAATACCTCAGCTTACTACTCTGTCTTTTATTTTATTAAATACTCCCTCTTTGATTCCCTCAACCTGCATCAGCTCTTCCACGGTCTGAAATCCGCCGTTTGCTTCCCGGTAGGAAATAATACTGTCAGCTTTGGCATCTCCGATGCCGGGCAGTGTCTTGAGTTCCTCTTTTGCAGCCGTATTAATATTTATCTTTCCCTGATTGTCCGTTCCTGTTACTTCTGCCGTCTGGCCGTCTACAATCCCTTTTTCCAGTTCCTCCGCCGTCGGTATATAAATGCGCTCCCCATCCGTTACTGTACTGGCCTGGTTTAAAGCTTCCCCTGCAGCTGCATCATTCAAGCCGCCTGCCAGTGCAATCGCCTCATATACCCGCGCATCACCGGCTAATTCATATACCCCCGGAGCATTCACAGCACCACAGACATAGACGAATACCGTACCGGGTTCTTCCCGCTGCACGGCCTCTTCTGACGCCTCTTCTGCTTCAATTTTCTCCTGCTCCAGTTCCAACTCCGATAAAGTATCTGTTCTTTCTCTTGTGCATCCTGACGCCAGCACTCCTGCGGTACAGGCCGCTAAGAAGAATACACAGAACTTTTTAACCAATCTGTCCTTCATAATTCCCTCACAGTCTTCTTACTGTTTGAGAATCCCCTCGCCGGACATTAATATTGTAACGAATAATAGTTTAAATTACAATACATATTTTTACGTTTTTGTTACATCTTTATTAAGCCGATGCAGTTATTCCCACTGGAAGATCGCAATTCCGATCAGCGCAAGGGCAAGCCCGCCGATTTTTCTCCAGTCCAGCGGCTCCTTATCCACCCCAAACAATCCCATCAGCTCAATCACATATGCAACAATCAGCTGCGCAATGACAATCAAAAGGGCCGCTTTTGCAGGGCCCAGTGCAGACATACTTTTTATAACCGTCCATGTAATACCGGCGCCGATCACGCCGCCCAGCAGCATATATTTAGGCTCTACTTTTGCGATCGCAGTAATGCTGTCGCGGCCTGTGATAAACCATGCAACCGCACATACCAAAAAAGCGGACAGCTGTACCCAGGCATTGCCGACCCACATTCCCGTCGTCTTTGTTACCTGTGTGTTAAAAACCCCCTGAACGCTCATCAATGCACCTGACAGCAGTGCAATAAAAAAACCAATCATATCCTCATACCTCCTGCAGTTTTTCTTCTGCTTTTCTATAGTATGTCCTCAATGACTGGTTTTTATTTCGAGTATGTTATTATTTTCCGTGGTTTATGGCGGGCTCTAGGATAGTCCGGCAAGAACCCGTTCAAACCGCTCCACCATCTCATCAATGTGCTTTTCTTCCACGATCAGCGGGGGAAGCAGACGGATCACATTGCCCGCCGCCTGTATCACCAGTAGCCCCTCTTCGATCGCTTTCTGATTGACTTCTGCCACAGGTCTGTCAAATGCAAGCCCCTGCATCAGTCCTTTTCCTTTTCTCTGAAGAATACAATCCCATTTATCAGTTAGTTCGTCCAGGCGTTTGATCAGATATGGGGAAATGTCATTTACGTGTTCCAGAATCTGCTCCTGTTCAAAGATCTCTATGACCGTCTTCACCGCGGTGCATGCCAGCGGGTTTCCGCCATAGGTAGCTCCGTGGTCTCCCGGTTTCAAAGAGTAATCCGCAACTTCTTGTGTCATCGCAAATGCGCCTACCGGTATTCCGTTGCCAATTGCCTTTGCCATGGTAAGAATATCCGGCTTCACACCAAACCCCTGCCAGGTAAACATGTTACCCGTACGACCCATGCCGCACTGGACTTCGTCAAAGATCATCAGGATGCCGTTCTCATCGCAGAGCCGCCGGATGCCTTCCACAAACTCTTGCGTGGCAAGGTTGATGCCGCCCTCTCCCTGCAGCGGCTCCAGGATAATGGCACAGGTCTTTTCATTTACCAGCGCTTCCACACTGTCCAGGTCGTTGAATTTTGCAAATCGTACGCCAGGAACCACCGGCTCAAATGGCTCTCTGTAAGAATCATGTCCGGTAACAGAGACTGCCCCGAAACTCCTACCGTGAAACGAATTCTCCATTGCAATAAATTCGTATCTGCCGGTCTTTTTCGTATATGCATAGCGTCTCGCCGCCTTTAATGCCCCTTCGTTGGCCTCACTGCCGCTGTTGGTAAAGAAGACTCGGTCCATGCCTGATATGCGGTTAAGCTCCCTTGCTGCCTCTCCGCAATTCTCATGGTAATAAAGATTCGAAATGTGGTAGATCTTATCAATCTGCGCCTTCAGCGCCTCATTCAGCTTTTTGTGGCTGTAACCCAGGCCTGTAACGGCAAATCCCGCGGCAAAATCCAAAAACTTTCTGCCTTCCGTGTCATAAACATACATTCCCTCCCCATGGTCCAGAGCTATAGGGAAACGATTGTAAACATGCAGCAGGTTCTCCTCCCCTGCCTGTATCTTACTGTTCACCATGATAATACCTGCTTTCCTCTCCGTTTAATATTGCGGTTCCAATTCCTTTGTTCGTAAAGATCTCCAGCAGCAGACAATGCGGAATCCGCCCGTCCAAAATATGTACCCTGGAAACCCCGTTTTCTATAGCATCAATACAGTTCTGCAACTTAGGCAGCATGCCGCCCCCGATATAGCCATCATTCATCAGCTGCTGTGCCTCATCCACCCGGAGTTCGGAGATCAGCGTCTTGGGATCATCAGGATCTTTGTACACTCCCTCAATATCCGTCAGAAACGCCAGCTTTTCCGCTTTCATCGCTCTTGCGATCGCACAGGCCGCATCATCTGCATTGATATTGTATGTATTGTATTCATCGTCCATTCCCACCGGGCAGACGATTGGGAGAAAATCTTTTTCCAAAAGGTCATAGAGAATCTCTGCATTCACCTTTTTAACTTCTCCCACGAAACCGATATCCTCTCCGTTGGAAAGCTTTTTATCTACTTTCAGGAGTCCGCCGTCCTTGCCGCTGATACCGATTGCGCGCACGCCCAGCTCCTCCACAAGCTGTACCAGGCTTTTATTCACCTTGCCGAGCACCATCTCCGCCACTTCCATTGTTTCCTCATCCGTCACACGCAGGCCATTGACAAAATGCGGCTCCATTCCCACCTTGCCGACCCATCTGCTGATCTCTTTTCCTCCGCCGTGTACAATAATGGGCTTAAATCCAACCAGCTTCAAGAGCGTAACATCTTCAATCACCTGTCTTTTCAGCGCCTCGTCCACCATCGCGCTTCCGCCGTATTTTACCACAATTATCTTACGGTTAAAGCGCTGTATATAAGGGAGCGCTTCGATTAACACCTGTGCTTTTTCCAGATACTGCTGCATATTCTCGTTCATAATTTCCTCCTTACTGCAGATACGGCATAGTCTTAACTCCTGTAATCTGCATTGATATCAATATACCCATGGGTCAGATCACAGCCCCATGCCGCAGCGCTCTCTTCCCCTTCCTTTATATCTGCAGTTGCTGTAACCTCAGGCTGGGACAGAATCTCGGTCGCTTTTTCTTCACTGTATGCGACTGCCGTTCCATTCTCTATAATCTGGATTCTTCCCGCTTTGCTCTCAAAATACAGATCCACCTTTTCCGGATCAAACTGAGCCCCTGAATACCCCATTGCACATAGAATTCGTCCCCAGTTGGCATCATGCCCTGCAATGGCCGCCTTTGTCAGGTTTGAACATACGATCGATTTGGCAAGCAGCTTTGCCTGCTCCTTCGTGGATGCGCCCGTTACCCTTGCTTCAAACAGCGCGGTTGCCCCTTCCCCGTCTCCGGCAATCTTTTTGGCCAGACATTCATTTACCATATGAAGCGCTTCTGCAAATTTTTCATAGTCTTTTGTTCCATATTTAATCTTATCGTTTTCCGCCATCCCGTTAGCCAGAAGCAGAACCGTGTCATTTGTAGACGTATCTCCGTCCACGGAGATCATATTATAAGTATCCTCCACATCGGCGCTCAGCGCCTTCTGCAGTGCCTTTCTGGAAATGGCCGCATCCGTTGTGATAAAGGAGAGCATGGTGCACATATTGGGATGGATCATTCCGGATCCCTTCGCCATACCGCCAATTGTGACGGTCTTTCCGCCTGCCTGGATCGTAACTGCTATTTCCTTCTCGATTGTGTCAGTTGTCATAATTGCCTTTGCTGCCAGAGTCCCGCTGTCGATTCCGGGATTCTTATCAGACGCAAGCTTTACAATCCCATCTTTGAGCTTTTCTATGGGAAGCTGCATTCCAATGACGCCAGTGGATCCTACCAGCACACCATCTGCCTTCACTCCCAGCGCCTTCGCTGCGGCGTTCGCGGTCTCCCTGCAGTACCCATATCCCTCTTCTCCGGTGCAGGCATTGGCAATACCGGAATTGACGATCACTGCCTGGGACTTAATGCCGCTTTCCACAATAGCTTTATCCCATTTTACAGGTGCTGCTTTTACCACATTCGTTGTAAATGTCCCCGCTGTCTTGCATGGCTTCTCACTATATATCAGCGCCATATCCGTCCTATCCTGATACTTGATACCGGCTGCAGCCGATGCTGCTTCGAATCCTTTTGCCGCGGTGACTCCGCCTTTGATTATTTCCATTCTGTTTTCCTTTCCTGCGTAATCTTGTTGTTACACAATCTGCTCATTTTTTATTCATTATCTTATTTAATCCGCTATTTATCCTTTTGCTGCTCAACAGGCATGTCAAATGAATCGAATACCCTGATATGTGTACGTCTATTATTCATTAAACTGTGTACTTCTATTGTTCATTAAATGCGGTAATGTTCTTCTCATTTAACACAAAATCATAATAATTCAAATCCAGCCGCTCTGTCCACCCAATTGTGTTCCAGAATGCATTCCCCACGTCGTTTTTGGTAAATGCAATCAAAGAAACCTTGCTGATCTCTTCTCTGCGCAGTTCTTCCATTGCCTTAACAACCATAGCCTTTCCAATACCGCGCCTCCGGTATGCAGCATCTACACATACATGATAAAGACACCCCCGCCGTCCGTCGTGCCCGCACAGGATACTTCCTACGATCAGGCCGTCCACTTCAGCCACCACGCTTGTTGTGGGATTTCTCTTCAGAAACCTGGCAACCCCCTCTCTGGAATCGTCAATGCTCCGCAGTCCAAAACCCCTGATCCTTTTCCAAAGGGCATACACGCCGTCATAATCCTCTATTGTCATTGTCCGTACCATTTCTTCTTCCTCTCGATCTCTATTAGAGCCATCCCTGTTATCATCTGGCTGTCCCTGCCATTTTTCGCCCCCTGAATCGCTTGCATCCAGGATATCTTCCGTTCATGCGCCTATGGGAACATCGGCACCAGTTCCAGTCCTTCGGATTCCTTCAGACCGAACATCAGATTCATATTCTGAACCGCCTGCCCTGCTGCGCCCTTCACGAGATTGTCTATAGCCCCCATCATAATGATGCGTCCTGTCCTGTCGTCAATCTTAAAGTTGATATCCACATAATTGCTTCCTTCCACCCACTTCGTTTCCGGATAGATCCCCTCGTCGAGTACCCGGACAAATTTCTCGTCCGCATAATATGTATCATAAACAGCTTTTATCTCCTGATATGTTACATTTTTTACAAGCTTTGCATACTCTGTAGCCAGAATCCCTCTGTTCATGGGTACAAGGTGAGGCGTAAAGTTCAGAACCACCTGTTCTCCCGCAGCATAACCCAGCTGCTCCTCAATCTCCGGCGTATGTCTGTGCGCAGCCACACCGTAAGCCTTGATGTTCTCATTCACTTCGCAGTATAGATTAGGAAGCTTTGCCCCCCTTCCGGCCCCGGAGGTTCCGGATTTAGCATCTATAATCAGAGTACTCATATCGATCAGCCCCTCTTTTGCCAGAGGATAGGCCGTCAGTATGGAACAAGTTGTATAACACCCCGGATTTGCCACCAGCCTGGCCTTTCTTACATCTTCCCTGTTAATCTCACAAAGCCCGTATACCGCTTCCTCAATAAAACGAGGGCTTTTATGCTGTATCCCATACCACTTCTCATATACGGATACATCTTTAATCCTAAAATCTGCGCTCAGATCAATGATCTTCACTTTAGACAGTACATCCTCACTGACCAGCGATGCACACAGCCCCTGGGGTGTGGCGGTAAAGATAACATCCACCTGCTCCGCAAGCTCATCCATATTATCATCCATGCAGACCGCATCCACAATCTGAAACATATTCTGATAAACATCTGCATATTTTTTGTCTATATAACTTCTGGACCCATACCAAACAATTTCTGCATCTTTATGTGCCGTTAAAATCCTGACAAGCTCACCGCCCGCATACCCGGTAGATCCAATAATTCCTACTTTAATCATATCTATCTCTTCCTTTCACGCTTCTAGTTCATAATCATATACCACTTTTTCAATGAAGTAAAGTGTTTGCCCGTTTTCTCATCAGAAATACGTAACGACTGCAAAATTGTATATATCTTATGCATAAACAAAAATAACACTTGCATAATTATACATCTATATTGTATATTATGCAACCCCCATCCAGAAATATTTTCAAATTGGGATATAGTCGGCAAGCTTTAGCCTTGTCGACGGACGGGGACGCTTCATGACAGGGAGGCCGGGGAGGTGCTGGGGCTGTATATGCCGCTGAGATATGCACCCATGCTGCAAAGTGCTTCTAGAACACCCGATGCCGGATAGGCGGGTACACTGAACACATCACGGGAAATCTGATGATTTCCCGCGCTGGGTTCAGTAAAAACTTGATTTGGAGATCAAGTTTTTCCCCGTCTATCCGGCATCGGCTGTTCAAGAAGCACTAAGCGCACTCCAGCATTTCTCAGCGGCATATACAGCCCCAGCACCTCCCCGGCCTCCCTGTCATAAAGCTGGCTCATCCAATCGGCAGGAAAGCTCGCCAACCGGTTGGGATCCCCGACCAGGACAGCGGATGTGGATGGGCTATGCATGTCTTTTCATCTTCAAGATGTGTATTGAATTATCTTGATACTGGAACCGTATCCCCTTGCTTATGTACACCTACTGGGGACATAAAAGTCCCGCCAATTCAATATCCATACGCTGCCCCCGTTTGAGGCCCTACCTTAGGTACGAGTCCTTTTCCTGCCGGTTGGATGCACCAGCTCCATGAAGGGATAGCTGAAAGCCTCCCGGAGAACATCCATGTCCTTTCAAAAACGCTCTAAGCGGGCCTTAGAAATTCTTGGTGGGAAACAGCCCTGAAAATGGAGAGATTTTTGGATTCCGAATCCAAAAATCAGCTGACCCAGCGCGAGAAATCATCGGATTTCTCGTGATGTGTCAGTGGTGCTCCATTTTCAGGGCTGTTTCCCGCCTAGAATTTCTTAGGTCCGCGGCCGCGTTTTTGAAAGGACATGGATGTTCTCCGGGAGGTTTTCGGCTATCCCTTTATGGAGCGTCCCCATCCGCGCCGAGGCTAAAGCTCGTCGCTAAATCCGATTCAGTTTCGAATCTGTCCGTTCCCAAATATGATATATTTTGTTGTTGTCAGCGCCTCAAGCCCCATCGGCCCTCTCGCATGCAGTTTCTGTGTACTGATTCCTATCTCCGCCCCAAAGCCAAATTCAAATCCATCGGTAAATCTGGTGGATGCATTTACATAGACAGCCGCTGCGTCGATTTCATCCTGGAATTTAAGTGCGTGGTCATAGCAATCGGTGATAATAGACTCGGAATGACCTGTGTTATAAGTATTGATATGCCGGATGGCAGCATCCAGTGAGTTTACCACTTTTATGGAAATCACTGCGTCCAGATATTCGGTTCCCCAATCTTCCTCATCTGCGGGGATAATATCCGCACTGTAACCGCATGCTTTCTCATCCCCTCTGATCTCCACGTTGTGCATTTTTAAGCGGCTTACGATCATGGGGATCACCTGGGCTGCCACATGGTCATGGACCACCAGCGATTCGCAGGCATTGCATACACCCATGCGCTGTGTCTTTGCATTTTCGATAATGTCTGTGGCCATGTTCAGATCTGCACACTCATCTACATAAATATGACAGTTCCCGGTGCCTGTCTCTATCACCGGCACGGTGCTGTTCTGCACAACGCTGGCAATCAGCCCGGCGCCGCCTCTCGGTATCAGCACGTCAATGTATCCGTGGAGCTTCATCATCTCATAGACGGTCTCCCGTCCTGTATCCTCCACCAACAGGATCAGGTCCTGGGGAAGCTTCTCTTTTCTGAGACCCTCTTTTACGGCATGCACGATTGCTTTATTCGAGTTAATCGCATCACTGCCGCCCCGTAGTATGACCGCATTCCCTGTTTTAAAACACAGGCCAAATGCGTCTGCTGTTACATTTGGACGGGATTCATATATAATCCCGATTACACCGAGCGGAACTCTCTTTTTCCCGATGCGCAGGCCGTTTGGCCTGTTTTTCATAGAAAGAACCTCACCAACCGGATCTTCCAGCGCCGCAATCTGTCTCAGCCCTTCTGCCATATCCATAATTCTCTGTTCTGTCAGACGCAGACGGTCAACCAGAGAACTTTTCATTCCGTTCTCTTCTGCCGCTTTGACATCTTTTTCATTTTCCTCTAAAAGCCGTTCTGTCTCCTGGCATAGTTCCTCGGCTACGGACAGAAGCCCGCGGGTTTTTTCCTCCGTTCCCAGCGCTGCTGCCTCCCGGGATGCTGCTTTTGCCCTGTTACCCAATGTTTCCATATAACTGCCCATAACTGCCTCCTATCAGATTCATTGATACTCCCATAGTCTCCTGTTCCATATGATACATGGATTTTGTTTCGTCTTCTTTCTGATTCTCTTTCTTTTGTTTTTTTGCCTGCCTGCGGTATTGTGCCCGTTCCGGGGCCAATTCATTCTTTAGTTCGATCCCGTGCTCTCTGGATAAAAATAAGGTGCCGATCTTCTTACCGGCCATAATGTCATTGATCGTATAAATATTCCTGCCGTTGGCGATCACCATGTCCGCACCGGATGCGGTAGCGATCTTTGCGGCTCCGATCTTCGTTGCCATTCCACCGGTACCCATATCATTGGAGGCGCCCTTTGCCATTTTCTCCAGTTCCTCATCAATGCCCACCACCGTATGGATAAATCTTGCATTCGGGTTCTTCTTGGGGTCATCGGTATAAAGTCCATCGATATCGGACATCAGAATGAGCAGATCTGCATCCACCAGCTTCGCCACATATGCCGCAAGTGTGTCATTGTCTCCAAAGTTACCATATGAAAGTTCATCCACAGATATGGCATCATTTTCATTTACAATAGGAACAACCTTCATGCGGAACAGTTCGTCAAATGTCTGGCGGGCGTTCTTGCGGCACTCCTCATTGGTAATGGATTCCTTTGTCAGAAGCACCTGTGCAGTCAGCTGGCTGTATTCATTAAACAGTTTTTCATAAATCATCATAAGTCTTCCCTGCCCGACCGCCGCGCATGCCTGCTTGGCAGCCTCGCTCTCCGGCTTCTGCTGCAGCCCCAGCACATTTCTTCCGATTCCAACCGCACCGGAAGATACCACGATAACCTCCCTTCCTTTGTTGCGCAGATTAATCAGTATCCTCACAAACTTCTCCAGTTTATCCAGATTAATATTACCAGTTTCATCATACGTAATCGTAGTCGTTCCTACTTTTATTACGATTCTTTTCTTATTTTGCAGAATTTCTTTTCTATCCATAGCGTTTAACCTTCCTCATTTTCCTTTTTGAGAGTGCTATTCATTTTCCTATATCAGAACAAAGTGGGCAAGCCCACAGGGGCTTCCCACCCCTCACTCATGAGGGGCTTGCACACTTTGGCGCCGCCGCGATGCCGCCTTGCGGCTATTTACCTTATCGCGGCGTGTGCATCCCCCTGAGGGTTTTCTGATATAGGAAATTCCAGAGGAATTTCCTATATCAGAACAAAGTGGGCAAGCCCACAGGGGCTCCCCAACCCCTCACTCATGAGGGGCTTGCACGCTTTGGCGCCGCCGCGATGCCGCCTTGCGGCTATTTACCTTATCGCGGCGTGTGCATCCCGCCCGGAGGGCTTTTTATATAATAGGAAAGTGCAGAGCATTTTCCTATTATATAAAAAAGGAGAGCCGGATATATCTTCCGTCTCTCCCGTTCAATGGCTTTTCTGTAAGGTTTTTCCGCACCTGAAACCTCATTCGGTTCTCCTAAGGCACTCTACAGAAAAAGGATGGAAGCATATTGCCATACTCCCATCCTTTGCATTCTATCCATATCAAACGATCAGCACAACGATATCCTCTTAACTGTCATTATTCATTTTTATACTATGCGCATACCCCAAGGGGACTTGGAACGCACGGCATAAAAACAACGCTGTCAGCAAGCGGCAGAGTCTGATTAAACTGATTCATGATGTCAAGACTGTTATGTTTTGCTTTCATCACTACAACTCCAATCATTCGTGTGTATGTTAGTTACTCCTGTTTTGTTTTATTTTACTCACATTTCCTGATTTGTCAAGGAATTTGGGGGATTTTCTCATGTCCCCAAAACTAGAAGGCAGTCTAAATGAACGCCAGTCTATCGCCGTCTCTATTCTGTTTTCAAGGTGAACACAAAAATTATTAACTGGTTATAAATTCCAAACATTTTTCCTAGTTTTTCCTCACCGGGTGACGGATTACTGTCTTTAAATTTTCCGGTTTTGTTTTTCTCGGGTCACCCAGATAGATTTCATGATGACGTCTCTGATCCGTAATGTCGGTAATATATCCGTTATCCCGGATATATTCTTCCATCTTTACGATCGTTGCAGGCTCATCATCATAGGGCCCAAGATGCATGACCTGACAGCACAGCCCTTCCCGGTACCGTTCCAGCCTGGTGTTGGAAAAGTCCAGTTCCGGCTTCTTTTTTTGAAGCTCTCCCCTGGCCCATTCAAAGACTTCTTCCGTCACAAATTCAGGCTGTCGTATCATGGAGGTCCAGCAGAACTTGTCTTTGTCCGTGATATTCAATCCGTCGAATTCTGCTCCTTCCACACTCCACAGGCCTTCCAGCGGCGGCACCACATATTCAAAATAACCTGCCGGCTGATTTCCCTTCATTTTGCTCATCTTGATCGTATAGGAAAGGCCGTACAGAATCTCCATTGCCTGCGCATAACTCTCCGATGTGTTCGGATTTCCTTTTCCATCCGTCATAATAAATACCATCTCAGGTATCTCTATAACAGAAGGGGTTTTCTTCGGATAATACAATTCTTTCTCGGATTTCTTATAATCTACTTTATCCATGATTCTTCGCCTTCTTTCCTGCCGTCTTTTTCCTTGGTTCGGGCAGCTCCTCACAGGTTCTACTGACCAGCTCTTTTAAAAACAGTGTATCCTCCAGATCTTCCACCAGGTACATCCCCGGAGTTCCGCCGTGCGGAGCAGCAGGCTCTGCGTCCGGCAGCATTTCGTGCCCCGCCTGCGTCATCTTGACATAAAACTGGTTGTCCTCCACTGTCCCGAAAAATTTGCCGTCGCACCAAAGCCCATACTCTCCAAATAGCTTTTTATAACTTATATTTCCTGCCTGGCCAATCTGTCCGGCCACATATTCTACGTATTCCAAACTGGATGCCATTTTATTTTACTCCTATATACATATGAATTTCAGCCTGCTCCATATCACTATTCTGGTATTCCTCATAATCACAGACATAGGTCCTGGGCAGATCTATTTCCCAGAGCTTCTGCCAGAACTTTGCCACTGCCTCGTGCATTTCTCCTTTTACAATGAATCTGGCGTACTTCCCGGCCGGAATCACAGTTACAGATGTCCCCTCCGGCAATTCCCCTGTCCCGTCGGTTTCACAGGCCACCGTAATCGTATAGTCCCCTTTTTCATCAGCCGCATATTCCGAATAAATCCCCAGTGCCTTACCATTCGTTTTTCCCGGAATCAGGTCATAAATCCCTTCCCCATAAAAACGCTGCCAGAGCCCGCCGATCACGGCTCCCATATCTGGAGACGCATTGTTCGTTCTGGCAGCCAGTCCTGCTGCTATCTTTTCTTTCATATCTAAGATTTCATATTCCATGTTAGTCTTCCTCTTTCCTTTTATTGATAATAAGAGTTTACCACAGGGAACATGACACCTATATGTCATATTTGATTTTCATTTAATCCCGATATTTTTCAGACATTCTCCCAAGCATTTCCTGCATTTTCCTGCGAAGTCCGGCCGGTTCCAGAAGCTGCGCCCTGTCTCCGAAGCTCAAAAGCCAGCCGAACACGCTTTCCTGATCCATAAAGCCAAACTGAAAAAGCAGCATTCCGTCGGGCTGCACCTGAAAGCTGTCGATCCCATATTCTTCAATCAGGCGCCACTTCATGGACGGGTCAAACAGTGCCTTTACCTTAAGCTGTGCCGGAAAAACCGCCTCATTCTCAATCCTGAACTCAGGCAGGGTGCGCCCTTCGAACCGCTCTCCTGTGGTTCTTAATTCCAGGATCCGATTCAACTTAAACATCCGGTAATCCTCCCTGTCGAGGCAGTATCCCCAGACATACCAGGAAGCCCACTGGAAGACGAGCAGATACGGTTCAATCTCTCTGGTGCTGTCGCCGCCCGGGCCATAATAATCAAATCGAATCTTCTCTTTTCTGTCAATCGCAGACTGGATCAGTTCGATCTTCGGAGCCAGAGACACCTTATACCAGGAGGACAGATCAATCACGATATGCTGATTTGACTTCAGCACGCTTGAATTGCCCACGGACAGTTTCTCCATCAGCTGCTGGTACCGGCTGCTTCCGGCCACACTGTCCAGGCTTCTCAGTCCGGCCAGGATGGCCTGCATATCCGAGGAAGTAAGCAGCGTCCTGTCAATCCGGTACCCATCCATAATGGAGATACCGCCCCCGCTTCCCTGTGTCGTCACAAGCGGAATGCCCGCCTGGCACAGCGCCTCAATATCCCGGTTGATCGTCCGCCTGGATACCTCAAACTTTTCCGCCAGATAAGGGGCCGTTACCTTCTCCTGCTGGAGCAGGATGGATAATATTCCAATTAGTCGGTCTATCTTCATCTCTCTTTGCTCCTCTGTTATATATTAATCTGCAGCTATTTCTTATTCATCAGTTATGCCGCAGGCGAATTTCTATGGGCTGGATGCGTAACAGTTCTGGCCTGCCTGAACTGTTACACGGAATGCCATTGTTTATACAATCTTTACGCCCAGTAGCTTTGCCATCTCCGCCGCCTGGAACATGTTGATCTTCATACCTGCCACTTCCCGGTAACTGTCCGATACCATGATGCCCTCAATCGTACTGTCGGAGAAGTCAATCCCCTTGAGCCCGGTTCTGAAAAAATCTACCTTTGTGAAATCACATTTGCAAAAACCGGTCTTCTTTAGTTTGACCTCCGAAAAAAACGCCTCCCGAAAACTGCACAACTGAGCACAGCAGTTCTCCCAAAGGCTCTGCCCGAAATTAACCATATTCAGCTGTGTATCCTGCAGGCCCGTTTTCTTAAAGACGGCGCGGTCAAACCTGCTGCCGTTTCCTTTGCACTCGATGATATTCGTATCTTTCCAATAACTCCCGGTGAATATACAGTTGGAAAAATCACATTTTTCCAGGCGGGCCTGGTAAAAGCCCGCCCCCGTAAAGTCGCATTCCACAAACCTGCACCTTTCAAATTTTACTGCCACGAATTCTACTTTGTGTATATCCGCTCCTGTCACTGTCTCATCTGTATAACTCCGGTTTTCAACCGGCATCTCATCCTGTCTCGCACAGGCTATCTCTTCTGATAAAATATGACTGGTTCCCATTTACTTCTGACGGCCCATTTCCTGACACAAATGGTATTTTGCCTCCTCCGCATTCTTTTTTTCTGTGTACACTGCATAAGTCGCGTTGCAGTTTTCATTTTCTCCGATTCTCCCCAGCATCTGATTATTCCTGGTGGTGTGGCGCACAATCTTTGACCGGTAGGGGATCTTATGACTGCTCAGAATCCTTTCTGCCTTTGCAAACTCCCCCATATCCATCGTAAAAAAGACTTCGGTTCTGTCCCATATGGGTATGAATTTTCTTGTTCTGCCCATCTCATTCCTCCTGCCTTCTTTATTGTATTATTTTCCTACCCGTGCCTCCTGATATATCTTATAAACATCTTCTGCTTGCAGCGCCTTTATGCATCCCACGGTCCGCCGCCCCCAAAAACAACACTTTTCCGCCATCTCCTTCATCTGTGCGTCGGTCGGGTCTATCCCCAGTTCCTTCAGAGAGGCAGGCATATTTATAGAACGGTAAAATGCTTCCATAGCCTCAATTCCCTTTAAAGCCGTCTGCATATCGTCTCCGCAGTCAGCCACTCCCATAACATTTACGGCGAGCTTCGCAAACCGCCCGGGCCTTTCCGATACAACGTACCTTGCCCAGCTGCCCCACACTGCTGCCAGTCCTGCGCCATGTGCAACGTCAAACATGCCGCCCAGTTCATGCTCGATCTGGTGGGAGGCCCAGTCACCGCCGTCCGTACCGCAGCCGGTCAGCCCATTGTGAGAAAGGCTTCCCGCCCACATGACTTCCGCCCTTGACTCATAATTCTCCGGATCCTTCAGAAGTATAGCTGCATGCTTCATAACCGTGCGCAGCAAATGTTCGCTGATGCCGTCCGTCAGATCCATATTCTCCGCACGGTTCAGATAGCGCTCCATCGTATGCATCATGATATCCACGCAGCCGCTCATGGTCTGGTATTCGGGCAGCGTCATTGTCAGTTCCGGGTTCATCACTGCAAAACGGGGCCTGCTGTACGGGCTGCTGTACCCTCGTTTTATCCAGCCTTCTTCATTTGTTATGACGGAAGAATCGCTCATCTCCGATCCGGCCGCTGCAATGGTGAGAACGGCTCCGATCGGCAGACACGCTGCCGCCTGTCTTTTCCTGTCATAAAAATCCCATACATCGCCCTCATTCGCTACTCCATATCCGATCGCCTTTGCCGAATCAATTGCGCTCCCGCCTCCTACGGCCAGGATAAAGTCAACCCCTTCCTTTTTACACAGTTCGATCCCCTCATATACAAGGGATAAGTGTGGATTGGGTACGACGCCTCCCAGCGTAGTATATGCGATCCCAGCCTCCTTAAGAGACCTGCAGATCCGTTCCAGCAGCCCTGTCCTTTTCACGCTCCCGCTGCCGTAATGCACCAGAACCTTTCTGCATCCATAGGCCTGGACCAGATTTCCCGTCTCTTCCTCCGTCCCCCGGCCAAACACAACCTTGGTTGGGGTATAATATTGAAAATTGTTCATATTCAGGTTCTCCTTCTCATTTCTTTTCATTTATCATCTATTCATTGACGATATCAATCTGGCACACTTTCATAGCCTCCAGCGCCTGCCTGTGCGTATCCGGCGTCACCCCGGCACAACACGATGCGTCCACGATCACCGGAACCTCGGGCATATATGCCTTTAAGAGGAGTGCATTGGATATCACGCAGATGTCTGTGCAGACACCGATCAGTGTAATGTTCTCTATGGGTTCCTGGTATTTATGATAAGCTGACAGCAGCTGGCCCAGCCCTATGCTGCCGAATGTCGGCTTATCAACCGGCTGTTCCTTGAGCAGTGCGGCGATCTCCGGATGGATCTGCCAGCCTGGTGTATTCCGGACACAATGTGTCACCGGAAGCTTTTCCCCTTCCTGCGTGTTCAGATATCCCTCCCCGTGGGTGTCCCTGGTTGCCAGAACCCTGCCTTCAAATCCCCTGATCTTCTCTGCCGCTTTGGGCACGATGGCCTGCGCCTCCGCCGTTCCCAGTGCGCCGTCTATAAAATCATTCTGCATGTCGATAACCACTAATACTTTCATACTCTTCCTCCTCTTCTCTCCTGCCCGCCTGGCTGCTCGTCCGGAAACAGATCTATAATCTGTTCTTCTTCCACAAGGCATTCCAGCCCTGTTAAGCAGAACTTCCCAGACATGGAATCCCGTTCGTCTTTCCAGTAAGGCTTGGAAAAGCAAGGCTGCATATCTCCACCGTACCGGCTCTTCTGTTCCGACTTCCTGCCGGCAAAAAATACGGATACCGGCCCGGACGACTGGCCGCCGACAATGGACACCGCCCCTTTCTTCTTATCAGAAGCCGTACAGGACATTGATGATCCAAACTTCAGCTGCTCGTCTTTTCCCAATCCGGGCACGATCTCCGCCGTCGCAAGGGAATATTCCAGCCTGCCGTCGAATACTCCCGGAGCATCCAGTTTCTTCGCATCATAAATATAGACCCTGTGTCTGATATGGGTAAGAGGGTGGATGAACTGCATACATCCCTCCTCTCCCGGAGCCGCCGAGGTCTCCTCGTCCAGAACATAGATCTTATGCTTCCTGTCCACTTCCAGCCTGATACTGTTTAGCGTACAGACAGTAAAATCCTGCTTTGTCTTTACACAAACACGCTGACAGAAAAAACATGCCGCCTCCCCCAGATAATCGGAATAAGCCTCTATGATTTCCCGGATCATGCTGCGGGACTCTTCCTCCCGGACCAAAGGCAGATATCCCGTACTGCTGAAGGATATATCCTGTTCCTTTTCTCCATTCAGCCAGATTCCCTTTAAGGCCACGTTCTGATACGGATTTTCCTGCATGATCTGCTGTACCTGCGTATCGGAGAGCGAATCAGCTTTTTTCTCCCAGCCTTTATATTTTTCAAAATATTCAGCGATTTCCTTCTCTTCTACCACAGTGAGAATGTCAAAGACAATTCCCTGTTTAAAGCAGTATACTGTAGGGACACAGCGCGTCAGTCCCCCCTCTGTAAATACAGCATCCGTATCCTGCCGGACCTTACATGGTCTTCCCTTCTTTGACAGCCAAAGAGATGTATCAAAGTATACTTGCATACCATTTCCTTTCCGATTCAAACATCGTTAACTCCTCCTTTGTAGTCGTAATCAGTGAAAAGATTTTATCTCAGGGTAGTATTCAAATTCCGCCTTTCCAATAATTGCCTCTCTGTGAAGGAACTTGTTCAGCCAGTATCTGGAATCCCAGGAATTGGTGCGGTTATCCCCCATCATAAAATAAGCGTCCTCCGGGATCTCATAGGGGCCAAAATCCTCATAAGATACTTCCCGTATATAGGGTTCTTCCAGCATAACTCCATCGATATAAACGGCGCCGTCTCTGCCCTCGATCGTTTCTCCCGGCAAACCGACAATCCGCTTCATATACTCCGTTTCCCCATCATCCGGATAATAAAAAGAAATGATGTCACCTCTCTGCGGATCCTGGAACAGATAGGCCTGACGGTTGACTAACACACGGCTTCCTGTCATCACCGTATTCTCCATAGATCCAGATGTAACCTGCGCGTTGGTAATCAGTGTCTTATTCAGCAGAAAAGAAAAAGCGACGGCAAAAATAATCACCTTCGAGTATTCCAGCACCTCATGAATAATCTCCTTCCGGGTCCATACTTTTTTGTTATCTGTCTCTTTCATCCTAATTCTCCTTTTCCTGAAATGTCATCCGCAAGCGCTCTCACGTTTTCCGGTATTGTCGCCCAGCTGGTGCAGAACCGGACGGCACTGTGCGTATCGTCTATTCTCTGCTGATAACAAAAGACATACTTCTCTTTCAATTGTTCCAGCTTCTCATCCGGCATAACCGCAAACACCTGATTGGTTGTATTTTCAACCAGAAACGGATACCCTGCCCTCCTGCAGGCATTGCGAATCTCGTCCGCCAGTTCATTGGCCCGCTTTCCGATTGCAAAATAAAGCCCGTCTTCCAGGAGCGCCTGGAACTGCAGCCCCAAAAGCCTGCCCTTTGCCAGCATCGCCCCCTTCTGTTTCATAATATAGCGGAAATCCTCCTTCAGGCCCGGATTTGCAATCACCACGGCTTCCCCGAACAGAGCGCCCACTTTTGTTCCTCCAATGTAAAATACATCGCACAGTCCGGCAATCGTTTTCAGATCCAAGTCATTGCCTGCTGCAGAAAGCCCGTATCCCAATCTTGCCCCATCCATAAACAAATACAGTCCATTCTCCCTGCATACACCGGCCAGGCTTTCCAGCTCTGCTCTTGTATACAACGTACCCATTTCCGTTGGATTAGAGATATATACCAACTTCGGCTGGACACAATGTTCGAAACTTTCATCCTCCATATGCCCTTTATAGGACTTCTCCACCTGCTGTGCCGTAATCTTCCCGTCCGCTGAGGGAAGCGTCAGCACCTTATGCCCGCAGGATTCAATTGCCCCCGTCTCATGCACATTAACGTGCCCGGATTCCGCTGCCAGAACCCCCTGATGCGGCCGCAGTGCAGCCGATATAACGGTAAGATTCGTCTGTGTCCCTCCAACCAGAAAATGTACATCCAGTGAATGATTCCCACAAAGTCCCCGTATTATCTCCCTTGCCCGCATGCAGTACGGATCTTCCCCATACCCATCCGTCTGTACCAAATTTGTCTCTAAAAGCCTGTCCATCACCTTTGGATGAGCACCTTCCGTGTAGTCACAATTAAAAAAAATCATCTTCCAGTCTCCTTGTTTCAATCTACGCTCGGTTATTTCACAGAGTACGGAGGCATCTTATACAGATGTGTAAATTGGCCCCATGTCAATGTGGGATACCGATTTTTTCCCGCCCGACGCTGCCTCTAATTTTGATTTATTCATGAAAAAAATTAGATAAATAGATTATACTACGCCTCATTCCCTTTTTCCATCCTTTAAAATAGAAAAGGAGGATGAAAATGGCTGGAAAGCCTGTTCGGCCCCGCTGTTACCGGCCTGTATTCCAGCCGGTAAGGAACGTTATTTTTCCCGATTGGATGAGGGCGCTGTCCGGAATCGTAATAGGGCTCTTCTGGATGCGTCTTTCGCAGTGCTGTTACACCACAATTCCGCATCCAGAAGAGCCCTATTACGATTCCGGACAGCGCCCCCATCCATTCAAATGCAATTCCGCCTAAAGCTTCTTCTTATTAAATATGATACAGGACAGTATGACACAGATGAGGATTCCTATACATCCCACGATCGTGGGTTTCAGAAAGAAGGTGGACTCGACCTGGCCCTGCAGCAGCGGAGTCCCTTCTGTGATGAGTTCCATAGGGTTGAATTCTTTTATCTTTGGGATCATGTTCAGCAGGATCTGGAGAACAACTGCTATTCCGGTGAACAAAAGGCATCCGTAGGAATTTCTGAACAGGACACTGCCCAGGATTGTTATGGACAGCAGGAAGATTCCGTACAGCCATGTCGCTGCAATAGCCACATAAAGGCCTTCCATGCCGGCATCAGCCCTCCAGAAATACCATGTGTACCCATAAGCTGTTCCAAAACACAGCAGATAGGCTGCGGTCCAGAGCAGGGACGCGGCCGTGAACTTTGCCAGGACTACAGTCCTTCTGGGCAGTCCTTTTGTCAGCATGTGGACCAGTGTGCCCCTGGAATACTCTGAGGACATGATGCCGCCAAAGAGAATGACTGCCACAAACAGACCCATCTGTGATACGTTTTTGAAGAACTGCATCCAGGCATCCAGCGCCGTTGGGGTGGTAAGTGCAATCTCCATCCCGGCAGGCATGAACTCGCTAATGATTTCGGGCATGTACTTTGCTGCCAAAGGGCTCATGACTCCAAAAAATAAAAATACCAGGCCCAGAATCATCAGTTTATATGTTCTTGTAAACTCTGTAAATTCTTTTTTTGTAAATGCCGTATATGCTCTCATTGTATTGCCTCCATAAACAGTCCTTCCAGTGACGGCTCCAATATTTCCAGTCTGGAGGGCATGATCTGGGTCTCATTCAGTCCCCGGATGAGTTCGGACTCGGCCTGCTCAATGTCCGCCGCCTCTATGATAATCTGGCTGCCCTCCTGCCTTGACGATGCCAGCAGTTTGTTGAAGGCCGGCTCATGTGTAAACCTCTGCAGACTCTCTTTTCTCTCAAATTCGATCAGCAGCGCATTTTTACGGTGCATTTCCCGTATTTCATCCAGTCTGCCTTCCATGACTGTCTTTCCGTTGTTCAATACCGCTACCCTGTCACAGATTCTTTCGACATCCGTCAGTACATGGGTAGAAAAGATCACGGTCGTCTTGTCTTTGACCTGCTCCATTATATCCAGCACTTCCCGCCGTCCAACCGGATCCAGTGCGGAGGTCGGTTCATCACAGATCAGCAGCTTCGGCTCGTTGAACAACGCCTGGGCGATTCCAAGACGCTGCTTCATGCCCCTGGAAAATCCGCCGATTCTTTTTTTGACGCCCTTCAGACCTACAAGCTCCAGTAGTTCTTCTGTCTTGAGCCGGATCTGTTTTTCTTTCATCCCGGTAATTTGTCCACACAGTCTTAGGTATTCCACCGGCGTCATGTAGCTGTAGAATTCCGGAACATCCGGCAGATACCCGATAAAACGGTTTGCCGCGTTTTCCCCGTATTCAGACTTTTCTCCAAGCACACGGACCTCTCCGCCATCGGATTGCAGCAGGCCAAGCACGATCTTCATCGTAGTCGTTTTTCCCGCTCCGTTTTTGCCCAGAAATCCAAAAACCGAGTGTTCCGGCACTGCTATTGATAATCCATCCAAAACCTGATGGGAACCAAATTTTTTCTTCAAGCCGGTAATTTCCAGTACATTCATTCGTCTTCCCCTCTTCCAAATAAGAAATAAACAATAGGACCTGCAATCTGAATAAACACCACGATCACGATCCAGACCACCCGGTTGCCAAACCGGTAATTAGGATGGCGCAGCACATGAATCAGAGCCGTCACCATTAATATCAGTTCTATAATAATCACCGGAAGCAAAATCGGAAAATATTCATATAAAGTATTCATCTTCTTACTCCTTTTTGTTGTTATTCTTCGTTTTTCCAATTCATGCCGCCACGGAACCAAAACACCGTGGTACTCATGAACCGTCTTAATCTCCCCTGCTGTACTCCTCCAGCCTTTTCATAATCCGTTTATAAAGTGGGTTATCCCTAAGGCATGCAAACAATGGGTTTGCCTCTACCGCCTGATAAATGCTCTGCCGAATGGCCGCATCACCGCGGGGAGCATCTTTTCCAAGCGCAAGTTCCGACAGCCAGCCGTCCACTTTATCAAAATAGTCATCTCCGTGTAATTTGATCGGTGTTTCCTGCATATACACACAGTCGGTGTAGCGTTCCAGCATTTTTATGGCTTCTTCCGAGTTTGCTGTAATACAGTAATACTGGGCGGATGCAAGGTATACCTGGACAATGGTGTTAAAATGCAGATGATCCATATGAAATATGTCTGCTACTGCCAGTGTCCGCCTTATGATCTCTTCCGTCTTCGCAGATTCTTCCTGCTGCCATGCGATATGCATAGATGCATCGCCGATCAGATAGAGCAAATGCTGGTACATCGAGATCTGTACTGCCTGTAAAGCTTTATCCCGGTTTCCCCTCAGCTGATATGCCTGGGCCTGCATTTCCGCTTCCTGTGAGACCGGCAGAATCTCTTCCCCCAGTATATCCAGAATCTCCTCGGGCTGTCTCTCCATAAGATGGCAGCCACATTTTAGCATTGCCGCATTCTTGGCGAGATGTATATCTTTACTCTCCTCAGTGATACGGTCCAGCAGTTCTGTGATCTCATCCATAACTTCCTGTGGTTTTTCCGCCAGATGATAATGATTCATTAAAAGAAGCGCCATCTGCAAAAGCAATGGAAAACAGGAGTAATACTTTTTAATATATCCATCGCACTCTGCCTTAACCTCCTCAAATGGATCTTTCACAAATCTGTCCGCAAGCCTGCGGTACAGCTTCTTGATGTCTTCCTTCACCATTTGCGGCTCATACCCAATCAGATCGTCAATACTAAGATTAAAGTATGCCGCCAGAACAGGAAGCAGCGTAATATCCGGATAGCTCAGCCCCTTTTCCCATTTATTCACCGCCGGAGCCGATACCCCAATATACCTGGCCAGTTCCTCCTGGGTCAGCCCCATTTCCTTTCTCTTACTCCGGATCACATCGTGTATTTTCATATCCGCCTCCTACAAATAAATTTTAAATAATATAGTATTTCCTATTTCTCCTATAGCATAGCAGAACAACCAAACTCCCACAACAGACCGCTCGTTAAATTCTATGAACAAAATTAACCAACAGTTAATTTTGTTAAGAAGATTCCCCCCTGCCTAAATGGAGTACGGTAAATAAGAAGGAAAACAGGGACAGCCCCGGACTCAGCACCTCAAACCATCAAAGCTTCAGGTGATGTGTCCAGGGCTACCCCTGTTCTCTTTCTTTTTTGCCATACTCCAGCTTACAGCCATCCGCCGCCTCCAGTCACCCCTGTGTCCGGAGACGGCGGCGCCCTTCCAATTACATACACTCACTCCTGAAAATCAACTTGAATTTGGAAGGTTGCTTTGCTTTTTATAAATTGTTCGAAGTCATCATCGCGGTACCGCTCCTGGATTGCTATAAACTCTTCTTCTGATGCCACTGGATAGTAATATAATGTTATTTTTGATACGTTATGATCCTTAATCGGCAGCATAATTCCGCCTTTGTCCGGCATATATTTTCCATCCGCGTCCAAAATGACCATCTGTAACGGTTCGTCAGTTACTTTATGTTCTTCACTAAAGGTGCCATTGAGAATGATTTCGTATGGTGTTTTGGAAACCGTTCCGACACCCGAACCATTCGGTGCGTATTGATTGATTTCTTTTGTGACGGTCTGTTCACTGTCCTTAGATACGTCTACGGAGAATTCCCAAGGTGTGTCCCCGGACAGTTGGCTGGCCTCTTTTTCGAGAGAATTGCTCAGTATATGAATCGCGTTTACTGATAGATCCAGATGAAAGTTATCGGGGATTTCCACCTGGCTCAGTTCACCCAGATTAAATTCAATCCTGAAACCGCCGGCAAAAGTATGGTCGTCCAGATACTCCCCGTTCACTTGTACGGATTCCTGCAGGCTCTCAGGCATGAAGTCAAAATGCTCTTCCAGATCCAGATACTGATAACTGATTGTCTTGTCCCCGGCGGTCTGGTCTGCATCATGCTTGATCTCCGGAAACGGCTCTTTTGATTCGACCAGCACCGATATGTTGATTGCTTCTGTATTGCAGTATATTTCCGACAGAGTCATCTTGATCCCGCCGGACTCACTGACATTACCCTCATGGACCGGCTCCGCATCCTTGCTGAGTTCTCCGGGGTATCTCTGCTTATCTTCCACTCTTTCAAATAAATGTCCAATCAATGGAATCTGTTCCGCCAGGACCGGATTCATTGCACAAAAGCCTATGCCGGCCGCGGCCAGAATCACTGCTGCACTGCATCCTGCCAGGATTGTTCGTACTTTTTTTCTGTGGCACTGTCTCTGAATCTGCTCCATATTTTTCTCTACTACAGCGTTTAGTTCTTCTTTTGGAACTTTTATGTTGTTAAATATGATCTGCATGCAAATAATCCTCCTTTAAATATTTTTTCAGTTCATCACGGCCTCTGCTCAGATATGCCTTAACTGTTCCAACCGGCGCCTCTATGGCGTATGCGATTTCATTTACAGACAATCCGCTAAAATATTTCAGGATTATAACTACCCTGTATTTTTCTGGCAGACGGTTCACGGCATTTTCCAAGTCGCACTTTTCTTCCAGTGATACACCTTTATTCTGCTTTAATATCCTGACGTCCTCTATATCGGTGAAATATACAATCTTTTTCAATTCATCGTTTGCTGTATTAATTAAAATTCTGGTTATCCATGTTTTGAACCATTCCGGGTTCTTCAGAGTTTTAATATTCTGAAACCCCTTTAATATAGTAGTTCCCACCACATCAAGCGCATCCTGCTGATTTTTCATGTAGAGAAACGCCATTTTATACAGATATTCCTGATATTTCGTTATCAGCTGCCCATAGGCATCGGCATTTCCCCGCACTGCCTTTTTCGCAAGCTTTGTGTTCCTCATCTCTTCATCCATCTGTTCACCTTTTCCTTTCCGGCAAAGAAGAAGCTTCCCGCATTCTTTTTTATTTTACATTAGTTAGACCTTTAGGTGCTGAAAAAGGTTACAAATAAATATATTCATTTTCATGCTCCAGAAGGGCCTGTTATGCATAAAACATGCATATTCACAGCAATTTTATGCATATTTATTTGTATTTAATGTATATATTTAATTTTTTTACGTTTTCTATTGCATAATTATAAAATATGGTGTATAGTATGTTTTAGCTTAAACAAGGGCATCACAAAAATTAAGTGAACAATAATATAACAAGATACATTAGGAGGCAAATGAAATGAGTAAAGAAAAAGTTGTATTAGCGTATTCAGGCGGGCTCGACACTACCGCGATCATACCTTGGTTAAAAGAGAATTTTGATTATGAGGTTATCTGCTGCTGTATCGACTGCGGGCAGGGAGAAGAACTGGACGGACTGGAAGAAAGATCTAAGTTATCAGGCGCTTCTAAATTATACATAGAGAACATTATTGATGAATTCTGTGACGAATATATTATGCCGTGCGTTAAGGCGGGCGCCGTATACGAGAATAAGTATTTGCTTGGTACTTCCATGGCACGTCCTGTTATCGCAAAAAGACTTGTCGAAATCGCGCGTAAGGAAGGAGCTACTGCTATCTGCCACGGCGCAACCGGAAAAGGCAACGACCAGATTCGTTTTGAACTTGGCATCAAGGCACTTGCACCGGATCTTAAGATCATCGCACCATGGCGTATGACAGACGTCTGGACCATGCAGTCCCGTGAAGATGAGATCGAATACTGCCATCAGCATGGAATTGATCTTCCGTTCGATGCAAAGCACAGCTACAGCCGTGACAGGAACTTATGGCACATCAGCCATGAAGGACTGGAACTGGAGGACCCGGCCAACGAGCCAAATTATGACGATCTTTTAGTATTGGGAGTTTCCCCGGAAAAAGCTCCGGATGAAGGGGAATATGTGACAATGACATTTGAGGCAGGCGTACCGAAGAGCCTGAATGGAAAAGACATGAAGGTGTCCGACATTATTACAGAGCTTAACGTTCTCGGCGGAAAGCATGGTATCGGCATTGTAGATATCGTAGAGAACCGTGTAGTCGGCATGAAGTCCCGCGGTGTTTATGAGACTCCCGGCGGAACGATCCTGATGGAGGCTCATGACCAGCTGGAAGAACTTGTACTGGATCGCGCCACCTATGAGGTTAAGAAAGACATGGGCAACAAATTTGCCCAGATCGTATATGAAGGAAAATGGTTTACTCCTCTGCGCGAAGCAATCCAGGCTTTTGTGGATGTGACACAGCAGTATGTAACCGGCGAAGTGAAGTTTAAACTGTATAAAGGAAATATCATCAAAGCAGGCACGACTTCTCCATATTCACTGTACAGCGAATCACTGGCAAGCTTTACAACCGGAGAATTATATGACCATCACGATGCAGAAGGATTCATTAACCTGTTTGGACTACCGCTTAAAGTACGCGCTATGAAGATGCAGGAGCAAAAACTGTAGAGAATGGCATCCTACGGGAGCTTATGGTACATAAAAAGAAAAGAAGTTCTGATACGGCGGCATGCCCGCATATCAGAACTTCTTTTTCTCTATAGATCATTTTTATTATTAACTTACTGCTAAGATGTCAGGCATATTGGGCAAAGACCTTTCAGACACGCCAGAGTGAGTCCATATCATGACAATGACTTTTCAGACACGCTCTATGCTTCCTCTCTGTCGTTTGTCAGTTTCAGCTTGTCCAGGATAAAGAACATCAGCCCCATCAGCATCCCCACGACGCAGGCAAGAACCATTCCGGACAGCTGGATGCTTCCAAACTGAACGGATATACCGGAAAGTCCTGTTACGAAAATTACGGATGTCATTGCCATGTTTCTGGATTTGCCGTAATCCACCTGTGCCTCTACCAGAATACGGATACCGGATGCGCCGATCATTCCATACAGCAGGAAGGAAATCCCTCCGATTACCGGACCCGGGATGGTACTGATGAGTGTGGTCATTTTCCCAATGAAGGAACACACGATGGAGAGCACTGCCGCTCCTCCTATGACATAAACACTGTATACTTTGGTGATTGCCATAACGCCGATATTTTCCCCGTATGTTGTGGTAGGCACGGAACCGATAAATCCGGAAATCATAGTTGAAAAGTTATCCGCAAAAAGAGAGCGGTGAAGTCCGGGATCCTTTAAGAGATCTCTGCCCACAACCTTACTCGTTACAATCTGATGCCCGATATGCTCCGATGCAATGACCAGAAGCACGGGCAGAATAATCACAATTGCCTCCCATTTGAATTTTGGAGCCGCAAAATTAGGGATGGCCAGCCAAGTCGCGGCGCCCACCTCGGTAAAGTCCACGATGCCGCAGAGCAGGGCGGCCACATAGCCCACAATGATTGCAACCAGAATCGGTATAACGGACAGGAATTTTCTAAATACCACAGATCCGATCACTGCCGTCAGCAGCGTTGCCAGGAATACGATTACATTTTTCGGATTAATGACCTCATCCTGCAGTCCCGCGTTTGAGGCCGCCGTTCCTGCCAGTTCCAGTCCGATCAGGGCCACAACAGGGCCCATAGCAGCCGGGGGCAGCACAACGTCGATCCAGTCCGAACCGAATTTATAAATAATCAAAGCCAGGATACAGCCAAAGAAGCCCACGACTACAAAGCCGCCCAGCGCATAATTATAGCCCCATTTGCTGATAACAATTCCCGCCGGTGCCAGGAATGCAAAGCTGGAGCCAAGATAAGCCGGTGCTTTCCCCTTTGTAATTAAGATAAATAACAGTGTTCCGATACCGTTCATAAATAGTACAATTGCCGGATTGATTCCAAATATAAATGGAACCAGAACTGATGCCCCGAACATCGCAAACATATGCTGAATGCTCAGGGGCACCAGCATCTTAATCGGTACTTTTTCTTCTACCTGAATAATTTTCTTACTTTCCATATAGCCCTCCATTTCTCTCTTGTTCCTTTTAAAATTTTTTATCTTTACTATTGTACCACAAAATTCTGTATACAAAAACAACAAATTGGGATTTAGTCGGCTAGCTTTAGCCTAGTCGACGGATGGGGACGCTTTATGACAGGGAGGCCGGGGAGGTGCTGGGGCTGTATATGCCGTTGCGATATGCACCCATGCTGCTAAGTGATTCTAGAACACCCGATGCCGGATAGGCGGGTACGCTGAACACATCACGGGAAATCTGATGATTTCCCGCGCTGGGTTCAGCAA
>NZ_LN865151.1:0-484732 GCF_001244405.1 Eubacterium sp. SB2 | reverse complement strand
ACATAAAAGTCCCGCCAATTCTATATCCATACGCTGCCCCCGTTTGAGGCCCCTCCTTAGAAACGAGCTTTTTCCTACCGGTTGGATGCGCCAGCTCCATGAAGGGATAGCCGAAAACCTCCCGGAGAACATCCATGTCCTTTCAAAAACGCTCAAAGCGGACCTTAGAAATTCTTGGTGGGAAACAGTCCTGAAAATGGAGAGATTTTTGGATTCCGAATCCAAAAATCAGCTGACCCAGCGCGAGAAATCATCGGATTTCTCGTGATGTGTCAGTGGTGCTCCATTTTCAGGGCTGTTTCCCGCCTAGAATTTCTTAGGTCCGCGGCCGCGTTTTTGAAAGGACATGGATGTTCTCCGGGAGGCTTTCGGCTATCCCTTTATGGAGCGTCCCCATCCGCGCCGAGGCTAAAGCTCGTCGCTAAATCCCGATTTTTTTTATAAACCGCATCATCATTGTCGCACAAGCCGCCCGGTCTGCAAATGCCGTCGGAGCCAGTGTTCCGTCTCCATTACCGGTAATAATGCCTTCTGCGTTGGCCCACTGCATTGCTTCTTCCGCAAAGGGGCTTACAGAACGGGCGTCCGGGAAATGAGAAAGACTGTTTTTGTTGGACGTATCAGCACCGAGGTATTGTACATAACGGTAAAGCAGGACGGCCATTTGTTCACGGGTGATGAGGTCTCCGGGGCCGAATGCTCCGTTTTCGTATCCTGTGATAATTCCACGGGCTGCAGCCCATGTTACTGCTTCTGAGTAAAACTGGCCGTCTGCCACATCCGGGAATCTGGCTGTGAACGGTATTTTATTTTCTCCTGATGCCCGATACAGAATTGTAGCAAACTGTGCCCGGCTCACTTTCTCAGACGCACCGAAGACTGTAGGCTCAAGGCCTGTCATGATTTTATTTTTGTACATATAGACGGCTGCATCGTAAAACCAGTCGTTTTTCTTTATATCGTTGTAAGGGAGCGGAACTTCCTCTTCACCTCCATAAATTGATGCTGCCCTTTCCACTGCCTTCTGCGCATTTACAATGCCTGCTCCTGTATAAATATCATAGCCTGGCGTCCCTATATCTGTGGCTGTATCTTGCAGTATTGTTCTTACTTCTTCTACAGAAAGCTCCGGATTTAGAGAACACATCATAGCGGCAACTCCCGCCACTTCCGGCGCTGCCATGGATGTTCCGTTCATATTTCCATAACTGCCGCCCTTAATTGTGCTCCAGATATTTACTCCAGGCGCTGATATGTCTTTTAGGGAACCATAGCAGGAACTACTTGCTTTTTGCATATTGTTGTCAACAGCAATTACACTGATTGTACTGTCATAATCCGAAGGAATTACGTTGATACTCCCGTTATCTCCAGTACCATAATTGCCTGCGGCACATATGATGATAATTCCTTCATCCGCAAGACTGCGGCACATTCTGCTAAGCAGATCATCATACAAACCGATTTCTGTCTTTCTCATACCCAGACTCAGATTTATCACCTTGACCCCTGCATTTCTGGCATATTCCAATCCCTTTAGAACATACGACACACTCGTTTTCTGGTCCTGAGAAAATACATCTACCACCATCAGATCCACAACGGAATTGTCAAGAGCACTTCCGACACCGGCTATTCCCTCACCGTTGTTGGCCTGTGCCGCAATAATCCCGCTGACATGAGTCCCATGTCCTCCGCCGGAAGAATAGGCACCATTCTGATATCCATCTCCTTGAAGAGGTCCCATGGAACCGTTTGCATTCAATATCTCTCTGCTGTTGACAAGATCCAGCACGTTTTCTATATCCGGATGTACAATGTCTGCTCCTGTATCCAGAACTGCGACCTTTACTTTGCTGTGTTCTTTTTGATTGACAATCTCCCAGGCCTGAGGCACTCTGATCTGCTGCAGATAAGTCTGCCGCCCAAAATGACTGTCGTTTACCGTCGTGTCGTCGAAAAGCTCCAGCTCATAATTTGGTGATACAGCAACAACACGGTCGTCGGCAGCATATACCTCCATGGCCTCTTCCACAGATGAATCTTCTGCAACAGAAACTACCGCAATGTTTCCCTCTGCAGTTTCGGATATTAACTCAACCCCTTCATCCCCTTGTTCCTCAGCCATTACCTCAGCCTGGTCCTCTGAGACATCCTCCCTATACATGACGAGCACTTCACCCGGCACATAGGAAGCGCCACCGGTTCCACTGCCTTCTGTATCTGTCCCATACACGGAAATTACACTGCTCAGGAACAGAATGACTGTCATAAATACTAGACTTAAACCCCTTATTGTCTTCCTACATTTTGACATAGACTTCCCACTGCTTTCTCAATTCTGTTCATTTTTTACAATCCGGAATATCTCTGAATAATAGTTGCGCATACAGCCCTGCTGACCTGCCCCTGCGGATTCAGCTGACCGTTCGTCCCTTCACCCTGAATAATTCCTTCGCTCACAATCCACTGCATAGCTTCCGATGCAAATCCACTTACATTTTTTCCGTCACTGAATTTTCCCAGATCTGCCCTTCCGCCTGTATCCCTCCCCTTATATTGTGCGTAACGATATATCAGCGTTGCGAGCTGCTCTCTGGTAATATCATCGCCTGTGCCAAATAAATTATCGTGGCCATATCCTGTGATAATCCCATTACTGTTTGCCCAGCTGACCGGGATTGAGAAAAAGTAATGATCCGGTACATCGGCAAATTTATTGACGTATCCGTGCTGAGGGCTGCCCTCCATACGATAGAGTATCGTAGCGAACTGTCCTCTTCCAAGATTTTCTCCTGCACCAAAGTTAGTTTCATTTAATCCGGTCATCCACCCGGCATCGTTTACTGCTTTTACTGCACCCAGGTACCAGCTGTCATAAGATACGTCCCTGTACCCCATTCCGGGCATATCAAACCCCTTTACGATATCCTTCCATCTATGGATTCCAATTGTATCCAGACACTGGCTTGTTGCCCCGCCGTAAATATTCGTATCCATGTACTTAAAGACTTGGTATGCTTTCCTTCCCAAGATACCAAGCTGCAGGCCAAATTCATCCGGATGGTCCTCCCAGCTTCTGAAGATAACCGCATCGACCATATCATTAAACTGCCCTGCATAAAAAGTATACGCCAGGCTGGCCGCCTGATAGTCTTCTCCGCCCTTAGCATCAAACCCCTGTTCAGACAAAATAATCCGATGCTGTGAACCGTAAGTATTCTTCACGTAATCCGTCAGTACATTTAGATTAGCCGCGGTAACAAATTGTGCGTTCAAATTATTCGGTGTATATTTATTATTTCCCCATAACAGTTTCTCAGACTCAGTAAACTTATTGCTTGTCGGGTCCATCACTACCGCATAAGGATGGAATGCAACACACCAGTTCACATCTGGCTGCAATACGTTTAGTTCTTCCGCGAATCTGTCAAGAAATTTTTTTGCTCCTATGCCTGTATAATTCCCATTATTATTCCAGCTTCTGTCCAGCGAAATGTATGCTTTTGCTTCTGCCTCACCTTGACGCTGTGCATTCCGTTCCTGCAGTGCATTATAAAGCAAAATGAAAGACTGCGCATATACTTTTGCATTGGTAGACAGGCTTAACGTACCGGTCCAGTTATAAGCGGAAGGCATGTTTACTTCATTTCCCAGTATCCAGTTTTCAATAAAACAGCCGGGCTGTCCGAACTTTTCAGCCAGAAAACCAAAAAGCGCGCTCCATGTGTCTCTCGCTTCTTCGGTCTTTGTACTCAATGCATAAAAATTGTGGCCGCGCTCCGGGTTATAGACCAAGTCTTCCCATTCTTTCAGACCTCTGTCGTCCTGTACCAGTAGTACTGTCGTTACAGTAACCCCCTTTGCATTCAGGGCACGTACTGTCTTCTCAAATCCTTTCGAATAGTTGGAATTAAACATGTAAGTTTTTCCATTGTATGTATACTCCGTATCACCATTCGAGAGAAACTGGGTGATGCCCAGGTTCAGCAGGACATGCTTAACACCAACCTGCCCTTTTGCTCCGGACGACATCCACTCTGTCCCCTGAATCCCTTTTTTAGACCCCTCCATTTGCATAACCGCGCTGCTCCCGCTGTAAACCTCCATATCGGGTACATCGGGCACTTCTGCCTCACTGTCAATAACCGTAGAAGGATCCAGTCCCAGATAGGGCTTCTCAATCATCGGCTCTTCTGCTCTCACCTCAGATACGCCCATCCCCATCAACATCACGAATGCCAGAATTCCCGCGACTATTCTTTTTGCTTTCTTCATTAAAGCCTCCCCTTATTTCTGCCCTACTAAAATGAGGCGGCAATGCCGCCTTCCAGCGTATCGCTGCCTCATCTTAAATCATGTCTGTTTCATGTTCGATACTGATATGTCTTTCTACTGCTCTAATGCGAAAGCCTCTGCCTGGCTGTCAAATGTACCAATTGCGCTCATCATAAATCTGCTGATGATTGCAGAACACTCTGCTCTTCCGGCAGATCCCTGAGGATTCAGAGTACCATCGCCATTTCCGCTGATCAGTCCGCTTCCTACCGCCCACTTCATAGCATCAACAGCAAATGCGCTCACGTCTTTTCCATCCGGAAATGCACTTAAATCTCCGGCAGCTGACACGTCGAGTTCAGCAAATTTAGCATATCTGTACATCATAACTGCGATCTGTTCCCTGGTAATCTCATCGCCTGCTCCAAATTTGCCGTCCGCATATCCTGTAATAATGTTAACATCCTTATCGCTCGCCCACATCACGGGCTTTGTAAAGAATTCTCCATCCGGAACATCAGGGAATCTGTTTGCATCATATACAGCTTCCGGCATGTCTTCCATTCTCCAGAGTATGGTAGCAAACTGCGCACGGCTTACCTTTTCCCCTCCACCGAAGGTTGTTTCATTCATACCGGTCATGATATCCATTTTATACAGCATTGTTGCATAATTTACAAACCAGTCCTGACGTGTCACATCCGTATATGGCAGATCACCATATAATGCCATCTCTATCAACTCATAGCTGCCATCCTCCCTGAGGCTGATTGCCATAACAGCCATGCAGCTTTCCTTATTCCACGTAGATGGAAGGGTTCCGGAGAACTTCAGCTTAAGTTCACCTTTCGGTGCCAATTTTTCAGCGTTTGCAGCAACCGATGCGTCATTAGGATTAACTATGATTGCATTGTCTGCAGTCCACTGAAAGCTGCTCACGTCATCCTTTGGGTTAAGTGAAAAGATACCCAGTGCTAGATGCCCCGTTTCATAGGTAGTATCAGAAGTCCCATTTTCAACTTTTAAGTCAAATGTGACCTGCTTGTCCGCAGCTACTTCGCTTTCCGTTGTGATTGACATGCCCACTCTTCCGGCAGCCTTGGAATTGAAGCCTACGATCAGGACTCCAAACATCACTAGGGCAAATGCCAGCAGGGCATTTTTCACTGTTTTTTTCATAGTTACTTTCATACATTTCCTCCTTGTTTCTTTTGTCTTACAGTCCATACTTCTGCAAGAACCGCGTAATAATAGTTGCACAATGTGCACGGCTGGCATTTCCCTGTGGATTTAAGGTTCCCTGATCCCCCTGGATCAGTCCCGCGCCCACAGCCCACCTCATGGCTTCCTTGGAGAATCCGCTGACTTTGCCTGCATCCGGAAAACTGTTAAGATCAGCGCTGTCCTTAGTATTCAGCCCACAATATTTTGCGTACCGGTACATCAGCACCGCCATCTGCTCTCTTGTAATAAGATCTCCGGGGCCGAATGTCCCATTCTCATAACCGGTTATGACCTGATTACCATAGGCCCATAAGACCGGAGATGTAAAGAAATATCCGTCCTGCACATCCGGGAATACATTGCTGTATGATACGGAAGGAGAACCGGCCATACGGTATAGAATTGTTGCAAACTGCGCGCGGCTTAAATCTTCTCCCGGCCCGAATCTAAATGTATCCATTCCGGTCATAATGCCACGGTCGTATACGAACTTCACATACTCGTAAAACCATGCGCTTCCATCCACATCCGTAAACCTGTCAACACCTGCCAGGTTTGTCCCCTTATTAACAATAACGATACTATCGGCCGCAACGTAACCATACATGCTGCTGAAATCGAATTTGCCTGAAGAAGTGTCTAATCCTGTTCGGGAACTGTTCAGCACACCATCGCTTATCACTTTGTAAAAGCCGTTTTGTGATGTATTATCTAAAATCAGCAGTGACGTGTTGGACTGAGTACCTGTTGAGTAAAGAACCGTAGAACCTGCATTGCTTTCGGCTCTTACCTGTACATTCTGATGGCTGTTAGCCATGGTATCTTTGATTGCAATTGTATATACATTCTGATCCTTCCCCCCGCCTGCCTGGTCTAGTGACCATGCAACTGCTGCTGCCTTCTCTCCCCAATAGGGATCGGAAGCATACTTGACATTAATCCCACTTGCCTTATCTCCCAAGAATCCGCCGAAATAACGTCCATCCTTAGGATTTAAGTAGCCTCTAGACATCCAGGTCTCTATAAAATCTTTAATACAACTTTCTATACTGAAATAAGAATTTGCAGCACCTGTATTAGAGTCCATAGCGTTTAGACCAAAAAGGTTATTTTTTGTTAGCGCAAGATTGCTGGTTCCCCAGGCACTTTCATTCGCCGCAATTCCTGCTGTTAATAAACTGTTTACTCCATATGTATTCTGATGATTCTCTAAAGAAACGGCAATCCCTCTCATCTTAGACTCTGCAGTGGACTTGTTAGAAATTAACGTATCCAGAATTGTTGATGAATAAGTACTAGCACTTCTCATCGGCAGATATTGAAAATAATTATAGTACGGACTGTCCGGATTAATAGAACTTCCTCTACTATTGTTTTTGTAATCATTTAACATAGAAGAATATTTATCTGATGCATAGAAATAATGTCCGTCATAACTATAATATGTACCACCTTCCGCAAGATAAGACGGGGCACGCCCGCATTGGATAATGCCATCATATTTACTGCTATTAAGATTCATTGTAATATAATGTACAAGCCATCCCCCCGAAACGGTATAATAGCTTACGGACTTTGCTGATGATTTATTAATTACCTGCACATTTTTCTTGTCGACTTGTCCGATTACACCGGAAAGCATGAACTTTACCATTCCGCCCGATTCTCCCAAGTAAGCGGCATCTGCGCCAAAAGCTCCATTGGTATAACCTGCATCGCCTGTACCAACTTCGGTATATTCTGTCACCGCATTCCCTTTGGTATTGAAATTCACAATCTTCTCATTGCTGTTGGCAAATGTTGTGATTTCCTCCTCCACCAGCCCTACCTCAGGTTCTATCTCATAGATGTTTCCCTCTTCATCCATACCTGTTATGGGTCGGCCTTCGTACTCCTCTGCCTGTGTATCAAATGAAACCCACATACCTGCAAATAGGCAGATACACAGACTTAATACACACAGCAGGGTCTTCCTCTGCTTTTTCATTTACGTATACTCCTCTCTGTCTTTTGTTACACTGTTGCTACAGATCAGGACCTGTCCCCTTTTCGGCCCATGCCATCAGTATAACGTATCTTCCTCTCATACGCAAGACCGAAATGCATACATAAATCACCTATAATTTTCCATATATTCAGATTATTCACTGCTTTTAGAGGTTAATTACAAATCAGTCCAGATAATACCAATTCGCTGTTTATTAGGCATTTATGACCTTGATAGCCGGCCAGAAGCTACATCAAAATCGGCAGCGTGCAGTAAAACTGCACGCTGCCGACCAATTTTCTCCAAGCTCCTGCTTCGAGCTTTCTAATTATAACATTATTTATTCAATATTTTCCCTGCCGCGCGCAAAGGGGCAGTTACCTTCCAGCTCGTTGATTCCGCATATTCTTTGATCTCTTTTCTCTGCCGCTTGATCTCGGCCCGCAGTCTGTCGTTTTCTGCCTGAATCCGGGAACACTCTTCTGTTTTCCGGTGCAGTCTCTCATTCCACATTCTATCACAGAAAAGATGACCGCCCGTCATTTGATAAAAATCTTTGACCGTAAACTGATACTTCTCTTCAAGCAGCCGCACTGCATCCTGATTCCGTAATAATTCATGGAAACGTCTTATTCCCGCTGCCGGAACAGCCTGTTCTGAAAGTATAGGACGGCAGAGCAGAAAAGCCTTCTCACACTCCAGTTCCAGTTCTGTCTCTGAATCCGGGCATACAAAATCATTGCGAAAGGTATCACAGAAAAGCTTATCATCCATCCCGTCAAAAAAATGAGCACGGATATCCATATATTCGTTAAAAAATCTTGTATTGCTGATGTCCGAATGATTACTGTTATTTGTATTCTCCTTTCCTTTGCCCATAAACCTGCGCATGGCAAGGAGCCTCTCGGGCATTACGTATAGCGGATGTTTTTTAGCAATCCGAACCCAATAATCAAAATCATGAGACTGCATATATCCCAGGTCGAAATCTCCTGTTTCCCTCATAATCCCAGTCCGCATAAGCACAGAGGGATGTGACAGGCAGTTCCCCAGAAAATAAAAGGTGTGGAGACAGTCGCTCTGCCCCCTGAAACTTGCTTCAAACAATCCCACCATTTCCCTGCACTCTTCATTAATATTTCGTCCCGTTTCATCAATTAAATCAATCCATGAAAAGCAGATATCCCTATCCGGATTGGAGCGAAGAAAATCCATCTGCCGTTCCAGCTTATCCGGATACCAGATATCATCGCTGTCTATCCTTGCAAGAAATTCTCCCTTTACTTTTTGAAATCCATAATTCGTAGCGTAACAGATATGACGGTTTTTCTCCAGCTTGTATAACTCAATCCGCTCATCCTTGTAGCCCTCAATCACTCTGCAGGAACTGTCTGTGGAACCGTCATCCACAATAATGAACTGCATGTTCTGATAGCCCTGTCCCAAAACACTCTCAATTGTTTCCCCTATCGTATCCTCATGGTTATAGTTAACCATCAGTACACTCACTAACTCATTTCCCATTCCGTTCTCTCCATATAACTTCCGTATATTTATTTCCTGTTTCATCCCCTTAAAATATGATCCAATGCCCTAAACTGACCGGCCGCCTCTGCAATTAGATTCTCATTCTCAGAAGGTTTCAGCTTGTCCACTTTCCCTATCAGCTCCTCTACATCCGAATTCAGATTGCCCAACTGCAGATAAAACGGGCATTCATTATCCTCCAGAGTATACTTTGTTTTCAGGTCATAAATGATTGGAAGAACCTTTTTTCCCATAAGCCATCCCAGTATAATGCTGTGGAATCGGGTCCCTATTACAATTTCAGATTCCGAAAAGCACTCTATGCATTCCTGGAGATTCTGGTCGTAACAGCATTCCGTAACCCGGTCTTTATCAGGATTAGCCATGATCTCTCGAATTTCCCTTATGGCCTCTTCATCTCCCTGAAATCTGCAGAATGATATGAACTTAACCTCATACCCCCTTTCCAGGTATCCGTCTGCAAGTCTGGCAATAAATCTTTTATACGCCGTATCGTACTGGCTGATCCCCCATTTTCCATGACGGTTCTTCATATCAATAACCGAAAAAAGAACCTGATGCTTCTGCTTTTGCACATCTGCAGCATGATAGTTAAAAACAACATCAGGTGCATATCTAACCTGCGGAAGTTCAGGAAACAGGCCAGCGGAATATCTGTCCCTGAAGCTGATACCCTTATACCTTATAAACAGTTTTCTGTAACTTTCCAGATACCGTTCATCTTCATAAGGGCCGAAATTTGCTCCAACTACAAAGATTCTTTTACTCCTGGCACAAAGCTCTGCATCCAGACGGTATGCGTCTGCAAAATCATCCTGATGCTGTACAAAAACAGATCCCCCGATATGGATCGTCGCATAAGATGATTTCAGCATCCATTTCCAAAATCCGCTGTCAGTATGCCTGACTCCGCCGGCAATCCGGTCTATTAGACGAACCCACCTGTCCTCTTGAGAGTAAACCGACAAATTGCGGATATCTTTAAAGCGCTCTTTGTAAGTGTGATCCGCACAAATTCTAAATTGAACTTTCGGATAACGCTCACACAATATCCGGATCATAAGATCGTCTCCCAGGTTACCCGCCGTATAGGCATGGATAAATACTTTTTTCATAAATTTTTGTCCCCATTTTCAAGTCTTATCATATTCCGTAAACCCGGCCTACTGATTTTTAATTATAACATTTACCGCTCTTCCAGGCAATCTCTCCTCGACAAAATTACCCGGCATGTTGCTTTTTTTTTACTGCTCCTTTATAATCTTCCCATAATGATAAAAGTAATTGAAGGAGTTTAAAAAAATGACTACTGCGCCTAAAAGCAAACGAACTACATTTTTTATCATGAGCCTCATCATACTTGCCGGAATTTGTGCCACAGTCTTTTCAGTTTCATTAAAAAAGGGCATGCATGTAGATGAGTATTACAGCTATGGGCTCAGTAATTATTCCGGAGATGACATCTTTATGCATGTAGATTTGGGAAAGACCTACGATGACCCTGCACAGCCATTTCTGGAATATATGGCTGTACAGCCGGGCAATAGTTTTTCATACGGGAATGTATGGAAAAAACAGAGTGCTGATGTACACCCTCCGTTTTATTACGTAATCCTCCATACCATATGCAGTCTTTTTCCGGCAAAATTCAGCATATGGTTTGCGGCTGTCATCAATATTGCCTTTTTTGGCGGCATTATATTCCTGACTTACCTTACGATGAAACGCCTGGCCATGCGGCGCACCACGGCTATGACCGCCGCATTATTCTGTGCATTGGCAGGCGGCCTACTGCAGATCAATACATTTCTGCGTATGTATACGATGCTAATGTTTTATACTTCGCTTTTGACCTGGCTTCATGTGAAGTATTATGAAAATCAGCCATTACGCTTTTTTATTTATTATCCCCTAACCATACTCTCCGGCATGCTGACACATTATTACTTTTTTATCTTCCTTTTTTTACAGGGAATGTATTTTGGCATTTCGCTTCTTGTTCGGAGACACTGGAAATCCGCATTGCTCTATCTTGCGGAGACTCTGACTGCTATGGCTGCCGCCGTTATCATCTTCCCTGCTATGATCACACATATCTTCACCGGTTACCGCGGGAAAGAATCACTGGATAATCTGGCATCTTCCTCCGGTTATATTGACAGCCTCAGAGACTTCTTACAAATTATAAACAAGAATCTGACCGGAAATATGCTCTATATTATCCTCCTTCTTTTTGCTGCCGCGCTCGTTTGCCGATTACATATAAATAGGAGGGCAGCTATAAAAAACAGATGCCTTTGGGGTATGCTTTTGATTCCCGGAGTCTGCTATTTTCTACTGGTTTCTAAGATTGCCGTTTACCATTATGACAGATATATCTCTCCGATATATCCCGTCTTAATACTGTTAATAAGCGGATTGATTGATTTAACAGTCCGTATATTCTTCAGAGATAAGAAGCTCCGTTTTACCGTTTCTGTTCTTTTGACCATGGGTTGTATATTCCTAAGCTATTGGGGATGCGACTGGACCTATTTTGAAAAACAAACAGCGCTGTCTGTTGAAACTGCAAAAGAATATGCCGGGCTGGACTGTATCATTGTCAATGATGGCGTGAATTTCTGGAACCATACGCTTTATTATGAAGCTATAAACTATAATACCCTGACATTCTTATCCTCTGCAGACTTAGATGTTTATACGGGTACGACGGTTTACCAAGATAAACCCGTGATTGTTTACATCATGAATATCCTGGAGAATCAGGAGGAACTGCTTCAGAATCTGTTGAAACAAAATCCTTCTTATTCCGGTTATACCCATATTACAGACAGCCATTATGCGAAAGGGTATCTGCTGCAATAACCATTTCCTTGGTGCATGTATTTCGGGGTGCTTATTGTATATAATTTTCACAAGGCATCCCGTATCACCCTAAGCGCATTCCCGGACATGATTTTATCGAGCTGGCGCTCAGTAACACCTCTCTTTTTCATGGCATCCCACACTGCCTCCATCTCGCGCACATGCCCGATCCACCCATCACGTGCCTTATTGTCAAACCCGTCAAAATCCGTTCCTATAGCAGCCACGTCTTCACCGCCGCAGCGTATCATATATACCGCATGGCGGGCAATATCATCTAATACAGCCTCATCTCTTCCGGTCAAAAACGCCGGATAAAAATTCAGCCCTGCCACACCGCCGTTTTCCGCAAGCGTACGGATCATATGGTCCGAGAGATTCCTTGGGTGGCCGCAGAGAGCTCTGGCATTGGAATGGGAGGCACAGACCGGTGTTTTGCTGATCCTTATGCAGTCCCAGAATCCACCGTCAGATAGATGAGACACATCTACAAGTATTCCAAGTTCATTCATCCGTTCCACAGTACGGCATCCAAGCTCTGTGAGTCCCTTCTCCATTATACTTTTATCGCGGGAATTCGGATACCCAAGGCAGTTCGGATGGTTCCAAGTCAGCGTAATCAGCCGAATTCCTTTATTGTAAAGCTCATCAATCCTTGAAAGATTACCATTAATTACTCCGCCTTCTTCGACCGTTTTTACGGCAGATATCACCCCATCCACAGAATTTGTTTCAATTTCCTCCGCAGAATGTGCAACTTTTATTTTGTCATTCTGCTCCTGCTCTAACCTGTCTGCCATGGCCAGTACCGCCAGATATGCGCGCTCCCATGCTTCCGATGAAATCGGCTCCGTCCCTCTTGTATGTACCTCCTTATTTTCAAAGGATGCTGCATTCACAAAGCATGCAAAAAACTGGGCCAGTGTGCCCGCACTTTCCATCCCTTCCACGTCAATGCTCAATTGATTCACAGCCAGACACTCCCCTTTGGGGGCATCCATCAGCCTGCTGATCGTATCACAATGCAGATCTATCAAACTCATCATTCACCATTCCCTTCACACTTAAAATATTTTCACATACACACGTCAAAATATACCCAAAGGCACACCGTAATTCATGTCCTGCGGACAGGCATGCAGTAAACTGCACGATAAGGTATACCCAAGGGCATACCGTAACTAATGCCCTTCGGGCAGGCGTGCAGTAAAACTGCACGACAAGGTATATTTTACCACTTTTTTACATACTCTATAACCACTACTTTTGGCGGGCATTATCCTGCCTGAATTATCCTATGTTGAAAAAGGAGTGCTTATGAAACCGAAAATCGGAATCGTTGTCTGCGGCCTCATGGACGACAGGCAGTTTGTGACTAATACTTATATCCAGTCTGTCAGATACTCCGGCGGGCTGCCCTTTATCCTGCCTCTGATCAGGTCTGACCACGCAATACAGGAATATATTGCCTTTTGCGATGGATTCCTCTTTTGCGGCGGAAATGATATTACGCCGCTTTTATTTGGAGAAGAGCCCAAAAATGGAATCGGAAAGACCGATATTACGCTGGATTTATTTCAAATCCGGCTGATGAAAGCCGTTCTGACCACAAAGAAACCTGTCTTTTCCATCTGCCGGGGGATGCAAGTATACAATGTTGCCTGCGGCGGTACGATCTATCAGGATATCTCCCTGCAGCCCGGCCGGCCGCTCAACCATATGCAGCAGTCCTACTCGCGCGCAGAAGTCAGCCACAAAATCCAGGTTGAAAAAGGGACACAGCTCAGGAAATATATCGGCTCCCGCCTGGATGTCAACAGTTTCCACCATCAGACAGTTGGCATGCTGGGCAAAAATCTGACCGCATGTGCACATGCATCGGACAAAACCATTGAAGCCATCGAAATGCCCACGCATCCGTTTGCAATTGGCGTGCAATGGCATCCGGAGTGTATGTACCGCACGTCTCCTGAAATGCGCGAATTGTTTTCAGAATTTATCCTGCATGCAAGGCTCAGGCCGCCGGCACCGCTAGAACCGCAGTCCTTGAAAAAATAATACCATTTATGTCATATTTTAGTCTATCTCTAAAAAATTTTATTATTAAATGCTGTTTATAGAAATTTTTTTAACAGCAGTTTTTTTGTCAATATATACCGTAATAACCGGCCGAGTATAATTTTTCATGCCGCGGACATAATAAACTTCGAAAATATTATTTCTCAAAGGAGGTCAGATTATGTCCGAAATTTCTGTATTAGATCTGCAAAACTTACGTCACCTGATTGGCGGCTATGACACAACACACTGCAAAATGACTGATTATGCATCACAGGCTGAAGACCCTGAAGTTAAAAAACTTTTCCAGGATGCAGCTGAGTCTGCAATGAAAAACAAACAGGAACTGATGAAATTCTTATAAGAGGTGACGAATATGAATGAAAAAACAATGGTATCCGATGCCTTAGTCGGAGTAAATGGAGAACTGAAAATGTTCGGTGACATGATTCCACAGACTGAAAACAAGGAATTAAAACAATGCCTGAAACAGATCCGCAACGAATGCGAGATGTCTCAGGAGAAGCTTTATCAGGTAGCAAGAGAAAAAAGTTACTATGTACCTGCTCAAAAGGCATCCGAGCAGGAAGTCGAACACGTAAAATCAATCTTAACACAGCCTAAGACTTTTTAGGAGGGGACGCTGAATGAGAGACAGACAGGGGAACATTTGGGACTGTCTATGCCTTTCAATTTCTGTCCGTATGCTGAGAATCCGTAAGAGATAAAACAGGGAACATGAAGGGACTTGCCGCATTTGGTCCAAAATCATGATGATTTTGGACCAAATGCGGCAACAATATTTGATTTGGTAAATCAAATATTGCCCTTCATGCTCCCTGTTTTTTCTCATACGGATTCTAACAGCGCTCTCTATGGAGTCGGAAAAGGCATAAATACTCCCAAATGTTCGCCTGCCTGTCTCCCACTCAGCTGGGTGCATCCGGTTGGGAGGAACCCCTGTACGGGGAAGGCGGATTGGGGCTGGCTATGCAGGATTTTTTTTGCTGTGGGTTGTTGCTGCTACGATAGCTCCTAAAATAAAAGGCAGTATATACGTTGCGAAGCGGTAGATCAGCATTGCGGATGCGGATTGTGTTTTTCCTATTAGCGGGGTGAACAGGAGGACGAAGAGGAATTCTACGGCTCCTACGCCTCCGGGGGCGGGGATGACGCCTGACAGGGCGGTCATCATTGCGGCTGTGGCCATGTATAGCGAGAGTTCTGGGGAATTGAGCAGGTGGAAGATGGTGACGGGGATGAGATACCATGCGCTTAGTTTTAGGAAATTCAGGATAAACAGATTTAATAATAGTTTCTTGTTTTTTAGGAGACTGCGGGCCTCTGTACGCACGATGACTGCTTTTTCCTGCCATTTGGACAGGTCTTCTTTTTGTTTTTCTTTGTGGGTGAACTTTTCTGCAAGTTGGAATATTATACGGTGCAGCGGGGCACAGACGCAGGCTGTGATCAGGGCGGCAGCAGCTAATACGGCAAGTACCACACCTGCCGCCATGTAGTTTTTATATTCGCCGAAATATTGATTCATTGCACCATAGTTGCTTAGAAAACTAAAGAGAAAGTACAGGCAAATCGTGATCCGCTGGATCGTGTAGTTTATGGTGAAGATTCCCAGGCTTCTGGAGACCGGTATGCCTCTTCTGCTGACATAGTACATGCCCGCAGGGGCCGTTCCGCTCCCGAACGTAACCACTCTGAAAAAACTGTAATAGAAGGAACAGCCGATCCCCACGCTCCAGGGAGTATTCTCATCACAGGTGCGCAGCAGTTTTGTCAATGCACAGCCATCGCAGCAATTGTACAAAACGCTGAGTAAAAACACGCCTGTGACCACCTTAAAAGATATTGTTTTCAGCTCGTTCCATATGCTCCCCCAGGAATCCTTCAGGGCCAGGAATGCGATCAGGAGAACTGCCGCCAGGAAAAGCAGCTTTCCAATGCGTTTCCATGAAAAATGAGTCTGCTCTTTCTTTTTATTTTCCTGCTTCAATGATACCCACCTTATTTCTCCCACAGCTCATCTGCTTTTTCTTTCCACTCCTTCGCGTACATCTCACATTTTCCGCAGAGATGCTCTACCGTCTCCGGGGACTGCATGTCAGTGGATCTGGCCCCGGTTTTATTCACCATTTCCATCAGTTTCTCCGGATTCTCCAGCATCGGGCATGGGCGGAGATGGTTTTCGTTGAATGGCTGCCCCTCTCTGTAGGCCATGAACAGCGGCTGTTGAAGCGCTTCTAAGAGGCTCACCTCTTTGATGTTTGCGCTGGAATAGTGGATAAATACGCATGGCTCCACATCTCCGTTTGGATTAATATGGCAGTAATTCCGTCCTCCTGCGATGCATCCCCCTACGTATTCGCCGTCATTTTGGAAGTCGAATGCAAAGATCGGCTTTCCGCCCTCTACCGCCCTGATTTCACGGATTCTGTGATATATGTACTCCCGCTGTTCCTTTGTCGGCAGAAGTTCCACTGCCGCGTCATTTCCAACCGGCATATAATGGAAATACCAGGCGTACCGGCATCCCTTTTCAATGATCATGTCCAGGAATTCATCGGATGTTACGGTCTCAATGTTCGCCCTTGTATAACAGATCGAGGTTCCGAATATCTGGCCGTGCGCCTTTAGTTTATCCATTGCCTCCATAACCTGGTTAAATACGCCGCTGCCTCTTCGACCATCATTTACCTCCTCGTAGCCTTCCAGGCTGATTGACAGGGACAGATTTCCGACCCGGTCCATCTCTTTGCAAAACGCCTCGTCCACCAGTGTACCATTTGTAAATGCATGAAATGCACAGTCATTATGTTTTTCGCAGAGCCTGATGATATCTGCCTTCCTCACAAGAGGCTCCCCGCCGGTATACATATAAAAATAGATTCCGAGTTCTTTTCCCTGGGTAATAATACTGTCCAGATCCTCGTAAGTCAGGGACAGTGTATGCCCATATTCTGCGGCCCAACATCCTGTACATTTCAGATTGCAGGCGCTGGTTGGATCCAGCAGGATCAGCCACGGAATGTTGCATTGATATTTTTCCCTGCTCTCATGCATGATTTTCGTCCCGCTCAGCATGGCTTCGAATCCCAGGTTCATGGCCGTTGTCCGGATTACGTTCGGGCTTACTTCATCTAAAATCCGATTAACGTAAGTCATCCATTTTCCATCCTTGTCCCGGATGATCTTCCTTGCCGCTTCATAGCTTTCCGGAAGGAATCGGTCTTTTGCAAAGCTTTCCGTCAGATCAACCATTTTCAAAAAACTTTTCTCTCTGTCTTTATTGATGTGCTTCATTGCGGAATCAATCACCTTGCCAAATGCCGCCCGCTCTGCCTGATGTCTTAATTTTCCCATTTCCCATTTCCTCCTTTTTCTTTCCCGTGTATCACTTATCTTTTCTTCATTTTATTCCCCTTATCAGCAATTCAATTCCGCCAATCAACAGAATGCATCCGCCCAGGGCCACTATTTTATTTTTCGACTGGCACCCCATCCAATATCCTGCATAAATACCGAGAATCACACTGGCAGCTGTCACAATTCCGATAATGAAGACTGTATCCGTCAGGTTGGTCCTGAACAGCCCAAACCCTATTCCTGCCAGAAATGCATCAACGCTTGTTATACACGCCCACACCGAAACCTGTTTCAGCTCAACGCCTTCCTCCTTGTGTTCTATGATCGTCTGAGGTCTTTTGCCCTTCAGGATCATATACATGCCAAGGCACGCAAAGATCAGAACAGAAATGTATTTCCAATGGGCTGCGGCCTTCTCTGCCGATGCTTTCAAAAGCGGTATATTTGTGATCATATTTCCAAGCAAAAGGCTTGCCATCTGCCATACGGTAAAAACACAGCTTATTTTAATTAATGCAGATTTACGAATCTCAGGCATCATTGCGCCTTTGTAAAGTGCATATGCAAATACATCCAGGGATAATCCGATTGAAATCATCAGGATTTCAAAAAGTATCAATATCCTCCTCTCCTTCCCTTTCGTCTGCTTACTTTTATTTTATCAATGGTTTTGAAATTTCATAAGATGCAGACTTCCCTTGGTGTATTTTTATCAGAACAATTTTTCGGAAGTGTTACTTATAAGCTACAGATTTTCTAATTTGTAGCCCGCCGCTTCATTTTCTGACGATGAATATGTTATAATATCAGGAAAGGAGTGGAGTTTTATGGAAGATAAAAAGGAATTAACAAAGGATTTACTGACCTCATCATTCAAAGAACTCATCATGCAGGTACCCTTTGAAAAGATCACAATTAAAATGATAACAGACGGCGCGGGGGTCATCCGCCCGACATTTTATAAACATTTCCAGGATAAATACGAACTGATTGAGTGGGTTTTTGAAAAGAATATAAAAGAAAATATACAGGTGCTGATTGATAATAATATGGAAGAAGAAATGTTCCGGCTTCTATGCAGCTGCCTCGAAAAGGAAAGGGCCTTTTATAAAAAGCTGTACGCCATACAAGGCCCCAATTCCTTTGAGGAACTGATGTATCAATACGTATTTACTATATTTCTGGACTTGCTGAACAAATACCCGCTGAAATCTCCCGACAAGCTGGCTGCACTTTCTAAGGATGCCGTTGCGAGATTCTATGCTTTTGGCCTGACTGATTCCTTGAGGTACTGGATCATGCATGATACCGAGTATACTTCTGAACAGCTCAATGAAGCCTACCATTACATTATCCGATGTTCCATTCTGGATCTGCTTGAATATCCGGTACCATAGCCCCTGTCCCAATCAAAACCGGGCATGGTTCTTGATTCTAACGGACAGTTCCCGGGCGCAGTACCGGAACCTGCCTGCATATGATTCTTTCATAACAGCCTTTTCCAGCAGATCCAGCAGATGTGAGACCTGTCTCTCTATAGTCTCCGCCGGCATATCCAGAAAGTAACCCTCCGTTTCACTCTGGCCCTCCCCGTCCAGTTCCAGTTCAAAAAGAGGCCTTTCTGTGATCATGCAGGCCAGCGCACGAAACAGTACGGGAAGGCATATATTATCCAAATACAGCTCTTTGTAATCCGGGCAAGTGGATTCCAACAGATTTACGATGCCCGGCCTGTAAAAACTGCGGAGAAAGCGCTGCTCATATTCAATCTGACTTAGATAATCCAGGATCAAATCCACACCCTTTTTCCCGCACTCCATTTGAAGTACCGGATAGTCTAATGTCAGAATATGGTCCTGGGGATGAAATACCGGATCATACAAGGTAAAAAAAGCGGGCATACCGCTTGCAATCGTCTCCTTGTAATTTTTGCATCCATAGTCGTCAAAGCCTTCAATAATATGGTGATATATCTCCTTGGCGCGGCCGGTCTTCTCCAGTACAATCCGGTACCCGGCCTCATAGGAGGACGCAGCCCCTGCCCGCCGCCCCTGAAGCATATATTCCGCAGACTTTCCCGCCACTTCATTGATACAGTAAACGACTGCTCCCATAAGCTGTTCCGCCGTTTTATAGGAAACAGAAGAACTTTCCTTTGACGTATAGCGTTCGGCCAGTTTTGCCACAACGGGCAGTAATTCTTCCATCTCATTGTGCATCCGAGAACCTCCTTCCACTGCTTTCCCATTTACTCCCAGCACAATTCCCTAAGCGCCTGCAGATACAATTCTTTGTCCCAGCGGGGCACCTCATCGAACTGTTCATACTCTCCGTTTCCGCCGCTGGCCGTATATCCACGGTAGCCTGCACGGACCGCCGCGGTAAAGACTTCCAGGCATGTTTCCTCCAGATAGTCCAGATCTCCTGCACAGACTGTCTCGAACTGTTCTCTCATAAAGGTCAGAACCTCATCATCTGTCATCTGATCCAGCGCCGCATTTTTGAATTCATAAAAAATATCCTGGAGTCTCTCCAGACTGGACAGATAATTTTGCTGACTGATATACTGTGAATCACAGAATACATAAATCAATTGATCCAGTATTCCCCTCCCGAATTCCACCCTGCCATACTTTTTCAGGCTCTGATTCCGGCATTCTGCAAGCTCTTTGATATCTTCCTCCCTGAGCGCGAGTCCGAAGCGCTCCGTCTTCTGATTCATTGCGGACAATAATGCCAGTTCCTCTTTTCTATTTGCCAGTTCCAGAAGTTCTAAAATACTCGTTTCCATAACACCGCCCCTTTCACAATTGATTTTTCATTATAAGGCCGCGCTGCAAACTTTACAAGACTTGAAAAAATGCGCTTTTTGTGGTAATATAAGGATAGAAAATGAGGCGGAAATCAAATTTCCGCCTCATTTTTATTGGTTCCGCATATGCAGTTTAAACGGCAGATTGTTTACTCTTCCTCTGCCCCTTCTATTATATTCCAAATCAGTTCTCTGGCTGCTTCCACATCGCTCTCATCTGCAAAAATATCCTCGCCGAAGATGGAGTTTCCCGTATAGATATCCATGAGGCCTCCGCTGGCAATTCCCTGTCTGAACGCCTGGATATTATGCTGGCCCAAGATGTCCAGGATCATTTCTGCCTCTACCTTATCCCGTGCTGTACATACTTTTGTAACCTTCATTCCTTCCATACTGTTATCCTCCTTCTCGCACTGCAGATTCAGCTGCCGGCTACCGGTACGCGCTCTGCATTATTTTCCAGGCTTTTTTCTAAGCTTCAGAGAGATCTCCCTCCGGTCAGCCATGTTCTTAAACAGTTGTACTGCGATCGCCGCATTTTCCTTTAACGTATTGTCTTCTTCCACGGCTCCCGATATCTGTTCCAGTACTGCTTTAATATCATCCAGTTCCAGAAGATTGACTGCCGTACAGAAAAAACTCTTCCTCCGCCCGTCATTGTAATTTTTTAATAAAAACCGTAAAATTTCTATTTTTTCATCGAGCACAGATCTATAATAGTCCATTCCCTGCTCTTTAGCACATGCAAAATCTTCTCTGCTGCGCTTTGGCACAAAAGAATCAAATTCCTCCTCCAGATATCTGTCACAGGGATATTCGCTGCACTGGCTGCAGTATTCTACATTCTCATGTTCCATGCTGCAGCGGATGATCTCACACGTGGGCCTTCCTTCTCCGCCGCAGCCGGTACAGTGTGACTCTTCACTAATATGATACATGGGGCACAGCCCGCAGTTTAATCCGCATAGAGAAAACTGGGGATAAGGTCTTCTGTATTTCTGCATCTAAACCTCCCTGCTATGACCGGATCAGTACGTTAGGATACATAATTATCGAAATATCCCTGCACGAGGATAACCGGCGTTCCCTTATCACCAGAACCGCTCGTCAGGTCACAAAGTGAGCCGATCAGATCTGTAAGCCGTCTTGGGGTTGTTCCCTGTGCCGCCATATCTCCCACCAGATCGTCTTTTTTCTCTTTGATGCGCTGTGAAATGGCATCTTTTAATTCCTGTCCGGATAAATCTCTGAAATCATTATCCGCCAGGTATTTTAACTTCACCTCATTCGGCGTACCTTCCAGCCCCGGGGTATTTGCAACGGACACGCATGGGTCTGCAAGCTCCCAGATCTTTCCGACAGGATCTTTGAACGCTCCGTCGCCGTATACCATCACTTCCACATGTTTCCCTGTCTTATCCAGAATACACTTTTGGATTTCCAGAATCAGCTCACCGCATTCCTTTGTCCGCGGGAATAACTTAACAGATTCCTCGGTGGATTTATTGGATCCGAGAAGCCCGTATTTTTCATTGCAGCCGCTTCCGTTCACCGGAGTGTTCAGCAGATCGTCCATGCCGCAGACAATCTCCGCACCGTTTTCTTTGAGCAGCCTCTTTGTTCTCTCACGGCTATGTATATCACAGTTAATTACCTTTTTGGTATACTTAAGAATCTCCTGCGGATGGTTGGCGAAGATAACCTCCACCTCTGCGCCTTCATTTCGGATTAAATCGCTGTAATACTGCACGTAGTCCACGCCCGTGAAACGGTGTTTGTTCTCACCGAACAGCTCTCTGTAGCGCTCCAGATCCAGGACATCACTGTAGGGATTCACGCCTGCCGCATCCAGCTTATCCTGGGATACCAGCTCGTTCCCCACTTCGTCTGACGGGTAACTCAGCATCAGCACAACTTTTTTCGCGCCTCTTGCCATTCCCTTCAGGCAGATAGAGAATCGATTCCTTGACAGAATAGGCAGAATAATTCCGATAGTCTCGCCTCCAAGCTTATTTTTTACATCCTCTGCTATGTTATCAACGGATGCATAGTTCCCCTGTGCTCTTGCCACTATGGATTCGGTGGCTGCAATAACATCTCTGTCATGGATCTCAAACCCTTCGCTCTCGGCAGCTAAAAGCACGCTGTCTACGATAATCTCTGCCAGATTATCTCCCTCGCGTATAATGGGACAGCGAATTCCTCTTGAAACAGTTCCAACTCTTCTTTCCATAATATAGTCACTCCTTATTTTTTCTTTTAACTTTTTTTATTTTATCATATTTTCATCAATTATACCATAAATAACAACATCTAAATCGGGATTTAGCGACGAGCTTTAGTTTCGGCGCGGATGGGGACGCTCCATAAAGGGATAGCCGAAAGCCTCCCGGAGAACATCCATGTCCTTTCAAAAACGCGGCCGCGGACCTAAGAAATTCTAGGCGGGAAACAGCCCTGAAAATGGAGCACCACTGACACATCACGAGAAATCCGATGATTTCTCGCGCTGGGTCAGCTGATTTTTGGATTCGGAATCCAAAAATCTCTCCATTTTCAGGGCTGTTTCCCACCAAGAATTTCTAAGGTTCGCTTTGAGCGTTTTTGAAAGGACATGGATGTTCTCCGGGAGGCTTTCGGCTATCCCTTCATGGAGCTGGCGCATCCAACCGGCAGGAAAAGGACTCGTTCCTAAGGTGGGGCCTCAAACGGGGGCAGCGTATGGATATAGAATTGGCGGGACTTTTATGTCCCCAGTAGGTGTACATAAGCAAAGGGATACGGTTCCAGTATCAAAATAATTCAATACACATCTTGAAGATAAAAAGACACGCATAGCCAATCCACATCCGCTGCCCTGGTCCAGGATCCCACCCGGATGGCGGGTTTTCCTGCCGATTGGATGAGCCAGCTTTATGACAGGGAGGCCGGGGAGGTGCTGGGGCTGTATATGCCGTTGCGAAATGCTGGAATGCGCTTAGTGATTCTTGAACAGCCGATGCCGGATAGGCGGGGAAAAACTTGATCTCCAAATCAAGTTTTTACTGAACCCAGCGCGGGAAATCATCAGATTTCCCGTGATGTGTTCAGTGTACCCGCCTATCCGGCATCGGCTGTTCTAGAATCACTTAGCAGCATGGGTGCATATCGCAACGGCATATACAGCCCCAGCACCTTCCCGGCCTCCCTGTCATGAAGCGTCCCCGTCCGTCGACAGGACTGAAGCCTGTCAACTGAATCCCGATAAGCAAATTCACGTATTTTTTACCTTTTCTCCCTAAAAAACTACTCTCTTTGGTCTCTTCCAAGTGTTAAACTTAACATAGATCATGTGGAAAAGAGGGATTTTTATGATAGGAATTGGAATTGATACCGGAGGCACTTATACGGATGCAGTTGTGTATAACCTGGAAACGAATCAAATACTGGCATCTGCTAAGTCTCTGACAACGAAAGAAGATTTAAAAACAGGGATCCACAATGTACTGGCAAAACTTCCCGGTGACATGCTCTCCTCCTGCGGAGCGCTTTCTTTGTCTACAACACTCGCAACCAATGCATGCGTGGAAAACAGGGGCGGGAAAGGAAAGCTTGTCCTGATCGGGCTGGCCCGCCAGACGCTGGAATCTTCTTATCAGGATTACGGGATCGAATCGCTGGAGGACGTGTATCTGCTTGAATGTGAACTGACTTCCAAGCCCTCTAAAAGTACTCAGCCCGACTGGACACAGTTTGCCAAAGACCTGCAGGACTTTGCAGGGGACTGTGACTGTATCAGTATTGTACAGCTCTTCGCAAAAGAGCATCTTGGCAGTTATGAAAAAAGAGCGGCGGAAATCGTAAAATCGGTGCTTGATATTCCCGTAATTCTGGGGCACGATCTGTTTCCCGACAGAAATATTTTACGAAGGGGCGCCGGGGCGCTGCTTAACGCGCGGCTGATCCCGGTCATCCATGAGTTCATGTCCGCGGTAAAAGCTGTCTTTTTAAGCCATGGGCTTTCTCTTCCGGTGGTGATTATGCGCAGCGACGGCAATCTGATGTCCGATGAATACACCTGCCGGCACCCGGTGGAGACGCTTCTGTGCGGACCCGCGGCCAGCATTACGGGGGTTCAGCATCTCGTCTCGGAAGAAAATGCGGTCATTGTAGATATGGGGGGTACGACTACCGATATTGCCATCATTAAAGGCGGGGAACCCCTGAGTGCATACGACGGGATCCAGATCGGGGACTGGAAGACCTTTGTAAAGGGCCTTTATGTAGACACCTTTGCTCTGGGCGGCGATACCGCCGTACATTATAATTACGACGGCGGCCTTTTCCTTGAGAATTACCGGATCATGCCTCTGTGCATGCTCGCCTCCAACTATCCCGGCATTAAGGAACAGCTGACCGGACTGGATGCATATCCCGAGGGACATACCTTCCCGTTGTATGAATTCTTCGTGCTTATGAAAGATGTCTCTGTGCATGCGCAGTACACGGAGGACGAACTGGCTCTCTGTGAAGCCTTGAAAAACGGGCCTCTGATGTACCCAAATGCGGCAAAGGCGATCGGAAAAGATATCTACGGACTAAAAACTGCCCGTCTTGAGGAGGACGGCATTTTATTAAGATCCGGTCTGACACCAACTGACGTGATGCATATATGCGGGGATTTTACAGCCTTTGACAAAGACGCCTCCCTGGCCGGCGTGGAATTTATTGCAAAATACGCCCATATCTCCAGGGAAGAACTTTGCCGGAAAATTTATGATATGGTGGAGGAAAAGCTCTACTGTAATCTGATCCGTATTCTGATGGACACGGAATTAGAGGGCTTAAAACATACGATGTCCGATTCACAGATAGAAACACTCATCCATATCAGCTACGCACAGTTGAAATCAGGAGACGATTCTTTGTTTTCAGCCCGCTTTTCTACAAAGGCTGTTCTGGTCGGCGTCGGAGCTCCTACACACATTTTTCTGCCCGCTGTGGCAAGGCTGCTCGGAACGAAAGCTGTGATCCCGCCTCACGCCTCTGTGGCAAATGCGATCGGTGCGATTGTGGGCAATATATCAGCCACCGCCACCGCCGAAGTAAAGCCCGCCTACGAGGAGGAAGAAATGAACGGATTCCATGTCACAACTGCTTCCGAATCTGTCTTTTTTGAAGAGTATGAAGATGCGCTAAAGTATGCCAAGGAAGCCTCCAAGTCATTGGCAATGGAGATTGCCAGAACCCAGGGTGCCATCGGGCCACTGACCACTTCCCGCCGCATAGAGCGTAAGGAAGCCGCCATCAGCGCCAATCCGCTCCTGCTCTACGAACTTGTATGCACGACCGCAACAGGAAAAGCCATTTAGGCTTTTCCTGTTCTTTTGTAACAGTACAGTTAATCCCGGACTGCTGCGTTCTTTTTGTAACAGTTCAGACAGGCCTGAACTGTTACTTCTTTTTACTTTTTTTGATATTTTCTTACAATTTCTAACCATATTCTTAGAAAAGTGTGTTACACTTATGGTACTAAAAATTAGTGAAACGGAGGCTTACGAATGGCACCTTTATTATATTCCATCGTTTCGGAAGATACACTGCACTCCATGGTAGACACATTTTATGCCTGTATGAGGCTTCCTATCCAGGTTATAGACGAACATGGGGAGTTTTTGGCTGTAAGCGGACAGATGTCCAGCTTCTGCCGCTGTTTCCAGGACTATCTTCCTCCCAACGACAGCTGTGAAAAAATGCATATATCAGCCAGTAAAAAAGCGATCACGCTTGGCGAGCCTTACATATTTTCCTGTCATGCTGAATTGAATCATATCGTGTTCCCTCTGATCAGCAAAAAGACATTCCTCGGCTCTATTCTGGTAGGGCCGTTTTTGATGGATTCCCCGGACTCCATCCTGATCTCGGACATTGCCAGGAAGTACAACATTCCAACCGATGAGGCCCTGGAATTATACGATGAAACGAGCAATATTCCCGTTGTATCTCCGTCCATGGTCAATCATATCAGCCACCTCTTATATTATCTGTTCGCTAACCTGATCGACGACAGTAAAGAAGAGCTCAAACAGAATAGCCAAAAACTGCTCCAGCAGTCCAGGATCAATGAATCCATACAGCGTTACAAAGCCGAAAATATCAGCACTGCATCCTATCCTTATGAAAAGGAAAAGGACCTCATCGCAAAGGTAAAGGTGGGCAATGTCCACGAGGCCAATGCGATACTCAATGACCTGCTCGGTTATGTTCTGTTCTCAGAGGGCAACAGCATTGAGATCGTGAAGTCAAGGGCGATTGAGCTATGTTCCCTGCTTTCCAGGGCGGCAATTGAGAGTGGCGCTCCTACTGATAACATTTTAAAATTGAATAACCATTTTTTGAAAAACCTGCAGCAGATTACCACAATGGATACGCTTTGTTTTAAACTGCAGGAGATTGTAGAGGCATTTTCTGAAAGTATGTTTAACTATATTCCTTCCAAAAACAGTGAACTTGTAAAAAAGTCCATGCTTTATATATCGGAACATTTTAACGAACCGATTAACCTGGAAGATGTTGCCTCCCACGTTCATCTCCATCCGTCTTATTTTTCTACCATGTTCAAGCAGTCCACCGGCTCTTCTTTCAAAGAGTATCTGAACATGGTGCGTATAGAGGAAAGCAAACGCCTGCTTTCCAATACGGATTTTTCAATCATTGATATTGCCGTCGCCGTAGGTTTTGAGGACCAGAGTTACTTTTCTAAAGTGTTTAAAAAGTATACCGGACTGACACCTAAGCAGTACCGGTAGCAATTTCGTTTATCCAATATTGATCTTTTTTAAATAAACTTAAAAAAAACCAAAAAATAGAATATTTTTCATAAAAACCTCCCCGCAGATCTTCTATACTTGAGTCATCAAATACAAATAAAAAAGAAGAGAGCCAGGAGGTAATTTTTTATGAAAATGAACATGAAACAGTGGATCGCGGATACAATCAATGCACCGGTGAAAAAGGCAATGCCGGTATTATCATTCCCTGCTATCCAGTTAATGGACATAACGGTAAAGGATCTGATTTCCAGCAGTGATCTGCAGGCACGGGGTATGCAGCTGGTTGCAGAAAACACAGACGCCGCCGCTTCTGTCAGCCTAATGGACCTGTCTGTTGAGGCAGAGTGCTTTGGTTCAACAATCCGTGTCTCTGATGAAGAAGTGCCTACCGTAATAGGAAGTGTGGTCAGCTCAGAGGAGGAAGCAGACGCTCTGGAAATTCCTGAGATTGGAAGCGGACGTACCGGACTCTATATAGAAGCAATTGAAAAGGCCTCAAAGTTAATAACAGACAGACCTGTGCTGGCAGGCGCTATTGGACCGTTTTCACTCGCCGGAAGACTGATGGATGTGTCCGAGGCAATGATTTACTGTTATGAAGAACCGGATATGGTACATACCGTTCTGGAAAAAGTCACGAAATTCATCATTAACTACTGTACAGAATACAAACGTGTGGGTGCTAACGGTATTGTTCTGGCTGAGCCTCTAGCCGGACTGCTCTCCCCGGCGCTTGCCGAAGAATTTTCAGCAGATTATGTAAAACAAATTGTAGATGCCGTTCAGGATGACGAATTCATCATCGTATACCATAACTGCGGAAACTGCACGATACAGCAGATCGACTCAATTATCGCAACCGGATGCCCGCTGCTTCACTTTGGCAATGCGATCAGCATGGCAGAAATGATGCCGCATATCCCTGCTCATATCGCTGCTGCCGGCAACGTAGATCCTGCTTCTCAGTTCAGAAACGGTACGGTGGAGTCCATCAAAGAAGAGACGAAAGCCGTTATGGAAGCATGCTGTAAGTATCCAAACTTTGTAATATCTTCAGGATGCGACATCCCTCCGCTTTCAAAATGGGAGAATATACATGCATTCTTCGAGGCTGTCAATGAATTTTACGCAGACTAAAACGAAAGGAAGAAAACGGCTTAACCTGCCGCTTTCTTCCTTTTTGTTTCCCCCTTTTTGCTTTTTTATTCCGGAATCAAAATCTTATTATTGTATTTTCTCTGACCACCGCATAAGTGATCCCTTCCAGCTTGATCTTCGGCTGTATCAGAACGCCTTCGGGTGCATATTTTCTGGCAGCCCGCTCACAGACATTATCCACTCCGGTGATCTTTTCCACGAACTCAGAATGAGAACTGACGGCTTCGATTTCCTGCAGTTCGTCAGCTGAATACGTTGCGAAGGGAACCCGGCACTCTTGTGCAAGCTCCAGCAGTCCTGCCTCGTCCCTTTTTAGGTCAATACTTTCAAGTGCCTGGATCTGGCAGAGGGATACGCCCAGCTCTTTTAAGAGTATTTCCAACTTTTCCTTCAGCCTGGCCCCGGGGGTTCCTCTTTTGCATCCGACCCCTGCCACAAGATTCCTTGGCGGAAGAAACAAGATGCCTTTCCCCTCTTTTATCTCTGCCCCTGCATCTGCCACCGCAATCCCCAGCGGCAGCCCGCTCAGTTCTTCCAGGCTGCGGCAGACACACAGTTCCTCCGGCATCCTGCCCTCCACCGGATAAGCGCTGTAAAACCCGATCTTCTTTCCCTCCAGTACCGCTGCGGAAATCTCTTTTGCAAGCCTCCGGCTCCCGATGTGCAGATGGTTTTCTTTTGCAAATACATCCACAGCAAACTTATTCTGTACATCGGTTGCCGTTGTAACTACCGGTACTGCCCCCGTCTGCTCAGCGATCAGCATCGCCAGTCTGACAGCTCCGCCTACGTGGCCCGAAAGAAGCGGAATGACAAATCCTCCTTTTTCATCCATAGATAGCACGGCCGAATCCCGATACTTATCTGCCACCCATGGAGCAATATATCGGATTGCAATTCCTGCTGCCCCGATGAACAGAAAGGAGCAGCGCCCCCATCGCTCCCCTATCCATTGCTTTAGATCTTGATCCATCGTTTTCATCCCGAATCCTGCGGCAAAACGTTCCGTTGTATAACTTCCGCACTTGTAACCTGCCTTTGCCAGCAGTGCATTCAATTTTCTGTTCAGCCTGCACCCTTCCTCCGTAAAACTGAATATGACAATCGGTTTCTCTTCTTTTCCTTTATTCTCCATATATATCTCTCCCGGGAACTACAAAAAACTGATCTGGTACCCGCTGTCCTCAAGTACGTCAAGCGCCTTTTGTAAATTCCCACTCTTAGTCAGTATATAGTCTGTATTGTACGTTGATACTGCAAATATTCCGATCTTATGCCCTGCCAGCAGGCGGGAGATCTTAGAAAGTATTCCGGTCAGGGAAAAGTCCAGAGTTCCCTGGATGCGGAAAGCACGCCAGCCATTGTCGCAGGCAGCCGCATTGGACGGGACATGCTGTGAACTGCAGACCAGGGAATTCTCCTCATCCGTTTTTCCAATAAAACAAAATTCATCCTTCATATTCACTTCTGACAGGTCTGTTACCCTGCACACAGAAAACTCCTGTCTCAGCACCTCTATTATCATATGGCATTCCCTCCTGCCCCTTCTTTGATAAAATGGCGCAGGTAATGTCTGCATTACCCGCGCCGAATCTTCCCAATTACTTCTGCACAATATTTATAATCCTTCCGGGCACGTAGATTTCTTTTACAATCGTCCCCGTCAGTTTATCCGCAACCGCTTCTTTACCGGCTGCTATGGCTGTATCTTTGTCTGCATCCGCCGCGATTGTCACAACGGCTCTAGTCTTTCCGTTGATCTGAACGGCAACTTCGATCTCATCGTCCTTCATCTTGGACTCATCATATGACGGCCATCCTGCTTTGAATACCGTATCCGTATGCCCCAGCTGTTCCCACATCTCCTCCGCAAAATGCGGTGCAAACGGCGCAAGAAGTACTGCGATGTTTTCCAGTGTCTCCTGATCAATTCCGCCCTCTTTCTTAGCGATCTCGATCAACTTGTTATTATGCTCCATAAAACCGGAGATTACTGTATTCAGGCTGAATGACTCCAGACGGGTCGTGATGTCATAGACCAGCCTGTTGCGCTGCTTGATCATTTCCTTCGTTGCTTTGATATCCTTGCCGCAGCTGTCCATGAGCAGATTCCAGAGACGCTTCAGGAAACGGTTGACGCCGTCGATTCCGCGGTCATCCCACTCCGCATCCAGCTCCGGAGGGCCTACGAAGAGCTCATACATTCTCAGGGAATCACATCCGTAATCTCTTACCAGGTCATCCGGTGAAACTACATTTCCCTTGGACTTGCTCATCTTAACGCCGTTCTTTCCGGTAATCATACCCTGATTGAATAGTTTCTGGAACGGCTCATCAAAATCAATGGCCCCTATATCGCACAGGAACTTTGTGTAGAAGCGGGAATACAGTAAATGCAGTACCGCATGCTCAACGCCGCCGATATACATATCTACGGGGAGCATCTCATCCGCTTTTTCTCTGGATACCAGTTCGTTCTGATTATGGCTGTCTACATAGCGCAGGAAATACCATGAGGATCCTGCCCACTGCGGCATCGTATTGGTTTCACGTTTTGCAGGCTTTCCGCAGACCGGACAGGTACAGTTAACCCAGTCTTCGATTCCGGCAAGCGGTGACTCGCCTGTCCCTGTCGGCTCATAGGATTCTACATCCGGCAGGCGAAGCGGCAGTTCTTCTTCCGGAACCGGAACAGCTCCGCAGTCCGGACAGTGGATAATCGGAATTGGTTCCCCCCAGTAACGCTGGCGGGAAAATACCCAGTCACGCAACTTGTAGTTTACCGTAGCATGGCCGATTCCCCTTTTTTCAATCATATGCGGCGCCTCTTTTTTAAGCACAGCAGATTCCATGCCGTTCCACTCGCCGGAATTGATCATTGTGCCGGCAGCATCCGTGTAAGCCTCCGTCATATTTTCAATCTCTACGCCGTCTTTTGCGATAACCTGCACGATCGGAAGATCAAATTTCTTTGCAAATTCAAAGTCACGGTCATCATGCGCCGGTACACACATAATGGCTCCTGTTCCATAATCTGCAAGTACATAGTCAGACAGCCAGATCGGTGTCTTTTCTCCGTTCAGAGGATTGATGGCATAACTCCCTGTAAATACTCCCGTCTTTTCCTTATCCTGCAAACGGTCTACATTGGACTTCATAGACGCATCGTAAATATACTTTTCTACCGCCTCTTTCGTCTCCGGTGTGGCCAGCGATGCCGCCAGCTCATGCTCCGGAGCCAGCACCATGAAGGTGGCTCCATATAAAGTATCAGGTCTTGTCGTGTAGACCGTGATCTTCTCTTCTCTTCCGTCAACCGGAAAATCCACTTCCGCGCCGTAGGATTTACCGATCCAGTCCGACTGCATCTTCTTTACTTTCTCCGGCCAGTCCAGCTTGTCCAGGTCGTTCAGGAGGCGTTCCGCATAAGCGGTAATCTTCAGCATCCACTGGCGCAGATTCTTCTTGGTCACATCCGTACCGCAGCGCTCGCATTTTCCATTCACAACTTCCTCGTTTGCCAGGCCGGTCTTACAGGACGGACACCAGTTGATCGGGAATTCCTTCTCATATGCAAGACCTTCTTTAAACATCTTTACAAAGATCCACTGGGTCCATTTATAGAACTCAGGATCTGTTGTATTCACTTCCATATCCCAATCATAGAGCGCAGCGATTTCATCGATCTGACGTTTGATGTTAGCTACATTCTCAGCTGTGGATTTTGCCGGATGAACGCCCATCTTGATGGCATAGTTTTCCGCCGGAAGGCCGAAGGCATCCCATCCCATCGGATGCACGATATAATGGCCCTGCAGCAGTTTATAACGGCTCCAGACATCAGAGATGACATAACCTCTCCAATGGCCTACATGGAGGCCGTTCCCCGAAGGATACGGGAACATATCCAGGCAGTAATACTTCTGCTTCTTATTCCCGTCATCGTCTACCTTGGGATTCACCGGGTTCTCCGCCCACTGCTCTCTCCACTTCTTTTCAATTGCTTTGTGATTGTACACAATCTTAGACATTACAATATCCTCCTACATTCAACACTTTTGTCCGCGATTACCGGACGAATTAACCAAAGTGGGCGGGCCGCTTCTGTTACCTCTTCCACACTTATAAAAAGCCTTCACATCTCATTAAGAGACGAAAAGGCTTTGACTTCCGTGGTACCACTCTCATTCATCCGAATGTTTCCGGATGCACTCATTACTTCTGTAACGGGAAGTCCCGCTTTTATCTACTTTTAATTCAATAAAAGAACTCCGAGGCGAGTTGGGAGTTTACGCTTCTGCCTCACACCTTCCGGCAGCTCTCTGAAAACGATAGGCTCTTAGTACTCCTCATCCAAGTTTCTGCAATATTCTTATTTATTATAGGAAGAATGTTAAAATAAGTCAAGTAGTTTTCTCCCTGATTTCATAATTTATCGGGATTTGGGGGCGAGTTTTAGTCATTAAGCGTCCCTCCATCCGCCAAACCAAAGCTCGTTACCTACACTCCCTCAGCCTTCTCCGCCGCCTGTCTGAACCAGATTCCCCAGACCGCCAGCAGGATTCCGCATATGATAATCAGATACTGTATTTTTACCAGATCACTCAAAGGGCCGAATCCCAGGATAGCAACCGGCATCACACCCTGCGAGACAAACTGAAGCAGCGAGAACACCCGCCCCATATACTCCGGTTCGGTATTCGTCTGAATCAGTACCGTCTGCGCGGTCACCAGAACCGGCAGGAACATCCCGCATATACAATCGAGCATGAGGTAAAGGATGAATGTACTGCTGCACCCCATCAGGGCAAATGTCACCCCAAATCCGACCAACGCCGCCGCGATCGCAGTGATTTTATTTTTAATCTCCCCTTTCCAGACAACGATTACACCGCCCAGCAGGGATCCCACGGTCCACAGAACCTCATTGGCCGTCAGCCTCCATACTTCCTCCCCAAATGTCCGTGATACCATCAACGGAGATAGTACGGATGCCGGAGTAATCAGGATAAATGTCACAGCATAGCAAAGCATGATTATCTTCAGAAGAGGATGCCTCCTGGTATATCTTACGCCATCCTTCAGTTCCCCGATGACGCTGCCTTTTCCCACGGCCCCGCACTCCTGTCCCATTTCCGCTTTCTTTTTCTCAATTTTCATAAATGACATTATTAATATCGCCGCACTTGCGGTCACGACATCCACGAGAAATGTCCAGCGTATTCCAAGAACGCCCAGTATGACGCCGCCCGCCGCCGGTGAAATTAGAAGAAGAATATTATTGATTGTTTGATTCAATCCGTTAATTCTGACCAGCTGTTCTGCAGGCACGATCTGCGGATACAGCGCATTGACCGCAGGCGCCTGGATTCCGCCGCCAAGAGAGCGGAAAAAGGAAATGATGATCAATAAAATCACACTTTCTCTTCCACTTTCAAAGGCAATAAATGCGGCCAGAGTCGCAAGCGCTGTAAAACCATCCGAAAGCATTATCAGCCATTTCCGATTATAGCGGTCGGCCGCGACCCCCGCCCATAGGGAAACAAGAACCTGAGGTACCAGTGTCGCAATCGTTGCAGCCGTAATCCAGGCCCCGGAAGACGTTTTCAGTGTAATGTACCATATAATTGAGAATCCTACCACTGATGAGCCGAAGAGTGAAAGATTCTGACTGATTAAAAACAGAAAAATCTGTTTTTTCCAGTTATTCTGATGTTCCATAACTATGATTCTCCTTACATTTTTTATTAACTTATTGACTTTAATTTTTGCAATAAAAAATGCAGGACCCTCATATCAAAGATCTCTGCACACTTAATATACGGACACACACGTCTTCTTTCCCCGGGGGCCCTGCTCTCTGCAGCAGCTTTTTTTGTATCCCGGGCTGAACACGGCAGGTAGAAACAGAGTACCGCCTGCGGCATGAATTCCTTCGCCGCAGCAGATATTCCGTCCGAAAGGCCTTTTATTACAAAGGACACATCCGCCGGTGAAATAAAAGAAGTACCATGGACTGATCTTTTATCCGTAAAAATAAGCACAACAAAATCTCTCTAAATGAGTGTATCGCTGATTTTTTATTGAGCAATTATTTAAAACGAATAGAAAATAACATCCATAGTACCTCCTTACATTTTTTCATATTTTATCATCTTACGATTGAATCTGCAAGCTTTTTTAATGTGGGGATTCAAATCTATTTCATCCCCATTTGTTTCAGCCTGGCAAAGTAATCCCTGCTCTCCGCAGCTACTACTCCGCTCAGCGAAATCAGGGCAACGAGGTTCGGAAGCGCCATCAATGCATTAAAAATATCTGCAATATTCCAGACAGCCTCCACCGTCATATAAGGTCCGATAAAGATCGCAAGGATATACAGCCACCTGTAAGTTTTCACTGCCTTCATATTTCTGTTGGACAAATATTCCAGGCAGCGTTCTCCATAATAATTCCACCCCAGTATCGTAGTGAAAGCAAAAAATACAAGGCACAGCATCAGGGCAAAGGATGCCACAGCCGGCGGAAACGGCAGTCCCTGCTGGAAAGCAGCCGTCGTAATCTCCACCCCTTCCAGGCCCGTATTCCACGTCCCCGCAATCACAATAGATAATCCGGTCATCGTACAGATAACGATTGTATCAATAAAAGTACCTGTCATGGACACCAATCCCTGGCGTGCAGGCTCTTTTGTCTGAGCAGCTGCGGCAGCAATCGGGGCGCTTCCCAGACCAGCCTCATTCGAAAAGATCCCCCTTGCAATTCCCTTCTGCATGGCGATCACCATCGTTCCCATCACACCGCCGGCAAGCGCGCTGCCGGAAAATGCGGATTTAACAATCAGCGCAATCGCGCCCGGGATCGCCGGTATATGGGTCAGCAGGATGATCAGCGCCAGCAGTACATAGAGAACCGCCATGAACGGCACAACTATCTCCGATACCTTTGCAATACGCTTAATTCCGCCAATCACAACCAGCCCTACACAGAAGGTCAGGATAATTCCCGTAATCACGGTTGCCCATGAGTATGTACCGCCGAACAAATTGACCGTGTTGGCGAGATCCGGATCAAAGAAGTTCTTCACGGCAGAGGCAATCCCGTTAACCTGCGTAAATGTACCAATTCCGAACAGGCCGACACCTGCTCCAAAAAAGGCAAAAATCTTAGCAAGCCACCGCCAGTTCTTCCCCATTCCATTTTCTATGTAATAGAAAGGGCCGCCCAGCACATGCCCTTCTTCATCAATAGTACGGTACTTAATAGAGAGAAGCCCCTCTGCATATTTCGTCGCCATACCAAAAAAAGCAGCAACAATCATCCAGAATAAAGCCCCCGGCCCGCCAGCGGCAATCGCCGTAGCCACACCGACAATATTCCCTGTCCCGATTGTAGCAGAAAGCGCAGTACAAAGCGCTCCAAAACTCGTTACTTCCCCACGTCCATCCTCTTCATTTTTCACCATGAATTTCAGCGCCTTGCCCAGATGCCTGATCTGAAGGCCCTTCAAACGAACTGATAAATAGATTCCTGTCACCAGGATCAGAATGATCAATGGAAGCCCCCACACGGCATCATCGACCCACTTGATAAAACTGTTGATCTGACTAAACATAATATTACTCCTCCATCCTTTTGCCTGAGAGATTTACAGCCCACGCTGCGTACACCTTCGGCGCTCTTAAAATAAGAGACTCTCCTGAGTTGTCGTGTCTTAACACGCAACTTAAAGCATATCACCAAATCCTCACCATTTCAAGTACTTTTTTTGGAATCGAGGTAGGAAGGTTGGATGGTATGGGGACGCTCTCCGGGAGGCGGATATGCCCTTTTCGGCTACGGTATTGGGGGCTAACTGGCGGTAAATCAAAAGAAGTTCTGACATGGCGGGCACCGCCGGCACTCACGAAAATTCCTGATGAATTTTCCCTGCGGGCCGGCTTTCACTCAGGGCTTGTGGCCCTGAGTGAAGCCCCCATATCAGAACTTCTTTTGATGAACCGCCAGTAATCCCCCAAAAGACGCATCCGAAAAGGGCATATCCGCCTCCCGGAGAGCTGTTCATAACCAGACAGAACGCCTCAATTCCGGGGCGGAAAACTGCGGGGGCAGCGGACGGTCCATCCAGTAGCGGAACAAACGTGCAGCATCTGTCACACGATCCACCTCCCCCGTCTGGCTCCCATCCGTGGTAGGGACGCCTTTCGCTTTGATGTGCCAGCTCTTGGGAACCGGGGTGTCCGGAGGTCTTTTTGCGCAGGCTTATGCTGATTCTGGAATCCTTTAGCGTGCCGATTAATTGCTTGCTGCGAAAAAGCCGCATCTTATGGGGGAAAACTGATCTCCGAATCAGTTTTCCAGAGCGTCTGAGCTTAGAAAGCATCGGCTTTCTAAGTGAATACGCTCGGTACCATAAGATGCGGCTTTTTCGCAGTTAGCAATTAACGGCTAAGCGGCCGGTTTCCAGAATCAGCATAAGCCTGCGCAAAAAGACCTCCGGACACTCCGGTTCCCAGGAGCGTCCCCATACCAGCCATCCAACACTCCTCCCTACCCCAAAGCCACATCTAATATCATCATAAGGGTGAATCCGATTGCCACCCCCACTGTGCTGATATTTGTATGCGGTTCTGCCTGTGCTTCCGGTATCAGTTCTTCTACAACAACATAGATCATCGCTCCCGCCGCGAATGCGAGCAGATACGGGAGGATTGGCACGACAAGGCTTGTCAGTAGGATAGTTATAACCGCCGCTATTGGTTCCACTACACCGGACAAAGTTCCATAGAGGAAGGAGCGGCCTTTTGATACTCCTTCACTCCGCAGCGGCATGGATATGATGGCTCCCTCCGGGAAGTTCTGGATTGCGATACCTACTGACAGGGCAAATGCACCGGCAAGGGATATGGTTGTATTCCCGGATACTGCCCCTGCAAATGTTACTCCCACGGCCATTCCCTCCGGTATGTTGTGCAGCGTTACTGCAAGCACGAGCATGGTTGACTTTTTCAGACTGGATTTTACTCCTTCCGCCTCGTCTCCATTGAGATGCATATGCGGCGTCACGGTATCCAGAAGAAGCAGGAAACCCATCCCAAGCAGAAAACCTGCAGCAGCAGGCAGCCAGGGCTGTGAGCCGTTCTCCTCCGCCATCTCTATGGCCGGGATCAGCAGGGACCACACGGAAGCTGCTATCATAACACCTGAGGCAAAGCCAAGCAGTGCCTTTTGTAGTTTATCATTCATTTCCTTACGCATAAAGAATACCATGGCTGCGCCAAGGGTGGTTCCTGCAAAAGGAATTAATATTCCAAGCAGCATGTTCTGATTCATGTTCTTTCCCCCATTCATCTTATAGTTTCATACGTATGAAACTATCTTATGCATGGAGTGGACGATTTGTCAATAAAATCTATGTAAGTTCTGCAAGTTCTCTTCCTGCTTTCTCGCATGCTTCTATTACTTCTTCATCCGGGGCGTCATTGGCAATAATGCCTTCTGCACGCACCAGCTCAGCTCCGGCTGCCTTCATTCTTTCTGCCCAGTTCCGCATCCATTCGCCGTCGCCCCATCCATAGGATCCAAATAATAAAATATGCTTACCGGATACAAGTGCTTCCAGTGACTCCACAAACGGCTCCATCTCATTCTCCTCTAATTCCTCTGCCCCCATCGATGGGCAGCCCAGCGCAAATGCCTGCTCAGACGCAATTTCAAACGCATCTGCCGCACTTACCTCCATCAGCCTTGCGTGCTTTCCCGCCGCTTCTATTCCTCTTGCAACCGCCTCTGACATTGCCTGTGTATTGCCGGTTCCGCTCCAGTAGACAACTGATACATTCATGTTTTTAATCCTCCTTATTACGCGCGATATCTTTTATGCTCTTTCCTGTTAAAAATTCGTTGACCGCACATACTTTTGCCTGGTCATATTCCTTGAAAATCATTTTCGCGGCCATCGGATTGCTGTAAACCTTCCAATAACCCAGGAACAGGTATTCTCTGCCTGCATTGCGGATAAACCCCTGTACATCCTCCACAGGATATCCAAAAAAGATTCCGATCTCATGCGGATATCCTATCTCCTCCCTTGAAAATAAAGCCGTGCGGCAGGACAGCCTTTCCAACATCTCGTCCAGTTCCATTTCAATGTAACCGAATTCTCGGATAAAGCTTCTGATCCCGACCCGGTTCACATACTCGGATAACTCTTTTTCACGGTAAAACAAAACCAGGCATCTACCCTCTGCTGCTGACAGCCTGCGGTAAGATATTCCTGACCCGCTCAAGATATTATGCAGCTCATCATACATAGAGTCCTCCATTGTAATTCCGCAGGACACCTTTTTCCCCTTTAGAAACGGTGCACACTGAAGTACAATCTGAAACCGCAGCTTTAAACGTATATCCTCATGTTTTAGAAAATAAGACAGCACTTCTGCAGGCATAGCACCCTCCCGTTAAATGATTATGATTCTCAATTAAGTAGATTTTACCACACTTCCGTCCACTATTCAATCCCACTATATGATAAGTATTCTCATTTACATCAATGCAGTTCTGTACTTTTTCCTTCCCCTGTTTTATATGGCAAACCCTTTCGATAAAGTTGGAATTTATCCTTTTTTTAGTTGTTACCACCCGTACTTTAGTGTATAATGAATTAAAGACATTTGAGCATTGAGAGGTCTCAAAAAAACATACATAAAGGAGAGATTCGCCATGGTAAATTTAATAACAGGCCCGAAAGGCAGCGGCAAAACTAAGCAGATGATCGAACTTGCAAACGAGAAGGTGAAAACTTCCAATGGAAACGTAGTATTAATCAAAAAGAGCCATCGTGATACATACATCGTGGACTTTCAGGTTCGCGCAATCTGTATGGCAGATTACAGAGATATTCAAACGCTGGATGAATTTATCGGATTTATATACGGCATGGTAGCCGGCAACCACGACATTGAAACCATATTCATTGACGGAGTATTAAAACAAGCTGATATTTCCATTGACAACCTGTCAAAATTCCTCGAAAAACTGAATAAAATTTCAAAAGAAAATAACATTGAATTTGTAATCAGTGTCAGCGCTGAGAGAAAAGAGATACCAAACATTGATTCACCGGATTATGCCGTTCTGAATTAATGAGGCCAAAAAGGGTGTATCTGCAGATCTCAACCTGCCTGGTACACCCTTTTATTTTATCCTGTTTTCTAATTTCAATCCCAAGAAAATTATGCCCTGTTTTCCTCACGTCCGGGCAGTCATATTTTTTCAAGAATCCCAATTGATCTAATCGAATATTTGATAACTGAATTCCGTGCATGGATCTTTATTATTAGCGGGCTGATTCGGTAAAACGCGCTGTTTAAAAGAACAGCGGATATGACTACGTCCGTCATATCCGCTGCCTTACTCTTAGTGAAGCTCTTTTATTCCTGTACTGTGCCTTCCTCATCCTGTGCCGTACCGTCCTGCTGTCCGGTGTCTGCATTTCTCCCGTCGGAAGACGGCGCCATATTCTGCAGTTCTTCTCCGTTGAAAGAAAGTACTGTATTTGTCTTGTCGCCCTCTTTATACTCCACAGTTACTTCCTGCCCTACTTCATATTTTATAATATCTATGAAGTCCACTACTGACACATCAAAGATCTCATCTGAGCCCTCCAGCATTACGTAGTAGTGAGAATTACCGTCAATAACTCCCTGCGCTATTTTCGTAATCTTCGCAGTAATAGTCTCAATCTCACGGGTATCTTTTTCAACCTCTTTGATTCCGTTTTCATACATCAGGTTTGTATAGGCTGCCTCGCACGAACTTACCGTATCTCCGATTGCCACAATCTGATATTTCTGTACATTCACCATCGCATATTTTTTAACCAGCCCCGCATCATCTTTTAGGGCGATAAAATAAGTCGGTTCTCCGGAAATATTCAAAAGAAGCGGGAAGGTTGCCCTATACTTCAGGTTCTGTACCTGTCCTTCCGCCGAGGACATCGCAGAGTCTTCTGTTGCGCCCTCAATGCCATAAAACTTTGTCTCCATTGTACGTTGGTTCATAAGGACAAATCCTACGTTGGACTGGTCCCCGCTGACAGAAGTCACACCAGTGTATACCCACACATCATCGTCGATTGCCAGATAGTTATAACCGGTTGTTGTCTTCAGACAGTCCTTTTGCCCCAGAATACTGTTAAAATAGCCGTGTTTTAATGATCCGTAATAGTCATACAGTTCCACAAGCAGATCAGCCGAGTAGGCCCTGTCTATCCATTCCGGCGCATCTTCTATCTTATAGTCCTTTGTCTCTCCCGTAATGGCATTGCACAACACGACGCGGCCGATGGTAGTTCCGCCGAAAAGGCCGATGTTGAACTTCTTCACCGGGCAGATCCAATATGGAACTCCGTCATCATCAATCTCAAAACTGAGATCATTAAAAATATACGTCGGATACTTAAATCTAAGATGGCGGTAAATGTTTCTGTTAAAGTGATCGCTTGTCGTATACTTCATGCCCTCTTTCAGCTTTACAAGTTCCGTATTCTGCGTTGCCATATCAATTTTTATATATGCCGGAATCCCTTCCTTCTGGTTTGTAAGCCATTTAATCACGCTCGCATAACGCAGCGGAGAAACTCTGACCGGCTGATCCTGATAATTAATCTGGCTGTACAGATCATCCACCTCGAACTGAGATACCATATCCACCATGCTGCCCATTTTACGATTGCCCAGGATTGCAGCAGAATCCCTGTCCAGAAGCGGAATCTGGTCAAAAGATAATTCCTCGATATCTTTGGTGAACTCGCCGTCTTTTACATCCAGAAGTTTCTGATACTTCTTCGCATTTACAATTGGTGAAGATAGCAATGTGCCAATCAAATAAGCCGCTACCACTACCACCAGGATTCCCAAAATGATTTTTACACCTTTCGAGTTTTTCAGCTCATATCGGTTAAGCTTCTTCCTTCTGATGTAAATCAAGGCAGCAATAATAATTATCACAATAAAAAACATCCAGAAATCTGAGGAGTGGATATTGATTGCCGGCAGCGTTACATAATAATAAATCGCAGCAAGCAATATGATTCCTATCACAGCCAACAGTTTTACTTTCCCTTTTTTCATACATTACCCTTTCTGTCTTTCTTCCTTAAGTCTTTAAGTACTCTCCGGCATGTTGCCAAAGTTCTGTCAGTTTCCAAGATTTATTAGAACCTCCTTCTCCAAAGATCCGGAGAAAGAAGCAGAAGATACGGGAATATCTCCAATCTTCCTATCAGCATATCCAGGCAGAACACAATTTTGGACAGAGGTGAAAAGCCAGAAAAGTTTTCAATCGGCCCCACCTGCGCCAGCCCAGGCCCTACATTATTCAGCGTCGTCAATACGGAACTGAATGTCGTCGTAAAATCGTAGTCATTGATGGAAACCAGCAATACAGATAACATCATTATCAGGATATAACAAATAAAGTAAATATATACGCCGTGCATGGTATCTCTTCCCACTTTTTTCCCGTTTATCTGCACAATCGTAACGGACTTGGGATGCAGCATTCTTCTGATCTCCTGCTTTACGCTCTTCATTAATATCAGAAAACGAGATACCTTGATCCCCCCTCCTGTAGAACCTGCACAGGCTCCGATCACCATCAGTCCCAACAGGATTACCTTTGACAATTCGGGCCACTGGTCAAAATTGGCCGTACAGAATCCCGTCGTCGTAATGATCGCACCTACCTGGAAGGAGGCATATCGAAATGCATGCACAATATTGCCGTACATACCCATGATATTCAGAGTAATAACCGCCATGGAGCCCAGAATTATGCCCAGATATCCACGGAGTTCTTCATTTTTCAGTGCGGCCTTCCAATTTTTCAGACGCAGCAGGAAATAGATATTGAAGTTCACTCCAAACAGAATCATAAATACCGTGATCACTCCGTCAATATATGCACTGTCGTAATAGGCGATACTTGCATTTCTATTTGAAAATCCGCCCGTTCCAGCCGTACTGAATGAATGGATCAGCGCATCATAAAAGCTCATTCCGCCAAAAAGCAGAAAAACTACTTCCGCTGCTGTCAGCACAAAGTACATGGAATACAAAATCTTAGCCGTACTTCTCGCCTTTGGCACAAGCTTGTCAGCCTCCGGCCCGGGCACTTCTGCACGCATCAGATGCATAGAACTCTCATCATCCAGAGAAGTAAGCATCATAACGAAAACCAGCACTCCCATACCGCCAATCCAGTGCGTCAGGCTCCGCCAAAAAGCCATTCCCATCGGCAGGGCCTCAATGTCTGTCAATATGGTTGACCCTGTTGTAGTAAAACCGGACACGGTTTCAAAAAATGCGTCCAGATAATTCGGTATGCACCCTGATATGAAAAACGGCAACGCGCCGAATAATGACCACAATATCCAGGCAGAACCCACGATAACAAGTCCTTCTTTGCCGTAAATCAGCTTATTGCCCGGTTTTTTCCGTCCAAATACCAGGAATATGATGAGAAGTACTGCGCTTACCATCAAAAATGATAATCCGCTTTTTTCTCCATATAAAAAAGCAACCGCTGCCGGAAGCAGGAGAAGCGCACCTTCCACCCCCAGCATCTTTCCTATTATGAAAGTTGTCATTCTATAATTCATTGATCTGCACCTACAGCAAAATATCCTGGATATCCTGGATATGTTTTTCCATTGTAATGATAATAACGCTGTCTCCTACCTGAATGCAGTCATCACCGTTAGGTATAATAATTTTGCGCTTTCTCGCAATGCATGCAATCAGATTGTTCACCTTCAGTGACAGATCCTTTAATGGAATACCCGTATAGCTTGTCTGAGATTTCACTATAAATTCGAGAGCCTCCACTTTTCCGTCAACCAATTGGTACATCGTTTCCACATTCGCGCTTCCCTGAGAGTTCCTGCGGGCACGCACATAGCTGAGAATTGCATCCGCCGTAGCAGCCTTGGCTGACACGATACTGTCGATGCCAAATTCCTGTATCATTCTGGCTCTTCTGTCTTCATTTACCTTGACAATAATCTTGGAAACACCCTGGCTCTTTGCAAAGAGCGACATAATGATATTTTCTTCATCCATCCCCGTCAGGGCGATCAGTGCGTCCGCATCCTGTATCCCCTCTTCGATCAGCAGGTCATGGTCGGTAGCATCCCCGTTTATGACCGTAGCCTTGGGAAGAAGTTCACACAGATTTTCACACTTATTTTCGTCTATTTCGATGATCTTAACCTGCATCCCAATCTTGCAGAGCTGTGTGGCAAGATAGTAACTGACACGCCCGCCGCCACAGATAATTACCTTTTTAATCTTTTCTTTTCTCTGACCCAGCAGTTTGAAGAACAGCTCGATCTCCATGTGAGAAGCAGCTATGTGCAGCCTGTCCCCGGCTCGCAGCACATAATCACCATCAGGAATAAAGACTTCCTCCTCCCGCTCTACCGCGCAGACAAGAAGCTTAATCTGAAATCTATTATACATATCCGCCAATGACATCCCAATCAGGCAGCTCTTTTCCAACAGAGGAAGTTCAATCAGTTCCACTCTTCCCTTGACAAACGTGTCTACCTTACTTGCATCCGGGAATAATAAGAGCCTGACAATCTCCCCCGCCACAGCCAGTTCCGGGTTCACCGCCATGCTCAGATGTAAGTCCTCTTTTAATATATCAATCTGCTGATAATATATTGGGTTACGCACCCTAGCTATGGTATGCCTTGCCCCCAATCGTCTTGCAATCAGACAACTCAGCATATTACATTCATCTGTGGAAGTACACGCAATCACAAGATCTGTATGCGGAACATCTGCTTCCTTCTGAACAGCCACACTTCCACCGTCTCCGGTAACGCAAAAAATATCCAGCCTGTCAATCGCGGCACGCAGCTTTTTCTCATTGCTGTCAATCATAATAACGTCATAATTTTCCGCGGAGAGTTGTTTCGCCAGCTTATAGCCGACTTTTCCATCCCCAATAATGACTATCTTCATTCGTCTGCCCTCAACTTCATTACTTATTATATTTTGGTCATTTTTCTATAATGGCAGAGCAATTATAGCACTTTTGCTCATAAACTACAATCGTTTTCCAGATTTCTTAACAAATTTCAAATTACCGGGTGCGCAAGGAGGGATTTAGGCGGGTATGGGGACGCTTTGGGGAATTGGAATATGCCTCTCTCGGGTGCGGTATCAGGGCATAAGTGCCGCTAATCAAAACCGGAGCCGGCATGATGAACACCGCGGACACTTGTGAGAATTCTGATGAATTCTCACTGCGGGTCTGCTTGATTCCAGGCCTTGTGGGCCTGAAAGCAGTTCACATGCCGGCTCCGGTTTTGATGAAGCGGCACTAATGCCCTGAAAAACGCATCCGAGAGAGGCATATTCCAATTCCCCACAGCTGGCTCATCCGGCCGTCAATAAAACCACTGCCTTCCCGGTGGGGGCTTCAGCGGGTGAGGGGGATTATGCTGAACTGGTGGGTCTGTGACTGTTTGGGAAGGTAATAGTAGGTATGCTGATTTGGGAATCTTTAAGTGTGCCTTAGAAGTTCTTGTAGCGGAAAAGCCGTATCTTATGGAGGAAAATTGATTCCGAATCAATTTTCCAGAGCGTATTTGCTTAGAAAGCATCGGCTTTCTACGTAAATATGCTCGGTTCCATAAGATGCGGCTTTTTTGCTGCCAGAACTTCTTGGCTAGGCGGCTGATTTCCAAAATCAGCCGCCCCTTCCCGCCTTCTACTCTTCAGCTCTTGCTGCGATTTCTTTTTCCTGTACGTCGGATGGCGCCTGCTCATATCTTGCGAATTCGTAAGCATATGTGCCGCGGCCTCCTGTCATGGAACGGAGTACTGTGCAGTATCCGAATAATCCGGTCATTGGGATATCGGCTTCTATGACCTGTTTGCCTCCCGTGATCGGGTTCATTCCAAGCACGCGTCCGCGTCTCTTGTTCAGGTCTCCCATGACATCACCTGTATATTCGTCCGGTACTGTAACCTTTAAGGACGCGATTGGTTCTAAAAGTACCGGGCCTGCTTCCATAAATCCTTTCTTGAATGCCTGCACTGTTGCTGTCTTAAATGCCATCTCAGAGGAATCTACCGGATGGTAGGAACCATCATAGAGAACTGCTTTTACTCCTACGACCGGGTAACCTGCGAGCGGGCCTTTTCCCACGGAATCCTGCAGTCCTTTTTCAACTGCCGGGAAGTAGTTCTTAGGCACTGCTCCGCCGACTACTACTTCTTCGAATACGTATGGCGTCTCCAGATCCCCTGACGGCTCAAATCTCATCTTAACATGTCCATACTGTCCGTGTCCGCCTGACTGTTTCTTATACTTCGTATCCACATCAGAATTCTTGCGGATTGTCTCCCGGAATGCAACCTTTGGCATCTCCAGTATAATCTCAACTTTGTATCTGTTCGCGAGCTTGCTAGCCGTGATCTCCAGATGCTGGTCCCCCATACCATAAAGTAAAGACTGACGGTTTTCGCTGTCATTCATTGCCTTCAGTGTCATATCCTCGGCCATCATCTTAGCCAGCGCCTGTGACACTTTATCATCATCCCCTTTGTTCTTTACGGAATACTTCATATATGTATATGGGATGGAGAAGTCTGTCTTGGCGTAGGAAACCTGCGTTGCTTTTGTGGAAAGAGTGTCTCCTGTCCTTGTATTGGACAGCTTTGCAATTGCTCCGATGTCTCCTGCAAACAGTTCGGTAACTTCGGATGGTTTATTCCCGCAAATCGTATAAAGCTTGCCCGGCTTCTCTTCTGCGTCCGTATCCGCATTGAAAAGGATATCGTCTCCCTTTAATACGCCGGAGCATACTTTAATCAAAGAATATTTTCCAATAAAAGGATCGACCATTGTCTTAAACACATAGGCTGTCTTTGCTTTTGAGAAATCATAATTCGCCTCAAAAATGTCATTGGTCGTTCTGTTAATTCCTGCACAGGTTCTTTTATCCGGGCTCGGGAAGAACCTGACAATATCAGAAAGGAGATTGGCAACACCCTGCGCCTGGAGATTGGAGCCCATCCCTACCGGAACGATATCTCCGTCCATAACTTCCGTACGCATCGCTGCCCGGATCTCTTCAACAGAAAACTCTTCCCCTGCAAAATACCGCTCCATGAAGTCTTCACTTGTCTCTGCCACTGCTTCCATCAGGGAGTCTCTCAGTATCTCGAGGTTCGGCTGGCAGTATTCAGGAATCTCGCATTCTTCTCTCTGTCCGATGCCTGTATATCTTCTGCCTGCGTTCTTAATCACATTGATATAGCCTACCAGTTTTTCATTCTCGCGGATCGGCTGGAAGTGCGGAGCTATCTTTTTGCCGTATTTCGCTGTCAGATCCTCTACAACCTGGCGGAAGCTGGCGTCATCCACATCCATCTCAGTCACATAGATCATACGCGGAAGATTGTACTTATCGCATAATTCCCATGCCTTCTCCGTCCCAACCTGTACACCGGCTTTTCCTGAAACTACAATTACAGCTGCATCCGCTGCACTGACTGCCTCCTCAACTTCCCCGACAAAGTCAAAATATCCCGGCGTGTCCAGAATATTAATCTTGGCCTTCTCCCACTCAATAGGAATCAGAGATGTGCTGATAGAAAAACCACGCTTCTGCTCTTCTTTATCAAAATCACTGACCGTATTATTGTCTGAAATCTTACCCATTCGGTTTGTTGCCCCTGATACATACAACATTGCCTCTGCGAGGCTCGTCTTGCCACTCCCGCCGTGGCCAAGCAATACTACGTTTCTAATCTCGTCTGTTCTGTAAACCTTCATGCTGCTGCCTCCTTGTGTGTCGTTATTATGTGCATGGTTTCTATCATACTCGCCGCGCACACGTATTATGTGTATATTGTACTAAAAAACTAAGGCCATTACAACTCCTTTATGAATTTTTAACAAAGAATTTAGGGGGGAATTGGCGGGAAGTATTGGGTGAAGGGCCGCGTACGGGGAAGGGGAATGGGATTGCCTGGATACGGAATTGCGGGATAACTGTCCCTATATCAAGACGGAAGGCAAAATGACAGACACCGTTGACACTCGGGAGAACGCCGGATGCGTTCTCCCTGCGGGTCAACTTTTGCGCAGGACTTGTGGTCCTGCGCAAAGTCTGCATTTTGCCTTCCGTCTTGATAAAGGGACAGTAATCCCGCAAAAGACGCATCCAGGCAATCCCATTCCCCTTCCCCGTACGCTGGGTTCATCCAATTTTTACAGGTCAATTCCCAGGGGGATTCTTGCGGGGGCAGCGTATTTGATCTGCTGGGCGGATATTTTTGTGCTGTGCTTGGGGATGATATTTATGTGCAAGGCCTGCTAGATCTTATTTTTTATTTGCTAAAGCAGCAATATCCTCTCTTTCCCTTCATTGTCGGTTGCCATTCATTCCCCGTACCAGCCAGTCCCATCCGCCGCCACCCTTCCGCCTTAGGGCACCTAGCCTGCCAGGGGCCGTTTGCTGCAGTGCATTATTCCCGACCCGTGCAATGTGCGGCTCCAGGGGGACGTCTGCCGGTTTTGCGGGCATAGAATAAGCTTAGAAGCGCTTAATGCCGTACCGCAGGATTTTATGGATGGGAGCTGGCTTCCAGGCCAGCTCCCAAGCGGGGACTGAGCCGTGCAATCATCAGATTGCACGGTGAATCCCCGTGGTTCCATAAAATCCTGCGGTACGGCATTTAGCGCTTCTTAGCGAATGGGCAGCCTGCAAAACCGGCAGACGTCCCCCTGGAGCCGCACATTGCACGGGTCGGGAATAGCACTGCAGCAAACGGCCTCCTGGCAGGCGGACCCCCCTCCTTTTTATTTACTTTTTGGGGAGGAGGTGTTAAACTGTTTTTGTATTTGATTTTACTGAAAGGAATGAATCACCATGACTAAAAAGATTGGCTTCATCGGCCTCGGCCTGATTGGCGGCTCTATCGCTAAGGCTGTCAGGCAGTACTATCCTGATTATGAACTGCTGGCCTTTGACAAAAGTAAGGAGACACTGGCTCTGGCAGTCCAGGAAGGCACTATCCAGACTTCCTGTTCTTCGATTGATGAGAACTTCAGAGGGTGCAGTTACATTTTTCTCTGTGCCCCTATTTCCTATAATACCGCATATCTTACGCAGTTGAAGGAGTATATCCATCCGGACTGTATTCTGACTGATGTGGGGAGTGTAAAGACTTCGATTCATGAAGAGATTATCCGGCTGGGGCTGGAAGATAATTTTATTGGGGGGCATCCTATGGCAGGCTCCGAGAAAAGCGGATTCGTGAACTCAAAACCTGTGCTGATTGAAAATGCCTATTATATTCTGACTCCTTCTTCCAGGGTTCCGAAAGAAAAGGTTGCAGAATATAAAAGTTTTGTGGAGTCCCTGAAGGCGCTTCCTATTATACTGGATTATAAGGAGCATGATTATGTTACAGGAACGATCAGCCATCTTCCTCATATTATCGCGTCCAGTCTGGTCAATTTTGTCAGGGATACGGATACGGAAGACGAACTTATGAAAAACCTGGCCGCAGGAGGTTTTAAGGATATTACCAGAATTGCTTCTTCCTCTCCTGTGATGTGGCAACAGATCTGCCTGAAAAACCAGAAAAATATTTCCCGGATCCTGGGGGATTATATTGAAGTACTGAAACAGGCGAAGGACTCCGTGGATGAAGGCTCAGAAAACGACCTATTTTCCCTGTTCGAATCCTCCAAAGACTATCGGGATTCCATGCCCAACAGTTCCGCCGGGCCTATCAAAAAGCGCTTTGCGGTCTACTGTGATATCATCGATGAGGCCGGAGGAATCGCCACGATTGCAACCATACTGGCCAGCAATAATATCAGTATCAAAAATATCGGTATTGTACATAACCGTGAATTTGAAGAAGGCGTTCTGCGTATCGAATTTTACGACGAAAGTTCTTCTGCCAAGGCGGCTGAACTGCTGAAAAAATACCGTTATATCGTCTACGAAGTGTAATTTGCATAAGAGAAAGGATTTTTAAAGATATGGAATTAACAAATATTACGGGATTAAAAGGAGAAGTGACCATTCCCGGAGACAAATCTATTTCCCACCGCTGTGTTATGTTCGGCTCCATCGCGAAGGGAATCACCGCGATTCATAATTTTCTGGAAGGTGCCGATTGTCTGGCTACCATCGACTGTTTCCGGAAAATGGGGATTGATATTCGGCAGTCCGGGGACACCATTACGGTGCATGGGAAGGGTCTCCACGGTCTTTTAGCTCCTTCCGAGATCCTGGATGTGGGTAACAGCGGCACAACAACCCGGCTGATTTCCGGAATTCTGGCAGGACAGTCCTTTGATTCCAAACTTTCAGGTGATGAGTCCCTGAATTCCCGCCCCATGAAACGGATCATCGAACCGCTGACTCTGATGGGAGCAAATATTTCCAGCATCCTCCGCAATGGCTGTGCACCGCTGTATATTTCAAAAGGGAACCTCCATGGCATTCACTATGAGTCTCCCGTTGCATCCGCACAGGTTAAATCCTGTGTCCTGCTTGCAGGACTGTATGCGGACGGCGAAACTTCTGTGACGGAGCCAAGCCTGTCCCGCAATCATACGGAACTGATGCTTGCCGAATTCGGAGCAGATATCTCCACGACTCATGATCTCAGCAGTACGAAAGCGACAGCTTTACTCCGTCCATGTAAAGAACTCTACGGACGCACGATCACCGTACCGGGAGATATTTCATCTGCGGCCTATTTTATCGCGGCGGGGCTGCTGGTACCGAATTCGGAGATTCTGATTAAAAACACCGGCATCAATCCAACACGTGCCGGCATCCTGAAGGTTTGTGAAGATATGGGCGCAGATATCACGCTTTTAAATGAACGCACTGAAAGCGGCGAGAAAATTGCCGACATTCTGGTTCGTACAAGCCGTCTTCACGGTACCACAGTAGAAGGCGATATCATTCCCACACTGATCGATGAGATCCCGGTCATTGCGGTCATGGCCTCCATGGCGGAAGGCACTACAATTATCCGTGATGCCGCAGAGCTCAAGGTCAAAGAAACCGACAGAATCGAGACTGTCACCGACAATCTCAAGGCAATGGGATGCGATGTAACGCCGACCTCGGACGGCATGATCATAGAGGGTGGGAAACCGCTTCACGGAGCAACGATCCACACCCTTCTGGATCACAGGATTGCTATGGCATTCAGTATTGCGGCTCTTGTAGCAGAAGGTAATACGAATATACTGGACAGCCACTGTGTGGATGTGTCCTACCCGACCTTCTACGATACTTTTGAACAATTACTCTAAAATTGCATCTGCACATAACAAAAAAACCGGGCCATGCAGTCACTGAGACTGAATGGCCCGGTTTTTTTACACCGCAAATGTTTCACCGGGATCCTCTCCGCTATTCGCTTTCCGCTTAATGACTCTGCTCAATCTCCTCGAGCAGCTCGCGCACTGTCTTCCCGTTTCCAGGATGATGCTTATATGGCGCAATCTCATGAAGGGGCTTCAACACGAAATCACGTTTATGCATCTCCACGTGTGGGATACAAAGTGTATCTGTCTCCACAATCAGATCATCGTAAAAGATAATATCCAAATCCAGGGTTCTTGGCCCCCAGTGTATGATGCGCTCCCGCCCTGCATGCGTTTCGATCATATGCAGCTCCTCCAAAAGTTCCTCAGGCGGCAGCAGCGTCCGCAGCTCCAGGCAGCCGTTCAGGAAATCATCCTGATCTGTCATGCCGTAAGGCGGGGTAACAAGCCAGCCGGAGGTTTTCACTACCCGGCAGTCCTCTCTTCGATCCAGCTCTTTGACCGCAGCATTCAGATAGCCTTCCTTATCCCCCATGTTAGATCCCAACGCAATATATGCGGTATGCCATTGCCTGGTAATCCTGACTGACACGTATTCCACCGGAAGGCCCACCGGAGCCCACGGCTTTTTCACTTCCAGCTCTACCTTCTCCAAATGTGCAGTATGCAAAAGAAGCTCTTCTGCCAGGCACTCCGCGGCCCGTTCAATCAGTTTATAAGTATTCTTCTTCATAAAAGTATCCATAAACTGGCTGACCTCACCGTAATGGATTGAAGCCTTCAGGTCATCTGTCTTTCCGGCACGCCTGGTGTCCGTATAAAGAACCGCTGAAATCAAAAACTTTTGCCCCAGCACATTTTCCTCCGGAAATACGCCGTGATTTGCAAATATCTCCAGATTTTCTATCTTAATCTGATCCATAATCCCGTCCCTCTACATATCGTTTTCCCAAAGGGGTCAGACCCCTTTGCAGTCATGTTCCCTCATAATGGCTTCTGTCATCTGAATAGCCCGTTTGTTTCCCTTCACATCGTGCACTCGCACAAAGGCGCACCCGCTTAGTATCCCAAGCACGGTGGTTACGAGGGTTCCCTCTTCCCGCTGTCCGGCCGGCAGATCCAGTGTCAGGCCGATTACGGACTTTCTGGAGGTTCCCAGCAAAATAGGGTACTCCAGGAATTTCAGACGGTTCAATTCCTTGATGATTTCCAGATTCATCTCATACGTTTTTCCAAAGCCGACCCCCGGATCCAGTATGATCTTGTCTTTTGCAATGCCGGCCTTTCTTGCTATATCAACACTTTCCTGCAGATCCATCAGAACCTCCGGCAGAAAATTGACGTATTTTGCTTTCTCCCGGTTGTGCATCAGACAACACGCTGTCTGACTTTCAGCGATTACGTCCGCCATCCCGGCATCATATTTGAGCCCCCAGACATCATTCACAAGTGCGGCTCCGGCCTGAACTGCAGCTTTTGCAACGCTGCTCTTGTATGTGTCGATGGAAATGGGGGTGTCAAACTCCTGCTTCAGCCTTTCAATCACGGGCACAACCCGCTCGGTCTCTTCTTCCTCCGTAATCTGGATATGCCCCGGACGAGTCGACTCTCCGCCCACATCCAGAATATCCGCACCGTCACGCACCAATTCCTGTGCATGCAGAAGCGCCTTGTCCAGATCATTGTATTTTCCACCGTCGGAAAATGAATCCGGCGTCACGTTCAGAATCCCCATGATATAGGTATGATGTTCCGTGTCAAACTCCCTGCTGCCTATTCTCATCTCTTATACCAGTCCTTTCACCATTTTATCTCCATATTCTTCTTACCGCTGCTCCAGTTACACTCCTTCTCCGCAGGGCATGCATAACATGCTCTGGACAATTTATCACTTTCATATAAAAGCCTGCCAAGCACAGACTGATTCTCACTGTCCCGTCTGTGCTCCATAATTGCCTGAAGAATCATCTGTCTTTCTTCTCCTGTAAATGTATCCGTATCCTCCAGTATCTTTTCTGCCGTCTCTTTTCCGGCGGTCTCGTGCGGTATGCCTTCCGTATACTGGCTGGCCTTGCCGATATCATGCAGAATTGCCGCCGCATAGATCACCTCTTTCTTCAACCCCAGACCGTTCTCCAGACTCCGGATATAAGCGATCCGGGCCACATCCAGCAGATGCGGCATCTGATGCCTGCAGAACTGCCGGTCCCGTTCCAATTCCTCTAACCTCTTGCAGCAGCTTAGATACAGAGGATGCTTTCTGATCAATTCGATCTCTTTCATAGACAATCCCCCTATCCTTTATCTGATCATCTGGAAAAACAGATTGGTCAGCTCCGGATCCTCCAGAAACACGCCTCTCTTAACTACCGTCACGGTCTGGCTCCCCGGCTTTTTTATTCCCCGCATTGTCATGCACATATGTTCCGCCTCAATCATCACAAGTACTCCCTTTGGATTCAGATGCTCCATCAAGGCATCTGCAATCTGCCCCGTCAGCTGCTCCTGGATCTGAAGCCTTCTGGCAAATGCTTCTACGGTTCTGGCAAGTTTGCTTAAGCCAACCACCTTTCCATCGGGAATATATGCAATATGGGCCTTTCCATAAAAGGGAAGAAGATGATGCTCACAAGTAGAATAAAAGGTAATGTCTTTTTCCATTACGATTTCGTTATTCTCTACGTGAAATGTCTTTTTCAGATGTTCTGCCGCATCTTCGTCCATCCCGCCGTATATTTCCTCATACATACGGGCAATACGCTCCGGAGTCTCCTTTAAGCCTTCTCTTCCGGTGTCTTCCCCGATCCCTTCCAGAAGAAGCTTTACCGCCTGTTTTATCTTTTCCTGATCTATCATAACTTCTCTCCCATATCCTCAGCCAATTCCATAACCTGTCCCAGATAGGACAGCGAACCAAAAGCCAGTACTACGTCGTCTTTTTTAGCAGAAGCACATGCTTCCCTCACAGCCTCTTCTATCCCGGATGCCTCTTCTACCTCCACACAGTATGGCAGCAATGCCTGCTTTAATTCATCCGCGCCCAGCGTCCTGCCCTGATCCGGCAGTTCGACAGTATATATCTTGTCCGCCAGAGGTCCCATGATCTCTGCTATCTTGCCATATTCCTTATCCCGGAATACTCCCATAATAAATATTATACGCCTGCCGGGGAAATACTGTATCAAAGACTCCCGCAGTTTCAACGCTGCCTCCTCATTATGCGCCCCGTCCACAATTACCAGAGGATTCCTGGCAACACAGGTCAGCCGTCCGGGCCACGTTGTTTTCGCAAAACCTTCTGTTACGGCCTGCCTTGAGATCGCATATCCACTGTTTCTAAGCGTCCGGATAACCCCAAGAACTGTAACGGCATTCTCAATCTGGTATCTGCCTGCCAGCGAGATTTTAATGTTTTCCCACTCCCGGTAGGAAAACCGCTGTCCATCCCAGTTTTCTTCTATCACTACCGCCTCCCTGGGATACACAACCTCCATGCCGCATTTCAGCTCCCGGGCCTTTCCGCCGAGTACCGCCATCACTTCCGGCTTCTGCAGCGATGTGACAACCGTACAGCCAGGCTTTATAATTCCCGCCTTATTTGCCGCAATCTCCTCCAGAGTTTCGCCCAGAAATCCCATGTGATCCCTGCTGATGGATGCGAATACGGCAAGCTCCGTATTCTTCACAATATTCGTCGCATCCAGCAGGCCGCCCAGCCCGGTTTCTAAAACGACTAAGTCGCAGCGCTTCTCTCTGAAATACAAAAAAGCTACTGCCGTCTCTGCCTCAAAAACGGTGGGGCTGGCCTCACCTCTGGCTTCCATGCGTGCAATAGCTTTCTTAACTTCTTCCACTAATTCTGCGAACTCATCTTCCGGTATCCATTTTCCGTCTATCTGAATCCGTTCCAAATAGGAAACCACTGTTGGTGATACATATCTGCCGGTTCTGTACCCTGCCTCACTTAAAATTGTTGAAGTGTATGCAAGCACAGATCCCTTGCCATTCGTTCCTGCAATATGTATGAACTTCAAGTCATCCTGAGGATTCCCAAGTTCACGCAACAGACCTCGAATCGTATCCAAGCCAAGTACACTTCCGTATTTCGACACTTCGTCCAAATATACCCTTGCTTCTTTATAGGTCACGTTTCTCGTTTCCTTTCCCTATCTCTTCTATAATTATGTAATTTATCAGCCTACGCTGTAGAATCATGTATTCCACTGTTGTCAATCATAGCACTAAATGCATTTTATCACAAGAGAAATTTATTTCCCTGCTTTTCAAGTGCAGCGAGGTAGACGCTCGGTCTAAACAGTAACCAGCCGTCTCCCTTTCTCGTCATCCCGGTACTGCCGAAGCGCATTTAACATCATCCCTACTCCAAAGAAGGTACCTGGCACCAGACATCCAGTATCTCCATCATATTTACCGGGCTGTGCTGCATGTTCTCCCGGTTTTTGGCATTTTCCGCATCCATCCATGCAAAAAAACCCGCGGGCAGTACGGACCATTCTTCCATATTTCTTTTAAACGCTTCCGAAAAATACTGTTTCTTTTGGAACACAGTCATAATTACCAACTGCACGCTGTTATCCAGCACAAAACCTTTATACGCCTCTTCCCCGCTCCAATAATTTTCAAACACATATTTCAGAAAAGACAGCAGGCGTCCCACAATTTCATCCAGAAAGCCGGCCCCCGCACTCAGCGTCATCAAAGTCTGATGTCCGTTTTCGGCGTCTTCATCCACGTCCTGCAAATCATCTGCAAGCTGCAAAAAGAGCCCGAACCCCGTAAGGAACAGGATATCTTTTTCCTTCAGATACCCATCAATCAAGCACTGATCCACATAGATAGAAGCCCCGCCCTTATAAGCCGACATCTGCAGAAGCTCTTGTGCCGTTTTCTCCGTCTTTCCCTGCTGCTCCATACTTTTTATCTGGGCATCATAAATAGTCAGAAGAAAATCATATAGACCGCTGAATATTTTTCTTGGATAAATATCTTCGACCGAATCCACCATGTGGAAGACCTTCTGTTCCAGATCGTCTTCCGCCTCTGTTTTGAATCCGTTCAGTTTCTGCTCCAGCCTGCGGTTAAATGCAGCCTTTTCCTGTCTCGTTTTGTCACCGTCCAGAAAATTATCCGTATAAGGATAAAGCAGGCTGTACCCCCAGATCGCCTCATGGAACCACCTGTCAGAACCATCCGCAAGGCACAGCATAAAATATACAAAATAATTTCTAAGCGCTTGTCCAAGATCCTCCAGTACAAGCTCCCTGTCAAACACTCGTGTATGCCGGACAAAGGTTCTGGCCGCCTCTAAAAACCCTTTTCTTACATCGCCCGGCAGCTGTCCCAGCTGGAACATTACATCCTTATCCATAGCGTCAGACAGAACCTTCTCTGCCCTCTCCCGCCACATCTTCTGCCCCTGAATTGCCTGAGGAAAACTTTGCAAATGCCCGTTCAGCTTCCCCCAGACCTCCCTGCACCTTTTATCATTTTCAGCCTGCTCCTTCACAGAAATAGCACGGAACATCCCCGCCCCCGCTGCCGCAGGAGTTTTCTTCCAAACATCCGTCACGGTCTTCACCGCCGCAGCAATTCCATACCGATCATCCTCCCGAATCGTTTCCCAAGTGTCCATAATATGCCCTCCTGTAAAAAGCTGCAGCCGTTAACACGCTCCCTGTTCCCAATACTTCAAAAGTATACCACGATCCTTCACAAAAAACAACGAAAGGAATGGGACTATTATTATGAAGAAAAGAAGTGTAAATGAAAGGGATAGCCAGAAACCAACACGAATCCGACTTATCTATCTCCTGACTGTCCACGATATTTTCCTTAATCCTACACTATCGTCCCCCTCCTCGACCTTCCGCCATGAATCCCCTTCCGAACAGCCACTAAAAGGTAAGGAGAGCGCCCGCCTCTTTGGGCTGCGGGATGCGGCGCGGGGCGGGATTTCTTCCGGTGATTGCGGATGCCTAGTACAGCAGTGCATTAATCTTTCAGTAATAAGTGCCTGATATCTGCGTCAGAGTTGTGCCTGCTTTCGCGACGGCGTAGTGGTTCCTACGTCTAGCGAAAGCAGGTACAGCTATGGCGTAGAGAGCAGGTGCTTATTGCTGAATTATTAGTGCAATGCTGTACTAGAGTGTGCCGTGTTTACGTTGGGATAAAATAGAAAAATCTGATGGACAGACTTTGCTTTACCAGGCAAAGTCTGAGGCGACTAAGGTCCCCAATTATCAAATTGGGGACCGCATGTCGCCGGTTCCATCAGATTTTTCTATTTTATCCCTACGTAAACTAGGCAAAACGGCCGGCATCCGCAAGCACCGGAAGACATCCCGCCCCGCGCCGCATCCCGCAGCCCAAAGAGGCGGACGCTCTCCTTACCGTCTCGTCAGCTGTAAGCTAATTCACCTCATTATGCAGCAGCTTATGTTCTTTTCCTTTTAATATGCCCTCATAAGCCGCCTCAACGATCGGATTCTGGTTTGAAAGTTTGATCTGTGCCATTGTGTCGATCTTATAAAGTCCTTCCAGTCTTGCTTTCTTTGTTCTTGGGCCGATCGGCACAGGCTGCCCGCCTCCGGCGATACACCCTCTCTTACAAGCCATCACTTCCACGAAATCATAGTGCACTTCTCCTGCTTTCATCTTCTCCAGTACTTCGGAGGCACATTGCAGACCATTCACAACAGCGATTTTAACTTCTCTTTCTCCCAGTTTTACCCTGGCTTCCTTGATGCCGTCTACGCCGCGCACTCCGGTGAAACTGATTGCTTCCAGGTCTTCCGCCTTATTGCTGTTAACAAGACGCCGCAGCACTGCTTCTGTCACACCTCCGGTAACCCCGAAGATTGCGCCTGCGCCGGATGCCAGTCCAAATGGCATATCCAGTGCTTCCGGCTTCACCTGTGCAAGATCGATTCCTGCTTCCTGGATCATACGGGTAACCTCTGTGGTTGTCAGCACATAATCCACGTTCTGCTCCCCGTCTGTAAAGTGCTCCGGTCTTGTGATCTCTGCCTTTTTTGCCGTACATGGCATAATCGAGATAACCATGGTCTTCCTGGTGTCTTCCGCCGCCTTCATGCGCGCCTCTTCCTTAATCAATGCACCGAACATCTCCTGCGGAGAACGGCAGGTGGAAATATTCTTCCTGAATTCAGGATATCTATTTTCACAGAACTTAACCCATGCCGGACAGCAGGATGTGAAAAGCGGAAGGTTTTCTCCTGATTCCAGGCGTTCCAGCAATTCTTTTGATTCTTCCATAACCGTCAGATCCGCGCCGAAATTGGTGTCATATACTTCGTCAAAACCGATACGGCGAAGAGCCGCTACAAGGCGTCCAAGCACATTTTCACCTTTTTTGATGCCGAACTTATCTCCCATAGCCACCCTGACCGCCGGGGCTATCTGTACCACCACGCGGACATTCTTGTCACTGAGCGCACGCCATACCGGATCTACATTCTGTTTAATCGTAATTGCACCTGTCGGACATACCGCGCGGCACTGTCCGCATCCTACACAATCCGTCTGTGACAAATCCTTGTTAAATGCCGGCGTCACCTGCATTTTGGAACCGCGGAATGCGAAATCCAATATGCCAAGGCCCTGAATCTCGTCGCAGGTTCTAACACAGTCACCGCACAGTATACACTTATTTGGATCCCTCACAACACACTCTGATGTCGTATCTTTCTCCAGCTGCTTTTTATTATTTTCAAACCTTACATCCATAATTCCAAGCTGTCTGGACAGCTTCTGCAGTGTACAGACTCCGTTTTTAGCACAGGTTGTACAGTCACGGCAATGGGATGCCAGAAGCAATTCGATAATCATCTTTCTGTGGTGCTGCAGCTTTGGCGTATTTGTATAAATTACCATTCCGTCCCTGGGTGTCTCTGAACAGGATGCAAATATCCTTCCTCTGTTATCCTCGACTACACACATACGGCAGGCGCCGTATGTAGACAGCTCCGAGTGATAGCAGAAAGTAGGAAGGTCAATCCCGGCTCTGCGGATGACGGAAAGAACATTCTTTTCATTCGTAAAGGCGACCCTTCTGTTGTTGATTGTCATATAACTCATGTTCGTTTCCTCCTACCCTTCAATATGTATCGCACCAAATGCACAGGCACTTTCACAAGCGCCGCACTTAATACATTTTTCATTATCAATGACATAAGGTTCTTTAATCTGTCCGCTGATCGCACCTACCGGACAGTTTCTCGCACATTTGGAACATCCCTTGCATCGTTCCGGGCTGATGATAAACTGCCGCATTGCGGTGCAGTTGTGGGATACGCATTTCTTTTCAACTACATGTTCCTCATACTCTTTTCTGAACAGCTTCAGCGTACTGATAACAGGCAGAGCCGCACTCTTGCCAAGACCGCACAGTGCAGTATCCGTAATCGTATCCGCGAGCTCCTCAAGCAGATCCAGATCCTCTAATTTTCCGTTTCCGGCCACGATTCTTTCCAGGATCTCCAGCATGCGCTTTGTGCCTTCCCTGCACGGAACGCATTTTCCGCAGCTTTCATTCTGCGTAAAGTTCATGAAAAACCTTGCGACCTCCACCATGCAGGTATGGTTATCCATTACAACCAGTCCGCCGGATCCAATCATTGCGCCCATCTTTTTCAAGGAATCGAAATCCAGATTAATATCCAGATGCGGCGTAATCAGGCAGCCGCCGGAGGGACCGCCGATCTGTACGGCCTTAAATTCTCCGTCCCCTTTGATTCCGCCGCCAATGTCATAAATAACTTCGCGGAGAGTAGTTCCCATGGGAACCTCGATCAGACCTGTATGCTTTACGCTTCCAGTGAGAGCAAACGCCTTGGTTCCGGGACTGCTCTCCGGCCCGATACTTTTAAACCATTCCGCGCCTTCGTTGATAATCATGGGAACATTTGCAAATGTTTCTACGTTATTCAGCACGGTCGGTTTCGCAAACAGACCCTGTTCTACCGTTCTTGGAGGCTTCACACGCGGCATACCGCGGTTTCCTTCTATTGAAGCTGTAAGAGCGCTGCCCTCCCCGCAGACGAAAGCTCCCGCTCCCCTGTTAATATGTAAACGGAAGGAAAAATCAGTACCCAGAATGTGATCTCCCAGCAGACCGCAATCTTCCGCCTGTGAGATCGCCAGTTTCAGACGGCTGATCGCCAGCGGATATTCGGCACGCACATAAATATAACCTTCGGAAGCACCAACAGCATAAGCAGCGATCATCATGCCTTCAATCATCTTATGCGGGTCTCCCTCCATAATGCTCCGGTCCATGAATGCACCCGGGTCTCCCTCGTCACCGTTACAGACAACATAACGTTCTTTTTCCTGCTGCTTCGCCACCTGTGACCATTTATAACCGGTCTGGAAGCCGCCGCCCCCGCGGCCGCGCAGATTAGATTCTGTAATTTCCTCAATCACTTCCTCCGGCTTCATATTGAACAGTGCCTTTTCAAGAGCCTGGTATCCGCCTGTGGAAATATACTCCTGGATATGCTCCGCATCAATATGCCCGCAATTTTTCAGAACATTTCTTGTCTGCTTTTTATAAAATGGAATCTCGTCCTGTTTCTGGTATTCAATGCCATCCTGTTTAAATAAAAGATGCCTGATGATCTCTCCTTTTTCAATCGTTCTATGGAATATCTCATCGCAGTCATCCAGCTGTACCTTTGTATACAGAATTCCCTGGGGTTCTATCCTCATCAGAGGTCCCATCTCGCAGAATCCATGGCATCCGCTCTTCTTAATGCCAAGTTCTCCATCCCCATGTGCGATCTCTTCCCCAAAATGTACTTCCACATCCGGATTTTCATCAACCAGCTCACACATTCTTCTGTAAATGTCACCGGAACCGCCTGCCAAACAGCCTGTCCCTGCACAAATCAGCACCCTGCATTTACTGTTTTCTATCTGTGCTTTCGAAGCTTCACGTACCTGTCCGAGAGCTTCTCTATTCTCAATTCTCTCCATATCTCTAAGCTCCTCTCAACTCGCGAATTAATTCAGCTGCTGCATCCGGCGTCATTGCCGGATAAACCTTATCATTCACCGTAAGCACCGGCGCCAGCCCGCAGGCCCCGAGACAGGAAACCGTTTCCAGAGTAAACAGCATATCGTCTGTTGTTGCTTTTTCGCTGGAAAGGCCCAGTTCGCTGTAGAGACGCTCCAGGATCGGAATCGATTTACGCACATGACAGGCTGTTCCATCACATACCTTGATGATGTACTTTCCTTTTGGCTCAAAAGAAAAATTCTCATAAAATGTTGCCACACTGTAAGCCTTTGCCTCATTAATGCCAAGCTTCCCTGCCACATAGCTCAAAAGCTCTGGCGGCAGATAACGGTATTCCGTCTGAATGTCCTGAATAATTGGAATCAGTGATGCCTGTTCCGCCCCATGTGACGCTATGATTTCATCTGCCTTGTCATAGTAGGTCTGATCTAACATGAGATACCTCCTTAAACTGCGTTTATAAGACTTCAAAATCCTTATAAACTGTACTTTTGTATGATATAGTTAAAATTTTATCAATCACTGTTTATTATATGGTAAATGTGGCTTTTAGGCAATAGTAAAATACACTTTTTCTCAATAAAATCGGGATTTAGTCGGCTAGCTTTAGCCTAGTCGACGGATGGGGACGCTTCATGACAGGGAGGCCGGGGAGGTGCTGGGGCTGTATATGCCGTTGCGATATGCACCCATGCTGCTAAGTGATTCTAGAACACCCGATGCCGGATAGGCGGGTACGCTGAACACATCACGGGAAATCTGATGATTTCCCGCGCTGGGTTCAGCAACAACTTGATTTGGAGATCAAGTTGTTCCCCGCCTATCCGGCAGCGGCTGTTCAAGAATCACTAAGCGCACTCCAGCATTTCGCAACGGCATATACAGCCCCAGCACTTCCCCGGCCTCCCTGTCATAAAGCTGGCTCATCCAATCGGCAGGAAAACCCGCCAACCGGGTGGGATCCGAGACCAGGGCAGCGGATGTGGATTGGCTATGCGTGTCTTTTCATCTTCAAGATGTGTATTGAATTATTTTGATACTGGAACCGTATCCCTTTGCTTATGCACACCTACTGGGGACATAAAAGTCCCGCCAATTCTATATCCATACGCTGCCCCCGTTTGAGGCTCCACCTTAGGAACGAATCCTTTTCCTGCCGGTCGGATGCACCAGCTCCATGAAGGGATAGCCGAAAACCTCCCGGAGAACATCCATGTCCTTTCAAAAACGCTCAAAGCGAACCTTAGAAATTCTTGGTGGGAAACAGCCCTGAAAATGGAGAGATTTTTGGATTCCGAATCCAAAAATCAGCTGACCCAGCGCGAGAAATCATCGGATTTCTCGTGATGTGTCAGTGGTGCTCCATTTTCAGGGCTGTTTCCCGCCTAGAATTTCTTAGGTCCGCGGCCGCGTTTTTGAAAGGACATGGATGTTCTCCGGGAGGTTTTCGGCTATCCCTTTATGGAGCGTCCCCATCCGCGCCGAAACTAAAGCTCGTCGCTAAATCCCGATTGACTTTATTGAGTTGATATGTTACATTAAGTGTATTATTTGAATTAGTACACTTCACACACCAACCATACAGGAGGTTCGCATGATAAACATTGATTATCAAAGCAGGACGCCCATCTATGAGCAGATTGTCGAACGTTTCCAGATGCTCATTCTTAAAGGCGTATTAAAACCAGACGACCAGATGCCCTCCGTTCGCTCCCTTGCATTACAGCTGTCCATTAATCCGAATACGATCCAGAAGGCCTTTGCCCAGCTGGAGCAGCAGGGATATATTTATCCGGTTAAGGGGCGGGGGAATTTTGTTTCCGGCAGCGGGCAGCTGGCAAAGCAGAAAAAACTGGCATTTTTTGAGGACTTAAAAAAACTGATTTTCTATGGCAGGGAGATGGGAGTCACCCGCGAAGAATGCAGTAAAATAATTGATCAGCTATATCAAAAGGAGGTTCTGCATGATTGAATTAAAAAATATAGACAAAACATTTCAGAATATCCATGCAATAGATCATGTTACCGCATCGATCAGCGAAGGGATGATCTTTGGACTGGTGGGCAGCAATGGAGCTGGGAAAAGTACTCTTCTGCGCCTGATTTCCGGGATCCTGAAACCAGATGACGGGGCTCTTCTTGTGGACGGACAGCCCGCCTACGAGAATCGGGAGGCCAAAGAGAATATCTGCTTTCTCTCTGATTCCGCCTATTTTTTTCCAAATGCGACACCCGCGGTCATGCGGGATTACTACGCGATGGTCTATTCTCAGTTTGACAGCAAGGCATTTGACAGTCTCGCAGAAAAGCTGGACATCACACTCACCAGGAAACTGAATACATTTTCCAAGGGCATGAAAAAGCAGGTATCCCTGCTGCTCGGCCTATGCACGGGGACAAAATACCTCCTCTGTGATGAGACATTCGATGGACTGGATCCGGTCATGCGGCAGGCAGTAAAGAGCCTGTTTGCCGCAGAGCTGATGAAGCGGGATTTTACTCCGGTCATTGCCTCCCATAATCTCCGGGAGCTGGAGGATATCTGTGACAGCATCGGGCTGCTTCATAAGGGAAAACTTCTGCTCACCCAGGATCTGGATCAGATGAAATACCATGTCCATAAGATCCAGTGCGTCCTTCCGGACGAAGCCAGGGAGCAGCAGCTTCTCCAGGAACTAACGGTCCTGCAGTACGAGAAATCCGGTTCCCTGATGCTGATCACAGCAAGGGGAACAAAGGAAGCGCTTCTCAACTGTGTTAATTCAAAGGCTCCTGTATTTGCAGAAATACTGCCATTAACTTTAGAAGAAATCTTTATCAGCGAAACGGAGGTAGCCGGCTATGACATCAAAAATCTCATACTTTAAATTTATAGAATCCGACATCAGGCGCCGGGGATGGCTTGCCGCCCTGAGCGCAGTCCTGCTGTTTCTCATCCTTCCGGTTTATACGCTTCTCTCCATCGACAGTGTAAAGAATCAGCCTTGGTACAAGGCCGGCAGCGGGGATTTCCAAAGCTGGGCCTCCGGAACATTTCCCGGGTTTTTTAACGGTTCCACTAACCGCTATTTCGCTGTATTGATCGTGATCCTGGCAATTCTTTGTGCGGTAACCGGATTCTCCTATCTGCACTCCAGAGACAAACAGGACTTTTATCATTCCATGCCGGTCAGGCGTGTACAGTGGTTTGCAGTCTCATACTGGGGCGGCCTGATTATTTTTCTGGTACCCTATCTCCTGTTCGCATTGTCCACACTGCTGATAGGCCAGGCGCACGGAATACTGAACAGGGAGATATTGCTAACCGCCTTTACCTCCGTGCTGGGAGGCGTCCTGGGTTTTTTGATCTGTTATCACACCAGTATTCTGGCCATGTTCCTGACAGGTCGCATTGTTACAGGAGTTCTTGCTTCATTTGTCCTGCTTATATACGGGAACATTATTATGTTTCTTATGGGAGGACTTGCCTCTAAATTCTTTCATACCTGGACCAGCAGCTCCCCCGCTATTCTACAGGAGATCGTGGAATATATGACGCCAGCCACCCTATATATGCGGACATTACGTACGACTACCCTGCGGCCGTCGTCTCCGGCTGTCCTGATCTGTGCGGTTCTGTGTGCTGTCATACTGATCGCAGCCGCCCTTTTGATCTATAAATATTATCCGGCAGAGGCGGCTGAAAATGCACTGGCCTTTTCCAAATCAGCCCCTGTCATCAAGATCCTGATCGCGGTACCCACTGCATTATTTATCGGTCTGTTTATCGATTCTTTCAGCGCCGGCAGCGGCTCACGGTGGATTATTTCCTTCAGTATACTTACCGTAATTCTGCTCTGTCTGCTGATTGAATTCATATACCACCAGGACATCCGGCAGATCCTGTCGGGAAAAGCATCAACGGCCCTTTCCCTTTGTGCCGTAGCGGCAATTCTCTGCATCCTGCAGTTTGACCTGTTCGGATATGACACCTATCTGCCCAAAGAAAAAAAGCTTGCCGAAATGTCCGTATACACCGATAATTTTTCCGGATATTTTGACTATCCGGAAAGCTATGAAGGAGTCCTCTACGACCAGCTGAATGCTCCGGCCGCAGCCATCACTGATTACGAGACACTGTACCGTCTGTCAGAAGAAGGCATAGAGAACCTAAAGCAGGGGATCACACCCCAATTCATTAATCAGGGAGACAGCTCCCAGGATGCTGTCGTTGTCACAATGCGTTTTGGACTCACAAACGGGAAAAATGTTTACCGTCAGTATGCAGTAGATAAGACAGCGCTTTTGAGTGCAATGAAACAGGCCTGCGAGAGTGAAGCATACCGAAAAGAGCTTTTCCCGGTCTTCCATCTGAACCCGGAAGACATCCTTGGTATTTCTATGCAGGATATCTATTACAAGGCCGATTCACTTTCCTTAAGCAGGAAAGAGCAAAACCAGCTTATCGATGCCTACAAAGAAGACGTCCTGAGCGCAGATATTGCAGAACTACAGAACGAAGCCCCATTGGGTGAACTTATCGTAGATTTCCCCGACAAGTATGCTGCCGAACCCGTAACCGGAAAAAGCGTGCATAAAATTCAATTAGGGCAGTTTTATGTCTATCGTTCCTATACAAATACACTGCAGTTGCTGGAGGAACACGGATACAAATTCCGAACCAAAATCAGTCCCAATGACGTTGCACTAATGACCTACTATCCGAATGAAGGCACAGACGATGTATATACTCAAAATGCTGACCTCGGTTATTCAACCATAGAAAAGCAGAAATCATCCTATGATTATTCCTTCGGAGACGGAATCCCCGTCACCAGTCCTGAAGAAATCCAGAAACTTCTGGATCAGATCAGCTATGACGAATGCAGCGGACTCCTCGGAAACTATAAAACCACAACGGGGTCCGTAGAAATCACCCTCAACGGAAAGGCTTATCCCAATACTTATGCGGTTTATGGGGAGTGAGGGAGGGTGGCAAAGGGGCCGCTGTGTGGAAGTGGAGCAGGGCTCTCCTGGATACGGTATTAGGGCATAAGTGCCGCTAATCAAAATCGGAGCCGGCATGTTGAACATCGCAGACACTCACGAGAATTCTGATGAATTCTCGCTGCGGGTCTGCTTTCTTCCAGGCCTTGTGGGCCTGGAAGAAGTTCACATGCCGGCTCCGATTTTGATGAAGCGGCACTAATGCCCTAAAAGACGCATCCAGGAGAGCCCTCCTCCACTTTCACACAGCTGGTCGCATCCTGTCAGAAGTTACTGTCACTTCCCGGGTGGGAACGCAGACGGGAGAGGCGGATTGTGCTTCAATGTTGATACCAAAGTCTCCTCAGCAGTAATGCACATCTCCCGTCAGTTGACTGCATCTCCCATCCATAATCCACGCCTCCCGTCAGTTGCCTGCATCTCCCATCCATAATCCACGCCTCCCATTTGTAACCCACATCTCCCATCCGTAATCCGCCTCACCGTCAGTTTCTCAACCAATGTCAAGCTTCTACCGACCGGATGCACCAGCCTGTCTGTGGAGTGGCTTTGGCGGCTGCGGAGGGAGCTTTTTGTGCTGCTTTTTGGAAGCATAGAGTGCGCTTACAAATCCTTAATAAAAACCATGCCGGATGGAAAGGGTAAAATTTGCTCACCAAAGCAAATTTTAAGGCGGCCTGAGCCGCGCAATTCATCAGAATTGCGGGGTGAATGCCGCCGGGCCTTTCCATCCGGCATGGTTTTTATTTAGGATTTGTTAGCAAACGGACAGCTCCAAAAAGCAGCACAAAAAGCTCCCCCGCAGCCGCCAAAGCCACTCCCCAGACAGGCGTCCTCCCCCCATTACATCAAAAATCTCATCCAGTTGAAGGGGGTCAGGAGTTTTATGCGGTTTTCACGGCTTTTGCTGATTTTCTGTCTTGTGACTCCCTCCGGGATGTTATATGTTCCGTCGGGCAGTGCCTGCACGGAATCGTCTTCGTAGCTTTTCATGTATCCCCTGAGCTGTTTTGTTACTTCTTTGCTGTCGATCACAAGCATCAGTTCTGTATCCAGGTAGGCACTTCTCATGTCCATGTTGAAGGAGCCTACGATTGCCAGATCATCTCCGATTGTGATGCTTTTCCCGTGATAGGAAACTCCGCCTTCGTATTCATGGATTTCCAGACCGGTATCTAAAAGTTTTCCTTTATTTTTCCTGTAATCCGAAGCGCCGAACGGGTTCCCGTTGTTGGCTACGGAATTGGTCATTAAAAGGACATTTTCATTGGCTTCACAGACCGATTCAAACTCCTGATACATCCAGTCATTGCAGATGATGTATGGCGTGTGGATCGCGATTTCTTCATCGGTGTCCTTCATCAGGCTGGTCAAGGCATAAAACAGCGTTGGCTCTTTGGCGTATACATGGGTCGGATTGCTCAGAAGGGTAATCTTCCCTGTCTCAAAAGTCATGGCCTGATAATCTGGTTTCTCTTTTAGAGCCGGATTGTTTTTTAAGATCTCCTGGTATCTGGCTTCCAGCTCTTCTTTGGCACGGGTGAGGTCTTTGGCACGCACTCTCCAGGAGGTGGTTCTGAACTTCTTACATACATCCAGATCCCACACGGAATCAAAATAGGATTCCAGCTGATGTATGGAACTTTCATCATCGGGATTTCTTGTGTAGACCAGGACATCTCTGTCGTAATTCTTATATCCGTTGTCCCCCAGGAAATAGTCATAGGTGTTTCTTCCGCCCAGCATATACAGGCCGTCATCCACAATCAGATATTTATCATGAAGACGGCCCATGCTCTTCCATGGCGTCAGCAGGTTAATCCGGTTGTAAATCCTCACCTCTACATTTTTTTCCGATGAGAGGGCGTAAAAATATTCATTTCCATCCATCTGCTGAAACGCGGAAAACCCGTCCACAAGGACCTTCACATCCACGCCCCGCCTGGCAGCATGGATCAGAGCGGCAATGACATCTTTACCGCTCTGGTCCGCATGGAAATCAAATGTTGAAAGGATAATCCGGTTCTCTGCCTGTTCCAGCATCTTCAGACGTTCTTCCAGTCCGTCCGCATTGTCCTCTATGATACATGCCCTGTCACCGGATACAATATCTGAGTAGCAGTCCTCCGCATCAAAAGATTTTTTGTATTCCCTGCTTACCTTTGGCTGCCGGATATAAGATATGATTGTCCCCAAAAGTACATACAGAACAAATACCAGAATACCGATGATAAGGTATCTGATTTTAAAATGTTTCCTGTTTCTTCTGCCTTCCATTGCTGTTTTTCAGCCTGCAGCGGCATAATAGCCTCATACGCAGGCTGAGTACTTCCCTCCTAATAATAATTTACTTTGACTTTTTTTCCCATCTTACCGACTACGGACTCCAGCTGCTCTATCAGATTCATCCGCACGCTGAGGTCAAAACTCAGTTCCGAGTTCTGGTGTGCTTCGTTCACGGCAGTCCCCACAAAGAGATTCAGCTCCGTGCACTCTTCGATCAATATCTTTGCAAGCCGGGATGCACCGTTATTGGCATCCAGCTCGTCGAAGAACTCCACGTCAAATTCATCCTTCACATACCGTTTCAGCAATTTCAGCGCCTTACCCAGTGTCAGCACGCCCTCTGTAACCAGATCCAGCCCTTCTATCGTTGCCATGGGGGGCACGTTCGGATCATTGTAATCTACTTTGGTGATAATATCCTTCCTGAGAATCCTCGCAGCGATGTTGGCACTTGTCCCGCCGCATACGATTTTCCGGCCTTCTTTATGCATAAATTCATGCATCAGTTTCTCATCGTCTTCTTTGCTCTTCGGAGGCCCTGTAAATATATTTACTACTCTCCGCTCAATCACCCTCGCCACAGCCACCGTCGTGTCGTCGCCCGGTTTCTGTACATAGAGGTCATCGCATGCCTGGCTCAGAAGGGCAGCCAGCCTGGAGGCCGACATCGTTTTTTTCGTACACTGCAGGGTATACTCCGCCATGCTCTCCCAGGTCCATCCCTGCAGGTTCAGTATCTCACCCGCGCCGGCATAAATCACGCCATCGCTCATCAGTACAAAGCAGTCATTCTGCTGGACCTTAAAACGGTATTCGTGGATTTTCTTTCCCTCAATCACCCTTTCCTCGTAGGGATAATTTACAATTTTCTTGTCCCGGATAAATACACAGGCCGGATTATCATATTCCACCAGATAGGCGTCTCCGTTACGAAAGATCTGCAGGATACTGAATGTCGCATAAGCCACCTTCCTCACCTGGCAGATCGGAAGCGTTTTGGCGATTGTCGCCACACAGGATTCTATGGCTGCGCCTTCGAACAGCATCGTCCTGAGTATCTTGGATGTCAGTGTTGCGAGAATGTTAGCTTTCACACCACTCCCCATTCCGTCCGCAAGAATCACAATGTCGGAGTCCTCCGTCTTTAAGATCTCCACTTTATCGCCGCACAGTTCTTCATGGTGCTTATTCAGGCTCTTCCATGCCACGTCTATACTTACGCTCATATCATTCCTCCCCTTCATTGAGGATAGAATCCCGAAGTTTTGTCAGCGTCACCTTTGTCTCTGCTGTTGTCTCACCGAGCAGACCTGCAATCTCCTGGGCAACCATCATCTGCTTCTCGATGACCTCCTGCGCCATCTTAACGGTCTCCACTTTCAGGAAATAATGCTGCTCCTTGATTTTCTCCTCTCTGGTTACATCCTGGAAGGTTACAAGCACGGAATCCAGGTTTTCAATATAAACGATCGTCTCCTCCGCAGTCATTCTACCATGTTCCAGCTGGATCTTTTTGTGGATAACGGGTTCTTTGGTGCGCAGTGTCTCCTCAATATCCTCGGCCTCTATGAATTCGAAAATGTAACGCTGAACGGCCTCATCCCTTCCCACTCCGAGCAGTTCCTGCGCCTTTTTATTACATTCCCTGATCTTCATGCTGCTATCTATAATAAAGATCATATTCGGCGTAACATCCATCACCACATTGGACATAGACTCCGCCTGCGTCAGCGCATACGGCATGCACATGGACAGCTCTGCCTTATTCTGATAAACGGCGATCGCTTTATCCCTGCAGGTAGGATAACCACAGGCTCCACAGTTCAATTCATCCTCCTCGGAATATTTCCCGGTAGACTTCAGAATATCCCGGATTTCCTTATCCGTAGGGATACGGTCCGTCAGGTGGTTGTCCTCAAATGCCTTTGCCAGTTCCTGCGTGCTCATTTCCGGCAGGTTCCTTGCAGCCTTATAAGATACCTCATTTTCAATCTTTACTTTCGCCTTCACATAAGACGTGTTCCACCTTGCGGATGCTGGGCCCTTCGCGCATCCGCCTTCACAGACATTTGCCTCAATAAAGCAGTGCTCCAGTTCTCCCCGCTGCAGACACTCCAGCATCTCCATGCAGTTTGCCAGTCCGTCCACATAGACTTTATGATATGTATCGGCCTCCTCCTCGGTCACAACTGACTGAATCACGCCTCCGCTGATCGGATACATTCGGTTAACCTTAGGATCCGGGTTACCCATAGGCTTATCCTCGCAGGCATAGATATCGATACCTGCCTCCTCCAGCCAGATCGACAGTTCTTCAAAAGTAAGAATCGCATCAATCGCTCCGAATACTCTTTCATCCCCGATTGCCTCCTGTTTTTTCGCAATACACGGCCCCAAAAATACCACTTTCACATCATTACCGTACAGCTTCTTTATATAACGTCCGTGTGCCACCATGGGTGAAACCACCGGCGCCAGCAGATCCACACAGTCAGGATAATACTTTTCCACCAGATCATTGACACTCGGACAGCATGTCGTAATTATATTAGGCATCTTATTTTCCCGAATGATTTTTTTATACTCATTCGTCACCATGGCTGCCCCTTCGGCCGTCTCCCTGACCTCTGCAAACCCAAGTTTTAAAAGAGCATCCACAACCTGTCCCGGCCTGTCAAATTCCAGTACTCCAATATAAGACGGAGCGATCGAAATAATCGTTTTAAACCCCTGCCTCAGATACCCCTTCACCCGATCCATATCGCTGGCAAACGTCTTGGCATTCTGCGGGCAGATCTCCATACACCGGCCGCAGTTAATACAGTGGTCCTTCAGAATATGCGCCTGCTCATCCCGTACGGAAATCGCCTTCACCATACAGTAGCGCACACACTTGTAGCAGTGCCTGCATTTCGCATCCTTAAAATCAATCACTCTCATGACTTCTAAGCTCCTCTCATCTCAAAACATTTCTGAAACCATTCTACCACTGATCACACCAAATATCCATAAATTTTAGTGAATGACAGGAGGAATGAACGGATGGGGGGAGGAGGCCGCCTGTGGAAGGAGAGACTTGTGCCGGGGGGCGGGAAACTTCCTTACCCCTTTCTGCAGGCGGTCCGTTTGCCAAGTGTCACTAGATAAAAACCGCCGCCAGGGGGGAGGCACCAAAGGCATTCACCCCGCAATTCTGATGAATTGCGCGGCTCAGGCCTTTTTAAAAGATGCTTTGGTGAGCATCTTTTAGCCCCCCCCCCTGGCGGCGGTTTTTATCAAGTGACACTACGGCGCACTCTATGCCTGTCAGAAAGGGGTAAGGAAGTTTCCCGCCCCCCGGCACAAGTCCCTCCTTCCACAGGCTGGGTGCATCCAGACGGTTGGATGCTGTTCATGGAGAAGTTTGACGGGGCCGGTGGATCCTTTTGGATACGCGTAAAGCCCTCCTGTAGTCAATTATAACGCACCCCTTACGATACCGTCCTATCCAGGCCCGCACCATCCGCCTCTCCCGCCTTAATCTCCCCTCCGAGGGGGAACGATCTTTCCTGCCGGCCGGATGCGCCCAGCTAAGGGAAAGGTGAGCCGGATACCCCTGTGGGGCTGTGCATGCCATTTCTGTACCCTTAATAGCGCGCGATAGAATCCGTTAGAGAAAAAACAGGGAACCTGGAGGGCAGAATTTGTTTTACCAAAACAAATTCTGTTGCCGCCTGCGGCTCAAAATCATCAAGATTTTGGGCCAAATGCGGCAAGTCCCTCCAGGTTCCCTGTTTTTTCTCTTACGGATTCTTAGCAAGCGGGCAGGATACAGAAATGGCATGCACAGCCCCACAGGGGGATCCGGCTCACCTTTTACTTAGCGTCCCGTCCCCATCCACTCGCTAAAATCCGCTCCTTAGTTAATACTTCTTTTTACATAGCTTGTATGCAGTATATGATGTGCCTTTTCACTTCCCGGTTCTCCAAGGAACTCCTCATAGAGTTTCTGGATAGACGGGTTGTCATGTGATTTTCTGATAGTTTTTGCTTTATCATTATCATACAGTGCTTTTGCACGGATAGCTCTGACATCTTCATAGTTGCGTACGTCTGCATGTACCTGAGGCTGTCCGCCTCCGTTTACACATCCGCCCGGGCAGCACATGATCTCGATGAAGTGATAGTCTGCTTCCCCTGCACGTACTTTATCCATAATCTGCTTTGCGTTGGACAGTCCGGATGCTACTGCTACTTTGACATCCATTCCTGCCACATTGTATGTAGCCTCTTTGATGCCTTCTGTACCGCGGACCTCGTTGAACTCCAGGCTTGCAAGTTCTTCGCCTGTCAAAGTCTCAACCGCTGTACGCAGCGCGGCTTCCATAACGCCTCCGGTTGCTCCGAAGATCACGCCCGCACCTGTGGACTCTCCTAACGGATCGTCAAATCCTTCGTCCGGCAAGCTTCTGAAGTTGATTCCGACTTTGCGGATCAGACGGGCAAGTTCTCTTGTGGTGATTGAGATGTCAACGTCGGGTACTCCTGCTGCATCCTGGTCGTCACGGTTGATCTCGAACTTCTTCGCCGTACATGGCATTACGCTGACACATACGATGTTCTTCGGGTCTATGCCCATCTTCTCGGCATAATATGTCTTTGCAATAGCGCCGAACATCTGCTGTGGTGATTTGCAGCTGGACAGGTGTTCCAGCTGATCCGGATAGTAGTGCTCACAGTATTTGATCCATCCCGGTGAACAGGAGGTCATCATCGGAAGCACTCCGCCGTTCTGTACACGGTCGAGGAACTCATGTGCCTCTTCCATGATGGTAAGGTCTGCACTGAAGTCTGTATCGAATACTCCGTCGAATCCGATTCTTCTGAGTGCCGCCGCCATCTTGCCTTCCACGTCTGTTCCTATCGGATATCCGAATTCTTCTCCAAGGGCAGCTCTTACGGAAGGAGCCGGCTGAACGATGACATGTTTGCTCTCATCCGCAATTGCAGCGAGCACGTCGTCGATAAAGTCTTTTTCATATAAAGCACCAGTCGGACATGCGGTGATACACTGACCGCAGGATACACAGCTTGTTTCTGCCAGTCCCATATCAAACGGTGAACCGATAGAGGATGCGAATCCTCTGTTGTTTGGCCCGATCACGCCTACGGACTGTACTTTTTCACAGACAGCCGTACATCTTCTGCAGAGGATACACTTGTTATTGTCACGGATCATATGAGGTGCGCTGTCATCCAGCTCAAACTCCGGTGATTCTCCTGCAAAATAGTTCTCATCTTCCACGCCCAGTTCCTGGCATAGCTCCTGAAGCTCGCACTTTCCGCTTCTGACGCAGGAGAGACATTTTTTATCATGATTGGAAAGAATCAGTTCCAGCGTACGCTTTCTCGATGCGATCAGCTCCGGGGTGTTTGTCAGGACCTCCATTCCCTCATTGATCGGGTGTACACAGGCTGCAACCAGATTCCTTGCACCTTTTACTTCTACGATGCACATACGGCAGGCACCAATCTCATTGATTTCCTTCAGGAAGCACAGAGTGGGGATCTTAATCCCTGCGATATGTGCCGCATCCAGAATCGTAGAGCCTGCCGGTGCACAGACATCTATGCCATTAATTTTAATATTTACATTTTCCATAGTCTCTATCCTCCATTACTCTTTGTAAATCGCACCGAAACGGCATTTCTCCATACAAGCGCCGCACTTCACACATTTTTCTGGGTTAATCATATGTGGTTCTTTTACGCTGCCGATGATTGCATCAGACGGACAGGTTCTTGCACATAAGGTACACCCTTTACATTTGTCAGCATCAATCTTGTAGTGGAGCAGGTCTTTACATACTCCTGCCGGACACTTTTTGTCTACGATATGTGCGATGTATTCGTCCCTGAAGTAATGAAGCGTGGAAAGTACCGGGTTCGGCGCTGTCTGCCCCAATGCACACAGAGAATTGGATTTCAGGTGGTAACACAGTTCTTCCAGCTTATCCAGATCTGCCATTGTTGCCTGGCCCTTCGTGATCTTCTCCAGGATCTCCAGCATACGTCTTGTGCCGACACGGCATGGCGTACACTTACCACAGGATTCGTCTACTGTGAATTCCAGGAAGAACTTCGCGATATCTACCATACAGTTATCTTCGTCCATAACAATCAGACCTCCGGATCCCATCATGGAGCCGATTTCTATCAGGTTGTCATAGTCGATCGGCACATCAAAGTGCTCGGCCGGAATACATCCGCCGGATGGTCCGCCTGTCTGGGCTGCCTTGAACTTCTTGCCGTTCGGAACACCGCCGCCGATCTCTTCTACGATCTCACGGAGTGTGGTTCCCATTGGAATCTCCACAAGACCGGTATTGTTAATCTTACCGCCGAGAGCGAATACTTTTGTACCCTTAGACTTCTCTGTGCCCATGGATGCAAACCATTCCGGGCCGTTCACGATAATCTGCGGGATGTTCGCGTACGTTTCAACATTGTTCAATATGGTCGGTTTCTCGAACAGACCTTTCAGTGCCGGGAATGGCGGACGAGGTCTTGGCTCTCCTCTGTTGCCCTCGATGGAAGTCATGAGAGCCGTCTCCTCACCGCAGACAAAGGCGCCTGCACCAAGTCTCAGCTCAATATCAAAATCGAAGCCGCTGTCGAAAATATTTTTTCCTAACAGGCCGTACTCTCTCGCCTGTCCGATCGCGATTTCGAGACGCTTTACTGCGATTGGGTATTCTGCACGCACATAAATATATCCCTGGGAAGCACCGATCGCATAACCTGCGATTGTCATAGCCTCCAGAACTACATGCGGGTCACCTTCCAGTACGGAACGATCCATAAATGCACCCGGGTCTCCCTCGTCGGCATTACAGCAGACATACTTCTGATCCGCGTCATTTGCCGCCGCAAATTTCCACTTCAGACCCGTCGGGAAGCCGGCGCCTCCGCGTCCTCTGAGGCCGCTGTCCAGCAGGATCTGGATGACATCTTCCGGTGTCTTTTCCGTCAGTACGGTACCCAGAGCCTCATATCCACCTGTACCTATGTATTCTTCGATATCCTCCGGATTAATAACACCGCAGTTTCTCAAAGCGACTCTCTTCTGCTTCTTATAGAAGTTTGTCTCATTCAGAGGAAGAATCTTGTCTGTCTTTGTTGTCTCATCGTAAAGAAGACGAGTAACTACCCTTCCCTTTAACAGATGTTCGGATACAATCTCCGGAATATCGTCTTCCTGTACCATGGAATAGAAAGATCCTTCCGGATATACAATCATGATCGGTCCCAGCGCACACAGTCCGAAGCAGCCGGTTTTAACAACACCGACTTCATCAGCCAGACCCTGGGCCTTGATTTCTTTCTCAAGTTTTTCTATAATTCTCGGGCTTCCGGAGGAAGTACAGCCTGTTCCACCACAAACCAAAACGTGCGAACGATACATAATCATTAGCCTCCTTTATTTTTTCTCAACACTCTTCTGTACTGCACCCAATGTATACTTTGTTACGACCTGGCCGTCCAGAAGATGCATTCTTAATACTTCCAATGCTTTTTCCGGATTCATCTTTACATATGTAACTTTCTCCTTGCCTGGTTCCATAACTTCTACGATAGGCTCGTACTGGCAGAGTCCGATGCATCCTGTCTGTGTTACGTTAATATTGTTAAGGCCCTGCTCCTGAACAGCATCGGAAAGCGCTGTCAGCACTGGTCTTGCGCCGCTTGCGATTCCGCAGGTAGCCATGCCGACTACCACTCTGATCTGGTCTTCGCTCTCTGCGCGGACGCCGACTTTACCCTGCATTTTTTCTCTAATTGCGCGTAATTCTTCGAGAGATTTCATATATTTCCTCCATTCTTATTTTCAAAATCATCTATATATCCGCTCCCTGGTCTGCCTCAGCCTTATTTGACTCAAGAAATTCCCTGATAAATCCGGAGACCTCCAGACTTGAGAAAGAAATGTCTTCCCCCAGAATCTCTCTGATCTCACGAGTATCCAGAACAAATTCACTGTCATTATACCGGTAAGTATAAATAAATCGAATCTGTTCATTGAAAACAACCAGTGTATGTATGGTAGAACTAATATCCCCGAGCGGCATTCTGTCTATATGTGATAATCCAAAAACAGCTGTTACCACTGTTCCCTTTCCTAATTCCGACATAATGGAGAAGCTACCTCCTGTACTCTCTGCAGCCTGTTTGAAAAAAGGCACTCCCAAACCTACTCTTCTCGTAGTCCTAGTCGTGTAAAATGGGTCCTGCACCTTTTCTACCTGTTCTGCAGACATACCGCATCCGTCATCCTTGATTACAACGGTGAGCGTGTCCTCCTCTGTCTGCACAGAAACCCCTATTTCAATAAGTGATGCTCCTGCACGTACAGAATTTTCAGCAACGTCCAATATGTTCAGAGATATTTCCGGCATCATAGGCTTATTCGTATTTTGCTAAAATGTCGTCAATATCATCCACTGTCAGACGGCCGTATACTTCCTCATTAACCATCAAAACCGGAGCCAGTCCACAGGCGCCTACACAACGGCATGCATCCAGTGAAAACTTGCCGTCAGGCGTACATTCTCCGCCAACAATGCCAAGTTTTTCCATGAGCGCATTGTAAATATCCCCGGAGCCTTTAACATAACAGGCAGTTCCGAGACAGACGGAAATCTGATATTTTCCTTTCGGGTTTAATGTAAACTGGGAATAGAATGTAACAACTCCGTATATCTTTTCCAGAGGGATCCCGGTTTCGTTAGAAATGATCGTCTGTACCTCTATTGGAAGGTATCCATAGATATCCTGGGCTTTTTGAAGAATCGGCATCAAGGCGCCTTTTTCATCCTTCAGCTCAGCTATCACTTTTAATAAAGATTCTTCTTGTTCCTTTGTTCCTGTAAACGGAACGGTTTGTTTCTTCGCGAGCATCGCTTAACCTCCATTCTTTTCTTTGGGTTTGTACCCATATTATAATACCATGAGATATGACAAAATTCCAGAACTATTTACGTTACTTTTTGTTCATATTTACCGATAACTATTCTCATTATTACTAATATTCACGAAATCGGGAGTTAGTGACGAGCTTTAGTCTCGGCACGGATGGGGACGCTCCATAAAGGGATAGCCGAAAACCGCCCTGGGAATATACCTGCCCTTTCAAAAATGCGGCCGCGGGCCTAAGTAATTCCAGGTGGGAACCAGCCATGAAAATGGGGTACAGCTGACACATCACAGGAAATCCGATGATTTCCCGCGCTGAGTCAGCCGATTCTTTGATTCGGTGATCAAAGAATCCCCCCATTTTCACGGCTGGTTCCCACCTGGAATTTCTAAGGCCCGCTCTGAGCGTTTTTGAAAGGGCAGGTATATTCCCAGGGCGGTTTTCGGCTATCCCTTCATGGAGCTGGTGCATCCAGCCGGCAGGAAAAGACCCGTCTCTAAGGTGGGGCCTCAAACGGGGGCAGCGTATGGATATAGAATTGATGGTACTTTCATGTCCCTGGTAAGTATACGCATAGCCAATTCCATCCGCCTCCCTCGTCTCGGGCTCCCAACCAGGGGACGAGTTCTTTACTGCTGGTCGGATGAATCAGCCAAGCGGACTGTAAGCGGCAAGCCCTTTGGCCTGTATGGTCGGTTTAAAACGCCTTATAGCGGACGACTAGAAGCTCTTAGAGAGCCGGAGGCATTCGGAAGGGATGAAAATTGATTCTCCGAAATCAATTTTCAATCCGGCCTGTGCTGAAAAAATATCAATTTTTTCAGCGCATGCCGGATGTGCCCTTCCGGGTGCCTCCGGCTCTCTTAGAGCTTCTTCGTTAAGCGGTCAGGATTTTAAACCGACCATACAGGCCAAAGGGCTTGCCGCTTACAGTCCGCTTGGCGTCCCCATCCGCGCCGAGACCAAAGCTCGTCGCTAACTCCCGATTGCTTTTTATAGGTACAAATGCTATACTAAACCCATGATTTTACCTGATATTTTCTCGGGTTAATACTTTATTTTCAGAATTTAGGAGGGCTTATGACAATAGGGGAAATGAAGAAATTGCTGGATGCCGACATTCTGTTCGGCGAAGAATTATTGGATTTGGATGCAGAATTCGTTTTTTCATCTGATATGATGAGCGATGTCCTTGCCTTTGCCGATCAGTGCTCTGTCCTGATTACCGGGCTGTGCAACCCGCAGGTCGTCAGGACGGCGGAGATGCTGGACATTGCCTGTATTGTATTTGTACGCGGTAAGATGCCGGATGAGAATATCATTGCGCTGGCCCGCGGCAAGGGAATGGCTATTCTGGCCACCAAACATTTTATGTTTACGACATGTGGGATCCTGTACGAACACGGACTCCGGGGAGGTGCCTGAATGGATGAATTATTGACATTTACTTATACAATCTCCGGGGATGATTTTACCCGTGCAGGGGAGGCCAGCAGCGCTATTAAAAACAAGCTGAAGATGCTGGGAGTGAATGCTTCCGCTATCCGCAAGGTCGCCATCGCCATGTATGAAGGTGAGATCAATATGGTGATTCATGCCAATGGCGGAGAAATCACCGTTACAATCTCGGATACTGAGATCACAATGGTCCTGGCCGATGTGGGGCCTGGTATCGAGGATATCTCCAAGGCAATGCAGGAGGGGTACTCTACTGCGCCGGAGGAAGTGCGTTCTCTCGGTTTTGGGGCCGGCATGGGACTTCCGAATATGAAGAAATATTCGGATGATTTTCACATAGAATCCGTGCCCGGGAAGGGCACTACTGTTACCATGAAAGTATTTATCTAACCGCACAGCCGGATTTATGAATCACTGTAACGAAAGGAGCTGTCATGGACAAATTTATGCGGTCTGTCCGACTCAAGGAAGACCTCTGCCAGGGCTGTATTAATTGTATCAAGTATTGCCCGACCCAGGCAATCCGTGTACATAATGGGAAAGCCCATATTATCGATAAGTTCTGCATAGACTGCGGCAGATGTATCCGTTACTGCCCGCACCATGCAAAAATACCAATCTATGATTCCTTAAATGTTTTGAATGATTATAAGTATACCGTTGCACTGCCCGCGCCGTCACTCTATTCTCAGTTCAACAACCTGACAAATGTGGACATTATACTGAACGCACTGCTTAAACTGGGGTTTGACGACGTATACGAGGTCAGTGCGGCGGCGGAGCTGGTCTCCGAAGCTTCCAGGGAGTATATGAAGGAACATGAAGATGAAGGGCCTTTTATCAGTTCCGCCTGTCCATCCGTGGTCAGGCTGATCCGGGTAAAGTTCCCCTCCCTGCTCTCCAAGCTGCTTCCGATCAAGCCGCCGGTAGAGGTTGCCGCCGAGATAGCCAGGGCGCATGCCATAGAGAAAACGGGGCTGCCTTCCGAGGATATCGGGATCATCTTTATCTCCCCGTGCCCCTCCAAGGTTTCTTATTCTAAGGCGCCTCTGGGAATCGACAAGAGCAACATTGATAAAGTGGTCGCCATCAAGGATGTTTATCCGCTGCTGCTCCCGCATATGAGCCGGGATGAGTCACAGCTTGAGCCGCTCTCCAATTCCGGAAGGATCGGGCTTGGCTGGGGCAATGTCGGCGGCGAAGTGGGCGGCCTTCTGATTGACAGCTATCTGGCTGCCGACGGTATCGTCAATATCCTTCGGGTTCTGGAAGAGATCGAGGATGAAAGGATCCACGGCCTGAAGTTTATCGAACTCAGTGCCTGCAACGGCGGCTGTGTGGGCGGCACACTTACCGTAGAGAACGCTTATGTGGCAACTACCAAGACGAAACGACTGCTGCGCTATCAGCCTGTCTCCAAGAGCCATCTCTCCAGCCATCCCGAACTGAAAAGCGTACACTGGGATGACGATGTGGAGTATGAACCTGTCTTCCGTCTTGGCAACAGTTTCAAGGAAAGCCTGGAAATGATGAGCACGGTGGAAGAACTGACCAAGAAGTTCCCGGGCCTGGACTGCGGATCCTGCGGGGCGCCCACCTGCCAGACTCTCGCAGAAGATATTGTAAGAGGCGCGGCTACCAGCAATGACTGTATCTATGTATTGAGGGAACATATTTCCAGTCTCTCCAAAGAGATTGATTTTCTCTCCAAAACATCCAATCTGTCCTGTAACACCGATGATGACAACGCAAAGCTGCTCCATGAGTACATACACAAACTCACGACAGAACTGGATGCATTTGGAGTTCCTGAACGACATAAAAAGAAGAGGGAGGAGTAGACCATGAAACTACAGTCTGTTTTAGATATACCAGGATGCAAAGTACTGGTAAAGGGGAATCCGGAACGTGAGCTGTCGAAAGTATTCTGCTGCGACCTGCTCAGCATCGCTATGAGCAAGGCCCCGGCCGACGGAGTCTGGGTGACGGTAATGGGGAATAAAAACACCCTGGCGGTTGCCTCTCTGACGGAAACTGCCTGCATTATCCTGGCGGAGGGAGTTGGGCTGGACGAGGGGACGCTTAAGCAGGCAGAAAGCGAAGGCATTGCGGTCCTGACCACAGAACTTCCGGTTTTTGACATGGCTCTGGAAGTTTATGAAGCAGGATTATCATGATTCCGTTATATTATGACCTGCACCTCCACTCCTGCCTCTCCCCCTGCGGAGATGACGACATGACTCCTGCCAATATTGCAGGAATGGCTTCCATCAAGGGCCTGGACGTCATCGCACTCACGGATCACAACAGCTGCAAAAACTGCCCCGCAGCAATGGTTCACGGCAGGGAATACGGCGTCATTGTCATTCCCGGGATGGAGCTGTGCACTGCTGAGGAGGTTCACGTCATCTGCCTCTTTCCCGCACTGGAGAATGCCCTTGCATTCGACGGATATGTGTATGAACATATGCTTCCCATTAAGAATAGGGAAGCGATATTCGGCAAACAGCAGATCATGGACGAGAATGACGAAATAACGGGGACGGTGGAAAATCTGCTTATTAATGCCACGGACATTGCGTTCGACGATGCCTTTTCCCTGGCTGCTTCCTACGGCGGCATCGCCTATCCGGCCCATGTGGATAAGAGCTCAACGAGTGTACTTTCCAACCTGGGCTTCGTTCCGCCGGACAGTACCTTTACATGTGCGGAGTTCCATGACCTGAAGAACCTGCACAGAATACAAAAAGAGCATCCGTACTTCTTACAATGTAATATCGTAAGCAGTTCAGATGCCCACTATCTTGAGGATATCCGGGAACCGGAATATCAGATTTTTTCGGAATCAAAGGAGATTCCCGATATTCTAGATGCGCTTCAGACAAAGATATAGGAAACGGATGCAAGGAATACGGGCAGATTGGCCCTATTCCTTGAACCGGTATCCTACGCCTACTTCTGTCACTATAAAACGGGGTTCTGCAGGATTCTTCTCGATCTTTCTGCGCAGCGTGGCCATGAATACCCGAAGTGTCCCGGCTTCAACGCCTTCACCATATCCCCAGATTTCTTTTAATATATAGTTGTGGGTCAGTACTTTTCCCCGGTTTGAAATAAGCAGCGTCAGGATCTTATACTCGATAGGAGTGAGGTGGATCTCCTCTCCGTCCACCATGACACTTCGTTTTGTATAGTCAACGGTCAGATAATCCTGATGAAACATTTCCTGGGCGCTGTCCGGCGCCATCTTCTCCATCTTGCGCATGGCAACCCTGATTCTTGCCATCAGCTCTCCCATATAAAATGGTTTCGTAACATAATCATCGGCCCCTGCATCCAGTGCCTGTATCTTTTCCTGCTCTTCCTGCCTTGCAGATACAACAATAATCGGAGTGCTGGACAACTCCCTGACATGCTTGACCACTTCCAGGCCTTCCCCATCCGGAAGCCCCAGATCCAGCAGGATCATATCCGGCTGGTTTGCGTAGAAAAGGCTGATTGCCTCCTTTACCGACTTCGCAACATAATAGCCGTATCCCTCATCTTTTAAAGTCATACTCATGAAATTTACAATATATTTGTCATCTTCAACAATTAAAATTGTCTTTTTCTCGTTCATCTTTACCACCCGTTCATAAGTCGTAACTATTCCCTGACAAGCCTGTAAACTGCTTCCCTTAATCTGCAATTCTTGCTTCCAGCCAGAAAGTAAACCTGGCACCGCCCTCCCTGCAGTTTTCTGCCCATATCTTTCCGCCATGAGCCTCCACCACTTCCTTGCAGATTGCAAGGCCCAGGCCAATTCCGCGTTTCCTGTCCGTGCTTTTATCGGAAAGCGATACGAATTCATCGAAGATCTTTTCCTTCATGTCCTCTACGATTCCATCGCCATCATCTTTCACAACAAAATAAACCCTGTTTTTGCGGTAGGAAACATCCAGGGAAATGCTTCCCCCGTCCTGCGTGTGCTTCACCGCATTGTCCAGGAGATTCACCAGAACCTGCATGATCATCTTCCCGTCCATGTCCGCTACGACCACGCGGTCAGGCAGGGACACTCTGAAATCTCTTCTGCTTTTCAGGCCGATTACATGCTTCTGCACCTCATAGACAATATCATCGACGACCTCCTGGTGTTTTTCGATGAACTGCTGTCCACTCTCGATTCTGGTCATGCTCAGTACATTTTCCATCATCTTCATCAGCCACATGGACTGCTCTATAATGTCCCGTAGAAGATCGTCTCTTGTCTGTCTGTCCATAGTTTGGTTCTCGATCATCAGGCTGCAGTCCCCCATAATCCCTGTCAGGGGTGTTCTGAAGTCATGGGAAATACTTCGCAGCATACTGCTCTTCATGTGTTCCCGCTGCACCTCCAGTTTGGTCTGTTCCTGCTCCGCATAGATCAGTTCTCGGTCCAATGCGATTCCGATCTGGTTGGCTGCTGTTTTCACCAGCATCTCCGCTTCTGCCGCCAGCCCCTGTTTGTGGTTGAACACTTTTAAAGTCCCCAGCTGTCTGGCCATTCCGATGATCGGGAATATCAGGTAGTCCTTGGATGTGTACTCATTGCCGGAACCAGCGGGAATCGTCTCCCCCTCCAGCTCCACAATGCTTTCATATCCCGTATGCTCATAAATATAGTGGATTCCCAGATGGATAATATTATCTTTGCCGGTTACATTGATGAACTTTTCTGACATCTCACAGAGTCTCAGAGCCGTCTCCTCGCTGCCCTGTGCGATTACCAGCTGTTTCTGGAAGCGTGCCGTCAGACTGGAGGATATACAGGCTGTGATCAGAAAAAAGCCCATCAGCGCCACATCATTCGGATTCATAATCGCGAAGGTGTGTACCGGAACCGTAAAAAAATAGTTGAACATCATAACGCTTACAATAGCGCCTATGATACCGTACTCATATCCTTTTGTAAATACACTGATCAGAAGCACAGCCACCATAAATACCATCAGCCCGTTTTCCTTTTCCACACCGAACTGATTAAGCAGAAGGCAGACCAGACTGGCAGACAATACGATCAGTATTGTCCGCAGTGCATAGATAAGCTTTATATTCCTGGCAAGGTTCCTGATCCTCTTTCCCATTCCATCCATGGCTTCCTCCTGGTTACTGTGCTCTACCGCGGCGTTTGAACAGTAACCCTCCTGGATTACTTTCTTACTGATTCCGTACTATCATAACACTTTAACGGATATTTGCCAAGATTCTGTCGATGTCCTTTTTCAGCCCCACCACCATTAAATGGTCCTCTCTTTCCAGAATCCGCTCCGCATGGGGAAGAAGCTGAAGATGCCCGTTCTTCTTGATGCCCAGAATGCTGACATGGTATTTAGAGCGTATAGCCAGCTGCCGGATACTCTTCCCTATCCACTCCTCCACCGGCGGTATCTCAAATATAGAATACCCCTCGGTCAGTTCGATATAGTCAAACACATGGTTGGCACTGTGTTTCACCGCCAGGCGCTCCGCAATATCCCTGTCCGGGTAAATAACCTCGTCTGCTCCGTTTCGCAGCAGGAACTTTGCGTGAATGTCCCTGTTCGCCTTGCTTACTACGTATTTTGCGCCCATTTCTTTGATCAGGCTGGTAATCTCAAGGCTGCTCTGGAAATTTGAACCAATACATACAAAACAGATATCAAAATTCCCGATGCCAAGGCTCCTCAGCACATCCTCATTTGTACAGTCCCCCACCTTCGCCATCGTGGCGTAAGGGAGAAGATCCTGCATACATTCCTCATTCCTGTCAACAATCATCACTTCATTGCCCAATTGGGACATATTAACGCACAAATGATGCCCCAGCCTGCCCAGTCCAATAATTAATACTGATTTCATAATATTCACCTCTGCCTATCCTATCATAATCTTTTCTACCGGCACCTTCACTGGTGCCTCTATTTTGTGCCCTCTAAGAGAAAGGGCAAATGTCATACTGCCGATTCTTCCGCAGTACATCAAAAAAATCAACACCAACTTAGAGACAGTCTCCATATCCCTTGTAATACCAGTGGACATTCCCACTGTACCAATAGCCGACACCACCTCGAATGCAACATCTGTCATTTCCGCATGCTGTACAGTTACGATAACCAGCACCGCTATGATCACTGCGAACAAATTGATGCACAATACCGCACTGGCTTTCCTGATGGAATCCTCATCCAGCCGTCTTCCCAGGATATTACAGTGCATTTCCTTCCGTAGATTGGCGTGTACATAAATCAAAAGTACCACAAACGTGGTGGTTTTTATGCCTCCCGCCGTAGACCCCGGGCTCCCTCCGATAAACATGAGTATCGTAGTTAGAAGCTTACTGCTGTCGGTTAGCGCGGCCGTATCCACTGTATTAAACCCGGCAGTTCTTGCGGTCACGGATCCGAACAGGGAACATAGCACCTGATCCCCAAAAGGCATGCCGGCAATGGTATTATTTTTTTCAAAGAAAAAGAGCAGCGCCGCTCCTCCGAAAATAAGTATTGCTGTTGATATAAGTACAATTTTAGTGTGCAGCCGGTATTTCCGGAACTTCAGCTTATTTACCGAAATGTCATTCCAGACAAAAAAACCGATTCCTCCAATGACAATCAGACTCATAATCACCAGATTCACGACCGGGTCATTGTAATACTTAGTAAAGGAGGAATATGCCCCGCGCTCCCCCATCAGATCAAAACCGGCGTTACAGAAAGCGGATATGGAATGAAAGACTCCAAAGTATACCGCTTTCCCCAGGCTCATCTCCCGGCTGAATCTGACCGCCAGGATCAGAGCCCCCATTCCTTCAAATATCGCAGTTCCGACAATAATCTTTTTAGCCAGCCGTACAATTCCGCCTACTTGCATAATATTGACGCTCTCCTGGAGCGTCCCTCTTGTCCAGAGACCAATCTTCCTACGCAGAAGAATTGCGAAGCATACGCCGATGGTCATAAATCCCAGTCCGCCAATCTGTATGATACACAGAATAACACACTGTCCGAATGTGGACCAGTACTGAAAAGTATCCGCGATTACCAGTCCGGTTACACATGCAGCAGAAGTTGAAGTAAACAGCGCATCCGTAAAAGGGGTGTATACCCCGGCCTTAGTTGAGACAGGCAGCATCAGGAGCCCTGCTCCCAGAAAAATGATAATACAGTACCCCAAGACAATCATCTGTGTCTGGGTCAGACGTTTTGTAAACAGTTTCATGCCGCACCAACCTCATTTTCCATTGCCAGCAGCTCCAGCCGCTGCAGCAGTTCTTCTTTTTCGGTAAATACATTGATGTGTGACTGCCTGTAAAGCTTCATGTTGCTTTTCGCATTACAAATGCTGAACATCTGCACGCCCGGGTACATCTTATGGAACAGATTGCATACCGAAAGGTTATCAATATCGGATTCTGAGACTGCGGCCAGATAGTTCACCTTCTTCCAATTTTTATCAATATAAATGCTCTCCAGATAAATCGGTCGGATTCCTGCTTTTTCAAACCATCCTGCAATTTTTTCCTCTCCGCTGCTCTTACCGAATATGACTGCATATTCTTTCTTCCTGTCTTTCTTCTGGAGTTTCTTTTCCTCATCCATGAAATTATCAATTCCCCTCATTAGGTAGAGACCGTACAGCATTCCCGCTGTTACAATGATTCCTAAAATTAGATTCGTTAACATAACCATCACCCTCTTTTCTTATCTCTATCATAGTACTTAACGCGTTTAGGCGGTGATAAAATTAAATTGAATTGTATTAAGATTGTGTTTAGGAAATCGGGATTTAGCGACGAGCTTTAGTTTCGGCGCGGATGGGACGCTCCATAAAGGGAGAGCCGATAACCTCCCGGAGAACATCCATGTCCTTTCATAAACGCGGCCGCGGACCTAAGAAATTCTAGGCGTGAAACAGCCCTGAAAATGGAGCACCACTGACACATCACGAGAAATCCGATGATTTCTCGCGCTGGGTCAATCGAGTAGGAGGCTGTCCATTAATTGGGCAGCCGACCTCTCACACCACCGTACGTACGGATCCGTATACGGCGGTTCTTTAGTTTTCACATACTTTGGAATAATAAAAAGAAAACGTTGGATATCCAAGCCTCTTGAGCTTCTTTACCCCCAAGGCCTGGTGTATGGTTTGACAGAAGGCGATTCGCCATTCTTTCTTTGAACTGTATGCCAGCTTTCTGGCCTCTGACTCTTTTACTTTCAGCTTTCTTAGCATCTTATATTTTGTCTTTGGTTTCTTCCATCTTCTCAGATATATTGCCCGGATACGTCTGCGCATCCACCTGTCTATACGCTCCAGGATGCTTCCCATGTCTGCCAGCTTGAAGTAGTTTACCCATCCCCGGATGTATTCCGTCAGCTTTTTCTGTCTGACCTCTTCCGTCCATGGACTCTTGCGTTTCGTCAGTTCCCTGATTTTTCTCTTCATCCGCTTCAGCGTCTCTGGGTGCAGCCGGATTCTGCTCCTTTTATGGTAGAACCCATATCCAAGGTATTTTATTTCTGTGTACCGGCCTACCTTCGTTTTCTCCCGGTTCACTTTCAGGAACAGCTTTCCTTCTATGTAAGGCACTATCTTTTCGTATGTCCTTTCTGCACTCTTTAAACTCTTGCAGAATACGACTGCGTCGTCCGCGTATCTGACATACTTATGGTTCCTTTTCTGTAGTTCCTTATCCAGCTCGTTCAGCATAATATTACTCAGCAGCGGACTCAGTGGCCCTCCTTGTGCAACCCCGGTTTCCGTTATTTCGTATCTGTGTCCTACCATCACTCCTGCCCTCATATATTTATGGATAAGCGATATTACTCTCCCATCTTCTATCGTCCGGGATAATATTTCTGCCATTTTGCTCTGGCAGACGGTGTCAAAGAACTTCTCCAAGTCCATATCCACCACATATTCATACCCTTCTTCTATATATTCCCTGCATTTTCTCACTGCATCATGGGCATTCCGTTTCGGTCGGAATCCATAACTCGTCTCCTGGAACTGCTTCTCATAGATGGGGCTTAGTTTTTGGGCAATTGCCTGCTGGATGACTCGATCCACTACGGTCGGGATTCCAAGCCTTCTCATTTTCCCCGTCCCTTCTTTAGGTATCTCTACCCGTAGGACTGGCTTTGGCCGGTATCTCCCTGAGAGAATACTCTGCACCAGTTCCTCCTGATGCTCCTCGAAATATTTCTCCAGTTCTTCCACTTCCATCCCGTCTGCCCCAGCCGCTCCCCGGTTGCTCTTTACTTTCTTGACAGCCCTTTTTAGGTTACTGGGACTCAGGATGCTTTCCATTAGTTTCTTTTTCCATGTGATGTCCGCGTTGTTTTCAGTTATCATCTCCAGGGTGTACACTTCTGGACACTCCACCTGTTCCGCAGGTTCCGCCTCCAGAAAGTCTTCTATCCGAAGTTGTCTGTACTCTGATCCTGTTTCTGTAACATTCATTTACTGCTTCCTCCTAAAGTTTGTCCTTCCCAGCACATAACTGGTACTACGACATCTGCTGACTTCTCATGACAAATCTTGTTTCAACCGCATTTTCATGCGTCCATGAGACCTCCCCGGGTAAGAACAGGTTCTTTCCTTCCATCTATCTGCCACATGCACACCATGGGATTCCGGATTAGCTTTCGGGCTTCAGCTTTCGACGCAGCTTTACCCATCCTATCATGCCTTATGTGATTTCTGTCCGTCAGACCGGAAGTTTGCCGCCGGCTTCCTTCAGATTCCACCTCGCGATGGACACCCTTGCCCTTGGCTATGTGCTTGGCGCTAATCGACCTGCACTCGGGACTTTCACCCGTTAGAACCTGCCCATGCCGGGCGCACGTTGATTTTTGGATTCGGAATCCAAAAATCTCTCCATTTTCAGGGCTGTTTCCCACCAAGAATTTCTAAGGTTCGCTTTGAGCGTTTTTGAAAGGACACGGATGTTCTCCGGAAGGTTTTCGGCTCTCCCTTCATGGAGCTGGTGCATCCGACCGGCAGGAAAACTCGCCAACCAGGTGGGATCTCGAGACGGGGGAGACGGATGGTATTGGCTATTTGTCTCCGTAATGTCCTCTGCAATGCGCAATATAGATGCGGCCATTTTCCATATGATAGACCAGCCGGTCTTTATCGTTGATGCGGCGGCTGTATTCGCCTTGTAGGTCCCCGGTTAAGGGTTCGGGCTTTCCAATGCCCTCCATGCAGCCGTTGCGCTCAATGTCTTTTATGAGCTGATTGATACGCTTTATTGTTTTTTTGTCCTGGGTCTGCCAATAGATATAGTCTTTCCAGGCATCGTCTGACCAGATTTTTTCACTCATCCTCTACCTCGATCAGTTCGTGCGCCGTTCCTTTTCCTTCTCGGAGTTCCTTGACGGATTTTTTTACATAGGTCATATTTGATTCTGAAAAAAATGGATCGGTGGCCTGTGTGATTTCAAATGGAATTCGGTTTTCGCGTAAAACTGCTTTCACAAATAGATTGATGGCTGTTGAGGTATTTAGGCCGACATTGGAGCAAAAGGCGTCAAATCTGGCTTTATCTTTTTCGTCTACTCGTGCAGTTATGGTTGATTGTGCCATGATATCATCTCCTTTCCGTATTCTATCTATCTTTATTATAGCATTATTGTGTGCATATTACAAGCTATTGTAATACGTTAGTCATAAATTTTGTTTGAAAATATACATATAAAATACGACGCACACCCTCTTGGATGGGTATGCGCCGTATTTGCTCCGTAAAATTGTATTAAAGTTTGTCGGTAAATAAAAAAGCAGATAACGGGAATCGAACCCGCCTCTCCAGCTTGGGAAGCTGGCATTCTACCAATGAACTATATCTGCATCACAAAAAATATTATACATCGTTTGATTTTCAAATGCAAGTAATTTTTCCAGTTTAATAAATATTTCGCCGCCCCAGTTACTGTGCACACCCTACGGGCGTGCACAGTAACTGCATCTGCCCATCTAAAGTCGCCTACGGCGAGGGGTGCTATGCGCCAGTGGCGCATGTTTAGCACGGACCGAAGCGGAGCAAAGACCAGATGCCCCGAGACCATCACTTCATCGGCTCCGATGCCGTGCAGCGAGGTGCACGGCACGGTCTGAACAGTAACCCGCCCTATACTCTACTCGTCAAACTCCAATACAGCCACATGAAACCTCGGAGTCTCTTTTATCTCCACGACAGTCCCTGTTCTTGTCTTCAATCGTTCTGCATTTTTGAAGTTTCCGCTCATGCCGAGTGCGTGTTCGATTGTATAAAAATAAGAGGTTGGCAGCTTACCCTCCGTTACCTCGAGGGTCTGGCCTATACGAAATGCCTCTATGTTTTCTATCGTGAATTCCATGGTTCTCATTACTTATCCTTCTTTCTATAACTCCATTTTTTTCTCCAGCTCCTCCCGGAACTTCTTCACCTTTCCAGGATCGCTTCCGCCGGAATTGATTCCGATTACAATTTCATCCTTCTGGATCACCGACGGGAAATAAAAATCGCAGAGGCTCCTGTCGTCTGCTACGCTCAGCAGTATTCTTCTGCTGCAGGAACGCTCAAGTTCTCTGCATTCCCCGGCAATACGGCGATTCAGCGCACTGTCATTGGTAGCGGCCAGAACCAGATCTGCGCTGCTGATATCACCGGCTTTGTACATGCGGCGTTTACAGCGGACCTTCTGCTCTGCCGCAAGGTTTTCCATAGCCTCCGAAAATTCTGGCGCTATGACGGTTATGTCCGACGCAAAACGGGTGAGCACTGCAGCCCTCCTGGCCGCAATCTTTCCCCCGCCCACAATGATGATCTTTTTTTCTGACAGATCCACAAATAATGGGAAATATGCTTTTTCCATTTTCACCCCCACCAGCACGCTGCGGTGCGCACTTATTTCAATGATTGAATACACCTTTTTCTTCTAACTGTTAATCCAGCATATACAGCAGTGCATTGCATATGCATGCTGCGATGTTGCTTCCGCCTTTTCTGCCCCTGGCTACAATGGACGGAGTTTCCTCCAGCGCAAGTATCAGCTCTTTGGACTGTACAACGTTCACGAAACCGACCGGTACTGCAATGATCAGCTCCGGATCCAGCCTCTTTTCCTGAATCATCTCATATAGATGTACCAGCGCAGTGGGTGCATTGCCTATGGCAAATATCAGCTTTTCATCGAGAGCTGCGGCTTTTTCCATGCTTGCCGTTGCGCGGGTGGTGCCATTCTCCTTTGCAGACCTTGCAACATCTTCATCTGCCATAAAGCAGTAGACTTTCCCTCCATACTTTTCCAGTCTCTTTTTATTGATTCCGGCTTTTCCCATCTGGGTATCTGTAACGATGGATGCCCCGTTTTTCAAGGCTTCCAGCGCACAATCAACGGATCCGTCCGAAAACACCAGATTCTTTGCGTAATCAAAATCTGCACTTGTATGGATACAGCGCTTTACAATTTGTTCCGTTCCCGGAATCAGCGGTGTATCTCCCAGCTCTTCCGTTATAATTTCAAAACTTCTTGCCTCAATTTCTCCGGGCAGTACCTTTTCCAGATTTATATGATTCATGCCTGTTTATCTCCTTTCAGCGGAACTCCGATTCCGCATATGACCCGGTCTACTCTGGATGCCAGTGCAGCCAGTTCCGTGCAGATGCGTCCCGTTTTTTCTCTGTATTCTCTTTCAAATGCATCGACGGGGACCAGACCGTATCCAATCTCCCGTGACACAACTACCAGCTCCTGGCTGCGCTCTGCGATGGAATGTACCAGACCGTCCAGATTGTCCCCTTTTTTCATTCTTCTTTTTATATACTCTTCAAAATGGAAAATACCGCCGCAAGTGTACAGCGCCTCCTCAGGGCAGTCTGCACCGTCAGCCCATTGTATGTTTCCATAGGTCTGCTCTGCAAATTTACGTTTTCCCTGAAAAGCTCCGCCAATCACCATTTTTAGGGATACGGAAGGCGTATTCTTTTGCTTTCTGTTTTCTTTCTGCATGACATTTTCCTCCTGTTCCCTGCGGGCCGGATTCTGTCCTTTTACAAAGACTGGCATCCCATACACGACTTCCACCACTCCATCTGCTGTCGCTGCCATTCCCCGGTTAATCTCCGCAAGCATTTTCTTATACAGTTCCATCTCGCTGGTATCCTCGGTTGATTCCGAACAAATTTCATTTGTCACTACGACCAGATGGCGGCAGCGCTTTCTCAACTTTTCGATTCCCGCAAGCACGCTTTCCACCGCATCCTTACCGGCGCCGCCCGGTTCATACATCTCGTTCGCCACCAGATTAGACATGCATTCGAGCAGGACACAGGGCTTTCCCTGACTTTTCAAAGAATCGGAAGCATCTTCGTGCAGCTGCCCGCCTTGTTCGGTCAGCGCATCCAAACCCGTATAGCACTCGATTGTGGAAAATCCTTTGTCCATGCGCATGTCGCGGTGGCGCCGGATTTTGCTTCTGGTTTCCTCCCCGTAAGGAACCATCGTCGCAATATAGATCAGGCTGCCTGCGGGGTGATCTGCCCCGGGCGCATGATAATTCCGGCAGATCAAATCTTCTGCAAAGGCCGACTTTCCGCTGCCGCTGCCTCCTGTTACTACATAAAACATCCCCCTGCCCCTTTCCTGCGCTGACTCGTAACAGTTCAGGCAGGCCTGAACTGTTACGTTGTTTCACTTTTCTGCTGTATGAACTGTTTATATTTTCTTGCTTCTTATTTCTCAATATCTGCATACCGGTATTCCAGTGCTCCCGTAGCCGGAATCTGTGTCACCCCGGTGATCTCCGGGCGGATCAGATTACAGCTCTTCATGGAAAACAACGGGATGATATAGAACTCTTCCCCTACTGCCAGCTGCTCTGCCTCATGCATCAGAGCCGCCCGCTTCTGAGGATCTGTCTCCGTGTCAGACTGTGCAACCAGACTGTCATATTTTTCATCCTGAATGCCGCTGCAGTTATAGGTTCCGTTAGAAAGCAGCATGGACAGATACGTATAGGGATCCGCAAAATCTGCTGTCCAGTTCATTCTGCACAGGTCAAAATTGCCCGCACGGCGTTCTGTATAGTTTACCTGCAGTTCCTGGGCATTGAGTTCAATATCTATATTCAGGTTCTTTTTCAGCTGCTCTTTGAAAACCTGGGCCGTATCGGAATCCATTTCCAGGGACGGATAGTTATAAGTCAGCGTTGGAAATCCCTCTCCGTCCGGGTACCCGGCCTCCGCCAGCAGTTTCCTGGCCTCTTCCACATTTTCTTCAAAGGGAGGTTCTGCACCGTCCACAAAATATTCACCGGTGGTTTTATCCTTCATGTACTTTGCGATAAAATTCACGGTAGGCTCTGTGTCTTCGCCCACGATCTGGCAGAGCTCCTCCCGGTTAATGGCGAGATTGATTGCCTTTCTCACCCGCACATCGTCCAGCGGCTTTACATTCAGGTTCGGATAGATATACCTGGTGGCAATCGTATCGGTAATCACCAGATCATCCTTTCCTTCATACAGTTCCATAACAGAGGACTGGAGAGACGGGGCAACGTCTACCTCGCCGGTCTCGTATGCATTTGCCATTGACTGCGTGTCATCGAAGAAACGGTAGGTGATTTTATCCAGCTTCACTTGTTCTGCATTCCAGTATTTTGGGTTCTTTTCCAGGACAAAATACTGCTCCGGCACATATTCTGTGAGATAAAACGGGCCGTTGGATACGCTGGTTGCAGGATTCTTGTCCCACCCGCTGTCTACAGAATCCGCATATTTCGTGCAGGACGGCGTGTATACCGGAAGCCGCAGCAAATCCAAAAAGTATACGCAGGGCTTCTCCAGTGTAAAGATCAGGGTATTGTCATCCGGTGTTTCCACTCCCAGGCTGTCCACGTCCGCTTCCCCGTTGTAGATGGCTTCTGCATTTTTTATAGGGAACAGATAATTGGCGTATCCGTTGCCGCTTTTTGGATCCAGAGATCTGACCATCGTGTTCAGAAAATCTGCAGATGTAACCGGGGTTCCGTCCGACCAGTTCGCATCTTTTCGCAGGTGGAAGGTCCATACCGTGGAATCGTCGTTCACCTCGTAGGATTCTGCCGCCCGGTATTCAATCTCGCCCTGGGCATTGTAGGTCAGCAGCTCGTCCAGTGCGGACACGGAATATGCCAGATAGGTCAGGGCAATCATCCCCGCCGGATCCAGTCCCCCGGTCTCGCTGTTCGTAGCCACCACGATTTCCTTACTTTCTTTTGCTTTCTCAGGTTCCTCCTTGCTGCCGCATCCACTCAGTACAAATGTAGCTAGCAAAGACACGGACACAATAACACTCAGTATTTTTTTCATGCTTTTCTCCTTATATCTGTGAAGTCATCCTGTAATCACCGCTTCTTCTTCCCGTATACTCCTTCGAATACAGGAAACAGGCTACCTTCCTTTCACCAAAAAAGTAGGTTTTGGGCCGGCCTGTATGGCAGCACTCCATCGCATATCCGCAGCGGGGTGCAAACGGACAGCCTCTGGCGCTCTCTGCCTTCTGTCCTTGTTCTCCTGCTGCTGCCATCCCCCGGCGCTTCCTTGCTGTCCGCGGATCCGGGGTCAGGATCGCCGAAAGAAGCGCTTTCGTGTAAGGATGCCAGGGATCTTCGTAGATGGATTGTGTCGCCCCGGATTCCACAATACTTCCGGCGTACATAACCCCTATCCTCTGGCTGATTCTTTTTACCACGTTTAAATCATGGGATATAAACAGATAGGAAACCTGGGTTTCTCTCTGAATCTTTTCCAGCAGTTCCAGTATCTGCTCCTGAATCGAAACATCCAGCGCAGAAACCGGCTCATCGCAGACGATCAGCTCAGGCCTTAACATCAATGCCCTGGCGATCCCGATTCGCTGACGCTGTCCACCGGAGAAAGCCCGGGGATATTTTCCGGCGTCATCCGGATCCAGCCCTGCCAATTCCATGATATCCGCAACTTTCTTCTTTCTCTCATCCGGCGGATCCGCCGTGTTCAAAAGCAGCGGTTCTTCCAGTGTCTCCCGGACTGTCATCCTTGGATTCAGGGACGCATAAGGATCTTGAAACACCATCTGGATCTGGCGGCGCATCCCCTCCAGCTCTTTCCCCCGGTAAATTATCGTGCCCTCCGAAGGGGCATGTACACCGGTTATCATTTTAGCGACCGTTGTTTTTCCGCACCCGCTCTCTCCGACCAGGCCGTAGGTCTCCCCCTTATCAATCTCAAAAGAGACGTCTCGTACGGCCTCTGGCTGATTCCCTTTTGCCTGCCCGCCCCCGCCGGAATAGGATTTTGTCACATGCTTCAGTGTGAGCAGCGGCTCGGAGGATATTTTTTTCTTTGTCAGAGCGCTTAGGCTGTTAGCCCGCTCAATGAGCAGACGTGTATATTCTTCCCGGGGATCATAAAAGATTTCCTCTACGGTACCCTCCTCTACCATTTTTCCATTCTGCATAACCAGAACACGGCGGCACACCGATGCGATTACGCCAAGATCATGGCTCACAAGCAGAACCGCGGTCTCCGTCTCCTCGGCGATTCGGGCCAGCAACTTGAGGATCTGGCCTTGGACCGTCACATCCAGCGCCGTGGTAGGCTCATCGGCTATCAGAAGCTTTGGATCGCAGGCCAGTGCTATGGCGATAGCCGCCCGCTGGCGCATCCCTCCGGACATCTCGAAAGGATACTTGTCCAGGCACTCTTTCGGCCGCCGCAGCCCTGCCATGTCAAGCAGTTGTGCGGCTCTTTGCTTCGCCTGCGCACGGGTACAGCTTTTATTATGCGCGCGCACCGCCTCTGTGATCTGCCTTCCGATTTTTACCGTGGGATTCAGATAGGACAGCGGATCCTGGAACACCATAGCGATCTGGCTGCCGCGGATCTGCTGCATCTTTTTCTCATAGGCTTTTTGTTCCTGTTTCCGGGGCCTGCCTTCCCGGTAAGGAGGAGGCGCGATCTCTTCCCCATTCAAAAGCATTTTTTGGCACATCACCTCTGCGCGCTCGGGAAGCAGCCCCAGAACCGCCTGCATAGCCGTACTCTTCCCCGAGCCCGACTCTCCGACAATCCCCACGATCTCTCCCGGACCGATCTCAAAGCTGAGACTGCTCACGGCCTCGCCATTTGCATGTCTGTCATGAAATTGTACACTTAAATCCTGTACACTCAATACATTCATTTACAGTTAACCTTCCTCTTCCAGGCGGGACGCTCTCTCAAGCCCTGCCCCGATCAAATTTACAGAAAATATCAAAATACACAGCACCGCAATCGGATAAAACATCTGGGACGGATAGACCTGCATCTGGCTCCTGGCATCCTGTATCAATGTGCCCAGGCTCGCCACCGGTGCGGCTATGCCCACGCCCACAAAGCTGAGGAACGCCTCCGTAAATATCGCCTTCGGTATCTGAAAGGTGATATTCACGATTACCGGCCCTGCCGCATTCGGCAGCAAATGCTTCCTCAGAACTCTTACAGTGCTCGCTCCTGCCATCCTGGCAGCAACACAGAATTCCCTTTCTTTCAGCCGCATAACCTCGCCCCGGACAATCCGGGCCAGGTCTATCCAGCCGGATATGCAGATACCGAGCAGGATACTGCCCACATTTGCTCCCAGAACAAGCATAATGAGTATAACATACAAAAGGGAGGGGATCGCATCAATGATATCTGCAAGCCTCATCATGAGCATATCCGTTTTCTGACCTGCATATCCGGCGATACTTCCGTAGAAGATACCGATTACACCGCAGAACAGGGCGCTGCCAGCCCCCACAAGCAGGCTGATTCTGGTGCCGTACCACACTCTGACGAAGAGATCCCTGCCAAATTTGTCTGTCCCAAAGAGATGCTGCAGGGAAGAACCGGCGTTTTGAATCTCCACATTCTGTGTTTCATAGGAATAGGGTGACAACGCCGGTACCAGAAGAGCCAGCAGAATAAGCGCAGCCAGCAGAATCCCGCCTGTCAGCACATAGGGATTTAACTTCTTTTTGAAACCTGCAGGAGAACTGTCCGGCTGACAGACACTTAAGGACTGTCTCTGGTAAATCGTCTTTTTCATCGGCAGGCCCTCCTTACACGTGGATCCAGCCATGCACACAGCAGATCCGTAAGCAGATTGATACCGATCACCACGATTCCCATAAATACGGTCAGCCCCATGATCAGCGTGTAGTCCCGGTTTCCTATGGAATTCACGAATTCCCGGCCCAGTCCCGGTATAGTAAATATACTTTCAACTACAAAGCTTCCGGTCAGCAGAAATGCCGCCGCAGGACCGATATAATTCAGCACCGGAATCCAGGCGTTTTTCAAGATATGGGTAAGCGCCGTCCTGCCCGGCTTCAGACCTTTCGCCCTGGCCAGCAAGACATAGTCCTTCTGCATCTCCTCCCGGAATGTATTCTGCATCATCCGGGCAATCACCGCCGTCGGATATACTGCCAGCGAGATCACAGGCAGTATATAATTCTCCGGGCCGGTCAGGCCTGCAATGGGAAGGAGTTTCAGCTTCACCCCGAAGAAAAACATCAGAAGCAGGGCTATGACAAAATTGGGAATCCCGGTTCCAAGTATGCCTCCCAGGAATATGCCTCCTTTCACGGCCTTCCTGTCCGAAGATGCCTGCCAGATGCCAAGCAGTGTTCCCAACACCACGGCCGCCAGGATTGCCAGCCCTCCAAGGGCCGCTGTCATAGGCCAGGCACGGCGGATCACCTCCGCCACAGTCACTCCCGGCTTCTTATAGGAGACGCCAAGGTCACCCTGAAGAAGATTGCCCAGATACAGCCTGTACTGTTCCGTCATGGGCTTGTCCAGACCGTACTCCTCCTCCATGGATTTCAGAACATCACCGGACACATTTCCGCTTTGAAACGGGCTTCCCGGCATCAGGCGGGTCAGAAAAAACGCGGCTGTTACCAGCACGAAAAGAGAGAGGATACCGATAAATATCCGTTTGCCTGTATATTTCAGCATTAGAACTTCCTCCTTTCGTACTGTGCTTCCGGGTTTACAACTCTTTTGAAGCCAATTCTTCTATCAGCAGATCGGTCAGGCTGTCTATGGACGCCTTCTCGGAAACCCGGATCTGCATGTGATATTTTGCTGCCTCGGCTGCGGTCTGTTCTCCGATACAGACTGCCAGTATACTGCTGTAGTCCTTAAGCTCCATGGCATTTACAAAACCGCGGACCGTGGACGCGCTTGTGAATGTAACTGCATCAATCCCCCCCTCTTCAAAGAGGCCGGTGATTTTCTCCCGGATATGGCTGTGCGTCTTATAAACCGTCTCATAAAGCGCGATATCTTCTGCCTTAAGCCCTGCCTCCCTTAACGGCGGAAGCAGTTCCTCGGAACCAATCTTAGCCCGGACTATGGTTACACAGCTTCCCGGTTCTGCCGCTTCTGCCAGCGCCTTCCCCAGACTGGCGGCACAGTAGACCTCCGGCACCAGATCCGGGAACAGGCCATATTCCTGAAGCGCCTTTTCGGTGGCGCTTCCAATCGCAGCAAGCTTAATCACTGCCGGCCTGCCAAACAGCCGGCGCAGATCTGTTTTCATCTCAGCCAGCTGTTCGAAAAAGACCTCTACCCCGATGGGGCTTGTAAACACAAGCCATTCTTCTTTGGCACGGGTTCCGAATCTTTCCAGCGCCTCCTTCAGAACCGGATTGGGGGAAAGCGCCTCCGTCACAATCGCGGGCAGTTCTATCACCTGGGCTCCCAGTCCGCGCAGCCTTGCCGCCAGCCTGGAGCTGTTCTGCCGGGGCCTTGTGATGAGGATTTGTCTGCCCCCCAGCACCCGGTCTTCCGCCCAGTGGAACGTATCTGCCAGAGCGCAGACCTCCCCCACCAGAATAATGGCCGGGGTACCGATGCCGGCTTCTTTTGCTGCTTTTGGCAGCCCTGACACAGTGGAGACTACCCGCCGCTGGGCAGCGAGTGTTCCCTTTTCCAGTACAGCCGCAGGCATATTTTCGTTCATCCCCGCGTCCATAAGCCCTTTTAAGATGGTCTCCATGGAAGCAATCCCCATCAGGAATACGAGTGTCCCCCCAAGCCCCACGAGGGAAGGATAGTCAATTCTGCTGGTTCCGTCCTTTCTCGGATGTCCTGTAATCACATGGAAGGAGGAGGTATAATCTCTGTGGGTAATCGGGATTCCCGCATAGGCAGGTACTGCTGCCGCAGAAGTTACGCCGGGGACTACTTCAAAAGGAATCCCGTTTTCTTTCAGCAGCTCCAGTTCCTCACCGCCCCGCCCGAATATAAACGGGTCTCCGCCTTTCAGCCGCAGCACTTTTTTTCCTTTCCGGGCCTCCTCCAGCAGAATCTCATTGATCCCCTCCTGGGGAACCAGGTGGTGTCCGGACCGCTTTCCCACATGGATCAGTTCCTTTTCATCCGGAATCTGGCTCAGAATCTCTGCGCTGATCAGCGCATCATATACGATAACATCCGCCTCTTCCAGCAGCTGTTTCGTCTTTACGGTCAGAAGTCCCGCATCCCCCGGGCCGGCGCCTGCCAGCCAGACTTTTCCGCTCTTTTCCATCTCAATCCCTCCGTCTCATGTCTTCCGCCAAAGCTGCGCCAAGCTGCCTGGCATCCGCCGTATTGCCGATTCTTGTCTCTGTCCAGTAAGTATCATCCTCTTCGCGGTAATACAGACCGGTCAGTTTCAGTTCGCTGCCATTTGCCTCCGCGTGCGCCGCGACCGGTGAAGTGCAGCCGCCGTCCAGAGCTGCTACAAATTCACGTTCCGCAAGAGCCTCGGACCTGCTCTTTGCGCTCTCCACACAATCCAGGAAGGAATGGTCTTCCCCTTTTCTGCCCTGGACGGCCAGTATCCCCTGGCCGGCTGCAGGAACCATCTCTTCTGTGCTGAAGATCCGTCCGATGACATGCTCCATGTTCAGACGGCTCAGCCCTGCCGCTGCCAGGATCGTTCCGTCATAGCCCTCTTCCTCCAGCTTGCGCAGGCGGGTCTGGACATTTCCCCTGATCCCGCGGAACGTACATCCCGGATACAGTTTCCCAAGCTGCAGGCTGCGCCGTCTGCTGGAAGTCCCAATAACGCCGTTTTCGGGAACCCCGCCGCATCCCGGCCTGCAGATCAGCGCATCTCTTGGATCTTCCCGTCTGCTGTATGCGGCAATAGGCAGCTCCTCTGGTATCTCCATGGGCATATCCTTCAGGCTGTGCACGGAAATATCAATGCTTCCCTCTAAGAGTGCTTTATCCAGTTCCTTCACAAATAATCCCTTGCCGCCGATCAGTTCCAGGCTTTTGTCCAGGATTTTATCACCCGTCGTCTTCATCGTAACCAGTTCGACCTGTATCTCAGGATGGTTCTTCTGTATCAGTTCTTTCACTATTTCCGCCTGAATGACGGCCAGCCGGCTCTCCCGGCTTCCTATCCGAATGACAGAGCTCATGATGTATGGTTTCCTTTCTCCAAGATCTCATAAATTGCCTTCATATCCATATTTTCCCGGATAATATCCGCCAGCTTATCATATTGTTCTTCCTTGTAAACTGCAAGATCCACCGCTTTAACGGCCCCGGCGTCCAGACCCTTCTGCTTCAGAAGCACAGCCGCAACCGCTCCGGCCGCCTCCGGCCGGTCAAAAACCCCGTGCACATAACAGCCGCACACGCTCCCGGAAGCCGCACCGTCCAGCTTAACCGCTTTTCCCTGTACGTCGTCTTCCAGCGTAAGAACCGGCTTCTCATCTCCTATAAAATGTGTAGTTCCCATGTGAATTTCATATCCCTCGATTTCCACTCCGTTTAGCTCCTCCAGAACACCGCTCAGATTCCGGAACTGCCCGCTGACCCTGGTTCTTGTCTTCTGCGGCTCAAATACTGTTTTCACGGGAAGCAGCCCCATCCCCTTTACAGATCCCTGATGTTCCATGCCCTGCGGATCCACGATTTCTTCCCCGAGCATCTGGTAGCCGCCGCAGATGCCGAAGACCAGTTTGCCCGACGCTCCATGGCGGATCACTTTAGCCTCCAGCCCGTTCTGGCGCATCCACAGCAGATCTTCGATAGTATTCTTGCTGCCCGGCACGATCACGGCATCCGGGCTGCCGAATTCTCCCGCAGAGGTTACGTACCTCACCGAAACGCCCTCTATGCATTCCAGCGCCAGGAAATCCGTAAAATTCGAGATACGGGGAGTACGGATCACCGCGATATCCAGTATCCCCACGGTTCCCTTTTTATCAAACCGTTCCGTCAGACTGTCCTCATCGTCAATGTCCAGGTAAAAATAGGGAATCACCCCCTGCACCGGCACCTTTGTTCTTTCCTCCAGCATATCCAGGCCGGGGCGCAGGATTTCCTTGTCCCCCCGGAACTTATTGATCACGGTGCCTTTAATCCGGTCCCGCTCCTCCTGATCCAGAAGCTCCAGTGTTCCCACGATCTGTGCAAACACACCGCCCCTGTCAATATCCCCTACAAGCAGCACCGGAGCATCCACCAGCTTTGCCATCCCCATGTTTACGATATCATCGTCCTTCAGGTTGATCTCCGCCGGGCTTCCCGCGCCTTCGATCACAATGATATCATATTGTTTCTCCAGCTTGTGATATGCCTCCAAAATAGCCGGAATATACTCTTTTTTATGACGGTAGTACTCTGCCGCAGACATCACACCGGTTACCTCGCCGTTTACAATCACCTGGGAGCCCGTGTCATTGGTCGGTTTCAGAAGAATCGGGTTCATCTCCACGCAGGGCTCTATCCCCGCAGCTTCCGCCTGCATGACCTGTGCTCTGCCCATCTCCAGGCCTTCCTTTGTGATATAGGAGTTCAGCGCCATATTCTGTGATTTAAAAGGGGCTGTTTTGTACCCGTCCTGCCGAAAGACTCTGCAAAGCCCTCCCACCAGTATGCTTTTTCCTGCATTAGACATTGTTCCCTGGATCATAATTACCTTTGCCACTGTTCTCCCATCCTTTCTGCACTCTGTATTTCTTTCCGCCCGCAGATCTCTTCCAGTGCGCGGATCAGCAGGCGGTTCTCCTCCCTGCCTTTCACGGCCACCCTGTAATATCCCTTTTTCAGTCCTTCGTAATTGCTGCAGTCTCTGATCAATATCATTTTTTCTTTCAGCAGTGTAAATAAGTCATAACTGCTTTTCAGAAGCATATAATTTGCTGAGGACGGAAAATACCTGACTCCTATTCTTTCAAATTCTTTTTCCATCATTTTCCGTTCCTCACTCACAAAAGCCCTGGTAGTTTTTACCCGTTCTTCCTCTTTCAGGGCCGCAATTCCCGCCGCCTGTGCCGGAGCCGACACGCTCCATGGCTGTCTCACCCGTTCCAGTTTTTCCAGCAGTTCCTCATCCGAACAGATTCCGTATCCCAGACGCAGCCCCGGCATGGCATGCATCTTTGTAAATGCGCGGAGCAGAAAGAGCTTGCGGTACTTCCGTACTTTTTCGGGAGCGAAAACCAGTTCCTGATTTTCCAGAAATTCGTAAAAGCATTCATCCAGTACCATCCGGATTCCCAGCCTTTCACATTTTTCTGCAATCTTCTCCATCAGATCCGGCTCTATCATATTGCCTGTAGGATTATCCGGTGCGCAGAGAAAAATCAGATCCACATCCTCTGTCAGCATATCAAGATATTCCTCTCCAAGCCGGAAACTCTCTTCCTCCCTGAGATAATAATATCTGATCCCGCAGCCCGACGCTGCAAGCGCCTGCGCATATTCCGCAAAAGAAGGCGCTGTCAGCACGGCCTGTTTCGGCCTTTCGGCGGAAACGAGTGAGAAGATCAGATCCGCAGCCCCATTCCCGAATACCAGCCTCTCCCCGGACACGTCCAGCTGTTTTGCCAGCGCCTCCCTGAGGGCACGGCACCTGCTGTCCGGATAAGCCCCGACCGAGTCCATCGCCCGGCATGCCGCCTCCTTCACCGCGGTACTGGGCCCAAAGGGGTTGATATTTGCGGAAAAATCGGTCATTCCTCTGTATGTGTAAATATCTCCGCCATGTATGTAGTCCATGGGAACCTCCTTATTTTCGTTATATGCCATATTCGAAACAAAATTGCAGACACGCGCTAGGGCCTGTGTTATGGGATGGCCTCTTCTATGGTTTAGAACCAGAACAAGAGCAGCAGAATCTTTACTGCGCCTGCCAGAAGAAATGTAAGAACCGCCGTCCCATAGAGCAGTCTGCATGCTCTCACAATATCCTCCGCCTCCACGGGCCTGAGCGCATCCCCAATGTATTTTTTCTTATACAGCTTTCCAAAATAGCATGCATCCCCCGCCAGCTGTATCCGGAGCGCCCCGGCACAAACGGCTTCTGTCTGGGCGGAATTCGGGCTGGCATGGTTCATCCGGTCCCTCCGGTAGATTCTCCAGGCATTCTTTCCGTCCATCCCCAGCAGATATGCGGCCGCCGTCATCAGCCAGGCGGACAGCCTTGCCGGGATAAAGTTCAGCACATCATCCAGCTTTGCGGCAGTCCTTCCCAGATACAGATATTTTTCATCTTTATAACCGATCATGGAGTCCATCGTATTAACCGCTTTATAGAAAAATCCAAGGGGCGCACCGCCAATCATCATGAAGATCAAAGGGGCCGTCACTCCGTCAGAAGTATTCTCAGCTACGGTCTCCACTGCTGCCTTAACCACGCCCGCCTCATCCAGCTGATCCGTATCTCTTCCTACAATCATGGACACGGCTTTGCGTGCTCCCGGAAGGTCTCCTTTTTTGATCTCATCGTATACCTTCCGGCTCTCCTGCTTTAAGGATTTCGCCGCCAGAAGCTGATAGCACCAGAAACTCTCCAGTACGAACCGCAGCGCCGGATGGATCCTCCCTGCGGCATACAAGAAGATACAGGGTATCGCAACCGATACCGCAATCACAAGGATACAGAGCACGGTTCCTGCCCGGAGCAGTTTCTTTTCATCCCTCCCGCACAGGGCCCTCGCCTTTTTTTCCAGCCATGCAATCAAGGCCCCGATCAGCCTCACCGGGTGATAAAGCCACACCGGATCGCCGCATATAAAATCTAATATAAATCCTGTCCCACAGGCGATCAGTGACATCATAACTTCTCAATCTCCCCGCTTACTCTGCTGCCTTGACGCCAGGCTTCTTCATCCAGCACCACCCGGTATCCTCCGCCGTTTTCCGGCTGCCAGTGATAGAACTCTCTTTTTTCTTCATCAATGCGGGACAGCACCGCCATAATCGTGCCGCCGTGTACTACCATGGCCGCCTTTTTCACACCTTCCGAGATCAGACGGTCCACGCATTCGCAAAATCCCTCCACGCAGCGCTGTTTGAACAGCTCCGGATCCTCACCCTCTGGGAAAGCTATGGTCCCGTTTGATTCCAGCCATTCCTGGTAAGCCGGAATCTCTTTCAATTCTTCATAGCGTTTCATTTCAAAAAGACCAAAGTCACATTCCCGCATTTTCTCAGAAAGAACAGGAGTTTTATCCGGAAATATGCAGGCTGCCGTCTGGATACATCTTTTCATGGGGCTTATGATTACCTGCTCCGCATCCCGGCAGAAGTCCTGCCTTTCTCGGATAAGCTGCTCCCTTCCCTTCAGGTCTGCCAGCGGCTCATCAGTTCTTCCTATATATCTTTTCTCAATATTTCCCGGTGTCTGAAAATGCCGGATCATGATTATCTCCATCCAATCCCTCCTGCCAGAACAATCACGGTAAGCATGGCCAGTTCACAGAGCTGCAGGAAGTACCCCGCCAGATCTCCGGTTATGCCCCCGAATTGTTTTTTACATGTATGCCTATAGTATAGAAATACCAATACCGCTGCCGCCAGAGCTGCTGCTCCCAGCACAGGGCTTTGGACCAGCATCAGCGCACCTGCGGCAAGAAAACACAGGCTTGTCACTGCACGCACGATCTTTTTCTGGGCCCCGTCCTGGAATGTCCTCGCCAGCCCGCTGTTGCGCGCCGCCGGAAAAGTTACGACAGAAAATCCGCTCATGGAGCGGGAAATCACGTATCCGCATGCGATCACCGGCAGCATATCTTTGGTCACTTCACTCCATACCGCGGCATTCCACAGAAAATAGCAGCACATGCCGAGAATCGCAAACGCCCCGGAATTAGAGTCTTTCAGAATAGCCAGCTTTTTCTCCCGGTCACCGTAGGAACTGAGCGCATCCATGGTGTCCATAAAGCCGTCCATGTGGATGCCTCCGGTCACCAGCACGGGCAGCAGCGTCATTGCCGCCGCAAGCAGAAACTTACCTGTGGCGAAGTCCAGCAGAAGTCCGCCCACTATGACTTCCAGAACGCCAAGCACGGCCCCGACTACCGGGAAAAAACACATCGCATACTTCATATTTTTTTCATTCCAGTCCACCCGCGGCATAGGAATTTTAGAATACATAGAAAATGCAATCGCACAGGATTTCAGCAGATACATAAGGTTCCTCTTTTCTTTCTCAGATTACTCCCGGTAACATCACTGCCCTGTCTTAGCGTGTGTCTCCGGATTTACTTTATTTTAGTATTTCGTATTTCTCAATATTTGTTTCTTCAAAGGTGCTCATCTGGAGATATACCTGCAGCCCCATCTCCAGGAGCGGAAATACCGCCACCGCGCCGCTTCCTTCCCCAAGGCACATGTCGCAGGTCAGAAATGGCGCCAGCCCAAGCGCATCCAGCAGCATCTGTCCCGCCGGTTCCTTGGATACGTGGGAGGGCATCATATAATCCAGCGATGCCGGCACGAGCCTGGCTGCGCACAGCGCTGCAACTGCAGAGATAAAGCCATCGACAACAACCGGAATATGATAAAGCGCGCCGCCCAGATAGACTCCGGCAAGCCCGGCAATATCCAGGCCTCCGACTTTTGCCATCACATCCAGGGCATCGTCCCTGTCCGGCCTGTGTCTGCGGATTGCCTCTTTGATCACACTGATTTTGCGTTCCAGGCCTTCACTTGTCAGCCCGGCACCTTTGCCAGTCACCTCTTCCACCGGCCTGTCCAGAAGGACTGCTGCCACAGCGCTGCTTGTCGTCGTATTGCCGATTCCCATTTCACCGGTGGCCAGAATGTCATATCCCTGCTCTTTGAGTTCTCCCGCAATCCGGATCCCTGTCACCACGGCCTGCCAGGCTTCCTCCCGGCTCATGGCCGGTTCCTTTGCCAGATTTTTCGTGCCGCAGGCCACTTTTCTGTCCGCCCTCGTAACGGAAGGAACATCTGTCACCATCCCGATATCCACCGGAAACAGATCCGCGCCCGCGACCTCACTCATGATTGCGACGCTTGCCGCTTTTTTCGTAAAATTATCCGCAACGATTGCTGTGACTTCCTGACCCGTCTGTGTGACCCCCTCCGCCACAACGCCGTTGTCCGCACACATGATAACCAGGCCCCTCTTTTTCAGTTCATATTGGGCGCTTCTTTTCATCCCCGCAATCCGAATGACAGCATCCTCCAGCTTCCCCAGGCTGAACAGGGGCTTTGCCACGGACATCCACCGCCTCCGGGCAGCCTCAGCGCTGGCTTCATCGGCCGGCTCGATCTGTACCCTCAGTCTTTCCAATGTCATATCTTCTTTTTCTGCAGTCATTTCTCAAGGTCTCCTTTTTTTACATTCTTCTATAAAACGGCCGGCAAATGCCTGGTTTGAATAAAAGTGGATATGGGGAAATCCTGCGAACAGGCTGCCTTCCATGTGAATGCATTCCCACTTTCTTTTACGATCGGTCTTGACGGCAAGGCAGTCTGTTCCATTGTCTGTACTGTCCCAATAATGAAACTCATGTCCTCTTACCTTTTCCCCTTTTTCCAGATATGGCCCCGCTTTCATGGCTTCCAATTCTATATAGCCAAAGCGTACCAGGCGCTTTGTCCGGAATGCTTTTCCTGGTATCACTCCCGCCATTCGGCGTACAATGCCTTTATCGTCCTCCATCTCTTCATGCAGATACAGAAAGCCGCCGCACTCTGCAAGGCAGGGGAGGCCGTCTGCAAGCGCCTGTTTTACCGAACTGCGCATGGGCGCATTCTTTTCCAGCTGCTCTGTATACAGCTCGGGATAGCCGCCTCCCAGGATAAGGCCCTGGATGTCATCCGGAAGAGAGCGGTCTCTTAAGGGGCTGAACTGAACCAGCTCACAGCCCGCCTTTTCCAGAAATTCCAGATTGTCTTTATAGTAAAAGCAAAAGGCTTCATCTCTGGCAACCGCAATCCTGACCGTAGCACCGGCAGCAGGTTCTTTCCCTCCTGTTTGCTTCGCCCGCGCGGCTTTTGTGCCTGCGGCATAAAACGCCTTTTTATCACTGTACCAGACCTCCGGCATTCCCCCCGAAAACTGTGCAGCGATCTTCAGCAGGCAATCCAGTTCCACGGTCTCTGACAGGATCCTTCCGGCCTCTTCCAGGCGCTCTCTGATCTCTCCGATTTCCTGCGGCGTCACCAGGCCCAGATGCCTGCTCTCCAGCCCAAACACCGGATTCTCCGGCACATAGCCTATCACAGGGATCGGATACCCCGCCTGTGCCAGGCCGGTTTCGATCATCCGTTTCATCTTCGGATAGAGCATCCCGGATACACGGTTTAACAGGATCCCGCTGATATTGCTGTCCTTGCGGAATCCAAGGATCCCCTGAATGACAGGAAGAACAGAAAGCGCCATGCCCTTGCACTGGACAACGAGAATTACCGGCGCCTTCAGGGTCCGCGCCACATCGTAGGAACTGCCTCTTTCACTGTCCAGCGCCATTCCGTCATAATATCCCATGACCCCTTCTATAACCGTTATGTCTGCCTGTTCCGCATGCTCATGAAATAAGGCCCGCATGACCTGCGGCTCGCAGAAAAATAAATCCAGGTTCTCGGATTCAATCCCCAGAACTTCCCGGTGGAACATGGGGTCAATATAATCCGGTCCGCATTTGCATGCGGCCACCTTCATCCCCTTCTGTTTCAGAGCCGCCATCAGTCCGCAGGAAATCACGGTCTTACCGCTCCCGCTGGAAGCAGCGGCTATCATAAAACTTGGAATCTGCATACCTGCTCTTCTCCTCTCAGTTCCTGTCCGTACTGCCGTTATCCGGTTACTATTCACGGAGCCGTAAACAGTTACGTTTTCCGGCAGAAATAATGTATACGGGATTCTGTCCCGTCATCATATGGTAAGCACCCAGTTTCCTGGATTTGGCTGCGGTCAGCTGCACGATCTCCGCATCGGGCAGGAGCCCCTCCTCCAGCGCTTCCATGGCCTCTTTTACCGTCTCCAGAGAGATGGCATTCAGCACGATCCGTACATCAGGGTTCTTCTCCAGTACTCGTCTTAAGATATCTTTTAGATTACCGGAGCTGCCTCCGATAAATACATGGGTCGGCGGCTCCAGCGTCTCGATTGCCTCCGGCGCCGTTCCTTCCACGATCTGCACCTGGTCACAGCAGAACTTCCTGCGGTTTTGGCCGATGAGTTCTACGCCCTCCGGATTTTTCTCGATGGCATACACCCGGATGCTTCCCGACTGGCAGGCTGCTTCCATGCTGACTGACCCGGTTCCAGCGCCTACGTCATAGAGCACGGCATCCTCCGTAAGCGCAAGTTTTGCGAGGCTGACCGCCCGGATTTCCGATTTTGTCATAGGCACCCTGCCGCGGATATACTCTTCATCTTCCAGATGCAGGCAGACCCGCTTATCCGGACTGGGGTTCAGTACATACGCGGCGGCAAGACCGTCAAGATCCTGCGGTTTCAGCTCCTTGCCCCTTTTATGGAGAATCTCCTCCTCTTCATAGGAGAGATGTTTTCCTATGTAAAATTCGGTCTCACCCAGGCCATAATCACGTATCTTCTCACAAATCTCACGGGCGCATTCGATTCCTCCGAACAGCAGAAATGTCTTCTCGTGTTTTGCGATCTCATAAATGAAGTTCTGTTTTCTTCCGTGTATGCTCACAAGAGCAGCGTCTTCCCAGGAAATCCCCAGTCTTGCCGCCAGATACACCGCAGAAGATACTCCCGGTATCGTATAAACCGGATAATCCGCAAGCTCTTCTTTCAGCTTTCTGGCCCCGCTGTAGAAGCCGGGATCTCCGGAAAGCGCCACCGCCGCCTTCCTGTATTCTCCGTGTGCTTTCAGAAAATCGTGGATTTCCTTCGGTTTATAAGAGTGAAATACGGGCTTTCCAAATGACTGCAGGGCGTTAGTCATCCGCTGAGCCCCGATAATGCAGTCGCATTCCCGGAATATCTGTTCCGCCTGTGCGGTCAGGGAGTTTCTGTTTCCCATCCCGATTCCGGTGAGATAAATGATCTGTTTTTCTTTACACATTCCGATATCCTCTGGGAGTCACCATCTTCCCGTTCAGTTCTTTTGTCTGTTCATTTCCGACAAACACGGTGGTAAACATATCAACCTCCGTATCTCTCAGTTCTCCAAGGGTCAGGATCCTGCAGGCTTCCTCTTCTCTCCCGATATTGCGCACGGTGCCGCAGACCGTATCCGGGCTTTTATACTCCAGCATGTAGTCACAGGCCTTCTGCAGGTAGTCCTTACGCTTCCGGCTGGACGGATTATACAGGCAGATCACAAAGTCCGCCATGGCGGCCGCCTTCAGCCTCTTCTCTATCTTTTCCCATGGCGTCAGCAGGTCGCTTAAGCTGATCACTGCAAAATCGTGCATCAGAGGCGCTCCCAGTACCGCGGCGCCGCCATTTGCGGCGGTAATCCCCGGCACAATCTCGATCTCCACATCCGGATACTCCGCTCCTGTCTCGTACATCAGGCCGGCCATGCCATAGATCCCGGCGTCACCGCTGCACACCATCGCCACGTCTCTGCCCCCTGCCGCCTCATCCAGCGCCATCCGGCAGCGCTTTACTTCCTGGGTCATGGGAGTGGTCAGATACGTTTTCTCCGGATATTGCTGTTTAATCAGATCCACATACACCGTATAGCCTACGATGACCTGGCATGTATCCAGCGCCGCCCTTGCCTCCAGTGTCATCTGCCTGTCCGCCCCGGGCCCCAGCCCTACCACATATACCTTACTCATTTGTCTTCCCCTCTCTGCTTGCTTTCCGGAATTCCGTAGTAAAAGACGGATTATAAAGTTCGGATCGGTCATAGCCGCCCTCCAGCACATCCCCGACTACAATCAGCGCCGTCTTGGTAATGCCTTCGCTCTCCGCGGTTTTAGCCAGAGTGTCCACGGTACAGCGGCAGACTTTCTGTTCCGGCCAGGTGGCCTTATACACAATAGCTGCCGGTGTATCCTTCTCATATCCCCCCGCCAGCAGTTCTTTTTCCAGTTCCGCAAGCATTCCCGTGCTCAGGAATATGACCATGGTTGCACGGTGTGCGGCGAAGCTCCTGATGGACTCTTTCTCCGGCACCGGTGTCCTGCCGGCCATTCTGGTAATTACCACGGACTGAGATACCCCGGGAAGGGTATACTCTGCCTCCAGCGCTGCAGCGGCCCCGCAGAATGAACTGACTCCCGGGCAGACTTCATAGTCAATGCCTTCTTGTTTCAGTGCATCCATCTGTTCTTTGATCGCGCCGTACAGACACGGGTCTCCGGTGTGGAGACGCACCACCCTCTTGTGATTTCTCTCTCCCCGGATCATGACGTCCAGCACTTCCTCCAGGGTCATTAACGCACTGTTATGTACCTCACAGCCATCTTTTCTAACCTCCAGCAATGCGGGATTTACAAGGGACCCTGCATATACAATGATGTCAGCCTCCTGCAGATACTTCTGTCCGCGCACGGTAATCAGATCTGCTGCTCCGGCTCCTGCCCCAACAAATGCAATCATTTACTTTTCCTCCTTTAAAATGATCAGTGAATAATAGCTCGCCTCATCCGGAATGTCCTCCGCCTGGAAGTAGATCTTCTCTCCGGGCATCCCGCAGTTCTCCACCATCTGAACCCGTAGCTTCTTCTCTTTCACTGCCTGTTTTACGTAAGGCATCTTTTTTCCGGCCTTCATCAGGACCTTGGTTCCCGGCATCTCCAGGCTTTCCTCGATCCCATAGGAGGCCGGAATAATATGTAATTCGTCCCTGTTTTCCACGAGGCCGGAGTCCATCCTGGCCGCTGCCGCGCAGAAAGAAGTGATGCCGGGCACCAGGCTGGTCTTGCATCCCCGTTCTTTCAAACGCTTGTGGACATAGAGACAGGTGGAGTATACACTGGGGTCCCCCAACGTAATAAACGCCACATTTTTGCCCGAACGCAGAACTTCTTCTGTCTTATCCGCGCATTTGTCATGAATCTCTTTCAGCTGTGTCTTTTCCTTCATCATCGGCATAGGAAGGAACAGCTTTGCTTTACCGGCAATCTCCGGGATCACGGGCAGGACAATCTGCCATGCTATACATTTTTCAAGGTAAACAGGCATTCTGCTCTCAGTGCCTGCCTCCTCGTATACCGCGTCCTTCAACTCCGGGCTTGAAACCGCAATGGCAACGACCTCACATTCTTTTATGGTGTTCACCGCCTTCAGCGTCATCAGCTCCGGATCTCCCGGTCCCACACCTACTGCATACATGATTCCGCAGTTTACTGCGGATCCGCCCGCAGGGCATGAATTACGGGGTGCCCTTTGGGTATACATTGTTCCTTCGCTCATACCTGCTCCCTTCTGATCTGTTCCAATAATTCCTCTGTATTTTTCGTTTTCCCTAGTATCCCTTCCTCTTTGGAAAATACGACCGCCCCGATTGTCAGCTTATCACCTGCGCGCTGCCTCAGATGATATTCAATCCGTCTGATTACCGTCTCCATTACAGGGCGCAGTAACTGTCGTTCTTTCAAATAATCCAGGGCTTCCGTTGTCGTGATACAGTCCATGATTTTCTCTGCATCCGCCGCTGAGGCGCCTGCCATTGCCGCATGGGAGGCGAGCACTTCCATCCGGCAGTCCGCCTGGCGGGAATGGGTGTTCATGACTCCGGCTGCCAGTTTAACCAGTTTGCCCACATGGCCGATCAGCAGAATGCCTTTCATTCCCAGGCTCACCGCATCATCGATGGTCTCGCCGATATAGTTGCTGCATTTTACGGCCAGTCTGCCGTCATATTTTAAAGTCTCTGTCAGAAAATCGCTCCCATAATTGCCTGGCACCACATAACACCAGTCATGCCCGTTTTCCTTCAATACTTTCATTTCCAGAAAAATCGTATCCGTGAGGGCCTTTTCACTCATCGGCTCTACAATCCCGCTTGTGCCCAGCACCGAGATGCCTCCTTCGATCCCCAGTCTGGGGTTAAATGTCTTCGAAGCCAGTTTTCTGCCCTCGGGAACCGTGATTACAATCTCCAGCCCTTTGCTGTAGCCGAACCTCTCTCTCTGTTCCTCGACCGCCCCCAGAATCATCTGCCTGGGAACCCTATTAATTGCAGCCTCTCCGATCTCCTGCTGAAGTCCTTTCTTTGTAACTCTTCCGACCCCTTCTCCGCCATCCAGGCGAAGGGACCCATCCGCAGTCTTTTTCACCTCTGCATAGATATAGATGCCGTCTGTAATATCCGGATCGTCCCCGCTGTCCTTCTGGACGGCACACCGGACCCGGTCCGGGCCAATGTCTATCTGCTCGATGTCCAAGTACAATGTGATGCCTTTCGGAGTCAGTAGGGATACCTGTGTAATGACTTCTTTTGAAAGGAGCATGTACGCGGCGGCTTTGGCTGCCGCAGCCGCACAGCTGCCGGTGGTATATCCCGAGCGCAGCTGCTTTTGATTTTTCCATACTGTCTTTCCCTGCGTCCTGCCCTTTGGCAGCTGTTTTTCCATGGCCTTTCTCCTCTCTCTGTTACATAGCGGCTTCAATATGTTCGATAAAGATATTGCGGATTCCCTTCATCTCGCCCAACCCCCGGATCAGTGCTTTCACTTCATAGCCGGCGTCCTCCAGTTCTGCCTTCCAGGAATCATCCTCCCCTGCCATATCGTTCTTCGCATGGTCACCCGCCACTACCATAAACGGCATCAGCGTCACCTTTCGGATTCCGGAGATTTCCAGTTTCGTCATGACGTTCCTCAGATCAGGAAAGCCTTCTACCGTGCCCACCAGCACCTGATTATATCCCAGTGAGTGGAAGGTATACTCCAGGGTCGGGTATGCTGAATTCGCATGATGGTCTGTGCCGTGTCCCATCAGGATCAGCGCCTCGCCTTCCTCCAGGGTGACCTCCGCCATCATGGCATGAATGGATTTCTTATAGTCATCCACACTGGTAAGAAGCGGATTTCCCACGCGTATCCTGCGGAATCTGTCTGTGTAATCCATCACGTCCCTGAGCATTCTGTCATTCTCAATCCCGTTGATGATATGAGTCGGCTGTACAATGACCTGCTCTATGCCGTCCTCTGCCATCTGTTCCATAGCTTCTTTCACATTCGCTACGAATATATTTTCCTTTTTCTGCAGTTTATTCTTGATCATCTTGCTGGTAAATGCACGATAGATTCTGTAGTCCGGAAATGACTCCCCAACCTGCTTTTCAATTGCCGTTATGTTTTTCTCCAGAGTGTCCAGATGACTCGTCCCGAAGCTCACGACAAGTATTGCCTTCTTACCTGTTATCTTATCCATTTCCTGCTCCCTCTCTTTCCTATTCTCTCTGGTATCGGCCTTCTCCGCCTCTTATGCCCTTGAGGAGACCTCTATATAATGTTCAAGTTCTCTTATATTCACAGGCGGCTTCAGTCCGCTTCCCAGTATCCCTTTTTTCTGAAGCCGTTCAAACAGCTTCAAGACGGCTGGTTCTTCCTGATTGGTCATGGCCAGCGCCTCCTGATCCGTACACACAGTCACGGGATCCGCATGGCGCAGTACTTTTCCTTCATGCATCAGCACGATCTCATCAGCCCAGGACAGTGCGTAATCAATATCGTGCGTAGCCATCAGGATCGTAATCCCTTCTTCCGCCAGCCCATCTACAATCTGATTAACGATCTTTGTATGTTTTGCGTCCAGCGCGGCCGCCGGTTCGTCCAGTATGATGACTTCCGGATGCATCACCAGGATGTCGGCGATGGAAACCTGCTTTTTCTGTCCTCCGCTCAGGGCATGGGCCGGACGGTCCCGGAAGGGTGTTATCTCAAGATGGCCAATCACCTGGTCCACTTCCTGTCTTGCTTTCTCTTCCGTTACACCCATGTTCAGGATTCCAAAGGAAATCTCCTGGTACACGCTTGCCGAAAACAGTTGATTATCCGGATCCTGAAAGACAATGCCGACCCTGCTTCTAAGATCCAGCAATCCCTTTTTAGAGTAATCCACCGGCTTTCCTTCAAATAGAACCATTCCCTTATCCGGTTTATATATCCCATTGCAGCATAGAAAAAAAGTGGACTTTCCGCAGCCGTTTGCACCCATGAATGCCACCTTCTTCCCCCTTTTTATTTTCAGGTTTACCCCGTTTAGGGAGTGTGGGCCGCCTTCTTCATAAGCATAGTGGACATCTCTCGCCTCTATTATGACATCCTGTTCCTCTGTATTCATAAGAATCTCCTCCATATTGTCAGTGCAAGCAGGATTAGTTCAAACACTGCGATTGCAGCGACCTCTTTTTTTCTGGCCGGATGATGTTCCGCAAGTACTCTGATCCTGCCGTCGTAACACCTGGATTCCATCGCATCATACAATGCATTGGATCGCTTAAACGCACGGAGCAGCAGGCCCGCCCCCATCTTCCCGAAGGAACTGACCGAGGTCCGCAGATCTTTGTTGCCCAGCCTGGACTTCTGTGACACCATCATGGCGGAAGCAGTCTCCATAAGCACAAAGATGAACCGGTAGATCAGAAGCATGAGCTCCGTCAATATCTCGGGGCAATGCAGTTTTGCCAGCACGTCCAGAATATCTGTCATCGTCGTATTGAGTGATAAAAAGTACAGGCAGGACACACTCGCCATGGCCGTCGCAATCAGCTGTATCCCGAATAGAAGGGAATGATAACTCCCTGTGATAAAAAAGCTGCCCACTGGAATTGCATAAGCATCCAGTGGGACTTTTGAGATATTGACTATAATCGCAAGTGTACTCAATATCAGGAATGTAAAAGGCACCGCCAGCAGCTTTCCGTATTGTCCCGCTGCTATACGCCCTTTTTTCACGGTCAGGTATGTATTGACTGCAAACACCACGCCTGCAACGATGAGTGAGCGGCTGACCACACAGAACAGCAGAGTTATCATGGAAAATGCAAATTTCTCACCCGCATTTACGTATCTTAATCTGGAGCGATAACAGAGCTTATCTACTACAATCATGCCGCCTTCCTTCCCGGAATCTTATTCCATCTTTTTCTGCCATTTTTTTCTTTCTACGAATCGTCCCATCACAAAAGCGATGATGCCGACCCCGATCCCTGTTTGGATACAAAAGATCAGGCTTTCTACCTCACCCGGCAGTTCGCCGCCCAGTGCGGTCTCCAGCACCGGTGTAAACCACGGAGTGTATTCCCCCTGAATCTCTTCTATCATGACGCTCCCCGCGTCATCAGAACCGCCGAACTCAGCGCCTTTTTTCACAAACAAGGGCACAATTGCAATTAATACAGCTGCGATCAGAAGAATAATAACTGTTTTCATATTTTTACTCATCCTATTTTGCCTCCTTTAAAAATCCAATTGCCTTGAGTTCCGGTTTTGCATAAGATTCCAGGCCGATGACGATGATAACCGTAAGGATGCCTTCGATTACTGCCAGCGGGAGCTGGGTCGGTGCAAATACACCCAGAAATTTAACGGCAGATGCCGCAACACCGCCGGCCTCGGATGGGTAAGCGAGCGCAAGCTGGATGCTGGTCACACAGTATGTAAAGATATCGCCCAGAAAAGCCGCCAGAAAAACGGATACTTTTCGGTTCACATTCATTTTTTTACAGAGCTGAAAGATTCCAAATGACAGAAGCGGTCCCGCTATAGCCATGGAAAATGTGTTTGCCCCCAGTGTTGTCAGTCCGCCGTGTGCCAGCAGAATCGCCTGGAACAAAAGCACGATAATTCCCAGTACGCTGACTGCCGCCGGACCAAATAGGATTGCCCCCAGCCCTGTGCCCGTCATATGGGAACAGCTTCCCGTCACGGAAGGAATCTTCAGGGAAGAAATCACGAAAATAAACGCCCCCGCCATTGCAATCAATGTGATGGTCTTTCTGTTTTCTTTTAATCTTTTTTTCAGGGAAATCAGGCCGGCAACCAGGAACGGGACACAGATAACGCCCCAGGCAATGCAGTATTTAACCGGAAGGTACCCCTCCATAATGTGCATTGCATTCACTGCCGGTGTGACGGCAAACATCAGCGCAAACGCGATGGCTGCCTTGAGTAAGAATTTTTCTTTTTTTGACATGTTTCTCTCTCCTTTTTTGTGATATGTTGTCTCGAAATACCTCCCAGGTATACCACAAAATCGTATGAGATCTGCGGCATAACACCCGGTCATATCCCCGTAACCATTCAGATCCATTTAAAAGCGGGTTTTCTGACTCAGGCATCAACACGGTATTCCGCCTTCCCATGAGAATTCTCACAGTGACATCATGGATACCATTCCACCTATACAGCAACGGGTATTGTGCAGGATTCCCACCTGCTTCCCCTGCGGCCGTCCGCTGCAGATTCTATACTCCACTTGGACAGCTTACTTTTAAATTGTATGCCAGACCTGAACTATATACCGAAAGGGTAACATTCCCCTTTTGGCTGCTTTTTATCGGAGGTATCTCCCCCTAATACTCGATTCCCCGTCTTGCCCGGATCTCCCGGTCAAAGGGGTGTTTGATTTTCCGGATCTCGGAAACATAATCCGCAAGTCCGATCAACTTTTCGTCCGGATTCCGTCCGGTCAGGACGACCTCCAGTTCCTTAGGTTTCTTTTCCAAAAAGGCCAGCGACTTAGCGTGATCAATAAGGCCGTAATGATAAGCAGCCATAAACTCGTCGACCACAAGCATATCATACTCTCCGGATAAAGCCTTTTCACAAACTGTATCCCACAGCCGGGCATAAGTCTCCTGCGCCTCTGCTTTCTCCGCGTCGGACAGCGTGTTGAAGAATCCAAATGATTTGTCCATATGGAGTACCGTAATTCCCTCCACGGCATCCAGAATCTTTAGTTCTCCGGAATCCTCATTCTTCAGAAAACGCGAAAAAAGAACCTTCATACCGCTTCCGGCCGCTCTGACAGCAAGCCCTGTTGCGGCAGTCGTCTTCCCTTTTCCATCTCCACAGTAAATATGTATCAGCCCGTTTTTCATGCACTCACCTCATCCAAAACCTCTTTTATTTTATCATAAATTGTCTGATTATGCAATTTTCACTATCTATCATTGTATATGATTTTCCGTTCTTCCGTTTGTACTTTTTTCTCTTTTTTATGTAATTTTTTAAGGACGGAGGGCAAAGGGGTCAGACCCCTCTGCAGAGGGGTCTGACCCCTTTGCCCTCCGTATTCAGAATATTCTGAATATACTCCTTTATTTCTTCCACACTGTACCCTGATTCTGCAGGCCTTCCAACCACTACAAGCGTTACCCCGGTCTCTCTGGCAGCCTCCAGTTTTTCCTCAAATCCCCCCGCTTTGCCTGATTCCTTAGTCACAAAATAGTCTGCTCCTGTGTATTTCAGCATGGCGGTATTTAATTCTTTTGAGAAGGGCCCCTGCATGGCGATAAGGTGGGAACCCTTGAAGCCAAGCGCCACGCTCTCTTCCACAGACTCTTTTGTCGAAAGAACCCTGGCAAAGCACCGTTCTTTGTAATGATCGATCGCTGTGTACAGCTTTAATTCTTTGCTACCTGTGGAAATAAATATCCGGCCTTCCCGTGTTTTGAGAAACTCTACTGCTTCTGCTACGGAATTTACGATTACCATATTGCGGTAAGAACCGGCGGCGCCGCCTGTCCCGCTTGCGTCCCGCAGACAGCGGATATAACCGGCGCCGCTCCTCTTACAGGCATTTTGTATATTCTCCGTGGCCAGGCGCGCAAAGGGATGAGTGGCATCAATCACAAACCTGATCTGATTCTCCCTGATAAATCCGGAGATCGCCTCTTCGTCCATCCGTCCCGCTGTGACCTGGATATTTTGAATTCCCTCCACACATTCCATTCCGTACTCTGTAGCCGTACTGACGAAGGCCGGCGCAGACAGCGTGCCTAAAAATTCAGCCAGCATTCTTCCTTCTGATGTTCCCGCAAACAGCAGAATACTCATTCTTCCGTTCTTCATATTCCTTTTCCTCCCGCCTCTTCCGCAGACTGTTTATTTCTGATATTAGAGTTTATTTTAAGTAAGCAACTGACATATTCTGGAAATATTCCGGTTGTGTTTGAACCTCTTTCACAGTATAATATATCACATAACAAATTGAAACCACAAACATAAGGGAGCTTTTATATGTTTTTTAATCTAATTGGATTTATTCGGAAAGACTTAGACCTAAAAGAAGCCTATTTTAAAAGTGCGGAAAATGAAATTGCAGAAAAAAATCTGGTTCTTCTTCAGATTTCCAGTCTGCTCAACGCCCTTCTCCTTGTCTTATTTTATATAATAACCCCGTTTATCATTAAAGGCTGGGCAATCACATTACAACATTTTCTCTTTCTTCCGGCTGCACTGGCCTTTTTCATCATCTCTACGGTTTATGCAAAAACAGGCCGCAGAAACAAGCGCGTGATAACCGGCATCTGCCTGGCTTTTGAAGTCACGCTGTTTGCTTTTGTTATTTCTATAGATGTCTTTCCTTACCCGGATGCTCCCAGCTCTTTCCTCCCGCTTTTATATATTGCGTTTCCAGCGCTGTTTATCCTCCGTTTCCGCCAGATGTTCACGATCATGTTTCTGGTCGAGATCGTTTACGCCGTTGCAGTTATACAGATCAAAAATCCGCTGATGGCAGAAAATGACATCTTTAATTCTGTCGTTGCCTTTATCTTTTCGCTGGCAGTTGCCCACGTAATCCTGAAACTCCGCGCCGATGACCACGACATACGCAGCCGTTACAAACGCCTGAGCATGCTGGATTCCCTTACCGGCATTCTAAACAAAAAGTCCTGTGAAAATGCAATTTCCCAGTATCTGAATACAAACACCCCCGTGCATTGCGCCTTGCTATTTCTGGATCTGGACGACTTCAAAAAGATCAATGACACCATCGGCCACTCCGCCGGCGACCGTCTTCTGGAAGAGACCGGAAAATTACTCCACAAAACATTCCACGCCTCAGATATCATCGGCCGTGTCGGCGGAGATGAATTCATGGTACTACTCACAAACTACCAGGATTCAAAGGAGTCTCTGAAAAAGAGGTGCACCACCTTGCAGCGCACTCTCCAGCAGATTATGCAGAACCACGGAGTGCAGGCTACCTGCAGTATAGGCGCACTTCTGGTCAAAGGACAGTCCATCAGCTTCCAAACCGCATACACCCTTGCCGACAAATACCTGTACGAAGCAAAATCATCCGGAAAAAACAACTGTATCGTCCAAAACCTGAACAAAGAATGATCCCAGTAAAGATCTTCATGTGTATGTATACGCTGACTGCTTCAAAAAACCGGTGCCGGATATGTGTGCTCCTTACCCACATATCCGGCACCGGTATTTTAGAAGCAGTCAGTAGTACGGGTACAAATCGCAGCGGCATATTCAGCCCCGGTAACTTTCCTCCATCCCTGACATGGAGCGCCCCCTTCTCACTATCTCATTCCCCCACCCACTCATGGATCTCGCCGCAGGCAATCATTTCGCCGCTGTCCCCGGACGGCTGTGTCTTAAAATCATCCGGGTTCATATGGATGACTACTGTTCTGCCGACCACATCATCCGGGTAAAATCTTCCGGTATACACCGCACTGCAGGCTGCACCGTGTGTAGACAGCAGAGGCGGCAGATCACCGGCATGTTCCGGGTGTTCCGTATGTTCGGGATTAAAATGTCCATCGGCATCTGCAAAAGGCTCCTCTGCATTCCCGGAACATTGTTTTCCCTCATGAATGTGGAAGGCAAAAAATCTGCTCATATCCGGCGCATTTTCATCCGGCAGCCCGTATACCTCCGCCATCACGATCGTCCCTCCGTATACTTCATAGAAATAAACCATTCCATGGATCTCCGGGTATTTATCCGATCCTTTTATCTTTGCAGAAGCTTCCGGCATTCCGTTTAATTTTTCAACCATATCATCATCCTCCTCTGCTCAGTATATGCAGCATCTCGGAGGATGTTCATGCTTTGCGTAAACAAAAATCACAGCGCCTATTCAAAATACATATAGTCCATATAAAATTCGTTAAAATGTTTGTCATTGGAGAGCTGTACTTCCGATGAACTCTCCAGAATACGCTGCACGCGCTCTGTGCAGTCGCTGCTTAACAGGTATGTCCGGGTTCCTTTCAGACAGCTGTTTCCTACCGCCTCAATCTTATCCTGGCATTCTTCCGGAAGCAGTCCGATTCCCACGGCTTTTACGATATCCATCTTATATCCAAAGCCGCCTGCAATATAAATAGCCTCTATATCTTCATAGGATGCACCGAAGTTCAGGATTAATGTCTCAAGCCCGGCACGTACTGCGGATTTGGCAAGCTGTATTTCCCTTACATCCTTCTGGAAAAATGAGATCTCCGTACCATCGCTGCCGACCGCAAGCGGAAAGCCGTCGTCGAAATAATCTTCTTCCATAAGCCCCGTCTCATCCACAAGCTCGGCCTTTACCAGCTCATATACCATATCGATCACCCCGGTGCCGCAGATTCCAACCGGTTTGCCATCCTGGATCGTCCCGGTAACTGCATGGCCGTCCTTCAGTTCAACTTTGCAGATCGCTCCCGGCACACTTCCCGTCCCAAAGGTAATATTGCCGCCCTCGAATGCAGGGCCCGCTGCCGTTGAAGTCGTCAATATCCTGTCCTTATTGCCGATCGCCATCTCCCCATTGGTTCCCAGATCCACAAGGACAGACACCTTTTCTCTCTTGTCAAAATCCAGAGAATACAGGCCCGCCACAATATCGCCGCCCACATAAGTAGAGATTCCGGGGAAAATCACTACCTCAAAGTCCCTGTCTGCCTGCTCAAACAGTTCTCCGTACGTTGTATGTATGGTATCTATGTTAACTGGCGTGAAAGGAAATACGCCCAGCGTTTCACAAGAGTACCCCATCAGCAGGTGTACCATGGTCGTATTGGCTCCGATCACCATCTTCTCCACCCGGATCTTCCCATTTTCTGTCAGGCTCTCTATTCCCTGCATGAGGTCAGTCTGGATACTTTTTCTCAGAGCCTCTCTTTTACCTCCGTTGGAGGCTTCAATCCTGCTGATTACATCCGCACCGTACGCCCTCTGCCTGTTGATTGTAGTGAAAACGTCTTCTGCTTCCTGTGTCTCCATGTTGATCAGCTGCATGGCGATCGTCGTCGTTCCGATGTCCACAGCAATTCCATACCGGCCTCCGGTCTTAGCACTGCTCTTCGCTGCTTTTCCCGCTGTCTGCTCCTCATCCGCCAGAACCGCAAATTCTTCTTCCTTATGCAGCCCGACAGCAATCACGCAGTCATCCTCAGGATAGGCCTTGCATGCCAGGCGGTATCCCTCCTGCAGCTGCTCCCCGCTGAAGAACTTCCTGTCCTGCTCTGAAGGCGCAATGTCCCCCTCAAGGACCTGTATCCCGCATTTACCGCAGGTTCCCCTGCCCGCACAGACTGCCGGCAGGAAGATTCCCTGTTCCTGGAGAAGTTCCATCAGAGAATGTCCCTTTCTGCCCTCCAGTACTCTAAGGTCGTCTCCGTCATGAAGCGTGATTATGTAATCCGAGACATTTCTAAGGCTGCAGCCGACATTCGGACAGCTCGCACAGTTATGATGAATGCGGAACATATCCGAATGATCCGCCGTCAGGTAAACCTGGCAAGTCGTCTTGACCGGATCATACATACAGCTGTCCAGTACATGAATCCCCGCACTGTTTTCTCTTCCCGTCACTTCCAGCGCCTTTTTCTGGACCTCCATCGGAATATCCTGAGGCGCCTCCAGGCGGTGGGAAACACCACATTTTTTCTCCCTGCACATAGCGATGATATAGGGCTGTAGCTGATGGTCCATCTGGAAAAGGTAGTCATCCGCAATGGCATCCGCCAGCATACCGCCAAGATAATCCCCCTCATTGAACAGCTGGGTGGACCACTGGCTCAGCTGAGCGCCCACCGAGGTTACACAGTAAAGCGCCTGGCGGATTCCCTCTCCGTACCTGCTGAGGTCAAATTCCTCCACATCACCGAATTCCAGCAGTGCGATTGGTTCTATTTTTTTATATGCCTCCGGAAGCATTTCCTCATATTCTTCCACTACATCCTCGTAGGTAGCGCTGTCTTCATAACAGTCTATCAGGGCAAATACATTCTCTCTGCATATCTCTATATTAAATTCCGTTATTTTCATATTCTTATCCTCTCTCAACTGCCGGAAATCTTAGCTCTGCCCCAGCAGTTTTGACAACCATATACATACTTGCCCAAAACCACGGACAAATATCTGTCTTTCATTCATTTTCCAGTATAAAAAGAAAAACTCCTTGTAAAAAGAGTTCGCTGCTGACACACTTTATATAATTCAAACGGAATCCTGTTTCCCACCCAAAACAGGTCCATAGGGATATGTAAGTATCCTGGCTCACGTTTCATCCTTGGAATGCCTTCTCATCCTGACGGACAATGGCTGTTATTCTTCGTCCACGTTTACAGTAGGGGTAAGCCTGCACCGGATTTACACCGGTTTCCTTCACTTGATGCTCTTTGTCACTACAATCCGCACTTTTTTCCAAAAGAGCGCTTATTTCTCCAAAACTGCTTTTTTCGCAACTTCTGCTGCTGTTGCTGCATCTGGTGTATAGTAGTCTGCACCAATCTGCTCTGCAAAGCTGTCATTAACCGGAGCGCCGCCGACCATAACGATATACTTGTCGCGAAGTCCCTTTTCGTTCAGCTGGTCAATGCAGTCCTGCATCTTCGGCATGGTTGTTGTAAGAAGAGCTGACATACAGATCACGTCTGCGCCTACTTCTTCAGCCTTGTCAATAAATACAGCCGGTTCCACATCTACACCGATGTCATGGATCTCAAATCCAGCTCCCTTAAGCATCATTACGACAAGGTTCTTGCCGATATCATGAAGGTCTCCCTGTACTGTACCGATTACAGCTTTTCCAACCGGCTCATTTCCTACCTCAACCAGTTTTGGCTCCAGGACTGTAAGACCTGCATTCATAGCTCTTGCAGCTACCAGAACTTCCGGTACGAATACTTCGTTGTTCTTAAACTTTGCACCGATGATCATCATTCCTGATAAAAGACCTTCATTCAGAATCTCTTTTGGATCGAGCCCTTCATCCAGGGCCTCCTGTACCAGTGCCTTTACGTTCTTTGCCCTTCCTTTTTGAAGGAATTCTGAAATTTCCTGAATCTTTGACATTTTACATACCTCCATCATTCATTAAGCGTGTCTGCTTTAGATATTATTTTACAATATCTGCTGCTCTGTTTTTAGTAATTTTTTTTGGAACTCTTTGTACAAATATCTCTTTTTTTGTTTACTTTTTCAGTTCTGCGGCAATCTCAGGATACCATTCCATGGCTTTCTTTAAAGATTTTTTGACGGGCAGGCCGTTTCCGGAGAGAATCACCAGATCATTGACGTGTTCCGGCTTCCCTTCAAACCTTTCCGCCTGATAGATACTGCCCACGCAGTTCACAAGATAAATCTCCCCCTGCACTTCAACAAATCCTTTGACGCGGTAAGTATCATCCAGAAACATTTCAATGAATTTCTGAAGTTTTTTCAGTTCCAGTCCCGGATTCAAACGGAGCAGGTATTTTTTCAGGGTAATATCCGCGCTCTGTATCACAGGCTCTTCCGTCTGGTTATCCCAAGGAGCGGCAGAATTCAGCCAGCCGCTTTCGATCCGGCCGAATGTGGTCGTATGGACAGGGACCTCCGGGCGGTGTTTTCTGATAATGCCCTTTATTTCCTCAATCTGTTCTTTGGACGCCAGATCCGTTTTATTGATCAGCACAAGATCACTGACTGCCAGCTGCTTCTTTACCACGACTGCCGTCTCATAAACCTTCAGAAACTGTCTGGCATCAACCAGGCAGATGCTTCCCATGTATTCCACTTCTGAGAATTTACCTTCCTGATGCAGAATTTTTCTCACATTCATAGGATTGGAGAGACCGGAAGCCTCCACAATGATCATGTCCGGTTTTTCCGAAAGGGCTTTTTCAAGCACTTCCTCGAATTTATCCAGCCTGCATGAACAGAATATGGAACCGTTGTTGATCTCATCCATCGCCGTTCCCAGTTCTCTCAAAAGCTCCCCGTCCACGCCTTCCTTTCCGAATTCATTGATAATCAAATGCAGCCGGTAGTCTGACAATTCGTTTATAAAATTTTTTAAAAAAGTAGTTTTACCGGCTCCTAAGAAGCCGGTAATTAAATACAGTTTACTCATTATTTCAAACCTCATTCTGCAGTTTACTGCGAACCGCCCGTTAGGGCCTGAATTACGGTGTGCCCTTAGGGCATAACAGCCTTGATTGCTGCCTCCAATTCTTCCTTTGCAGGTACAAGAGAACGGAATTTTAATTCGCCGTTGATATACATAGACGGAAGGTTCGGAACTCCCATTTTCTTGCAGCGTGCAATGTTCTCCTTGATCGTAAACTTATACTCGATCATATCAATTGCGTCACCGAATGTCTCCTTTGCTTCATTGGCAGCGCCCATCATATACGTACATGCCGCACATGTTGCGGAATCCAGTGTAAATACTTCCACCAGCGGTTTCTCCAGATGCTCGTAATCCGGCAGTTCCACATCAATGTCCTCGTCTGCAGCCACATAGTTTTTCAGGATTTCTCTTACAGAGTCCGGCTCGTGGATTGCCTGTACTACACCGATTGTGTTCTCAACTGGAACAGCATACGGCATATCACAGCCCGGAGCAAGGATAAAGTTTTTCTTGTTCGGCATATTGTCCAGAAGGTCGATCACGAACTTCATATTATCCTGCTGTGTACCGTGCAGCATAACCGTTGTCAGCGGGATATTTCCGCCAAGCGCCACGTTGTACTTATCCGTGATCGCCTTTGCTGCAAGCAGGTCTACGTTCTCATCGATAGAGATGGAATCCGGGCCTGTCTGGCACATTACCTCGATGTTCCTTGTCGCATCGCCGCATACAAAGAAGGAAGACAGTGCGCCCAGTTCTCTGATATGGTCAAACAGCTTCTTGAACGGCGCACTCATGAACATCTCAAAATGGTCGGAAGAAATCTGGGAAATCAGCGGGTCCACTACTGCGATCACATCCATACCTGCTTCTATATAATATTCGGCCATCTTCATAGCGATCGCATCACAGTATTCCAGGAATTCAATCACTGCATCCTCATCGTCGTACATATCCATGAAAATGTCATTGCCGCGCAGATGTGTTGCCAATGTAAAAGGTCCGCAGATCAGGCCGTATAATGCAGTTGTGTCGCCGACCGCTTCTTTCATACGCTTCATGACGTCCATGATCATCGGAATACGACCGGATTCTTTTGTCGGAATCGTGCAGTAGCAGGGTGTTTCCAGTTCCTCTTCTCCTTCCATCGGATGGCTGGCTACAGACGGCGGAGCGTCGTCTGCCCACACCAGATTACATCCCAGGCATTCCGCCTCAACCTGCAGGTCAAAGATAACTGGCTGTCCCGCCGGTTTATACAGCTTATTCACTTCCATCAGAGATTCAAACAGTTTGTCTCCGTCCTGGAGCACTTCCGTAGCTGTATAGCCCAGAAGGCTGCCCGCATGCACGCCTGCAAATGGTACCCATGCCACCTGGTCTGTCTCCTCATGGTGCAGTGTTTTGATAAGAATTTCTTTCTGATTCATTTTGTTTCCTCACTTTCTTTTTACTATAATTCTAATAAATCTATTAAATTATTTATATGTATCATAGTCTGCCTGTGCAAGCATTGCCCTGACTTCCGGTATGGAACAGCCCCGGTTTCTCCCGGTCTCAACACTGCAGTCCCTTGGATTAATCCCGATCTCCGCATACAGCTGGTTTACGCCCGCGAGCAGGGCCATCTGCTTCGGCTCATGGACATTCATAGACTGTTTGGGCCTGGTCACCAGCCTTGCCGCAGCGACAATCTTGGTCAGTTCCAGATCTGTAATCTCTCCTTTATCAAAAAGGGGTGTGCCCGGCACGCCGACCCGTTTCATGCAAGCCATAACATTAACGCCGTATTCTCTGGCACGCAGCATTTCATCTGCAATCTGTTCGTATGTATGTTCCGGTCCGATCGGCTCTACACAGTAGATCAGCTCCAGTCCCGCCGCTTTAATGGCATCCAGAGTCGCAATTCTCTGCTCCTTTGGAAGATCCGTATCCTCTCCCTCGTTCATCCTGACAATATGGTAAACGCCTGTGTATCCCACTTCCTTGAGCCGCTTTGCCGTATCCAGTCCAAAGTCGCCAATATTGGCAATAAACATCATCTCCGGTGTCAGCAGTTTTTTCACTTCAACGGAAACTTCCAGAAATCTCTCAACCCCGTAATCCGCCGTGGTCATAAGAAACAGGGCATCCGCCTTCTCCTCCACTGCCCTGGAGGCTTCTGCAAGGATGTCTTCCAACGGCTTTTCAGTTTTTTCCTCTACTACAAAACTATCCCTGGCAAGGGAACAGATCTTGCAATTCCCGGTACATGGCGCACTGTTGAGCCCAATCTGTGCAAATACATATCCCTTTCTTCCATACTCTCTTCTGGAAAGTTCATTCGCCTTAGCCAATAATGCATAAAACTCCGAAGAGTGACTGTCTATACTTAGAAGTTTTACTGCATCCTCCTTTGTCAAATCCTGATTCTCATCCACTTTCCTGAAGATCGCTTCAAGACCGTCAACATTAATAGAAAAAGAAATCATCACTATGCCTCCCATCTGTTCTGAATTCATAGTAAGATTTCTTCTCTTTTATTTCTTGCAATTTCTATAGCTATATTGTGATTTTTTTAAGGTGTTTAAAATTCCTCTATATTCTATCAGACGTACTTATTGTATGAAGTTATCTATTGAGTGGACACACGATATAAATGAATTCTTTTAGTAACAAAAAAGTACGGTTAATTTTGTTGCTGACAGATATACAGTTTCGTGTTGATATATTGTATACTTTTACGTAGATAAGTTAATGTATGTTGTGCAATATTAACACAAACACACCATAAGCAAAAAGATTTATAAAGGAGGAAGAGTATTTATGGAAGCAACAACAAATGACCAGTACTTATGTTTCACCTGCGGCACACCCCCTGAGGAAGTAGAGGACCGTGAAGTAAAAAAGACCACCTGTCCCCGTGCGAGAAAATTATTGCAGGAATTTTACGATGCGAAGATTTCTCTTGACACAACGTTCCCTTACTGGTACACAAGAACCTGGATAAAAGAAGAGGGACAGCATCCGCTGGTCCGCCGCGGACTTGCAATGAAGAGTGCATTCTCCCATCTTGAGGCAGCGATCCGCCCTGATGAAATATTAGTCATGAGCCGTAATAAGTATGTCCGCGGCGCCAGTATCACTCCGTGGACGGCAAACGAATTTCCTCTGAGCGATGAAGAGCGTGCAAAAAAAGACAGCAAGAAGGCTTCAAATAAGGCTCTTGAGGAAATTACGATTCTTGCAACCGGCGGCGGCGTCGTTTCTGAAAGCACTCCGGAGGTTCTCTCTATGGCACGCCGTTATGGTATGCGCGTTGAAGAACATGCGGCTTTGATTGAGATTTGCCGTTACTGGCAGAACAAGTCCGCCGAGGATACCTGCTGGAAGTGGGGTACCCTGCATCCCGAGTATGATACCCTTGTCAATTTCAAGAATGCTGTCCTTATGGCAGCCGATATGGAGTACGGCAACCGTCACGGGCGAAGTGTCACAAACTACCAGATCGTATTTGAAAAAGGCTTCCAGGGTATGATTGACCGTTGTAAAGAGCTGATCGCCGCTAATGTGGCCGATGGTACCGCGGTAGATAAAGTTGCTTATTGGCAGGCTACAATTTATGCAATCGAAGGCGTACAGACCTGGGTTCGCAAGTATTCCGCAGAAGCAACCCGCCTTGCTTCTATCGAAGAGGACGCAGAGCAGAAGGCTGTTTACGAAGCCATGGCAGCGCGCCTTGAATGGATTTCATCGAATCCTCCGCGTGATTTCATGGAAGCCCTTCAGCTCCACTGGACCTGCCAGCTTGAAGTTTATAATGAAATGCAGGGCTCTGGATTTTCTCCCGGACGCCTTGGCCAGGTTCTTTATCCCTACTGGAAAAAGGACATTGATGAAGGCAAAATCACCAGAGAGCAAACTCTTGAGGTTCTCGAATGTATGCGTGTTAAATACACAGAACTTGAGATTGCAACCTGTGCAGGTACCACTGGTATCCTTGCAGGCAACACCTTCAACAACATCTGTCTCGGCGGGGTTAAGCCCGATGGCTCCAGCGCCGAAAATGAACTGGAATACTTATTCATCCAGGCAGCAATTAACTGTCCTACTGTTTCTCCGACTCTGTCGATCATTTATGACGGCAGGCTGTCCAACACTTTCCTGCAAAAGGGGATTGAATGCAACAAGACCGGTTGCGGTATGCCTGCATGGGTAAGCAACCGCGTCGGCATTGAATACTGCATGAAGAACCATGCATGTGAAGGGATTACTCTGGAAGATGCAAGGGCATGGAGTATAGGCGGCTGCCTTGAGATTCAGCCCGGTGCTGTATATGACAACAAGATCGGCGCAGGTTCATACAGTTCTTCAGGCATCAATTTCATTAATGTTCCAAAGGTTCTTGAACTGGTACTTTTTGATGGTGTAGATCCCAGAACAAATGTCCGTGTATTTCCGGCAACCGGTAAAAAATACGAAACATTTGATGAACTTATGGACACTTTTAAGGCATATTTCAAAAAGGTGATCCAGATTTTTGAAGAAACCTATAATATGAAGGTATCCGCAACGTTTGAGCTTGATCAGCCGTTACTTTTCTCTGCACTGTCTGCTGACTGCATTGAAAAGGGCGCCGATATTGACCATGCAGGTTCTCGTTACAACCGCTGCTTCACAACATGGATTACGGGGCAGGTTAACACAGCAAACTCTCTTGCATCTATAAAGAAGAATGTGTTTGACGACCGTGCATTTACACTTGATGAGCTTAAGGATGTCTTACTAAATAACTTTGGATTTATCAGTGCGCTGGATACGGGCAACTTCTCCATGATGGAACAGACTAAGGATGTTTCTAATCCTGACTGGGAAAGAATACACGCTTTGTGTATGCGCGCACCTAAATTCGGAAATGATGACGCTTACGTTGACGATATCTATGTTCAGGTAGCGGACTGCTTCCTGAAATCCGTGGAAGAGATTACCGATGTATTCGGAAACAAGTGGTGTGCATCCATGCTGTCTGTAGGTACCCACGGACCGCTTGGCCAGGCTGATATCGCTTCTGCAGACGGCCGGCTCGCAGGCGTTACTTTGGCAGACGGCGGTCAGTCACCTTACCCCGGCACTGACCAGAATGGACCTTACGCTGTACTTAGTTCTGCTACTGTTATTGACCATACCAATTTCAAGAATACCCAGCTGAATATGAAGCTTCATCCTGCATCTATCAAAGGCAATATGGGTTCCGCGAAGATGCTCGATATGATTCGTTCCTTTATGGATAACGGGGGATTCCATATCCAGTTCAATGTTGTTGATTCCCGTATGCTGAAAGATGCGCAGGACAATCCGAACAACTATCGTGATCTGCTTGTCCGTGTGGCAGGGTTTACGCAGTATTGGTGCGAAGTTTCCAAGCCTATTCAGGATGAACTGATTGCCCGTACAGAATATGAAGAAGTTTAAGGAGGATAATATGATGTGTGATAAATGTAAGGATTGCGCCAATCTGTCTGCCCGTGATGTGTTTAACGGTGTATGCATAATCAGCAAGGAAACAGTTTCTATCGACGCACCTGTTTGTGAAAAATTTTTACGTGCTAATAAGTGCAAATATTGCAGCAAATATATCGTATCTGAGAAGGATCCCAATCTCGGCACCTGCGACGGCGATATGGTTTACCCGGATCTCGGCGGCTGCGAGGATTTTACTCCTGCAGAATAATTGTATACCCAAAGGGCACCCCGTAATACATGCCCTGCGGGCGGGTCTGCAGCAAAGCCGCAGAATAATTGTATAAGTTTCTAACTGTTCGGTACAGGACTGTGCATTCCCTGCACAGTCCGTACGGAAACATCAGATATGCAATAGCAGGCCTCCCTCGCCAAAGACGATTTTCATGGGGTACATTTCCAAAGAGGAACAAAATCAAGTTCACAAAGGCATTTATTTTTTCTTACTTCCGTTTTCTTTAAATAATGATATAATATCTTATATATATCATGTATATCGGTACGTTGAAACAACAATAATCAACAGGCAGTTAATGAGACTGTTTTCTGGATGATTGGTTCGTTTTGAGTACCTAAATATATCAGAAAGAGGAAGTATTATGCCACCAAAAGTAACTGTAAAATTAGTTTTAGAAGAACCAGAGTTGCAGGGAGCCATTGTATTAGCCGGAGAGGCAGGCTTAGATCGCGAAGTGAAGGCGGTGACAGTGGCAGAAATTCTCGATATCGCCTTTTATTTAAAGGGCGGAGATTTTGTACATAGCGTGGCCTCCTTTATGGATGAACACAGTGAGAATCAATTATCCGTTGAGGCCTTGTGCGAATGGACGCAAAATTTAATAGATCACGGCGCCAGCTGCCTTGCTATTAAAACAAAGCGGTATTTAAAAGAAATTCCGGAACCTCTGCTGCAGTTAGGCAATGAAAATGATTTCCCCATCATCGAACTGCCGCCGGGAGATACGCAGAATGATGTAACGCAATGCGTTTTAAGAGTTGTTATGGAGGCGGAAGAACAAGGGAAGAATCGCAGTTTAACGGCTCTTTCTAATCTACATGATGCCGTGGTTAATGGGGCATCCATCGTCGATATATCACGAATATTTGCAGGGTATTTGAACAATCCGGTTTTAATCGAGGATCATGAGTGGCGTTATGTGACGTGTTGCGACAATCAATCCGCCGGAGCTGCCGAAGCCTTGCTTGCCCGCCGCCGGGAAGAAAATCTGCAAGTGATAGTAGATCATATTGTTGGCGAGTCATCCATCCGCACGCAAGTGGTCATGGATAATAGAACGATTTGGCAGGAAACATGGCCAATAATATTCAAAGAAAATGTCATTGGCTATTTCAGTATTTGTGAATATGAGGGGTCAATAACATCCGAAAACCGTCAGCTTGTCGAGCGGTGCCTTGATATTCTGGCTTTGACAATTTATCATCATCAAAGCTATATTGACAGTACTGCATGGCATACCGGAGAAGTTTTTTTACAGGCTCTTTTAGCGGAAAATTATCAAAAAGAAGTTGTCAGCTATTTTGCCCAAATGATGGGCTTCGATGAACAGAAGAATATGTCAGCAATCGTCATCAGTCCGATCAGCAAAGCGCAGAAAGAGCAGTTTAATAGTAAAAATTGGTCTAAATACCACTATTTCACAGAGTATGCAGTTCACAGCATACAGAGTTTCATAGCGCAGAAAAATTTCAAGGTTATTCTGGGTGGTTATTACGGATTCCTTGTAGTATTTGTTGATACCGGATCTAAGGGCATTCGGGACATGAAAAGAATTGGTATGTCAATTTGGGAATCCTTAACTGGCGGAAGAATGAAAATGGACGTTGTAATGGGGATCGGATGCATAGGCAAGGGAATTCCCTCTTACCGTGAAAGCTGTTTGGAAGCTCTTGATGTTGTGCGTTGTATCCGCAGGTTTGGTCTGAAGGAAAATGTGATGTGTTACGATGAACTTGGGCATTATGCTCTGCTGAATTCTATCCTGCGTAAAGATGAGGCCGCACTGCGTTATAGCCAAACGGTGCTTGGCAAATTATATAATGACAAAGATGCGGATGAGTTGGTTAGTACACTTAGTACATACCTGGATAAAAATTGTAGCTATGTAGAAACTAGTCGTGCACTCTTTCTGCACGTTAACACAGTAAAATACCGCATTAAACAAATACAAGAACGGTTGTCAGTAGATCTTTCCACCCAGGACGGTCGATGCAGCATTTGGTTAGCCTTAAGCATTGATCGTTATCTAAAGTGATATTGATCTGCATGGTCTCCGTTCGGGAAGGAATCGTTTAGAAAATGAAACTCAATTCAAATAACGAGGCTGTCATTTTTGATATCCAGGGTTTCTCGGTACATGATGGTCCTGGCGGCCGGACATTAATATTTTTTAAGGGCTGTCCGTTAAAATGCTACTGGTGCTGTAATCCTGAGAGTCAGCAGCTGCAGCCTCAGCTCATGTATCGTGTTAGTAACTGCGTTGACTGCTACGGTTGTGTAGGCAGGAATATCTGCCCGCATCATGCGATTTCCCTGCCAAAACAAAAGGGGGATCATGTCTCATTTGACCGTAATAAATGTGACAGCTGCGAGACAATTGAATGTTCTGAAAATTGTTATCATGAAGCCCTAAAAACGGCCGGTAAAGTATACACGATTGAAGAGATTATGCACAGAATAGAAAGGGAAAGCCGTTTTTGGGGACCGGGAGGCGGTGTGACTTTAGGAGGCGGTGAGGTTGCCGTGCAGTATAAGTTTGCTGCTGAGCTTTTGCGCCGCTGCCATGAGCGTTATATCAATACCGCAACGGAATCCTGCAGCTTTGCACCGTGGCCCCATCTTGAGCAGATTTATGAAAATGTAGACTGGGCATTTACCGACATCAAACATATGGATACCGAAAAGCACAAGGATGCTACAGGGGTTGGCAACGAGTTGATTCTTGAAAATATAGCAAAAATTGCTGAGCTTGGCCACAAGGGGAAACTTCGCCATATCGTGCGAATTCCTATCATTGATGGTTATAATTCTGATGAAGATAATATTGTAAAAACCATTGTTTACATAAAAGAGATCGGAACGAAAGAGGTTAATATTTTACCATTCCATCGATTGGGAGCCTCTAAATATGAGCAGCTTGGCCGTATATATGACTGCCGCGATATGACTGGCTGCTCTGAAGATATTCTGCATCGTATTCAAGCACAGTTCCAGACGGCAGGATTAACCTGTTATGTCGGCAGTGATACACCCTTCTGAGCTGTACAGCAGTGCATTCATCCTTCCGTAATAAGTGCCTGATATCTGCATCAGAGTTGTGCCTGCTTTCGCGACGGCGTAGTGGTTCCTGCGTCTAGCGAAAGCAGTTACAGCTATGGCGTAGAAAGCAGGTGCTAATTGCTTATTGCTGATTTATGAGTGCAATGCTGTACGAGTATTCTGCTCTATTTTTTCTAGATTTGTCCGATATGATTTTGGAGTGATTCCAAAAACCTCCTTGAATTTTCTTGTAAAATGACTTGAATCATAAAATCCAACTTCACATCCAATCTCTGTAATACTCATCGTACTTGTTTCTAAGAGATTCTTTGCATGAGATAATTTAACTTCGTTCAACAATGTTGTAAATTTTTTCCCTGTGTATTTCTTAAGCATCTGTCCAAGATACGTTTCATTGTATCCAAAAAATTCCGCTGTTTTGTGTAGTGTAATGTGATTATAATTAACTGAAATGTATCCTACAACCGAAACGATATTATTCTCAGGTGAAGAGTTTATAGGATTTGAAACAATTGCCATCAATTCATAACGACGAATCAAATGAATGAATAGTTGTTTTACATATAGTATCTCAATTTCATTGAACAAGTAATCTTTATGAATGCTCTCACGATACATTGTCATCACCGTCTGATGCAGCCATGGATCATTTGCTGTCGGAAATATGATATAGGGTGTTACCCGCCGATTATACAATACATTTTCAAAAAAGTCTGAAAGCAATTGTTCTCCTTTTAGAATATTCAGGAAAGATGTGTTAAACATCTTTTTACTCATCATGATATTAATAATAACAGCTTCATCATCAACCGCAGAGATTGCATGCATGGCATTCGGAGCCAAAATGCACACATCTCCTTCTTTCATCTCAAATGATTGGTCTTCTACAAAATGCGTACAATTCCCACTATACACATAAATCAATTCAATATATTCATGATTATGCAGCAATGGAAAACTATATCTGCCATGAAGCGAGAGTTCAATATACTCACCATCTATATTCACATCTTTAATCGTATTTCCCATTGTATCGTTTAAAATCCCCTCATGATGTATCTCAATTTCAGAATAATACTCTTTGAACTTTCTTTTCTTTGAAATAATTTCCTTATACATACGATTTGTCATGGGTTTATTCAGATACATCTGACCACCATTTTCATACTCCGCTTTAAAAATTTTTTCCAAATTACTTAGTTCAAATAATTTATCCATTCCATCATCCTCATCAAAAAACTATTTGTATTCTACAACTACTCTGCCAAACATTCCCGATGGTTCCATAATCTCTCGCTCCGGACCAAATGGACCCGGGAATTTTAGTGTATCTCTCGCAGGTGTATTTACAACTTCCACCTCAAGTTTATTGTTTCCTTCTATGCACCAATCTGATATATCCCATGCATATGGGGGCGTCATTTTCTTGCCTGCACTCTGTCCATTTATAAACACTTCGGCTGCCTCATATACAAATTCTGGCTTTACTATAACACAACTTGCCCTTGGAAGCACGATTTCTTTTTCATACTTCATAATTCCAGAAAACTCTGGTGCAATTTCAGATACAGGAATCAGTTCTCCCATCATCTCTGTTTCACCGAAGTTTGGATACTCTATTGCTTTTACTTTTGAGAATTTCCAATTTGCAGAAATGTCCATCTGATTACCAGTAAATTTTTCCCGCTCTTCTTCCAGATCAACTTTATCATATCCAAAGCAAACAATAAGACTCTCATATGGTGCCAATTCAACATTAATTGCGACTTTACCATTATTAGCATCCTGTGAAATCTTACAAAATACATCTCTCATCGCATCATAAGAAACAGCCTCTTCTTTTTCTGCAAATACTGCTTTTGTACTTATCTGTTCTGATAAAGAAGTGTTAAATAGTAAATAAATTTGTTTTCCATCTTTTTCATAATGGTATGTCAGAAGTGATTTACATTTCGGTTCAAATGTAACCCCTGCCGCACTAACCATTTTCACTTCGTCTGCAATATCTTCAAGCGCAGCCACCTTACATCCGGACATTTTCTGTAAATACATTTCCTGTATCTTAGAATTCACACCAGCCACTCTTTCAGGCATTGCATTGATAAAGAACACTGGAAGTCCGCTTTCTATCCCTTCTATCACAATTTTCGCCTGCACTTCATCAATCATCTTTGTCTCCGGTAGAATAAGTGCATACATTGTTCTTTCATTTACAATTAATTTTCTATCTCGAATCTTTGTTCCATAATAATCACGTTTCACAAAGATATCTTCTGAAAGAACTTCGTATTCTACCTGATTTTCCTGCAAAACTCTTCCTGGGACTTCCATCTGCATGCAATCGTTCATCCAGTCATTTTCTGCCGGATACAAAAGTGCAGCCTGCGGAACATTCTTTCCTCCATTTAAAAGATCACACATACGGTTTGTATATTTCATCAACTCTGCAAAGAATGGGAATTCAGGATTGTTTCCTCTTGCATAGAAATGTGGCGGACAATCCATATCTGGATAATCTGCCATTGAAAATGCGTGCGGCACAAAATGATTCACTCCCTGAGCTAACAAGAAATCCGCAACCCATTTCATGCTCTTTACCCCAAAATTCCATCCATACGCACCAAAAGCTTCACACATGAGACGCCCCTTTTTCTTTGGATCTGTTTGTGCATCAGACGCTCCGAGTTTTGCTAATCCAAAATGATGAAAGATTCCATTTCCAATATAAGCTATACCATGGCGTGAAGCATATGAATTTCCAGGAATAATCTGTCCGCCGATTGTATCAATACCAGCCATATGCTGACCTGACATTGCCCGAAAATAATGTCCTGCGCCACATCCTAATCTGTTATGTTCGCCGTTATCTTCAATAACATGTCCAATATATTCAACGCCATGATCTTCACACCATTTTCCAAGCTGCTGTGAAAAATTCTTTGCATACATCTTACTTACAAGATCCATATAAATTTTTCTTACATAAGCAGATTTATTTTCATTCTCTGCATTCATCCATAAATAAACAAGTGATGTTTTCCAATCTTTATACTCAGAGCAATCCATAACTTCCTGCATCTCATCTGACCAGGGAAGTGCCATTTTTTTTCTTCCAATCGAATCATCCATGTCAAATCCTTCTACATTATAAAAACCTGGTTCATCCGAGAAAAATCCCGCAATTGTCTTACCGAATTCATCTTTGTAATGTTCAAAATGGGGCTCATAAATTGCTTCAATCAATGTATGTACCGATTTTTCATCTACATAGTTAATGTATTCATTACGCGCACCAAAATCATAAGTGGTAAATGAAATGCAGATACGCCATACACCTGGCGGAACATCCCATTTCAATGTGCCTTTTTCCACATAAGGAGTCAAATCAATCACTTCATTTTCAAGTGTATCACCTTCTATAATTTTCACTGCAGCCACACTAAGCAGTTCCTGTTTGTCAATCAAAGGCTTTTCAATTTTTTTTCCGAAATCTAACCAGGTAAACCGCTTTGTCATCATCAGCTTTACATCTAATGCAGCATTCTTTACCGGTCCCACGCAGTCTGTGTGCTGCATCATAATATATTTACGTGCAAGTTCCGGATATTTTTCCGGAATCATTCCATTGGCCTGTCCTGTCGGGAAATGTGCATCGTCTAAAATCCATATTTTCATACTATATTTCTTAGCTTCTTCCATCACAATATCAAAATCTTTCCACCATCCATCTCCAATAAAATCTGGATGCGGTCTTGATTCTAAGCAAATTGCACGAATTCCGCACTCATATATTTTTTTAATCTCTGTTCGAAGCACGTCCTCATTCTGATTACGCATCCACAAAAATGGGAAGATGTAATTGTTCTTCATTTTAAATCTCCTTTTTCTCATAAAGCGGACCCCTGTAAAAAAGGTCCGCTTCGCATTTTACTATACCTTATTTCGCAGTTTACTGCGAATCCGCCCGCAGGGCATGTGTTACGGTGTGCCCTTGGGTATACTCTTTTTAGGATTTTGCTTATTTATTTTTCCATCCTTTTGCAAATGAAAGGTCTGAAGTTGCCGCTGTCTTACCATGATCCAAATCTTCACGAATTGCAGATACACGATCTTCTGTCAGTTTGTAGAAGAACAATGGAATCAATGAAATAATTCCACAGATTGCCGGAATCATATTAACTACAAAATTAATACCGCTAATCGTACTTGCAGTCTGTTCTGCATTTGCTACATATCCGACTGCTGCAAGCATCTGGACTCCAAGAACGCCGCAAACAGCAGTAGACGCTTTTACTGCAAGCGAAAGGAATGACGTTGCAAGACCTTCTTGACGAGTTCCAACTTTCCATGCTCCATATTCAATACTGTCAGATACAAAACCATAGCTTAATGCTCCGGATGAATTACATAATCCGCTGAAGAAACTGAACACTAATAATACCGGAATGTTATTGCCTGCAAAGAAGTAAATGCCGACGAATGAACCAACCATAATAAAGGTAAGAACATACATATAGTTTCTTTTACCAATTTTTTTGGTCATAAATGGAATTAATGCGGTACCTACAAGCTGTGCAATCGTCATTACAGTAAATACAAGTGATACTGCAGTATATGATCCAACTACATAGATTACATAGTAAGCCATCAAACTCATACGAGCAGTTACACAAATTGCTCCAAGGAATGTCATAATTACAATACTAAGAAGCTGATCATTTTTGCACAGTTCTTTTAAGTTACCAATAAAGCCTCTCTTAGGCTGGGCTCCCTCTGCCGCTTCCGAATGAAGTACTTTTGTATATTTTTCTTTACAGATGAATGCTTCAATAAGGAAACAAGGAATCATTACAATAGATAATACAATCGCTGCTCCGAGGTACCCTTTTGCATTTGCTGAATCACTTTTTCCGAAGAAAAGAATCATTGGCATTACAACTGCGGAAAGAACGATACTGATAATAGAGGAGCCAATTCCACGAGCTGTAGAAAGATTCATACGTACCTGTGAGTCAATCGCGATTACGTTTACAAGTGCTGCATGTGCTGTAACAATTACTGTGTAAACCATACCGGTTCCGATATAAGTTACCAGACAAAGAACGATCTTCAAAGTACCTGTCACAGGGAATACTGTAAATGTTAAAATGTTAAAGATCGCTAAAAATGGCGGGGCAAACATTAAGTAAGGTCTGAATCTTCCCCATCTTGTATTTGTCTTATCTGCAATATTACCCATGATTGGGTCATTCACTGCATCCCACACTCTGGCTATTAACATGATCAGAGAAATTGCTGATGCTGAAAGACCTACTGCATCTGTGTAGAAAATTGTCAAATATGTATTAATCATATACCAACTGATCTGGTTGGCAACTTCACCCATTCCATATCCAAAGGCCAGCTTTGGACTGGTTTTTTCATTTTTTGCTATACTGCTCATTTCTTCCTCCTCTTATTCTTTTGAAATTTCAAGTAGCAAACCTGTCTCCTTCAACATATCTGCATACCCTACAATTGGTTTCCCGTCTTGCCATTTCATCTCTAAGTATGGATCTCTTCCTGAAATTCTTTTTGCCATAGCCATCACATCATCATAGTTCTCTTTTGTTTCTAACTTTACATGATGCAGACTTGGTCCATGTTCCTTCAGCCAATCATGATACACACTCGGTCCGTTTGGAGCGATTAATTCCAATTCATATCCATTCCCTTTATAAATTGCACTGGCAAAATCAACTCCCACTGTTCCATTCACAATCTTATCTGCGAAGAAATCAGCATGATCACTGACTTCCCATGGTGTAATCCCGAATTCTTCTTCATAGATTTCCACAGCCTTATATACATCTTCCACCACAATGCCAAGATGAATCACTTTTCCGAACTTTGCCTCCACCCAATGTTCCCTCCTTCTAGACCTTATTCCGCAGCTTAGCTGCGGACCCGCCCGCAGGGCATGTGTTACGGGGTGCCCTTTGGGTATACCTTATTCCGCAGCTTAGCTGCAGATCCGCCCGCAGGGCATGTGTTACGGGGTGCCCTTTGGGTATATAAGTTTTTCATTGCATAAGAAAAGTATATAGAAGAAGCATCTGAAATAATTGGATATTTCCTGATTCCTAATTGTACAAAAATAAGTTTATTCTTTGTATAATATCAAGTGCCTGCATTGTTTTCATAAAAAAATTGTATATTATTCGTAATCAATAACGACCTTGACAGCTCCTGATTTTGGATTTGCTGCAAACTCAAATGCTTCCACCGCTTCATCTATTGAAAAATGATGTGTTACGATTTCAGGTGTACATGTACGCTTTCCGTTGATATTCTGGAACGCTTCAATAACATCCGATTCTTCATATCCGCAAGATCCTTGAATGGTCATCTGCCCTGACATCATATCCGCAATATTGAAATCAATGGATTTTTTGTAAACAGCCACAATGGATAACCTTGCATGTTCTTTCGCAGCTTCAATAACCTGTCCCACTATTGGAGTTGCTCCGGCACAATCGATAAAGGCATCCACATCTGCTTTTTTCATTCCAAATGGATTAGACACATATCCAAAATGTCCTTCCAGAAACCCTTTTAGATCACCATTTTTCGGTGAAAAAGGAGTCCCTCCCATCTTCTTTGCCAAATCCAAACGCTGCTCATTCATCTCTACTACAACCGGTTCTTTACAGCCGACAGCAAGCACTGCATTCAGTGTGCAAAGACCAATTGTCCCAGCCCCAAAAATCACAACCTTTTCGTGCGGTTTTACATTAATACAATTCTTACCATGCGTACCAACAGCTAACGGCTCAATGACTACCGCTTCATCAAATGTTACGTCATCAGATAATTGAAGAAGATTTTTGCCATAAGCTGCATCTTCAACAAGAACATACTCCGAAAATGCCCCCGCAACATCACACCCCATCATTCCATTACGTTTGCAGACAGTTGGATTGATAAATACACGATCACCAACATTTACATCTTTTACATCTGCTCCAACAGTTTCCACTACTCCTGCCATCTCATGCCCAAACTGTCCATCATGTCCAAACTGCCCTTTCATTGGAATTCCAACTTTCATTCCATCTAAAAGATATGCTGTAAGGTCTGAGCCACAGATGCCGGCACGTTTCACTTTAACGATTACATCCGTACTCGCAGCTGCTGGTTTTTCAATTTCTTCTAATTTAATATTCTTTGGTCCATAATATATTAATGCTTTCATTATTCTGTAACTTCTCCTTTCATATCGTATGGAAGCGCTGGCTTTCCTGGTTGGAGTGTACTGTAGCATTCAACGATTAATCCCAGCTCATCTCTCAAATCGAGATATGAGAAATCCATAAGTCCATGAATTCCCTGACCTCTTACCCAAGGTTCCTTTCCTGTTTCTTTTTTCGTATCTTCCAATAATGTCTCGTATTCTTTTTCTGTATCAAAAGCAACATGATGGATTCCTGGTCCATGCTCATCCAACCATCTTTTGTATACTGTATCTGCTATAGGTTCAATTAATTCAAATTCAAATCCATAACATGTCATCATTGCTGTTTTCATAACCGGCCCTTTTTCTGAAATTGCTTCCCCATTAAATGTTAAATCTTCAAATGGCGGCTGATCATTTCTCATAACCGTGATATCCCATGGTCCCATTCCCATAGCCTCATACTTTTTCACTGCCTCGTCTATATCTCTTACTATAATTCCAATCTGCATCAAACGTTTAAATTCCGGTTTCATATTTATCCTCACTTTCTTTGGCTCAAATTCGCTAACCCTTTGCCTGCTTTGACAAGCTATGCTTCCATGCTATGATTCTGTATCTATATGATAGGCGCCGCATCCATAAATACCTTTATGCCGCCCAATCTCTACTTCCGCAGTTGTATTTGGCGGAATTACCACATCAAGAGTATATCCGCCTTCCTTCTTCTTCCAATGCACCTCTACTTTCCCCCAGATACTTTCAAAATATCCTTTTGCATAGGATAAACCACACGTGACATCCGGCTTTATTTTCATTCTTTTAAATCCCGGATTCTCTGCCTGAATACCAAGAATAGTACGGTATAAATATTCCCCCACACAACCAAATGCAAAATGATTCATGGAACAATCCCCTGGTGTTCCATCCTCAGCATATCCATTCCAATACTCCCACATAGTCGTTGCACCCATTTTTACTTCATAAAGCCAGGATGGGCATTGATCCCTCATAAGCAGCAGATTAGCGATATCACTTCTCCCCATTTTCTGCAATACCGGGAGTAAATAAGCCACGGACAAGAATCCTGTATCAAGCAAATCATTATTATTATGAATTAACTGAATCAAATGTTCCAATGCTTTTCCACGCAGCTTTTCCGGAAGTGCATCTGTCCAAAGTGCAAGTACATAAACCCCCTGATAATCCTTCGTAATCAATCCATCTTCATTTACATATTCAACGTTAAATGCATACTTAACATTTTCATTTAACTCCTGATAATGTTTCGCCTCTTCCTCTTTTCCAAGCACGGAACAGATTTCACTCATCAGCTGCGTTGTCAATGCAAACATAAGCGTTGCCATTACATATCCTGTCTGCTGTACTACTTCGAAAATTGATCGTCCAGACATTTGAATTGAAGGCATTAACCAATCTCCATACTGAAATCCTGTATTCCATAAGTATTTCTGTACAGCCTGCCTTTGCGGTGTTAATTCCTCAAAATTGTCAGGAATTTCTGCAACGCAGTTTTCTGTGGATTTCATATACCGGCTCATTAACTCATAGTTTTCTTCCAAAATCCGAATATCTCCATATGCCTGATAGAGTCTCCACGGAACAATCACTGCCGCATCTGACCATCCGGCAGCAGACACGCCTTTGATACCTGCCGGTTTCATAATATCATGTGATGGCATACAAGGAACAATATGGGGGACCTGTCCATCCTCAAGCTGTTCATTTTGTACATCTCTCATCCAGTGCCTTAAGAATTGCTCTACATCTGCTTCGTAACAAGCAGTTGGTGCATACACCTGCATATCACCTGTCCAACCCACTCTTTCTCTCTGCGGACAATCCGTTGGAATACTAATCATGTTTCCCTGCTGAGAACGATAAATATTTTCCTGTAAGGTATTTAGACGTTCATCTGAACATGTAAAATCAGCTGTTTTTCTCATTGGCGTTTCAATCACATGAATCTGATAATGTTTCGGATGCCTGTCATCGGTACCATTTACTCTCACGTAACGGAATCCATGGTATGTAAATTGTGGTTTCCATTTTGCAATCCCATTTCTATCCGCCTTATAATAATCTGCCTGATCTTTGTTCTGACCTATAATGTTCTGAAGGTAATTCCCGTCTTTATCAACTGTTTCCGAGTGCTCAAAAGAAATAATCTGTCCCTTTTGAAGTTGTAATTCAAAAGATATGTATCCAACGATATTCTCACCCGCATCTAATAATATTTCATTTTTTTCTGTTCTTATTACTTTTGGCTCAATCGTCCTGGTTTCTTTAATATCTGGAATTGACTGCAGTTCAAGCTCTTGATAGCCATATTTTCTAATATTAACCGGATACCATTCTGAATCATCAAAGCCGCTGTGTTTCCAGCCAATCAGTTCCATACCTGCATCATAATATTCCCCAATATAAAGATCTGCATAACGTAATGCACCATAACTCCATTTCATTGATTCATCTGAATAATATACCAATTTATTTTTTTCTTTGTCTTTGCATATCAATTGCCAAAGAACTGCATTTTCCTCTCCGAATTGTCTGCCAATTCCAACTGCGCCGATTTTCCCGGTGTACCATCCGTCTGCAAGTGCAATCGCAATGACATTTTCTCCTGTTTTTAATACTTTCGTTACATCATAGCATTGATAATCTATATGCTTGTTATAAGATGTATTCCCAGGAGCAAACAGATTCGAAACTCTTACACCATTGACCCAAATGTGATAAATACCACGTGCAGTCGCATATATAACTCCATACTCTGGTATTTTATCTAAGTTGAAACACTTTCTCATGTAAACAACCGGATCCAAACGTTCCAGTGCATCCCCTACTCTTTCTCCCCGGCCTACTGGTTCTACTGGTTCTGTGCTGTCCATCATTGGTTTTCTGGTTCGATTTGGTTCTATCCATTCAGCCTCCCAGCCATCAATTCCAGAATAAAAGGTCTTACCTTCTATCCTGTCTGCGCTTCCGTCTGTACCCCAGCATTCTACGCTCCAATTGTATTTTTCTTCTTTTTCTAATTGTACGGTACAGGGAACATTGTGCCGATTTTCACTTTCCACTTTTCCGCTGTTCCATACAATCTCTCTCATACGGTTTTGTATCTGAACACAATATGCCGCTTGATCTGTATCTCCACTTATTTTCCATGAAAACTCGTTATTTTCGCTGTATGAGTGATGACAATCAATAATCTTAATCATGCATTTTCTCCTTTACATTCTTAATTTATGATTTCATTATAAAGAAAGATACATCTGTAAAATTGTATATATGTCCGTTTTTACTTGCATATATCTAAGTTTTTTATATGTTTTTCTCATTCTGTGAATATACAGTGTCTGCTATGAAATTTTACTTAATCTTTTTCGATTACTTTACTCTAACCATCCTTTATTAGAAGGATTTTGTCGTCCATCCCATCAGAGCCGTCCGAAAACTATATTTTATTACATAAAATTAGCTCCTTTTCTTTCCATGTGCCATTCTGAACTGAATAAAACACACATTGAAGAAAAGGAGCTTATGCTACTGTCATCTATTAATATTATCGTTCTGCAAATCGGAAATGAGCATTTCATTTATTTTTTCCATACCCTTTCTATGTTTTCTTTTTCTTTATCAATAAACGAATTATATAAATTGATATTTAATACATTACATAAAGACATTAGTACTATAAATACATCCGCCACTTCACTTTCAATAGAACTATAATTTTCTATTTTATCATAATCAATAGAAATCCTAGTTTCTGCTTTACGTATTGCTTTTGCCAATTCTCCTATTTCTTCCGTCAACAAAAGCATCTTATCTTGAGCACTTTGAATATTAAAACCTCGTATTTCTAAAATGTTTTCTGTATACTTTTGAATATCATTTAGACTTTGTGACTTGCAAATTTCGTCAAATAGTTTCTTTTGCTTATTATTCACTTTATCTCCTCCTCATTTGTTTTTTGGGTTATAATTCTCTAACTTGATAAACCATATCATTGGTTGTGAATTTAGATTTACGTATCTTTACAAAACCAAGCATACAGGACCTGCATCATAGTAAATTCCCCGCCTAGCCCCTTTCAAATAGAAACTTTTCATAGCTTCCTCTTACTGCTTTTCTATATTTATTGTAAACACAACTCGTTCAATTAGGGGAACATATTTATAGTTCTTGGCGGATTATTTATTATGCTAGAGGTTGTTATGAAAATCGCTTTTATGACACGCCTTAATCAAAGGCACCACAGCCATAGGCGGGCCATATATATAGCCCCATAGATGCTGCACAGTCATAATGAATATTAAAAATGAAGGGCATTCCTGCCCTCCATAACTACATTTCACTATTATAAAACTTTTTCCAGTTTTGCACTGTATTCGCGTTCTACCTTCTTTAGCAGCTCGCTATCCTTCTGTACTGCTTCTATTGCATTGCACGGAATACGTTAGATTCCGGGAGCCCTCGCACTTTCTTTTGAACATTCCAATGGTTGTTTTCTTTTTTGAATAAGACATTGCATACTTTGAATAGCGTCTAGTTCTCCTTTACACAAAATATGTGTCATCAGCGATAAGTCCTTGTTTTTTTCGAATTGCCGAAATGCCTGACGGTATTTTCCTTTCGGTTCAATTATAATAGGAAGGAATCCGTAATTTATTAATTGCTGATTCAAAACCATTCGGCCTACTCTGCCGTTACCATCCCTAAAAGGATGGATCTGCTCAAATTGAATATGCTGCAAAGCAGTCTGTTCCATAACGTCTTGAACTGTTCTGCCTTTATTCTGCATTTCTGCCAAAAACTGTTCCATTAATCCGGCAACTGCTTCCGCATCTGGTGGATAAAATACCGCCTCAACCAAGGTTCCAATATAGACCTGGTTTGTCCTGTAATCACTTTCTATTCCGCGCAGGATCCCATTTGCATTTTTCAGCCAGTCTGCTGTGATGTCTCGTTTTTGAAACGGAATCATCATCGTGCTGATTGCCCGATATAAATTCTTGGTATCTTGATATTCTGTGTAGGTGTGACCACTGCGCACCTCATCATATTCAATGACAGATACCGTCTCTTCTAAATCTAAAGTATTTCCTTCAATCGCATTGCTGCTCCAGCAGAAACGAAGAGCAAAATCTTTTGTAAACGGCTCTTTAATTAGCGTATCTTCTCTCTCCTGTCCAATCGTTCTCAGACCGCTTTCAATTTCTAAAAACTGCTCTGCGTTATCTATGATTGACATTATTTTCTCCTCCGCTCTTTCCCTTTTCATAAGGCTCTTCATAGATGTATCATACTACAAGAAGCGCCTTGTTACAATACATATTGATTGTATTTTGTTAATTGACGCTTGTGTTTCCATAGCGGTAATTTTTCCCTTATTTACCTATTTTTCCAACAGCAGCCAATTCGCCCGAAACGGCCGCATCAGATTCCAGTACCCCACCCCCAGCAGTTCATATTCCCGTGCCAGGTTCAGCTTTGCCTCGATGCTCCGCACATCCTCAAACCAGACTTCATGTGCAATCCCGTTCCTTGTATAGTTAAAGTGAGGGCTTTGTGCAAGATCATCGTATTGTATAGATACCCCGTTTTCTGCCGCAATGTGCACAGCCTCCACATTGCCGATCAGCCTTGCCTTGGTGATCCCTCTTTCATAGGGCAGCGCCCAGTCATAAGCATAGTTAGGAATCCCCATCAGTATCTTCTCCTTCGGTATCTGTGTCAGCGCATACTCCACCACCTGCCGCACCTTATTCAAAGGCGCCACAGCCATCGGCGGTCCGTATGTATAGCCCCACTCATATGTCATTAGAAAAACATTGTCCGCATTCGCACCCAGAAGTGCATAGTCCATGCCCTCATATAAAAGGCCCGGCTGATCGGTGGAAGTCTTGGGCGCCAGCGCAACAGATGTCTTATATCCCTGTGCATTCATAACTTCCCGTACTCTGCCAACAAACTCCGCATATGCAACCCTGTTTTCCGGCAGGATATACTCAAAATCAATATCCACTCCTGAATATCCCCTGTCCTGTACGGTGTACAGCAGGTTGTCTATTACCCGCTGTTGGATTACTTCATTTTCCACCAGCACTTTCACCAGCTGGTTATTAAAAGCCCCTCCCGAAAACGGTGTCAGTACCAGCAGCGGCTCAATCCCTGCCTCCCAGGCCGCCTCAATCATCCAGAGATCGTCCTGGGGAGGCGGCACAAGTTCTCCCTCAAATGTAAAACCATATGAAAAGACCAATAATTCATTCAGGGCCGGGAACGCCTGTTCCAAAATATACGGCTCCACAAATGGATATGCATATCCCGTGACTAACATATCTCCACGCATACTCGCAGACTCTTCCGGCTGCAGGATAAGGAGTGCCTGCCCGATCACCAGCTGATCCTGGCTCGCCAGCTGATTGTCATATACCATTTTCCAGACGGGCACACCCGTCTGCGCTGAAATGGAAAACAAAGTGTCTCCCTGTTTCACAACATAAATCACAAAATCACCCCCTATGCAATAACATATGAGAGTGATTTTTTATTTATGCCCAAAGGGTATCCCACGGCTATCTTATTTGTACTCGATTCCCAATACTCTGCAGAGCGTTGACTGCAGCACGCTAACATCAATTGGTTTTGCAACATGCGCCGTCATTCCGGCATCCATTGACGCCTGGATATCCTCGGCAAAAGCATTGGCAGTCATAGCGATAATCGGTATATGCGCCGCATCCGGCCTGTTCATCCGCCTGATTGCTCGGGTTGCCTCATATCCGTTCATCTCCGGCATCTGTATATCCATGAGAATTGCATCATAGACGCCGGACCTGTTGTCCGCAAATTCTTTTACCGTCTGCAGACCATCCGTTTTTACAAGGGAACTGGCCCCATACATTTCCAGCAGCTCACAGAGTATCTCCGCATTGATTGCATTATCCTCGGCTATCAAAAAACGGCGGCCTTCAAGGAATGCAGCATGGTCTCTTCTTTCTCGCCCATCATCAGGATTCACAGCTTTCCTGTCCGGTTCCCCCGCCTTCTCACATTCCAGAATGACCTGAAATACAGTTCCCTGATGCTCTTTGCTCTCCACGGTTATGACTCCGCCCATCAGATCCACCAGACCCCTTGTGATACTCAGCCCCAGTCCGGTTCCTTCGACACGTGAAGTATTGCTGCTGCGGGTAAACGGCTCAAAAATGTGTTCCAAAAACTCTTTTTTTATCCCCACACCCGTATCCCGAATTGTAAAGCAATACCGGACATAGCCATCATCCCGTACGGGAGGCAGCTCTTTCACAAGAAATCCGACTGAACCGCCTTCCGGTGTAAATTTAATCGCATTACTTAGAATATTGATAAAGATCTGATTCAGGCGCAGCATATCGCCATAAAACCTGGGGTTTGTGATGCCCTCTGCTTGCATATGAAACTGGATTCCTGCTGCCTTCGCCTGGGGTTCTATGATCGCTGCCAGTTCATCCATCAGTTTTGGCAGATGAATTTTCATTCTTCCCAGAGCAATCTGGGACCGCTCAATCTTGCTCATGTCCAGGACATCATTGATCAGGCTCAGTAAATGCCTGGATGATATTGAAATCTTTTTCAGGCAGTTCGATACTTTGTCCTGGTCGTCAATATGTGCACATGCCAGAGCAGTCATCCCCATGATCGCATTCATCGGAGTCCGGATATCATGGCTCATGGCCGAGAGAAATTCGCTCTTTGCCTGGTTTGCCTCCTCGGCAAGTACAAGCGCCTTCTCCAGCGTCCGTTTTGTCTGGCGCTCTGCCGCCAGCATATCTGTTACGTCTGCCCGTACCATGCAGATTGTCCGGTGATTCTCGTCACCCCACAGGACATTGATCTGCTTATACAGCACTTCATCTCCCTCTTCATAAGGAAATACAAAATCATATCCCTCCGGTTTTTGTCCCAGCCTTTCCACCATCGTTTCCACCCGGAACTGCCTGGAGGTTTCTTCCCTGTCTTCTGCCCTTCCAAAGTGGAGGGCAAACTCTTTCAGCGCGTCCTCGTATTTATCCAGATAATTAGGTGCTAAGTTCTTGAGCACCGTCTCACGCGTATACATTGTCAGGGAGGTGGAATTCATATTTATAAAGCAGGCAAGCTCAAAAGTATAGGCAATCATATTGAGCAGACCCTGCTGCTCGCGCAGGGATTCCGTAATATCGGAGCGCACCAGGCAGGCTCTTCCGATTCTCAGGTCAATGGCTGAGACCGTCATATTCTTTGTACGTATGTCGCCCTGCTCATCCGTAATGGAAAATGCAAAGGTATAGGAGCCCTTTTCCGTCAGGCGTTTCTTCATTTCTCCCGCCTCAAGCGATCCCCAATACTGTACGCGGTCTTTCGGCACGACAACCTCTTCTGCCATGAAACGGATTCTTTTTGAATGGCTTCCAAAAGAATCCGGCAGTCTGTCCGAATTCTTATTATATGCCAGGAGCTTATAAGTATCGTTTATCAGATCCAGGTCAATCACAAAATCGTAGCTGGTCACAGAAAGCTGATGCAGAATCTGGTTTGTAACCGTCTCGTCCGTAATGTCTGTTACCGTCAGAATCCCGGTGACATCGCCTGTATCCGGAGTCTCTACCATGTTCACTTTAAACTTTACATGACGTCCCTTTTCCTCTTTAGGAAGTTTAATAAAACACTGAAGTGTCTGCTCCGTATCATTTCGGCCAAATGCTCTCAGCGAGGGCTCGTTCAAATAGGTATCTAAAAAGAGCTGCCTCTCTTTTTCGTCTGTCACGAGGCTGGAAATACCGGTAAAAAACTTTTCCCGTACTGCGCTGAATGTCTTCAGCAGATCCGAATCCGTATGGTCAATAATCTCCAGAATCTGGTTCTGGGTTATATTACAGTGCCCGATAATCAGTGCATTCGGATCCGGCGTCCGGTAATGCTGCATAATCATCTCTTTATACTGCTGCCGGAGCTGCTCCTTCTCGGCGATCTCTCCGCTGATATCGTGATAAACTGCGTAGAATTTTCTTTCGCCGCTCTCCATTTCGATCAGAGAAAGGTTATTCTTGACCCACACGTAGCTGCCGTCTCCCCGTTTCAGCCGGTACACCAGTTCACACTGGCTCGCCCCGCTTTCAATGAATTCCGTTAGACGCGCGTTCACCTGCTCCAGATCCTGGGCATTCACACCGGCCATAGCATCCTCACTGTACAGGTCCGATATTTCTTCCTGGGACATGCGCGTCAACTCAGCAAAACCTTCCGACACGAATTCCGGCACCATGCTGCCATCCCCGCAGAGTTTAACTACTGCAATCCCTCCCGGCAGATTCTTGACAACCGTCTGGAAATATTGTTCTAAACGTTCTTTTTCCCTGCGTGTCTTCACCTCTTCGGTTATATCACGGACATATTTTACATATGCCGGGATGCCATTCCAGTCCGTCTCACGGAAACGCGTACTGAAAAAGCGGTCCTGTCCGCTGATCTTCATCTCATGTTCCCGCCCGTCCGCCTCATATTTTGTCAGACCGCAGAATTCACAGGGCGTGTGATTGCCATAGAGTGCTTCATAGCATTTTCTTCCCACACAGTCACGGTTAGTCAGACCGTCTTTTTTTGGTTCATTCACATACAAAAGGTCATAACTATCCTTTGCAATGATATAAATGCTGTCAGCCATTTCGTTGGCAATACTCTGAAACAGCCGGGTCTCCAAGGACATACCGGTAAATACCGCATAGAACCTGGTGTTTTCCGATAGCGGCCCCATGCGCCTGCCATTGAGGTGGATCCAGACCAGACCGCCATCCTTATGGCGCATCCGGTATGAAACATCCAGAACCTCTCCGCTGGACAAAGCGGCCTCTGCTGCTTCCATCACCCGTTCCCGATCCTGCCCATATACAATATTCAGGGCATTATCCCCGATCAGTGCTTCGTACTCCGCCCTCGTATGCCCCGACAGGGCCATAACACCGTCAGAGAAAAATGTAGGAATAAAACGGTGATTTTCCACGCGATAACTGGCAATCCCCCCGGGAATCGAGTTGATCAGATGCCGCATCTCCAGCTGCGCCTCTTTCAGCTCAGAAATATTATGGAACACGCACAGCAACAGAGGACACCCATCCTCTTCCCCGCTCCATTTTACTTGGACGCGCACCCAGACTATATGCCCGTCACGGTGCTGTTTGCGGAATTCAAAATCCACCGTATCGTGAGTACGAATGACCTGTTCTGCCATTTGAACCACCATGCCGGTGTCTTCCCGGTAGATAAGTTCTGCCGCATCGCCCTTACTTAATTCATAGTATTCGTCTACCGTATAACCTGACAATTCAGGCACGCCGTCTGAAAAATAGACTGTCTCGAATCTGTCCGATACCTTATAGACGGCAACTCCGCCCGGTATCGCATTGATAATATCCTCCAGCCGCAGAACTAGAGGAGTATCGCTGGTCATGGCTGAACCGCCCTTTTCAGGGCCCCCCTCAGCTCATCCGCTCTTTCGAATTCGCCTTTAATTTCCTGATATAATTCAGCATACGCTGCCTCTTCCTTACAGACCCGGAGAGGTTCCACAATAGCGCATACCTTATCGAACAGCGGGGTAAGCCCCATATTCCCCGCAACACCTTTCAGCGTGTGAGCCGCCTCAAAAGCGCCTTTCAGGTCATTGCCCTCCAGCGCCGTATGTAATCTGCTGATACTATCATCCTCAAAAAACTTGTCCAGAAACTTCATGTACATCTCTTCATTATTGATAAAACGCGCCATAGTGATCCCATAGTCTCCTCCATAGGCCTCGAATATCTCTTTAAATCCGCTCATCATCTCCATGCCTCCTTACTGATTCCAATACTGCCTGCTATCTTTGTTATCGCTACTCACCATTCTGGGAGTCCTGTGCATTCTCCCTCTCCTGAATAAAGTCATATAATATCTGGTACAGCCGTTTTGGTTCGATAGGCTTTGCCAGATGAGCATTCATTCCTGCCGCTTTGCTTTTCTCGATGTCATCATCAAAGGCGTTGGCGGTCATTGCAATAATCGGCACATACTTTGCGTCCTTGTTGCTGAGATGCCTGATATTTGTGGCCGCTGTCAGCCCATCCATCAGCGGCATTCTGATATCCATGAGGATGGCATTGTAATACCCTTCTTCCGATTTGCTGAACTTTTCCAGGGCGCGCAGCCCGTTTTCCGCCGTATCAACAGCAAAATTACGGCTTTCCAGCAGCATAACCGCCACCTCTGTATTGATTGCATTGTCTTCTACAAGAAGAACACGTTTTCCGGCAAAATCATAATCAACGTCTTCCGTCTGCCTTGCCTCTTCTTCTTTTTTCCCGAGGGCCTTAGTAAATGCAGAGACCAGAGAAGACTTGAACATGGGCTTACTCATCAGAAGGTTGACGCCTGCAAGCTTCGCCTCATGCTCAATGGCAATCCAATCGTAAGCGGTCATGATAATGATGGTCACTTCAGGCCCTACAATACGGCGTATCCGCCGGGCAGTCTCTATACCGTCCATTCCCGGCATCTTCCAGTCTATCAGAATCATATCGTAATACCGGCCCTCAGCCCATAGTATCTCCACTCTGTCAACGGCTTTCCGTCCGCTGTCTACCCATTCCGCCTTAATCCCGATCTCTTTGAGTGTCGCAACGGCGCCCTCGCACACTGCCACATCGTCATCCACCACCAGGGTTTTTAAATGAGAAAAATTATAATCCTGCTTCCTTTGATTATGCCTTTGCTTTTCCTCCTCACTGATGCCAAGCTTTACATCGACCATAAATTCTGTGCCGATCTCTTTAATTGACCGCACCGTGATCCTGCCGTCCATCATATCCACAATATTCTTAGAGATTGCCAGACCCAGCCCCGTTCCCCCATACAGTGCAGTGGTTCCGGTAGATTCCTGTGAAAACGGCTCAAATATATGGGGAAGGAATTCTTCACTCATTCCTACTCCCGTATCATTAACAATGAATCTCAATACAACGTCGTTCTTTGTCCTTTGCCTCTGTTCTACAGAAAAAGTGACTCTTCCGCCCTCTCCGGTAAACTTGATGGCATTGCTTAAAATATTAATCAGCACCTGCTGCAGCTTCATCGCATCCCCGATATAATAATCATCTAACACCGGATCGACAATACACTCGTATTCCACATTCTTGGCCGCCGCCTGGCCATAGCAGATCGAATTGACCCCATTCATAAATTCCTCGGTAGGAATCTTTTCATTCTTCAAAAGCATCTTGCCGCTTTCAATTCTGCTCATATCCAGTATGTCGTTAATCAGAGACAACAGAAATCTGGATGAAATACCGATCTTCGATATGCAGTCTTCCACCTGTTCATCATCTCCGATCGACTGTGCCGCGATTGCACTCATCCCGATGATTGCGTTCATAGGCGTGCGGATCTCATGGCTCATCCTGGACAAGAAATCCGATTTGGCGGCATTTGCCTGTTCCGCTGCGACCAGCGCCGCTGCAAGTTCCTCCTTCTGTTTTTGTTCCTTTTGCACTACATCGGTGACATCCGTGCGGGCAAGGCATACCCTCCCAAGCTCTTGATTGATATAGAAGACCTGGAATCTTTTCGTTCTGATACTGCCGTCCTCGTCACACATCTCCAGGCTGAAGGTATAGGCTTCCTGCTGCCCGAGCATATCCTGCATGTAGTCGTAATCCAGCTGTTTCAGATATTCCTGTGCGGCTGCCTCATTCATAAAGCTTTCGGCGGTTCTCCGGATCTTCTCCTGAAAATGCAGTTCCTGCCACGCAGGCCCCAAGCCGCTGCTTGCAAAGGTAAGCCCCCTGAATATGTCTTTTTTGATATCAATTTCCACAATGACATCATAATCCAGAGACGCAATCTTATGAAGCAGCTGTTCCTTGAGCTTCTGTTCCGTTATATCAAATGTATAGAAAAAGACAATGACATCTCCCGTCTCCGGATTCAGGTAGGAGCGGAAATTGGTGCTTGCCCAAAATAAACTTTTATCGCTGCGGCGGCGCAAATATTCAAAACGGTAGTCAACATTGCCAGCAGAATAGTCTTCCAGAACCTTCTCCCTGTCCAGCACGCTGAGTATCTGCTCACGGTCTGACACTTCAACAGCAGAGGCCGCCAGATTGAAAATAGTCTCCTGATATGTGGCGCCCACATGGGATATCGCCGCGTTGGGATCTGTCATGTAATTTTCCAACACGTTCTTTGTAATGTTAAATCTTCCCTGTGTACTCCCTTCCGAAGAGGACAGTTCGGCAAAATACTCCAGTTCTTTCTCGTAAAGCTCCCGTACACGGCTCTGCAGCTGCTTTTCCTCCGTGATGTCAACAAAAACGCAGTAAAAATACTGTTCCCCGGTTTCTTCCTTGAGCATTTGTGCTTTCAAGGAAACCCACTTTACTTCGCCGCCTTTGCATATCACCCGGTTGTCATTGTTGATCGTATTCCCGTCCGCCAGTCCGGCCCCCAGCTTTCCCCGCAAGGCATCCACATCCTCCGGATGGATCACCGAGAAAAAACGGTTTCCCATGTCTTCAAATTCTTTTCTGGTATAATTTAGAAATTCAAAAAAGCCATCGTTTGCATCGAGAATCGAAAAACATGCATCATACCTGCATCGAAATACCGCACCAGGCACATTATTGTATATATGCATCACTTCGTCCTGTGCCTTTTTCCGTACCGTAATATCAATACAAACGGAAGTAATGGCAGGCCTGCCGTCCTCGTCAGTCATCTGCCTGCCTATATCATGTACCCATATATAGGAACCGTCCTTCCGCTTCATACGGTATTCGACCACATACTCTCCTTTACAGGCTAACTGCTGCTCTACTTCCTCGTCTATCCTCTTCCTGTCGTCCGGATGCATGCAATTCGTGATCAGGCCCCCGATATCTTCCACGAATTCCGCTTCATTCCCATACCCCAGATATTCCAGCATCCTGCGGTTAATAAAATAAAAAGGAAAGCCCGGTTCTATGTACCCGCCCATCATCCCTCCGGCGATGGACTCATTCAGCAGATCATTGCGCTGTTTCATTACATTTTCCACGACGAGGGTCTGCGGATAATGCTCTCCGCCCTGCTGGCTGCTTCCCGGTTCCGCAGCGTGGAAACAAACAACCTGCCACTTCCCGCCCGTACATTTTAAAGTAAAGAAAAACCGGAGGTGCCACATATACATGGAATTGATCAGAGTCAGGTCCGCAGCCTGCGAAAAGATGCCGGCCGCCAGATACTGCTCATGAATGACCGAAAAATCCATATGAAAAGGTTCCTGAATTTCATTTATGTCCTGCCGCAGATACTCCATCATCATTTTCTTTCCCTGGGCAGTTTCCCCCATTCCGGTACCGACAAATTTTATATCCTCCGCTAAAAAAGAAAGCGTTTTTTCCAGGTTTCGCTCCTGAAACCATGCTCTGCAAAATAGCTGCACTGTCTGCCGTTCATCAATTGTAATTGCCATACTTGTCCTCTTTCTTTCCGCTAAATGCAGTATTGTTATATATATCAGCGTTGCTGCACTCCTTCAAAAGAGCTTTGAATTCTTCACAGGGCATCGGTTTTGCAAAATAATATCCCTGCACGTAATCGCAACCGATCTGGCGGAGCCGCTCGAGCTGTTCCCCGGTCTCCACTCCTTCTGCAACTACATCCAGGTGCATCCAGCGGGCCAGATCAATGATAAAGCGCAGAATTCCCTGGCTGTTGGGCTTGGCGGTCTCGCTCCGGATAAACTTCATATCCAGCTTCAAGATATCAATCGGCATTTCATTTAACATATTCAGCGAGGAATATCCGCTGCCAAAATCGTCCATTTCAATCACAAATCCCATATCCCGCAAACGGCTGACCGTGTCTATGATCTGTTTCGGATTCTCTGTATAGGCGCTTTCCGTAATCTCCAGATGCAGCCGGGAGGCCGGGAGGTGATACTTTTTAACCGTTTCCCTGAGAATCTCGGACAAGTCCGCATTGTATATATCGGCCCGGGATACATTAACAGATACTGAGATCCGCGGCAGTCCTTCCAGATCCCATTTTTTCATGCTGCTGCATACCTTATCCCACACAAACTGATCCAGCTTTGTAATAAATCCGTTCTGTTCAAAAAGGGGAATAAACTCAGCCGGTGACTGGAGCCCCCATTCCGGATGCTTCCACCTTACCAGCGCCTCTGCTCCGGCCAGCTTTTCATCCGATATCCGGTACTTGGGCTGGAAATATACCTGGAACTGGTGCTGCTCCAGCGCAGACTCCATACAGTCCGTAACCGCCTGCTTCTTCAGCATCATATTACGGAGCATATCATCATATTCCGCAAAATACTTTCCGTACTGGCCTTTAATACTGCTGGCCGCCAACAGCGCCCTGTCACACATCTGTTCCACCGAAATAGTGCGGTCAACGATCGTATAAACGCCCCATTTCATTGCAATATTCCTAATATCCGCCTCTTCATTCACCTGCTCAATTGCTTCCATAAACATCGCAGCCGTATAATCTGTACGTTTTTCCAGCAGGCAAGCGAACCTGTCTGAATTCAGACGGCCGCAGATGCCTCTGTCCGCCGTTTTCCGGCTGTACATGTCTGCCACCGCACAGAGCAGGCGATCCCCGGTCGGTACACCAAACACGTCATTGATCAGTTTAAAATTTTCGATATCGGAACAGACAATATCATATTCTATGTCCGGATTTCTTAGCAGTATGTCTTTTACCATCTGATAAAAAAACTCTTTGCTGTACAGCCCTGTCAGCCTGTCATACTGAATCACGTTGATCATGGCCGCTGTCTCCCGCAGATTGATGATATTGGCTACCCTGTGCAGGATAATCTGAGGTTTGTAGGGCTTGGCAACAAAATCAGCGGCGCCGTGGGACAATGCAGCTACCTCGTCGGACTCTCCGTCGTTCTGCGTTGCTACGATGACCGGGATCGAGCAGAATGCCGGTTCCGCTTTCATAATTGAGAGAAATGTATAACCGTCCATCACCGGCATAACAATATCCAGAAGAATGAGTGAAATAACCTCCCCGTATTGTTTTAAAATATCTAAAGCTGCCTGCCCGTTCTCGGCCTTCAGAACATCATATTCCGAAGAAAGTATCTGGCAAAGCAGCTCTCTGTTTAGTTCATTGTCTTCCACAACTAGAATTTTTTTCTTTGAAAACATAATTTCCGTCCTTCTGTTTAAAAGTTATTCTTACAATGTATAAAAAAGCCTTATTTCTTAACTAATTTTACCATAGCGCCTGTGAAAACACAATCTTTCTCCCGCCGCTTTCTACGTAATATTTTTATAATACCCAGGCTCTGCCCCACAGTTTTCTTCTTCCGGAAAACTGCGGGGGCAAAACCCATTTGAAATGATTTTATGCTCATTTTCATCACAACCGGATATCCCGGACAGGCCTCTAGAACGACTGGTATTTGTCTTCAAAAAATGTTACAATAAAGACAGTCTAAACCATATGGTATACCTTTCATTGATCAACTATACCTAACCTGGGAGGAATAACACTTGAAGAAAGAAATGGATTTATGTCAGGTGGTCTACAATAATCTGGCCACACAAATACGATTTGGCGCATACCGGTTTGGCGACCAGCTGCCAACCTTAGAAGAATTAAGCCATCTGCAGATGGTTTCTATAGACACCGTACGTACAGCCTACCGGCGGCTTCAGGCGGATGGCTTCATTACCTTGTCCAAAAGTACCGGTGCAACGGTAAAGGTACAGTACACTGAGGCGGAAATAGCTCAAAATATACAGAAGTTTTATTCCCAGAGGAAAGACTCTCTCTTAGATCTGAGCCAATCCATGCGTTTTCTGTTTTGCAACGCCCTGTGGACTGCCCTGAAACATGCACCGCCTGAGATACTTGATGAGATTGACCTCCTTGTCTTACAAAACAGAGACATCCTGCCTTCATATACCCAGCATCTGCAGCTTATTTACGGTTCCCTGCATAACGAACTGATGATGCGTCTTGTCTGGCAGACCTTCATGTTTTTTCAGGCGCCGTTTTTAAGTATTTCCGATAACGTGACACGATTGATTGCAGAAAGCAACCCTCTTTTGGATCTGACCGGCTGCTGCCGCCGAAAAGACTGGGCAGGGCTTTGGTCTGCTGTGGAGGCTTTTTTTGAAAAGTTCTCCTGCGCCTTATCAGGTTTTTATGAAGAAAAGATTTCACTGCCTCCAACAGAAAAGCAGGTCACCTTTATCTGGAGCAGTTATAAAAAAACCTCACAGATCTGTTATTCTCTTTGCAGAGAGATATTGGGCTCCATCAGCCGGCATGAATACCCGGCCGGCAGTTATCTTCCCTCCCTGGAAAAACTGGCAAAGGAAAAGCAGGTTTCGGTCAGCACGATCCGGCGCACGCTTCTGGTTCTCAATCAGATCGGTGCAGTCAAATCGCTCAATGGAGTTGGCACAAAAATCCTGCCTCTCGGGGACAACACAGAAAACTGCGATTTTACCCAGCCGGTAATCCGCAAACGCCTGCTGGATTATGTACAGTGCCTGCAGTTTTTTGCCTTATCCTGCAGAATGACAGCGGAGAGTACGCTTGCCTCACTTGACAGCGAGGCTTTTGCCGAATGTAAGAACAGGCTGCTTAAAATCAAACAAACGGGTCAGCCGGAACTGGTCGTTTATGTTTCCCTTGAATTCATTGCATGCAGCACCCCCCTGCGCACAATACGTACAGTCTACACGGAATTACTCCATCTTCTTTTCTGGGGAAATCCTCTGCGCAGCATTCGAAAGAATCAGGAAGGCTTCAGCGGCTTCTTTCTTCCCTATATTGAATACTTTATTGCCTGTTTGGACCGCCCTGCTCCGGTTGCATTTGCCGCCACTCTGGAGGAACTTGTCACCTGTCTTTTGAACCTTTCTGTGGAGCTTATGGCAGAACTGGGATTTTCAGAAGTCGAATCTCTGCTGATTCCTTCCAATTCGAAGGCTTGAACGGATGCACCACATTGCTGCCGTCTCCCCAGAAAGAAGGGACTGTCAAAATGACAGCCCCTTCTTTCTATGTAAGTACTTTTTTTCGTATATTTGCAGGTACTTCTATTTTTCGTATATCAGCGTGTGCAATACATGAAACAGACGGTTCACATCCAGAGGCTTTGCAAGAAAATCGTCCATTCCGGACTCCCTTGCCGCATCAACATCTTCCTGAAAGGTATTTGCAGTCATAGCCACAATTGGGATAGAAGCAGCGTCCTGGCGCCGAAGTGCACGGATAGCCCGTGTGGCGTCCAGTCCGTTCATCTCCGGCATCTGCACATCCATCAGAATCACCTGGAACTCCCCTGGTTCACTCTCTTTAAATCGTTCTACCGCCAGCACACCGTTTTCCACCCGGCACACAAGGGCGCCCTGCATTTTCAGCAGATCTTCAGCGATCTCCGCATTCAGATCATTGTCTTCAGCCATCAGAATATGGATCCCTTCCAGTATTTGTCCTTCCTGCTTTTCTTCTTCCTCTGGTTTCCTCTCACAGAATGGAAGCGTAACCGTAAAGTAGAATTCGCTCCCCTTCCCCAACTGGCTCTTAACTCGCAGCTCCCCGCCCATCATCCTGACGATATTGCTGCTGATTGCCAGCCCCAGCCCGGTGCCCTGACTTCTCGATATATTGCTGCCGAGTTGTTCGAAGGATTTAAAAATTCGCTTTTGATCCTCCGGACGGATTCCCTTACCATTATCTATAACCCGGAAGGTAAATGAAGCCTCCTGTCCACTGGCTTCTGTTTCGGTCGTACGCAGCAGCACCCTGCCTCCTGCAGGGGTGAACTTAAAAGCATTTGAAAGAAGATTTACCAGTACCTGGTGCAGCCGCACAGCATCTCCCTTTAGACTGCTGTGGGAAATCTCTGTATCCAAGGAAAAGGAAAGCATGTAACGTTCAGCCTCTCCATCCATCATGCTCTGCAGATCGTGAAGCATCTGCTTCAAGTTAAAGGGTTCGTGTGCAGTGGCGAGCATTCCGTTTTCGATGCGGCTCATGTCCAATATATCGTTGATCAGGCTGAGCATATACTGTGAGGAGGTGCGAAGCTTAGACAGGTTTTTCCGTGCGTCCTCAGGAACCCCCTCCATCATACTGGTCAGGTCTGCCAGCCCCACCACCGCGTTCATCGGCGTGCGGATCTCGTGGCTCATGCGTGAAAGAAATTCCCCCTTGGCCCGGCTGGACGCCTCCGCTTTTTCCAGATTGCTCCGCATCGCGGCCGCCTTCATACGGGAACGGGCAATCAGAACCACCGCCGCTACAATGAGCAGGAGTACGCTCCCCAGAACCGCCGCAAACCAAAACGGATTGGCATAAATAAAATTCACCAGAGAAAACTGATTGGTGCCAATGGAAACCATATTTCGATTAAGGAGGTCTTCCTTTTCATCATCATCAAGACTGTTTATGGCCTTGTTCAGTATAGTAAGAAGCGTAGTATCCGCCGGCCGTGCCAACGCAAACCCCACACTGCTGTTATCATTGACCAGCGCCACCGTAACCACCTTGTTGAAGTAACTGCGCTGAATTTCCTGCTCGATACGGTTGGAGAGACCATAGCAAAAATCGATTTCCCCATGATCAACCGCTGCCAGAGCCTCGGCCATGTCCGGATAGGTTTTGACTTCCGATACAGGAATATTGGAGGGGAGCTGCCGCCCCTCAACGATGCCGCCCACCAGCCCATTGTCCGGATAATTTGACGCCTTGTTGCGTACAATAATGTTGTTTAAGCTGGCATAGGGGGCCGAAACAGCCAGTCCCTGCTCCGCCGCGTTTTCTTCCGAGTCCAGATAAAATCCCAGAATATCTGCCTGCCCCTCCTTCACCATCCCGATGGCTTCCAGATAACTCCGGGCGTACATATAGGTAAATGTAAGGCCCGTGTAATCTTCGATCTCCTGTAGTAGATCTGGAACCACTCCTTCATGTGTACTTTTTGCCGTGGTCTTACTGAATAAAGGGTGCCAGCCCTCCGGTACAGCCACGGTTACCTCTTTCTTCTCCTTAATATAGGACAGTTCGTCTTCGTCAAGCAGGATATCCGCCGTAAGATTGGTAAAGTTTGCATTAAATCGTTCCGTGCCAAAGTTGGGATTAGATGCACTGATATGCGCCAGCGCCATATTTAACCCGTCCAGAACCTCCTGGTTTCCCGGCGTAGTTACAATATAGTACGGTTGGGAGTCATAGGACGCCACAATACGAAAATCCGTGCCGCGCTCGGTAAAATTACCCAGCAGCAGATCTATCTCCCCGTTAGCCAAATATGCATAGAGATTCCCCGCCGCCGATAATTGCTCATAGGAGTATTCTTTGATGCGGCAGTCCAAATTGTTAATAGACAAAAACTCTTTCAGACGACGGATCGCTTCCTTCGCATTTACATAGACTCCAATGCACTTGCCGTTCATACTCTCCAGGTCATTGATCCGGATGCTTCCATCGTCCCTGCGGGCCAGAAGGGCGGATCTGCTGTACCCCATATTGTAATCCGGATATCCATAATAATCCTCTAAACCAGACATGTAATAGCTGCCGCCCATCAGGTCGAATTCACCTTGATCAAAGCGCTCCAGCAGTTCATCACTGCTGTCCACATCAATGTACTCATACTCCCAGTTCGTATATTTTGCGATTTCATTGAGGTAATCCACCACCAGTCCGTAACGGGTTCCATCCCCCGCAGTCTCACTGATTCCCTGTACCTGTGGAAAGGCGACCCGAAGTACCCGGGAAGTCTTTTCTGACGCTTTGACCGGAACACAAAATGAAATTGCAAGAAGTACCGTCATTAGAACCATGGCAATCCTCTTCCTGTATTTACTTTGAGATCTTTTACAGCTTTCCATTTCCTAGTACCTCTTGTTTCTTCAAATTCGTTATCTGATCATGTGAGATGATGCAGAGCAGCATACCATGCCTTTGCGGGTTTTATCTATGACGAAAGAGCAGAATCATCTTTCATTCTATTGCGTGTTTCGCTGCTTTATGTCCTCAGGATTCTAACAGGTGGCAGGCTGCTTTATGTCCGCCCCCGCAGTCCTTCCATACTGGCGCCTTTTCTCTGCAGATGTCCATACAGTGTCTGCACCGGGTATGGAACTTACAGCCTGACGGCGGCTGGTCTGCTGACGGAACATCTCCTTCAAGTATGATCCGGCCTCCTTTCCGGTCAGGATCCGGCCTTGGCACAGCGCTCAGAAGCGCCTTTGTATATGGATGCAGGGGGTTCCTGAATAACTCTTTCTTCGGCGCAACCTCTACCATTGAACCAAGGTACATCACCCCTACCTCGTCTGATATGTGTTCTACCACTGACAGATCATGTGAAATGAACAAGTATGAAAGCTGCTGCTCCCTTTGCAGCTTCTTCATGAGATTAATGACCTGCGCCTGGATCGATACATCCAGTGCCGATACCGGCTCATCGCATATAATAAGATCAGGATTCAGCGCCAGCGCTCTTGCAACACAGATACGCTGTCTCTGCCCGCCTGAAAATTCATGAGGAAAACGTTCTATATACTCCCGGGAAAGGCCGCACTTTTCCATAGTTTCCTCAACATAACTGCGCAGTTCATTCCCCGGTACCAGATGATGTTCCCTTACCGCTTCCCCAATTAATTCAAATACATTCATCCTGGGATCCAGCGAGGAATATGGATCCTGGAAAATCATCTGAATCTTTGTGCGCATCTCCTTTAATTCTTTTCTATCCATTAAAAACAGATCCCTGCCAAACAGCTTTGCTTCGCCCTCTGTCGGTTCTGTCAGGCGCAGGATTGTTTTGCCGATGGTAGTCTTCCCACAGCCCGATTCTCCCACCAGTCCAAATGTCTTTCCTTTTTCTATTGTAAAGCTGACATCATCCACCGCTTTCACCAGACCTGCACTTTTGCCAAACACCCCTTTTTTCATTGTGTAATACGTTTTCAAGTGATTGACTTCTAAAACCGTGTTGCTCATACCTTATCCCTCCTAACCGGCCGATTCTCTGCTGTCAAAACAGCTGACCAGATGTGTTTCGCTTAATTTTACTACGTCCGGATAGGACTCCCGGCACCGCTCCTGACATCTGCTGCAGCGATTCTGGAAATAACATCCGGGCGGCAGTTCCAGCGGATTTGGGACGCTTCCCGGTATGGCATAGAGTTCTTTTGTCTCTTCGTTCAGCACGGGCCTTGACCGCAGCAGCCCAACCGTGTAAGGATGTTTGGGATGATGGAATATTTCACTGGCCGTCCCCGATTCTACAATCCTTCCAGCGTACATGACAACCACAAAGTCTGCCATCTCTGCCACCACACCCAGATCGTGCGTAATCAGCATGATCGATGCGCTGATCTCCTGTTTCAGTTCCCGCAGCAGATCCAGGATCTGCGCCTGAATCGTAACATCTAGAGCTGTCGTCGGTTCATCTGCAATAATCAGCTGTGGATTCCCAATCAATGCCATTGCTATAATCACACGCTGGCGCATCCCTCCGGACAACTCATGCGGATAATTATCATAAACATTTTCTCTTGTGATACCCACTCTCTTCAGAATATCCAGAATTTTTACTTTTGCTTCTTTCTTCGAGACGCCTGGCTGATGGGTGCGCACACATTCTTCCATCTGGTTTCCTATTGTATAGACCGGATTCAGGCTGGTCATCGGTTCCTGAAAAATCATGGAAATATCATTTCCCCTTATTTCCCGGTATTCCTTTTCCGGAATCTTCGTCAGATCGACGGTTCTGCCCCTCTTCCTGTCTTGAAAACGTATACTGCCGCTTTCTATCTGCCCCTGTGGTCCGGGAAGCAGCCCCATAACGGAAAGACTGGTTACAGACTTGCCGCATCCAGACTCTCCCACTATACCAATAGTCTTTCCCGCCGGGATGTCCAACGTCACTCCGTTTACTGCTCTTACCGTTCCGCGATCAGTATAAAAGCAGGTACATAACTGTTCAATCTCCAGAATATTCTCCTGTGAATTCATGGTCGTCAGATATTCTGATTCCGGCACATTTTTTCTCTTTTTTTTCTTGTAGTATTCTTTATATTTCTGCTTATTTCCATCCTTCATACTTATCGCTCCAAATTCTGATATCCAATCCTCAGCATTTTTTTTAATAACAATAACTCTTCATCGACTACACGGCCGGTTTCATCGGCCTCTGCAAATTCATCCAGTATATATTGCAGAGAATTCATCACAAAGGCTACCATCCGTTTCTCCCGCTGGGTGTATTCCGTCTTTGTCCCATACTCTTCTACTTCTCTCAAAAATCGTTCAAACAGCTGGTTGTTCTTCGTTCTCAGATAATAATGTTTCCGCTTATCCAGAGAGCACTTTTCAAACTGATCCCAAAAGGCCTTCTGAAGCGGCTCCATTTCCAGAATTTCTTCCGTCTTCACATCCCGGTTCAGTTGTTTTCCCAACGCCTCCTGCTGTTTTAAAAACTTCTGAAACATATAGTCTGTGATATAAACAAACAACTCTGTCTTTGAGTCAAAATAGCAGTAAAATGATCCGATTGAGATATTTGCCTTTCTCACAATCTCCCTGACGTTTGCATCATGATAGGAATGCGTGGAGAATTCCTCCACTGCCGCTTTTAGAAATATTTCCCGCTTTTCATCTGTTAGATTAAAAAAAGTCATTTTTGGCATTTTTTACTCCTTTTACCGCTTGGATCTTGGATCCAGCGCGTCTCTCAGTCCGTCACCCAGCAGGTTCATAGCCAATGCCGACAGGATAATTGCGATTCCGGGAAATACAATCATGTAAGGAAACGTTCTCATATAAGCGCGTCCTTCGTTCAGCATGGCTCCCCATTCCGGTGACGGCGGCTGTATGCCAAGTCCCAGAAAGCTCAGGCCTGCAATTGAAAGGATGGTCCCGGCCACTGTCATGGCTCCCTCCACGATAATAATTCCCATCGCATTGGGCATCACATGCCTGACTGCAATCTTCCATGTACTGAATCCGGACGCCTTTGCCGCACTGATATAATCCTGGTTTACAATGGACAGCACCGCTGCACGCACTACTCTTGTAAATCCGACTGTGGTGTTGATGCAAAGCGCCACCACCAGATTACGGAGTCCGGGTCCTAACGCTGCTACCATAGCAAGTGTCATCAGCATTGAAGGGATACACGTAAAGATATCCACCACCCTCATGATTAAATTATCCAGTTTCCCGCCGAGCAGAGCCGACAAGGAACCTATAAATCCGCCCAGTGCTGCGGAAATAATCACAACCAGAAAACCTACCCCGATTGACACCCTTGCCCCATAAATCATGCGTGCAAAAATATCTCTTCCCAGATGGTCCGTTCCCAGCCAGTGTTCTCCGCTCGGAGCCTGAAGCCGGTTCACGGTATCCTGTTTAATAACCATATCATAATCGCAGATTACGCCTGCAAAGACTGCCAGCAGCACAAAGATCAGTATCACAATCAATCCGGTCATGGCCGCCTTATTTCTGCGCAGACAACGCCAGACGTCTAAAAAGCGGTCCGTCTTACGTTTCCATTTTTGCTGAGTCTCCATCGTTTTCCCTGCCTCCTCTATTTTCTAAGATATACATTGCGAATTCTTGGGTCAATATAAGCCATAATAATATCAGCCAGCAATACAAGCATACAGTATATCAATGCCAGGAAAATAGTGGCAGCCATAACAACAGGGACATCTTTCTGCCTGATGCCTGTCAAAATCAGATTGCCAATCCCAGGTACTGAAAATACATTCTCAATTAACACGAGTCCGCCAAGGGACAAACCAAAGGTCGTAATCAATGTCACTAAGATCGGAAGCAGCGCATTCTTAAATGCATGTTTCCAGATCACCTTCCATTCCGACAGGCCCTTCGCCCTCGCGGTCCGGATGTAGTCCTGCTGAATCGTTTCCAGCATGGAGGTTCTGGTCAGCCTGGAGGTAATTGCGGCCTGAGGCAGTGCAATAACAGCGATGGGCATTACGAAATTCCGCCAGCTATCGATTCCGCTGGGCGGAAGCATGTGCAGCTGCAAGGAAAACAGAAGAATCATCATAAGCGCAAGCCAGAACTGCGGCACCGCCGCAAAAAACATAGCAACCACAGTACTTCCCACATCGACTGCCGAGTACTGCCTGACCGCAGAATAAATCCCGATCGGTATTCCGATCAGATATGCAATTATGGTTCCCCAAACTGCCAGCCTTAAAGAATGCGGAAATGTAGCTACGATCTCCGTGATAACCGGCCTCTGTGAATTATAGGAAATCCCAAAGTCGCCATGAAGCGCGCCCCCTATAAAGTTGAAAAACCGGACGAAAAAACTCTGGTCCACGCCCAGCTGATGGTTGAGCTTAGCGACTTCTTCCGCCGTTGCATTCATACCTAGAATTAATCTTCCCGGATCACCCGGTGTCAGAGATAATATAAAGAATACGATAAATGTGACTCCCAGCGTAATCGGGATCACCAAAAGACATCTTTTAATAATATATTTTTTCATGCTGTTTCTCCCCACATTTCTAAAATAGGGTGTATCCTTATAGCCCTGAAGGCGGATATGGATTCCACGGATTTCATAATTAAAATTGAGTTCCCTTGGGAAAATCACGCCTGCGGCGGCATCGCGACATCTGCCTCTTACGCCCCAGTGCGCATCCCGTCCGGAGGGATTTTATATTATAGGAAAGTGCCAAGCACTTTCTTATTATAGAAAAAGAAGGCCGCCTCTAAGGGCCGCCTTCTCAACTTTCAACCCGTTCTTATTCACCCCAGCTGAAATCCTTGAAGCAATAGAACATTCCGTTTGGATCAATATATGTATCCTGCAGCCCCTGACGGTAAACGATATTAGATGTCAACGTTACCAATGGAATCTCATTTGCCGATGCCATAATATCCTTTAAAAGAGAGCAGGTCTCTTCAGTTTTCTTATCTGAATCTACTTCATAACGGATTGCATCCAGTCTTTCATTATAAATATCGCTGTCCGGTGAGGATGCGCTCCATGTATTATCCGGCCAATAATAACTGTTGTAAAGTCCCTCGCTTAAGTCCGGCGTGATTTCGGAACCACTCTGGTAGATAGCCTCGAAGTTCCCGTTCAGCCAGTCCTGAGAGTGCGCCCCCATTTCCAGCGTCTCAATCTTGACCTCTATTCCGATCTGATTCAGATTATCCATAATAATCTGCGGAACAACATCGCCATAGGTATCGGATGTTTTGATTGTAAAGGAAACACCGCCATCCGGATATCCTGCTTCTTTCATAAGCTCTTTTGCCTTGTCCAAATCAAACGGATATGTATAGTCTTTCCCGTCATAGTACAGGAAATCTTCATAGGACCCGGTAGCTATTGTACCGGTACCTTCAAATGCAGATGTATTAATGGCCTCTCTGTCAATTGCGCAGGCAATCGCTTGTCTGAGTTTCTCGTTCTCGAGAACGCCATTGCGGACATTCAATACCAACGACGCGGTACTATGCGATGGTGCGCTCTGAAGCACTAATTCCTCGTTCTTTTCAATCAACGGTAAATCCGCTGCTGAGGCGTTGATCATAAAGTCGTTATCACCATTTTCCAATGCTACAAGAGCCGTTGCGGAATCCGTAATGATATTGAAATTGAGATTTTTAATTTCTGCCTTCTTGCCATTGTAATCTTCGAAGGCTTCGAAACTGATCTTGCTTCCTTTTACCCACTCTTTTAACTTATATGCTCCGGTACCTACCGGCTCGATAAAGGCGTCATCGCCCTTTTCCTCTACGTAAGACTTGCAGACAATTCCAAGTCCCGGTGAACTCAGGCTTGAGAAAATACTTTCACAAGGATATTTCAGCTTTAATTCTACCGTATTGTCATCTATCGCAGTCCATGATTCGATCTTAGGTTTAAAGGAATTGGAAGGAGATTTTTCTGAATTCAGTTCAAAACTGTAAATAACGTCTTCACTCGTGCATGTCTCTCCATTATGGAACTTAGCACCCTCGCGCAGGTGAAAGGTTATCGTCTTCTTGTCATCACTGACATCCCATGATTCGGCAAGGCCTGGGACAGGCTCCCCCTCCTTCATGTATACCAGACGTTCATAAATCTGATAAACCGACATGATATCCGAATAAGAATTCGTCACGTAAGGACTAAACTGGTTTGCATCATCCCCTACAATAACATTCAATGTGTCCTTTGCTGCATCACTGCCCGTTGACTTCGAAGCGGATTTGTCTTCGCCGCCTCCTCCACAGCCGGAAAGCATTCCGATGCACAGCATGACCGTCATCACTACCGCTGCTGCCTTTTTCATAAATTTTCCTCCTTTTGATCGAACAGAGTGCATCTCAAAGAGTATGAACCTGTTCACTTTTACATAGTAATATAATACACCTATGCTTTCATGTTGTAAAGCCGCATTTTAGATTCTCAGAGGAAATTGTCAGACATTCTGGCATATCTTAACACAGTTAAGCAAGGATTTAAATGATATGACAACATGATTCTATCGCAGCAGAGGAAGATTCCCCGTTAATTTGCTTACCAGTTTTTTCTCTCCACAAATCCCAATCCCATAATAGTTAAAATCGGTCTCTTCCACAGAGGCCGCTTTTTGAATATAATCTTCATACACATTGCAGCTCTGCGCCACATCGGAAAAATCCACCACGGTCAGGCCTTCAAATTCCGGTTCAAAAAGGCGTTCCCGTAACTTTTTGATTTTCTCTTTATCCGCTTTCAGAACCGGAACCGGTATCTGAATAATCCCCAAATGAGAACTGCCGCTTTTATCCGTAACTACCGGTCCAATTGTTTCCGGGATATACTTTCCAAGAGTAATCCCCATGATACCGGCAGTATTTGCTATAACGCCGAGGGGCAGAGCCTCATCAATCACCATCACACATTTATTAGAGTTCTGTTCCATATCTTTTTTCTCCTTTATCTTCTCCTGATTCAAATGCCGGCGTATCGGTAAAAATCCGCTGATACTGCTTTGGCGTCAACCCTATAAATTCTTTAAAATAATTGGTAAAATGGCTTTGGTCGGTAAATCCAGTCATCCCCGCAACGTCTATTGGCACAACCCCCTGTTCCAGCAGCCTCTTTGCCCTCTCTATGCGGATCGTCTGCAGATACCGGTAGGGGGATACCCCTACTTGTTTCGCAAAAGAACGCAGCAGGTAAGATTTTCCGGCGCCAATCATGGAAGCCAGATCGTCCAGTGTAATATTTTCAGCCAGATGCTGTTCCATATAACTGCAGAGCATTTTCGTCTGCTTATCAGGTTCTGTATCTCCAACCTTTTCAAGCGGGACCGCATACTCCTGCAGAATCTGTTCTATCAGATAAAAGAGGGCTTCTTCCTTCTGAAGCTTTGGCGAATCCATAAGGATTGCATCGTACACGTCTGCTACGGATGGGGCGATTTCGCTTTGGATAATGACATTCCGGGTAAAATATGGCGTGTACTTCTTTCCGGTAATTTCTTTGACAATGCCTGTCATGACATCTGAGTTGATGTTCACAGCTCGGTAATCTAACAGTTCCCCGCCTACGGGGGCACAATAATGGTTGTCCCTCGGATTAAATAAGACCAGGTCTCCCGCGCTCAGATCGTACTCCTGTCCCTTGCACCAAAGGTGGCGCTTTCCGCCCTCAATAAAGCCGATTACATAAAATTCATGAAAATGATTCGGAAACTTTTGTACGATCCCGCTTAGCTGATATGCCTCTATTCCCAGATCACGGTCATAGTAGATATGACGCTGCTCCTGCTTTTCGATCATGGTATGTTTACCTCCTACATATTGGATTAGATCATTATAGCATGTAGGATTTACTTTTTTCTTGTATAATATGACACGATGAAACAAAACAGGGACTGTCTTCACGACGTCCCCTTTTCATCACAATGCTGAGATCTCATTTAGGTTTCCCTTTCTGCAAACCCGTGATGTCCCTATTGAAAATACGATTTCAACCATCTGATAGATTGCATTCAGGAAGACAAACAGCATCAGTATTGTGTTTACATGAATCCCAAAAGGCATATAGTCCTGAATTGCAATGGACAATGCTTTCTGGACAGCTTTCGCAGTCAAAACGCCTGGAATAAGTGTTATCATAAAAGCAGCCCACACAATCGGGCGGTAAATGTAAACCAGCATTCTTCGGATTTCCTTCTGGCTGTATCCCAAAAGATGCAGGATGGACATATCCCTCTGATTGTCCTGAAAGTTGAGATACAGCGCAAGGAACAGCAGTATACATCCTATAACCGCGCCAATCACCTGATTTATGACTGCACTCGTTTTATTAGAGGTGGCATCCCTCTGAAGCATCTGCTTCACCTGTTCTTTGCTGATCATCGTACCATCTTCGGACACCGGGCTCATACTCCATACTCCATTGTAGCTTCCTGTGGGCGCATTGATAACCTCCGACAACCCAGACGCATTCACGTAGATCGTTTTTAATTGTGCGTTTTCGGCGATCCCGCGAACGGTGTAAATAACACTCCCCTTGTCTGTCGTAACTGCGAGGTCATCACCAGGATTGACACCGTAGGTTTCTGACAGCTCGGGGTTGATATAGACCTCATCTGCTCCTGGTACAGGGAATGCCCTGCCCCCTTTATCCAACAGTACAAATACATTCCCAAGTCCGTACAATCCATAAACACTTTCCTTTATCTCATGACCGCCGGCCTCTATGACAGAATCACTGAAAAGATATGGCAGTGCATCTTCCGGAAGTGCTTCATCTTTGTATTGTGTATATCCAGTATTGAATTGATAGTGATGCCCTATTGTTTGGGAATCCATAATCTTCTGGCTGCTGATATTTAATGATCGCCCCAGAATAAAGCAGACATTGAATGCCATAACGGAGGCAAAGATCAGGATTACTGCCAGCGGTTTACGCAGTGCAATACGAATAGGAAATTTATCCTTGACAGGAATTCGTTTTACAATCCATTCCGCAGACGACAAACCGCCTGTTATACTCTGCTTTGTTTTCTTTCCGGCAATCAGCAGGCCAGGCTCTTTCCCACGGATAAAGAAATAACTAAGGAAAGCTGTGAGACAAAAGACAAGCGTCCCTCCCAGAAGACCAATGGCTGCGCTGCCAGGAGTAACTGCCCTGGTCAATCCGCTGACGGAACATGTCTCCTCATTCGCCTGAACCAGAATGTCGGACAAATAATATCCGGACAGCATACCAGCCGCAGCCCCTATTGATGATATACATGCAGTCAAGATGATAAAAAATGTGCATAAATCACGGTCTGAAAAGCCCAATGACTTTAAACAGCCAATCTGTTTTTTGGCCGAGCGGAAAAAACGGTAGAAAAACATGATAAATACAAAGGCAGTAAGTATTGCCATAGAAAAGAGAAAGATGTAAGCCAGTCTCGTATTGGAAAGCAGGGCCTCCTTATACTTCAGCTGGTTATCACTTAACGAGACATAGGAATCCAGCGTTGCCATATTCCCGTCTACGGAGAACATAACAAAGAAAAAGGAAAGCGATGTAAGTCCGGTCAATAGAAAGAGAAGGACGACAAAGACTTTATTCCGCCCTACTTGTTTCACCAGTTGTTTATATAATAGACTCATATCTTACCCCCATACCATGTTTCTGGCTGCTATTGGTCGTTCATTCAGGGCATCACTTTGTACGACGCCATTTTTCATTGTAATAATCCGGTCGGCTGTCCTGGCAATCTGCGGATTATGCGTCGTGAAAAGAATGGTCATGCCAAAAGTCGCCTGCAGGTTATGCAAAAGCTCCACCACAATTTTGCTGTTCTCCTCATCTAGAGAACCGGTAGCCTCGTCGCAGAACAGGAGCCGCGGACTTTTGATCACAGCCCGTGCGATAGAGGTTCTCTGCTGCTGTCCCCCGGAGAGCTCAGCGGGAAACTTATGCAGCAAATCTTCCAACTGGAGTATCCGCACCAAACGGTCAAAGGATAGGGATGGTTTTTGGGGGCTTATTCCAATTTTTATATTTTCCTTTACCGTCAGGTTATCCAATAGCAGATAGTCCTGAAAGACATTTCCGACATCCCTGCGCTTCCATCCGGCAAGCTGTCTTTCAGTATAGTCCGTAATGACGGCATCTCCACACCTTACGCTTCCTCCTGTTGGCTTTATCAGCCCGGAAAGAATATTTACCAGGGTGCTTTTCCCGGAGCCGCTGGGGCCCAAGATGGCGGTGAATGTATTTTCATGTATCGTGAGAGTAATTCCTTTTATCACATGCTCTTTTCCAAAATCTTTCGTCAGGTTTTCTGCTTCCATAATTGTTTCCATGCGCATTTCCTCCTTATTCATTGCCGTTTCCGTATTCCTGTATTACATAGCTATTTAGGCACTGTACTATTGTAACGGTTCAGACATGTCTGAGCTGTTACACCCTATTCATTGTTGATGTTCTTCTTCCTGTTTTCCAGTAATTCATTGATCATCCTGACCTCTTCTTTCGTCCGGTATAGATCCATGAGACAGCCAACCAAATAAATCACGAAAACCATAATGATTAATACCCATACAGGTGTACTCTGATACCAGTGGAAAACAGCGCCCAGTATCAGTGTCATCAACAGGGTATAGCTGATGTCCAGCATTATTTCAAAAACCGGATATTGGATATCAAGTCGATGAGTCATAAGGAATCCCAAATGCATCATGGTACTTAGTACCGCAATCTCAAAAATTGTATGAATAAAAATGGCTTTTCCGCCGTACAGTAATGCGACAACAGAAAGGGCAAGCACAATAATACCTGTAGATGCCATAATATGAATCACTACTTTTTTCATCACTACATATCCTCCTGTAATTTACGTTTAATATCAGCCAGATATTTTCTGGTAACATTCAGCCGCTCCCCGTTTTTTAATGTGGCTTCCATACGGCTGTTTAATAGAGGCCGTACAAAGTCCAGCACATGGATATTCAGGATGCAGGATTTACTGATCTGGACAAACCCGACCGGCGCCAGCGTTTCTAATAACTGATACAGGCGCATGTCTGTACGGTAAACTTCGTTTTCACAGTAGACAAAAGTACGTTTATCCACGCTTTCAATGTAGTAAATATCTGAGGCATTGAGCAGCCTCTCATTCCCGTCAGCCGTACATCTGATTTGGGTATCTGCTGACTGGACCAGCGAAATAAGCCTCATTACATCCTGGTTCATTTCCGGATATTTTATGGAAACCTCGATTTCTTTCTGGGTTGTATCTTGTTCCAGCTTGAGTAACAATGTAGTACCTCCTGCTTTTTATGGATTTAGATCCGAAGTCGTTGGACACTTATTTTGAGGATATCGCATTCGAAAGACCTGATGCTTTATATATGTCAGACAACTGACGGACAGCATACGGCTTAAAAGAAGTATAAGCATTGTCCGGAGAAAAGGCAATTGGGAAATAACTGACATGCAAAATGATATAACTGACTTACATAAGAAATTGACCTGAACATAAAAAACAGCTGCTCTTCATAGTGAAGAAGCAACTGTCTCTTTAATTGCTTGTTTACCAATTATGAAATTAGAGCCGGAGTCATGGGCCGCTTATTTTATGAATTTCATATCATTTCTGGACATGCTTCTTTTTAATCGCACGCGTATAAAAGAGGCGCCTTTAAGATCCCGGACGGTTTTAACTGATATTCGCTGGCCCAGCACGTTCCTTCCGTTCTCCATGCATTTGGGCCATACCATTGCTCCGTTTCATTGCAATTATGGAGCGTACCAAAGGTATTGATACGATTTCCAAAAACAGTGAGCTTCAGTACATGCTCCCCTTCCTCAATCTCCGCCTTTACTTGGTATGGCGCATAGGCGATTGTGTGTTTCCTGCCTTCGTCAATTTGGACTTTTAAAAGAGGCGCTCTGAATCGGGATGCCTCAACAAGGATTTTCTGTCTTTTCTCCAATTGAAATGGGATATGATATTCTATGTTCCCGCCATAAAACGGAAGTCCCTGGCGAGTGATATCCGCATATGCCAGTTTTCTTACAGGCGCTGTCAGGATTGATTCCGCGCCGGCCGTCTGTACTCCAAAATCCCCCAGCAGAAACATCGCCTCAATATTTGCCTTCTTCCTATAAGGGATTTTTACAATCAGTTCGTTTTCACCCCGGCTGATGATACCTAATTCCCTGCATATGATGTCCTTGTCCACATACCATCCATCCCCCCTGCTCCAAACCCGGTTTCCATTGAGCCAAACTTCTGCCTCCCGATTTTCCAGGGCCAGTTTTGCTCCCGCTATATCTGCCATTGATAAAAACTTAAACCGCAAAAACAACCAGTGTTTCACCGGTTCAGCCTCCTGATCCAGCCAAGGCTGTGCAAAGGCTTCCATACGAAGGGGGTAACCCAGAACCTTCCGGAACTTATTGTCGATACGCAGTATTTCCTCTTTTTTCTGCCATGGCCCCTGGTCAAAAATATACTCCGCCTGATCGAGCACCAGTACATTCGGTTCCGATAAAACAACCGGTACTTTTTCCGGAATTTCTATTCGTTTCAGAGCTTCCGTTTTTTCCCTTTCCGGTATCACCGGCATCAATTTTTTTTGATATTCCGCAGTTTCTGCAGGACAAAGGCGAAGCAGAAGGCTGTCATGATTATACATTTCTTTTCGGATGATCGTTTTCCCATCAAAATACTCGGGGGCTAATTCTGTTTTTGTGCCATCCAGGGGATTATAACATATAACCTTGTATACTCCTTGTATTATAATGGTATTATTTTCACGCTCTGGTACATCCGGATTTTCCATTTTGTTTACATGTGCAAGGAAAAGTATTTTTTCTTCCTTGTCCTCCCGCATCTGATAAATCAAATTATCCGCTCTCATGCCATTTTCATTTTTTACATCTAACACTCTTCTATTCTCTAATTTATTTAAAAGCTTAGTGCGCGTAAATGGAACATATTCACATACTTTTACAAATTCTTCCATTTCTTTTGAATATTTTCCATCCAGATACTTCGGCGTGTTACCTGTGAATAAAACGCTGCCGCCCTTTTTGTAAAATGCTTTCAGACGCTTGAACGTCGTTGTTCTCAACGTCTCACAATTCGGTACCAGAATTGCCTCATACCTCATGTCTCCCACCGGGAATATTTCGCCGTTTATTTGTTCTATGCTGTTTTGGTTTGGTAATAGCGATTCACTGATAAAGTCAAAATCCAGAAAACCATAGAGCAGCCACTCTATCACTTTTTCAAAATTCTGCTCCATCTCCTTTCGTATTCCGCTTGTTTTTTCCTCACATCCCCAGTAAAGCCAATAAGATTCAATGGGATGGATCACACCGATCTTTACGACAGCCTTTCCCCTTGTCAGCAGCGTATTGATTCTTGCAAAATAATCTTCCACATAATGATACTCTCTGTACCAGGGTGACTGGTAACCAATGGCCGCCGGATAATCCCGCTTTGCTTCGCCTCCCATAGAAGTCCATGTTAAATGATGGACACGCACGGTTACACCCAGGGCCGCCTGCCAGTCTCCCTGCAGTTTATGTCCCCGAAAGTCAAAATCCCAGTTTGTTACACCGTACATTTCACTTAACACACCCGGACAGCCAAACTGGCGGGCTGCACTCTGGGCCTGTTTGGCAGTTGATAACTCCCGCCTGTCGCAAAGCATATCGATTCCCGGGAGCTGAAATGCTCTGTATGACCTCATGGCTTCTCCCAGTGCTGCTGTCTGCGATTCAAGAGCAGGCTCATCCATCATATGTCCTGTCAGCATGAACCCGTTTTGTCTGCACCAGTTCCCCAGCGTGTCTGCAAAAGCGGATACAAACCGTTCACAGACATGGTCATGATACTGATAACGGATTTCAGAAACACAGTTTTCACCTTTTTCCCAAAATAATTCCGGCAGATAAGACAGAAAATCATGCCCATACGCTTCCGTAAACGTCTCGTCAAAATCATCTGTGTAAGGAATGATGACTTCCGTTTTGTCTTCCGCATAACATAGCCTTGTTTTATGGCAAAACTGCGGTTCATCTGTAAAGATCGCAGGAATAGACTTTCCAAATTCAGCGCCCAGTTTTTCCTTATACTTTTCATGTGTAACTTCAATAAAACATTGTATCGCCTTTTTATCCAGTGTATTCACATATGCCTGGTTATTAAACCATGGATTCTCCCCGGAGATTTCTAAATATGCAAACCATTCATCATAGCCGCTCCGTGGTACTTCTGAATCTGACAGTATGTGATAATCTATAAGCCATCCATCCCTGATCAGTACTTCATAGCGGGATAAGAGCCTGCGCTTATCGCTTCTGACAGCCTGACCCGTAGAGGTAACTTTACTTCCGGTCTGATTTTTCTCCAGACGGCAGGGAGAAAATACCAGAAAACGGATGCGGTATTTTTCATTTTTTGTCACCATTCCGCCTCCCGATCCGGAAGGCCAGCGCTCCTCATCATATAACCAGGTCAGCATCTTTTCTTTTTTAAATTTTTTATGAGCATCCTCAACCAGACCAAGGAATTCCTCTCCCATATAGGGATTGTCAAGCCCTGTGCGGCAGTGAATATGCCCGCCGCCCATCCCCATTGCCTTTAGGGTATCTATGGTCATGCTGATTTTTTCTTTCGTCATATAGCAGTTCCATGCCCAGAAGGGCGTACCTCTGTATTCACTGTCCGGATTCTGGAACTGCGCTTCCTGAAAGGGAAATTCATTTTTAGGATATAGCATCATTCTCCCCCTTGTTTAAACTGTTTTTATCCCGCACTGCTTTTTCTATGTACTCTGACGGGCTGATTCCCGTAACAGTGCGGAAGATTCTGCTAAAGTAAAACTGATCCGAGAACCCAACCATTGCGGCGGCATCTTTTATAAACAGCTCCGGATTGCCGGACATAATTTCCTTTGCTTTTTCAATACGGAAAGAATTCAGAACTCTGTTAAAGCTCTGCTCACAATACTTGCGGAATAAACGGCTCAGATATGTCTGGGAGATTCCAAAGACATGGCTGATGCTTTGCGGAGAAAGCGGATCCGTTAAATTTTCTTTCATATATTTTAAAATCTTTTCGAAAAATTCCGGCGTGTCAATTTTTATTCTTTGGGCCTCTTCTTCGAAGTTCTCGCTGAAAATCTGAAGAATATTGTCTGAAAGCTCCTGCATATCCGATGCAAAATAAAAGGCTTCATCTAAAAAGTATTCATACGTGTCTACAGATTCCCATAGCATATTTTGTCTGCGAAACAGACTGAACAACTCTCTCACCTTTTCTTCAACCCATAACTGAGTTCGTTCCTCCTGCTCCCATTTTGCAAAACAGCCTTTAACTTCCTCGCGTATCTGCCTCCGGTTTCCTTCTTTCACAAGTATATTCAGTCTCTCCAGCCCGCTATTATATTCCTGTTTTTGCTGTTTTCTTTCCTGTTTATCATTTACAGGCACAACCTGATCTTTTCCAATTACCAGGGAGGCATCCAGCGTCTGATACAGCCTTCTTACTGCATCCGGCAGTTCTTTTGGTTTCAGCGGATCCTCCAGCAGTACCAGGGTATAATAGTCGGCTGTCCTTTTCTCTTTTTCTGCCATATGAGTCATCAGACGAAAGAAGCTTCCGGATAAAAGAAAATCCTTTGGAAGTAAATAAAGTGCTTCCCTTTCGTCCCTTCCATAGACGGCCATCTGCTCATCTTTCACTGAAAATATCTCTGTTTCTTTTGAATTCACAAATCTGCGCGGAAGACCATTTTTTCGCAAAAGTGCTGCATAATACTCTTCTTTTGAAAAAACACGGTAAAAATCCTTTTGTTTTTCAATGTCGGTTTTTCCCATACACATCTCCCGCAGGATTTTATTCCGTTTACTATAATACAATTCATCCAGACAGCCCTGTATCATCCTCATACTGGCCTGAAAAGCGGATGGCTTGACCGGTTTTAAAATATAGTCACATACCCCGGTCTGAATAGCCGCTCTTGCATACTCAAACTCCTGATAGCCGCTGATAATCAAAGTCATGATCTGCGGATACCTGTCTTTTACTTTTCGCGCCAGAGTTACACCATCCATAATCGGCATCTTTACATCTGTAGTCAGCACATCGGTATCTGTATTTTCCAGCAGGTCCAGAGCGCCCTGCCCATTATCCGCCGTTTTGACAACCTCAAATTCCGGACATTTTAGTTCGATTAAAGTACAAATATGGCGAAGTGCTGCCGGTTCGTCTTCTGTTACAATTACTCGATACATCTCTGCCTCCCTTGTTTGGGATCCCCCTCTTTCTGCGTATGGTCTCTGGGACCCCCAATTAAAACTTCTGCCCCCATTTTCCAATTTCCCAGCTTAAAAACGGTTTTCTCCGCATATAACAGATATAGTCTCGCATAAGTATTGACAAGACCCATTCCGCCTATTTTTAATTCAATATACTGTCTGTTGACACTTAATGCCTTTTGCACATTCTCCATCTTTTCTTTCAATGCGCTCAAAACATCCTGCCGAAAGCCGTCTCCATTATCTCTTATCCTTACATACCAGAAATCATTTTCATCCCAGCCCTCAACACAGATGCGCATCACTTCAGTGCTGTTTTCAAACCCATGGGAAACGCTGTTTTCCACAAACTGCTGCAGAATCATCTTGGGAAGCATCTGCTGTGATATCCTGTCATCAATCTCTATCTGATAGGAGAGCTTATGCTCATATCGATACTTTAATAATGAAAAGTATTTTTGAAGATAACTTTTTTCGCTGCTGATATCCGCATATCTTTCATTTGTATTTGTGGTATACCGGAGCATTCCGGCTAAATCATCGCAAATATCACAAATGACCTCGTCATTGTCCTGAACCCCGCGGTTTGAAATTATATTCAGGACGTTATATAAAAAGTGCGGATTTACCTGTGCCTGTAAAACATCCAGCTGGGCCTGCAGCTGCAGCGTTGATAACCGTGCCTCGCGGATGATGGATTGATTTAATTGTTCTTTCATTTCTTTATATATCTGGCTCAGTTCCTTAAATTCGTTCTCCGCAGCCGGGATATTCTCCGCTTTTTCCAGATTTTCCAGATGTGCATTTCTTACAAATATACGGAGCTGCTCTATTGGCTCTGTAAGCTTTTTGGACGTGAAAATAATATAAAAGAATGAAAAGCCCAAAATAATAGCGATCATAAGTGCAGTAATCATATAGATACCTTCCATTTTTTCAGCCAGAATTTTAACATCTTCTGTTACAATGATTCTTGCACCCAATTCTTTATTATATATTCCCGCCGCCAGTATCTTCTTACCATTCACCGACTCGTAGCTGCCGGGAGTAATCTGTTTCTCCTGCATAAACTGCTGATAAAATGCTTTGTCTTCATTTCCTGATTGAAATAAAATAGTACCGTTTTCCTGCAGCAGGCAGACATTTACCGTTTTGTCTGAAACCTGGAATATCTGTTCCAGATCTGCCTCTGTTTTCTGCACTTCAATAAACCCTATGTCCTGTCCCTGGATTTTTACAATCCCTGAAAACACCTGCATTTGTTTTGCTTTTCCCCAGGGATCCCCGTGAAGTCCCTGTATATATAATTCACCCCGGTTTTCACCCATATTCTTGTATGCGTCAAGCTGGCTGATATCCATACCGGACTTAATTTCCCGACTCCCCCAATTATTACTGGCTATTACGTCGCCATGTTTATTATAGTAAATGACCCTGTAAAATTTTTGATTCAGATAGTCCGTACTCATCATTGTCTGGATCTTCTTTTTACCTTCTTGTATGTAATTACTGTTTTGAGGCGTTTTTTCCAGATGCGCCAGCATCAGTATCGCTGATAGGGTATCACTGTCACTTAAAAGATAATGGCTGACATCTTCCATCGACCGGAGCATTTCTACATGTTGCTGATTTATTTGTTTAGCCGTGCTGCTGAGGCTCATGCATTCCTGCTGTATAAAATGGGACTTACTCATGGAATAATATATGCTGCCTGTTGCAACTGCAGATACAATTCCAAAAAGCGCATAGACTAAAAATATTTTTTTCTGAAATTTCATCAGTCTCTCCTTTATTCTACTGCCCATTATAACATATTCTTTTCCGGTTATACTACACGATGTTCAGCCTTATTCCGCAGCTCTGCGGGCGGGTTACTACCCAAAGCACCCGTTCCAGCCGCCGTTGAAAGATCATTATTCGGAGCGCGCTCAACCTTTTACTGATCCGGCTACCATGCCGTCCACGATCCGCTTATTAAAGATTAAAAACAAGATGAGCATTGGAATGGTTATCAATATAACATCTGCAAATAACAGATTATAGGAACTGGCATACTGACCCTTAAAATTGTACAGTGTCAGCTGAATTGTAGTATTCTCATTCCCTGGCAGAAAATAGAGTGGATTTGTAAAGTCATTAAATATGGTAACCGCATTCAGAATAATGATCGTAGCCGTAGCCGGTTTTAACAGCGGAAAAATGATGGAACTGAATAATCTGATTTTACTGCACCCATCTATATAGCCCGCCTCCTCCAATTCGACCGGAATGGAACTCATAAAGCCACGGTAAATCATAATATCAAACGGAATCTGCAGGGCAATCTCAATCAAAATCATTCCAAATAAGGTTTTATATATATGCAGTCCCTGCATGATCCAGATCGTTGGCAGTATAGCCGGTGGAATCATTAGTCCCGTCATGATAATAAAGTTTACAAAAGACATGGTGCGTCCCCGCCTTCTCTGAAGAACATATCCGGCCATGGAACATACGAAAACAAGTCCGCATAAGGAAAATACCGTCAGTAATAAACTGTTTTTAAATGCTGTCAGAATGATGTAATTATTTGACTCGAACACTTCCTTATAATTGCTCCATAAAGGTTTCACAGGAAGTGCCATACTAAGTAAATTTGCCTCTCTCCTGTCTTTCAGAGAATTAACGAACATAAATAAAAATGGAAATACAAATACAATTACAGCCGCTGCCATTCCCACAATGTCACCCAAAAGCAGGATTCTTTTTTTACGCTTCACACTATTCCACCTCCCTTCTCTGCAAAAATCTTTGCAATGGGAATGCCAGAATAGCAATTAAAATGAACATAATCACGTTCCCGGCCGTAGACAGGCCATAAAAACCGGAAGCATACTGTTTATACACAATAGAAGCCATTACATCTGTTGAAAATCCCGGTCCCCCGCCTGTCATTGTCCAGATTAAGTCAAAACATCTCAGGCCTCCAATGAAGGATAATATAATAACAGAATTCATAGCAGGCCTGCAAAGCGGCAGTGTAATGAGTCTGATTTTCTGCCATCCATTTGCCCCGTCTATAGCTGCCGCTTCGTAATATGTTTTATCAATTGAAGAAATCCCCGCTATATATATCATAGTGGCAATCGACAATCCCTTCCATACGTCTGTCCCAATCACCGAGTATAACGCCAGGTCCGCATTTCCAAGCCAGTCAATTCCGGTACCTCCAAAAAATTCAATAAATTTATTGAAAACCCCCTTCGTAGGATGCATAAATGCCGTAAATGTGATCCCGACAGCAATGGTACTTACCAGATTTGGGAAGAAAACCATTAATCGGATTATATTTTTTGTCCGAATTGCACTTGTCAGAAAAACTGCTATTAAAAAAGCCAGCACAACCTTTAAGCCTGATGTCAAAGCCGCGTAGATCAATGTGTTTATAATTCCAATATTCAATGTCCGCTCTGAAAAGAACATCTTAAAATTATCCAGCCCTACGAAGGTGAATTTCTCAAAATCCCACACCGTCAAACTAAAAAAGAGAGAGATTACCATGGGAATAATGAAGAAAACCAGAAAGATTGTCAATGCAGGCGCCAAAAACCAAAGTGAATATATTTTTTTCTTGTCCATATTCCCACCCTTTTTTTGTCTGTTTTTCTATTCTTCTGTCTATTTCCAGTCTAGTCCAAGCTGCACGGCCTGCTTCTTACAATCTTCATCATATGCTTTTGCGGTCTCTTCCGGTGTTGATTGTCCGGATCCGAGCTCCTGGCAGAGTGCAGGACAGTTTGCTCCCTTCACAGGCGATAATGCTTCCATAGCCAGCACTGCCCGTCCTTCTTCTATATATTTTTGGGAATCTTTTACCGCATCAAACGCATCTTCCGGCAGTTGATAACCATTATGGAATGGGCCGTCAGGAAGAACTTTTGAAACATAGGCATCGATTGCTTCGTCTGATAACCACCACTCCATAAATGCTTTTACTGCGTCAACATTATCACTATCCTTATTGCCATAGAGAGCCGCTGCTGTAAATATAGTCACACCTGTTTTATCTTCCTCATCCCCCGGATAAGCAAAAAAGCCAATGTCATTTACCTTGTCTCCATACAAAGTATAGATATTGCGAAGCGCCGCACTTGTCATGATGTAATGTGCTCCCTCTCCATTTACCAGCATATCGCAGGCATCATTATAATTTGTTGCCAGATAGTCCGCGTTATAATAAGGGGTCAATTCGGTAAGCTTTTCCCAGCTTCTAACTCCGGCCTTTGAATCTGCATATTTAACTGTTCCCTGTGTAAATTTTTCCGGAAAATCAGGTTCTTCCTGAAGAAGTTCATAATTATCTACCAGAAACGGAACCTGTGAAGTCCAGTTTTCTCCGAAAGAGCCTATAAGCGCTGTATCTCCTGCTTCTTTAATCGTATCACAATTTTCCATGAATTCATCCCAGGTCACGGGGATTTGAAGGTCATATTTCTCATAGATGTCTTTGTTATACATGACTCCTCCAAAAGAGCTGCTTGACAATGGAACGCCATAAAGCACGCCATCCACACTGGCCGCCTGAATGAAGTTATCATCTAATGCCGAAGCAGCCTCAGAATCCGTCATATCAATAAAGTATTCTCCCGGATTTAATGCTGCCAGCATGGCGCCTGAAGAGTATACACAAATATCTGCCATATCTCCCGATGCCAGCCGTGTTTTCACGATGTTATTCCCTTCGTCTCCGCTGGAACGTGTTTCCACCGCTACTTCTATCCCCAGCTTTTCCTTTGCCAGCTCTATCACCGCCTCATATCCTGCTGGTTCCAGACCATTCTCCACCTGCATCGTAAGTTTCACGCCATCATAGGGCTTGTCCCCTGTTTTCGTATCAGTTTCCACTTTTGACTCTTGCTTGTTTTGGTCGGATTTCTCCTGGCCGTTACATCCGCCGAGTGCTCCTATTGCCATTATTAAAACAGCGAATAGAGCAATGACTTTTTTCCTTTTCATTTCTGTATCCTCCTTTTTTTGATATACACATCTTAACACTTCACCAGCGTTTATTTACATGGATAAATCCGCAATTAAAAATGTACATATTCTGTCTCAAATAAGATTTTTCTTTCCTGTGTCAATTTTTCCATTTTTAATACGAATATTTCCATTGCCCATGAAACAATAAAAACATTTATAAGATGTGAGACTTTATTTGTTAGTAAGTAATAACCCGTATCTTAATAAAGAAAAATCCCCCAGTATTGATCTTACTGGGGGATTTTCATCTGTTACTATTTCTGATTACTGCGTCAATTATCCAGGAGGCTAGACGACCACGGAAGGATTTCCTGTGATGTGCCCTGCCCGTATCTCATGTTCCGAGTGAAGCCGGGTGAATACGGCTTAACCCAAGATCATATTTTGAAGTAACATTATCACTCATATCTATAAATACCTCCGTAACTCTGACAACCGAGATATTCGGTAAAGCAATTAGTAATGCGCCTTTGCAGTTTTTTGCCTTTAATTTTGAGATTATAAACGAGTTTAAATGAATGTTTTCTCACATCACGTACATTGCGTCGCCAAAACTAAAAAATCTGTATTCTTCCCTGACTGCCTCCTCATAAGCCGCCAGCACATGCTCCCTTCCCGCCAGTGCAGACACCAGCATAATCAAAGTTGATTCCGGCAAGTGGAAATTCGTGATCAGTCCATCCAGCACCTGAAACCGATAACCCGGATAAATAAAGATTTCCGTCCAGCCGCTGCACGCCTTCAGCCTTCCATCCTCCCCTGCTGCAGACTCTATGGTCCTGCAGCTGGTCGTCCCAACGCAGATCACGCGTTTTTTCTGTTCCTTCGCGCGGTTGATTTTATCCGCAGCATCTTCATCAATAAGATAGAACTCGGAATGCATATGATGATCCGTGACTTCCTCCACCTTTACAGGCCGGAAAGTCCCCAGCCCCACATGGAGTGTTACTCTGGCGATATCCACGCCCTTTTTTCCGATGTCCTCCAAAAGCTGCGGGGTAAAATGCAGCCCGGCCGTAGGCGCCGCAGCGGAGCCTTCATGCACGGCATACACCGTATTATACCGATCCTTATCCTGCAGCTGATGTGTAATATAAGGCGGAAGCGGCATCTGCCCCAGCCGGTCCAGTATTTCCTCAAATATACCTTCATACGCAAAATGTATCAGCCGGTTTCCCTCGTCCACTACATCCACCACTTCGCCCATCAGGATACCATCCCCGAAACTGATTTTCGTCCCAGGTTTTGCCTTTCTGCCCGGTTTCACAAGGGTCTCCCACACATCATTTTCTTTCCGTTTCAGCAGCAGTACCTCTATCTTTGCATCCGTGCCTACTTTGGAGCCAATCAGTCTGGCAGGTATCACTTTGGTGTCATTGATCACCAGACAGTCCCCCGGGTTCAGGTATTCAATGATGTCTTTGAAATGCCGGTGTTTCGTCTCTCCGGTCTCTTTATCCAAAACCAGTAGTCTGGAACCGGATCTGTCCTCCAGCGGGTCCTGGGCTATCAGCTCCTGCGGCAGTTCATAATAAAAATCACTTGTCTTCAACTTTAAATCCTTCTTTCTGCTATTCGGGAACCGTCTGCCCTGCATAGGACATCAGGACGCCGCTCCCGTATTTTTCTGTCAGACTGCTCAGCACCTGCATGTCCGATTTGGGCAGGATATCTTCCGCCCTGCCAAAAAGAGAGGCCAGCGCCGTCTCTTTCATATCCGGCTGGTAAAATGTAGTGTTGCCAACCTCATACTGCATTTCCACGGCCAGATCCTCAAATGTGGTGATCTCATCAATCAGACCGTTATCCAGGGCCTGCTGTGCGGAATAGGGGCGTCCGTCAGCCAGTTCTCTGACCGCTTTTTCCGGCATCCCTCTGCCCTGGGCCACAGCGCCTACGAATCGGTCATATTCTTCCTCAATAATATCCCGGTAGATCTCCAGCTGTTCCTCGTCGGGACTGCTCATGTCTTTGTTGTCCCCGGTTGTCACACTGTAATATTTGATACCCAGCTTCTCATACAAACCGGACAGATCGTAGCCGGACATAATCACCCCGATGGATCCCGTCAAGGTTCCTTTATTCGCGCCAATCCTGTCCGAGGGCGCAGCAATATAATAAGCGGCGGAGGCGCCGTAATGATTCATGTATGTCCATACCGGCCGTCCCGTTGTGTCTTTATACTCTGCAATCTTGTCATAGAGTTCCACACCCTCGTAGGTTGTTCCACCCGGTGAATCCACATCCAGCAGAATCCCGCTGTTATTTGAATCATACATCATGGCATCGATATAGTCCATCAATGCCTGATGCTGGTAGCTCTGCGGCTGGTCGAACATACCGGTCCTGGCCTGCGGTTCGATTGTGCCGTAGACACTGACAATCCCCACATACGGCTCCGTTGGCAGCGTGATTGACATATTTCCTCCGGTCAGAACCCACTCCGAGGACTCTTGCGCGGAAGGGTCCGCCGTATAAAATAAAGTTCTCACCACGAGCCTGGCAAAGACTGCCACGATCAGGATTGCCGCAATAACAACTGCAATTATAATCTCCGCAGTATGATTTTTCTTTTTCATGTGATCTGCCTTTCTTCTATTAATATATAGAAAGTACAAAATGTGTTTTTAATTCACTGTGCCCGTCTGAAAGCCCCGTCAGGCGGGACACTCAGCCGGGCACATGGATGGTTTAACACACCCTACTGTCTCAGTTCGATTCCCATCTCCTCCAGCGCGCTCAGAATCTTCTTCATGGCTGCTGCCACATCAGATTCCTCCAGAGTCTTATCCTTTGCACGGAATACGATAGAATATGCAATTGATTTGAAACCAGGTTTAATCTGGGCTCCCTCATACAAGTCGAACAGCGCATAACGCTCCAGATAAGAGCCTCCCTTCTTCTCGATGACTTCTTCAATCTGTCCCGCCAGGATGTTCTTCGGAACCACCATACTGATGTCCCTGGTAACCGCAGGATACTTTGCAATTCCGTAATATTTTCTGTCAAATGTAGCATACTCCAGTATCTCCGGCATATCAATCACTGCCACATATGCACGCTCTCCGATCCCGTAATGGTCGGCCACCTCCGGATGTACCTCACCAAGATATCCAACGATTTTGCCCTCATAGATGATGTTTGCCTGACGGCCAGGATGAAGATATGGCTTCCCGGCATTCGGGTCGTAGGTTTCTTTCTGTTTCATGCCGATTTTCTCAAAAAATTCTTCCACTACGCCCTTCATGCTGAAAAAGTCACCGTTCCCGTACATTCCCAGTGTAAACTGCATACGTTCCTCAGGCAGTTCTGTCAGGGGAAGCTGCTTCGGAAGATAAATATTACCTAATTCATACAGACGTACGTCTTTGTTTCTGCGGTTGTAGTTTGTTGCCAACGAGGTCAGCATTCCGTTCAGGGATGTTGTTCGCATGACACTGTAATCTTCCCCGAGCGGGTTCATGATCTCTACTGTATTTCTGAGCACAGAATCCGCCGGAAGCAGTAATTTATCAAATACTTTCGGACTTTCAAAGGAGTAACTCATTCCCTGGCTGAAACCGCAGAATTCTGCAATGTCTCTTGCCACTTCTTCCACTTTGAGCTTAAAGGAGAGCTTTCCTGCCGTTGCCTCTCCGCTGGGCAGAGTGGTCGGGATGTTGTCATATCCGTAAAATCTGGCAACTTCCTCTGCCAGATCCGCCAGGCAGAACAAATCGTGACGGAAGGTTGGTGCAATCACTTCTTTTGCTGCGGCGTCATATTCCAGGCCGATTTTTCCGAAATAACCAAGCATTTCCTCTTCTGCTATCTCTGTTCCCAGCAATGCATTGATCTTTGCAGCGTCAAAGGGCACTCTGACCGGTTCTTTTACTTTCCCGTATACATCTACGGTTCCGCCCACTACTTCTCCTGCCCCCATCTCTTCTACCAGCTGGCAGGCACGGTCAATTGCAGCTTTGGCATTGTTCGGATCCAGTCCCTTTTCAAACTTGCCGGATGCATCCGTGCGCAGCCCTACTCTCTTGCTGGACTTCCGGATATTTACCCCGTCGAAGCAGGCCGCCTCAAACAGCATCGTCTGTACATCGTCTGTTATCATGGAATTTTCCCCGCCCATGATTCCTGCGATGCCGATCTCTTTCTCACCATCGCAGATCATCAGCACATCTTTGTCCAGCTTTCTTTCCTGCCCGTCAAGGGTTGTGAACTTGTCCCCATCCTGTGCGGTCTTAACGACAATCTGGCGTCCCGCAATGGTATCCAGGTCATAGGCATGCATCGGCTGTCCGTACTCTTCCATTACATAGTTCGTAATATCGACCAGATTATTGATCGGGCGGATTCCCACAGATGCCAGCCTTCTCTGCATCCATTCCGGTGACGGGCCGATCTTAATATTTTTCACAACTCTTGCACAGTAACGCGGACAGAGGTCTGTATTTTCCACGCTTACCTTTATATAATCGTTGACGTCCTCTTCGTTGCCTGTCTCTTTTACAACAGGAGGATGAAATTCCTTGCGAAATGTAGCCGCAGCTTCTCTTGCAATTCCAATCACGCTGTAGCAGTCCACTCTGTTTGATGTCACCTCATACTCGAAAACCACATCATTGAGACCCAATGCCTCCACCGCACTGGCCCCAATCTCCGCATCCTCAGGCAGAATATAGATACCGCTTTCAGGAGCATCCGGATACATTTCCTTCGTGGAGCCCAGTTCCTCAATGGAGCACATCATCCCGCAGCTCTCCACGCCGCGGAGTTTGCCCTTTTTAATCTTAATTCCTCCGGGAGTCTTAGAACCGTCATGTCCTCCGGCCACTCTTCCGCCGTCCAGCACAATCGGTACCTTATCCCCCTCGTGGACATTGTCCGCACCAGTAACAATCTGTAATATTTCGTTCCCTACATTCACCTGGCAGACGATTAACTTATCTGCGTCCGGATGTCCTTCAATCTTGTCGATCTGTCCGATCACAATCTTGTCCAGATCCGCATCCAGCACTTCGTAGCCTTCTACCTTTGTTCCGGACAATGTCATTGCATCTGTATACTCCTGCGCAGTTACATCCAAATCAGGAACATACGCTTTAATCCATGATAATGAAGTATTCAATCTTATTTCCTCTCTTTCTGCTTCTTCATATTATCCAATATACTTTCCATACCCGCTGTCTGTTCTAGAACTGTTTCAGGAAACGGATGTCATTCTCATACAGCAGCCTCATATCGTCGATTTCATATTTTAACAGGGCAATACGCTCCAGTCCCATACCAAATGCAAAGCCGGAATATTCCTCAGGGTCTATGCCGCACATTTCCAGTACATGCGGATGTACCACTCCACAGCCGAGAATCTCAATCCACCCGCTGCCCTTGCAGAATCGGCATCCCTTGCCGCCGCATTTGAAGCAGCTCACATCCACTTCCGCGCTTGGCTCCGTGAACGGGAAATGGTGCGGACGGAATTTGGTCTTTGTATCCGGTCCGAACAATTCTTTTGCAAATACCTCCAGCGTGCCCTTTAAATCGGCGAAGGAAATGTTTTTATCAATGACAAGCCCCTCAACCTGGTGGAAAGACGGAGAATGTGTCGCATCCACTTCATCAGACCGGAATACCCTGCCCGGTGCAATCATGCGGATCGGCAGTTTCCCCTGTTCCATCACACGCGCCTGTACCGGAGAAGTCTGGGTACGCAGTACAATCTCTTTATTGATATAGAAGGTATCCTGTTCGTCCTTTGCCGGATGGTCCGCCGGAATATTCAGCTTCTCGAAATTGTACAGATCATATTCTACTTCCGGGCCTTCCACAACCTCGTAGCCCATACCCACGAAAATGTTTTCCACTTCTTCCAGGGCTATTGTGTTCGGATGTCTGTGGCCAACCATATTTTTCTTAGAGGGCAGTGTCACATCAATGACTTCCGCTTTCAGCTTCTCTTCCCTCAGAATACGTTCCATCTTTGTTTTGGACTCTTCCAGCACGGCCTCGATCGCCGCTCTTGTCTCATTCACAAGCTGCCCCACCTTCGGCCTGTCCTCCGGCGCCACATCTTTCATTCCCTTCAGGACAGCGGTCAGCTCCCCTTTCTTTCCAAGGAATTTAACCCGCACATCATTCAATTTCTCCGGAACATCCGATGCCTGAATCTGTGCAATCGCTTCCTCTTTGATTCGCTCCAATCTCTCTTTCATTTAGCATTCTCCTTTCTTAGCGGACGCAGCAGCCTCTCATAAACTGCGTCTCAGACAGCGCTTCACCTGTATCTCTTTTTAATAAAACATCCCAAAATCATTAGGGTATCCCGCCGGGAGGGCCTTTTTATCTTATAGGCGATCTTTCCAATTAAGAGAACAAAGTGGGCAAGCCCACCTTAATTCCCCATCCCCTCACTCATGAGAGGCTTGCACACTTTGGCGCCGCTGCGATGCCGCCTTGCGGCTATATACCTTATCGCGGCGTGTGCATCCCCCGGAGTTTTTTTATGATATAGGAAATTCCAAAGGAATTTCCTATATCATAAAAAAACTCCATCCCCGGAAAGGGACGAAGTTCTACACTCGCGGTACCACCCTAATTCCCACAGTATTCCTGCAGGCTCTTAGCTTTGTGTAACGTACAACATACGGCATTCTCTACTGTTGGTTCAAAAATGCAGCTATCGTGGGAATTTCGATTGCCATCTGAACTAAAGAAAACTTGCAGCCAGTGATTTTCTCTCTCTGATAGAAAATGGTTCTCTACTATACACGGTTATCGCTTTTTTCTATTCTGATATATCTTATATTATATCGGATTTACTTTATTATTGTATCACAAGGTTTTTTATTGTCAAGGATTTTCTTATTTTCTCATTCTGTCTTCTCGTCTCTCCTCCAGGCCTTCCAGCAGGGCGTTCAGTTCTCCGCCAAGGAGAATGACATACATGCAGACATACAGCCACAGCATGATCAGTATAATTGTTGTAAGGCTGCCGTACATACTGGAAAATCCTGTGAAAATATCCAGATAAACGGAAAATATAAAGGAAATTAACAGCCATCCGCAGGAAGTAAACACCGCACCCGGGAGCTGCTGTTTCATGGTTGTCTTGGACAGGTTAGTCCTGTTAGGCAGGTACTTATAGACCATATCCCAGAATAAAGTCAGAACCACCAGAGTCAACAGTGTTCTGATACGGATCAAAAAATCCATAATCGTCGTCAATACCGGGGCATGCTTATATACTATGATACTAATACTATTGCCGAATACAGAAAGCGACAGAGATAATACGATCGCCAGTAAGAATATGACTGTGTAAAAGGAGGCACGCAGCCTCAGGTAAAAATAATTTCTGGTCTCTGTATTCTCATAAATCAAATTCATACCCGATGTCATCGCAAGCACGCCCTTTCCCGCAGACCACAGAGCTACGATTATGGTCACCGGAATGATCGTACTGGACTGCCGGTATACCTGATCCACGATGGAGGAGATCAGCCCTTCCACAGTCGTTGGAAACACCTGCGTTACTGCAGACATCACATCCTGCCGTGTTACCGGAGTAAACTGTACCATTGTCAGAAGCAGCAGTATAATAGGAATTAAAGACAGCACGAAAAAATATGCCGCCTGCGCCGCATACGCCCCTGTATGGTGTGAACCCAATATAGAAGCCAGTCTATTGATTTTTCGTGTAATATTTTTCACTCTTCCCTTCATCCTGTTCTCCTGCCTATCCTATTAATAAACTTTTCAAATCATACCATAAAGATAGAATTTATTCAAGCTAAAGAGCCCTGAATCCCCTATTTAACGGCATTCCCATATTTTCTGTTAGAAATAGTATAACCGCTTCCATCCCCTTATATGAAACAGGTGAACTATCTGATAAGATAAAGAAAAAGACAGCTGCACGCTGACAGCTGTCTTTATCTTTAGTAAGTTTCCCCAAAATGCCGGTCCTGTATTTTGACTCCTAGCCGCAGCTAGGTGGGCAACCGCATCTGCTTTTCTGTCTTCCACTGCTAATCGGAGGCTTGACATATTACAGAAATATAAGAATCCCGTTTAAAGTATTGTAGGTTCAAAATAACAGGGTTATCGAACATTCCAGGTTTTCTTTAAAAGTATTATACCCCATTTATCTAAAATTTACAACTGCTATTAATGGCTATTTTTATTTCCTTTTTTTGTGATTATTTCTTATTTCGAAACCGTGCATTTTATGCTGTTATATGATATAGTTAATGGTATACTTATTTCGATAAAGGAGTCTTAATTTATGAAAATGAATGAGTTAAAGCTTGTCTATTTCAGTCCAACAGGCACAACACGAAAGGTCATCATGGAAGTTGCGAGAAATATTGATCTAAAATCCGTCTCCTTTGACCTTACGATCCACAAAGAGAAAAGAGCGCCTCTTCAGTTTAAAAAAGATGATTTTGTTTTATTTGGTATTCCTGTATACAGCGGCCGCGTGCCGAAAACATTTCTGGAATACTTTGACGGCCTGAACGGGGACAACACTCCTGCCGCCCTGGTCGCTACATATGGATGCCGTGATTATGAGGATGCGCTTCTGGAACTCAAAACAGAAGTAGAAAACCGCGGATTCAAAGTAATCGGCGCCGCCGCATTCCCCACAGAACATTCCATCGTACGCTCCGCCGGTCTCGGCCGTCCGAACAAAGCGGACATGAAAATCATTGCAGACTTTGGTATTCAGCTGAACCGCCGCATCAAGAAGGAAGAATCCTTCGATCAATTTAACATCCAGGTTCCAGGCAATACGCCATACAGAAAGTACCGCCGTGCCCCGCTCTGTCCAAAGGTAGACGTAAACCGCTGTACAGAATGCGGAGCCTGTGCCAAGTCCTGTCCGGCAGGTGCAATATCAGCCGAGAGCCCCAAAAAGATAAACAAAAAGAAATGCATCACCTGCCATAAGTGCATCCGTATCTGTAAGCAAAAGGCACGTTATCTCGGCAACTTAAAAACAAAAATGGCATTCAAAAAAATGAACAAAATCTGCCAGAACGATAAGGCGGCTGACGTATTCTTGTAAACGGAGGAGGGAACGCCTGACGTCGAACGGGACGGGGGGCAGACGGAAGCATAGATCTGTTTGAATACTGGCCGCTGTGCTAAGCAGCAGTAAGAGGAAACACACAAAATCAGCCGGAATCCTACGCATTCACCGCCCAATCTGATGATTGGACGGCTCAGGCGTAGTGAAAAGTTGCTTCGGTAGCAACTTTTCTCCGGCTGATTTTGTGTGTTTCCTCTAACTGCTGCTAAGCTCGCTATATGTATCTCAAACAGATCTATGCTTCCGTCTGCCCCCCGTCCCGTCCCACGTCAGGCTGGCTCATCCGACCGGTAGGTAAAAATACCGTCCCGGAGGGAATGCCGGAGTGGGGCCAGCGGATGTGTATGGGCTGCCCGGATACATCCGCCGCCCCCGTCTGTTCCCAACCGGGGGGATCGCGGTCTTTCCTGCCGGCTGGATGAGCCAGCCAAGCGGGCTGTAAGGCGCGGGGCCTCCTGCCTGTAAGGTCGGTTTAAAACGTCCATATAGCGGACGATTAAAAGATCTTATAGAGCCAGAGACGCCCGGAAGGGATGAAACTTGATTCACAAAATCAAGTTTCATTCCGGCCTGTGCTGAAAAAATATCAATTTTTTCAGCGCATGCCGGATGTTCCCTTCCGGGCGCCTCTGGCTCTATTAGATCTTCTTCGTTAAGCGGTCAGGATTTTAAACCGACCTTACAGGCGGGAAGCCCTGCGTCTTACAGTCCGCTTGGCGTCCCCCCCATCCACTCCCGAGGCTAAAGCTCGTGAGTTAGTTCAACTCATCTACTACTTTCTGGATTGCTGCGAGTGCATCATCCGGAAGTTTGTCATATCCTTCTTTTGCAGTCTCGAAAGCTTTGATCTCGTTGACACGGTCGTTCATACGTGCTTTCAGCTGTCCGACATATTCCGGATCATTCATATCCGGTACAAAGCCTTCCCAGTCGAGGATCTCGATGTCTGAGAACGGTCCCCATTTGTGGAAGTCTGCTTTTTTCTCTACGATTGCTTCCAGGATTCCAAGGGTGTCTTTTGGCTGTACCTTCTTGCCCATGAAATCGCCTGTGTTGATGATGTAGCAGTCTACGTTCTTTTCTTCAACCAATTTTTTGAACTTCTCATAGTCGTTAGCCAGCGGATAGGTTCTGAATGGGTTTGCGTATGGTACTACTACCAGTTTGTTCGGGTCTACGCCGGGAGCAAGTCTCTCTGCTGTAGATCTCTTTGTTGCCAGTGTAGCTCCCATTACGGATGCAAGGGAAGCTCCTTTTAATTTTACTACCGGCGGAATGGTAGGATCTTTCATGATCCAGAAGATTGCGTTAACAGGAGCGTCAACCTTATCCACACGGTTTGGTGACCATAATTTGGATTTGATAGCACGTCCGTTACCATTTCTTACGTCTTCTGTTACTAACTGGATCTTTCCGTCTTCGTCAAGTGTTGCGGAGCAGTTCTGCGCTGTCAGCAGATACTTGTTGTCTTCACATCCTGTCGGGTAATCCTGCGTCTTGTCAAAGTAAGTCGGCTCAATCGCAATAGATGCACAGGTATCGGTGTTGATGATGAAAGCGTCATCGTGAAGAACTTTGATATCGTACTTTCCGTCATGCTTTGCATGTGTGATTGTAGATTTACCGGATCCTGACAGACCGTATACGGATGCAACGTATTTGCTTCCGTCAGCCAGTGTGTATTCTTTCTGTCCGCCATGGCAGGAAGCGTATCCGTTGCGGTTGGCAATCGCCCATACCATAGTAAGTGTTCCTTTTTTGTGCTCTCCGAAGTATCTCATACCAAGGATGCATGCACAGTTGGTATCTGTGTTGAAATAGCACAGTGTCTGAGGATCGCTCAGGCAGCTGTAGTCAACTCCCGGATGAGAAACCGGTGTCCACTGCGGATCGGAGAAGATATAGATGTCTGGTTCTTTTCCATCGCCAACTGCAACCGATTCTTTATACATCTTTACATAATCATCTGACATATACTGGAAGTTCAGCATCCAGGAATACATGATATTCTCTTCGCCTTCCGGAATCAGGAGGTGTACCTTAACCATGAATTCCGGGTCAAGCCCTGCATATACAGTCGCATGATACAACTTTTTGTAACGGGCGCTGTAGATAGCATCCATAGCCACTTTGTCTAATTTGTCACAGTCTACTCCAGGTTCTCCTGCGATGCGGCGTGCTGCGGCATAACGTCCTGTAATTGCGCCGTCATTGAATAAAAGCACCTTAGCGTCTGCATCCAGACCAAATTCTTCACCTCTATATACGGGCATATCTGTAACGATTGTTCCCGGAGAATTCTTCGCCAGATTGTATGCCTCTTTTAATGTGTTAACTGGAACTACATTGTTTCCATAAAATGCTGCTTCAATAATGGATCTTGTTTTTGAAAATCCTGGTTTGCCTTTTCCAATTTCACTAATTGGATAATATGCTTTTGTTGACATAGTGTAATTTCCTCCTTCAAATCGAAATTTGTTCTATTATCTCATGTTCGTTATAAAAAGTCAACAGTTTTATTGAAAGACATCTCTGCCACAGTTTCATTTATCATCGTTTTTTCGGGCAAAAGCATATAAAAAAGCGCGAAAATGCAAGATACCGCATTGCATCTTGCATTTTCGCGCTGAATATATATCTTTTTATTGATATTTTATATCTTTTTATCCGTATTTTTGCAACTTCCTCGTTAAATGTTTCACTAACTACTCAAAGTATTTCTTCTTCAGCTTGGTTGTAAATACCATATACCAGATCAATACAATAAGAAATACCACCATAGTAATCAGATCCAAAACTTTCATAGGAAATATAAAGTAATGGATTGCATCCACCGCTCCATACAGGGTTGTGAAAATGCCAAATACAAGAACAGCAGGGAGAGCTTTTTGAACAAATTCCTCTTTGTTGCTGCACATCTGTTCCGTGATTCCCTTGCCAAGCAGCAGGATTTCATTAATGTGTCCGTCCTTTTTCATCTTCACATAAGCATACAGCCCATAGATGCCACAGCCAAAAATCAGGAGGCTAAGCGCCCCAAACATATCTTCCATATATTACACCTCTACTCCCAGGATCTCTTTTACGGTTTCCTTCATCTTATCTGCATCGCATACTCTTGTATGCAGAATCTCTGCATTACGGATTTCTTCGATTGCCTTAGGCACATCAACCTGGGAAACTTTCTCCAGTTCATCAATCAGTGCGAACTCATCCATGGCGTCATACCCCTCGTCAATCGCTGTCATAACGCTTCTCGCAAACTTATATGGACTTGCAGTTGATGCAATCAACGCCTTTGCACTATCTTGGCTCTCCTCCCTGTATGCTTTGCACACATGGGCGGCTACCGCCGTATGTGTATCCATCACATAGCCGGTGGACCGGTAAGTATCACGGATGATCGCCTTTGTCTCCTCTTCGTCTGCAAAACCGCCGATAAAATCAACCAGTTTTTCTTTCATGTCACAAGCACAGCCGCCGATAAAATCAACCAGTTTTTCTTTCATGTCCGGGGTTATCTCGTATGCCCCCTCTGTCTTCAACTGCTGCATGAGAGCGGCATTTTTCCGTGCATCCTGGCCTGCAATCGTGTAAATCAGGCGCTCCAGATTGCTGGAAATAAGTATATCCATAGAAGGGGAAGAGGTCAGCACAAATTCGCGGTTCCTGTCGTATCTGCCTGTCTTAAAGAAATCGAACAGCACTTTATTTTCATTGGATGCACAGATCAGCTTCTCAATCGGTACCCCCATCTGTTTTGCATAATATGCAGCAAGGATATTACCAAAGTTCCCCGTGGGCACGGTCACATTGATCTTTTCTCCCGCTTCAATCTCTTGATTCAGCAGAAGTTTTGCATACGCGTACACATAATACACAACCTGAGGCACCAGTCTGCCGATATTAATAGAGTTAGCAGAAGAGAACTGATATCCTGCATCAGCCAGTTCTTTTTCCAGCTCCCGGTCCTCGAACAGAGCCTTTACTCCGCTCTGGGCATTATCAAAGTTGCCGTGGATGGCAACTACGGATGTATTCTTTCCTTTCTGTGTCACCATCTGCAGTTCCTGTACCCTGCTCACACCGTCCTTTGGATAAAATACAATGATCTTGGTACCAGGAACATCCGCAAATCCCGCCAGAGCAGCCTTCCCTGTATCCCCGGAGGTTGCCGTCAGGATGACGATGTCCTTTGTTACATGGTTTTTCCTGGCTGCAGTTGTCAGTAGGTGCGGCAGGATGGAAAGTGCCATATCCTTAAACGCAATGGTAGCTCCGTGGAAAAGTTCCAGGTGATAAGTATCCCCCACCTTGACCAGCGGCGCAATTACTTCTGTGTCAAACTTCTCGTCATATGCGCAATTAATACAGTGCTTCAGTTCGTCTTCGGAAAAATCAGTTAAAAACTGCTTCATTACCGCATAGGCAGTCTCCTGATAGGTCATATCCTTCAAGTCGTCCATTGTTACATCCAGTTTTGGAATGCTCTCCGGCACAAACAGACCGCCGTCCTCGGCCAGTCCCTTCAGAATTGCTTTGGAAGCGGTCGCTGTATTGTTGGCATCCCTTGTACTTTTGTATAATAGATTCATTCTCTTACCCTCTTTTTCTTTCTTCGCTGTGTTACTGCACTGCATTATATCATATGTTTTAGTTTTTATCAATTTTGTTTGCGAAATATAATAAACAGAATTCCGCTCGCCGCCATCAGCATGGGGTAAAACAGATATGGGGTGATATCGAACGGTGTGAGGCCGGTCAGGGTTGCAGCCGACAGCATCTGTGCGCCGTAGGGAATCATACCCTGCCCCACCGAGGTAAACATATCAAGCAGGGAGGCCGAACGTTTTGGGGCGATCTCATATTCATCACTGATTTCCTTTGCAATCGGCCCTGCCATAACAATCGCCACCGTATTATTAGCCGTACACAGATCTACAAACAGTGCAAGCAGTGCAATGCCAAGTTCCGCCCCTCGTTTTCCTCTGATCCGGCTCTTAATCAGTCTCAGTATAAAATGTATCCCCCCGTATTCTTTTACAAGAGCAACAATGCAGGCAACAATAATAGAGATCACCGTAATGTCATACATGGAGGTCACGCCGTCTCCGACTACATTAAACAAATCGGCCACCGCTATACTGCCTGTTGCAACACCCACAATCAGCGATATTACCGTGCCGCCGATCAAAACCAGAAATACATTGATTCCAATCAGCGCCCCCACCAGTACCAATATATAAGGAAGCACCTTCCAAAGATTATACTCCATGATTGTAGTGCTGCTCAGACGTACATCTCTGGTAATAATCAGAAAAATAATAATTGTAATAACAGCGGCCGGAAGCACCAGCAGAAAGTTCGCTTTAAACTTGTCCTTCATCTCGCATCCCTGTGTCTTAACTGCCGCAATGGTCGTGTCCGAGATCATGGATAAGTTGTCTCCGAACATGGCGCCGCAGACGACCGCACCGATACAGATTGCCAGAGAGAATCCTGTCTTTTCCGAGATTCCGATTGCAATCGGAGCCAGAGCGGCAATCGTCCCCATGGAAGTTCCCATAGAAATCGAGATAAAGCAGCCAATCACAAACAGACCAACCACGGCAAATCTTGCCGGAAGAATGGAGAGCCCGAAATTAACCGTGCTCTCCACGCCGCCTGCCGCCGTCACAGCGCCGGAGAATCCGCCGGCACATAAGAAGATCAGGCTCATTGTGATAATATTCTCGTCTCCTGCCCCTGATGCAACGATTTTTATCTTTTCCCCAAAACTTACTGTTTTATTCTGCATAAATGCCACAAACAGCGCTATCAAAAATCCTACGATTGCCGGCATTGCATAAAAATCTTTGGTCACTATTCCCGCGCCCAGAAATATAACAAGAAATACGGCTATGGGCAGCAGCGCCACAGCCCTTCCTCTATCTGCTTCTGTTTTTGTACTTTCCTGTCTCATTCCATACCCTCTCTTTGTCAAAATATTTCCCGTAAACTTCGGATATCTATCCCCAGTTCCTCCTGTATCTGGCTTTTGTATAAATCTGCGCCTTTATAACAATACAGGTCATGCCGGACACATTCCGCCGCCATAGCGACCATAGGCTTTGATTTTGTCCAGATGACCTCTGATACAGCGTCACTGACGATCTGGCCGAATAGCGCTTCCTTTTTATCGGAAACCAACGTCAGAAAACGCCCTCCCATCTCCTGTTTCTTTTCTTCCAGCATTCCATGTCTGCAGCAGTGGTCCAGCGGCAATTCGTCCTGCTCTTCTCCAAAGTAAACGATCCCCAGGCGGATTCCCTTTTTCTCCAGTTCCTGTATCTCTTCGAGTATCTTTGGCAGATCCTCTGCCCAGATCTGCAACAGTAGTTCCGAACGTGTATCCTTCAGAATGCTGCGGCATACTGCGATCACATTATCATACTCCCGAATATGCCAGAATCTGTCCAAATCCGTCTCCGCCCTGTAATCATGCAGCAGCTCCTCAAGCTGATTCAAGATCTTATCCGTCTCATCCCTGACCCTTCCTGAAATCTCCTCAAACGGCACTGCCGCGTAACGATTTGAACACTCCTCCTCAGAATACAATATAAATCCTTTCATGACAAGGGATTCCAGCACATTATAAATTTTCGAACGGGGAACCGCCGAATACTTACTTGCCTCATATCCTGTCATGCCCCCATTTTTCAGCAAAACAAGGTATACTTTTGCCTCCGAATCTGTAAACCCGATTTTATTCAACAGATAAACTCTGTCATCCTGCAGCATTTTTCTCTCCTTTTATTGCAGCCTTTTCACACAGCCGCATCTCATCACCTTGTTATGCCCGTCTGCTTGTTACGGCAGACAGATTCGGGCACACCTTCCGCCCCTTCAGCGGCGGATATGCCATTCTTACCGCTCTCCTTTCCCAATCTTTTTCCAGGCTTTTGCACCCCTTCGCTGCTCCTACGCCAGGAATGTCCCTACTCCGGCCGCAACCGCCTTATCATATATCTTTTTTGCTGTTACCAGATCCTGGGTTCCGATTCCAACTGTCTTAAAAACAATAATATCTTCCTCAGATCTGCGGCCCTCTATATCCCCCAAAAGCACATCGCCCAGATCACCGGTAAAATCATCCTCTGTGATCAGCCCTGTTTCCAGAGGTATAATAATATCCCCCGCCTCCGACAGCACTGCCTTCCTGGAATCAAAATAGATTCCGGATGCCCGTTTCAGCACGACCGGATCCAGTTCCTGCATATGAGGCTGGTTAGAACCGACACAGCTGACAGTGGCCCCCTTCTTCACCTTTCTGCCATCGAATACCGGCGCCACGGAAGGAGTTGCACTAATCAGCAGATCCGCATCCTCCACGGCATCATCCGAGTTTTCAGCCGCCAGAATCTGTGCTCCGTAATCCCCCAGCTCCCGATTCATCTTCTCCACAAATGCCCAAAGCCGGTCTTTATCCTGATCAAATACCTTAACCTGATTCAAATCTCTCACTGTCAGCATTGCCTCCAGCTGCGTGGCCGCGTGGCCGCCGGTTCCGATCAGAGCCCCCTTTTCACATCTTTTATTTGCCAGTACGTCAAAAGCCGCACCAGAAACTGCGCCCGTGCGGAGTTCATTCACATAATGCCCGTCCAGCACGGAAACAACCATTCCATTCGTAGAATCAATCAGTATAACCTGAGCCGGTGATGGCGGCATTCCCTTTTCACCACTTTCCGGTATTACGTTAACGACCTTGAGGCACCCCAGATCCATCTCCTCCACAAAAGACGGCGTATACATCATAGATCCTCCATGTTCCGGTGCATGTATATTCGCGTGCCCCGGCGCCTCGCCCTTCCCGGCAGAAAAAAGCCGGAAAGATTCCTTCACCGCTTCCACGGCATCCCGCATTGTGAATACCTCTTTCATATCCTCCTTAGACAATAGCAGCATCTTGCTTCCTCCTAAAATAAAATTCCGGTCCCCAAATCCGTATCCGTAGTATCCCCCTTGGGTGACTATTATTATCATTATAGGCAGGAAGTCGAAATTTGTCAATTAGGGGGAGGTCGCCTGTGCGGAGGGGGAACTGCTGGGCGGGCGGGGCAAAGTCCTTATGCCTTTTATGGTGTGAAACATATATACGCATTAAATTCTTTCCGCTCAGCCAAATGTACTGGGATACGCGCAGCAAGTATCCCAGGGAATCCCCACTCCAAGAGTATCACTATTTCCACACATTCCGCATCGCCGCTTCACATCCGCTGCTCCCGTCTTCAGTCCCTCCCGGGGTAAGCGTTTGCTTCTGCCTGGATGCGTCCAGCCGCCGGAACCGGATATAGGGATGTCTGGAAGCGTCTTACTGCTGTTAGTCGGAGTTAAGTAAAATAGAAGGAAAACCGGGGTGAATCTTTTGATACCGAATCAAAAGATTCCCTGGCCTCAGCATGCGAAGCCATCGGGCTTCGGATGATGTGGCCAGGTTGCCCCGGTTTTCCTTCTATTTTACTTTACTCCGGCTTACAGCAGTAACCCGTTTCCAGACATCCCTATATCCGGTTCCTGTCCAGTTTCAGGACATAGGTAAGTAAAAAGTTTCAGGACATAGGTAAGTCCAAATGTTAAACTATACAGAAATAACCAACGAAAGAAGGTGTTTCTGTATGCCATGGAAGGAGACCTCTGTTATGGAACAACGTAAACAATTTATCACAGAATATCTATGTGGAACTGATAGCTTTAAGGCTCTCTGTCAAAAGTTTGGAATCTCAGAAAAAACTGGACATAAGTGGAAAAACCGCTTTCTGGAATTTGGCTTCTCCGGCCTCGCGGATCAGAGCAAGGCCCCTTCTAATTCTCCGAATCAGCTGGATGAAGATACCGTCATTCGTTTAATTAAAATGCGTTCCGCTCATCCGGCCTGGGGGCCTAAGAAACTGGCCGTTCTTTACAAGAGCGCTTATCCAGAGTCGCCAACACCATCTGAGAGTAGTATTTATCGCATTTTGGGAAAAGCTGGGTTGATTCCCAAACGACGCTTTCGGCATCCCGATCCAACTGCTTCCAAGCTGCGTAATAAGTTGGAAGCTCTTCAACCCAATGATGTCTGGACCGTTGATTTTAAAGGCTGGTGGATGTCCCAGGGGGAACGCTGTGTTCCACTGACCGTACGTGATCTGCACAGCCGATACATTCTTACCATCCGCCTGATGGAGAGAACAACTGCTGATGCTGTCAAAGCTGTATTTGAAGAATTATTCTATCACTACGGACTTCCCAAAATCATTCGCAGTGATAATGGTACTCCTTTTGCTTCCTCAAATGGCTTCCTTGGTTTGACAACCTTAAGCGCATGGTGGATGTCTCTTGGCATTCTTCCGGATCGTACCGATCCAGGCTGTCCAACGCAAAATGGTGCCCACGAACGCATGCATGCAGATATAAGCAGGGAGATTCAAGGAAAAATACCTGGTGGCAGAGAGGCCAATCAAGCCGCCATTGATTTGTGGGTGGAAGAATACAACAACATCCGCCCACATGAAGCCTTACAAATGAGTACTCCATCCGATTTTTATAAAAAATCTACTCTGCTATACGAAGAAGCGTTAGCAGAACTGGAATATCCGATTGGTTACCTGCCAAGAAAGATTAACAAACATGGAGAAGTAAAAATCAACAAAACACTGTATTCTGTAAGTTCATCACTTCGAGGCTTACAGGTAGGAGTGCAGCCAAACGGTGATAAAACATATATCATTTGGCTTCACGACTTTCCACTTGGTATGCTTGATACAAAAACCGCTTGTATAACGGCAATGGATGTTTTAAACTGATACTAATTAACAATTCGACTTACCACCTGTTGAATCGACTTACCTATCTCCTGAAACAAAAGACTTACCTATCTCCTGACTGGTCAATCCGGCGGCGGCCCCCCCCCTCCACAAGCACCGCCTACCCCTTCTTACTGTTCGTGTAGTTTACAAGGCCTCCGGCTACGATTAGTTTCTGCATGAATTCCGGAAACGGCTGTCCCTGGAATTCTGTGCCTTTTGTGCGGTTATAGATCTTTCCGCTGTCAAAGTCTACTTCGACTTCGTCTCCGGCGTCTATATTTTGGGCAGCTTCCGGGCATTCAATGATCGGAAGTCCGATGTTGATTGCGTTGCGGTAGAAGATTCTGGCAAATGTTTCTGCGATTACACAGCTTACCCCTGCAGTTTTTAGGCAAAGCGGCGCATGCTCTCTGGAGGAGCCGCAGCCGAAGTTTTTGTTTGCCACAATCAGGTCTCCCGGCTGTACCTTGTTTACGAACTCCGGGTCAATGTCGGCCATCGCGTGGCTTGCCAGTTCCTGTGCATCAAAGGAATTCAGATATCTTGCCGGTATGATTACGTCGGTATCTACATTATCTCCATATTTAAAAACGTGTCCCAATGCTTTCATTATTTGTCACCTACTTTCTCAGGATTTGCAATACATCCTGCGATTGCACTTGCAGCAGCCACTTCTGGGGAAGCCAGATAAATCAGGGATTCCACATGTCCCATACGGCCTACAAAGTTGCGGTTCGTTGTGGAAACGCACTTTTCTCCGGCTGCCATTACGCCCATGTGTCCGCCCATGCAGGGCCCGCAGCTTGGTGTATTGACCGCACATCCCGCATCTACAAAAATATCCAGAAGTCCCTCTGCCATGCATTGTTTGTATATCTTCTGTGTGGCAGGAATTACCATGACACGCACATCCGGATGAACTTCACGGCCTTTCAGAATTGCAGCAGCTTTGCGCATATCCTCCATCCTTCCGTTTGTACAGGAACCAATGACCACCTGATCAATCTTGATCGGCTCCATAGCTTCGATCTCGTCAATGGTCTTTGCATTCCCCGGAAGATGCGGGAATGCCACGGTCGGACGCACCTCTGACAGATTGATCTCAATCACTTCATCATAATCGGCGTCCTCATCTGCTTCATAGATCTTATATTCCTTCACGGAATGCTCTTTTATATAAGCCTGCGCCTTCTCATCCACCGGGAAAATCCCGTTCTTTGCCCCTGCCTCGATCGCCATATTCGCCATCGTAAAACGGTCATCCATAGAAAGTTCCTTCAGGCCGTCCCCTGTAAACTCCATAGATTTATAGAGAGCGCCGTCCACACCGATCTTTCCGATAATATGAATAATAATATCCTTACCGCTCACAAAAGCCCCCGGCTTGCCGGTCAGAACAAACTTTATTGCACTTGGCACCTTAAACCACAATTCCCCCGTTGCCATTCCCGTCGCAATATCCGTCGTGCCCACGCCCGTTGAAAATGCCCCAAGAGCGCCATATGTACAGGTATGGGAGTCCGCACCGATAATACATTCGCCTGCGGTCACAACACCAGCCTCAGGCAGAATCGCATGTTCCACCCCTGATTTTCCCTGCTCAAAATACCATTTCAGCCCCTGGTCCTTAGCAAACTCACGGATAGACTTAGAGTTCTCCGCCGACTTAATATCCTTATTCGGCGTAAAATGATCCGGAACCAAAACAACCTTATCTTTATCAAAAACCCTCTCCGCCATCTCCTTAAAAATAGGCAGAGCCATAGGCCCGGTAATATCATTTGCCATTACCACATCCAGTTTCGCCTCTATCAACTGCCCGGCCACAACAGAATCAAGCCCCGCATGAGCCGCCAGAATCTTCTGCGTCATAGTCATTCCCATCACAACAACCTCCTCTTTCAAATAAATTCTACCTGTCATTCTATCATAATAAAGCGTCAAAGAAAAGATGAGATCTTATCCTTTTTCCATTCCCGCCGCCCATCCCTGTCCCCAGCGTCCCCGTCCTCCCGGCCGGATGCGCCCAGCCTGCCGCCAGAGCGGAGTGCTAATCCCCTGGGGACGCATCTGGTGATTTCTGGTGCATCAAAGTGCGCATTAGAAAACGTTGCATCAAAACAGGAGCCTCACAGAGATAGAATTTGCTTACCAAAGCAAATTCTAAGACGGCATTCACTGCATAATCATAAAGATTATGCAGTGAATGCCGTCGGTTCTCTGTGAGGCTCCTGTTTTGATGTTACGTTTTCTTTGCAAACGGCCTGCACCAGAAATCACCAGATGCGTCCCCAGGGGGTTGGCACTCCGTTCTGGCGGCAGGCGCCCCTTCCCAACTTATTTTGCCTGAATATATTTTTTCGCTGTCAGTGCCTCTGCGCACAATACCGCTCCGCCTGCCGCTCCGCGTACTGTATTATGTGACAGTCCCACGAATTTATAATCAAACATGGTATCTTCTCTCAGCCGTCCGATGGACACGCCCATACCATTTTCATAGTCTACGTCAACTTTAACCTGCGGGCGGTTATCTTCCTCCAGATACTGGATAAACTGCTTTGGAGCACTCGGCAGTTTTGCCTCCTGCGGAAAGCCTTGATAGCTCACCAGTTTCTCGATCAGCTGCTCTTTGGTTGGTTTTTTCTCGAAGTTTATAAATACTGCAGCCGTATGTCCGTTCAGAACCGGGACACGGATACACTGGCATGTGATCTTAGGCAGCTCTGCTTTTACAATTTCGCCATTTTCCACTTTTCCCAGCACTCTGAGAGGTTCCTGCTCACTCTTTTCTTCCTCACCGCCGATATAGGGGATGATATTTTCTACCATTTCCGGCCAGTCTTTGAAGGTCTTTCCTGCTCCGGAAATTGCCTGGTATGTGGTTGCCACAACTTCTTTCGGTCCGAATTCTTTCCATGCTGCAAGACATGGAGCATAGCTCTGAATCGAACAGTTTGGCTTAACGGCAATGAATCCTCTTGTTGTTCCCAGACGCTTTTTCTGGTCTGCAATTACTTCAAAATGGTCTGCATTAATTTCCGGCACTACCATCGGAACGTCCGGTGTCCAGCGGTGTGCACTGTTGTTTGATACAACCGGAGTCTCTGTCTTTGCATATTCTTCTTCAATTGCCTTGATTTCTTCTTTTGTCATATCCACCGCACTGAATACAAAATCTACGGTAGAAGCTACTTTTTCAACTTCATTCACATTCAGCACAACAAGGCTCTTTACGGCTTCCGGCATTGGCGTATCCATTTTCCACCTGTCTCCCACTGCCTCCTCATATGTCTTACCTGCAGAACGCGGGCTTGCCGCTACAGTTACTACTTCAAACCAAGGATGGTTCTCGAGCAGAGAGATGAATCTCTGTCCGACCATTCCTGTTGCGCCTAAAATACCTACTCTTAATTTCTGTTCCATTTTTCTCTCCTTCTCTTTTCCTTTGGTTTTGACAATATTTGTTCCACAGCCTGCTGCGGATCCCGCCCGACCAGGCATACCTTACCGGATGTCCTTTGGAATATTATTTTCTTATATGTTATATGCTCAAATACGCCTCTTGCAAAGCGATAACTTTTTCCATGGCTGCTTTTCCAGGAGCGCCGATTGTGTTTCGCATTTCCACGCAGGTTTTCATACTGATTGCCTCATAGATATCTTCTTCAAATACCGGGGATATTGCCTTGAATTCTTCCAGGGACATATCGTCCAGCGCGACATTTTTTTCGATACAGTAAAGAACCAGCTGCCCCACGATACCATGCGCATCCCGAAACGGCACGCCATGATTGACCAGATAATCCGCTGCATCCGTTGCATTCGTAAATCCGTGTTTCGCACTGTTTTCCATACGCGTTTCATTAAAACGCATTGTCCGGATCATTCCCGTAAACAGCGCCAGACATCCCTTTGTCGTGTCAATGGCATCGAACACCAGCTCTTTGTCCTCCTGCATATCCTTATTATAGGCAAGCGGAATTCCCTTCATCGTTGTGAGAAGTGACATCAAAGCACCGTATACGCGTCCTGTCTTTCCGCGGACAAGTTCTGCGATATCCGGATTTTTCTTCTGCGGCATAATGCTGCTTCCTGTACTGTAGGCATCGTCAATCTCTACGAACTGGTATTCATTGGAATTCCAGATGATCACCTCTTCGGAAAAACGGCTCAGATGCATCATCACAGTTGACATGGCAGACAGAAGCTCGATCAGGTAATCCCTGTCCGACACAGAATCCATACTGTTCAGCGTTGGCCCGTCAAACTCCAGAAGCCCGGCCGTGTACTCCCTGTCCAGGGGATAAGTCGTCCCTGCCAGCGCCCCGGAACCAAGCGGACAGTAGTTCATGCGCTTATAGATATCCTTCATACGTGAACGGTCTCTCTTGAACATTTCGAAATATGCGCCCAGATGGTGTGCCAGCGTGATCGGCTGTGCCTTCTGCAGATGTGTGAATCCAGGCATGTAAGTCTCCGTATTTTCCTTCATTAGATTCAGCAGAACCTCAAGAAGCTCCTTGAGCAGCTTATCCAGATCCAGAATCTCATCTCTGGTATAAAGCTTCATATCCAGAGCCACCTGGTCATTGCGGCTCCTTCCTGTATGTAGTTTCTTCCCGGGTTCCCCAATACGGTCAATCAGATTGGCCTCCACAAAGCTGTGGATATCCTCATACTCGTCCGTGATTTCCAGAACGCCGTTTTCCACATCGGCCCGAATTTCTTCCAGCCCATCTATAATCTGCTCTTTTTCTTCCGCTGTCAGAATTCCCTGTTTTGCAAGCATCGTCACATGCGCGATACTGCCGCGGATATCCTGTTCATAGAACTTTTTATCAAAAGAAATTGATGCATTAAAATTGTACACTAACTGGTCCGTTTCCTTTGTGAAACGACCGCCCCATAACTGCGCCATTTCCTTATCCTCTTTTCTGTATTTTAGATTTTCTCATTAGTTTATCATAGTAACGTGCTGGTGTCTACAATAAATTTCAAGGGGTCTGACCCCTTTGCGGTTCGTTTTCAGAATCTTCTCATTATTCTTTTCTTCTGCTCTCCATCGAAAACTGGCATCCGCAGTAATCCTGGCGGTAAAGCCCGTGTGTTTTCGAGAGTTCTATGGACCTTTTATAGCCGTTTTTCTTTTTAAAGTCGGACTGCAGGTATTTTATCCCATATCTGGATGCTACTTCTTTTCCTATTGTATTCAGCTTTTCCGCATTTTTCATCGGACTGATACTCAGCGTGGTTGTAAAGTAATCGAAACCGCCTTTTGCCGCCATCTGCGCGGTCTCATTCAAACGCAGTTCGTAACACTTAAAGCAGCGCTCACCGCCCTCTTTTACATGTTCAAGGCCTGCGGCCATGCTATAGAACTTATCTTTATCATAATTCCCGGCAAGAAAAGAAACCGGATGCTTAAAATTCATGTCCGAAATTAATGTCTGCTGTTCCAGCAGCCGTTTTGTGTATTCACTTTCCGGGAAAATATTGGGATTGTAATAGAAAACTGTAATTTCAAAATATTCCGATAAATATTCCAGCACATAACTGCTGCAGGGAGCGCAGCAGCTGTGCAGCAGAAGCCTCGGCACCCGCCCCTCTTTCTGCAGAGAAGAAATCAGGCGGTCCAGTTCTTTCTGATAATTTACATAGCGATAGTTCATTTTTAACAGAGACCTTTCTATCGATTCATAATAATCTGAAGGTATTATATCACACCTCCCTGACATCCCGCAACTTATGAGCATATATTCCACGCCCCATCAACCGAATTAATACACAGCTACGCCTTCGAAGCCCCTCCCATTGGACGCCCCTCTCCTACCGACTGGATGCACCAGCCGAAAAACCGGGCAGCCTGTCCCATGCCGGAAGCATATATGCCATTTTATAAATCCTAGAGTGAACGTTAGAGACCCTTAAGGAAAAAACATAGAAAATGATGGGCAGAATTTGCAGTCTCACTGCAAATTCTGAAGCAGCCTAAGACCCGAAATTATCAAATTTCGGGTTGCATGCCGCTGGACCACCATTTTCTATGTTTTTTCCTTTAGGGTCTCTTACGCTAACGGAGCGGATTAATAAAATGGCATATATGCTCCCGGCATGGGACAGGCTGCCCGGTTATTCGGCGTCCCCCCGCTCCCACTGCGTATCCAAATCACTTTAGTATCCCATCCAATGCCAGATTCACCTGAAGTACGTTTACCACCTTTTCTCCAAAAATACCAAGGAATCTCCCGGTTGTATACCTGTCTATGATATCCTGTACCTCTTCCTCCGTCATATCCCGCTCCTTTGCAAGCCGTGGAACCTGATATTCTGCGGCGTCCACACTGATGTGCGGATCCAGGCCGCTGCCGGAACAGGTTACCAGGTCTACAGGTATCTGCTCCTCCTCTGCATCCGGATTTCCTGCCTTGATTTTCTCGACTCGTTCCTGAATCTGTGCTTCGAATTCCTCACCGGCAGGAGTCTTATTAGAAGGTCCTGCATATACCGTCGCCATCCCATCTTTATTTGTGAAGGTCTCGGTATTGATATTCATAATCCTTCCCCACAGGTACTCATCACCTGTGAACTGCTGTCCCAGCAGCTCACTCCCATACTGTACGCCATCTACTTCAATGATACTTCCGTTTGCCTTATCTTTGAAAAACAACTGTGATATGCCAGTCATCAGCCAGGGATAGATTACCCCGCATAAAATGCTGAATATGACAAGCGCCAGAAACGCTTTCCCAACTACTGATTTTAAAGTCTTCATCTATCGACACCTCTTTCTTATTTACTTTCTGCACACTGGCTGATATTTAGAATCCTAAAGCTACTATCAGCATATCTATTAATTTGATGCAGATAAACGGTGCTATGATTCCGCCCAATCCATAAACCAGCAGGTTTCTCGACAATAGTTTGCCTGCGGATACTTCCCTGTACTTTACACCCTTTAATGCCAGAGGTATCAGGGCAATGATAATCAGGGCATTGTAGATAATTGCTGAAAATATTGCGCTCTCTGCACTGTGCAGATTCATGATATTCAAAGCCCCCAATCCGGGATACAGGCTCATAAACAGTGCGGGGATGATTGCAAAATATTTTGCCAGGTCATTGGCGATACTGAAAGTAGTCAGGCTTCCCCTCGTCATCAGCAGCTGCTTTCCGATTTTTACAATCTCGATCAGTTTCGTCGGCGAAGAGTCCAGATCCACCATGTTTCCCGCTTCCTTCGCGGCCTGTGTTCCTGTATTCATTGCAACTGCCACGTCGGCCTGCGCCAGCGCTGGTGCGTCATTTGTTCCGTCCCCGGTCATTGCCACGAGATGGCCTTTTGCCTGCAGCGTACGGATCATATCCAGCTTCCCCTCCGGCGTTGCCTCCGCAAGGAAATCATCCACGCCCGCTTCTGCCGCGATCGCCGCTGCCGTCATCGGGTTATCTCCGGTAATCATAACCGTCTTAATCCCCATCTTGCGCAGATCGGCGAATTTTTCCTTCACGCCTGATTTGATGATATCCTTTAGGTAAATCACTCCCAAAACCTGATGGTCTTTGGCTACAACCAGCGGCGTACCTCCTTTTTCGGCAATCCTGCGTACGATTTCATCGCATTGAGCGCTGAATTTCTGCCCATATGATTCCACATATTCACGTACAGCCTCTGCCGCACCTTTCCGTATTTCACTCTCCGCAGTATTCACTCCGCTCATCCGGGTCTTAGCAGTAAATGGAATGAATTCCATATGAAGCTCTTCCAGACTTCTCTCACGGAAGTTAAATTTCTCCTTCGCCAATATAACTATGCTTCTTCCCTCCGGCGTCTCATCAGGAAGAGAAGAAAGCTGTGCAGCGTCGGCTACTTCCTGTTCCGTGTGTCCGTCTACGGGGATGAACTCGCTTGCCTGCCTGTTTCCAAGCGTGATGGTTCCTGTTTTGTCCAAAAGTAGTGTATCAACATCTCCTGCCGCCTCGATTGCCCTTCCGCTCATGGCCAATACATTAGCCTGATTGAGTCTGCTCATTCCGGCAATGCCGATTGCCGAGAGCAGCGCGCCGATTGTAGTCGGCGCCAGGCAAACAAGCAGTGCAAGCAGCGATGTCACTGATGTCGGATTCTCGATTCCTGCCTGGCCCGCTGAAAACCTGGAGTATGCATACAGGGATACTGTTACTAATATAAAGATTACCGTCAGCGCTATCAGAAAGATTTCCAGTGCAATCTCATTTGGGGTCTTCTTTCTGGATGCGCCTTCCACCATGGCAATCATCTTATCCAGGAAGCTTTCTCCAGCCTCACTGGTCACTCTTACAACAATCCAGTCCGATATGACCGTTGTTCCCCCGGTGACTGCACTTCTGTCGCCTCCCGCCTCGCGGATTACGGGAGCAGATTCCCCTGTAATCGAGCTTTCATCGACAGATGCAGCGCCTTCTACGACTTCTCCGTCTGCAGGAATCTGTTCCCCTGTATGAACGAGCACCAGATCCCCTCTCTTCAAATAAGCAGATTTGACATATTCAATCTGATCCTTCTGGTCAGCAGAAGGAATTTTATTCGCCATCACATCTTTTTTAGATGCCCTCAAAGAATCTGCCTGCGCTTTTCCCCTGCCTTCCGCAATTGCCTCCGCAAAATTTGCAAAGAGTACGGTAAACCATAGTATAACTGCGATTCCTAAGATAAAACCAGCCCCTGCGTCCTGGATGCCGAACAATGCGAGTACAAAAAGGATTGTTGTCAGTATCGCCGATACATAAACCAGGAACATAACCGGATTCTTTACTTCTGTTTTCGGTGACAGCTTGATGAATGCGTCCTTAACTGCCCGCATCAGCATCTTTTTATTCACCATTGTGTCTTTCATCTTTTCTGCCATTTTCGTTATGCCTCCCAACTTATCCTATCATCTGAAAATATTCTGCAATTGGCCCCAGCGACAATGCCGGGAAGAAGCTTAAGGCTCCAACCAGCAGGACTACAAAGATCAGAAGTCCAATAAACATTGCATTGCTGGTGGACAAAGTTCCTGCCGTGACAGCCACTTTCTTTTTCCTGACAAGGCTTCCGGCAATCGCCAGAACCGCCATCATCGGGACAAATCTGACAAAGGCCATAATCAGCCCGAGTGATAGATTGATAAAGAGCGTATCCGCGCCGAATCCGGCAAAGGCGGAGCCGTTATTTCCACCGGCTGAAGAGTATGCGTACAAAATCTCGGACAATCCATGTGCTCCCGGGTTATTCAGGCTGTCTAACGTAGATGGGAGCACCGCTGCGATACCGCTGCCAATCAGGATTGCAACCGGTGTTGCCAGGCAGACAACGCATGCCATCTTCATTTCATACGGTTCGATTTTCTTCCCCAGATATTCCGGCGTCCGCCCGACCATCAGACCGGCGATGAAGACCGTCATGATCGCAAATCCAAGCATTCCATATAGCCCGCATCCGGTCCCTCCAAATACGACTTCGCCAAGCATCATCAGGAGCATCGGTATGGCCCCTCCCAGCGGAGTGTAGGAATCGTGCATGGAATTGACGGAGCCATTAGAGGCCGCGGTTGTAAAGACTGCCCATGTGGAAGAGGTTGCTATCCCGAATCTGGATTCTTTGCCTTCCATATTACCGCCGGATTGTCCGTCCGTGTGCTCTATATTAACCGCACCATCTGCAGCAAGCTGGGGAGTCGCATTCTGTTCTGAGATTGCAACACCTGACAATGCAAGAACCAACATAATCATCATTGCAGCGAAAATCGCAATGCCCTGCTTTTTATCCTTAACATTTCTTCCGAAGGTGAAGCACAGCGCCACAGGTATTAATAGAAGAGACAGCATCTCAATCATGTTGGAAAATGGCGTCGAATTCTCCAGCGGATACGCTGAGTTCACGCCGAAGAAACCGCCTCCGTTTGTGCCCAGCTGTTTAATAGCGATCTGACTTGCCGCCGGCCCCATAGGGATTGTTGCCTCTGTTATCTCCTCTCCCTCTTCCGTTGTGACCGGCTCTACCAGTTGTGTTGTCTCATAGCTGTTCATATTCTGCACAACACCCTGAGACACAAGCAGAACGCTTACTACGATTGACAATGGAACAAGAATGTACAGGACCACTCTCGTAAGATCGGCCCAAAAGCTTCCAAGCCCTTCCGACTTTACTTTTATAAATCCACGGATTAAGGCAAACAGTACACAGATTCCGACTGCCGCAGATACGAAGTTCTGTACGGTCAGACCCACCATCTGTGAAAAATAAGAGAGTCCTGTCTCACCGCTGTAAGCCTGCCAGTTTGTGTTAGTCACAAAACTGACCGCTGTGTTAAACGCCAGGTCCGGGCTCATTCCGCTGATTCCTTCCGGATTCCATGGCAGATGTCCCTGCAGCATAAGAATCAGGAATAACGCAATGAAGCTGAAAATACTGAAAAGTCCTACGCTGGCCGCATATTTTTTCCAGCCCATCTGCTCCTCTTTATTCACTCTGAGGGCTTTATAAACCAGCCCCTCTACCGGTGACAATATCTTACTAAGCCATACCTTTTCACTATTCATAATTTTTCCTATGTAGCACCCAAGCGGTATTGCAAGCGCTACCAGGATGACAACATAAAGCACATACTGTAAAATTGTATTTCCCATTTATTTCTCCTCCTTACAGGTCTCTAATTTACGCCAGTCTATATAAAATTGGGATAATAAAAATACATTCTGGTATTAAAATGGCATTAAAACCCTATTAAGGGCAGTCCGCAATTCTAATCTTTTCCCAGAAATAAGCGGTCAGGACCAGGGATTTTCCAGTTCTGCATCATACCCCAGGTTTCTCAGAAAAAAATAGTTTTTTTTCCCTTTCACTTCGCCTTTCATCCTGATACAGTCATTCACGTCAAATGCCGGTTCCACCCTGCCCTCTTTTTCAAAAGAGGCGAACCGTTCCATATTAAAGTTTGCAGGTACATAGGATGCGTCCAAGGCCTGTGCCGCCCGGAAGTGTTTCATGGCTTCCGCATGCCTGCCCTGTTTTTCCATAACAATACCCCGTAAATTATGCGGCACCGCACTGTCCGGATATAACTCCATATACTTAGGAATCAGGCGGTCACACTCTTCCCACTTATGTTCGGACACATAATTCCTGATGACCCTGCAGAGGTTCTTCAGGTCATCCTCCATATCAAATAATTTTCCACTCCCATATTCGTTAGATTCTTTTTTCATTATAAAAGCCTCCCTGCTTCGGATGCATACTGCTTAACCGCCGCACCCCTATCTTCTCTTTACAACTAAAAAATAGCATGCTTTGTATTAAATAGGTGTGAAAGAACATGGGGAGGGTATTAAAAAAGTATAAAAACCATAAGGAGGAGGTCAAGGGGGTCAGACCCCTTTGCAAAGGGGTCTGACCCCCTTGACCTCCGTTTTCAGAATATTCTTAAAAAAGCAGGAAGCCGTGGGTATTCTTTTCCCACGGCTTCCCGCTTTTATCGCATCTTCAAATTTTCTGATTCTTACTTTATGTTTCAACTTCCTGTATATATTTTGAAAATATTTTATTCAGGATACAGGCTAAAATATATGCTGTTCCTGAAACAGCAATGATAATTAATATCGGCAAAAGATACAGATCAATGGCCACTGCCAGATACGGTATGAGTATTACAATCAGCATCAGGATTGTGCGGCCAATATGCCTAAAGCATAAAAATATGGATATTTTCAATATTTGTTTAATTGTTGTATCAAATTTCGCCAATACTGACGGCAGATAGATTCCTATCATTACATATAAAATCGACATGATTGTAAATACCGTCAGGAAAAAAGCCTGCGCAAACAATTTCCCGGACGCCGCCGCATAAAGATTGAAATAAAGTATTCCCCCAACTGCTGCATACGCCAGCCATATCAATGTCCCCTGCCTGAAATTTTTCAGGAAGGCCTTTACAAAGGAACGGCATATATAGGATTCTTTATTCCTGCACATTTTCAGGGTAACCGTATAGAGGGCCGCCGCCGCGGCACCGGCCGTAATTATGGGAAGGCTGAAAAGAATCCATAATATATTCAGTAAAAACAGGTTGCTGATTTTATAAAGAACCGGCATAAAACCGTTATCCTGGCTGAACACTCTCTGAATCATACATAGCCTCCCTTCTATGTGAAGACGAATGTGGCAGTCTGATGAATCAGGCCATACCGGCGGAATGAAATAATCTCATTTTTCCTTCCGCAATTTCTTCACACTTTGTTTTTACATATTTCATGTAGTTTCTTGGATCTACCTCCGCTGTTTCATTCACAGCAACAGCATCTCTGATTGCATTTGTATACGCCGCTTTAAATTCGGTCCCCACATTGATCTTACTCATGCCCAGGCTGACGCATGTCTGAAAATCTGATTCCGACACCCCAGTCCCCCCGTGAAGAACCAGCGGACAGGATGTCAGCTCAGCGATTCTCCTAAGGCGTTCAAAATCCAGTTTCGGCGTACTCTTATAAAAGCCATGTGCAGTGCCGATTGCGACTGCAAGTGCATCTACTCCTGTTTTTTCTACAAATTCCGGTACTCTCTCCGGGTCAGTCAGTGCACTCGAGGCATCATCAACAACGATCTCTTCTTCCCGCCCGCCGATTCTTCCAAGCTCCGCTTCCACCGAACATCCGAATTTATTCGCATATGCTGCGACATCTCTCGTGATTTCTATATTCTCCTCAAAATCTTTTTTGGATGCATCTATCATAACCGAGGTAAAACCGGCGACTACCGCTTCTTTGAGAAACGCCGCATCTGTTGCATGATCCAAATGGAGACACACCGGAATGTCTACGGATTCCGCCATCCCCTTAATCATCCCGACTGTCTGTTTGAGCCCGATATATCTGGCTGCTCCCATAGAAGCCATGAGAATTATGGGGGAACGCACCCGAAGCGCACTGTTCATCATCCCCTGTGCATCCTCATAACCATTAAAATTAAATGCCGGAACTGCATATTTCTTTTCCCTTGTATCTTTTAAGATTTCTTTTAACGTGACTAATGACATTATACCACACTTTCTCCTTTCTTTCCTATCGTTATGTATTTTTCCAGTTTATTTACTTCTTCTTTCGTTATCATTGCCGGACCAAATTTATATGTATTTGCAAGGCCACATGCACCGGCGTATTTCAGGCATTCTTCTAAAGACGCATCCTGTGCATATTTTGCCAGATATCCTGCTAAAAAAGAGTCCCCCGAACCTACTGAATAGTTTCCGCCCTGTACTTTTTCGGCTTTTCCAAATAGGCATTCCCCGTTTTTACCACAGGCTATACCTCCATTTTCACCATCCGTAACAATCAGTTCTTCGATTCCTCTCTCGTATTTAAAGCGCTTTAATTCTTCTGTAAAAAGAAAAGCATCCAACTGAAACGCTTCCTGGAATTCCTCTCTATTCACTTTCATCAAATTTAATGGGTAATCCCCTGCTATTTTCAGCCAGCTTCCTGAAACATCCGCAACTAAACGATGTCCTTTACAAACCGCATATTCCAGGATCTCCCGAAAATCTTGTTCCGATATTCCCCTGCAGGGCGCACCGCTTATAACAAAAGACTGCTTTTCTTCTGTGTCCATTATGCCCTTTAAAAATATCTTAAGGCCCGAGACCTCTTTTCTGGAAAGCACGGGTCCCGGATCATTATAAGAGAGTGTCTTTTTGTCATACTCCAGCATGACACATGTATTGATCCGGGATTCGCCGGCAACACGGTACTCCAGGCAGTTCAGATGCTCCTTCCTGCCCAGATCCCGGATTATTTCCCCTGTCATTCCGCCTAAAATATTCATGCAAACATATTCTTCACATGCCAGATTCTTTAATGCCCTGGCTACATTCAGCCCTTTTCCCGATATGATATGCAGCACCTCGTCTGCCCGGAACACATTCTGTACGGCAGGTCTGCTTCGCACAATATGCCACTGGTCATAGCCGGGATTCAGGCTTAAAATAAAGTACCTTCCGCCCTTCATTTAATCCCCCTTTGTCGTTTTGCGCACCACTAAAGACGGACGAATCAGATGCTGAACCGGCTGTTTTGGCTGGAAGTCTTTATTCATCTTCTGCATCAGCAGATTTACGGTATTGGCTGCCATGCTGTCCAAATCCTGGTGTACCGTTGTCAGTGGTTTATCGGCAATCAGATGATAGAAGACATCATCATATCCCGCCAGAGAAATATCTTCCGGTATACGATATCCGCATTCCTGGATCGCCTTTTTGATTCCATATGCCATATAATCATTCAGTGCCAGTATCCCATCCGGTGTCCGGCCGCTCTGGAGAAGCTGCTTCGTTTTTACATAACCGTATTCCACACTGATATCATCACAGCCTACAATCCAGTCCTGTTCCACGTCCAGCCCCCTCTCCTCATATGCCTTCCTGTAACCGCTGATACGTTCCTGAGCGACCGGCAGCTTTTTATCACTGGTAACAAAATACCATAGCTCGCGATGCCCATTTTCTAATAAGTAACGGGTCAGCTGGTAGCTGCCCTCCGCATAGTCTGTCAAAACACATTCCTTTTTAAAGCCTGTATAATAGGAAGTACAGAACACGATCGGAATCTTATTCTCCTTCACATCCGTAAAAACTCTGCTTTCATTTTTCCTGATATTCAGCGGAAGCACAATAATTCCATCGTACTGTTTATCCACAAAATTTTCCATAATGCGAGTTTCCATATCCGGATTATTATTGGACACGCCAAGCACAAGTGAGTACCCATATTGATTGCAGTAATGCCCCAGCAGCTTCATGAGCTTCCCGTAATAGGGGTTCTCGGAATCCGGGCAGACTAACCCTATTGTCATAGATTTTCTGAGAGCTAACCCTCTCGCCAGGGGATTCGGCTTATAGTTCATCTCCTCTATGCACTTCAGTACCCGCTCCCGTGTACGGCTGTTCACGACACTCTTATTATTCAATACCAGTGAAACAGTTGCCTCCGAAACACCTGCTTTTTTTGCAATATCCTTTAGTGTTATGTTCCCCATTATCTCTTCCTTTTCTTACTTGTGCCCCATTTTCGGCAGATTTTCTATATTGATGTCAGGTCCAAAATACTTATATAAGACAAGGTCATGTTTGCCTGTGTTTTTAATTATATAACCTTCCTTTGCCCTTTGGCAAGTAATTAAGAGCTCATCCATACAGGAATGCAGGTCAAATTGTCCTGCAGCCACCTCCTGGGCGCCGACGGTCCCCTGCCCCTTCCAGACAAAGATATTGTGTACGCCTCTTTCACGGCTGAAGAATTCTTCACCCGGTTTTAGAATCAGCCTTTTCCCGCTGAATTTCGGAGTCCCATAATAGATCCAGTCTTCCGAGATATCCCCCTGTCTTGTCTCCTCTACCGGTTTCGGATAAATATGCCTCTTCTCATAAAAATCCGGATCGCTGCTTGCCTCCCAGTCAATCAGATCTAAGGCCGCTTCCTCCCCTCTATTCTCAACCGCTTCCTGTGCCACGTCCTTATACAGCATGCTTTTTGGGATGCTGCAGCCCTCCACAACGGGCTGAAATACGGTACAGACATCGGAAGACTCCTGGATCTCCATTGTCAATGCGCTTCCCGGCGCATGAAGTATTCCCGAATCCAGGAAAAATCCTTCTCCCGGTACATTTAAAAAAGCCCGGGAATGCTTTAAGACCTCCTCCTCTCCGGCTTTCCATTCTTTCAGGATCGGAAGGAATATCTCTTTTTGGAGGTTTTGCTCCACAATATACTGATGTACTCCAAAAAAACTCTCCGGATGTTTTCCAAGCGGCGCATCCAGAAAATGATATGCTTCATCCTTGGAATTTTTTCCTATCTTTTTCATGTCCTCTGCCCTTGGATGGATATGGAAAAACAGCCTGGTGCCAAAATCATATATTTTAATCAGCCGTCCCAGGCAGCCGTGCTTTTCTGCATATTCCGCTCCCAGAATCTCTGTCCTGCATAATTGCAGTGCATCACGCACCGTTATATTTTCACCCGGGATCTCCAGATAAGAATAGCCCTCATCCGGTATATCAATTCTGTTATCTGCATGCGTTTCCGAGCAGAACCATCTTTCCATTATGCTGCCGCGTTCACCTGCATCATAGTCTTCCTCCTTCAGCCCCAGCCTTTTTCCCGGCTTTAGAAAATCGTGCGCCACCCAGGCCGGACGAAGCCTTAGTATCCCGTGCATATTTTGAATATAATCTGATAAAACCGCTTTTGTATCTTTCATCTTTCTTGTCTCCTATGCTGTTATTTTGTGTTCTTATCCCTTAATTCCTGTAGATGTGATCGCCTCCACGAACTTCTTCTGCATCCCGATAAAAATGGCAAGCGCAGGGATAGAGGTCAGAATCGAGATTGCCATCAGAAGACCATACTGCCTCGAGGCCGATGACTCGCTGTAACTAGTCATAATCGTTGCCAGCCCGACCGGAAGTGTCATGGATTTATCCGTAAATGTCACCAGCAGCGGCCAGAAAAAGTTATTCCACGATGATACAAAAGTCAAAATGACCATAACCGATATGGCCGGCCCCGACAGCGGAAGACATATCTTCGTCAGTATGGTAAAATGGCCTCCTCCGTCTAACTGGCATACCTCGCTGTACTCTTTGGGGATGCCGCGGAAAAACTGATACAGTAAAAACACACCGATGGCATCGCATATCTGTGGAATCACTACTGCCGAGTAGGTATCCAGAAGCCCCAATTTTGCTACGATTTTATAAGACATAATCGAAGATAATTCTTTGGGTATCATAATCGTTGCAACCATCAGCATGACAAGTACACCCGAATACTTGAACTCTATTCTTGCCAGTGCATATGCCGGCAGTATATAGAAAACACAGGATAATACAATAACCAATGCAACGACAATCACGCTGTTTTTCATCCACACGCCCAACGGATAGGCCTGCACGGCCTCTGCGTAATTTTCAAGAGTTGGCTGAATCGGAAGCCAATTATATAGACCATTGAAGATCTCTGCCGTCGATTTAAAGGATGTTGATACAATCCAAATCAGAGGAAATATAAACAATAAAACAACCAGAATCAGTATGATATATAATATACCTTTTGTAATCCGACTGTTTTTCTTTTTACTTTTCATGTTTTCCCCTCCTTTTCTGGCTCCGCTTGATCCTCCATTCATCGCGGTCCAGGAAGCCCCCGTAAATCACAACTGACAGCAGCAGAATGATGATAAATAAAATCACGCCTATCGCTGCTGCATAGCCCAGTTTAAACTCCCTGAATGCCTTGATATACAGGTACTGCACAAATGTAAGTGTACTATAATTAGGGCCTCCCGATGTCATAACATAAACCTGCCCGAATACCTGCATGGAATAAATAACCGTTGTCAGCACTACGAAAAATGTTGTGTTTTTTACATATGGGATTATAATCCGCACTAATCTCTGGAACCGATTGGCTCCGTCAATAGAAGCAGCTTCTATCAAATCCCGAGGAACATCCTGCAGAGCCGCCAGATAAATCACCGTATTATAGCCGATCGTCCACCATATGGAAGCCACCGCAATTCCGAGCATTGCTGTGGAAGTCTTTGTCAGCCAGAAGACCGGCTCGATACCAAGAAACGACAGATAGTGGTTTAGGATCCCATTGTTTCCATCCAATATGTATCTAAATGTAATACCGACCAGGGTTGTCATTAAAATATAGGGCACAAATATGACAGCCCTTGAAAAGGTTGTCCCTTTCAGTTTCTGGTTTAAAAGCAATGCCAATAGAAAACCAAATATAATATTCACGGGGCCTACATACAGTAAGTATGTAAATGTATTTTTCAGAACCTTATAAAACAAAGGGTCCTGAAAAAGCATCTTATAATTTTCCAGCCCGATGAAAGTACCTGCCGTCTGCACCTCTATTTCTCTGAAACTGTAGTAAAAATTGGCAAATATCGGGAGAATTTTAAATATAAACAGCAGCACAAAATATGGTGCGAGAAATAGGATCAGTATCCCGGCTTTTTTCATTTTTTTCTTTTTATTTACCACGCTCATCCCTCCGTTATTATCCGGCGGCAGTGTATGGTGAGATTTACAGCACTGCCGCCTAATACGGTATTTCTCAGACAGCAGGCGCCATATTCATTGAGGCCTGCCCGTTACCGTACGATGTTCTCCCGCCTTTAATTACCCAGTATTTTATCCACACTCTCTGCAGCTTCATCCAGAGCCGAAACGGAATCCTTTTCCTTGCTGATCACACTGTATACTGCATTTGCAACCGGTGACAGCTCATTATCCGCACCAAATTCACTGGTTCCCGGACACAGCGGCTCATATTTCACATATTCTGCCTGATCAATAAATGCCTGTGCATATTGGTACATCTCGAGCGCCTTATATTCCTCCGAATCACGTACCTTCTGGTTTGCAGGGATTTGTCCGCTCTGTGCGGCCCAGTTAAATGAATTTTCTACTACCCATCCGATAAACTCCTGTGTTGCCTCGGTCTCTTCGTCACTTCTTTTATCGTATTTGGGCACCGTGATCGTGTGAGAACTTCCCCAGACAGAATTATCTCCTAAAACTTGCGGGAATGGTACGGTAGTAAAATTAAGATCAGATGCCATAGCGGACGGTGTAAACCACGGTCCTTCTATCACCATTGCAGTTGTTCCGCCCAGCCAGTCCGCATCGATATCGGCTTCAGCTTCGGGGGCATAACCTTTTGCAACCCAATCTGCCAAAAAATCCAGCGCTTTTGCACCGGCTTCGCTGTTAAATTCGGCTTTTGTCATATCCTCATCAAGGAAACTGCCGCCTGCCTGTCCCAGAAGTCCGTACCAATATCTGTAGGTATGTGCGTAATTACTGCCAAGTCCGACTGCATACTGGTCATCCGTTTTTAATTTCTCACAGAGTGCATTAAATTCATCCACGGATGTAACTTTTGCATCTTCTGCAGTAAGGCCGGCCGCTTCAAAAGAATCCAGATTAATAAACATTGACATACAATGGAAGTCCAGCGGAATTCCATACTGCTGCCCATCCACCTGGTTTCCTTTCCATATGACATCTGAATAATCCTCTTGGTTCACATCCATTGTTTTAATTAAATCATCCAGGGGTACGATCATATCCTTGCCTGCATATGTAGACAAATCCGTCGGATGCATCAGCATGACGTCCGGTCCGCTTTCTGTATTGCTTGCGGCAGATAATTTTGTAAAAATCTCTCCCCAGGTAACGGAATAAAAGTCAACTTCGATCTTATCCTGTTCACTGTTAAACTGCTTCACCATATCAGCCATTGCCTGTTGGTCATCCCCGGTTAAGCCTGCCCAAAAGGTCAGTTTTACTTTTTCTCCATCAGAAGACTTTGTGTCCTCCGAAGATTTTCCACATCCGGCTGCCAGCGTTCCAATCATCATGATAGTTAATAAAATGGAAACTAATTTTTTCATACTTTTCCTCCTTTTTCACTTAAACTTCCTCATCATACAAAAATGTCCGGACACTTTCGTCCGTTCTGTATTCCTCTCCGGTATGGCATATAATCTGATACTCCGGCTGCCACAGAATTGTGTGCTCCTGCTGTCTATAGTAATCGTCCCACTGCCTGACCTTCTGCTCATCGCGCTTTGCCTGGCGGCTGACAATCCTTGAATAGAGTACTTTTTCCGGCACCTGCAGAATAAGGGACAAAACCATGAACTCTATGTCATACTTACTTTTTATTCCGGCAAAAAAGTCCGGCTGCCTCATTTCCTGAGATAACGGTGCGGACGCCGCTATGTTTATGCCTGCCCTTAAATTTTCCGCAATTACATTCCAAAAGGTTTCATAACAGCACTCACGCCAGATAGCACAAAATTCATCGTATGCTCTTCCCTGATAAAATCTGTCATAAACCTCTGTCATAAATGGCTGGATGACTCCATCGTAATCCACGTATGGTATCTTATATTTGTCAGACAGCCATCTGCCGCATGTTGTCTTTCCGCTCCCTGGCAGACCAGATATCAAAATTAATCTTCCGCTATCCTGCTTCATATCTTTTTTTCATCTCCGCTAAGTAATCTGCGTACTGCAATTGGGGCACAACCTTTGATTCCGCAAGAAGCTTTTTTTTCATGTCCCTTAACAAGTTTTCCCTTCCGCTGGCGCATAGTCCGGAGATCGCTGCACCCAGCCCACTGATTTCTGATGTTTTTAAAATTGTAATTTCTCTGCCAAGCGCCGCGGCTTTGAACTGCATAAATAACTGGTTATCCGTAATGCCGCCGCCTGTGAAATATGGCATCTCCTTTTGGGAACCGTTACAGTACCTGCTTAAATCCGCATACATTTTCTCTGTCCCGACCGCCATATAGACATAACCGCTTAAGATCAGCTCTGAAAAGGACATGTTTTCCTTTACATCCAGCAAGTTAATATGGCGCGCATGCTCTGCATATCTGCCATAATCTTTCGGGCATGCCAGCCTGCAGAGCCTGTCCGCATCCGGCAGGTTAAAAAGTCCTTGATTGTCATCAGCATAGAATGCCTGATCGGCACTTTTTCCGGCTAACCCTGCCAGACATTTCAGCACTCTCCCATAATAGTCCAGGGATCTGTTCACCACATATTCCTCCGGTTCAAATCCTGTAACCAGACAGCCGCCCTTTGGATTAAATGTGGCTGTGCCCCGCAGTTTTTTTTCGCCGTCTGCTTTTACCATCGCCAGTACAGAAGAAGAGCCCATGGAATCGTAAAACAAATCTGAACTTCCATATAGCTTTCTCACTGCGTACAAGCCAACATAATGGTCATGACCGCCCAGACCATACACGATCCCGTCTTTACTCCCGCAGTACCCGCCTAAGCTTCCCACAGATTTGGGAAGCTTTATATGCAGCTTCTCTGCAGTCTCCAGATCCCATGTCTTTTTATGGATATCATAAAGATAGCTGCGCCCTGCCTGGGATGTATCCCATCTTGCAATGCCCGTTCTGCTATAAGTCAAATAACTGCTGATCGGTAGCCACATATCCGGAATCCCGGACAGCACGTGCTCCATCATCCATATCATCTTATACACGGCAAATGTTGATGATTTATGTACCCCTGTATTAGCAAACCCGGATTTCTTACAAAAGATCTCTTCTTTCCATTTTGGAATGTCATCTGTCTGTTCATGCCAGACCAGCGGCATGCTTAAGACTTTACCTGATTTCAAAGGGATCACCGATTCTCCTACACTTGAAAATCCAACACTTTTTAATTCAGAGACTTTTCCGGCTTCTTCTATCCAATGGTCAACACAGGCATCTATTTTCTCAATATCAAAATAAGAACGACCGCCCTTTAAAACCTGAGGGGTCTCCTGTTTCCATATTGAGAGGATGTCGCCATTTCCCCCCAAAAGAACTGCTTTACTATTCGTTGTTCCGACATCAATTCCCAAAAATCCATCCATATTGCTATCACCTCCTTTCGTTTTTAAAGCGCTTTAAATTTAATTTGAATATACTATACTTAAATATATTTGTCAATTATTTTCAGAGTTCGCATCCAGTTTTGTCAATATTTAACAATTTTAAACTATAATTTTCTGATATTATTACTAATATTCTATTTTTAAATCGGTTTAAACAAATAATTCTTTAGTGTTTCTAAGAATTCCATCTTTGTTAACATCAACTTGCAAAGGGCAGAAATGAATGTACGGGTTTTGACTCATGATTTTGTATTTTTTACACCCGTGTATTCTTTTTTCTTATTTTATTGTTTCTTTTTGTTTTCCAATGAAAAACATTTTCCGCCGTATTTCTTTCTACATGACAGATAACGTTCATAGAATTGCGAAATGACTTTTGCAGTTTCCGGTCAGTTATCATAGATATACCTGTAAAATCGGAAATTAAAGGGCAGCTCCTGATTCTATCTGCGAGTTCATTCACCCATCTTAAGTTTTCTCATAAACTAACTATATACTTGTCGAATGGAGTGTCTGCATGGAACCAATACTTGAATTAAAGAACATAAATTATGCTTATCACACATTAGAAGGAGAAACCAAAGCACTGACAGATATTTCCTTTTCCATCGCCTCCGGAGAATTTGTCGCCATTGTCGGTCCGTCCGGATGCGGCAAATCTACGCTGCTCTCGATTATATCCGGCCTGCTGGAGCCGGAAAAGGGGCTGTTGAAAACAAACGGAAAATATTTAAGAGAAAGTACCATGAATATCGGATACATGCTCCAGCATGACCATCTTTTCGAGTGGCGGACCGTCTACAGCAATGTGCTGCTTGGTCTGGAAATCCAGCATATGCTTTCTGCAAAATCGAAAGCGAAGGCAAAAGAGCTTCTCGAATTGTACGGCCTCAAACAGTTCATGAATTCAAAACCCTCCGAATTGTCGGGAGGGATGCGGCAGCGCGCTGCTCTGATCCGCACCCTTGTCCTGGAGCCGGATATTCTTTTGTTGGATGAACCATTTTCCGCCCTGGATTACCAGACTCGTCTTTCCGTAGGCGATGATATCGGACAGATTATTAGAAATGCACACAAGACCGCATTGCTGGTAACTCACGACCTCTCGGAAGCCGTAAGCCTTGCGGACCGCGTCATAATCCTGACAAAACGGCCTGCCACGATTGCTAAGATAGTCCCGATCACATTTACCCTTGAGAAGGATACCCCCCTTCTTCGAAGGAACGCTCCCGAGTTCAAAAATTATTTCAATATTATATGGGAGGAGTTGAATAAAAATGAATGAGATTTCTGTTGGACAGCAAAGTTATCTGGACAGCCGGAAACGCCACAAAAGGATTGTACGGGTCTCCCGGATTGCAATCCTTTTGAGTTTTCTGTTCCTGTGGGAATTCACTGCAAATGTGGGAATCATTGACTCCTTCATCTTCAGCAGCCCGTCTAAAATAGCCCTCTGCTTCTGGGGAATGGTTCTGGATAAGACGATCTTTCTCCATATTTGGACCACTTTGTATGAAACGATCGTCAGTTTCCTGCTTGTCACCCTGATCAGCGTTATGCTGGCGGTCGCCCTTTGGTGCAGTAAAAAACTATCGGAAATCCTGGACCCCTATCTGGTTGTCCTTAACAGCCTGCCAAAATCTGCTCTGGCGCCTCTTCTGATCGTCTGGCTGGGCGCCACTAAAACTACAATCATTGTAGCCGGCATGTCCGTCGCAATATTTGGCAGCATACTGAATCTTTACACCAGCTTCACGACGGTGGACGAGGAAAAGATAAAATTAATCTATACACTGAGGGGGAACAAATGGCACGCCTTGACGAAAGTCGTTCTGCCCAGTTCCATACCGGCCATAATCAGCAACATGAAGGTCAATATCGGGCTCTGCCTGGTCGGCGTCATCATCGGGGAGTTCCTGGCGGCGCGCAATGGACTTGGGTATCTGATTATATACTCTTCACAGGTATTCAAAATGGATTGGCTGCTCATGTCAATCGTCCTGCTCTGTATTATGGCAATGGGGCTTTACGCACTGATCAACCTGCTTGAAAAAGTTTATCAGAAAAGAGTTTGACAAAGGGGTCTGACCCTTTTGCAGAGGGGTCTGACCCCTTTGCTCACATCTTCTCTCTATATGTTCGTTCTGAACATTTGAAAAGCAGCTGCGGTTTATTCCCACAGCTGCCCTACATATTTTCAATCTCTCCTTATATCCGAATCTGTCTCCTAATATCTGCTGTCATGCCTCCAAAAGTTCCAGCAGTTCTGCCTGACTCATGCCGCCAAGCCCACCCGTCTGCGCATTCACGATCTGATCCGCCAAATCCATTTTGGCCTCCTGCAGTTTCTGAATCTTTTCCTCTATTGTGTGTTTAACAATCAATTTATACACCGTCACCTTCTTGGTCTGTCCAATACGGTGTGCACGGTCTGTCGCCTGATTCTGCACCGCCAGGTTCCACCAGGGATCATAATGGATAACTACATCCGCCCCGGTCAGGTTCAGGCATTGTGGTGAACTGCGAAAACAGCAGAAGCTTATGCCCGCCGTCAATGGCGCTTTGGATCAGTTCCAGACACGATTCCAGCTTGGCCGATTCATTCCGGTAATCTTCAAAACAAAGTCCCGGATCGCAGCATATCTGCCGCAGCTTCATTAACTCCGCCAGAATCTGAATCTTATTCTTATGAAACTGAGCGTCATCCTGTTCCGCTAATTGTGTCTGCATATGCACCACCTGTGCATCGTAAATCTTTTGCTGCGGCTTCTCCATCTTAACATATCGGATTTCTTCCAGTTTATCCGGAAGATCCTTTAATACATCGCTTTTCAGCCTGCGCAGGATAAACGCACCCGTCATTTTCTGAAGGCGCTTCATTGCATCCTCGTCTCCATTTTTCACGATCGGGGTTTCTATCTCTCTCTTGAATATTTCGTAACTATATAAAAATCCCGGCATCAGATAATCAAAAATACTCCACAGCTCACTTAACCGGTTTTCGATGGGAGTTCCGGTCATTGCATACCGGAACTGGCTTTTGATCACTTTTACCGCCTTGGATGCCGCCGTGGTATGGTTCTTGATGTACTGAGCCTCATCGATAATCTCATACAGAAACTCCTTATCCTCATAAGAAACGATATCTCTTTTCAGCAGGTCATACGAAGTAACCAGCACATCATAGGACGTATATTCATCCAGCTTCTGCCGGCGCTCCTCCTGGCTTCCTGTAATCAGCAGCACCTTCAGCAGTTTATCCAGATAAAGAGTACGGTAAACCGGGAGATGCATTTTCCCCTTCACAAAGTCTTTTGGGGAAAGATGCATAGAATCCATCAGCTCACCCAGCAGTTCCAGCGTATTATCCTCCAGCTTCAGAAAATCCCCGCTCTTCAGACGGTAAAATTTTTTGCGGGAACGGTAGCTTTTCAGAACATCCAGCAGTTCTTCCCGTGGGATATCTTCTGTCGTAATATCCAGATTCAAAAGTCCGCTGGAAATCGATACCCCCACCGACACCTTTACCTTTCTGAGCACATTCATATTGCGGAATCTCTGGGTACACTGGACTTCTCCATACTCCTATAGTGTCTCCACCCCATGCTCCAGCACGGAATACATCAGGTCCTCATCATGCCCGCAATGCAGTTCATCTTCTTCCACATCAATTTCCGGAAACAGGCGCCTTGTGATAAGCAGTATTTCAGCCTCCTTGTTTTCCATTCTGAAGCGTTCCAGCGGCCTGTCCTGATTTTCGTCTAACAGGTCAAATACCGACACTTCGCGTTCTCCATATTTTGCATGCAGCCGGCAGCTGCTATTGTGATCTCTGGCATCCAGATAGAACATAAACTGTACCTCGGGCGCAGGTATTCGTGAATCTCTTCTGTATCTGCTTCCGTAACATCGACCACATCCCGGAGCCTCGGCAGCACCATATAATAAAACTCTGACAAATTGTTCCTTCCCACTTTGAAAGACAGCAACCCATTCCTTGACTGATCCGCCAGAAGCCTGATGCGTTCCATATATTCCTGTCCGGTTCTGCATAAACAATCCTTTTCCACAAAATAGGATGCTTCCACCCCTTTAAAAAACACCGGCATTTCACAGGTTATTTGCACGCCGTGGAACTCTTTTTGTGTTTCCATCGTATTTTTTCTAATTTCCATGCTGATTCTTGGAGTCGCTTCTTTGCAGCAGATCATCCGTTTTTCCTTTTTCGCTGCGCTTCGGTCTTCATACTCAACCTTTTCTGATCCAAGCAGCTGATAGAACTCATCCAGCTTCCATCCGGACAGATCTATAACATTGTGCCTATTCGTCTGCTTGCCATAATACCAGCCGGATTCACAAAGACGCCTTTCCATTTCCAGTTCTTCCTCTACAATCCTATGGATATAACCGGCCCATTCCTGTCCCCGTGCCGTAAAGTTGCTCAGTTTATGATTCATCCTGGTATTTGTTCCGTAAATGGCAGTCTCCGAATTCTGCACCTGTTCATTGAATTTTCCTTTCCCATTCCTGCATTGCCAAGTTTTCTCCTTAAACTTATCAAATTGTACCTTTTCAAATCTTCTGTAATATGATCCCGCCGGTTAAGAAATCATGTCTGCTCTTTTTTGCACCTGTCTCCACTGTTCCGCCGTTAAAAACCCGGGACGCCTCATAGCCTTCAGCTTACTCATATCAATTTTAAGCTCCGCCTGCGCCTCTGAAGCCGCCTCGTACAAAGTTTTCTCATCCGCTGTTGTCTGGGACATCACATGCGGATTACTAGAAAATGCATGGTCGTGTGCCGGGATTTCATATTTCCCAACCTTATGAAGATAAAGAGCATTTTCCCGCCTGATCCATGCTTTCGCACTGGCTCCTAAAGTTGTAAGTTCCGGCGTATGGATCTGGCTCTTTGACGAAATATTTGCCGGATGTCGGACATTTCTTCCCGACAGAGATATTTCGGTAATAAAAAGCGTCAATGGGTTATGAAATAAATTAACCTCTTCCCATGTTTTTCCATCGCCATCCTGCCTGCTCCAGTACGAATCCTCCAGACTTAATCCTCTGCAGGCTTTGCATACTGCATAGCGGTTAGTCTGGGACAGCCGTAAACTGTTCAAGATCTCTTTTGCATAACTTCTCCCAATAGATAATGTTCGGTTAGAGGCCCATTCGATAAAATCCGCCAGTGTTATGTTCTGCTTTCTAAGCGCAAACGGAAGGCGCTCAAAATCCAACACATTACATATTCCATTGTCATACACTTCCAATAAAACTTTGTCTCTCAATAAAAGCAGCATCTGTAACCTCCTGACAGTGCTTTATAAAATGATTATAGTATAATGGATTCTGCCACTCAACAAAAATTCTCTAAATGCAGAGGGGCCTGTCCCCTTTGCAGAAGAGACTGACCCCTTTTACTTCCGAAAGATTCCCAGCACAAATAACAGAATCCATATTAGGATTACCGCCGAGATCACTTTCTGAAACGGATGCGGACTATTAAAGTCCTTCAGATAAATGTTAGGATTTTCAAGTGTGATCCCCGGTTCACTGCGGTTCTCTTTCAACTGAAAGTCCTCGATAACATGGTGCCACCCTGTGGAATCAGTATACACCTTCACATAGGGCGCTCCCAGATATTTGTGCAGCGGGATCCGATAAGGCTCACTCTTGATCCGCTGTGAGACCCCCGTATTCGAATCGAATACTTCAATAATCAGAAAATAATATGTAATATACTGCCTGTTTCTGCTGTTGGAATCTACATAATACTCCCGCACAATATTCACGATCTTGCCCTTCTTCGGATGCCCCTCCTCCACGCACTGCGCATGCAGCCTTCTGTAGTAAACTGCCTTCTGCACCATACGCACTGCCTGAAACGGAAGCAGAAGCCCTGCTGCCAGAAAGATCAGGATAAAAGGCTGAAACCCTTCCCGCAGTATGTTTCCCAAAAGCCCTGCATACCATACGATTGTAAACAAAATCAAAAATACTACATTGCCGATTTCTTCATTCGCTGTCCGGATTTTTTTATGCATATGTCCTCCTCGATCTGATATCGCTTCTCCGCGGCTTCCACTTGTTCCCCCTCAGCCATCACTGGACTTCCCTCAATAAAAAACCACTCTGTTAATTTATTCACTATAAAACATCATACCACAGAGAAATAAAAAAATCTCTTTAATTCTGTTAATAAAATTTGATTTTAAAAGCTGTGTCAATAAACTAAAACATACTATAAAACAGTAACGAAACATGAACCATATACAGCGAGCTTCAGCCTTGACGGCAGATGGGGGCGCCAGCCGGCTGTCAATTTCCGGTGCGCCCCCATCTGTCGCTAAAACTAAAGCTCATCTCTTACAATCTGCGTCATATTCTCAAAATATTACCCAAATTACTCCACTAATTATTTAATACGTGTCAAATGCTGACAGTAGACATAGATATTCTGGATCTTCCTCGCCTCTACGCCGTCATCAGCCTGTATCACAGGCTGGGTCTCCGAGGGGGTGACGTAGAGCTTAAACACAATCGCATCCTGTCCCGACCTCATATTCCTGATCTTTTTAAATTCGAAGTTCCGTTTTGTAATACCAAGGTAGTCAAAAATAACTGTCTCAATGTCAACATTGGTAAAGCAGCGGAGAATCATATCCTCATCGTACATGTCTATGATTGCCTTCGTTTCTTCAAACGTAAGGTTGCTGCATTTAAATTCGCCCTCGTTCAATACCGACATCATATTGCTGTTGTCAAGTAACAGTAAAGGTTTTGCAAGTTTTCCGCCCATATCAGTCCCTCCCTTTCTCACGTGGAATCTGAATAGTTACACACAGCATCTCTTCTATAATTTAATGATAAGCGTATGGGAGGAAAATTACAACCAAAGTTATTAACTTAACGGGATTGTTAATAAAATAGCCTTACTGTTCTTGACGGCGGATATGTTCACACAAACACTGATACACCATTTCTGCGATGATTCGATTCCCCCTGGCATTCGGGTGGACTCCGTCAGCAAAATACTCCGGATGGTCTTTTGTCGTACCGTAAATATCGATAACCGGCACTTCACAATACTCCCCTACCCGTTTAATAATTGCATTTACTTCATTTCCAATAACCGTTTTATCTACGCCAAATGCAACTTCTTTCTTGCCGTCTGTGGCAAAGGCATCACAGCATGTCATGAGATATACCTCGGGATGGCTGGGTATGTTCTGGTACAAGTCCACGAACTCCCCGAGCTCTTTTTCATATGCCGCGGAATCCCAGTTATTTGGCTTGGAGTCGTTCGTGCCTAACATAATCAAAACAAGATCGGGCTCTGCTTCCTGCGCTTCTTCGAAGAAATCTTCTTGTTTGTATGGCTTGTTCCCTTCATCGAGCAAAGTACGGCCGCTCAGCCCATAATTAAGTACCTGATAGCAATCCCCTAGTAATTCCTGTAAAATGGCAGGATAGGAATCTCTGTCCCGGGTAGCAAGTACTCCGGCTCCATATGTGATACTGTCCCCTATACATGCGACCCTTATCTTTTTGTCTTCTGTTTTTCCCGTTGACTCTATTTGGGGCGCCGGTGGTTCTTTTGCTTTATAAACAAAGCAGAAAAGAACTGCGCCTGCAGCCACAATCAATGCTGCGGCGATTATAATAATTCCTTTGATGGCCTTATTCATTCTCCCTGAAGTCCTTCCTATTTTCTTTCCGCAGACAGAACAGCGTCCCCCTTTTTCCTGCATTACAATATTAACTTTCTGCAATTAATTTTGACGCGCATATTTTCATTTGGTTATTCACCGTTAGAACACCCCAAGTTTTTTTATTGGCAGGTGAAGCAGGCGGTATAAAAACAGCTTCTGCAATTATATTACTTTGAATTTTCCCTAAATTAGTAATGCTATAACCGTTTTGTGAACCATATCCAAACATATTTCTTCCTACAAATGTTCCTGCTTTACTTCCAAAATCTCCTAATGCAGATATTGCAACAGCGTCAATTAGCTCTGGCTGCATATGTATATAACAGGCAAGCACAAGCATTTCTTTCTGCGGGTGCTGACATATATTTAGGACTTGTGACGATACGCGCTTTGCAAGGGATATAACATTTTCCCCAGTCTTTTTCACAGAAACGCTAAAAGCAGTCGAATAATTCCCCATTGCTCCTTGTCTGTAACATTTCGTCTGATTACGAATATCAGCTGCAATAACCACTTTATCTGTATTTTCTTCCAACATCATTTTTGCAATCAGCCAGTCATTTACGGTAATGCAATGTTGTCTGCATAAAGTCTGTATTTCCGCTAACTCCTGTTTGCAAACGGTGAGTACTTCCCGTTTCATTTTGTGTTCTTGAATATAGGCCCTTTCAAATCTGCTATATTCCTCATACATTACCTGCTTTCCCTCTTTTTTCCACCTTCTATTTGCGTCGCCTATCATCAATTTACTGATTAAAGGTAAATCACTGTTTGAGGGAAGATCATGTAAGCCTTGAATTAAGCGTTCCTCTACAAACTGCGGCATTACTCCATTCGCATAATGCTCTGAAAATTCCTCTGCCAGTTGTAAAAGCCCTCTGCCGTCACACAATAGATGGTGGGCAATAAATAATATTTGAAATTCTTTCCCCTTTGGATAAATCACTATTTTTAGCAGACATTCTTTCTTGACATTCCATCCGCGCAAAGATATTTCTTCATAATCCTGCTGCCACAAATCAACCTCTTCTTTTACAATTACGGGAATATGCAAAGAATCTTGTATTTGATAAAACAATCTGCCAGTGTCTGTTTCCTCTGCAATTAAACTTTGCAGAAACGGGTGTGCTTTTTGAAGAGTGTCTATACTTTGCCTTAGCAGTCTTTCATCATAATTACATTCTATCTTTGCCATAATCCCAAAGTGCATATTAGGGCACATATAATGCGCACGTTCTGTATACACATAATTTTTATCCGATTTCATATCTTTTCTCCGAATCATTTTCATTGTGATATAACTTAAAACTTGCACATGCTTCTGTAAGTAACCGCCTTATTTCTTCCGGTTGGATATTCGTTGTGTTCGTGGAAACAATCGTTGCTATACCATGCGTAAATATCCATGTTTTTACAAACACTCCAGGATCGATCGGAACAGGGATGTGTTTTGCCAAATCGTAAAGGCTTTCTTTGCTGTCGCCCCCCTTGATTACTCGGCTGGTTTTGTTATCTACTGGAAATAACGGAATCTATCAGACCATATTTTAATGCTTCTTCGGCACTCATAAAATTATCCCTATCGGTATCCCTTTCAATTTCTTCAATAGTACGCCCTGTGTTTTCAGATAATATTCTGTTTAATCTTTGTTTGTTTTTTTGCATATAATCAGACATTATTTTTATATCGCTGGCTGGTCCTTGAATACCGTTTCCATGCATGGCCGGCTGGTGTATCATGATTTCAGCATTAGGCAAAGCCATACGCTTTCCATGTGTACCTCCCGCTAACAAGAATGCACCAAAGCTTGCAGCCATACCAATACATATTGTAGAGACATCGCACTTGATGTATTTCATGGTGTCATAAATCGCAAATCCGGCAGAAACAGAACCTCCCGGACTGTTAATGTATAAATGAATATCTTTCTCCGGGTCTTGGGCCTCTAAAAAGAGGAATTGCGCCACGATTAAACTGGCAGAAGTATCACTTACTTCTTCTCCCAGAAAAACAACTCTGTCTGACAACAAACGAGAGAAAACATCATAGCTGCGTTCTCCCCGGCTCGTCTGCTCAATAACGTAAGGAATTGTACTCATGCTGCCATCTCCTTGAACATACTGATGAATAGATTATATCTTGTGTTATTGAAATTTCCACAAAGGGAAATTCTGTTTTGCTTTGGTACAAACACCCCCATACTTCTATAAATTTTAGGCGGATATAAATACAATTGCTTAAAAGCGAGTGTAAATGCCTGTTGAGAATCATATCCAGCTTCATAAGCAATTTTTGTAATCGGCTCGTTTGATAATATCAATTTTTCAGCAGCCATTGTAAGCCTGCGGCTTTGAAGGTATTTATAAATGGTAATTCCCGTACATTCGGAAAATATGCGATTAAGATAAAATCTTGAATAGCCAACATTTTTAGCAATTTTATCTACGTTAATTTCTTTCTCAATATTATCCTCGATATAATTCAAGACCTTACCGACAATCTCTTTTTGCTGTTCCATAGTTACGCCTCCTTTTTATCATTATAACAAGTTTCCGATCGCGTGTCTTAATAAAAAGTGCGGTTTTGGCGCCAAATGCGAAATCTAAAAGAAGCAGCTATGGTTTTCCACAGCTGCTCACCTTATTTTCTTTTTACTGTTAGACTTCCTTTTCTGGAAACAGCTCTTCCAGTGCATGTTCTACGCGGTCCATATCCGCAGTAGGCTCGAACCGGTCAATCACAGTTCCGTCCCGGTTGATCAGGAATTTTGTAAAGTTCCATTTAATGTCACTGCTGTTTTTATAATCCGGTTCCTCTGCCGAGATAATCTCGTGCAGCTTTCCGCTTAAAGGATGTCCTTCATCGAACCCCTGAAATTCTTTCTTTTCTGTGAGAAACCGATAAAGCGGATGCATATTTTTGCCTTTTACATCTATTTTTGAAAAAAGAGGGAAGGTGACGCCATAGTTCAATTTACAGAATTCTGCAATTTTACTCTCCTCTTCCGGTTCCTGCTCCTTGAATTGATTGCAGGGAAATCCCAGGATTTCAAATCCTTTTTCATGGTATTTTTTATAAAGCGCTTCCAGTGCTTCATATTGAGGTGTGAATCCACATTTACTGGCAGTATTGACAATCAGTAGAATGTTGCCCAGATATTTCTCCATACTCTCTTTGGTTCCATCGATCCGTTCCAGTTCTATCTTGCTTAAATCCATTTCATTTTTTCCTTTCCTGCGTTTATTGCTTATAATTCCTTCACTTTTAATTACTCAATGCAGTATTAGTATGTCCTTTTAAAGTTTACATAATACGCAGCCAACGCAGCAGGATGTCGGCAGTAACCTCCTCTTCTGCCTTTTTGTTATATACTGGTAAAGCTTTCTATTTACGGTTTGTATATAGTCTTCAGCTTTTCTATGCTGTTTTCCAATGAAGTCTCATGTAAGGGATTATATAAAGAATATAATTCTTCAGGTTTAATCTTTGCTGCAATCTTGCTGGATAAGATCTCACATTTCCACTGCATATAAGTATATACATCTGCCATCCATTCCAATATAAACTCATCATACTTATCGCTTATATCAGCATCTGTCCGGATTTCCACCCTCAAACTGCCCAGGATCTGTTTTGGTGTCTTATTTAAAAAAAGAGGATTGCCTTCATCCATATGCCTTCTGTATGTCCCGTTCATGTTCTTTGCAGCGGTAATTCAGAGCAAATGCATGATATCCCAGCTGATTCAAATGCACGCATGTCGGGTATGCCTCAATCATAGGCGCGCATCCCATATACCGGCCGCCGGCGCATACAATCACAAAGGGCTGTTGTTACCATGATAATCTTCCTCCTTTTATCGGGCATCCGAACTATCCGTCCGAAAGCGATATGCCCCGCTGCCTCGTTCAAACCTCTGCCCGTCCGGCAGAACAATAACCGCAGTTGTATTGCAGGGGATTTTAACAAATAACTCAAAGTTCCCGTCTTTCTTCTCCCACTCCGAAACGATCTCTCCGTACGCTGATTTAAAAGTACGTTTCGCCCAGTCCAGCCGGTCATCTGGCTGCGGCTGAATCCGAATCTTTTTAAAGCCGGGTTCTTCATAATTAATTCCATTTATGTTGCGGAACATCCAGTCGTCCACACAGCCAAATGCATAATGGTTCAGGCTCATACAGAATGGCATTCCATAGATCTCTGATATAAAAGGGGCGCCGTCTTCATCTAGGGCAAACCAGCTCTCCCAGATGGTCGTTGCACCGTGTTTGACCTCATATAGCCACGACGGTGCTTTTTCGTTAAATAAAAGATCATAAGCCAGATCCCGGCGGTCAATCCGGCACAGGGCGTCCTGCAGAACCGGTATTCCTAAAAATCCGACATCCAGGCACCCGTCGTTCTCTTCTATTTTACGAACTAAGTTTTCCGCAAAGGTCTGCTTGAGATTTTCCGGTACTAGCCTATAAAAAAGAGGCATTGCATATGCGCCCATGAGATCAGCAGGCATATTGCCTTTCTCATCGATTACGCCTTTCTGAATAGCAGCTTTCATGTTTTGCGCCATTTCCCCATAATAATCTGCATCTCCATCATTTCCAAGAACTCTTGCAATCTCCGACATACTTGATACAGAATGATATCCATAGATCGGAGCCACATATTTTGTCGATACCCGTATCGCCTCAAAGGTTCCTTCCCCATACCCGTCCCTGGAATAACTCGGTATTAAATGTTCCCCGTAATGATGTCCGGTATTCCACAGATATTGCTCCACTTCCTCAGGAATCATACTGCCATCCGGACGGTTTTCTCTTGCCGTCCTAAGAACAAAATCACACCAGTTTTTCATGGACTCATATTGCTGCTTCAGAATCTGCATGTTTCCTGTCAGGCAATACATGTAAAATGGAACCAATACTGCCGCATCTCCCCAGCCCGCGGGAGACACTGCCTCCGGCGTCTTGAACTGTTCGGCATACATTTCATACTGCCCGATATAGGCTCCTGCCAATGGCACTACGAAGGGCACGGAACCATTTTCCTTTTGCTCACATGCCAGGTTTTCAAGCCATCTGGTCAGAAACGGAGTGATATCTTCATTTAATAATGCTGTTTTTGTGTATACCTGAATATCTCCTGTCCATCCTGCTTTTTCACGCTGTGGGCAGTCAGTGGGCAGCGAAAGCATATTCGCATGCTGTGACCAGCGCGTATTCTCATATAATCTGTTAATATCTGCATTGGAGCAGGCAAATGTTCCGGCATTTTCTTTTTCAGAACTTAATACAACAGCAGTAATATCCTCTTCATTTAAATCCTTTATACCATCGACCATAACATAACGGAACCCCTGAAATGTAAAATACGGCTCGTATACCTGTTCATTTCCATCTGAAATATATTCAATCCTCTGATCTGCCGTCGGATTGTTGTCGAAAAAATTTCCTTTTGCATCCAGCCCTTCCGTATGGATCACTGTCACCTTTGTCCCACTTGGTTCATGGATGTTCAGACGCACACGGCCGGCAATTACTTGGCCGAAATCAATAATCCGCTCGCCTTTCGGTGAAGTCAGGACATTTTTCACCGGCAAAATCATAATAGGGCGCACCGGCTGCCCATACTGCGCTTTTAAGTTCTGATAGCCAAAATCTGCCGGCACCACATCTAACCATTCGTCGTCAATAAACTCTGCGCTTTCCCATCCGTATGGCATTCTGTTTGCATCATAGCGTTCGCCGGCAAACAGATCCGAACACCGGACAGGGCTTTCCTTCACCTTTACGGTTTCATCTGAGCCAAAACAATCTGCAGTCCCATCCTCATATGTCACTTCCAGCTGCGTCAAGACCGCAAGCGCAGGATCATAAGTTTCATCCTGGGCCTTTGTCATAAATCCGTGATACCAGCCATCGCCCACATGCATCCCTATGATATTTATACCAGTATTTAAAAGTTCCGTAACATCGTAAGTTTGATAGCACAAATACTCTCTATACACAGTACACTCAGGCGCAAATTCACGGTCATCTGGACGTTTCCCGTTAACTGTCAGCCGATAGACCCCGTGGCAGGTTGCATAAAGCCTCGCCATTTTCACCTTCTTATTAAGAATGATCTTCTGGCGGAACATGGCTGCCGGAGGCTGATCCCCCAGATGTGCCTGGCGTTCTATGATCGGAAGCGGCGATTTTACCCATTTCGCCTGCCAGTCCTTTCTGTTTAAGAATGCTGTCTCAAATTCGCTGGAAGCCTCAGCTTTGTTTCCATGATTATCCTCAACCCTGACCTTCCAAAGATACCTGGTTCTGCTTTTTAAGTCATCCCCTCTGTACTCCACATATGTAGACTGTTCAGAAGTCTGCCTCGCGCTGTCCCATACAATCCTATTTTCGTTGTCCCTCACCTGGAGGTGATATGACCGCTGCATTACATTTTCCTCATCACTTTCCAAAATCCATGAAAAGTATGGTATTCCCTCAATTCCCAAAGGCTGCACCAGGTGCATACATTTCAAATCTTTTAATCTCAGCATAATGTTCTCCTTCCGCGGCTAATACATTGTTTCCCATACAATCATCTGATCTCTTCTTCCACTTTCATATTTGCATAAATAATAGCCGTAATAATTGAAAAGATGAAAGGGAATCCAAGATATAAAAAGTTAATGGCATTATTAGCCGCTGCAGTTTGGACTGCCGCTGTTCCGTCGAACCCGCTCCATGTCAGGATCCATCCACAGATAGCAGTCCCAAGCCCCTGGCCTATCTTTGTTCCGACTGTTGCACAGGAGAACAGTGAGCCGGTAACACGATGCCCCTTTTTTTGGTAATGGAATTCGTCTGCTTTTACTAAAAACGGCGTGTAGGTGGCAGATCCCGGAACCATTCCAAGCGCTTTAATCAGCAGGCCTGCAATTAGAATTATCATTCCTGTAAACTGTCCAAAAACTGCCACAATACAGCCTGCAACCGAGAGGACGGCCCCGTAAACACAGGCCCTGCGCATTCCCAGTTTGTCGATGAATTTCGGCATAAACGGAAGCCCCAGTATCAGAGGAATCGTGGTACACATACCTAATATGCCCATAAGACCCGCATTTCCCATCGAATACGTTGCGTAGTACGCCATGCTTGACTGCATAATACCGGAGTTTGCATATCCCACAAAATACAATAACAGGATTAATATAAAGTATTTATTCTGAAACAGTTCAATAATGGTCCGGCCGAATGAAATCGTTGCTGTTTTTGCCGGTGCTTCGGTATCGCTCTCCCTGACAGAGGAATCGAATTCTTCTTCCGGCAGTTCTTTTAGTGTGAAAAACGGGATTAACAGGATCCCAACGCCAACAACCGCATAGATCAGAGCAATCATTCTCCATCCCTGCTGCCCTCCTCCAAATGCCTCGACCAGGCCGGATGTAACGGATGCTACCACCACACTTCCTATGGTTCCGCTCAACATTGCCGCGCCGCTCATCGTAACCTGGTCATGCTGATCCTTTGTTACACGGGCAAGCATCATATTATAGGCAACTTGATTCATTGTATAAAAAACAGCACTGATCAGCAGGTAGAAAATAAAAATCCATGCACTTTTTGCCCCTTCCCCCAGCGATCCCGGGACATTAAAAATCAGGAACATACAGACTCCCATTGGAATACAGCTCATTAAATACCAAAACCTTGTTTTTCCCATCTTAGACTTTGTAAGGTCAATGATCCTGCCCATAAAGATATCTGTAATACCATCAAATACCTTTGCAAACATAAGAAGCGTACCGATAATCGCGGCGCTGACCCCAATCACATTCGTACAATAAAGTAATAAAAATGTGGTGATGGTTCCCCAGGTAAAGCCGCCCCCTGCATTTCCCAGTCCATAGGCAATCTTTTTCCACATTGGCAATGAACCTGTCTTTTGTTTACTCATGTTGATTTCCTCCTTTTTCAACAACTATTAATCACAGGTTCATCTTAAGTTTTATTTCTCAACTCTACAATTTGCATAATCCGACTTTGCCATAAATGTAATGACTTTAATCCGACTTATCATTGATTTTTCTTTATGGAATTGCTAAAATACGAGTAAACATAGGGATTCCAATCGTATTGGAGGAACGACTCATGAAACAGATTTTAGAATACATTGAACAGGTATTCAAACGGGAAGAACAAAAGAACCTGAAGAATTATGCGGCAGAGCATCTCTCATTTACACAAAAGGCCCACACCTGGCAGCCCTACAGCTCTGAGGGATACATCGATAAGGTTCTGCAGATTCCCTATGACTATTTTATGACAGTAGAATACTGTACACCAACGCAGGAGAATGGGTATGTTTTGTCTACATACTCCCCATGCCCCCTGCCGGTATCACAAAAAACCTATCTCCTGGAAAATAATAACGAAGACGACAATCTTCACAGACATGATTATTTTGAGATGATCTATGTATACAAAGGCACACGAACCACGCAGATCGAAAACCAGACCATTCATTTAACCGAACATGATATCTGTATTTTTGATACCCAGTGCGCCCATCTGGACATTCGCTCCAAAAGTGAAGGAATTGCTTTTTACTGCTGTATCACAAGTAAAATGCTGGATTCCTATTTTCTGAACCACTTGACCAATAAAAGCATCCGCAATTTTTTTCTTATCAAAGGCACGGCCAAGAGTGATGTAAGTTATTTGAAGCTCCATGCAGCTCCAGAACTGGCGAAAGATATCGAAGAGAACCTTGATTTTATCTTCCGTGAAATGGAATCGACCAAACCCGGATATGAAAGAATCGCCCAGATACATACATTGAGAATTTTGAATGCTTTCGAACGCTCCGATACTACCGATATCTATACCTTTTCCAAACGACTTCAGGGGAATAAACTATTTCAGGCTGTCGCCAGATATATTGACAGCCACATAGCCGATATCAGCCTGGAAAAACTCTGTGACCACTTTCATTACCAGGCTGATTATTACGGCAGACTGATCAAAAAAAATACCGGCTTGAACTATGCCCAATATGTGCATGCCCTGAAAATGGAGAAAGCAAAAAATCTTTTAGTGAATACTGACATGTCTGTTTCTGAAATACTGATATATCTGGGCTATCAGTATCATTCTTATTTTTATAAATCCTTTCAGCTGGAAACCGGAATGTCACCCTCCGAGTACCGGAAGGCCAAAAGGGTAAAACCGCCGGACTAACCTGCCGCTATTCACCGGATTCCTCTCCGAATATCGGTTCTATATCCTTTTTAATAAATTCTATCCTATCTTTCGCCTTAGGCGTAAACATAGAGGCTATAGCTACAACCATTTTCTTTTCCGCATTGACATAAATGACATTCCCCCCATCGCCCATTGCTGCATACCCCTTTCCTTTTTCATCCACCAGCCACCATAAATACCCATAGGGCAGGTTCTCGCCTTTCCAGCGGCTGTGTTCCTTTGTGCTTTCTTCTACCCACGCCCTGGAAACGATCTGTTTTCCGGCCCAGATTCCTCTGTCCAGGTAAAGCTGTCCTATTTTTGCCATGTCTGCAGGCGAAAGGGTCAGTCCCCATCCGGCGGAATTTACTCCGGCCGGATCGGATACCCATCCGCTGATGTCCGTGGCCTTATTAAATGCGAGTTGTTCTTCTTTGCTTTGGAAAGTGATACTGCGCTCCACGGTAATGCCAAGCGGTCCGAATAAATTCTCCCTGGCGAAATCCAACACGGTTTGTCCCGTTGTTTTCATGAGAATCCCTGTTAGAATATCAGGACCTATGAGAGGCGCATATCTAAAATCGCCTATGTTTCCCCGTCCTCCCAGATAGTCCAGACCAAATGACACCCAATCATCACTTGTAAAATACTTGACATAGGGAGCGAACCTATATTTATAGGGTGCTGTCATTGTCAGCAGATTTTCAAGCGTTATATTCTGAATTGTTTTTTCTCGTTTCTTCACTGTATAGTCGGGGAAAAAGTCCAGTACCTTCTGGCTGACACTTTGAATGCATCCCTTCTCTATGGCAATCCCGATTAATATGGAAATGATGCTTTTTGTCACGGAGTAAACATGAAGACGGCTCTGCGCGGTACATCCGTTAAAGTAGTTTTCATACCGGATCTGTCCTTCTTTTAGTACTACGATTCCTGCCGTATTGCTATACTCATTTTTAATTGTCTTCTCAAGCTCTGCCACTCGTTCCAGATTCATTTAAACGCTCCTCTCTGCTGCTTTTCTTTTTACCGGATAGTATACTTCCGTAATAAGTTCGCTTTCATTCGAAACCTGGGATGGATCCGTTACATACACTTCATACAGAGCATTGCTGCTCTCATACCCTTCTTTTTCCGCCCATTCGCGCTGTTTTGTATACACAGAAGGCAGATTGGAGTATGAGCCGTGAAGAACCGTTTTCAGGCACAATCCCGGACAAAAATCCCTGGTGCCGGTCGCGTATTCTTTCACCGGTATGGCAAATTCAGTATCTAAACCAAAAGGACTATATTCCGCACTGTGGAAAAGTACCATAGGCGGCGCGGATACAGTCAGTCGATCCGCCTCAATCTTCCGGAACAATTTGTGATAGCAGCTCCCATATGCTTCGGAAAATTCTTGTTCGTTCACCATTTTCCGGATTGACAAAAGATACATCAACGGCACTTCTGTAAGCTGAACATCAATCGTCTCCAAGTAGGACATCATTGATTTACCTGCCTTCAGATTTGAAATATCACTACTTAGCTGTTCCAGCGTCTCATTCAGTTTTCTGCTCTGATTCCCGATCTCTTTCGCCTTCCTGCTGAGCGCAATATAAAGCTTCGCCTCCTGTTCTTCCTCAGATCGAAGAATCTCGCCGATCTCCTCCAAAGAAAATTGATAAGACTTCAGCCGGTTAATCAATAACATCGTTTCCAGCTGGTCAATGGAATAATATCTGTAACCGGTCTCCGGGTTCACCTCATTGGGCAGGAGCAGCCCTATCTCTGCATAGTAGCGCAGTGTCTTCGTGGACACCTTGCATATGTTTGAAAACTCTCCAATCGTTAGCATCCGTTTTCCTCCTCTTGGTATGTAGAAAATCTACCCTAATCTTACACCTTGCCCCAAGGGGAAAGTCAAGGCGGGAAATTTTGAGCAGAAGGGATGAAGCATGAATACACTTGAAGTATTGACATTAGTGCTGGTAATTTTTGCAGCACTTGCTTACATAGATAACCATCAGAACAAAAAACAGCTATCCTCTACGGCAATAGAGGATAGCTGGTAACTATAAATTACTATGGTATCCGAAGCGCAATCATCAGACGAACCAAAGTCTTTTGATTACTTCTAAGTAAATTATACATTGGGTACTTGAATTTTTCAAGTACCCTTTCAAATTTTGTCAGAATTCCAAACATTTCCGCCTCACTTTACACCCCTTCCAAATACCACAGCTTCGTATGGCCGCAGGGATGGTGCACAATCTTTATAATTCCCCAAGATTTTATGATACCCCTCTTGCGAAAGCTCCTCCAGCACCACTTCTCTGTCTTTGAAGTTGCACAGCACAAGCATTTCTTCTCCCCCAAGTGATCTTTTGTACGCCAGTACATCCGGGGTTTCCTGATGCAAAAATTCTATCTCCCCTTCGGCTATTACCGGGTTTTCTTTTCTAAGACGAATTAATGCTTTGTAGAAACTGAGGATCGAATCCTCGTCTGCCGCCTCCGATTCTGCATTAATGGTTTTATAATTTTCCGGCAGGCCGATCCACGGTGACGCCTCTGAGAAACCTGCATTTTCTCCAGCAGTCCACTGCATAGGGGTGCGCCCATTATCCCGGGAACGCGCGGAGAGGATATCCAATGCCTCTCCGGGAGTCTTTCCCTGAGACAGCAGGATTTCATAATAATTCAGGCTTTCCACATCCCGGTACTGGGAAATATCCCGGTATCCTGCATTGGTCATTCCCAATTCCTCTCCTTGGTAAATGTATGGGGTACCGCGCATAAGATGAATAGCCGCGGCCAGCATTTTGGCGGATTCCTTCCAGTACTTTTTATCGTCTCCGAATCGGGATACGATTCTCGGCTGATCGTGATTGCACCAGAATACCGCGTTCCAGCCTCCTGCTTTCTGCATTCCGGTCTGCCATTCTTCAAAAAGACATTTCAATGCCCTTATATCCGGATCCATTAACTCCCACTTATTTCCGTTTTTGTAATCTACTTTCAAATGGTGAAAGTTAAAGCACATAGAAAGCTCTTTTTCTTCCGGATTAGAATAACGAATGCAGTTATCCAGTGATGTGGAAGACATCTCTCCGACGGTTACCATATCCTCAATCCCGGTATCATGTACCAGTTCCTTTAGAAACTCATGCACGTGCCTGCCATCCGTATAGAATCTTCTTCCGTCCCCTTGTGAATCATCCTCGAATATTTCCGGCTTAGATATGAGATTTACAACGTCGAACCGGAACCCTTTGATGCCCTTTTCCTTCCAGAAACGGATGACTTCTTTCAGTTCCTCTCTCACTTTCGGGTTCTCCCAGTTCAGATCCGCCTGTGTTACATCGAACAGATGAAGGTACCATTTTTCAAGATGAGGCACATATTCCCATGCGGGGCCGCCGAATTTGGACACCCAGTTCGACGGCGCTTTCTCCGGAGACCCAGCTTTGAAAATATAATAATCCATATACTCCGCATCGCCCATCAAAGCCTTTTGAAACCACTCGTGCTCTGTGGAAGTATGATTGAATACCATATCCAGCATCAGGCCAATCCCCCGTCTGTCAGCCCCGGCAATCAGTTCCTCAAGATCTTCCATTGTTCCGAACAGCGGATCGATGTTCCGATAATCCGCCACATCATAGCCATTGTCATTCTGAGGCGACACAAAAAATGGTGTCAGCCAGAGATAATCTACGCCCAGTTCCTGCAGATAATCCAGCTTTTCCAGGACTCCGCGCAGGTCGCCAACTCCGTCCTGGTTCGAATCTCTGAAAGATTTGGGATAAATCTGGTACACTGTTTTATTTTTAAAGTCTGCCATGTTTCATGCCTCCGTATTCCAATAGGTTACAACTGCCGTTTCGCCTGTTGCCGCCCGGCCGCCCGTATGATACTGAATCTCTTTTGCATCCCCTTCTCCGGTAATGATGCAAACCGTCACGTCCGGATGGCCTGCAGCTTTTATCTTCTCCCTGCTGAATCTGATAAGAGGGGTTCCTGTCATAACATCCTCGCCTTCTTTTACCAGATATTCAAATCCATCACCCTGCATATCCACCGTATCGATTCCTATATGAAGAAGCACTTCCATGCCGTTGTCCAGCGTCAGGCCGCAGGCATGGCGGGAATCCTCCATGAGTACCGTCACTTTTGCGTCAGCCGGTGCACAGAGCGTTTCGCTTTCCGGGAGAATGGCAAGGCCGTCGCCCATGATTCCCTCTGAGAATACGCCGTCTCCCACTTCTTTTAAAGAAATGACTTTTCCGTCTAAAAATGCCTTCAGTTCCATTTCTGCGTGTGCTTTTTTCGGGAATTTCTCTGTGAGCTGTGCTTCTGAATCAACATCTTCCCCCAGTATCTCCTCCGCCTGTACACAATTAAGAGGCCCTTTCTCTTCTCCCATTACTTCCGGGGAATCTTCTTTGTTTCCGGCTGATGCCACGCCCTTTTTCTTTCCTGCAATTATGGTCAGTACAAAAGGCACTACAATCGCAATCACCATGCACACAGCAAAGTAGAGCATATATTGCGGCTTGACGGAAAGGATTCCGGGGATTCCACCGACACCGATGGCATTTGCCGTCGTTCCGGTAGCCACACAGACAACTGCCGCGCAGGCGGAACCTATCATCCCGCATACAAATGGGAACAGATATTTCAAGTTAACACCGAAGATCGCCGGCTCTGTTACACCCAGATAACAAGAGATACATGCCGGTACATTCACTTCCTGTGCCTCCGCGTTCTTTCTCTGCAGAAAGATCATCCCAAGTACTGCGGAGCCCTGTGCAATATTAGAGAGTGCGATCATCGGCCACAGCATGGTTCCGGTGTAATCCGCAATAAGCTGCAGATCAATGGCATTCGTCATATGGTGAAGCCCGGTAATAACAAGCGGCGCATAGACAAATCCAAAGACCGCCCCGAATACGATTTTGAACGAACCTGTAATTCCTGCATATACGACACTCGATATGGCAGAACCTATCTGCCAGCCGACCGGCCCCAGAATAAAATGTGCTGCGATTACTGCCAGGAGCAGGCTGCAGAATGGTACTACAATCATGGAAATCACCTGCGGCGTAATCTTCCGAAAGAATTTTTCCAGGTATACAAGAGTAAAAGCCGCCAGAATCGCCGGTATCACCTGTGCCTGATATCCGATCATGTTTACCTTGAAAAAGCCAAAATCCCAGAACGGAATGTCTGCCGCTGCCGTGGACGCTACGGAGTAGGCATTCAGAAGCTGCCCTGAAACCAGTGTCAGACCAAGAACAATTCCCAGCATCTGAGTCGTACCCATCTTTTTGGTCACTGACCAGCAGATTCCCACCGGCAGCATATGGAATACCGCCTCGCCGATCAACCAGAGAAAACTGTCTATCCCGGACCAGAACTGGCTAATATCGCACAGTGTCTTGGTTCCGTTTTCAAATAGGTAGAGGCTGTCGATGCAGTTACGGAATCCCAGAATCAGACCTCCTACAATAATCGCCGGTATCAGAGGCGCGAAGATCTCTGCTATCGCCGCCACTGCGCGCTGCAGGAGATTCTGATTGCTCTTGGCAGCCTGCTTCACAGCGTCCTTGGATACTCCTTCAATTCCGGCAGTAGCAACAAAATCATTGTAAAAATCCGCCACTGTGTTCCCAATAATGACCTGGAACTGTCCCGCCTGTGTGAAACTGCCCTTTACAACCTTCATGGCTTCGATTTTTTTCACATCCGCTGCAGACGGATCGTTCAAAACAAACCGCATCCTCGTCATACAATGAGAAACTGCGGCGATATTCTTCTTTCCACCGACCAGTTCCAAAAGCTCTTTTGCGTCTTCTGCATATCTGCCCATTACTCTTCCTCCTAATCTTAACATCTGTTAGATTTTGCTTTTACGTGTCTGTTTATTCACTGCCTGCCCTGTCGTTGTCCAACTTGTTCAAACAAGTCCTTTAATCATTTTATACCATACTTGTTTAAACAAGTCAAGAGTTTTTTATAATAACTATGGAATGGATGGCGGGACACCTGGGGAATCGCCGGCGATAGTGCAGGTGCAGCTATAGCAGCTTGTCTTATAAACATCTGCGAAAAAGAGCAATTAGTACCACCTTGCGGGCAAATGCTGATTTATCCGGTTACAGATGCTACACTATCTTCAGAATCAATGAAAGTATATGTGGACACGCCTCTTTGGAATGCTGTTAATAATCAAAAGATGTGGAAGTATTATTTGAAAGGGAAAAATGAACAGGAGCGAATAAAAGCTTCTCCGCTGGATAATGAATTACCGGGCAAGGTACCTAAAACTTATATAGAAACCGCCGAATATGACTGCCTCCATGACGAAGGAATTGCATATGCATATAAATTGAAATTAATGGGTACAAGCGTCATTTTAAACGAAACGCACGGTACTTTCCATAGATATGATTCTTGTTTGAATGCAAAAATTAGTCGAACAAATGTAAAAAAGCGAATAGATTTCATTAAAAATTTGATTAGTGAAAGGTGATGACACGTTCCAGTTCAAAGAGGATTAACTAAAAAGTAAATTTAATGTACTTAAAGAAAGGCAGCCGCACTACGTTAATCCGTCAGTACTGCTGCCCCATAAACTCTATAAAGTTTTACTCAGCCGGCCCTGCCGTCTGATGCATTCCCAGCGGCTTCACATTAAAGTTCGAACGGTATTCTGTCTCATCCCAGAAAATATCTTCTGCCACAAGACACTGCGGATTCAACTCCACCCCATCCAGAATGATCTCTTTGAACTTCTTATAACCCGCACGGTCAATCAGATGGCCGCCATGGAGATATTCCGGCTTATAGTCCATAACCCATGCAGAGAACTTCTGCCAGTTGCGAAGAACGGAAAGAACTACATCCTCTGTTGCCCAATTCAGAAACATCTTACCGGTACGCGGAGTCTGGCGTCCTGTCCTGCCGCCTAAGATTACGCGGTAATACTTCGTGGGTTCTCTGGTCCATGCACTGGTTGGACATGCTCTGACGCACTCGCCGCAGCCAATGCAGCAGCAGGCATCCTTCTCGATCTTTCCGGTATCTTCATTGAGTTTCAGCACTCTGGTAGATGCCTTTTCACATGTGCGTGCACAGGCGCCGCAGCCAATGCAGCGTTCAGGGTGATAAACCATACGCGCCACCCCGATGATTCCGAAGTCACACAAATGTGCCTTATTACAGTCATTCGGGCATCCCGCAATATTAATCTTAATGTGATAATGGCTTGGGAAAATGATAGGCTCTATCTTCCGCGCCAGTTCATATGTATTGCAGTTTCCACAGATACAGTGGTAATTCCCGATACATGCCGTAATATTCCGTGCACCGATTGTCGGGTATCCGCTCTTTGGATCCCATTCTTGAGGTTCATGCGATACTGTGTCCATATCTACCTGGCAAAGCTGGGCATCCACCTCTTTGATATAATCTTCCAAATAAGCATTCACGGCCGGAACATTCTCATAAGGAATACCGGTTATATCGAACGTCTGCCTTGTTCCAAAATGGAAGTTCCCATCGCCCCAAGTCTTTGCAATATGCTCAATCACTGAAAGATAGGAGGAATCAATGAATCCTCCCGGAACCCTCATCTGCAGCATAAACTGTCCGGGGACTTTGGACTGGCGAAAGCAGTTAATCCGCAGTTTTTTGATATTAATATCCTGATTCATACCATTTACACTCCTTTCTCAATCCACCAAATCACGTGCTATTGTATAGGGGAACACAGGTCCGTCTGTACAGACATAGACCTCATCAATCCTGCAGTGCCCGCATTTTCCGATGGCACATGACATCTTCCGCTCAAAACTCATCCAGACCTTCTCCGGATCTACGTTGTATTTCATAAGTTCAAGCCCGGTGAATTTCATCATCGGCGGCGGTCCTACTACAATTACTGCATAATTTCCCTGAAATTCGTCAAATGGGATCTCTTTTACAAATTCTGTTACAAAGCCAGTCCTCCAGCCTTCCTTCTTGTCGGTATCCAGCGCATAGGTCGTAACAAACTGCTCCTTCCACTTCGCCAGATCCCCGCTGAAAATGATTCCTTCCTCATTCTTAAAGCCAGAAATAAGATGCACGCTCTTCACATATTCCGGCTTCTCTGCAAAACTGCGGAGCATAGAGCGCACCGGTGCCAAGCCCGTTCCCCCTGTAATAACGATTATATGTTTCCCGGCAAATTCATCGACAGGCCACCCTTTTCCATAAGGTCCGCGTAAGAACAGTATATCTCCCGGCTCCTTTGAAAAGATACAGTCCGTCACTTTCCCTACTGAACGGATCGTAAACTCCAGCCATCCCTCGCCCTGTGCCGAAACAGAGATTGGAGCCTCACCAATCTTTGGGATAGACAGCTGCATAAACTGGCCATGAGCTGGACAGACATCAGAAGCGACTCTGAAAGTCCACTCATGCTCGCTTTCTTTGTGCACATCCAGAATTGTGCACGGTTTTGGCATAACAGGATTCATCATAACAGTCCCTCCTTTACTGTTCCATGCCGGCTTTAATCTCCTCCACCGCATGATTCATTTTGTTAACAGTTGCACTAATCGATATCATTTCCGGACAGCGGTGTGTACACCGGCCGCAGCCAACGCACATGTGGGAATCCCCAAACCGCGCCTTATAATCATAAAACTTATGTAAGACCTTGAAGCGCATCCTGTCCGCCGCAGTACTTCGCATCTCTCTCTGCCCTGCCATCTGGTCAAACCCTTCCACCTGGCAGGAAGCAGTCACCCGGCGGCGCTCTCCCACTTCCGGATTATCCCCATAGAGAATATCCCGTGTCGTAAAGCAGGTACAGGTAGAACATGCCACCGTACAGCTGCCGCAGGATGTGCATCTTCCATCGAATTCCTTCCACATCGGATGTTTTTTAAGTGCCTTACGCACCTCTTTATCCGACAGATCAGGAATCCTGACCTTCAGTTCATTCTCCTCTACGAATACCGGTGTATAGCTGGTGTCAGGCATCCCTTCAAAATAATGCTGGAAACTCTCATCCGTCACATGAACCTTCAGCCCTTCTTCTGAAAACTTAAGCGCCAGTGAGTAGTCATCCGTCCGGTTCGTTCCCATTGAAACACAGAAACAAGTATCGTCTCCCCCATTACACTCCATCATGGCGAACTTAACCCGCTCTCTGACACGCTGATAATAGAAATCCTCATACCCTCCGTTGCCAGCAAAAATCTTTGCCTGAATATGCTGTGCATTGATATCACAGGGACGGGCAAGTATCAGAATTGGTTTTTTAGGTCCTTTACTCTCACGGTACTCGTCTTCCGTGAAATAAAGAATTGTCTCCTGGATTGGATTGATTACCTCCTTTGCAGGATAATCTGACTTTGCATCCCATACAATCTCGCTGACATGATCCACCTGGTCATAGCGGATAATGTCGGTATCCGAAAAACGCCCTTCTTTCAGGAAACGCTTCGGGGCATAAACGCAGTAGTCCTTTTTGAGTGCGCACAGAACCTCATCGGCCTGAGCGGTATTAAGTACATAATCCATTCTGAAAGCCTCCTTTTCATTGTTGTCCCAGAGTAACCATTTAGACTTGCCTGAACTGTTTCGTTCCAGAAATTTTACTGTTCGGTCTGACCAGTAACTCCGGTATCACATTCCTATTTATCTTACCATTAATTTACTATAATAAAAAATTATTTATTATTATTATATGATAAAATATAATTATTGTTGTTATTTTCTCTCCGCAGATAAACACCAACCTTCCCTCACAAAGACTTGACATCTCTATCCTATGAATTATAATAAAATTAGATGTTTAAACAAGTATGCCAATATAAAGGAAAATATACCATGCCAAAAGCAAAATTTGAATCCATATACAAGGATCTGAAACAAAAAATAGAAAACGGTGAATACCCTTATCAGGAGCTGCTGCCCTCTGAAAATACAATGGTGGACATATACAGCAGTTCCCGGAACACAATCCGGCGTGCCGTCCTGGAACTGGCAGAGCAGGGCTATGTACAGTCCCTGCACGGAAAGGGAGTCCGCGTAATCTATCAGCCGGTGGATCAGGCTGATTTTACGCTGGGGGGGATCGAAAGTTTTAAGGAATCCGCAGAGAGAAACCACCGGAAGACTTCCACGAAAGTCATTCAGTTCACAGAAATCACGGCCGATGCCCGAGTATCGGCAAATACAGGCTTTGCCGTGGGAAGCGAGCTGTATTATATTCAGCGGGTCCGTTATTTGGAGGATAAGGCACTGATCCTGGATATTAATATGTTTCTCAAATCTCTTGTGCCGGGGCTTACAAAAAAAATCGCGGAAAAATCCATTTATGAATATATTGAAAATGAACTGGGAATGGCTATTGTAACCAGTAAGAGAAAGATGACCGTGGAGCGTGCCACCGAAATTGACGAAAAGTATCTGGAACTGAACGATTATAACTGCCTTGCAGTTATCAGCGGCCAGACATTTAATTCTGACGGTATCATGTTTGAGTTTACCCAGTCCAGGCACCGCCCCGATTATTTCTGCTTCCAGGATACTGCAACCAGAAAGCGGGGGCCTGTATAACATCTGAGAGGAGTTTGAGACATGTGCGGACGTTATTATATTGACGACGAGACAGCCCAGGAGATTGAAAAGCTTGTCCGTCATCTGGACAGGAAAATGTCTGTTTCCGGAAAAAAAGACATCTATCCGTCTAATACAGCCCCCGTCATTACCGGGCATCACAATGAATTTGCAGAGGAGCTGTTTACCTGGGGATTCCCCGGATTCGGCAGTAAAAGCCTGATTATCAATGCCCGGGCCGAAACTGCTATGGAAAAAAGAACGTTTAAAGACAGTGTACGTACCAGGAGGTGTGCCGTACCCGCCACTGGATTTTATGAATGGAATTCCGAAAAAGAAAAATATACCTTTCAGAACCCGGACGGCAGCATCTGCTTTCTGGCCGGGTTCTATAAGGAATATGAGGAAGGCCCCCGCTTTGTGATCCTGACAACAGAGGCCAACGATTCTATGAAGAGCGTACACAACCGGATGCCGCTGGTCCTTGACAGGCAGGAGCTGGACGCCTGGCTGTTTGACGATGATCAGACGGAGCTGATTCTCAGAAAAGTTCCCGGCCCACTGAAAAAAGACACCGAATACGAACAGCAGAGCCTGCCATTTACCAACATGTAAACAGCTCTGCCAGACATTTTCCCTTCCGGGATGTTCCGCTTTACACCGACCGGCGTCTGATTATAGACCGGCAGGCATCCCGCCAGATGTTGAAACAGGAGATGAACATTATGGAACAAATGAATTTATTTGACGACCGCAGGCAGACGGCCCCTCTTGCCAGCCGCCTGCGTCCGGATACGCTCAAAGATTTTGTGGGGCAGGAGCATCTGCTCGGAAAGGGGAAGGTCCTCCGGCAGCTGATCGAACGGGACCAGATCTCTTCTATGATATTCTGGGGGCCTCCGGGTGTTGGCAAGACCACTCTTGCCAGCATTATCGCCGGACAGACAAAAGCTGATTTTATTAATTTCAGCGCCGTTACCAGCGGAATAAAAGAAATCAAAGAAGTCATGAATCAGGCCGAACAGAGCCGGCGCATGGGAATTCGTACCGTTTTGTTCGTAGACGAGATCCATCGCTTTAACAAAGCCCAGCAGGATGCATTTCTGCCTTTTGTCGAGAAGGGCAGCATTATACTCATTGGCGCTACGACAGAGAATCCATCCTTTGAAGTCAATGCCGCTCTGCTCTCCCGCTGCCGCGTATTTGTACTGAAAGCACTGGAAGAAAAGGATCTGGTGAAACTTTTAGGCCATGCCCTGGTGAGTCCTTCCGGTTTCGGCGGTCAGAATGTACATATTACGCCTGCCCAGATTGAGGCCATCGCTGCTTTTGCAAATGGAGACGCCAGAACGGCCCTGAACACACTGGAGATGGCGGTGCTGAATGGAGAAATCAGCGCAGCCGGAATCACGGTAACGAATGAGGGGCTGGAACAGTGTATCAGCAAAAAATCGCTCCTCTATGATAAAAATGGAGAAGAACATTATAACCTGATCTCTGCTCTGCATAAATCCATGAGAAACAGTGATCCCGATGCGGCTATCTACTGGATGATGCGAATGCTGGAGGGCGGGGAGAATCCCCTCTATATTGCCCGCCGCCTGATCCGTTTTGCCAGCGAGGACATCGGAATGGCGGACAGCCATGCCCTGCAGGTTACGGTAGCTGCGTATCAGGCCTGTCATTTTCTGGGCATGCCGGAATGCGACGTGCATCTCACACACGCGGTCACTTATCTCTCTCTTGCTCCAAAGTCGAACGCACTCTATACCGCATGTGAAGACTGTAAAAAGGATGTCCGCAATCTGCGGGCCGAACCGGTTCCTCTGCAGATCCGCAATGCGCCTACCCGCCTGATGAAAGAACTGGAGTACGGAAAAGGATATGAATATGCGCACGATACGGAAGAAAAATTGACGCACATGCAGTGCATGCCGGATTCCCTGAAAGACCGGCACTATTATCATCCGACCGGACAAGGGGAGGAACTGCAGGTTAAAAAGAGGTTCGAAGCGATCCGGAAATGGAAAGGGGATATGCCCCCCTCAGGAGAATTATGAAAGTAAAGAGATGTGTAAAAGAATCATTTGTTGTGATCGGAAAAGAAGGCTCCACGTTAGATGGGGATGGTTTTATACAGAAATTATGGGAAGATGCGAATGGAGCATTTTGTGAAATACAGCATCTGGCAAAAAAAGATGAACAAGGACATATCGTGGGTATCTGGGGAGCTATGTCTGATTTCTCCTATTCATTTAAACCCTGGGAAGAGAATTATACTAAAGGGGTATACCTTGCGGGAGCAGAATGTGATGATGACGCCGCTGCACCAGAGGGGTGGACGAAATGGAACATTCCTGGCTATGAGTATTTATATGTGGAATGTGCTGGTAATGATACATTTTCTGAGATGATACAGTATATGGTTGATAATAATCTTACATTGGCAGGAGCAGTACATGATTTTACTTGTCCTAAAACCGGTAAAAATTATATGTTCTTTCCTATTGACAGAGTTCAGTAATTGCAGTTTGTTAAGGTAATATTCAGGAATAACAAGATAAATCAAACGGGTAGAACTAGTTGATTCGTTTACGTCAATGGTATATACCATAACAAATGGAGGTGTTTTTATGCAGTTACATATTAAAGCATGGGGCAATAGTCAGGGAATACGCATCTCGAAAGATATCCTGCAGGAAGCAAATATTTCTATTGATGATGTATTAGATGTTCAAGTAGCCAACGGCATGATCACTTTGGTTAAACCATTTAGACATAAAACACTTGAAGAAAGAGCTGCCGAGTTTCAGGGAAAACTAAATTTGGACGGCGAGTATGACTGGGGTGAAACCGTAGGAAGAGAGGTTTGGTAATTTAAATTAGAATTGAACGAGGTGCTTATGGAAAAATATGAATTGATAGACCTACAAAGATTAAATCGAGCAGATTATTTTCATTATTTTATGAGTGTAGGAACTACAATTGAATTCACTGCTAAAGTAGACGTAACAGAGGTTCTAAAAAAATGCAAAAAAGAAACTCTTAATTTTCAAGCAGTAATGTTGTATCGACTTTATAAAGCGATAAATGTAATTGAAAATTTCAAATATGATATTTTGAATGATAAACTGATTAAATGGAATAAGATAGTACCTACTTTCTCTTCAATGAATAAAGATACTAGATTATTCTGCACCCTTTATGCAGAAATGCAAGAAGATTGTGATGACTATAATGTTCAATATAAAGAAATAGTGGAAAAGTATGCAAACTCTACAACAATTGTTCCTCAAGGAGAATTGCCAGCCAATATATTTAATGTTTCTTGTATACCGTGGTTACATTTTGAACATTTTTCTTCTAATTCAAAATCATTGGAGAATAAGATTGTAAAGATGATTACTTTAGGGAAATATGAACAAGTAAATGACCGTTATATATTACCTATTACCATACAAGTATCACACGCAATCGCAGATGGTTATCATGTTGCATTGTTTTTTGAAAAATTTCAGGAAGAATTGAATGTTGGATAATATCAAATTTCAGTTTGTAGGATTGGGAAATTTGAATCGATGGAGATATCATGATGAAAGAGATAATCGCTTATGAGTTGTCATTTAAAGAAGCCTTAGAATACCATAATGATATACTTTGTGTTCCCTTCCAAGAAAAATATTGGGATGAATACATGCGGATTTATAATGAATGTTTCTATGAAATGAGAAAAGATTTGGAGATTGAACCAATTAATTATTATTCTAAATATTCTCAAATGAGCGATAAAATAGACACTACTTTTATTTACCTGCAAAACGGAGTTATAGCAGGGGCTGTTACTTGTTTTGGAAATGAAATAGACGATCTGATTGTCAGAAAATCATTTCAAAGGTTGGGAATAGGACAAAAGTTGTTACTATGGGGAATGAATCATATAAAAGAACAAGGCTATAATGAAATTGTCTTACAGGTAGCCGAATGGAACCAGGGTGCTATAAAGCTATATTTAAAAACAGGATTCAATATCAAGAAAAAAGAAAAGATTCGTTAATTTATAGTTCGTTAATAATCAGAATTTGTGAGGAGATATGTATGAAAAAGAGCGTAATAATTTTGAATGTCATGGCAATTTTGTTATTGATTCTTTTGATTGTGTGCGCTTATCTATATTGGAGTACAGGAATATTTTACTCCGTCACTGGTATTGGCTTAATCCTTTTTATCATTACAGTCTCGGCGGTTCAAAGATTTAAAAAGTAGTAAGGTCATTGTCAAGTTGTAGAGGTGAATAATGAATATCAAAAAAGTTACAGGTGAAAAAAAAGAATATATTGATTTGCTGTTGTTGGCTGATGAGCAGGAAAGTATGATAGACAAATACCTTGAAAAAGGCGAAATGTTTGTTCTGGATGATAATGGCATAAAAGCTGAATGTGTGATAACCAATGAAAACGATGGCATTTATGAGCTTAAAAACATTGCAGTGCTGCCCGAATGTCAACGTAAAGGCTACGGGAAAAGCCTGATAGAATTTTTATTTAATTCTTATTCCGACTGCACTGTTCTGTATGTTGGTACTGGAGACTGTCCTTCGGCCCTATCTTTTTATAAAAAATGTGGTTTTACAGAATCCCATAGAATTAAGAACTTTTTTGTAGATAATTACGATCACCCAATGTTTGAAGATGGAATACAACTGGTTGATATGGTTTATCTGAAAAGAGAACGATAAATCCCCAATTATTTGAAAGTTCAACAGCATAGAAATGGGGAGTTGACGGAGGAATAAATCAAATGAATTATAAAATAATACGTCTAATAGAAATGCCTGAAATAAAGAATCAAGCTGCATTGGAGTTGCCGGTACTTTATTGAATTATGTATGTATGGACATGAAGGAGAAAGGAATTGATACCTTATATCTTATAACAAATCACACCTCTTTTTATGAGCGTTATGGCTGGGAATTTTTTTGTATGGTTCAGGGAGATGGCGAACCCGAGATTACAAGAGCGTATAGGATGTATATACATAGAAGCAGCATCTGAGCGGCATTCTAATTAGGAGTGTGATTTCCGATAGGAAAAGCCATTAGCTGACGATTCCAAATAATAACCCGGTGTTTAGAAAGGAAAAAGTCTCATATGAAAAGATATATAGCCTTGTTTAGGGGAATAAATATTGGCGGTAAAAACAAGATAGACATGAGTAAATTAAAAGAGGCCTTTGCAGAACTTGGTTTTACAGATATTACAACTTATCTTAATAGTGGTAATGTAATCTTTTCAAGTGTTATTGATGATAAAAACGTTCTTTCCAACAAAGTTAAACGAATAATTAAAGATAGATTTGATTTAGATATTCCAGTTTTTATTGTTTTGCAGGAAAAATTAAAAGAACTATTAATTAATGCTCCTGATTGGTGGGGAGATAGTAATAAGGAAATATACGACAACATTATATTTCTTTTGCCCCCTTTATCTTATGAAGAGTTTTTTGATGAAATCGGCAAGCCGAAAGCGGAATATGAGAAAGTGCATAATTACAAAAATGTAATTTTCTGGTCATTTAGCCGGAAGGATTATCAGAAAACAAATTGGTGGTCAAAGACAGCCCGTGCAAATGTTAAGGACAAGATTACAATACGAACAGCAAATACTGTAAGAAAAATAGTTGGGCTGTGATATAAAGCAGCAAGGCCGTTTGAAAGCTGATAGCCTGACAGCATCCAGTCTTCTCTATTGCAACAGAGATCGTTGAGAGTACAATTTTCATTTGGAAAACAAAGGCCCTGCAGTACTTTTATCCAGCTGGCACAGTGCTGCAAAAGTACTGCAGGATCTCTGTTGCATGATCCTATACATCATCATTCAAAGTGTAATCTTAAACCGGTTTTTCCCCTCCTCATAAGCATACTCGATCGTTCCGCTCAGCTTGCCCACAATCTTCCTGGCTATGGCAAGCCCCAGCCCGGTTCCGCCTTTGGATATTCTTGCTTTATCCCCGCGCACAAACGGATCAAACAGAATCGGGCGGATATCTTCTGCAACCGCCTCCCCGTCATCCTGTACAATAATCTCCGCTCTTCCCCCTGATTCCCTGACGGTGATCCAGGCTCCCTGCCCGGTCCGGTTGTATTTTCCAATATTACTTAGAAGATTTTCAATGACTCTGGTAAACTCTTTTCTGTCAACAGCCGCCGTAATTGGAGTCTCCGGGATCTCAATATGCATCTCAATTCCCTTGTCTTCCAGCTCTTCATAGTATTCGGCGCATGCTGAGCGCACCAGCTCGCAGAGGTCTGTCTGTTCCGGCTCCAGCTCATATTCCGGGTTGTCCAGCTTCAGCAGCAGGAACATTTCATTGACAAGCACATCCACCCTGGCCGCCTTTTTGTCTATAATCCGATAGCATTCCTTCAAGTCTTCCGCCTTTACCAGCCCTTCCTCCAGCGCATTTGCATAACTTTTAATCGTAGAGACAGGGGTTTTGATGTCATGGGACAATTCCAGCAGCATACGGTTTTTCTTTTCTTCGCTGATCCGTTTTTCCCGCTTCTCCTCTTCCAGGCGTTCCGTCATGATGTTAAAACTATCACGTATCTCCTCGAACTCACGCTGTGCACGAAAATCCAGCCGCACCTGATCCACACCGTTTTTAATCACCTGCTCCATTCCACCGGTGATCTCCCTCAATGGCCTGCGTATCTTTCTGGATAGATAACGGCTCATCAGAAAGCAATTGCCGGCAAAGAACAGTACAAACAATAAAAGAAACCCGACGGTCAGCTTCCTGCCCTGTTGGCTGCTCCCTGCATTATAATTATAAGTCATTGACAGCGCCTTCCGGTCTATTTTAATTAAATAATAGAAAGTTTGTCCCCCTTTTTTCACCGTCTTTATAAATCCTCTGTAATCCTTTGCTGAGGCAGTCGTTTCTAGATAATTATCGGTCACCAGATATTCGTAGATCTCTTCCTGGGTATACGACTTTGGTTCATCCAGTTTATCTCCGTATACCTCCAGAACGCGATAGTCTTCATCCAGCTTTTCAATCCAGCCGCCATTTTTTTCAAGTACACTCAGATTCTGGATTTTGCCGCTGCCGTCCACCATATCATAGGGCGCCAGAGTCTCGATACTGCCGCCCCCGATGCCAATCAGTATCCCGAACATGCATACGTTCAGTCCTATTACCAGAAAGACAGCAAAGAGAACATAACTGCCCACCAGCTGCCTGAATACGCTGCCTGACTTTTTTCTCTTTCTCATCACGTCTCCCTCTCCATCTTGTAACCCAGGCCCTTTACTGTCTTAATCTGAGGCGGCTGCCCGCCCGACTGCTCCAGCTTGCCCCTCAGGTTGCTGATATGTACCATAACAGTATTGTCGTCCCCCGCGTAGGAATCCTCCCACACGCTTTCAAAAATCTGCTGTTTTGTAAAGATCCTTCCCGGCTGTCCCATGAACAGCTTTAAAATCTTAAACTCCGTGGATGTCAGCTCTACTGCCCTGCCGTCCAGCTCCACTGTCCCTTCCTCTTCGCTGAGCAGCAGTCCCCTGAGACGGAGCACTTCCCTGGCCTGCTTTGTTTCTTCACGGTAGTCATAATTTCTTCTGAGCTGCGCTTTGATACGTGCCACAACCTCCAGAGGATTAAAAGGTTTTGTGATGTAATCATCCGCCCCCAGTTCCAGCCCCAGGATCTTATCATAATCCTCACTCTTCGCAGTCAGCATAATGGCCGGAATCCGGCTGGTCTCCCTGATCTTTCTGAGTACCGCATATCCGTCCAGCCCGGGCATCATAATATCCAGAAGGACAAGGTGCACTTCCTCCCTCCGGAAGATTTCCATTGCCTCGATCCCGTCCTTCGCCTTTCTGATCCCGATATGTTCTCTGTCCAGATATAGTTCCAGTACATCCAGAAGCTCTGCCTCATCGTCCGCCGCCAGAATTGTATACATTATCCATTCCTCCCATTTCGCTGTGAATCCGGTATTCCTATGTAAAATAGCATACCCAAAGGGCACCCCGTAACTCATGCCCTTTGGGTATAACATATTACTCCGATTTTACGTGACCGCGCTATTCCCGGATTATACTGCCGTTCCTGTTTTTGGTACAAAACATGCCGACATATCTGCTTTTTCCAGTGTCAGCAACTGCACCTTTTTCTCGATCCCGCCTGCATAACCCGTCAAACTTCCGTTGGTTCCGACTACTCTGTGGCAGGGTATTATCAAAGAAATGGCATTGTGCCCAACGGCGCCTCCGACTGCCTGTGCCGACATTTTATCGAGGCCTTTTTGCTTTGCAATCCTGTCCGCGATCCCGCCGTAGGTCATCGTCTGCCCGTAGGGAATGGTAAGCAGAATTTCCCATACTGCTTTGCGGAAGGGCGTGGTTTGCATCAATAACGGCGGTGTAAAATCCGGCTCTTTTCCGCTGAAATAAATGTCCAGCCAGCGTTTTGCTTCATCAAAAACAGCCAGCTCCTTTTCTTCACAGTTTTCTGGAAGTGTAACACCAAAATATTTCTGCCCGTCAAACCAAAGACCTGTTATCGCTGTTCCGCTGCTTGAAATCGTAATGCCCCCCAATGGGGAATTATAATGATATACGTAAATCATTGCATTACACCTCCAAATAAGTTCTTCTGCTTTTTTCTGAACCATATAAAACAACATGCAAAAAATGCAATTCCCCAAACCGTTGCGATCGGCGTGGCTAATCCTACATATGTCAGTGATGAACCCGGCAGCCTTGACATAAAAAGAGAGACAGGAATCCGAATGCACAGAGCTGAGATGATTCCCTGGAACATGACAGGCTTTGACACCCCATTTCCATTAAAGTATCCGATGCTGCTGAACAATACACAGGTCAGAATACATTCAGGGCAGTATCCTTTCAGATAAGCGGCGCTCTGCGCAATAACTTCCTGATCACCGGAAAATATGGAAGAAATAAGCTCTCCGCCAAAAAAGCTGAATAAAAACATGAAAACTCCCACTATACCGCCGCCAAGCATAGCCGTATAGAATCCCTTGAATGCGCGTTTATGTTTGCCTGCACCAACATTTTGTGCAACGAATGCGGACACACTTTGCATAACAGAAACAGGAACCAGCAGCATAAAGGAAACCAACTTCTGTGCAACTCCATAGCCTGCTGATGGCATCAGCCCCATACCATTAATAATAGAATTAATCACCAGAAACGAAATCTGTACCGTTGTCTCCTGCAAAGCAATGGGGACTCCAACCCGCAGAATTTTCCTCAGCTCCGTTTCGGATACCCTCAGCTGCTGTTTTGAAAAAATAATGCCCAGATTCTTCCGTCTTAAAACCGCTAATGATATGATTACCGATACCATCTGTGCAAGAACCGTTGCCAGTGCGGCTCCGACAACATCCATATGTAAGACTCCCACAAAAAATAAATCTCCGATAATATTTACCACGCATGCTATCCCAACAAATAGAAACGGCAGATTCGCATTTCCAACACCTCTGAGGATACTGCTAATGACATTATAAGCAATAATAACAATAATACCACCCGAACAAATCTGAATATATTGAATTGTCTTCTCCACTGATTCTGCCGGCACCTGAAGGATATGCACGATATTTTCCGCAAATACTTCCAGCAGTATGGTCACTATGATACCGAGTGCCCCAAACATAATAATGGTTGTGCCGACCGTATCCCCCGCCGCCTTTGGGTTCCTCTCCCCAATATGCTGACCGATAATGACCGTGGAACCCATAGCCAGACTTGTAATGATAAATGTAATCATATGCATAAATACACTGCCTGTGCCTACTGCTGAGATACTTGCCGCATCGCCAAATATTCCGACGATCAGCAAGTCAGCCGCTCCATATGCCGCCTGCAGAACCAATGCGCCCAAAACGGGAACTGCAAATTTTATAAGCGCAATTCCCACAGAACCTTCCGTAAATGAAATTTCTTTTTTCCCTTTTGCTTCCATAATTTTAATTCTCCAATCCCGGCATCGTTTTCTGCAGTCTTGTGATAGTCTGGACTGTCTGCTCTACTTGATCTGTTGAAATATCAGCGAGGTTATCTGCCCATTTACCATGAAACTCCAGAACATACTTTTTTACATATTCATCTCCCTTATCGGTCAGTTTCAGTAATATAGTGCGCTTATCCTGTGACTTTGTGAGTTTTCTTATCAGCTCCCTTTCTTCCAGTTCTTTTACCAGCTTGGTAACGCTTGGCAAAGTAATGTTTAATGTCCTGCTTATATCACTCACGCAGCATTCTTCCTGATGAACCTCCAGTTTATAAATCACGTGTAAAACGTGGATATGGCGGGGTTTGATCCCCTTTGGGAGTGCGGGAAGTGTTTCGATTATCTTCTTGGCAATAAAACAGCAGTCCAATAATTTTTCCAACTCTTTTGCATTCATAAGACTCTATTCCTTCTATTATTTACCGTTAATAATTACTATTAGTAATAATAAAGGCATCGTAATGCTTTGTCAACCTTTTAAGCCGTTTACAGCCAAAAAACCATCCCAAAATCACATCCAAAAACATAGAGGCATTGTAACGGTTCGGACAGGTCTGAACCAATACTATGGGGAATTACCGCTTTAGGCGCAGCCGGTTAAAGCATGTAGTCCGTGGCTTTGTCCAGCAGCTGGTCCAGACTCTTTGTAAAATCCAGGCTCTCTTTCCAGTCCGGATCGAGTCTGTCCAGAATAAGGCATTTGGCCATACCGGTGCGATAATACTTTCCCCTGCCGCCCTCGAACACATCCAGAGAATCGAGATACCTATCCTGGTATTCTTTCTCGCTGCGCAGGGATCTCAGAATGTTTCCCTCTACATAATATGCCGTTCCCTCCGTCAGCTCACACCGCTGTTCTGCAGTAATTGCTTCCGGAGACATATTTTCCCGCCGCTGCCTTTGCAGCTCCTTATATTGCAATATAACTGCTTTCATCTTATCAGTGTCCTTCTCTTCAGCTGCTGCTTTCAAAAGCTGCATTTCCTTTTCCAGGCGCTGCTTCTGCACTTTATTCTGATCCACTTCTTTTACAAAAAGGGCTTCGTCCGAATCACCGGTTTCCTTCCCGCTTTGCTCCAGTTCTTTCTCCATTTCGGCGGGTGACAGGTCCTCCCCCAGAATCTTGTAATGACTGAGCTGCCATGCATGGAATGCCTCGTGCCAGATTGTAGCAATCTGCTCTTTCTCTCCATATCCGCTTCCTGACACCATACCTTCTACGCCTCCCGCCAGGGACAGCAGGCCATCGAACCGCTCCAGCGTGGGAATGATTACTTCATAGTGGTCTCCCACCGGATATGCCGTCCCCGCAAATGTTTCGAGTACCGGGGAACGCTTTTCTATGCTGCCCTTGTAAAATACGTAGTCTGCTTTTCCATCGTACATGGCAACCGGATAATCCTCCAGCCTGAAATTAGAAAAGCCCAGTTTATCTGCCTGTTCCTGTTCTTCCAGTGCTTTGCTGTAAATCTGCTTCTCCTGGATTCCGATTCCCCGGTCTGCCGTAAAAATCCAGCCTGCCAACAGTGCTGTTCCGACTGCGGCTGCGATCACCTTCTGGACACTGATCCGTTTTTTGCTGATCCTCTTTATGCTATCCTTCTTTGTACTGGGCTTCTCTGTGCTGTCTTTTTTTATACCAGGCATCTCTGTGACTGCCTTTTTCATATTTTTCTTCATCTCTACGCCTCCTTTCTGCGGAACAGATACAGCAGCAACCCACATACGTAGAGAACCAGAAGACCGCCCAGTATGCTGTGGATCTGAATACTTTTGCCGGAAAGAAACCTTCCCGCCTGTGACTCCACTGCGTACAGATCCGGTATTAGAAACAGGATACCGCGCAGTACCTGCCGTGCCAGGCCGGATACAATTCCTGACAGAGTTTCCAAAACGGGATGCATTGTTCCCGCCAGCATGAACGCTGCGGCAAGCACTCCTGCTGCCATTGAGGGCAAAATCAGGCTGACCGCGCTTGCAAACAGGCTCACGGCCGCCGTGCTGACTGAAAAGAGCAAAAATGCAGGGACACATTTTGCAAGAACCGCATATTCCCCTTTGACTACCGCAAATATCATGACTCCGGCATACAGGATGAATAAAGCGCCCAAGGAACTGATAATGCCTGCAAGGGCAAGCTGCCCGTGATATTTCCACTGGCTGATGCCGCGGATCCAGACCAGATGGCTGGTTTTTCTCTCATATTCATTCGGTATCGTCCGCAGACTAAGCGCAATGGCGATCCCACCGCCGATTACGGAGACCACATTCAGCACTAAGGGCATCATCATACTGAATTCGGTCACCGGCACGCCGTTTATGGACAGTGTCGCCGCTCCGCTCATACACATCATGACTATCAGAATACCGATTACAAGTACAACATAAATATCTTTTCTTCTTATCCGCTCTCTTAAAGCATTTTTCATGATTCCCATCTATCTGCTCCTCCGATCTTCTCTACAAATATCTCTTCCAGGCTTCTCCTGTCTTTTCCCTTTTCCCATTCATGGAGCAGGCAGCCTTTTTTCATAATAATTCCTCTGTCGCACACACGCTCAATGTCATTGAGGATATGGGAATTGATGATAATTGTTTTCCCCTCTATCTTTAAGCATTGAATCGTATGCATCATCTCAACACGCCCCAGCGCGTCCAGGCCGGCAGAGGGCTCATCCAGGATCAGAAGCTCCGGATCCCCCAGCAGGGCCTGTGCCAGAGCCAGCCGCTGCAGCATCCCTTTGGAATAATCTTTCACCCTCGTCTTGCTTTCTTCCAGCCCCGCCCGCTTGAGCAATTCGGGAATCTGTTTATTCAACTCTGCCTTCGGTATCTTTTGAAGGCCTCCGTAGAATTCCAGCACCTCCCGGCCGTTCAGGAACGGATGAAAATACGGAGTCTCCGGGGAATACCCGATCCGGATCCCCTCCTCTATCTCCACCTTTCCCGCATCCTTTGGGATCAGGTTCAGAATCATTTTTATGGTGGTCGTCTTGCCCGCGCCGTTGCTTCCGAGCAGGGCAAAGACTTCGCCTCTGCGGACAGAAAAACTCAGATTGTTGACTGCACACTGCTTTTGGTATATTTTTTTCAGATTGCTGCATGATAACATGTTCATATGTAACCTCCCTTGTTAAGATACATTCATCTTACGGCGGCACCTTAAAGAGAAGATAAATGCAACCTAAAGTTAACCTTAATGTTGAAGAGGAGAAACGAATTCCAAGGTAAACCATACTCCAAACTAAACCGTGTATCATATGTCACATTCCGGCTATCTTCAGAAAATCCGTACACAAAAAAGAGAACATGCTGATACATACCGCTTTTGGCCCGAATACTGCTTGTTGTATTCGAACCGCATACGGCATCGGAATTTGTTTGGTAAAATAAATTCCGCCCAGCATGTTCTCTTTTTTACTCCAATGGGTTCCCACCCGCACACCCGATTTGCCTTCCGTTTCTTGCACACCCGGAAGATCTGGCCGGTCAGCTGTGCTCTAATAATAGATATCCTTTGATGATTTTGTACGTTTCCTCTTTCAACTTATCATAGTTTACAGAGTCATGGTTATTGAATGCTTTTTCCTGCGCTAATGCCTCAATCAGTATATAAACGAGATAATATTTTTCAGACAAGTTATCTGTTTTAATCTTATGTGCTGCTAATGCTTCCACAACCGCAGCCATAAAAGTATCTTCAAAGTGGCTGAACTTTTCCATGATTTCCTTATCTTCTAACTGCATGTTAGCCAGTTCTATTAAGGCTGTATAGGAACCTTGATAGATTTCAATTAAAACATCAATGCACCGGTCTAAAAATGAGTCAATGCTGAAAGGTTCCACGGAACTACCAAGTGATTCGAGGAGCTCATTAAAATACTCTCCCTCAAGAAAATCCTTAAAAGCCGCAATAAATATATCTTTTTTATCCTTAAAATAGCTGTATAGAGCGCCGGTAGATATCCCCGCCCTCTGGCAGATATGTGTCGTCGTGGTAGCATAGTAGCCTTGTTCGCAAAACAGTTCAAATCCGGCCTTAATAATCTTGTTCTTTTTCTCTATGGAACGGGTCTGCTGAGGTTTTCTAATATCTGGCATATAATGATTCACCTGCTTTCCGGAATATTATACTATATAAAAAAATCTGCCGCAACTAAAATACGAAGTTTAATTCGTATTTTATTGACACGGCGGCGCCCGATCTGTATAATAAGAATATGAATTATAATTCGCATTTAAAAGGAGCTAACACATGAATGAAAAAGTAAAAGAAAAATTAGCCGAATCTCTTACATCTGACGAAACAGGAATCATCCCATTCCTGCCCTATCTGTTACAGGATTTTTGGGAATTAGGCAGCTCCCCCGAAGAGATGCTGCTTACATTTCAAAATCATATACCCATGAACAGAGACACAAAGGTATTGGATTTGGCCTGCGGTAAGGGCGCGGTCTCCGTCCGGCTCGCAAAAGAGTTAAATATCCACTTTAAAGGAGTCGATATACTGCCGGAGTTTATTGACTATGCAAAATGTAAGGCGCAGGAATATGGTGTCTCTGACTTGTGTAAATTTGAGGTGCAGGATGTTAATATTTCAGTAGAGACTGAAAAAAATTATGACTGTGTAATCTTTGGTGCAGTAGGCAACATTTTAGGCAGTTTTAAGGAAACGATATCCAAATTGATGTCCACCGTTAAAAACGAGGGATTTCTCCTGATTGACGATGCGTATGTTACAGACCAGGCGGCAAACGGGCAGCTGCAGTTTGAAAAGCCGTATCCTACATATGATGAATGGTGTGAGTGTTTTCATGAATTGGGACTGCATATGATTGAATGCAAATCCTGTACAGATCCTGTTTCTGATACTGCGGAAAAAGAAATGAGTTGGATTACATCCCGGGCAAATGAACTCATGATCCATTATCCTGAACATAAGGCCATGTTTGAACGGTATGTCATAAGCCAGAGGAGCGAGTACAATGATTTGGAGGAAAACTTGATAGGTGCGGCATGGCTTCTGCAGAAGAACTAGTACATCGTAAAATAAGTAACTGACTCATAAGCTGAAATAAATTTTTGAGAGTGCTGCTCCACAAACGCAGGCGTAGTGGGCTACGCTGAGGCTTGTGGAGCAGTGCTATCGGAAATTTAGGTCTGCTTATGTGGCAGTTAATTATTATACGATGTACTAGGCGCTTAGTTCAGCTTCACCGTATTACTTTCGCCGGTGCCGCCGTATGCTTTGTTTTTAAATATAAAATAGTAAATACTAACGTTCCCACCAGGCATAGAACATTGGAGACCATGCCCCAAGTCAGCCCGAATGTCCCGCAGATCATTCCCATAATCCATGGAAAAACAGTATGCCCCATACTGATACTGACAAAGAAAACAACCGAGACAGTACTTTGGCAGTCCGCGCATTCCTTGTACCCTATGGTCAAAATTAACGGAATGGCCGCTCCTGCGAACAGTCCTGCCGCCGCATATCCAATCATTGCAAAAGCCATCACCGGTATCAATACGCCCGCCAGATGCAGCACAATAGCCAGCGCCAGCCCCACTGCCAGTATATACTCTTCCTTAAACCGGATCGTCAGCCTGGCACAGACCAGTCTTCCTATAACAAGGCAGACCCAGAACAATGAAGAACCCATACTTGCAGAAAATGTCCCGGCATCATATTGATACTGCAGATACAGCGGCACCCATGTGCTGATTCCGCCCTGATGTCCACAGTAAAAGAACATGGCAAGCAGTAAATATATAATAGCCGGCTTTTTTAATATTCCAAATTTCATACGGTTTTGGTTTTGTGTCCCGATTGCCGCCGTTCTCACCGGGGCTTTCCCTTTGAGCAAAAAAAACACCAGCAAAACCACACTCACAGCTCCGATATAGCCATAAATCATCTGCCACCGCGGCAAAACTGTCAGAAGCTTTGCAGCCAGAAGCGGCCCGGCAAAGGATCCCGCGCCGAAGCAGCCATGCAGCAGATTCATATAGAATCCTTTCTGTTCATCATGATATGCTGATATCTCCGTGTTTACCGTCAAATCCAGAAATTTGGTTGCTATTCCAATCAGAAGCAGCAATATAAGAAAAACCGTAAGGGTATCTGCCCGGCTTACAGCGAGCATTCCCAAAGCAAATACCCCGTATGTAATTAAAATCCATATCCTGTTTTGAAAGTATTTCAATACAAAAGCGGATACAATTACCCCTGCTAAACAGCCAGTATTGTACAGAACTGTGAAAATGCCGCCTTCCGAGACATCCATTCCAAAATCGTTCAGGAAATCTACCATGAACGTGCCCAAAATAGATGTCCCTACCGCATAGGTAAAAAACAATCCATATATCAGTATAAAATATGTCGTATTTTTGTTCTTCATTTCGGTTCCTCCAATATTACTTTCTTAACAGAATCCTGACGGTTCAGACAGGTCTGAACTGTTACACAGAATCCTCAAAAGGCTTTTCCAGTCTCTGTGAATATCTATTCGCTTTCAAAATAATAATATCAAAGGTAAAATTACCACTCTATAATAATATCACTAACTTTTGTCAATATATTACTTATTTACTATACAGCATTTACTATACAGCACAATTTTTGTTATTTCTTCACTCCGGTGCACAAGCTGTCCGCGTCTGGGGCCGAGGGCCCTGCCTTCCTGGCGGAGGAGAGTTTATCTAACACAAAATAGACATATCCCCGTAAGAATCAGGGCTTGTACGTCCTGATTCTTACGGGGATATTTAACTGTAATGAAAGGGTGGTTTCAAATTTTCTTTAAATAGCAATGTGTCAATTCTATAACCAGATTTTTCATCTTATCCAGTTCTTTACGATTAGCCAAATTAATAACCCCCAGATTAAGACAATAGGAAAAGCATAGTACCACTTCTTCGGTCTGCCATTTTTCCATAGATCCCCGGCTGATTTACGATGATTTTCCATGATATTTTCTGGTATAAAGCTTATAGTAACTGCAACAAGGACAGGTAGTAAAATAATATCATCCAGATATCCTAAAACAGGTATGAAATCCGGAATTAAATCAATTGGTGAAAGAGCATAGTCAACTGTAATTGCAGCAAAAATCTTTGCTGCAATTGGAGTATTCTCGTCTTTTAAGGCCAAGTAAACAGCCGGTATATCCGTCTTAATTTTTTTCGCCCGTTCTTTTAGATTCATCATAATCTCCCTGCCTGTATTAGTAATGCTTGTTTTAGGATCACCCGTTGCGATAACCAACTCCGGCTTTCTACTGTTATTACATCGCATGATAGGTCAATATAGGAACGGATAGTACAGATATACCAATAATTCTCCTGACATTTACTGTTATTATACGGCTTTAATTTACAATAAACCTTTTCAGAAACAGATATAGTTCCTTATTTGTCCTGCTGTTTATCCGTTCATCCTCAAGGTACTTTGGAAGTGCCTCCCCCGCAGGGCATTCCCCACAGATGTCTGCACCAATAACATCTCTGTTCACAAGCAGGAGTTCCAGAATCTCTTCCAGCATCCTGACAGACATTCCTCCCTGGCTCCAGTTTGTTCTTGCATAATTTTTCCCCAGTACATCCTTATCAATAGAAATGTACAGGGGGATATGCTCCGGTATCTTTTTCAAAGCCTGTCTTGCTTTATGCTGTTCCAGTTCCTGGAGACTGACACAGAGCAGCCGGCGCCTTCTGGCATCCGGTATTTCTTCGATCGTCCGGCTGTCCGGTCCGATCAGCACAAGCTGCTCCAGATATGGATGCGTGAAAAGCACCTCTCCCGCCCAGCTCCCGCAGCTTGTCAGGTCATGGACCAGAGGAATCTGCATGTCATTGTGATAATCAAACAATATCAGAGAGAACGGAAACTTGATTTTTTCCAGGAAAAGTTTCGTAACATAATGATAATTTCCCGAATCCAGAAAATGAATTCCCGAGGGGCCCCAGGACTTGAGTCTGCACCGGATCTCATCTTCGGCTTCGGGTGTACAGTACATGCTGCATTGCGGGATATCAGAACAGTCTATGTATTGGATGTCCTGCAGTTCTTTCCATGTCATTTCGGAATAACAATGCGTAAAATCCATAATCAGATTTCTCAACTATCTGTTCTCCTTTCCTCTTGCTTCACCATTTTCCATGTCCCAGGATTTCCATTACAGGCATTTATCATATACTCCTGTTTCATGTTCTCCTCCATAAATCCTAACTTTTCTATATCTGCTGAGTGTTAACTGTTTAATGCTATTTCTACTGCCCGTTTTGCATGGATCACAGTTGTATCAAAAACAGGCAGTGAAGAATCTGCCTGATGTATAAGAAGTCCGATTTCCGTACAACCAAGGATAACGCCATCTGCCCCTTTATCTTTTAAACTATCAATGATCTTTTGGAATTTTTTACGGGATTCCTCCTTGATTTTGCCTATACATAGTTCTTGGAAGATAATATCATTCACAACATCAATATCTTCTACATCCGGAATCACCACATCTATGCCTCTGTCAATCAGCCTTTGCTTGTAAAATTCTTGTGTCATAGTGTATTTTGTTCCCAGCAATCCCACGCTCCGGATTTGACATTTTTCAAGCTCTTCTGCCGTGGCATCCGCTATATGTATGATAGGAATATGTATCATTGATTGGATTTGAGGGGCTACTTTGTGCATCGTATTCGTGCAAATCAGAATGAAGTCTGCCCCGGCAGCCTCTAATCCTTTCGCTGCATTGCCCAGAATATCTCCACTCTTTTCCCAATCACCGTTTGACTGACATTTCTCAATTTCATCAAATTCTACACTATAAAGAATAACCTTTGCAGAATGAAGTCCGCCAAGTCTGTTTTTAACCTCTTTATTTATGATTTGATAATATGGAACTGTACTCTCCCAACTCATTCCGCCAATCAGCCCAATTGTTTTCATTACCAGACCTCCTCGAATTCTGATTTCCTTCCCGGCAAGCGAGAATTTACTATACTGTCTTACTGTAAACAAAACATTTTAATGGAACTCTGCCTTTCGGCATTTTCAAGATGATTTCTTTCTCTTCCGCTCTTTCAAATCCTCTATGCTCATAAAACTGATATGTGCAGGCATCATCCGTGTAAAGATAAAGCGTTTTCCCCTTTTCCTTTTCTTCCAAAGCATTGAGCAGAGCCGTACCTATACCCTTAATTTTGCAATCCGGGTCTGCAGCAAGAAATAGAATTTCACCATCAGGCGTATTGGATTTCAAATAATGTGCTAACAGTTCTTTTGTGGTATCTTCATAAAGATCAGCACCACCCTTAAAAAAAGTCCTCTGTATCACATCAACAATTTTAATGTAGCTTTTTTGCAGAAAACTCTGGTATTTCTTTTCTTCGCTTTTTATTTCTGCCAATAAAACACCTGCAAATTCACCATCTGCATATGCCGCCAAAATCTGTGTTGCACGATTTATTTCGAGATACCAAAAATATCTGCCATAAGCATTAAGCAGAAATTTATTGTCCAGATACCAATCAAAGTGCATACCCTTAATTGCAAATTGAATTGCTTTTTTATGATCTTTTTTTCGTATATCTTTAATTTCTATTTTCAAAACCATACCTCACTAAATTCTAATTGAATAGAATTGATGAACTAAATCGCAAATTAGCGGTAACGAAAAACGACATTCCCGTTAAAGTTTAAAATAGTAACCTATAATTACAGCCCGGAATCCTGATTATGGATTCCGGGCTTGATTTCTCTGTTTGTGATTGTTATAAGTTATTTGATACGGAGCGGTGGCAAGCCCGCTTAACCTCATCAAAAATAATTTCATCCATTGCTTTTAGTTCTGCGGTATCTTTCATTTGCTGGCGTTTCAGTTCTTTCATCCTTTTTTCAAGATCCCCCATTTTTTCAAGCAACAAATCTAATTTTTCACTGTCTGTCATATGAATACCTCCAATAATTTTTTGTAAGAAACTTGCCTTCCTTAACTATCTTTATCGCACATCATTCATACGAATATTTCAAGCTTTTTTAATAACTATTGCATCACTTTTCTCTTTATATTTCCCAAAGATAATTCTCCTAGTATATATTAATATACGATATTCAGACGAATAAAACAATAGTATTCTGGGCGCACCAGAAATATTGGGGTTGATATTGGGCTTCATGGGTTTTCAGAGCCTATTGGCGGTTTTTGTCAACACAACTGTAAATTCGGGAGATTACTAACAGGCATATGATGTGTTTGGCAATTTTTATTTTAAGGAGCTGAAATTCCACCTTTTTTCCATTCCGCTCCTATGTTAAGATAAAGATAACTCAGCCGGCCGGCCCAAAAAGCCTATAAGTATTTCCCGGTATGTCCGTGTCACCACAATACGAGATTAACAGGAGGTTTCAATGTCAAAGAAAAAAGTACTTATTATAGGAATCGTTTCCGTGATCTGTGTATGCATCGGAATCTTTTTCATAACCCGCCCACGCAGAGACAAAGATGTGGAGCCGGCCGAAAATGCAGAAAGCCTTCCGGGCGTATACACAGCACAGGAGATTGAAGACGCCAAGCAGATTGTCCGTGACCAATTTACAGAAACGTTCACCGGCTGTACTCTGACCGACCTGTGGTATGACGAAGAAATCAGCCGCAAACAGGCCGATGAATGGGCCGAACAGTATGAAGCCAAAGATGCGCTCGTCCTGCTGTCCAATTTCGATGTGGACGCTTCCGGAGGAGACGGAAGCCTGAATCCCAATTCCACCTACACTGACTGGAACTGGATTCTCGTCCGCAATTCCGATAGCGAAGCATGGACCCTAAAGACATGGGGCTATTGATGTGCCGGCTCATTCTCTGGAAGGTATATTTCCCGGCATTTTGCAATATAGTATATTAATTTTATTTTTTCGAGGCCGCCATGCAGACAGTTTCCCAAAAAACATTGGAAAGTACAATGTACTACCACAATATCCCTGTTTTTATCTACAAGATCCGTTATCCCTTTTTTACAACCACATGCAGCTTGGCTGCCGCCAGGAAGATTAACCAATACTATATCTGTAATTCCCGGGCGGCAGAAAATTACTGCCAAACAGTTCTTTTCCCCCAGGCCGTTGAAAGTGCCCGGTACATTCAAGATGATCATATTCCCTTTAATTCTTACGAGATGGATACCCAGTTCAAAATCACACTGAATCATGATTCTATCGCCAGCCTTTATAACGACCAGTATACCTACATGGGCGGGGCCCACGGCATGACCCGCCGGAACTCAGATACATGGGACTTTACTACCGGTTACCGTATCTGCCTCCGGACGATATATTCCGGAGATTCTTCTTATCCGGAAAACATATTGGAAGAGATTGAGAGGCAGACCGCAGAGCGTTTGGCGTCCTCCCCCTCTTCTTATTTTGATAATTATCCGACTCTTATACGGGAGCATTTTAATCCTCAAAGTTATTTTCTTGAACCGCGCAGTATTGTCATATACTATCAGCAGTATGACATTGCCCCCTATGCCACGGGAATCCCCGAATTCAGGCTTCCTTACCCGGAAAATATTACCTCTTGTATATAGAACATATGTTCTGATACAATTGTTTTAAAGGAGGTAGTATCCATGAATACTGTTATCTACCATATTGATGTAAACAGTGCGTTTCTCTCCTGGGAAGCCGCATACCGTCTTCATCATCTGGGCGGCACCCTGGATCTGCGCACCATTCCTTCCGCGGTTTCCGGGGATGTGGCCGCAAGGCACGGCATTATTCTGGCCAAAAGCACTCCTGCAAAACGCTTCGGCATCCATACCGGGCAGACGGTCCTGGAGGCCCGTCAGAAATGTCCCTCCCTTTATATGGTCCCCCCCAATTATGGACTTTACCAGAAATGTTCCGATGCCTTTATCAAAGTCCTGAACGAATATACGCCCACGGTGGAACAGTACAGTATTGACGAGGCCTTTATGGATATGAGCAGCACTCTGCACCTCTTTGGAAGTCCTGCCGGAACCGCCATGAGGATCAGAGACCGTATCCGTGAAGAGCTTGGCTTTACCGTAAATATAGGGATTTCCAGCAACAAGCTGCTGGCAAAGATGGCCAGCGGATTTCGCAAGCCTGACCGGGTCCACACCCTTTTTCCGGAGGAAATCCAGGAAAAAATGTGGCCTCTGCCCGTCTCGGATTTATTTTTTGTGGGCAGGGCCACGGCCTCCAAGCTCCTGAAGCTTGGTATCCGAACGATTGGCGAACTTGCGGCAAGCGATCCCGAGCTTCTCTCCTCTCATTTAAAAAAACACGGCAAGGTTATCTGGGCTTTTGCCAATGGAATTGATTTTTCCTCTGTGGAGCCTGACCCGCCGCCGCAGAAGGGTTTTGGCAATTCTACCACCATTGCCTTTGATGTGACGGATGCCGGGATCGCCCACCTGGTACTTCTGGGGCTTGCCGAGACGGTGGGCTCCAGGCTCAGGGAGAATCAGGTACAGGCAGAACTGATGTCTGTGGGAATCAAAAGTTTTGATCTGAGCTATGCCAGCCATCAGATGATTCTGGACAACCCCACTAACATTACCACGGAGCTGTACCGTTCTGCGTGCCGCCTGTTTGACCAGCTCTGGGATGGCAGAACAGCAATCCGGCATCTGGGCATCCATACAGGCAGGCTGCAGGATGGGACGGCCCTTCGGCAAATGAGCCTTTTTGATACGGCGGACTACGCAAAGCTGGAAACATGGGACAGCACCATCGATTCTATCCGGAAGAGATATGGCATGGATACGGTCCGGCGGGCCGCTTTTCTGGACACGCCGATCGACCATCTGGAAGGAGGCATTTCCCGGGAAAAGCGGGATGTAGACTATTCGTGCCTTACTATTTTTTAATACAGGGATCTGTTAAGAGATGAAAAAGCTGATGTGTATCTTACGCTATAAGACAGGAGGTATATAAGTTATGGGTATGGGAATCGGAATTAATGTTCATACACCGGATGCCGGTAAGATCCGGGGACGCCAGGAACCAGTGGCCTGCGGTGTCTGGTATACAAGCACCGGAACCGCCATCCCAAAACTGATCAAATTCCAGGGGGAGGACGGCGAGATCCGCACACTGACAAATCTGCATGTGCTTTCCTTTGAAAAAAAGAATTACTGCGGCATTCCCACCGTAGAATACGAATGTGATGCAGTGGTAGATGCCCGCCGCTATCTCTTCCATCTGCTCTACTATGTAGAGCATCAGAAATGGACGGTGCTCTGGAAGTCCTCCCAGAGCATATGACCCGCCGGGGCCTTTTTTACTATTTCAGTTTTCCACTTGATAAATGCGTGCAAACTCTCTCACATGCCGCTCAAGAACCATAAGCGCTTCCTTTTCTTGCTCCGGCTCCTGGTCGTATTTATTAAGGAGGAAAAAAATGGGGGCATAAAAGTGAAGAGCCATCACTTCCGGATCTGCCTCTCTGAAGATTTTCCTCCTGCACATTTCTTCAAACAGGGCGCTCTGATAGGAGATGCTGGCTTCCATAAAGATCTGGCGGTATACTTTATATATGTCTTTGCTGCGGTACTGCTCTATCGTCAGCATCCTTCTGAACCTGGCAGCGAATTCGTCCTTCAGATAAAACAGAAAGATACCCCTGCTAAGTGCCTGCAATGCCTCAAGCGACAGACCGCCATACAGTGCAGCGGCTTCTCCCATATCCGATTCACCCGGAAGGCCGAAATCCAGAGAGATCCGCTCCATCCTAAGGGACATCTCCTGTACAATCGTATCAAAAATCTCCTGTTTGCTTTTGTAGTGTTTATACAGAGAACTGTCTTTGATCCCCACTGCATCCGCAATATTCTTCACACTGGTTCCCTGATATCCCTTTTCCGCAAAGAGTGTCAACGCTTCCTCCATAATCCGTTCTTTCGTTGTCATACGTGTCTCCTCTAAATGTGCATGATTTATTCGCATTGCAGCAGCGCCTGTACTTCACTCTCCCGTCCAAACAGTACACAGCCGCCGCTGTGCTCTGCATTCAGCAGCCCACCGGCCTGAAGCCTCGCAAACAGGGGGGAACGAAGTACTTCCCGCAGACTTTTCCCCCGGATATTTGTATCTGAATATGGGGAAAACGGGCACGGTTCTGCCCCTCCGTCCGCGTTGATGTGGAAAAATCCCCTGCCCGCCGCCAGACAGCCGCCCGATGATTTCTCGTCTCCCGGGAAGGATATGTACAGCATGGACGTATTCCGGCTTCGAAGTTCTGCAAGTCTTTTATCCATAAAGGCCCGGTCTGCATCATCCGGCGCCAGCTCCTGCGTCTTCCCGTCAGCGGGAACATATTCCACATAAATCACAGCTTTACACCCGGCCTTTTCGAGTTCTTCTGTGAAATCGCAGGAAGTCACTTCTGCTATATTTTCTTTTGTCACAGTAATGGATGTGCCAAACAGAATTCCCGCTTTTTTCATCCGTTCCATGGAATCTGACAATATTTTATAAACGCCGTCTCCACGCCTCGCATCTGTTCTTCCCCGCTCTCCTTCAATACTGAAGACCGGCACCAGGTTCCTGTGATCGGAAAATAACTGTTCATAGGATGCATCCAGCATGGTCCCGTTTGTAAACACAGGGAATAAAATCCGCTTATGTACTGCCGCCTCTTCCAGAACATCCCGCCTTAATAGAGGTTCCCCTCCTGCCAGCAAAATAAAGCCGATTCCAGTCTCCTCGGCCTGTGAAAAAAGGCTGCCCCACTCTTCCCGGGTCATCTGCCTCTTTGTAATCTCTTCCTCACACAGATGGTTTGCCCGTGCATAACAGCCTTTGCAGTGGAGATTGCACAGACTGGTAATACTTGCTATCAAAAACGGAGGTATATGTTCCCCTCCCGCTTCCGCTCTTTGGCGCAGTTTCCGCGCTGCCCGCGAAGCTGCTGCATACTGCACCATAAATGCACTTTCCTTCGGATTGTCCAGGGAAGCTTTCAGTATCCCCTTTATAATATTTTCTACACCACCGCTTAAATATTCTTCTAATTCAAATGTCTGCATCCTTTCCCTCTTTTCTTTCTGCAAATATCAACCTGCCTTGCACAGTAAACGGACAGGCTAATGACCACTCGCTTTACATTTCCAGTATAGCTAGCAAACATTAGCCTGTCAAGAGCAGATAAAAATTTTTCTTTATTTGCAATACTTAAGGGGGTGTTTGGAAATGAAATTCACAAACTACATATTGAGGCAGATTATAAAGCCGGGCAGCAATATAGCGTATGAATCATTCATTTTCCAGCGCCCCCACAACTAGTTCTTTTTCTGTATCATACTTTCAAACTTCTTTTCCGACAATATCTCGTTTGTTACAAATTCTCCGTCATAGAAAAGACTGAAAGAGGTAAAGGGCGCCGGCGCACTTTGAGCCTGTTCTGCTGTTTCTATTTTTACCGAGCGCCACGGCACCTGATTTTTGAGTGCTGCCGCCTCCAGAATCGGAATATATTTTGCCGTAAACGGACATTGATTTGTATAGTATGCTACATATCCTTTCTCGTCCACATGGGGCTTTTTCACATGTTCCATAAATGCCGGTTTGTCCACATTTTCAGTGAATGGCAGATACATCAGTTCATAAAAGGGCTCTGCCGTGTCCACCGTTTCGAATCCCTTATACTTCAAATATCCTGGATCCATCAGAAATGGCCGTTTCTTTGCGGAAGACAGTACAACAAGCCCTTTCTTCCCTTTTTTACGGCTGTCCAGGATACATTCTTCCAGCAGCTGACTGGAATATCCCTGTCCCTTAAACTTACCGGATACCCAGAAGCAGTCAATATACATATATCCCGGCGCTTTGACCGGCACCCAGGCCGACTCCGCAGGAATATATTCTATAAAGCATTTCCCCCGCACATCCCCCTTCAAAAATACCAGGCCTTCGTCCAGTCTGTCCCCCAGCCATGCCTTCTTGGAGGCAACCTGGCAGTCCTTATTGTTGGAAATTGCACAGCAGATGTGTTCCTTCTCCAGATTTTCCTTTGTCAATACAATCAATTCCATATATGTTTTCTCTCTTTTCTCCGCCGCATAACCTGCGCAGCGATTATTTTCTTTATTCAGGTTAACATATAAAACATGACATCTGTATGTCATATATAACCCCTGCGAGGTAAAATAACGAAGACATTTCAATATTTTAATTTCAGTGAATTCAGTACTTCAAAATATCTATTGTTCTCTGATCCTTTTCCCCGCAGAAGAATTTATCAAGCACTTGCTGAAACACTTCGCACTCCGGTTTTGCCAAAGCAAATAGTGTCATAGATGACTTCAGTTTCAGATGATCCGGCCAGCCCATCACATTAAGCGCATCGTTAGAATCTAAATCCAGCAGAGCCTGTGATATTTCAATCAAATTTCTTCCAAGGATCAAGTCTTCCATATATTCCTTCGCTTCATTCAGGTCTTTGATTGCATAATACTGAGACGCTGTACTATGACCAAGTCCTGCAATCTGCGGGAAAATAAACCACATCCAATGGCTTTTCTTCTGCCCGGCCTGTATCTCCTGCAGAGCAATCTTATAATAGTTCTGCTGTGCGGATAGAAAACGCTCTAATTCATCCTTCATTCTCATTCTCCATTATTGCATCCATATCCCCAAATCTCATAAGCACTATAGGCATGGTCAAAACGATACCCCAGCTTTTCTGCCAATGCGGCAGACCCTTTATTCTGAGCATCCCAGCTGGGATACCAGTCCCGTTCCAGGCATTCTAAAATCAGCTTTGCACCGGCAGCATAAGCGAGACCTTGTCTGCGATATTCCTCCTTTGTATCAATCTCTATTTCGATTCCGCCTATATAGCATGCATAAGAAGAAGCACCGGAAACAATCTCATCTTCTTTCAAAATCACCACTCCCAGCCCATGGTCCCGGTACTCTGAATATTCTTTATATTGAGATACCAGATCCCGGCTCCATTCGAAAAGACTGCACTGCCTGAAAATGGATTCATCTATCATCTCTATTCGATAATCCGCCGACAGCCCGGCAACTGCTGCTTCTAATGCAGCTTTGTCGAAGATCTCTTTTTCCTTTTTAAAGGCATAGCGCACAACCTTTTTCGCCTTTTCCCCGTAATACTTTTCAATCACTTTGCTCCACTGATCAGTCTGCGGAATCATAATCATAAAGTCTTGTTTACAGCAATCGGGCTTATATGCGGCTAATTCTTCATCCGGTTTTCCCGCCAGAAAACAAAAATCTCCTAACATAGCCATAACAGAGTTGGGGGCCTCTATATCATCCACATATATGTGCCCCATCACATTCTGCAGGCATGACCAGATAAGCGTCTCATCCCAACCTGCAAAGAGCGGTTCTGCTTTGTGACGCTGCTGCAACATATATACCTTATTCTGCCGCTCTGCTGCAAATCCGCCCGCAGGACATGCACTAAGGGGTACCCCTGGGGATACCTTTTTACTGGCGTTACATAAATAATCATCTGCTTCTTTTCTTGATGTAAAAATGATGATCTCTTTTTCCTTCCGATATTTATTCAGCAGTTCATATATCTGCGGCAATTGCTTATCCGGGAAATCAATCATCCATTGTTTAAATTCTTCATCAAATTCCGATTCGACCCATGGCATATCCTCGCGTTTTTTTCCTATGCGGGATTCTGCACCTGAAAGGCAGATTTCCAGCGGATAATCCATTAGAAAAACGGTGTCGCATGCTTTCAGACGGGCTTCAAGTGTTCTCTGATAATTACCGTCAATAATCCAGCTATCCTTTTTTATAATGTCATTCAACAGCGTATCAAACTCTTCTCTTGTGATATTTGTTTGATCCGGCTTATGCCACAGCATATCCAGGTAATATAGCGGTAATCCTGTCAAATTTCTAAGCCTCCGGGCAAATGTACTTTTTCCTGCACCAGGACTTCCAATAATAATTGCTTTTAACATAATTTTGTCCTTAATAATTGCTATTTTCTTTAAATTTTAAACCATACTTAGTACATCGAAAATTTAGGTTAGTTTAACAGCAAATTAATTATTATTCGAGGTACTAGGATGGTGACAATGGCTTTTCCCGGTGGGTTAGCTGGTAATCTTATTTATTTCAATCTACGCCGCATACGCAAGCGGTGACGGCGTTCCGTCATAAATAGCAGCGTTATCCACGAATTTCAATCCACACCGCATACGCAAGCGGTGACACTGTATTCCTATAACTATTTACATCATCTTTTATTTCAATCCACACCGCATACGCAAGCGGTGACGGAAGCCGCCCGCGCAATTGCCTGGTATATGGGTATTTCAATCCACACCGCATACGCAAGCGGTGACTCAAGCCGAATTGAAGTTGGCGCATACATGGAAATTTCAATCCACACCGCATACGCAAGCGGTGACATGATCTGTCACCACGCCAGATGCTGGATGCTTGGCTATTTCAATCCACACCGCATACGCAAGCGGTGACCTCTTTTCCGATAAACACTTGTCCGTCTTTCGTATTTCAATCCACACCGCATACGCAAGCGGTGACGTAGTTGATGCCCTCGCAAGAAATGTCCTGTTTGATTTCAATCCACACCGCATACGCAAGCGGTGACCCTTCGTTACCGAAATACGATTCTCCTTCAGGAAATTTCAATCCACACCGCATACGCAAGCGGTGACAGCAAAAATAAACAAGTTTGATTTACTTCAAGATCATAATAATATACATTTCCCACAAAATCAATTGATTCATCTCTTTAAATTTCTATTTTTTCCGTCTATATCTCCTTCCCCTCCTTATTTTTAATGTGCGAATCTCCCGGGAAATTCCTGTCCGCTACCGATTCGCACTTTATTGTTTTTAACACTTACTGCATTACTCCTACGCCATACCCCAATGCTGTTTTAGCCCCTAATCCATATATTTCCACCATACATTTTACTGCTTCATCTATCCGTGTTTTTTCCTGTTTCCACAATTTTGTATTCTGACAGGCGATATGCAATTTAAATGTAACATCTTTTATACATATAAATGTAATGGGCACTACCTTTTGATTATCAGTCGGTGCAGCCTGCCGCTCGTAATAGTCTTTATAATGCGGACTTTGTGCATCTAAAGATATAGAAAAACTCTGGGGATAGGCATCAAAGAAAATCAATTTTTCGCCTTCTTCAAACAGCTGATACTCCACGCTCCCTGTATTATTTTCATCTTTCCTTTCAAAAAGTTCATTCCAACAGCTCCGTAACGCCCCCTTTATTGTACTGGCCGGTAAATATGGCACGCCATACAGTGGGTGCAGTTTCATCAATACATGGTCAGAATAAGCCGAATTCCCGCCTTCACCTAAAATCATTTTACTCGGGATGTGAAAACAATACTCCTCTTTTTCACTAAAAGCCCCTGCCATCTCCTTATTTCGCTCTAAAAGCTGCTTTAAGAATATTTCCATTTTCCTTCCGTAAAGTATTTCTGAAGAAAGCGTATGTTCATATTGGTTTTTTATGATTTCCGCTAAAAATGGGCTTTCCTTATACGAAGGCTTTCCTTTAATATATTTTTTTGTTTGGATACGAAATCGATTCTGTAAAAGATAAAGATTTACTTGGGTTACTTCCTTTTTATTCATCTGACATATGAAATCTACAGAGTCATTGGGCAGATAGCCCAAACGTTGTGTCACTTTTTCATTCTGACTATTTTGCCCCAGCCTGGCTGGCTGATAAATCTCTTTCATCTCAATCATTTTTCCCCTTCCTCCGGCTGTGCATGGCTTACTTCTCTGCTTTAATCATACCTTCTGCAAACCGCTTGATCCACAAGCACAGATGCATAATCTCGTCTGTATAGATCCGATATCCAGTGCTATCGAGTTTTGTAATCCGCTCCATCAAATCGAGGGGAAGCTTTGGATATTCTGACTTTTGGGCTTGCTCCTCCTGCTGTTGCTCTAACATTCTCCATGTCCAGCATTCTATTTCCTTATAAAGTATGTCATGAACATTCTTGACATCTTTTTCATTTTTCTTATCTTTCTTGTTTTGATCATTCTTTTTTGCATATAAAAACGCGATTGCATTACCCAAACCATTTACCTGGAGCATTGATGGAAAAGCTCTTGCCAAACTTCGAAATTCAGAATTATTAATGCCTGCTTTCCGCACCATTTCATAAGCCTCTTTGGACATTTCGTCATGGATTGCTCCCATCATTCCTCCTCCTTCCAAAAACATTTTTTCACAAAACCTTTTCCTAATGAACTGTCTCCTCCGACTTGAAATATATCCTGGTTAAACTGATTTAGAAATTCTTCTCTAACCTCTTTTGGGGTCAGCTGTTTATTGAATTCACCGTCCGTATTCGCTCTTTTCTGAGGCTGGTTCGATTTTCCAAAAAAGAAGAGGCTGTACATTATAGTTTCCGGCGGCAGATATTCCTCCGTAAAAAGCGCATTACTTTGGGTAGTGCCTGTATCCGAATCTATTTTTATTCTGGTTGCCACCTCTGTGGAATGCTTGACAAAGTGGACAAAATCATTATCCTGCACCAGCACAGTATGACTGATAAATTGTTTCCAATCCATTCCCATATCCTTCAGATGCGAGGATATCATCTCCAGCAGTTTTCCAAACGTCTTATTCTCTTCAGCTCTGTAAGTATAATCTTCCAGCATAATCTGCAGCTCAGCTGTATCTTTTTTCACTTCGTAAAAATTGCCTTTCCTCTTAGCTATTTCCAAGTTCTTTCGATCAGCATAATAGACGCTTCCTTCTTCCGGCTCCAGCTTCTCCGGCTCCCACTTTTGATCCGTTCCGCCATAACCCACATGTATGCCGTTCTTTAATACACATTTCGAAACAATCTCATAATCTTTCAAAAAACGCTTCATTGCATAAGGGCAGGTTATCCATGCAAAAATTCCAAGAGCAGACTTGACCGGAAAGAATAAGAGCCTTGCATCGGTGATAGACACGGCGGATGCATAGTCCCCTTTGTCAGGATCTCCTAAAAGCATGTTTACGCCTGCATACACAGTGCCTTTCTTATTTAAGCCTTCTGAAGAACTCACGGCATTTCGAATACTGCCTTTTAAAGTAGACGCTTCTATTTTGGGAAATCCTGTATGTGTCTCCCGCTGAAGCGGCAAATCTACATAACTTAATTCTGTCCCGCTTCCAACATGAGTTGGCGTAAGTGTCTGCATCATCATTAACGTAGATGTCTCTTTATCCATGAATTATTTCCTCCTGTTCTTTCCGCAGTTTTCCCACCAGGGCATATCCAAACCCTCTGTCACAATAACGGTATTTTTTATATTTCGGATATTCAAACCCTTTGCTTTCTCTATAATCGCTCATACATTTTCCATGGAACAGTTTTACTGCATCTGCAAAGGTGCCGGACAGCAATTCAAAATAATAGACACTTCCCGCCGGTACTGCAAATCGCATTTCCCTCGGATGATATCTGTCCTCTTCTTTATCAAACCCAAAACCGCCGCAGGGAATGTACCTTCCAACACAGGCCGCTAACAGCCTGACTTTTACCTGACGTTCCTTAAAGGTAAACATCCCCTCTAACCGATTCTCATCCACCCAGCCGGGAAGCCATCCCTTTTCAAAAATTGCAGGTGTTGCAAGATATATCTTAAAATACTTTGCATCCTCCTGCTTTACCTTTATCTGCAGGCTGCATGGACCTTCCTTGACAAAAGCCAGCTTACCTTCTCCGCCAAATCTCACCACGCCTGTCGTTTTGGAATCATGAATTCCCCCCGTTTCTTTGTTCTTATCTTTACAACCGGGCATGTCCCGTTTCCGAATCCTCACGTCTGCCGCCAGCTTTAACTCCTGATCCTTCGCAGGTCTGACCATGCTGATCTGATACAGTTGATGTTCTTTTGATGTTCCGCTTCCGGCATCAACTGCGATTCCGACCTTCTCTTCTTTTACCAGATATCTGTCATCCAAATCTATGCCGCTAAATTCCGCTTTCTCCGCATTTAAGTATGCCTCGATTTCCTGATCCGGCATGAATAAATTCTTTGGTTCCTTTTTCTTTTTAGAATGCCCCCCTCTTTGGCACAGACAATATTTTAAAGGAAAGTTAGAGACAGGTTTCGGTGTAAGCTCCATCGTACCAAGTCTTTCCAAGTCTCCTTTTGGAGAATCTCCACAATCACTTTCCGTCCCCTCCTGCCAGCTTAGATCTGCCGGTACAGGAAGCAGGAATTCATTTTCCAAAAACAGTCCGTTAAAGCCGATTTGAATCTTTCCATCCACACCTGAGTTCATCCCCAGTAAATTTTTAAATGCTCCTGCATACACGGAGGGTAATGGCATATCCAGGCTCTCAATAGCCGTCGTTTCTCCCCCAGCCTCAAACGGTACGGACGTACGGAAGAAAAAATTATCCAGTGGTTCTATTAAATAATACATGATCCCACCTCCCTTGCAAGAAATAATACCGCATTCAATGTGTCCAGAAAAGCATCCAGGCTTTCTTCTCTTTCATAAAAAAGTACCAGACAGTCCGCCAGTTCATCTGCATCCTGTGCTTTAGAAACACTGACAGACTCTCTCAATAAAATCTCTGCCCTTGCTTTCTCCGGTCGGACGTCTTCCTTTAGAAAACAACGGAACAAAGTGATAATATTGTTCAGCAGGGCCCTGGGGCATTCATTCTTACAGATCGTCTCCAGCAGCCGCCTTAAATCCGTCATCTTCGGATAGGCGCATCCTGAATAATCATCGAATTTGTACGGTGGAGATACCACTCTTTCTCCGCTCCGTTTCAAGATGCCCAGCACAAATGCATCCTTTCCTTCTGCCTGTTTTGCTTTCATTTCCATCTCTTCAGCAGCAAGTGCAACCATTTTCAAAGGCTGCATTAGATGCGCTATCACTATTCCCGCCGAAAAGGTCAGCTTCACCCTCTCCTGAAATAATTTTTGCAGCTTATCCAGACACGCCAACAGTGTATCCAATGGTAAAAAACCGAGGAAATCCTCCCCTCCTGCATAAACCAGAAGTCCATTAAATTCCTTTAGTACATTGGGTATCTCTGACGCAAAATCGCTGATACTCCTGCTCAGTTCCTGCTGCTCTTTCACTGTATGCTTATTCAGAAATATTTCTCCCATATTATCGCCGTCAAATTTCAGCATTGCATAATAATCGCTGAGGGATATATCCTCTTCCTGTATGGTGTGATATAGCTGCACCGCGTATTCCCACGCATCCTTATCATACTCTTCATAATCAGGCGGGTTGCCATGGCCGTAATCATACACAGCGTTAGCAATCTGATCTCCTGTCGAACTTACTGTTTTTCCTCCTGCCCTGTTCTCCAGATCTACTAAGATCTGCTTCCCGTTTTTTATTTTACCGATTTGATGCCTGAGCAGCATCTGACGCAATGAATACATTCCTAATATTCTGCCATAACTACGTTTCACCATGGCAATCGCTGAAAGTGCTTCTTTCGGCTTTACTGCGTACGTCAATTTGGGAACTTCGGAAATATCATAAACGTCTGTAGGATTTATATTTGCCGGATACTGCCTGACACCTGCACTTTTCCCGCATTTTGCATAGATGGCATTATATTGAGGAAATAGAGCACATTTTCGATTCCAGGGTTCTTGATTTTGAGAAAACGTGCGTATGCTTTTTACCAGATTCATCTTTCTGAAAAGCTTTTGGTACACTTCTGAATAGGGCTGGCTCTCATATTCCTCGGCAATCCAAAAAACCTCTAAAAAATCCCGGAGCTGCCGCGCCGCCGATCCCTCCTCTGTTTCCATAATTCCTACATCATTCAAATAACCCATGCAGACTGTAAAAAACTGTTTTTTAATATACAGTTCCAAAAATGTGGCAATCTCCTCCGGCGATTTTCCTTCTGTGAGGTTCAATTCTGCAATCAGCTTGTTCGGTATATTGGGGCAATTCCCCTCCCCTTTCTCTATAAAGGGGAATAAAATCCGAACCTCCTGCTGATGCTCCAAAATCTGAAGCGCATCCTGCATCAGACTTGATAAAAGGCGGCTTCCCGCAAACATGTCGCTTACCTTCCGTGAATTTACAATCAATGGCTGTACCGGCCCTATTGTAAATAACAGCAAATGTCTCACACCTTCATCTCCCTTCTCGTTTTTGTACTATATCCTGTACTTTTCAACCATTTCGATAAATTGTTCACGCAGGGAGCAGTCTGCATCCAGTTCCTCTTTTAGATTTGGAAATGCTTTTACAAAGGTGTAAACCGGATATATCCCTTCATCTGTCTGTATGAACCCAATGATGAGTGAAGATGCAAAGCGTTCCTTTCCATCGATTTGTCCAATGGCTTTGCTCAACTTAAGTATCTGCCCATCTTTAAGGAATTCATATTTTTGTTTTCCCCTCAAATAATGGCATTCCGTATCAACCGCCTTCAAAAAAACATCCAGGCTTTTTTTGCCCCCGCTGCGTGAAGCAGATTCTTTCCATTCTGACAGACACTCTCCCAAAACAATTTTCTTTATGGCGGGCCGTTTCAGATCCCTATTACCAGAATTCCGCCCTTTCTTCTGTACGTACGGATATATTGTGCCGTCTCTTATTTCATATTTCTTTTCTTCTGGTTTTAGCTCTTCACTCGTTGCTTTCGCGATCTTGTTCAAACCATCGCAAATCCAGGCCAATGCCTGAGCCTTATCCTTCTGCTGATATTCGTCCGGCATGACTCTTCCCCTACCTTTTCTGCTGCGTTTTCCCATGCCGCAGAGAACAAGCGCCAAAGCCGCCTCTTCCTTATACCAATCTATATCTGCTATTTTTGAAAGCAATTCGTTTTGAATGGATATCCGTTTGTCCATACTGATTCTTAGTTTAAACTCATCTTGAAATATACAATTAAATATGGATCTCTGTCTTTTTTCATCATGCAGCAATAAACTCTCAGCCTCAAACCTTTCCTGCCTTGCCTGCATCAAAAACAATTGTACAGGAGATGCATGTCCTGCCTGTTCCTTTCTGTCTCCGGTACTTCCTCCGAAAAGTTCCGCCTCATCTTGCTTAAGCACACTAAGCTTAGCAGGACATGCAATCCGATATAAATAGCGCATCATGCCCTTCAGCTCCGTGGCTCTGAATTCAGGAAATTTTTGATTCTCACCATAACTGAACATAGGCGTCAGCAAATGGCCTGTTAGTGTTCTACTCTCCATGCTTTCCCTTCTTTCTGTCCTTCCTTATGTATATAATTCTCAATGATGTTGTCTACAATTATTTGTTTTAATTCTTCTGTTTCTTTGTTTTTTTCTCTTTCCGTTTTTTCTGCCATAACGGCTCCTTTTATGACCAACACAATCGTTTGTATGCTGCTTATTTCAGTTAGAGGATTTTCTATATGCAATAATTCAGATGCGTCTGAACTGTTACTTCTATTATTATTTATAAGTCCCTCAAACTTCCATGTAAAATAAAAAGGCAATAAAATCCCCTTGAAATTTTCCAAGAAAACTTTATCACCACTTTAGTATTTTATCATGTATTAAAAAAACCAACAATAGAATATGTCCTTTTTCGTACTATATTCTATAAATAAAGCGTTTTTTCTTAAACACCATAGTACACCATAAAACCACATGACATTTGTCATGAATATATTTTATTCTCATATATACATTGACAGGCGAGGTATACTATGCTTAAATGTAAGTACAGAAAAGGAGGTATGAATATATGTCAATAGCATCCGATTTGATTCGCGGACATACGGACACAATCATTCTGGCCCATTTGACCAAAGAAGACAGTTATGGATATAAGATTAACAAAGACATTCAGATAAAGACAGACAATCAGTATGAGCTCAAAGAAGCCACCCTGTATACGGCATTCCGTAGGCTGGAAAGCGCGGGATATATCTGTTCTTACTGGGGGGACGAGAACACAGGCGCCCGAAGGCGTTACTATTCCATCACGCCGGAGGGGGATCTGGCTTACCAGCGGATGAAAGCGGAGTGGGAGGAAGCCAAAGGGCTCATTGATATTTTAATCAGGAGTGGTGAGAAGAAGGAGGATACACATGGAAAATAAATTAAGAGCATATATGGATCATCTGTTCCGGGATGTCAAACCGACCAGGAAGTCCGTAGAGTTAAAGGAAGAGATTCTGCAGAATCTAGTCGATAAGTACCACGACATGATCGCAGAAGGCAGAACCCCCGAGGCGGCATACAACATAGCGGTTGCAAGCATCGGCGATATGGATGAGCTCCTGGCAGGGCTTCACGGGGCGCCATCCTCCGAAAGCCTGCCTGTAACGAAAGAAGCGCTGGATAAGGGACGCAGGAAGTCGGCAGTCCTGATTTCTGTTGCGGTAATGATGTACATTATGAGTGTTCTCCCTCCTATCCTGCTCTCCGATACTGTTTTCGAGAACAAACTAGCACCGGCTCTCATGTTTATTATGATTGCAGTCGCAACGGCACTGCTTATTTACAACAACCTGACCAAACCGCGCTACCAGAGAACCGATGACTCTATCGTGGAAGAATTCAAGGAATGGCAGGAGCAGACGGATTCCAGCCGCAGGGCAATGAGAGCGCTCAGCAGCGCACTGTGGGCTGTCATTGTGGTCATTTATATCGTAGTCAGCTTCTGGACAATGGCATGGCATATCACCTGGGTCATATTCCTGATCGGTGTTGCAGTGGAAGGAATCCTGAAGGCTATATTTGAACTGAAAAAATAGGAGGCAATCATGAATAGAAGGCAATCGGCAGTCATCAGGATCATAGCCTGGACAATCGCGGCTGTGGCCCTAACTGTAATACTTATTCTCGGTCTGTTCGGAAAGATCAACGTCATTTCCATTGGAATCAACAACGGTTACAACTATGCTGATTCCGGAAAATATAAAACAGGAAGTGCCAAGATCGACGGAAATGAGATAAAAGACCTGGAACTCAACTGGCTTGACGGGCGGATCCATGTGGCAACATACGACGGCAAGACCGTACAGTTTTATGAAAAAGCATCACAGGATCTGAGCGAAAAACAACAGCTTCAATATTATGTTAAAAACGGCAAACTGATCATTCAATATCAAAAGGCACAGAAAAGGGGGTTTTTTAACAACTCCACTCTTAACAAGGAACTTTTTGTTAAAATTCCGGAGAAAACCGCAGAATCCATGGGCTCGTTCCGGATTGATACGATCTCCGCAGATGCAGAGATAAGCGGAATAACGGCAGGCCAGTTCCTCCTGGATTCCACGTCCGGTGATTTTGATCTGACCGGCTGCAAAACCAGTGGGCTCTCCATGGACAGTACCAGCGGAAGTCTGACCGGAAACACGCTGTATGTAGACGGCAAACTGGAGACGAATACAACCAGCGGCGATATACAAGTAGAAGGAAGCTTCCGGAATATTGATTCCGATACGGTATCCGGGCTCATCTCCGTAACCTCAAAAGTCTGCCCGGATAAGATAAGAACCGACAGCGTCAGTGGCAATGCGTCCTTCACCATACCGGAGAACGACGGATTCACTTACAAACTGGACACCGTCAGCGGTTATTTTAACTGCGACTTCGAGATGTCACAGAAAGAAGGACGGGGTACTTATAAGGGCGGAGGAGCTTCCTTCAGTTTTGAGAGTGTCAGCGGAGGGGCTGAAGTGAAGAGACTGTAATGGACTTATAAAAACCTCAAAGGGGTCAGCCCCCTTTGCATAAGGGTCTGCCCCCTTTCACTAAGCAGGACACAGGAGCAGTATAACTCATACATGTTATACTGCTCCTGTGAATTTATAAAAATGTTTCACGACACGCATTTATAAAGTAACTGCTTCTTATTCGTATCTCCTAACATACTGCCGCTCACGATTCTCCTGCCATAATCGGCAGACTCTGCAACACGGAATCTGTAATATGTTTCATAATATGTTCTGCATGAAACTGCAACTGTCTCGCCGATCCTGTAGCTATCACCTGGGTATAGGACTGAACTCCTTTTGAAGCATTAGCATGTCGGAGATGATGGCAACAGGATTTGACATTATATCCTTAAAAATCATATGAAACATTCAGCGTTAATTGCAATTTATATTATCTGCAGGCAAAGTGGCATACTGTATTGAGAAGCAAATGTATATAAAAATGCTTGTATTTTGCTTTATGAAGCAGTATAATAAAAGCACAAGGAAGGAGTGATTTTATGGCACAGATTAGTTTACGTGTTGATGATGATGTTAAGCGTGGTGCAGAGCAGACTTTTGATGATATTGGTTTGAGTATGTCAACGGCAATCAATATCTTTTTAAAAAAAGTTGCAAGAGAACGGCGTATACCTTTTGAATTGTCTGCTGATCCATTCTATTCCGAAAGCAATATGGCACACCTACGACGCGGTGTTTCCGCCCTTAATGCCGGAAAGGGTATAGAGCATGAGCCAATCGAGGTAGAGGGTGAATGAAAAAAGTATGGTTTGATGAGGCATGGGATGATTATCTATACTGGCAGATGCAGGATAGGAAAACGCTGAAACGTATCAATGTCTTGCTAAAGGATATAGAGCGAGGGTATTTTGATGGCATCGGCAAGCCCGAACCGTTAAAAGGTGAGTTGAGTGGCTTTTGGAGTAGGCGTATTGATGACACAAATCGATTTGTTTATCGTATTAGTAGCGGAGTACTAGAAATACTATCATGTCGGGGACATTACGAAGATTAGAGGACAGGGAAGCCATTCTCATTGATAAATGCAAAGGGATTTGAAAGATACGGAACTGGCATGTGTTCCCGGATCAGGACAGAGTTGAAGATATGCGAGTCTCGGTTCAAGAATTTAAAGACCATGAGGCGTGGTCTCGATTTCTTAAGAAAGAATTTGGCGCCGGGGGCCGTCATATCCTTTGCTGCAGGCTCGGCCATATCAAGAAGGGGATGACAGCGCTTGCTTCTATGCGCCTGCTGAATTCCACATCGGGCAACTGAATGTGTCTTTGCTGTATAAAAACCTCCCGAACCACTTCCTAATGCATTATGGCTACCAGTTTGTATATCAGATGAAATGTACTTTGCGAGAAATGAGGATGCAGATTTCGAAGGATGGATGGTTAATCTGATTAATGATAAGGATATCATCAGCTTTCTGTATTCTGATGTGTACTCAGGTTCGGATCACCCGTATCATTTATCACGCTAGGGAATCAGCCGTTTTATATTGCTTGGAATAAAAAGAATCAAAGTATAAACTGGATGAGAATGGAGGAAGTTTATGTTTGAGGAAATAGAGTGGGAGGACGTCTATAAGGTCTGGAAGAATAGCAGCAATCACTTTCCTAAGATGCTCTCCACCCCTGTATCCGCTGAAACAATATTTGTAGACTATAAGAAAGACGGTTATTTCTACGGATACGATTGGCTTCAGCATGAAGAAGTAACAGAGCGGAAAGCGCTGATAGAAAAAAATCCAAAACAATTTTTCTATTTCACCAAGCTAACAAATAGGGGAACGATCCAAACGGCTAAAATGCTGATAGAGGCTCAAAACGAAGAAGAACTTGCTGCTATCTGGATCGCCGCCACTGCGAAAGAGCTGTCCGAGTACGGAAGCGAGTCTGATGTTCAGTACTATTCCGACATACTTTACATGGCAGCGTGCAAATTTTTACAAGATCGCTATTGTTTGTGGCACCATGCAATGAAAAGACTGGTGCCACAAATAATAGTTCCAAAATCGGTTATTAAAAGTGTCGTGTGCAAAGATGCGAAACCGGTCATAGGACTTATACATATGAACACATTGTTGCTAAAAAGCACTTGGAGCATTCTGCGATATTCATCCTTAGAAGACGACGATTTGCCGGAGTCCTGTTGTCGAAAAAACCTCTGAACGACTCAAAAAACAATCACATAAAGTATTCCTTTACTGTCACTTCCGTTCACGTCTATTCAGAGCCCCGCAGATTCTCGAAAGCCCCTCGCTAAGCAGAGCCCTTGGGCAGGCCACATTGAGGCGGATGTACGTGTCTGAATTCCGTACAAACATATTGCCTCCCTCCAGCAGTACTCCCGCATTTTCCGCAAAGAACAATGGCAGATTCATACCGTCTTCTACATATGCCGCAATATCCACCCATCCAAGATAGGTTGCCTCCGGAATCCGAAATACGGCTTTCGGCAGATGCTTCTCCAGATAAGCCCTCACAAATTCGAAGTTCGCATCCAGATACTGCCTCAGTTCCATCATCCAGTCGTATCCACCTTCATAGGCCGCCTGCGCACCCGCCAGCGAAAGCGGGTTGAGGTCAAAGTTATGCCGTGCCAGCCAGAGCTTGCGTACATCTTCATTCGGAATGATAATATTGGAAAACTGCAGGCCGGCGGTATTAAATGTCTTACTCGGAGCCATGCAGGTGATAATCCTGTCACTATTGGGATACAGCTTTGCAAGGGGAGTGTGTGAAAGCCCGCTGCGGATCAGATCACAATGGATTTCATCCGAGATAATCAGCAGTCCGTTCTCCATGCAGATATCTGCAAATGTACGCAGTTCCTCCTCTGTCCAGATGCGCCCGGAAGGATTGTGTGGACTGCAGAATATACATAATTTCACATCCGGGTCCGCCGCCTTATTCCTGATATCCTCAAAATCCATTTCATAATAGCCGTCCCCCTTCCGGTTCAGCAGGTCTGAGCAGACATATTCCACATTGTTATATTCTGCGGCATACTTGAAGTATGCATAGGACGGGGTCAGAATCAGTACCTTATCGCCCGGCTTACATATATAACCGGTCAGTTCATATAACGCAGGGATAACTCCATGGGATATGTAGAGATCTGACTGAGGAAATGTCCAGCCATACAGCCTTCTGGTCCATGCCTGAAATGCCTGAAAATACGCATCCCCAAAGAGTCTGGTATATCCAAAAATCTTTCGGTCAAGTCTTTTTTGTATTCCATCGATAATGCAGTCCGGTGTGGCAAACTCCATGTCTGCAATCCACATACGGATAAACTCCTCATCCGCATAGGGGAATTTCATGTTTTCGTCCGCATGGAAAATGTACTGTCTGAACCCGTCAGTATTCATGCAGCTTGTATGGCGCCGGTCAATAATTTCATCAAAATTGTACTTCATGTTTTTTTCTCCTTACCTGATGCAGTTGTCCATTTATAGGGCGGTCTGTAGACCATGAGATGATGTGTAACAGTTCACGCCCGCCTTGAGTATTCCGAGTGTTCCTCCGGAACAGGGGTACATTTTCAACGTAATATTCACGCCTGAACTGTTAAGATTATTCAATATAGGCAATTGCCTCAATCTCCACCAGTGCATCCTTGGGCAGCCTTGCCACTTCTACCGCACTGCGTGAGGGATATGCGCCTGTTGTGAAGAATTTCTCGTATATACGGTTCATGGCGGCAAAATGGTTCATGTCGCTAAGGAATACTGTTGTCTTTACAACGTGATCCATCGTACCTCCTTTGGCCTCAAGAATGGAACGGATATTGGTCAGCGATTTCTCCGTCTGTTCTTCCACGCTTTCCGGAAAAGCGCCGGTCCCCATATCAACCGGAAGCTGCCCCGACAAAAAGAGCAGTTTCCCGATCTGATTTCCCTGTGAATAAGGTCCTATAGCCGCTGGGGCTGATGAAGTTGATATAATTTCTCGCATAAGCTCTCTCCTTAACTTAAAATATAATATGCTCTTTCGAGCAGCCGATCCCGTCCCCTGGCAGTGTATCTGAAAATTCATTGCTGCAAGAGCGGGTATCAAAAGACTTGTGAAGACAGGTACTCTTCTATATTCTGCAATACCTTCTTCCTAAGCAGGACGCCTGACAAAACAGACTGCCCCGCTATGACATCCGGACAAATCACATTCGGCATCTGATAGATTTCTCCATCCTTCCCTCCGATCGAAACCGCACTGTCCACTATATAATAGTTACCCGGCTGCTGCAGCCAGCCCTTTAGCGCATCCAGCGGGTAAGGCGGTGTAAAAGTCGTATTAATCAGCACTTTCCCCATTCCAAAGCGCTTAAAATCATTCTCCGCCATGATGACCGTATTCTTATGAAGATGTGTCGTGAGCACATCCACCGTTTCCAACAGCCTGTGAAATGGCAGATACCTTGCGCCCTTGTCTTCTATACCGGGCTTGCGGGTCCGACTGAAATAATAAACATCCATCTGAAATGCAAGCATTAATTCTGCAACTGCTGTGCCCACATCTCCCATGCCCACGATACCGAGCTTTACTCCTGTAAGCTCCATTTCCTCTTCCCGCCAGCGCCTCGGTCCAAATCCGTGGAACAGGCGCACCAGTTCACTCGAGATGAACTCCGGTACGCCCTGGTCACCATACTTCCGGATTCCGGTCACAGTGATTCCTTTCCCCCGGGCATAACTAATATCCACATTCGCGCTTGCCGGCGTATAAAGGCTGCAGCACATTCCGATGTACCGGAGATCCTTGCAGGCCTCAATCACCTGTGCACTGATTTGGCTCGTATAGAACACAAGCACCGCTTCTGCATCCTTCATACGTCTGATTTTTTCCGCGTCATCAGGAGGAATGTCGCGGTAGATCCGTACATTTTCCGCATATTCAAACAGTGCTTCTTCTGCCGCTTTATCAAACCGGACAGGTTCCAGCACTACAAGCTTTTTAAATTTTCTCATCTTTCTTGAGCTCCATAACTTTCCTGTACAGGCGGATAAAATCATCCTTTGTCGTCATCCTTGCATTGTTGGGACGGTCGCCCCCCAGCATTGCATCGTCGGCCAGGCGTTCCAGGCTCTCTTCTGTCACCCCGTAGGAGGCAAGCGGCGGAACCGGCATATCCTCCAGAAGTTCATAGACACACGCAACGCCCTTTTTCGCGGCCTCCCTCACGGACAACCCCGCAGTATTGACCCCAAAAAAACCGGCAATATCTGCATAACGCTCCGGCCAGGCCCCCATGTTGAATTCCATCACCACCGGAAGGCACAGGGCATTCGCGACGCCGTGCGGAACATGGTACTGTGCTCCCAAAGGATGTGCCATGCAGTGGGAAATCCCAAGGCTGGCCGTAGTAAATGCATAGCCTGCCAGCATCGCGCCCATCATCATATCATAGCGGGCGTCCTTGTCGCTGTCACCGCGGTAGACTGCCGGACGCAGGGCGTGTGCAATCAATTTTACAGCCTGGCATGCCAGCGCATCAGAAATCGGTTCCGTACAGCGGGATGTGTAAGCCTCAATTGCATGGGTCAGTGCATCCATCCCCGTTGCCGCAGTAATACCTGCCGGAAGGGAGTAGGTCAGTTCCGGGTCACAGATCGCAAGCGCCGGCATGATCCCGGTACCGCCGATCGGCATCTTCCATTCTCTCTGCCGGTCTGCAATCACCGCAAACGGCGTACACTCGCTTCCAGTCCCCGCCGCAGTCGGAATGGCTACAATGGGCAGCGGTGCGGTCTTGAATTTGTCACACCCCTGATAATCCCTGATACTGCCGCCATTCGTAACAACAATTGCGGCTGCCTTGGCGGGATCCATAGAACTCCCGCCGCCAAGGCCAATTATGACATCTGCTTCTTTGCTTAAATCTGCTATTTTTTCTACAGTCTCTACAGACGAATCCGGTTCACACTGGTCGTATACGTTCAGCCCGATGCCCGCATTCTTTACAGATTCAATAATCTTTGCAGCAATCCCGAACTTCACCAGCCCCTGATCCGTTACGAGCGTCGCCTTCTTTACGCCCAGTTTTTTCAATTCTTCCCCTGTCTTTGCGGCAGCACCGTTTCCGAAAAGAATTGCTCCGGACGGCGCCCAGGAGAAAATGGACTTTTTATCTTTAAATACGCTGTAATCCAAAGGCAGCTGTGCAACTGGTCTAAACATGTTAAAACCTCCTAAGCCAGTACATCATATAATAATTAACCGCCACTTAAGCAGACCTAATGATGTACTCGGTAAATTTTTTTCATTCCATCACATTGCCGGATGGATTAAGCTTTGATTCCTTCTTTGTCGTCCTTGGATTTTACCATAAAGTACCGGATCACAATCACAAAGAATACGATAAATCCTGTGTAGCCGCAATAGGTCATGATAACACCGAGCAGCTTCTGATATGGCACGAAGAGGCACAGTACATAAGTAAGCACGCCAAATCCTGCAATCGCAATCTTGTACTTCGGGCTTTTATCATCTTTAATGAAAAAGTTAATGGTATTCCACAGTGACGGACAGATCGTGGAATATATGGCCAATATGATGACAACCGCAAACAGCGTGCCCACGGAACCCATGATATGGGAAGCCAGTGCCAGGTTAGGAATCGCAACTGTTGCTGCCTCTTCAATATTTCCCAAATGGTTCAGCCCCATCAGGACAGAAACTGTGGAAATGAAGAATGCACCTGTAAAAAGAATCATTTTGAAACGGCCAAATTTATATTCACGCTGGTCATATGCCAGAGTAGAAACAAAGTTGGAAACCAGAAGAAGGGAACAGCCTCCGAAAGAAAATCCTGCTGTCAGCCAATGATTGGTTCCCCGGGTAATCGTAACGGCCCCGCTGTCGAGAAGGGCTATGCCTTCCGAAATCCGTGGGAAGAATGTGAAAGCCGATATCAGCCCGACGATCAACGTAAAGCAGACGATAACCGGCCCAAGCCATCCGATTACGTCAACCGTGCGCTTCAACCCGAAGATTGCGGTTGCTACAGCAGCCACTACCATGATAGCGGTAGCGATCGGCATCGGTACGCCCCACTGCTGGTTAAATGTGGATGCGCCGCCTGAACACATGAAGATAAAACAGCAGGCTACAAACAGCCACGCAAAGATCTCAAATAATTTTCCTGCATATTTCCCGGCGTAAAATGTGGCGACTTCGTTCAGGTTGGCCAGGCCGCGGGTCCTCCCCGCGTATGCATATGCTACATAAGTCAGATACATCATCAGGAAGTTGATGATGCCCACCGCAATCCCCATATAACCATAGCCTGAAAAGTACTGGATGGTCTCCTGCCCGGATGCAAAACCGGAGCCAATCAGGAATGCAAGCAGCGCACCGGCTAATTTAAAAAATGTGAACCAGCTCATATTTTTCTTATCCATATATTTGTATCCCTCTCTCTCTTGTTCTTTTACTCTCTTGTTCTTTTGTTACGCCTCTTTCTATGCCGCCCGGAGAAACACCACTCTCCCGGGCGGCTTCCTGCATGATTTATAATATTGATTCACCGGGGCATTCTATATCCGCCTGGAGAGACTGGGGCCGTGTATGTATACTAAAGCGTTCCCATAATGTATACCCAAAGGGCACCCCGTAATACATGCCCTGCGGGCGGGTCTGCAGCAAGCTGCAGAATAATGTATACCCAAAGGGCACCCCGTAACTCATGCCCTGCGGGCGGGTCTGCAGCAAGCTGCAGAATAATGTATACCCAAAGGGCACCCCGTAACTCATGCCCTGCGGGCGGATCTGCAGCATAGCTGCAGAATAATGTATACCCCGACGGGGCGGGTTCGCTGCAAGCTGCAAAATAAGCTATGATACGGCCCCATGAATTAACAGCAGTTGGTATGTTCTGTACGCCCGATGATATTTTCCTGTACACGCGGGTCAAGCTCTACGAAGAATGCGGAGTAGCCTGCCACACGCACCATCAGGTTCTTATGGTTCTCCGGATGTGCCTGGGCATCACGCAGGGTCTCCGAATCCACTACATTGATCTGCACATGCTGCCCGCCTGCTTCGCAGTAACCTTTCACAAATGATTCCAGCATTTCCAGCCCTTTCTCGCCCTTTGCAACGGCAGGGTCAAACTTGTGATTTACCAGAACTCCCTTTGGAACCATAATCGTATCCATCTTTCCGATGGAGTTGCCTACTGCGGTCGGGCCATTGCGGTCCATACCGTTGGAAGGTGAAGCATTGTTCGCAAGCGGCTCCCCGTCCATACGTCCGTCCGGCGTAGCGCCTACGACACGTCCCTGCCAGATATTATAAGTCTGGTTCAGAAGGATCAGTTCATACTGGCCAAAGCGGGAATCTTTATGTGCACGGTTTTCTTCTGCACAGTAGGTTACAACCTGGCGGCAGTAATCATCTACTAAATCTTCATCATTGCCGAAGTGCACATATTTATTCAGGAGCATCTGATGCCATTCCTCATGCCCCTCATAATTATTGGCAAGTATCTCAACCAGTTCCGGCAGGGTCAGCAGTTTCTGGCGGAAAACAACCTGGTCAATCGCGGCCAGCGAATCGGCTGCATTAGCCACGCCGCTGATGAAGGTGCCGGTACTGCTGTATTTTGCGCCATCTTTCTGCAGGATGCGGCCCTTTTCAATACAGCCGTCCACTAGGGTAGATGCGAATACCGTCGGACAGATCTGTGAATGAAGTGCGGAACAGATTCCATATGCCTTCAGGTGGTAATCGATGATATAAGACAGCTGTGCCTTATAGGCGTCCATGAATTTTTCCATGGTATCCATCTCTTCCATTGTGCCTGTCTTCGGCCCAAACTGGCGGCCCGTCTTCGGATCCACTCCATTGAACATCGTCAGTTCCAGTACTTTCAGGATATTGATAAATCCGGCAACAGGGCGGAAATCCGTTTTGCCCGGAACCTGTGCCTCTACACATCCCTCAATCGCGTAGTCACGGGCTTCGCGGATATCATTGCATCCATTTGCCAGTACACGCGGAATATTAATATCATCATTGAAGAATGCCGGCTGTCCGAGACCCTTCTGGGTAAGCTTAAGAGCTCTTCTGAAGGTTTCCCTGTCGATCTTCTTGTTATAACGGAAGGAGATCGCAGGCTGTGTCGTCTGTGCCCCGTCCGCAGCCTCTAAGAACAGGTAAGTCAGGCGGTTGCACGCATTCTTACCGTCCGCATCAATCCCGCCGATGGTAAGGTTCGTCCACATTGGGAATCCGGCATAGGCCTCTGCTTCAATATGGTCACGCAGCTCGAATATTTCGGTCCACTTGATCAGCATACATTCGATCATCTCAACGATATCGTCTTCCGTAGCGATTCCCGCCTCAATGTCATGCTGGAAATAGGGATACATAAACTGGTCAAAACGTCCCACTGAATGGTTGTGTCCCGCATTCTCTATCTGATAGATCAAATGAATGAACCAGAAAAACTGCATGGCCTCATAGAATGTCTCCGGCGGGTATTCCGGAACACGTTCGCAGGTGACGGCAATGCGTAAAAGCTCTTCTCTGCGTTTTTCGTCTTCCTCTGTCTGTGCCATTTCACGGGCAAGATCCGCGTAACGGTGTGCGAACATAATCGCTGCATTTAATGTGACCAGCATCCCCTCCCATGTATCCTTCTGCTCCTGGGTAATAAAGTCATAATGCTCTATATGATCCAGCTTTTCCTGAATCTCTTCCATCAATTTACGGAAGCCCTTCTGGAAAATCACATCATACTGCGGCATATGGCTTGCTGTGGAAACGATACGTGAACCGATTGTAATTAAACCGTCCAGGGCGGCCTGCTTCATATCGTCCGGAATCTTACTGTCTACAATCTCTCTGAAACCATGTCCCTTCCATTCCGTACAGATCCGGATCAGTTCCTCTTTGTCTCCGGGGTTCACCCATTCCATATTGTCGGTGGAGCGGGTATCAAAGGTATCGATATCCTCCAGTATCCAGTTTGAGCCCCATTCCGGATATGCGGGAACAGATCTGTATCTCTCACCATGGTCTCCCACAAAAATGGACTGTGGATTGATGAAAATTTTCATGTTTTTCAACAGATATTCCAGCAAATGTGCCTTCCTGGAAATCGGAGATTCAACGGAAGGGGTCCGGTAAAACTCGGTTACCAGTCTGGCTCTGTCCAGGGAAATAGACGGATTGGTGTCGCGCAGCCGCGCCTTTAAGAATTCAACTTTGTTACTGCTCATTGTGTTTCCTCCTTTTTGAAAATTTGTTAAGTTGTTTATCTTATTGAACTTTGGAGCATACTGCTGTACTTCCAAAGTTAGCAATCGCTCACAGGCTTTATTCTGATGCCGTTCCCGATCTATCAGCATAGTGATGTGCCTGGCCCGCCTTACTCATCTGCACTGTTGTCAATGTTATAAAAACATTTCTTTCCTGCAGGAATCAGTATTTCATTAGCCGCTTCCACCAGATGAAGCATATGGCCGGTATCCGGCTCCTCGATATCCGGCAGCGGATATTCGATGTCCAGTATTTTATATTTGTTAATGCCAAGCCTGTGGTATGCAAGCAGTTCGTACCGCCGTACGGCAGTCAGAGTACTGATAAACTGTGCCGTGGTCCGGATATTTTCATCCGAATCATTCCACCCTGGAACAACCGGGGTGCGCACACAGATTTCATTGCCATGGGCGCAGATTTTTTTTAAGTTCTCCAGAATTTCTTCGTTTGGCCTGCCTGTAATCTTCTGGTGCATCCCGCTGTCCATATGCTTGATGTCAAAATAAATAAAATCTATGTAGTCCAGACAGGGGGCAAAAGCTTCATAGTCCCCGCATCCGCAGGTCTCTATCGCAACATTGATGTGATATTCCCTGCATTTCTTTGCAATCGCATACAGGAACCGGGGCTGCATCAAGGTCTCTCCTCCGGAAAATGTTACTCCGCCTCCGGAATGCTCGAAATAAAAGCGATCCTGATAAATGCGCCTGAACAATTCATCTACCGTGTAATCTTGCCCAAACTGCTTTCTCGCCTCGGTGGGACACAGCTGTACACAAAGTCCGCAGGCAGTACACTTTGCCCGGTCGTACTGCATCGCACCCTCTTCGTCCAGAAAGACGGCGCCATTGGGGCATTTCTTCAGGCAGAAACCACATCCCATACAATTGACAGGATTCAGTGTGATTTCCGGCTTAAAGGAGATGCCTTCCGGATTCGCACACCAGAGACAGCGGAGCCCGCAGCCCTTAAAAAAGACCGTGGTACGCATCCCGCGCCCATCCCTGTTACAACATTTTTGAATATTAAAAATCCTGCCTGTCAACGCTTCCATAATCTTCTCTCCCTCGCACGTTTTTTAATAATTAATTATCACTTTGTTCTTCTGCTCTGCTGTTCACTTTTCATTGCATCCTCAAAAAAGTAGTTGTAATTTCAAAACTTTTGCTTTATAATTACTCAATAATTCAAGAATTTCATTTGTTTTTATTTGATTTCGTCGAAATAATCAATCAATTTTTATAAAATTATCGTACCAATAAAATCGTTAAAAATCCAACAAGTAATTTTCATTCTGCTGTTCACTTTTTTTCATAGGGTAAATTTTAATAAAAAAATATTATCATTTTGTTCATAGTGCACGAAACACCAGATCACCTTCCGCGGGGTTATCAGAAATGAAATCGCATGCATGTTCATAAACATATATATCCAGTAAACTTATATGGCTCTTTAGCCATTTGTAAGTGGCTTATAAAAGTTGCCGTTATATTGCACAATTTAGGAGGAATTTATGGATACTGTAAAATACGAAATTTTTCTCAAGGTCCTGGAGCACCGCAGTTTTTCAAAAGCTGCCAATGAACTCGGCTATACGCAGTCCGCGGTCAGCCATTCCATCTCTACCCTTGAAAAATCCTTTGGATTTAAACTTTTAAACCGTGAAAATAATGACATCAGCCTCACACGGGCAGGGATTGATGTGCTCCCTCACATACGCAATATAGTAGACGCACAGAACACGCTGGACTTTACCCTTACTTCTTACCACGAATTTGAATCAGGCACACTATGCATTGCCACAATCCCGAGCCTGGCAATCCAATGCTTCCCGGACCTTCTGCGCCAGTTTAATCTGCAGTATCCAAAAATTCATATTGTAATCATTGACGGCAATTATGAAGAAGTCGAAGAAATGCTTGCCGGCGGCAGGGTGGATTTTGGATTTTCGTCCGTATCTGCAGAGCTTCCTTTTAAGACGATTCCTCTGTTCCGTGAGAGCCTGCAGGCAATCCTTCCCTGCGGCCATCCCCTCACCGAAAAGGAGGCGCTATCCCTGCACGATCTGGAATCGGAGGTATTCATCATGCCGGGTGAAGGACCAAACCATCAGGTTGGGCAGCTGATCCGCAAATATCAGTTAAAACTTAACGTCGTCTACTCCGTTTCCGATGACAACCTGACTGTCTCCATGATCGCCCAGAACCTTGGCGTCAGCATTCTCCCGGAGATGTCCTTTAAAAAATACCTGAACCTTCCTTTTACTGCAAAGCCGCTGATCGAAGAGCCTTTCAGGGAAATACGGATTATATACAATGATCTCAATTCCATCTCTCCGATCAGCCGGGCATTTATCACGTTTGCACAGAACTATTTCCGCCAGTTTCCTGATTCACGGCCGGTATAGAGTAACGTTACACTAACATTTGACATTTTGGGATTATGAGATGCCTTGACCTTGCGTCAAATTCATGATAGGCTGAATTTACCATATGTTGGTAAATGAATATACCAATCAACTATATATGGTTTTCAGTAAGATAGTTAAAAGACAAATTTTATTAAGGTGATGCATATGGATGATCTTATGAATTATTACATGAATCTTGTTCCTTTTTTGGGGGAGGCTCTTGGAAAGAGCTTTGAGGTGGCAGTTCTGGATTGCAGAACAGAAAGTATTGTCGCCATTACAAACAACCATATCAGCGGACGCAGCGTAGGCGCCCCTATGACAGACTTTGCCAAAAAAATGGTCAGCAGCGGAGAATGGAGGAACCGGGATTACATAGCAAGCTATTCAGGTCATACAGAAAATAACAAGCTTCTCCGCTCTTCCACATATTTTATAAAATCCGGTGATACCCTTCTGGGAATGCTCTGTATCAACATGGATACAACAGACTACCAGCTGCTCAGCAACATCGCGCTAATGCTTGGTGGTCTTGAGACAGGAAAAGCAAAGGTTGCCAACAGCGATAATTCAGACAGTGAAACCTTTCAGGACAGTGTCTCTAATGCGATTGCCCAGACACTGCACGGCCTGTACCATGAGGACGTCCCTACAGAGTTTTCAAGAAATGACAGGATAGCAATCCTTTCTAAACTCCAGGAAAAAAAGGTCTTCCTGGTCAAAGGATCGGTTCCGCGGATTGCACGCATTCTGGGATGCAGCATACCTACTGTGTATAGGGAACTTGCACATCTGAAAAACTTACCGGACCAATAAATCGGGATTTAGTCGGCTAGCTTTAGACTTGTCGACGGATGGGGACGCTTCATGACAGGGAGGCCGGGGAGGTGCCGGGGCTGTATATGCCGTTGCGATATGCACCCGTGCTGCTAAGTGTTTCTAGAACAGCCGCTGCCGGATAGGCGGGTACGCTGAACACATCACGGGAAATCTGATGATTTCCCGCGCTGGGTTCAGCAACAACTTGATTTGGAGATCAAGTTGTTCCCCGCCTATCCGGCAGCGGCTGTTCAAGAATCACTAAGCGCACTCCAGCATATCGCAACGGCATATACAGCCCCGGCACCTCCCCGGCCTCCCTGTCATGAAGCTGGCTCATCCAATCGGCAGAAAAACTCGCCAACCGGGTGGGATCCCGGACCAGGGCAGCGGATGTGGATTGGGTATGCGTGTCTTTTCATCTTCAAGATGCGTATTGAATTATTTTGATACTGGAACCGTATCCCCTTGCTTATGTACACCTAATGGGGACATAAAAGTCCCGCCAATTCTATATCCATACGCTGCCCCCGTTTGAGGCCCCTCCTTAGAAACGAGCTTTTTCCTGCCGGTTGGATGCGCCAGCTCCATGAAGGGATAGCCGAAAGCCTCCCGGAGAACATCCATGTCCTTTCAAAAACGCTCTAAGCGGGCCTTAGAAATTCTTGGTGGGAAACAGCCCTGAAAATGGAGAGATTTTTGGATTCCGAATCCAAAAATCAGCTGACCCAGCGCGAGAAATCATCGGATTTCTCGTGATGTGTCAGTGGTGCTCCATTTTCAGGGCTGTTTCCCGCCTAGAATTTCTTAGGTCCGCGGCCGCATTTTTGAAAGGACATGGATGTTCTCCGGGAGGCTTTCGGCTATCCCTTCATGGAGCGCCCCCATCCGTGCCGCGACTAAAGCGCGTCACTAACTCCCGATTTTCTTGTGATATATTTCATGCAGCTTTTCGTATAGCGGCACCAGCTTCCCGTATATATTTTGATACACATCATGATAAAGATCGTGATATATTCGGTGTTGATTCATATCCGGTTCAAATACATCTTTCAGGTGCACCATAGACTCCTGCGCTTCCTCGTAATTTATAAACTCTCCCATGCCTACGAATGCCGCCATAGCACTCCCTATTCCAGTGGCCTCATGGCTCTGCATTCGTTTGACCGGTATGCCGAACATGTCGGCCGTGATCTGGCAGATTTCATCGCTTTGGGATCCTCCGCCTCCCAGCCTGATCTCTTTGAATGTGTGGCCGGAACGTTTTTCCAGTAAGCGCATGCCGTCCATCAGGGCGAAGTTGATGCCTTCTATGATTGCGCGGTACAGATGAATCCTTGTGTGCTGGTCGGAGAATCCTATGATGGCTCCTCTGGCTACCGGCATCGTCACGTTTGGTGTGAAGTAGGGCTGGAAGAGGAGGCCGCCGCAGCCTGCCGGAACCTCTTTCAGACGCTTGTTCAGCAGCTGTTCTGCAGTTACGCCCAGCAGCTCCGCCTGTTTTACCTCTTTTTCGGCAAATTCTTTTTTGAACCAGGATATCAGCCAGTATCCCCTGTAAATCTCGATTTCCGGGTTGTACCAGCCAGGGATTACGGACGGATAAGGCGGAATAAAACGCTCCGGTTCGAGGTAGCGGCTGATGTTGAATGTGATTGTGGCTGTGGTGCCGAACCCAATGGCGGCTTTCTCCTTGGAAATGCAGCCCAGGCCCAGTATTTCACAGGCTTTGTCTGAGCCGGATGCCAGCACCGGAAGTCCTTCCCTGAGGCCGGTATCCTCCGCCGCCTTCCTCGTAATATTCCCCAATAGATCCCCGGATTCCCTGACCTCGCAAAGCTTATCCGGTTCCACATCGAATACCGGGCGGGTCAGAGCCCCTTTCCGCTGCCAGTTCCTGCACTGGCTGTCTATCGGTAGGCGCCCCACCAGGCAGGCTGCTGCATCCGTCATATTGCCCGTCAGGAGAAATGTCAGATAACCGCTGAGCAGAAGATATTTCTCTGTCCTGGCCCAGATATCCGCCTCTTTCTGCATGATCCAGTTGCAGTGTGCTTTCTGGTACTGGACTTTTGCAGTCTCTTCCATCCCTACGGCCTTAAGCATCATCCGTGTGACCTGTGAAAACTTGGGGCCGCCTTCCGCTTTTCTTTTGTCCAGCCAGACGATTGCAGGGCGCAGGGGCTTTCCCACTTTATCCACACAAATAACCGTGTCGCGGATCGTCGTCACAGAAACGGCTTCAATCCGATCCCACAGGCTGGTTTCAGCCTTTAATTTCTGCGCAGCTTCACAGATACTGCGGTAATAAAAGTCCGCATCCTGCTCGGCCCAGTCAGGTTCTCTGGAAATGTAGGGCGGATCATGCCTGATCTGTCCCTTTCCCAGTATCTCCCCCCGGTTGTTGATCAACAGAGCGCGGGAACTCTGGGTTCCCACATCAAAGGTCAGTACGATCCTTTCTTCTTTTACTCCCATGGTCTTCCCTCCATAAGGATACGCTTATTTCACCAGTCCCGGATGTCCTAATGAATATCCTCTCTCAAAAAGCGCTTTTCCTCTTCCGGCAGATCCAGCCCCAGCGTCCCGCCCGGATTCATGTTATATCCGGGGTCAAAATAATTCTTCAGGGCGCGGATGACGCCATACTCATTGCGTCCAATCTGGCCTTCCAGCCACGGTGCGAACATCTTTCCGATGCCATGATGATGGCTCATGGCTGCCCCGGACTTCTGAATTGCATCCAGAATAGTTGCATGATATGCCTTAAATGCCTCTGCATCGTCCATTCGTGTGATGAAAATAAAATACAGATTGGCCCCCTGCGGATAACAGTGGGACATATGCGTTGTTACAATCGTATTAGGCAGGGCATGGCAGACCTTGCGCACCTCTTCATGCACCCTGCCCATATTGGACCAGTTCACGGAGCACTCCAGCGTGTCTGTCATAATGCCAAAGTCCAGCAGCGTATCTCTGAGATACGGATCTGTAAACCTGCCCTTTTCCCAGCTCTTTGTCACGAAAGAAGTCAGGCTCATTCCGCCGTACTCCTTTGCGATTCTGCGGATATTTTTAGCCACATTTTCGGAAAATCCCTTCTCCCCATCCGTAAATCCCAGGAACAGGCAGCGCTCCATGTCCGCATATCCGCGGGTATCCAGCAGTTTCCACAGGGGCGTTTCGTCTACATTATAGAGCCGGAGCATCAGATTCGTTTCTTCCGGGTCAGACAGGCGGAATACAGAGGAGTATCCGGCCTCGCACTGCATCATTTCCCTTGCCGCCTCCTGGGCGGTCTTCCAGTCTTTGAATATATAAGAAAACCGTTTTCTGTTCTCTGGCATATACCGGAACACTTTCAGCGTCACCTCTGTCAGTACGCCGAAAGTCCCCTCGCTTCCCATCATAATCTCATTCAGGTTCGGGCCGGTTGCCTCCCGTGGATAATGACTGGTCTGCATATTTCCGATTGGCGTCGCATATTTCTGGGAAAGCACAATATCGGTAATACATCCATAATAGGTACTGTTCTGCCCTGCCCCCCTGGTAACGACCCAGCCGCCCACGCTGCTGTACTCAAAGGACTGCGGAAAATGGCCGCAGGTATAGGCGCGTTTTGCACCCATGAGTTTCTGGGCATGATTCAGCGCTCTTTCCAGTTTCGGTCCGGACATGCCGCTCTGCACGGTGATTGTCTGGTCCTTCTCATTGAAAGAGACGATCTTGTTATAGCGTTTTCGCATATCCAGGGAAACTCCGCCCTTTACCGGTTCCACGCCGCGGGTCACACTGCTTCCTCCTCCGTACACATAAAGAGGGATACTGTGTTTTGTGCAGTATGCTACGATCTCTTCGATCTGCTTCGTGGTGCCCGGATATACAACCACATCGGGCAGATTTTCAATCTTGCGCTGTCTCAGCCTGGCCGCATCATAACCGGTCTTCCCGTATGCCACTGCAAGCCTTGGGTAATCCTCCGCGGTAACGAATTCCTGTCCCACAATTTTCTTCAACGCTTCCATATGCTCCTGCGCCAGATCACACGGAACGTCCAGCTTCACCGGATCCATCCCAATGTCTCCGTCATAAGAACTGAAATCCTCATCCGTCATATTAAATATCTGTTTCATCATTTTATAAAGGGATTCCTTCGGATACTTCACATATTCCGGATCCCCCCACCGGAAAATAGATCTGTAACTATCCTTTGGCGCAGGTGTTTTCACCCATTTTGGTTCAAAATCTTTGTACGGCTTGCTCATAGCTGCTCTTCTCCCTTCTGGCATATACTGTTCTCTTCTTTTAGAATACCGCTCGTCACGATCACGTCCACACCAAGTCCCAGCACATTTCTAATGACCGGAGTGCCCGCTGCAAATCTGTCCCGGACCGTCACTTTATTAATTTCCCTCATCACATCAAAAATCCGTTCTTTCGGAATCTCCGCCGAAACCCGCACGGAGATCACAGGCGCTTCCGGAAAAACCGTGCTCACAGTGGTGCTGATTGTGCGCATGGGATGCGTCATTTCTTCTATGGCAAAGTGTTCTCCCCTTTTACACTGGTTGCCCCGGACAATCCATTTTCCGTCTTTCTCCTCTGCTTCAAGGCGGCATCCGTTCGGGCATACAATACAGGTTAACTCTTTCATGCTCCCGCCTCCTTTCGGACTGCAGCTTCAATCCTGCTGCCCGGCGCTACCCCGAACAGGCTCAGCTCCAATTCCAGCCGTTCCATCTCCGGCGGCTTCAGATTCCGGTACTTTTTGATAAAGACCTCTTTTCCATTCACGGTGAACACAAAGTTTCCAACTGCAACACTCTCCCTGCTGCGGAAATAGAAAACCACCTTCTCACCGCCTGTACCTATGCGCAGCTTCTGTGGAACAATGTACTGCAGGGAAGAATCCACGGACAGCTCCAGCTCCGCTGCCTTTTCGGCTGTACCGCTGCCGCCGCAGGGTGCTTCAAATGCGTATTTTGCGGCGGCAGTTCCAGCCAGTTCGCCGCTCTCAGACACATAGTCCACCAGATCATTGACATGCAGTGCGTTCCCACATGAGAAAGCGCCTGCAGTCTCCGTCATGAAATGATTATCGCAGAAAGGACCCTTTGTACGGCTGTCCAGCCTGATCCCCAGTTTTTCCGCCATTTCATTCTCTGGTATCAAACCCACAGACAAAATTAATGCATCGCATGCTATTCTTTTTTTGGTGGATTCTATTGGGTTCATATGCTCATCCACTTCCGCCACCTCTACTGCCGTCAGTCGTCCCTCCCCGAATACTCTTGTGACCGTATGGGACAAATGAAGAGGAATATCGTAATCCTCCAGGCATTGCACAATATTTCTCGTAAGTCCCGAGGGCTGCGGCTTCACCTCGTAGACTCCCAGCACCCGGGCGCCTTCCAGCGTCAGCCGCCTTGCCATGATCAGTCCGATATCACCACTGCCCAGAATCACACAGCGCTCTGTCGGCATCTTCCCCTGCAGATTCACAAAGTGCTGGGCCGTTCCAGCCGTCATAATTCCAGCCGGGCGGGTACCGTGAATCTGCACCTGCTTTGCCGTTCTCTCCCTGCAGCCCGTGGCAAGTACCAGCGCTTTTGCCATGTACTGCTGCACACCCCGCCGGTTTACAGCTGTCAGCGCAAACACTCTGTCCTTCTTTTCCATCTTTGTTACAAAGGTCAGAAGCTCTGCTTCTATTTTCCTTTCCCGGAATTCGCCTAGAAAACGTTCCACATATTCCGGCCCGGAGAGCTTCTCTCCAAAGCGAACCAGCCCAAAGCCATCATGGATGCACTGCTTCAAAATACCGCCCAGCCTTGCCTCTCTCTCTAGCAGCAGAACTTTTGCCCCCTGCTTATCCGCCGATATGGCTGCCGCCAGACCTGCGGGGCCGCCGCCGATTATTATGACATCATACGCTTTCATATCTCTGCCGCCTCCCCCGACTTTTGTATTTTCTTCGTATCGCGCAGAAGGATTTCGGTTCCCTCCCCTGCTTTTCTCACCTGCTCTTCCGGAACCCGCAGATATTCACTGATGATCTTCGTCACAAGAGGCATGCAGAATCCTCCCTGGCATCTCCCCATCCCCGGTCGGACCCTTTTTTTAATCCCATCAACCGTAGGTACACATATCGGAGACTTCAGGGCATCCAGTATTTCCCCTTTACTGATTTCTTCACAACGGCAGACGATCTCTCCATAATCAGGATTTTCCCGGATCAGGTGGTTCCTTTCTTCATCAGAAAGCCTGCTCAGAACCGGAGGCGCCTTGCGCACGGGATCAAAATCCGGATTGGGCTCTACTTTCCTCTTCTTTTCCAGTGCTTCCACTACCATCTTTTCGACGTCCAGCGCCACTGCCGGCGCCGTCGTCAGCCCCGGTGACTGTATGCCGGCACAGTGGATCAGGTTCCGGGTTTTATGTCCCTTTTCAATAATAAAATCTTCCTCAAAGGTCGCGGCCCTGACGCCGGTAAAATAGGTAATAATATCACGTTCACTCAGTGCTTTCGCAGTCATTTTCTGTTTTGCAAAGACGGCATCAATGCTGTTTTTGCTTGTGGCATAATTCTCTTTTTCCGGCGTCTCTACCGCATTGGGCCCGACCAGCAGATTATCATGTACTGTGTGGAGGATTCCGCCTCCCTTTGTGTGAGAGGCGTTCGTCTTCCATGTTTTTATGGATGAGATACCCATTACAAGAGAGCCTGCCTTCTTATCCAGTATGGAGTTCGTTCCCCGCCTCGGGTGAATCGAATAAAACCTGTCGCCCGCCATTTTAGCAATGTCTTCGGCAAGCACTCCTGCCGCGTTGACCACGATTTCAGGATAAATCCTGCCCCTGTTTGTCTCCACGGAAACGATCTTTCCGTCTGTCAGTTCCATTCCCAGCACCGCCGTGTTCAAAGATATCCTGGCTCCGTTCTCCACCGCATTTTCCCCATAGGCGATCGTGAGTCCGTACGGGCAGACACAGCCAGCCGAGGAATTGTACATGGCAAACTTAAATTCCGGATTCAGATTCGGCTCTCTGTCTGCCAGTTCTTTTCTGCTCATCATGCGGGTATCCGTCACTTTACATATGTGTTTTCTCTGCCAGGCATAGGCCCATACGGCAGGATACATCCACCAGTCTGTGAAACCGACATACTGCCCGCAGCGCTCGAAAGGAACACTTAAGTCTCTGCAGACCCTGTCATACATCTTATTGCCAAGCAGGACATAATGCTGCTTTAGGCTGCCCTTATTCAAATCCACTCCCGGATGGACCTCCCCGTCATTCCTGCCGGACGCCTGCACAGCCAGATCCGCCTCTTTGTCTACAAGCAGAATGTCCAGTTTCCATTTAGACAGTTCTCTTGCAATACTCGTTCCCGAAATACCGCCCCCGATGATCAGGACATCCGGACGGCTCCCCTCCAGCGACTGGTCCCGAAACGACGGAAGCCGCACAGGAGGTCTTTCTGCTCCCTCCAGACAGATATCATTTACCACATGCATGCCGGACTTTTTGTCCACACACATACAGCATGCCGCCACGATATCATCCCAGCTCTTCAACTGCCCGGAGACGACGATACATCCATCCTCCACCCGAACCGTGACGGCGGAACCATAACGGCTGCCAAGCTTCTTTCGAAGCGATTTAACATTCATGAAATCCCTTCCTTCCCCTTTTATTCCGATATCTCCGGACGCCCACCCGAAGCCGTTTTATTTTCTGTATGATGATGTTTCTACGCATCTATTTTCATACTATTTATACCATATTGACATTATACGTCAAATTATCAGACATTTCCACCCCAACTTTTGTAGAGGGGGGGGTGGGTGACAGAGATGTTACTGTTCAGACCGTGCCGTGCACCTTGCTGCACGGCATCAGAGCCAATGAAGTGATGGTCTCGGGGCATCTGGTCTCCGCTCTGTTTCGGTCCGTGCTTAACATGCGCTACCGGCGCATAGCCCCCCTCGCCGAAGGCGACCCATGAGGCAATGGCGGACCTCGGAATCTCCGAAGCCGAACTGAATGAAGCGGAGGATGTGGAAATCGAATGAGATATCAAATCAACTTCCTTCCCGAAGCAATCGATGACATGAAAAAGCTGAACCACTCTGTCCACCCGCAGGTTGCCAAGGGAATCCAAAAGGTGAGCGAAAACCCCGTCTCCATTCACCAGGGAGGCTATGGAAAGCTACTTGGAAATAAAGACGGAATAAGTCTGTCCGGTCTTTATAAAATTAAATTCCGTGGAATCGGAATTCGTGTTGTCTACTCGTTGGAAGAACACGATGGCATTATGAACATCATCGTTGTATCCGTAAGAGCCGATAACCAGGTATACCAGGAAGCCGCCAAACGAAGAAACAAACACGGACTTTAGAAAACATCCTGCCTGTCAGGGTGTTTTTCTATGTCTTTCCTCTGTAATCTGCACAAGCCTCCGTTCAAAGCTTTGTGTATGTTATGCCTCCGAATTGACTGGATAATTATACGAATACGATTTAACATGGCGCAGATGAGAAAAACTGGCGATGAAAAACAAAACCTTTTTTATGGCGCAAAAAAAGACCGCAGGAATCCATTGGTCGGATTTCCTACGGTCTGAAATTTTATGACCATCACATGGAGCATGCCCCGGTGGATGTTTTATTCGCTTTTTAAAAGTACTTGCTATTACATAACACATATATTTTACATTTATCTTAAATTGCTATAAAATTTCTTCATTTTATCTCCGTTATTTATGGAACAGTGACCAGTATCCTTGTACGAATATGAACAGTACCACCAGGGGCAGGATATAGGAAACATAGATTCTGGCCCATTTTGGAAATTTGATTCCGGCGCCTGTGTTGGCTTCTTTACAGAAGTTTTTCCATCCCCATCCGATGCGGCTGGTGCAGAACAGGAGGTAGATCAGGCTGCCCAGAGGGAGGAGATTGTTGCTTACGAGGAAGTCTTCAAAGTCCAGTACGTTTGTGCCTGCACCCATGGGGGCGAAGCCGCTCCAGATGTTGAAGCCCAGTACACATGGTAGGGAGAGGACGATAATCGCTCCCAAGTTGGTGAGCACTGCTTTCCCACGGCTGCATCCCGTCAGATCCATGGCAAAGGATATGATATTTTCAAATACTGCAATGATTGTCGAGGCGGCTGCGAAAAACATGCAGAGGAAAAACAAAGTTCCCCAGATCCGCCCTCCGCTCATGGAATTGAAAATGTTGGGAAGGGTAATGAAGATCAGGCTTGGCCCGCTGTCCGGCTTTACCCCAAATGCAAAACACGCAGGGAAGATAATCAGGCCTGCAACCAGGGCCACACATGTATCCAGAACCGTAACGCAGACAGCCTCTCCTGTCAGGGTTCTCTTCTTATCTATATAACTTCCAAATATGGCGATCGCTCCAATACCAAGGCTCAGGGTAAAAAACGCCTGTCCCATGGCTGCGAATACCACATCCATAATCCCGGCTTCTTTTACCTTTGAAAAGTCAGGGGACAGATAGAAACGCAGACCCTCTTCTGCACCCTCAAGAGTTGCGGAACGTACTGCCAGTATAATCATCAGCGCCAGCAGAATCAGCATCATCACTTTCGTGATTTTTTCCACGCCTTTCTGCAGGCCCTTGCTGCAGATTCCAAAGCAAAGTGCTACTACAATGATCATGCAGACAGCCATAAGAACCGGACGGGCGGTCAGCGCGCCGAACTCACCGGCAATCTCTTCTGCGTTCAGACCCTCGAATCTGCCGCCTGCCATTTTAATAAAATACAGCAGCATCCAGCCTCCGATTGTCGTATAGAACATCATCAGAAGATAGTTGCCTGCCATTGCACCGTACTTATACCAGTGCCACTTTGTCCCTTCAGGCTCCAGCCTGTCAAAGGATAAGGCAGCGCTCACCTGGCTTGCTCTCCCTACGGCAAACTCCATTACCATAATCGGCAGCCCCAGAACCAATAGGAAAAACAGATAAATCAATACAAACGCAGCCCCTCCGTACTGCCCCGTAATGAAGGGGAACCGCCAGACATTACCCAGACCGATGGCGCATCCTGCTGATATCAGGATAAATCCCAGCCTGGAACCAAACTTTTCTCTTTTCATTTCACTCTCAAACCTCTCTTTAGTTTTGCTTGCCTCAAATCTGCTTTTTCTCTGCAATGCGCTGAAATGCAGACTTTTCAATACATCAAGAATAATCTTACGGCATTGGGTTTTGTATGTCAAGCGGGATGTTTTTAGGAAAAGGATGCGAAATGAAAGGATAGACAGGAAAGACTGCCAAATGCTGAATCAGATCATCTTCTCTATAAACCGGAATTGAAAGTGCTGTTAAATCAATTCTAAAGCTCTTTTATACATTGGGTCTAACTCGCAACCGCAGCTTCCATATTCTTCGTCTGCCTGTTTGATTGGCATTGACATTTGAGTGAGATACTCTGCTTCTGGCCGTTCAGTATCATTCAAATAATAATAGTAAATTGAGCCTTGCGGTTCATACCCATTTTCTTTTACCCATTCAAATATATCCATCAGCGTAGGGTCTTGCTTCTCATAAGGGCCTAAATCAATTGCCGATACGACCTTTCGGGTTGGTATCATATTGCATAGCATAATATCTCTATTCTCAATTTTTTGAGCAATTTGCCAACCCATTTCCACATCAAGGCTTTCCAGCTCTTGATTATGGAAGCAGACAACGGGGCCGCTTATGGGATATACATTCATTTCATTCAAGTAATCGCCAGTCAACGCAAACGCCTGCATTGCAAAATCTGAATAGTCTTTCATAAAATTAATCGTCTTACGAATTGTTAGCGTGTAATGCTCCGGCTCTTGTTTAATTTCAATATTTGATATTCGTGACATATAATTATCCTCCTGCTTTTATCAACTATTTTCCGATCTAACCGGCGTTTCTCCATAAAATGCCGCAAAATATAATCGCCTGATTTACCCGTTACAGGTTATTCTCAATTCTGCATTGTTCATGCAAGGTATCGCCTAACAGCGTAATCGCCTGATGCTGACAATGACTGATGCAGCGATAACACATGGTGCATCGATTGTGATGTACCGCCATTTGATTTTCAACTGACAAATTGCCCATTGGACACAGCGTCGTGCATACACCGCAGCCCACGTATTTTATTTCTTTATACCAACAATTTTCAGTTTTTTTCCGCCAAACTGGAATTTGATTACTCATGTTCCATAAATCCAATGAGTGAAAAAATCAATCCTACAATACCAATCCCCATAGTAAGCAATCCCATTCCTGATGAAGAAAGAAAGATTACGATAGCGAAAAGTAATATTGAAATCCCTAATCCGATTTTTTTCATTGTTAATTCTCCTTTGCAATCCTGATTTGTCAACTTCTCTATAATTCTCAGCTTCCTGTTATATTGGGAAGTTAACTGTTCAGCAGCGTTGTTAAATCCTCTATAGAAACGTCCTTTTTTGCAGAAGTTTCTTTCATAGTCATACCAGAAGTAAGAAAGCAATTTACAACCATTTTCATAGCTTTGCCTAATTTAGATACCGCTGCATTGTTCAATGCGCTTATTATAGCACACCAAGCACGACATATAGGCGTCATGTTTGATGTGACTGTAAGTTCAATTAAACCCTTCTGGCCATTGTACTCCTTAATCAAAATTGTTCATATCCACCAATCGGGAGTAAGTTCCATAAGTGTAACAACCTTTTCTGTTTCAAAGTCAAGGAAAATTTCAATCTCCCGATAGTTTTCAGGCATAAGCTGAACCATCAGTTCTCTACAAGCACCACATGATGGAACCGGATGGTGCCGCCAGGCCGTAGAGCGCACAACCCTCGTTTTTCAGCACCTCCCGTCTCACAATCTCCATGAAGCTCTCCGGCTCTTCCAGAAATGGGCTGTGGGCGGATTCTTCAAAACTATAAAACGCCTTATGCGGCGCTTGCAACTGTTCAAAATATGCCTTTGACAAGTCGAAGGATACCTGCCTGTCATAGGCCCCGTGGAAGATATACACGGGAATCTCCAGGGCCGGAACTGTTTCGTTCAAATCAGTGGTATACTGCGCTTGATTCATTGGCTGTTCCAGACTGAGCAATGACCCCATTGCATAGCCATATTTATCCTTTATCGTATATTCCTTCGCGCTCATAACAGGCATCAGCAGTTCCATTTTGGATTTGGCAATGTGGTATACACCATATCCATATTTACTCAGCAAATCTGAGCGGAGCATAAGATACTCCGTCGTTACATCGGAGGGGACCGTCAATGTATACTTTTTCAGCTTGTCTATGGCCTGCTGGTCATTTTTTTCCTCTGCGGCTGCAAGCAGAACATCATAGCTCAATTTTTCAGATTCAAATTGATTGACGACCTGCCCGATTCCCAGGTAAGCCTTATATAGTTCAGGATGTTCATATGCAGCATGGATTCCCAGGAAGGACCCCCATGAGTGACCCATGATATATATTTTTTCTTTGCCAAACCGCTCCCGCAGGTAATTCGTAACCTCTATGGTGTCGGACACCATCTGCTCCAGCGTGATGCTGCCCTTGGGAATCGAGGAGGAGTATGACATGCCGCTTCCTCTCTGCTCCCAATAACAAACTGTGAACGCTTCCTCCAGCTTTACTCCCGCCTCTTTTGCCATGACATATTCGGGGTTTCCCGGCCCGCCGTGCAAAAACAGCAGTATGGGGTTATCTTGATTTATCCCCTGGATGATCATGCCCTGCTCCACGCCGCCAATAGGCATCCGCACGATCTCCGATATACTGCCTTCTATGGGCTTTCCGTTTGTATGAGCCTGCGGCTCGATCCTGCCCGGACTATTGAGCCACAACAATATGAACAACAGGACAATGAATACGACAAGCGTGCCCAACAGAATCACTGTCACCCTTAAAACCTTCTTTCCTTTTAAATTCAATTCCGTTCACCTCTTCTTAGTCTCAGCGCTGTTTCCTCCTAATTTCTTGAGTACTTTTTTCGAATATATCGCAATCCCCATTGAAACCATTCCTGCGCCAATGACCGGGATGGGTTTCCCGCAGCAGATATAAAGGCAGGGAAAATCGCAGAATTGCATTGCCAAATAACGAGACGATTTGGCCCACAACTACAAGCGTATAATCCCTGCCATAGCTTCTGATCTTCACCGCACCACCACCTTTCAGAAAATAGTATAAAGGTGGTGGAAGCCCCCAAGTCAATAGGCTTTTTATTTATTTCAGCGGAATCCAAACCTCGTAAAAATTGCGCTCCCCCAATTCAGCCATTTCCACAAATCGGACAAAAATATAGACAACGCCCCGGAAGCTCTCCTGATGATCAGCGGCCCATGTATGGCTTTCAAAAAACATTTTCTCCATCAGAGAATCGTCATGGCTGTCCGCGTCAAAAACCATATGCAGACACCTGCCGTATTCCAAAGTCAATCTTCCCGCCGCTTTTCTTTCATTAGTGACCTTACTTACCAGACACATCTTCGTGCCTTTATATCCGGCTGAATCAAAGGTAACGACACGCACCAGGTTCGATAAAATATCTTCTTCCTGTAAATCCAGCGATACAAGTACCCGCTCCTGATACTCTTTCAGAGAGGATACCGCGTCAAAGGTTTCCAAAACCCAATAGGGCGGAAGTTCCTTCACTGAGAATACTTTTTTAGACTGTGCGGCATATTCACAGAACGCTTTTGTCTCTGCCAGCCGCCCCAGAATCCGCTGTCCGGCTCGAATCGTTTCTTCTATATCGCTGATTTTTTTATCCAGCACGTCTAAATCGCTATGCTTCCCGGCTGCTGTCAACTCTCGGATTTCTAATGGCGAAAACCCACGTTTCTTATAAAAGTCAATGGACATCAGGCGGGAAACATCTTCAAAGGTAAATTCCCGGTATTGGCTGCTCTGATTCCGTTCCGGTGCAATCAATCCAATCTCTTCGTAGTAACGCAGGGTTTCCCTCGTAAGGCCAAGATTTTGATATAAATCCTTTACTCTGTAAACAGTGCTGTTATCTGAATCCAGCTTGTTAATGCTCTGCAAGGCGCCTTGAAGTTCTGGATTGTCCTGAACCATCATCCTATTTTTTCGATAGCGGTGGTCACTCGGCTTTTCTGCGTGAGCAGGGATCAGCCATGTCTTCCCCCTCATAATTGCGCCCACAATTTTTCCTGCTTTACAATAGTAAGCAACCATTCTGCTGCTGACATTCCATTTTTTTGCGATTTCATTTGATGTTAAATACTCCAATTCCATTCCCTCCTTTGTCAATTATACTTCGTATATCTGAAATATACAATCAAATCGTTTCCTTGTAGGTTATCCTTTGGGGTAATTTTATAGATATTTTATTTGTAACAGAATAGAAAATAATGAAAAAGGATTTAAAAGAATCGGCTGAATTTCTTTCCGGGCTGAAAAAGATGGATTTATTATCGCCAGTCCTGAATATTGTTTTTTACTACGGCGAAGAGGACTGGGATGGCAGCCTGGATCTGTACGGACTCCTTGGGGTAGACAGGAAAGACTGCCATATGCTGAAAAAGTATGTCCCAAATTACAGAATCAACCTGATAGATCCGAAAAAATTAGAAAACCTGGAGTGTTTTCAAACTGATTTACAGATCATATTTGACATGTTAAAATATAGAAAAAATAAAGAGGATATGAAAGATTATGTGCTGAATCATAACTCATATTTCGCACAAATCGATCAGGATTCCTATAATGCCGTTCGCACAATGCTGGGATCAGCACAACATCTAAAAGCGTCAATTACGGAAAAAGGAGGAACCATAACTATATGTAAAGCATTGGATGACTTATATCAAGAAGGAATTGGGAAGGGGCTTGAGAAAGGAATCAAAGTACTAGTAAAAGATTATACAGAAGAAGGATACAGTAAGGAAACCATCTTGACCAAACTGTCAAAAGGCTTCTCCTTAACCCCTGAAGATTCCATGAGGTACTATAACAAGTTCGCTCCCTCAACAGATCCACACTCCCTCCAAGGAAATAATAAAAACTAACCAAAATACCACCTATTATAATCAAGACCCAACGTGCAGCCTTTCCATAGTCTGCCCCCGACAGAACTCTCTAAAAATGAAAGAACCATCCTCTCCTCCCGCCAGGATGCACCAGCTCTGCGCCAGGCTTGCCGGGAAGGTTGCGGGGCTGTGTATGTCCTTTCCGTATGCTAGAGTGCGCTTACTGATTCTTAGAGAAAATAATGCCGGGAATGTGGGAGGAAACATGATTCCGAATCATGTTTCCGGATGACCCAGTGAGAGAAATTATCAAATTTCTCTCGCTGTGTCATCCCGTGCCCACATTCCCGGCATTATTATCTCTTAGAATCAGTTGGCAGCACGGGTGCATACGGAAAGGACATACACAGCCCCGCAGCCTTCCCGGCAAGCCTGGCGCAGAGCGTCCCATCTCACTCCCGCCCCCGCTTTCTTCCCCCAATCTGCCCAATTACTATGACTACTATAAGTATCACCCCCCAGACAAATGTTTTCAAAGAGGAATCGACACGCATGATATTGAACGCACTGGACACCAGCTGCAGCACGATTACAGACAGCAGCACCCCAACTGCGCTGCCCTTTCCCCCATCCGGGTTTGTTCCGCCCAGAACGACAATCAGCAGGGAAAGCAGTGTATAAGAACTGCCATAGTCTGTTTTTGCAGAATTGTATCTGGACACCATGATCAATCCGGCCAGGCTTCCCAGCACACCGGATACGGCATACGTCTTGATCGTAACCGCCAGATTATTGATCCCGCTGTACCGTGACGCCATAGAGTTGGTTCCCATATACCGCACATGCTGTCCATATACGGTTGAACGGAGCAGGAAGGAAACAAGCAGGGCGCCCAGGATAAAAAGAATAAATGCAATCGGTACCCCAGCCAGTGTGCCGTTTCCCAGAATGCTGTAGCCTTCCGGAAGCCCAGTGATTGCGGGACCCTTTGTAATCATCAGCCCACAGCCCGTGTACAGCTGCAGTCCGCACAGAGTTACCAGCATGGCGGGGATCTGAAGGTATCCGATCATAAAGCCGTTAAAACAGCCGCAAAGCGCCCCCACTATAACAGCAGCAATGCACCCGAGGAGAATAGACACAGGGCCTCCGCCCATTTTCACCATGATATAGGCTGCAGTGATCCCGGAAAAATTCGCGATTCCAACCAGCGACAGGTCAATCCCGCCCGAGATCATAGCCAGCATCATGCCAAATGAAATCAAGCCGAATTCCGGAAACTGTGTGCACATTCCCTGGATATTTTTTATGCCAAGAAAGGAAGAAGGCGCCAGGACTGCCATGACTCCAAAAATAAGGACGGCAATCAGCAATAGCATCATGCTGTTTTTATCTGAATTTTTCAGTCTGCTTTTTATATTTTCCATCGTGCCACCTTCCTATATTTTCACACTATTTTGTATTTTCTTAGTTCTCAGTGAGGTGATGGATGTACCGGCTACGATCAAAAGCCCTACCACAAATGTCTGTGCATAGGTCGGAACCCCCAGCATGATCAGGTTGTTCTGAATCAGGGCTATCAGCGTGACGCCCAGTATCGTCCCAGATATGGAACCGTGCCCGCCTGTGATTCTCGTGCCGCCCATGACAACCGCCGCAATCACCATCATCTCTGTTCCCATCAAAACCTGTGGATGCGCCTGCCGCATCAGGATCATATAAGTCACGCCGCCGACTCCAGCCAGCGCCCCCGCAAGTATGTACACAAAGGACTGGATAAATACAACCCCAAAGCCTGCAATTCTGGCCGCATTCTTGTCTCCGCCCACTGCATAGATTCCACGGCCCAGCATGGTATATTTCAGGAGAATCCACAGCCCGATATAGATCACAACCGGTATCAGGATCAGTGCCGTCAGCTGATATGTAATTCCGCTGTCTCCCACATATTCATAAATGAATACTTTAGACAATCTTCCAAAGCTCTCCGGAAGACGGTTGATTTCCCTGGAGCCAAGGAATGCCAGCGTGGCCCCGTTTGCCACACTGCTCACCCCGAGCGTCGCAATCAGCGGCGGAACTCCGAGTCGTGCAACCAGAACGGAATTGAGAAAACCAAACAGCATACCGATCACGATTGCTATCATAAAAGCCAGCACCACACTGTTAAGCCCTGCTGCATTCATGATCATTGCCGTTGCATACATTGCAAAGCTGGCTACAGCCGGGAAGGAAACATCGATTCCGCCGGAAATGATAACCATCATTTCAAACGCTGCGAATATCAGGGTTACCAGCATGGAACGCAGCAGTGAAACCACCGTGGATGCACTTGCAAATGCCGGATTGACAGCCCCAATAAGAATACACAGGGCGGCAATAATGTATACGACAATCATTTCGTTTGCAGTCAGCCCTCTTTTTATTCTGTCTTTCATACTGTCTCCTCCTCACCTGTAAGCAGCCGGGAAAGCCTTGTCTCATCTAATTCCTTTGAATTGATGCTGCCGGCGGTCTTGCCGTTCTTCATAATCAAAATCTTGCTGCAGTTCTGTATCAACTCGCTGACATCATCCGATATCACAATAATTCCAACGCCCTGCTCCGCCAGTTCCCTCAGTATCTTATGGATGTCTGCCTTAGAACCGATATCCACACCCACGGTGGGGCCGTTGAGCACAAGCAGCGCCGGATTGGTATTCAGCCACTTGGCAATGACCATTTTCTGCGCATTTCCTCCGGAAAGAGTCCGGATCAGCGGTTTCGGCGACTTCGCATTACAGCCGATTTTCCGGATCCATGCCTGCGTCGCGTCATACATCTCCCGGTAGTTCAGCCTGCCCTTTTTCAGATATTTCCGAATGGATGCGGCCACGGTATTCTCCTGGATTGTACAGTCCAGGAAAAGTCCCTGGGTAAGCCGGTCCTCCGGTACATATCCAATTCTCGCTTTCATGGCATCCCCTATGGACTTAATGGATACGGGCTTTCCATTCAGCGTAATCTTTCCCCCGCTGGCCGGAGCAATGCCGAACAGCGCGTCTCCCAGTTCCCCGCGGCCGGAACCCAGAAGCCCTGTGATGCCAAGAACCTCGCCCTTTTTCAGATCAAAGCTGACATCCTTAAATGCACCCTTTCTCGTAAGATTCTCCACTTTCAGAATGACTTCTCTGCTGCCCTCGGGGCGGTAATACACCTCATCCACATCGCGCCCGGTCATGCACTTGATGAACCGTTTTCTGTCAAACTCCTCAATCGGCCCGGTCGCCACGTTCTCACCGTTTCTTAAGATGGTCAGCCTGTCCGCGATCTCATAGATTTCATCCAGTTTGTGATTGACAATCACGATTGCCATGCCCTTTTCCTTCAGATTCCTTATTATGGTGTTGAGCATGCCGACCTCCTTCTGGGTAAGCGCCGTTGTCGGCTCGTCCAGAATCAGCAGTTTGGCATCATTTATAATCGCACGGCAGATCGCCACCATCTGTTTATTGGCTATGGAAAGCCTTTCCACCAGGACATCCGGATCCATATGGGCGCCGATCTGTTCCATTGCACGGATGGCAAGCTCCCTGGACCTTTTCCAGTTCATAGTCTTCGCACCAGTCAAAAGAGCATGATTCATGGCAATGTTCTCGGCTGCCGTCAGGTTGGGAAAGACCGCAAAATCCTGGTAAATCACCTGGATGCCCTTTCGGATCGAATCAATGGGTGTCAGTTTCTCTATCTTTTCCCCTTCAATATAAATGGATCCTGCTGTCGGGTCATGGGCGCCGGAAATCACCTTGATCAGCGTTGATTTTCCGCATCCGTTTTCTCCTGCAAGGCAGTGGATCTCACCGGCCCGGATTTCCAATTCCACGTTTTTAAGCGCCTGGACGCCGCCGAATGTTTTCTTAATGTTTTCTAATCTCAGAAATATTTTATCCATAGTTCTCTTCCACTTCTTTTGAGTACTCCGTGTCTAAGCTGTTAAGTAATGCAGCCTGCTGATAAATATGAAAATAGGTGGGATGCCGCTCCATTGAGAACCTCCCACCCCTGTTTTTTTAACCGTGAATCAGAAATCATATGCTGGATCGTCTACATTGTCTTTCGTCACATCAATCCATGCATTTCCAATCAAAATATTTCCATCCAGCTTCATCTCGTTGTAACCTTCCACACCAAGATCAACACCGTCTTCGATTGTTTCGCCATTGAGGAGCTTTACGGCCGTCTCTACCATGGCTTTTCCTGCAAGGGCCGGGTCCCAGAAGCTGATCATATCAATGGTGCCGTTCTTTACATACTCACCCGCATTGGAAACAAGAGCCGTTCCCACGATCTTAATCTTTCCTGACATTCCCATTTCTTCAACAGCCAGTGCGGCGCCTGCAACGTCCGGCATTGCGGAGCCCTGGATTCCCACGATTCCCGGATTCGCCGTCAGTGCTTCTTTCACTTTATTGTATGCGGTATCCTGGTCGTCGGATGTCTCGATAAGGTCTCCGTATTTTTTCATATCCGGATATTTTTCCTTTTGCAGTGCCTCCGCTGCCGCCACCCATTCCATATGAGACGCGCTTGTCAGTGCTCCTACCGTCTGCACATACTCGCCTTTCCCTTGGCAGGAATCGCCAAGCGCTTCCATCAGGTGATTGCCGTACTCGTCGTTATTGAAGGCCTCAATGTCATAATCTGCATTGGTCATACCCGGAGCCTCATGTGTGATCACTACGATGCCCTGATCCCTGGCTTTCTTTAATACCGGCTCCAGTGACTCCGTGGAAAATGGTACTACACAGATGGCATCAACGCCCTGTGAGATTAAATCCTCAATGCACTGTGCCTGCAGCGCGCCGTCTGCCTCGGACGGCCCTGTGAAGAATGCATCCACACCGTTATCTTTTGCGTACTCATCAACGCCCTCTTCCATTCTCTCATACCATGCCAGCGCCGTCAGCTTTGGTACTACTGCAATCGTGTAATTTCCATCCTCTTTTTTATCTGCTTTATCCTCTGTCTGCCCGCTCTCTGCCTTACTGCCGGAATCCTTACCGGAATCCTCGACACTGCCGCATCCTGCCAAAAGTGCTGACGCCATTGCCATACTTAATACCAGACTTACGATTTTCTTTTTCATATTTTATCGCTCCTGTTCTTTTACTTTTCTCCTGAAGATGCGGTCCGCGGGAAACCCTTCCCAGCCCGCTTCTCTGAATCCTCTGCTTAAAACCAGAGATGACTCTCTCATTTCCCGTTCTTTGCGCAGTATACGTAATCCGGCGCTTCAATCCTGCCGCCATTGCCGAATTCCACGATCATGTGGAGGAGATTCTCTGTGCTCATGTAATAATGGCTGTCTCCATCGATCCATCCCGTCTGCATGATCCGGACTTCGTATCCGCTCAGTCTCCTGCATTCCTCTTTGATCTCCTCATCCGGGTATACATCTTTGATATGATGGAACCCGGGGCCATGCTTTTCAAGGAAATCCCAGTAAATGTTATCTCCTTTTATGGGCTGTATGATCTCGATCTCCATGCCGCCAACCCATTTCACTGCACAGATAAAATCAAATCCCTCTGTAATGTGCGCGCCGTTCACCTTAAAGTCTCTTAACTTCTCCGGTGTGAAATGCCTCACATCCCATCCGTCAATTCCAAGATAATAAGCGTAATTCTCCATGTATTTTTCTGCATCGTCCACGACAATTGCAATTTGCTTGATATTCTGCCTGTGGGACACTGGTCTCTTTGCATCCTTTGCCGGATATACTTCCGGGGCCTCGCCGATTCTGCCTCCGTTTCCAAGCTCGAGTGTCAGGCCCAGCTGCTCGTGAGAATCCACATAATAGTGTACATCGTTGTCGATCCACCCCGTCTGCATCACCTTGAGCCCTTTCTCCTCCAGTTCTTTTACATATGCTTTCAGTTCTTCATCATCCGGAATCACAATTTTAAAATGGTGAAGGCCGCTTCCGTATTTTTTCAGATACTCCCAGTAGATATTCGGTCCTTCGACCGGCTGGATCAGTTCATACTCTACATCTCCCTCCCAGGTTACCGCACAGATGAAATCAAATCCCGTTTCAATGTGTTTGTTATGTACATAAAAATCTCTGACGGTATCCGGCGTGAAATGTCGGATATCCCATGGCCCTATTCCAAATTTCTCCCAGTAGTTTTTCATTGCTGTATCCAGATCATCTACCAGAACACAGATTTGTTTGATTGCGCCCTTCATGTCCTAAACTTCTCCTTCCGTGTCTGCCTTGTAATAAATGCCCCAGTCTTTTCTTGTATTTTCTATTAAGGCTGCTATCTTCCTGCTTTCTTCCCAGGTAAAATGCGGGCATTCCAACTCACCGTTTCTAAGGCACTTTTGTACTTCCCTGATCTCAAACTGGAAGCCGGAGGCGGGATATGTCTCCATATACTTTTCCTTAGTACCATCATTCATGATCAGTGTAGCCGTAGTCGGATGCCAGAACTCTGAACCGATTATGATTCTGCCCTCTTCCCCGACAATTTCCGTCTCAGGTGTACTTACCTGATTAAATGCACCTCCAACAAATGCGGCCCCGCCATCTTCGTACTCCAGCAGCATATGGAAACTCTCATCCACTTCCCCGTTAGACTTCATTGTGGAATAAGCCTGAACAGGCCCCTCCGGGAATGCAAGATAAGCCATCGCCAGCGAGTAGATCCCCACATCTCTGAGTGCTCCCGCAGCATGCTGCACACCGCCTTTCCACGGCTGCCAGTCGTCAATGTCCGGTTTGATATCAAAAGACGCGTGTACGGCCAGAGGTTTTCCGATCCTGCCTTTTTCTATCCAATTCCTGGCTTCTATTACCGCCGGGAAGCATCTTGTCCACATTCCCTCCATCACAAAGACCTGTTTCTCCTCTGCTTTTCTGAACACATCATCCAGCTGCCGCAGATTATCTACCATCGGCTTCTCACTCAAAACAGGGATTCCTCTGTCGAGCGCCGCCATGATATATGCATAATGGCAGTCATTCGGAATTGCTATGTACACAACATCGATCTCTTCCTGTTCGAGCATACCCTCAAAGTCTGTATACACCTGAACGCAGCCATATTTCTGGGCAAATGCCCTTCCGCTTACGATACTTCTTGAAACGACTGCCGCAAGCACGGCATCCTCTACTTCCTGCATCCCTTTTGCAAATTCATTGGCGATATAGCCTGTGCCAACGACCGCCCATTTTACCTGTTTCATATTTTGTACCAAGACTTTCAAGCACAAGCCTGCTTGTAGTTGAAAGATGCATACACACAGGGTGATCGGTGTGCCTGCATTTTTTCCTTTCTTCTAAAATTATTTCACCCTTGATTCCTATCCGGATATTTTTACTTTCGCATGCGTTGATTATCTTTTGTTCTGCACCTTTGCTGCAGACCCGCCCGCCAGGGCATGCGTTACGGAGCATTCTCAGTAACAAGTTCGTAATGTTATGTCCTGTCGGCCATATATTAATTATGTGCACTTTTACCATAATTGTCAATGCGTTTTTATCATTTTTTATTTATTTGTTACTAATAAACATTATAAAAACGTTTCCATATAAGCACAATGCATAAAGGAAACGTTTCCATAAAATAGTAATCATTCTTGTTTTGGTCGTTTTTAACAATTCTATCTTTAAGCAGTACCACCCTTCTGAAGATACACATCCGTAATCTGGTGGTACTCAATATCCTGATCTCCCTGTATCAGTTTCATAATTGTATCCACACATTTCTTAGCCAGGAGCGGAATATCCTGGCAGACAGCTGTCACAACCGGTGTCACCATGCGGGTAAAATCCGTGCCGTCATATCCCACTATTTTCAAATCCCGGGGTACCTTTATCCCCATGTCGGTCACAAAATGATACAGCGCTATGGCCCCCATATCAGAAGCAAATATCCCATCTGCCTGCCGCACTTCATCTTCATAATTTTTCAGCAGATTTACATAATAGGAATAGTCCATCCGATTCCACTCCATTTCCAGCGTGCGGACTGAGATATGGTATTTATTCATCACATTTTCAAATTCCAGATACCGGTCGTTGGACGGCGTATTTACCCTGAAAAATCCGCCGATCTGGATCACTCTCCTGCACCCCTGTTCCACCAGATATTCCGCCAGAATCCTTCCGCCTTTGCGGTGGTCAGAATGGATCAGCGGTATCTTAGGTCCCAGATCATGGTCCATACTGACAATCGGCTTGTCGATCTGCTGGTACACCGTATCCTCCACAGACAGGGCGCAGGTAATAATCCCATCCACCATATTCCGGTCCAGCATATCAATATATTCCTGCTCCCGGTCGCTCGTCTTAACCGTATTGCAGACCATCGTCTTATACCCATATCTGTACAGCTCTATCTCTGCCTGGCGGATAAAAGAAGCATAGAACGGCGTCTGGAAATCTGGAATAATTACCCCGATGATTCCCGACTTTTTCCTCGATAAATTCCGCGCGCGTTCGTTCGGAATAAAATTGAGTTCACGGATCGCTTCCTCAATCCTTTTTCTGGAACTTTCCGAAACATAACCGGTTCCGTTAATCATGCGTGACACCGTAGCAATTCCCACATCCGCACGCTTTGCTACATCTTTAATGGTAGCCATACTGAAAGACCTCCTTGTATTTACTGCTTTCACTTTTTGCTGTTTTCTTTCGTGACTTTATGATTCAAGACTAACACAATACACAGCGATACACAAGATGAGATATTTGGGGATGAGTAAATTTGGCTGTAGGCTGTAGGGGCGCCTGATGAAAGGGGGATGCGGTGATCCGGCGGGGACAGCTCCGGGGATTTTGCTGGCTGTCCATACGCGAAGAGACTGTAACATCAAAGCGGGAGCCTCACATGGAACCGAAGACATTCACCGGAAAATTCTGATGAATTTTCCGGCTCAGGTCTTCTCAAAATTTGCTTTGGTGAGCAAATTTTGTCCATGTGAGACTCCCGCTTTGATGTAACAGTCTCTAACGCGTATTCTATGCCTGCAAAATCCCCGGAGCTGTCCCCGCCGGATCACCGCATCCCCCTTCCATCAGGCTGGGCTTCATCAAGACGGAAGGTTTGCTCATTTTGGAGGAAATCGTGGGGGAGCGGCGGATTGGGTTGGAGAAGCTGATAGGATTGGGGGCTTTTATCTCTTCGGCAGGTATGGGGATGGGGAGCCGGTATATAGTATTGTGAGCTGGTGCATGGCTCTGGTGGCGGCTATGTAGAGGAGGCCTTTGTCGTATTGGGTTTTGTAGGTTTCGGAATCAGCATCCAGGATTATGACTTCGTCGAATTCTAAACCTTTTGACATTTGGATGGAGGTGATGGATATTCCGTTGGTGAAACTGGTGCTTTCGGGGGAGATCAGGTGGATCTTGTGATCCCGGGAGAGCTGTTTATGTACTGCGGCGGCTTTTTTGTTTGTTTTCAGGATGATTCCCATTGACGCGTATCCGCTTTCCTGGAAGGTTTTTATTGCTTTTTTGATTTTTCGGATTTCGTCCCGGGTGTCTTCGCATGGGATCATCTGGGGGGCAGGACCGTGGCGTTCTATGGGCTCTAAGCGGGCCGTCTGCTGGATTTGCTTTGCAAATGTGATGATTTCGTATGTTGAACGGTAGCTTTTGGTTAATTCCACCAGGCTTGCTTCGCTGTACTGACGGCGCAGGTCTTCGATAGTGTTAAGATGGTTGGGATTGATAAACTGCCCGAAATCTCCCAGGATGGTTTTGGGACAGGGAAACAGATGGTTGATGACGGCATATTGGATGGGGGTGTAGTCCTGCATTTCATCGATTACCAGATGCTTGATCCGCTTGCTTTGCTGCAGCCCCTCAAAGGACGCGTGCAGATAGAGAAACGGGTATACATCCGCCCATTCCAGGGTCTGCTTTGCAGGGAATACAAGCATGCCAGGCTGTCCAATCCATTGATAGAACGCTTTGTACAGGGCCAGGCTGCTTTTTATCTTCAGCATTTTGTTCAGGCTCTTTAATATGCTTCCCGGACGTGGAATATCGTCGCCCATGAAGTTATCTGTATCAAAACGGTCATGGATATCTTCCGCGGTCTGCTGCAGCCTTTTTTTGATTGGATATGAAGGGTAAGCAAGGAAACGGCTTTGTATAAAGTCTGCCTCTGCAGTAAAGCGACCGAAAGTATAGGCTTGGGGTTCAAAGATAAAGTGGGGCAGTTCCTCTAAAAAGGCTTCCATCTTTTCCACAAAGTCTAAAGTGGATTTGAAGCGCGCCCGCTCCGCCCATTTTGCGTCGTTGGTTTCCAGAGGGTCTTTATCCGGCTCATAGGCAATGACTCCCTCCAGCTGTACGGCGGCTATATCGGTAAAGCTCACACCGTAAATGGGTTCTTCTCCCAGTTCCGGAAGAACGGTAGATATGTAATCTCCGAAGACTTTATTAGGCGAAATGATTGTGATATTTCCCGCCTTCAGCCTGTCCTTGAACCGGTACAGTAAAAATGCAATCCGGTGCAGCGCTATGGACGTTTTCCCGGAGCCTGCCACGCCCTGAATGAGAATGGTTCCGGTATTTTCGTTTCTGATGATTTGGTTCTGTTCCTTTTGGATGGTGGAAATGATCGATTTCATCTTTTCATCCGAGGTGTGGGACAACTCACGCTGTAAAACATCATCCTGAATATTTACCGCGCTTTCCAGCGTATATTCCAATTCACCGTCTTTTATCTTATACTGGCGTTTGCGTGTCAGGTTACCCTCAATTCTGCCTATAGGTGCGTCATATCCAGCCGGTCCGGACTCACAGTCATAAAACATCCCGGCAACCGGAGAGCGCCAGTCATAGATCAGAAGTTCATTTTCATAATTGAAAGTAAAACGCCCAATATAGTACTTTTCGGCCATTTTCCTGCCCTCTTCCTGAAAATCTATCCGGGCGAAATAGGGGGACCCTTTCAGCTTTGAAAGTTTTTCCCATACCCCTGCGGCGAAAGCCCCCGTATGGTCGATCTGCCTGAGCGCCAGCTCGTTCTGAAACATTTCATGGGGATCCAGTTCTCCGCGGTAATCTGCCATGTACCTTTTCGCATCCATATACTCCTGATCCATCCGTTCCAGATCGGAATGGGCCTCCTGCAGAGCGGCATCCAATTTGCCATTGATCATATCCAGGTGGGCGGCCTCCTCCGGAAACTGCACGGATTCAACACATTCGATTTCCGTTTTCTTATCACTTCTGCTAAGCTCACTCATTATTTACAGCCTCCTCAGACAGGACAAAGCGCTGTGTGGGATAGCCAAACTCAATCAGAAGCTCCGCCTCCGAAAAGCCCAGTCCCTGAATCTCCCGACGCTGCCCTGTGTCCGCTTTATCACCCTCCCTGAAAGTGGTAACGCTGATCTCCTTCCCCTTTACCAGTTCGCTCGAAACCTTCTCCAAAAAAGCCTTCGGAATCCCTTTGTCCCTGTAAAGAGGGTGGGTTCCCATAAAATCAATACAACCGTTCTCATATGAAAAAAGCATAATCCCCACCGCAATCGGTCCGTCCTTTAAAATCAGAGCCTGCCTGCATCTAATCCGCCGTTTCAGCTCCGCCTCATATTCATCTTCATACAAATGCGGAAACCCATCAATAACAAGACGCACCAGATCCATCCAGCAGGGAATATCATCTTCTGCCGCAAAATCAATACTCCATTCCATAAAATCTTTACTTTGAAGCATTTCATATTCCCCCTCAAACTGAAATCTCAACTGCAAAGGATAGAACTTTTCATTCCTGCGATATTGATTCGGCGGCAGCTTATACATCTCCCTAAAAATATTTGTAAATGCCTGCTGGCTTTCATACCCCGCTGCCGCCGCAATCTCAACAATCGGTTTCTCAGAAAAAACCAAAAGCTTAGCCGCTTCCGTCAGCTGCCGGCGCTGCACATAATCATGAATTGTCAGCCCAACCGTACGCATAAAGACTCTGTGAAGATAATACTTCGAATAATGAACAGCAGTCGAGATCCGATCCAAATCCAGCTTTTCCATCAAATGCTCCTCAATAAACTCAATTGCCGCCGAAACTTTCTCAACAACATTCTTATCCATAAAAATCTCCTCCTTTCACAATTCCTAATATTATCAAACTCCACAAGATTTGTTTTGCGCATTCTTGCTATCTTATATTTCACTCCGCCCAGTCTTAACTCCTCATCCCCCATCCCTTCCGTTTCTCCCATCGTCTCAAATCCCGCCCAAATTCCTCCCCCAAACAACAAACAAAAAAAGATTCCATCTCATCCCTCATTTATATTTTATCTCCGCATCCTCCGAGCCGCCTCCCGTCCGGATGCACCCAGCTGAGAAAACGGCGGGTATAGCTTCCGGCAGAGACATGTATACCCAAAGGGCGTCCCGCAGCTCATACCCTGTGGGCGGAGCCTAAGCTGAACTGCAGAATCATGTATGCCGTTTCAGAACCCTCAGAACGCGCTTAGAAACAGTTGCAGAGAAAATGTGGGGAATAGAGGGCAGGATTTGATTCACAAAATCAAATCCTGTTGCCGCCGGCGGCCTGAATGCATCGGCATTCAGGCCAACTGCGGCAAGTACCTCTATTCCCCACATTTTCTCTGTTACTGTTTCTTAGCAAGTGGCGCGGATTCTGAAACGGCATACATGATTCCGCAGTTCAGCTTCGGCTCCCCCCACAGGGTATGAGCTGCGGGACGCCCTTTAGTATACACGTCTCTGCCGGAAGCCATACCCGCCGTTTTCTCAGCGCCCCAGCGCCCCTACTTCATTCTCTCAACCCGTTCCTGAATAGTCTTATTAAAGTTCTCCACCTGTCTGCAGTAAGTCTCATTCATAAACTTAGAATTCAGCATAAAATCCGCCGTTGCCAGGTTATTCGCAATCGGAATATCATAAACCACTGCGATTCGAAGCAGAGCCTTTACATCCGGGTCATGCGGCTGCGCCTCCAGCGGATCCCAGAGAAAGATCATAAAATCAATCTGGCCCTCCACGATCTTAGCGCCAATCTGCTGGTCACCGCCCAGGGGACCGCTGCAGTAGCCTTTCACCGGAAGCCCGGTTCTTTCCGAAATCAACTTCGCCGTTGTACCTGTTCCGCATAAGAAATGACTCTTTAAGATGTCTTTATTTCTGTCACACCAGTCCACCAGTTCTTTTTTCTTGCCGTCATGGGCTACCAGTGCTATGTGCTTTGCTTTTCCAATTTCTAAAGTTACGTAACTGTCTTCCAGCATAAATAATACCTCCCAATTATTGCAGGACCACTTTCGTGAACTCTCCTGCAGCTCATCTTTTTCAAAGTATTTGTAATCGTCTGTGCTATGCCAGCTGCTCCATAGAATAAAAACGGATAGAGGCCAGTAAACCGATGACTACTGTCATTATCATACTATAAATGAAAATAATTGGAAAGACCAAATCAACATTAACCATAAATCCTGCTGCCAGCGCAATTGCAAGCCCGATTCCAAGGATCGTCATCTGGAAAATCGCACGCACAAAGTCCTGCCCGGTTTTACCCAGTGTATCGCCCAGAAGGCACTGTGCAATGACTTTGGTATACAGCCGGTTAGCCTGCAGTACCGCGTATGTCAGAATTGCCAGGATGCTCTGAACAGGCCCGATTCCCCACGCTATACTCAACGGGATGCAGAAAATACAGCCATCCACAAGAGCCTTGATATGCTCCATCAAAGTCGCGTACCACAATTTTCTGACCGGGCTGTCCGGGATCAGAAACAGATAGGGCGTCTTCAGCTCATTTTCCCATTTTCCAAGGTATCCGGTCAGGATCAGTGTCATGTACATGATAATGCCCAGCATATACATCTGAGGCACCCCGGATTTTAAAGCGTTGTCTCTCATAACGCGGGAAAGCAGGATCGCGATGGCCAGGCATAGCAGAGTCATTTTGGAAAATATAAAATACTTTTCCTTTTTGTATTCCAGCAGCTGTCTGTAGAAAATGGCCTTTGCACCGGTTCCTTTGTATGTGTCCTTTACCCGGCGGAAGCGTTTTTTCTTCTCTCCTATCGACATGACCATCTCGCCGTTTACTTTCCGCCTTCTCATTTCCGCATAGTCATCTGCAAATTTGGCGGCGTCCTCGTAATAGTCGCCATCGCATTTCATACGGACGGCTGCCGTGATCATCACCGCCACTGTCAGCAGATACAGCACGGTACAGATTACATTCAGTACATCCGGGCCCAGAAGAATCAGGCGGTAGACGGAGATATTCCAGCCCACAACCGGTATCATCTGCAGCCCCGGCCAGTCGAAAAATGCAGCCGCAGTTTCGAGTGTAACTCCCTGCTTCTTAAAATAAATAACGATCAGAACCGCAACTCCCACGAGAAAGATCTTGATCCCTGTGCTAAGCGCCTTCATTACTTTTTGAGGTATTTTATCATTCGTGTACAAAAAGATCATCACACTGACCTCAAAAACCGTTTCCACGACACACTCCACCAGGAAAAACAGGATCATCTTCCACGGCGTAATGCCAAATACCGTGAGTCCCGCAATCAGGAATAAAACGCTCACCGCAATAGTAAGAAGATAGTTCATCCAGGCACTGTGCAGCAGGACCTTTTTCGGACTGATCGGGGCGGTAAATACAAAGTGTGCATGGGATGGCTTGAAAATAACGCCTTTTTTAGAGGCGTAGCCTGCAAAATTACTAAGGAAAATGTATAAGGTCCAAAGTGTAATTATGACAGTCAATCCCTTTGCCGAGCTGAAATGTATCTTTGTTACGAGCTGACCCAGCATAACCGCTAAAAAGATGGCATAAACAATACAGATAATCATGACCAGCAGAGATGCCGGTTTTTTCACCGCTTTTTTCAGGTTGTTTATAAAACTCCGTTTTGTAAGATATAATAATGCCTTCATCTATGCTTCACCACCTGACTCCCAACTACTGGTCATTTCAAAAAACAGGGCATCCAGGTCCTTTTCCCCGACCTCTGATTTTTGATAAGAACCTATGATGTGGCTCTTCTCCATCACAAACATCACATCCCACAGTTCCTCAACCATCTCAAGCATGTGTGTACTGATCAGAACGGTAGCACCCTGGTCACGCAGCTCAAGGATCACCTCTTTCAGTTCTTTAATCGCTCTGGGATCCAGTCCGACCATGGGCTCATCCAGAAGAATCACTTTGGGTTTAATGACAAGAGCACAGCAGATACTGACCTTCTGCATCATCCCTTTTGACAGCTCATTGCCTAGCTTATCCTGCTTGTCGTCCAGCTCAAACCGCTCCAGCAGCGCCGTAACCTCTTCCTCTGTAGTACTGCTGCCATATGCCATCCTCACATATTCTATATGCTCCCTCACGGTCAGCGCCTCAAACATAGAAGGAATCTCCGGTACATAGGCAAACAGCTTCTTGGCCTCCAGCTGCTTGGCCGGGATCCCCTGTATACCGATCCTTCCCTTGTACCTCAAAAGCCCGGCGATGCTCTTAATAATCGTAGACTTTCCTGCGCCGTTCGGCCCCAGAAGAATCCCCACCTGCCCGTCCGGGATAAAAAAACTCACCTGATCCACGGCAAGGTGCTTCCCATATGATTTACTCAACTCCTGTATCTCCAGCATAACTTCTCCTCCTCATGTTTTAAATTTATTCCAGTCAAAACTCTCTTTGTTTGAGAAACTTAACAGAAAGTCCCGCAGACACTATCATAACAGCTAATCCCAATACTATCAACAATACGGATATGCCCGTATCCATTACGATTGCTTCCGCAATCAAATTTTTCCCAATTATTGAAAACAAAGCCACCAGCCCCCATGTGGGCAGCATAATCATTACAACAAGCAACGCAGCTTTTATTTTCGTATAGGAAAATCGAAAATACAGCAGGAAGAAAATACTTAAAACAACCGACATCGCCAAAAATGTAATAGAAAGGGAGGATAAGGTTAAGTCTTCCCTTACTAAAACTATATTTTGAAGCGTAATTTTGGAAAGCAAAAAGTATATAAGCATTTCCAGTATAGTTATCAGCAGACCCAGGATATATTTTACGGCCACAATCATGCTTTTCTTATATGGAACCGCCAGCAGATATAGGTTGCCCTTATACTTATCCTCCATTAAAAAAATGTTATTAAAGAGGAAATAGCAGGCAAAGCTGACCGATATGAACAGAATATACACGCTGCTCATATGAACAGTCTGATTGCTTAAAAATATCGGGACTGCAAGCAGTATCATGATGGCAAAAACGAAATACATCCCTGCCAGTAAAAGATCTTTTTTTATGAGATGAATAATCTTCATGATGCACCTCCTCACCCAATTATTTTTAGCATAGCCTCTTCGATTGTAGGATCCGGAAGCTTTGATTGTCTCAGGAACTCCTCTTTCGATGCCGCGGCTAATATCTGCCCTTCATCAATCAGGATGATGTCATCCCCGATTTTATCCAGGTCAGAAGTAATATGCGTAGAAAAAAAGATCGTCTTCCCTTTCTCTTTCTGTTCTGACAACTCCGTACAGAATAGCTGACGCGTCTTCGGGTCCAGACCGCCGGACGGCTCATCCAGAATCAGGATCTCCGCATGATGGGATAACGCCAGGGCAAGCGCAAATTTCATCTTCATGCCCTTTGAAAGTGTATCGATCCTCTGAGACTCCTTTAGTCCAAACTTCTCCATATACCTGTGATATTCCGAATCATCCCAGCCGTCATAAGCCCCGGCCACAATGTTTTTCATAGCAGACATAGTAAACTTATCATAAAAATATCCGTCATCAAAGACCACGCCGATCCGCTCTTTATACGCCAGCTCATTATGATACATCGTTCTTCCTTCAAGAAGTATATGGCCGGAATCGTATGGGACCAGGCCTAAGATGCATTTCAGCGTTGTTGTTTTACCGGCGCCGTTATTGCCGATAAAACCGGTGATCCGGCCCTCTCTGACAGTAAACGAAACATGATCCAGAGAAAAGGATTTGTAGTTCTTACTCAGGTTTGATACTACCAGCATTCGTCATCCCTCCTCATCTATAAAACGGATTGTGTATAAATCTATACAGCGGTAACTTCACTTCACTAATATGCAGATCTGTATTATTCCTTTAGTACAATGATACAATGAAACCATCGTCTTGTCAAGTAAGTTTTGTCGATGGATGGGGCCGCAAAATGAAGGTCGCAAAATGAAAGCCGCAAAATAAAGGGATAGCCGCAAACCTGCCAAATGCATATATGCCGCTGCGAAGTGCGGACACGAACCTAAGAAATTCTAGAAAGCCGACAGCCAAAAAAGCAGGGCACAAGGCGACACATCACGAGAAATCCGATGATTTCTCGCGCTGGGTCGCCTGATTTTGTGATTTGGTGATCACAAAATCTCCCTGCTTTTTCGGCTGTCGGCTTCCAAGAATTTCTAAGGTCCGCTTTAGCACTTCGCAGCGGCATATATGCATTTGGCAGGTGGCTATCCCTTCATATTGCTGGGCTCATCCAATCGGCAGTTAAGCTTGCTTACTGAGGAAGGCTCCGTAACCGGGGCAGCGTATTAATTCGTTTGGTTCTTACTGAATCAGCCCAAGACATTGAAGAAAAGGGTAAGTAATGCTGATATGTTTCACCATACGAATTTATACGCCGCCCCCGCTTCCGAGCCCCTCCCAGTGGGCAAGCTTTTCCTACCGGTCGGATGCGCCAGCCGAAAAACCGGGAAGTCGGCCCCATACCGTGAGTATATATGCCATTTTAAAAGTCCTAGAGTGTACGTTAGAGTCCCTTAAGGAAAAAACATAAAAAATGGCGGGCAGAATTTGACGTCTCACGTCAAATTCTGAAGCGGCCTAAGACCCCAAATTATCAAATTTGGGGTTGCATGCCGCTGGACCGCGATTTTTTATGTTTTTTCCTTTAGGGACTCTTACGTAAACGGAGCGGATTTTTAAAATGGCATATATACTCACGGCATGGGGCCGGCTTCCCGGTTTTTCGGCGTCCCCAAAGCGAGTTTACTAACTGCCCCCTGTTCTGAAGTAGGAATTATCGATCTGTTTCCAGTTATTATTATTTTCAGGATTGACGCCCGGCCATCCGCCGCTGGGGCTGACGCATATGTAATATTTACCGCCAAAACTATAGATACTGCCCTCCTGCAGCTTACTGCCGAAATGGTCTCCGCCTATAATATCATCCTCTGTGATCAACTGATCATTTAAAGCCAGGACTTTCGTCCAATTGTTCGTGTAATTTTTAATCTGTGCCATGCTGCCGCAATTGTATTTCTGGGTAATCGTATCCTCGGTTACATAATAATATCTTTGAACACTCTCGTCATAATAAATACCTTGCGGTACTTTTATGATTTCTGTATCATTCGGCGGTTTCATCGCATCTGCCTGATCTTTTAAATCCTGAAAGGTTGGCACTCCGGCATGGTAACTCAACGTACCGCCGTTTACCTCTATATATCCGCCGCTGTTATTTTCTTCTTGATTCGGAGGGGACGGGGGGACTTCGGGATCTACCGGAGGAGGCTCCGGCTCTGTCGTGCCTCCGGTAACAGGACCCGTGATCTCCGGTGAATTATAGCACTCCACCGTTTTCGACACCGTACAGGCAGTCCCGTATTTACCGCTTTTAATCTTTAGTGTTACATCTACAAGAGGGAGAATCTCGTCCGCTGCGTTTTGCACGGTTTCAAATTTTAGAGATTCTATGCTGTATTTCATGTACATTTTGGTGGAATATTTCCAGTCAATCTCGTCGTATATGTTTTCTGATATTTTTGGATCCGGATTCTTTACCGCTTCATAATGGATGTTAAGCTCGCGCCCTCCGCCGTCTTTTGGCCTACGCTCTGTCGTGCCGATCGTGATGTGGCTTCCTGTTCTGTCATATAACTCGATCGACTGATTATCTGTACTTATGCGTATGGCTTTCCTGGTGCTTTCCCCGGCCCCTGCGCTTCCGGCATCCACAATGTTTCCGGTCTGCGCGCCTGCGATTTCACCTGAAATTTTATTCATCAGGGTATCTGCCAGCTGCTCAGCCTGTTCTGTCGTTTTCAGCTCGTCATATACCTTCACCCAGGAGATCAGCATGCTGCAGGCCATGGTGAAAAGAATACCCGTTAAGACGATTGTTACTACCATCTCAACCATGGTAACCCCTTTTTTGGATTTGAAGTTTTTACGAATTCCGGCAATCCATTTTTCCATCTGTTTCCCCACCATTATCACGGTTTATTAAGCGTATCGTGACAGTTCAGGCTGACCTGAACTGTTACGGAGTATCCTCAATTGTAAAATCATAAATTGTTATGTTGTTTCCCTTGGTAATTCCTATTTTCTGGCTTTTCAGAGGCAGGTTTTCTCCTTCGTATACCAGCTGCAGGGTCATTTTCTCTTCTGTTTTGTTTAACACTGCCTCTCCGCTGTCTTTTGCTCCGTGTTTCTGCTTGTAATAGGATGAATAAACAGCCTCTGTATTTCGCCTCATATTCTGGGAACGTGTGAGCAGCTTGTAGGACTGTGAGATTACTTTTGTGAAGGTACCGACAAGCAGCACCAGGATTACAAATCCCACAACCAATTCTACCATGGTAGACCCTTTCCGTTTATTGTCTGAATCAAAGGGATGACACGTTTTTCTGTTTTTCGCTTCATTCTGCATCTTACTCTTCCCCCACTTCGTCGCCAGTATCTGTCAAAGACCAATTCCAGATTTCATACTTCCCGTCTGGTACGCTCTTGTCTTCGGAGCAGCTCAGTTGGTATGCGCGGGTAATTGTACTGTAGTTTTTCCCGCTCTCACAGTTTACGGTGATTACCAGCGTCGTGTCGTCCTTCTTAGAGGCTTCCGCACTGTCGTAATCTGCCATTACATTATACCAGTACATTTCAACCGTAAGACCGGCTGCCAGTTTCTGAAACTTTTCATCTTCTATTTTCTCGCTGTCAAACTGTAGTTTTCGCGCAGCATTCTTTTTATTATGTTTTTTATCGTCTTCATCCTCACTGTAATACGGCCAGTTTTCGGTCCATATATTCTGCGTGATAAACGTCACCAGGCCGGAGGCTTCTGTATTTTCTATTTTGCTGCCATCTTCATTTTTTACATTATAGGAGTATATTTTCTGCCCCTTGTCTACCCATTCCCCATTGTAGGGAATGTACCAGGACTTGCCGTCATTTTCCAGCTCGTCCTGCAGTTCATTGCTCAGTGAAGCCGCCAGAATCTGGCACTGCTCCTGATCCCCATAATTCAGAGATGTTGCAAACAGGGAATAGGATAACAGCAGAAGGGAGAGGCACAAAACGACGATAACTGCCATAACCGCCAGCACATATACCATTGCGGAACCCTGATTGTATTTCTTCCTTTTCATCTTTTACGCCTCCTTTCCTCAAAGGGGTCTGACCCCTTTTGCTAATTATTGCCTGCTGTCTTCAGTGCCTCCGGAACCTCCGGGATCACCGGACTTCCCTGTATTTCCTGTACTTTCTGCATTTTCTGCAGGTTCTGCATTATCATTGTTTTCTGCACCCGTGCCGCTGTCCTGCTGCCCGGATTTTTCATTTTCCTTCTCATTGACATCCGGGATCTCCTGCGCCTTATAGCCTTTTGCATTCGCATCTCCTGCAGGCACGGCAGCATGATCCGGCTCATCTGCAACATACTGATCTGCTTCTGATGTCAGGATAAGATCTTCCAGACTGGTCCATTCTGTCCATCCATATCCGGACCAGTCCGTTACTTTAATCTTAACTGCTTTTATGCTTTCAGGATCTGTCAGAGTAAATCTCTTGGTCTGATCTGAAGCATATTTCAGGCTTACGTTTCCGTCCTCATATTCAAACCGGAATAGAATTCCATAGTTTCCGATGGCACCCGCCTCATTTACCGTGTACCTTTTTTCGCCGGCGTCCCATACCGCAGCGAATTCCGCGGTATGCTCATACCCATTATCTGTATTTGAATACCGGATGCTGATGCCGGAATCCTCTTCCTGCCATACGGCACTGCATGAAGTTTGATTCCTGTAGCTTTGCTTCACCATGTTCCCGGAATCACTGCGGTACCAGCTGGACATGCTTGCCCCGCCTTCTCCGGTATCCGCATCGCAGGACAGGAATGTGACCTGCCTGGTGTCCTTGTTCCCTGCAAAATTCTCAGATACGATTCGATCCATATCCGGCAGAGTGAGTAGAAATACCGCGCCATCCTGTGACAGCTGCCCGTAGGTAACCAGCGTACTGCCTTGATCCTCCGTCTCCAGTTTCCAAGGCAGTCCAATGGTTCTGCCTGCGCCGATGTCTCCTAAATAATAAACATTTTCATCATAAGCACTGCATAACGGGTAATACTCTCCCGGGGCTGGTGCAGTAATCATGGCATGGTCCACATCCGCATAACGATTGTCTGACTTTTGTGAACCTGCAAGCGGATATCCGGCTGCCAGATCTGCGTCCGACGTATCCTTATAAAATACATGATAATAAGTTCCGTTCCCCTTTGTAAACTGCAGCATATAAATCTGCGCCGCCTGGGATGCTCCCGATATCTCCGCGGTGTAATCTGCTGCATCCGGCCGTATATTCATACGGATCTGCGGATGTTCCGCTTCCACTTTGACCGGATAGCCCTCCTGCGCTGCCGCATTATGCTCCAGTTTTGATACTGCATTTACAGAAATGTCAACCGCTGTCCAGTCGCTGATTCCCTTTCCATCCGGCTCAATTGCCATGATTTCTGTATCCGCCAGCTTTCCGTCTGCAATCTGATACTGCCCGTTTTCAAGCAGCAGCAGGGAACTCATCGAATTTTCCTCCGCTCTGGCATATGCACTTCTATACTGTACCCCGCCCGCCTCATCTGGCAGCTTGTAAATAAAGTGTCTCATCCGGGCGTTGCTGCCGTCCACTTCCAAGGCAGCCCCATCTCTTGCAGATAGAGCGGCCGGAGCATCCTGGCCTTCGACCGGTCCTGTCGTACCTGCAATCTCAGTTACTTCGTCCGACTTCTGGTACCAGCTTCCGAAGGCAGAGTCTTCATACCGTTCTATATTTTCTGAAATGCCTTTTGCCATTACCTGCGAAGTCCTGATTTTCTCTGAAGCTCCTGCGCCATTCACCGTTTCCGGGTCCGCCAGTACAAGAACAAATTCCTGTTTACCTTTTTCAGATGTTTGGCATTTTAGATAAGATACTGCCGTAAATACAGTACCATCGTCTGCTGTGATCTGCAGCTCATATGGCAGATCCAGGCTGCCGCCGTCGGCCGGCAGACTGCCTGCATATCCCGCATTGGCCAGATTTGCATCCGGAAGATACGTATCCTCCAGTTTTTCGCCCAGGCCTTCCATCTCTTTTGCATCTGATGACAGCACATAAATGTGGTACTTGTCTCCGTCCCGTTTTGCATAGATCCAGTCCATCTCCAGCAGCGTATCATAACCTGCCTCCTGTCTGCTGTTCTGGGAATTGTGGATGATCTGCAGCAAATAGTGTTCTGCATACGCTTCCACTGTACAAATCAGCGTAGTCTGTTCCGTCTTGTTGTCATCCTGCCCCGCCGTATCTCCTTCGTAATGACCTGATTCTGTGTATACCACACTGGTTCTGGACTTTGTCATTTCCGGAACCGCATTTTGTACACGGGGTATCCGGAATTCGGCGTAACTCCTGTTATACTTGTATTCATGAGACCAGTAGGAACTGATCTGGCTGTCAGATACCGCACGGACAGCCGCTGCCATATACATTCCAGCACAATCGGAAAGACTGATTGAGGACGTCTTTCCGGTATGGTCCGTAACTTCTATCTCTGTTCCATGCAGGTTATATGTTCCGCCTGCGAGATTGCCGCCCATGGATATGGTATCCTTCATGACATATTTGGGCTGTGCACCCTGAATCAATTCCCCGTCCGCACCTACTGCACTTGCCTCAAAGAATAACAGATGAAGTTCATACCTGCCGTTTGCCGTGCCATAGCCGCTGCCATCCATTGTGAGATGCAGTCCGTCATCGTTCATCGCATCTATGGTCATATATTCTTCGGTGCTGTATTTTTCTGCCATGGCCAGGTCTGCCACATCCGGCACAGGAAGCCTTGACGGCAGTTCCATCTCGCGGATGACACCTGCGGGACCGTCCTTGTACATCACGGAATCTTTCTCTGCTAATGCTTTGACCGATACATGGATTGTCATTCCGCCGGTAAATTCACTCAGGTCAACACTTCGCTCTAAAGCGGCGGAAGAAACTCTTTCCGCTCCGCTCAGAGATAAAAATGTCCAGATCTCTCTGCGAGTTACCGCATAGGAACCGTCTGCGTTCTTTGTAATAACTACGGTCTTATCCACCTGTGTTGCATCGCGGTAGATGTCCTCGTCTGAATTTTCTATTCTTTTGCTGTATGTAACCGTCCCCGCTGCCTCATCCACAGATTCCTCATAGCCATTTTCCCTTAAATCTTTCTTTAATACTTCCGTTTCCTCTGCGCTGTACTGACTGCAGACCTTATCATCCGCGCTGCGCTCTATGGTAACGGTGTATCCGGCCAGATGATCCATGATGCCTTCTGAATTCTCATCCGCAATTCCTGTCCATTTAACGTCGTAATACATGTGATCCTTATCCGTCACCCCGGCCGCATCCTTGTGCAGCTGTACGGCAGGCATGGCAATCTGTTCCAGTGCCAGCTTCACTTCAAAAGTATGCTCCGTGTAAAACGGAAGTTTTTTCGACTGTACAGCCGTCTCCCCGGCCGGTATGCCCTTGCGGGTCACCCGCAGCGTCATTTTTGAATAATTCCAGCTTCCGCCGCTGTCTTTAAAGGTGTACTCATTTGCATTCACAACGGTCTGCGATTCCAGCAGCGTCCGTTCTCCCGAAGAAGTATGCCCGTATAGCTGCAGGATATACTCTGCACCGGATTCCAACAGGCACTGATCCCATTTAAACGTGTAAGCGGCTCCATTTTCCAGCGGCTGTACCTCGTAATCATCCTTTGAAATAACCGGGTTTGGCTGAATCGGAATCTGATTCGCCGATGTTGACTGGCTGATATAATCCCTCTGCCCATTTGCAGGATTATCATGGACATTCAGCACATTTTGTTTCACCTGATTTTTGAAGGTATCGCTATGCGCAAGCAGTGCGCTGTATATGATCGTATAAGTGCCGTCTTTCTCCAGGCGCACCACATACCCCGGATTCAGCCTCTTTGTACCGCTGTTTACAATTGACTCATTGTCACGGTCCGCATCTTTCAGCGTATACAGCTCTTCTTTTGTGGCATTCTGCTTCACAATATGCCCATACTGGCAGATATACCATTGATTCTGCCATGGATAACTTTGTATACTATATTGATCGTATTCCTCCAGAAGGTCTGATGGCAGGTTCGCCAGCGTGCTGATCTTGGTGGCGCCTCCTGTGCTTGTGATATGGGACTGGCCGTTGGAAACAGAAATATCAATTTTAGTGCCATCCTCATATTTCAAATAATTCTGCACGATCAGCTCCGCCTCGATATACAGATCTACGTTTGATCCGCTTGGAGTCTTTCCTAGCTGATAACTCAGGCCGTCCGGTGTATTTCCATAAAAGCCGTTCCATTTTGCGGTATACAGATCCTCATTCTTTAAAGTGTCTATCCCATAATATGCTGACTGGTACATGATAAGAGGGGATTCCGATGCCCTGCCTTCTATGGCAAGCGCCTTCACAGCAAAATTAATGTTGTCCCTCCGGTCATTTGCAAATTTGGTAATGACCTTATCCGTTGTGTATGTATGGCCGGCCTGAACCGTGATCACTGCCTGCTTATTGCCCTCTGTTGCCACAGTGCCTGCCGGTGACACCGACATGTAGACCGGAATCACTGTTCCCTCTTCAAAATCTTCCGGATTTTCCAGTACTGGTTTCCACCCAAATGACTTGGTGTTGTCCAGATACACCAGTTCCAGATGTACCTTCGGTGCGGTCTGAGGTTTTGTCAGCAGCATCTTGATACTGCCCCATTTTGAAACATTGGCGGCTATAAACTGTCCGTCATTTTCCGGCATCGGATCGGTGGGCGCCCTGTACTGCCCATCCTTATCCTGAAATGTTCCGTCTGCGTCATAATAGGTCATGTAGGCAGTCCCATTTACAGCCCTGACATAAAATGTGTACTCCCGGCCGAACCACTCGGCATCCTGCGGGATGTCATATTCTGCATACCCCTGCCCGTTCTCCAGTGAAGTTACTGTATTCGGCACAAAATACGGGGTGTCCGGATTGCCTTTTTCTTTTGCCTGCCAGCAGACCTGATATCCATATGCCCCCGGCACTTCCTTTATCTTCAGCGTTGTCTTACCGCCGGCATTTATCACGGAAAACTCCGGAGCCTCTGCCTTCATCTTTAAGTCATACGCATCCAGATAATACTGCTCTACCAGCGTCAGCGGGTTTCCATTCTTCTGATCTAATTTAGAATAGCTGACAGCTTCCAGCCTTCTTTTTGCCTCTCTTGCGGTGATCGAAGGAATCTTTGCAGCCTCCAGGAAATTGGGAACCGCTTTGCTTGCGGATCTCAGGTTATAGCTTGGATACTCTGTTTGTGCCGTTTTTGAGGCATACATGGAGGATCCTGATTTGTTCGGGTCATCCAGCGGTGCCTGCCCGTCAACACCAACGCTCCCGCCGTTCCTTATCGTTTCCAGATCTTCTTCCGCCTGTTCCAGGGCGGCAGCCGCTGTTTCCAGGTTCTGCTTTGCAGTTTCATAAGCGGCAGATGCACTGTCCCATGCTTCTTTATCCAGCGGGTTTTCCGGTTCGGAGACATTGCGCACAATACCATCGGTTACGTTCAGTTCTATGCCCGGCAGAACAGCATTTGCAACAAATTCACAGACCGTTCCTGCCGTACTGTATCCCGTTCCGCTTATGCTGTCTCCCTTCAATAAACCATAGATATTCCCCTTATATGTGGCAACATAATCTGCCTGAAAGGTAATATCACTGATCTGGCTGCTGTTATCCAGCTCAAATCTTCCAAATGAGTTCTGTGTTCCGCCAGATACATAGCTTAACCCAAATGTAAAAAATCTGGTAGCCTCATCCGGATGATCCGTTGTCACTGCCTGGCACAGGCTGTCTCCAAAGTTTTTGTAAGCTTTGACTGTTTTGCCGTCTGTGAATTTTGCAGTTATAAAGTTTTCCGGGCTTTCATCTTTTGCCTTCAGATATTTGACCGATCCGTCTGCCGCTGTATAGGACACTGTATAGATATAGTACCTGGTCCATGATCCGGTGGAATTTGCTCCCCAGTAGACGCCAAAGGACTTCACGGAAGGATATGAGAGTTCCTGGACCCCCTCACTTTCATCATATCCAAGAGCAGTCTCAGCCAGGGTATATTTCACAGTCAGGGGATTGCTCTGTTTAATTTCCCCGCCATCGGCAGGCCGTACCTGGCATCCGTTTCCGTTTTCGGTCTTTCCGTCAAACATATCTTTAAATGCGCCGCCGTCATTTTTTACAGAACTATAAAAGCTCTCTTCCACATCTAAAGAATAATAAATCCCATCCCCATACCCGGGGTTCTTGATTTGATTTACTTTTGTTTTTGCAGACTGCAATGCAGCCTCCGATTCTTCCTTCTTCTCTTTCGCCGTCTCAACTGCTAACTGGGCTTCTTCCTCCGTCATCCCTGCCTCTATTTCCTTTGTATAGTAGTAGGAATTCACAATCTTGGCCTTATCGGAATCCGATACTTTACGAGTCAGACCTGCCCCGGAAAAGTCAAAGCAATCCTGCATTCTCACCAAACCATTGTTATAGTTGGCTATCCCGTAAAAATTCGTACCTGTCCCATAATTTCTGCACCGGCTGAATGAAACGCTCATAAATTCATTGTTAAAGTTGGCCATTATTCCCGCGCCGGCCGTAGTTCCGGTTACCTTGCCCGTATTGATACAGTCACTGAAGATGGCCTGGTTTGACGTATTGCATACTGCGGGCCTGCCTGCAAGACCGCCTGCATACCCCCCTTTTACCTCTCCCTGATTGCTGCATCCTGTAAATAAAATTCTGGCGTGATCCGTCAGGTCATACAACGATCCGATCATCCCTCCGCTAACAAGGGAGGTCACTTCTGTACCGATTTTTCCAGTATTGGAAGAGTTTTGGATGGATCCGCCATTATACTTCCATCTCCCCACAAATCCGCCTGTATTAGATGGCCCATCCACCTTTCCTGTATTTAAGCAGTGGTCCATCGAGAATGTATTGCTTTCCTGATTTTCTAAACGGCCGATCAGTCCTCCAACTGCAGTACTGTCCTTAATGCCGCTCTTGTTCGCTACACTGGCATGATTCTCCACAAAGCTCATGCTGCTTCCTGAACCGGACCAGCCGCAGATTCCGCCGGTACCGGAATCGTTGATGTAATAATAGTGCTGTACAGACCAGCCCTTTCCAGTGGACAGCTTCTCTGCATCGGTACCTGTAACTACAGCTCCTGCCTCATTTCTGCCCACAATACCGCCAACGATACCGCCGTTTCCGCTGATAACTACCGTGTCTGTAGACTTCTGGCGATCCGCTTCACCAAAGTTATCACATTCTCGTACCGTACCAAAATTCCAGCCTGCTATCCCGCCAAGGTATGCCGTATACGTCTGGTTATCCTTATTGCTTACTCCGGAACGGATTACCGTGCTCTCATTGTTTTTATCCACACCAATGTAGCAGTGCTCGATCAGACCGCCGGCCGTATTCTTTCCGGTGATCCCGCCCGCATTGACGATATTGCTTCCATTTCCGCCGACCTGGAGGGTTCCGTCAAAGGAACAGTCTGAAAGGTTCCCTTCGTTGATTCCCGCGATTCCTCCATAACCCATATCCGTATTGCCAAGCAATGCTATGGTGCCAATGGCGGTATCCACAACTTCACAGTGTTCGATCGCACTAGATGCTCCCAGCTGCCTTCCCGCTACGCCGCCTAGATTACAGTAGGATACGGTAGGTGCTGTTTGAAGATCCACATTCTTTATCAGTACGGAAGTCCCGTTCCCTGTCTCGCCTGAAATCTTTCCGCCCCCTGAGTTTTCCCCTGCGACTCCTCCTGCGCTGCTGCCATTCGCATAGGTGATCACTTCAGAATCCAGGATTTCTCCCCCTGCAAGCCGGATCATGCCGCTGTTCAGGCCCGCGATCCCCCCTGCAAGGCTTTCGTTTGTGCTCTTGGAAGTATTCCTGACGGAGATCTTGTCTATTGTGCACTGCTGGATCATACCGCTGTTTGAGCCGCTGATTCCCCCGACACGCTTCAGAGCCGTAAGAGTAATCCGCAGATTGCCTTTCACTTCACACAGTTCTATATTACCTGTGTTATTTCCACTGATACCGCCGGCATTTCCTGCCGAAGCTAAAATATTGCCGCCATTTTTGCAGTTTTTAACCGTTCCGCTGTTCTCTGCCACAATGCCGCCGGCATATCCGGATACTGACGTGACCGTCCCATAGTTATCACATTCTGTTATGGAATAGTTGCCCGTATTTCTTCCAATGATGCCGCCAGCATTTCCTTCACTCGCGGTAATAACAGAGCGGCTGATAAATGACGATATGCTTTGACTGTTCTCTCCTATGATACCGCCTACATTTTGTGTACCGCTTACAAAACCACTGATCGTAACCTTGGCATATCCGGATGCAGTTAATCTGCCCTCATTTTTTCCGATCAGGCCACCTGCATTTATATTTCCGGTCACATAAACCACATTGCTGTCCAGCGTTTCCACATCCGTTAATGCAACTCTTCCCTCATGTCCTCCGAACTTCCCGTTAAATCCTGTTACAGCTCCGGCATTCTTGCCGGAAGATAATATTCTGGCCGTTCTCAGTTTCGAGTTGTGGATAAGGCCGAAATTCTCGGCTGCTATTCCGCCTACATTATCTCTTCCGGTGATTGTACTGCTGTTAATCTCACAATCCATTATGATTCCCAGATTGATACCGCAGACCCCGCCTACCTGATCCTTGCTGCTGTCGCCGATGCTGGAAGCCTTACATTTCTCAATAATTCCTCTGTTAATCTCACAGAGCGCCCCCGTATAGGTTGCTCCTCCTGTCGTAGTAACATCACCCACGTCTCTGTTGCTGCAGCTTTCCAATGTGGTATTGTTACCTACTATACCGATAATACCTCCCGCATACGCATATGCGAATTCAGCAGCTTCATCCCGGCCAGTCTGCTCCCCTGCCACGCTTTCCCTGATGACACCGCTTGCAGTCACGGGTGTCAGGTTCTCTACGTTCTGTATGGTCAGATTATTCAAATCTTTGCTGTAGCCAAGTACGCCGCCGGCAAAGACTTCCGCGCGCACCCCGCCAAATTTGCTGCTGGTTACGCCCTCTTCATAGCCTGAGATTTTAAGCCCTGTATTCGTATAGAATGCAAAATCACCGGGTACTTCCTCCACAAAATTGTATGTTATTTCAGCATTTTCGTCTGCTTTGATATTCAGGCCTTCCTGATATGCCGCCACCTTCGCCTTCTGGTTCCCTTCAGCAGTAAGAAGCGCATTATATCCGATAAATCCTCCCGCATATGCCTTGGCTTCTATATTTCCCAGAAAGTTATCGGTCTGGAATACCGTTTGAATAATGGAGTCTGTACATACCAGATTGCCCCCGATGATGCCTCCCACGAAATAGGCGCCTTCTACTGCATTTGGTTTGGATACCAGCTTTCTGGCGCTGCCCGCCCCATAGGTATCCGTAGCCGTATCATACGTATACTGCAGCAGGCAGACCGACGCATTTAAGCCTGCATAACCACCGGCAAAGTTTCCGGATGCATTTACATATCCGCCGGCCAGCTCGTAGTCCTCCACCAGCGCATCCACATCATTATAACCGACGATTCCGCCCACGTAATTGCGCCCTGCTATATAACAGATCGCAGATAATGCATCTCCGCTTGCCTCCGTCGCTTTCCCGTCCGCACCTCTTTTTGTATTTCCGATAATCCCGTTGTTATATCCGGCAATTCCGCCGGCATAATCCCCGCCAAGATTCGTGACCTCGCTGAGGGAATCGTCCTCTGCGCTGTTTGCCACATCACTGTTGCATCCAAAGATCCAGCCGGCATTAAATCCGGTAATTCCCCCGGCATAATTGCCTGCCGCCACTATGATGCCTTTATTGATCCATCCGCTGATCTTCACCTCCAGGGAAGGTTCTTTCTCCGGCTCCACCACGTGGACTCCATCGGCGACATCCTGAAAGACATTTCCTTCGGCATCCACATAATTTCCGCCCCTGTTTCTCTGCGCGCCTGCATTGCAGCCTACAATTCCGCCTACGTATGTATCACCGATCACATGTGCTTCATTGACACGGTTGTTGCCCTCAATCCCGCTGGCAGGGCCGGAATTAAATCCCACAATCCCGCCTACATACTGATTGCCGAAAATATATCCCTGGCGGCGGCTGTTCTCGTTTTCTGTGGAACAGTTTTTGATCTCACACCACTGGTTATAACCTGCGATCCCGCCTACATAGGTTCCCTTTAATTCGCTGCCGCCGTTTTGGATCCCCTCTATGATTTCCTCAACCGCTTTCGCTTCATACTGCGGAGAGCTGGTACAGTCCTCAATCACAAAATGATCCGTAGATTGGGTCTTATTCTCCGCATATCCGATGATTCCGCCAATAAACATCGGCTCTATCCCTGCGCTCTCACTTATTCCGGATACGGCGCCATAATTCCCACATTCACTCATTTTTATTTCGGATTGCTTATCCCCTGTCAGTCTTCCCGCAATTCCGCCGACAAACCGGGTACCTTTCACCGAGGCACGGTTCAAAAGCTTCTGAAAAGTCTGCTTGTCCGCCGAAGCCTTCCCATCCTGTGCGCCAAAAATGCCGCCTACATTTTCCCCTCCTGTATAAGAACCGTTGTCTTCCAGCCTTTGTTTTCCGGATATACTGCTGGCATTTGACGTGCTCTTCACTGCCAGATTCTCCAGGCTGCCGCTGTTAATGCCGCAGAATGCCCCCACGTTGCTGATCCCCGACACAACAATGGAATCCAGGCTGATTCCCCGGATATTTCCTTTGTTCTCAAGGAACAAGCCTGTGGAATTGATTTCTTTTCCCGTACCTTTTAATTCCAAAGAATCATTTGTCCGTGCTGTGACCGTCAGCCCCTTTATCGTATGATTCTCCTTTTCCGCCTTCCAGTTTTTGGCAGAGTATCCTTTGGTCTCGAAAATGGACTTCTGCCGCAGATAGCAGATGGAGGGAAAATCTGTGTTTGTTTCCTGTACGATGCCGCCATGGAACAGGTACTTATTCTTTACAAGTGCTTTCCAGTTAATATCCTTTGTCAAAAGCCACGTGATGTTCTCCGGCAGCTGATACGCATACTCCTCCAGTTCCTGCTCATTACCTGCAAACAGCTTTGTATAATTTCCGCCTGTTTCCTCAATATCCTCTATGTAACGCATATTAAAGAGATGGCGCGGATTGGCTATCTCATAGCGGTAAGTTGTCACGCCGTCTTTCTCTGAGGATGTGCTCTCATCGCCGTAGTAGATATCCGCCAGATTACTTTTCTTTAATGCAGTGGGCTTATATCCCGTACCGCTCCCTTTTATCTTGCAGTAGATCTTTTCTGCGCTCAGTCCGAATCTGTGGAAACTATAACTGTCGCTCAATTCTTCCGCTGCACCGCCCATACCGGAATAGGACGGCCTGCTGTAATTCTTATTGCCTATTCCGTTCCCCTGGTATCCCTCAATATAGGTCTGTGATGTAGCGTTCAGATCGGCTGCATCCAGTACAAGATGCACCGTCCCATTTGTCTCCACATATAGATAAAATTTGTAGTTACCAAGCGTCTTTGCTGTCTGCTTTCCCTTTTTATCATACCAATAGCGTGTAACGGTACCCAGTACCTGTTTTTTCTCATTATAAGCGGACGGCCACTGGTATTTTCCACTGTCTGACTCCTCCTGTGCATTCAGCAGAATCGTCAGCCCGATTTTATTCGATGTTGCATTATAGACATCCAGCTGATACGTCAGCTGGTTCCATGCTTCCTCTGCCTTGCTCAGCCGGAAAGACAGGTTCAGCGTATCTTCGTTGTTCAGCCGCACTTCGCTTATCACCGGCTTTTCTGCATTCGGACTGGTCGCTTTTGCCATCGTATCAACACCATAATAGCCCAGCATTACGCTCTTGCGCCTGGAATAAGTACGGTCTCTTATGTCAATTGTTTTCTCTGCCTCCGCATCCGGGGTTCCGTATACGAAGTTCTCCTGCTTGTCGCTGTACATTGCTGCAAACACCTGTCCGTCCGACGCAGAAAATTCCACGCAGACCGTGCCGCCGCTGAATATGGATGTATCATATATGTAAGTTTCCAGCATCCTGTACAATGCCTGTACTAATCTTTGTTTTTCCGGTGAAACGCCGTTCCAGCTGCTGTTTTTATACGCTTTATAATCGGCAGGCGTACCGGTCAGAGAATAGATGGTGCCCTGATACTTTTTGGCTTTTGTGCCCTTTCCCTCAGACTCGTACCATACTTTCTCCAGATCGTAAGGATCCCCGCTGCTTCCGATCAGTTCTTTGTTTTTCAGCTCTTCATCTATGCTCTTCGCTCCGTTATCTTCCAGCAGGCTCTCCAGTTTTCCCAGATAGCCGGAATAGCTGTACTCGGAAAGCCGGTTCTGGGCAGCAGAAAAAATCGTCTGCGCATATTCGTTCTGTTTTCGAAACTGCGCATTACGATACCATGTGACCAGGCTCACAACAAGGGTACCGGCAAGTATCAGCATAATCACTGTTACGACAACCAGTTCCACTGTCGTATATCCCTTTTTAAAGTTTTCTGCCTTTCTTCTTTCCCGCATAGGCCCACTTCCCGTTGATATTAATTATTCCACCGCTCCCAAACAGTTTAGCTTACCAATACTGCTCCAGATCCCTTTTGTCATTGGTATACTGTGACGCCGTTTCCCTGGTAATCCTCCCCTGTGATACCAGACGGACAAGATCCATGTTCAGCGTATGCATGCCGCTCGCATTCCCTGCCTGCATAACACTGCCCATTTGATGTGTTTTATTTTCACGAATCAGATTACAAACCGCATCCGTTCCCAGCAGCATCTCTGTAGCCGCAATCCGCCCCCGGCCATCCGCCGTGGGCATCAGGCACTGGGTCACGACACTTTTCAGAACACCTGCAAGCTGTGTCCGAATCTGATTCTGACTGCCGCTAGGGCAGGCGTCGATCACACGGTCGATGGTCTGTGCCGCTCCGGTCGTATGCAGCGTTGACAGAACCAGATGCCCTGTCTCAGCCGCTGTCATTGCCGCAGATATGGTCTCATAATCACGCATCTCTCCCACCAGAATGATATCCGGATCCTCACGCAATGCACTTCTGAGAGCCGATGCGAAGCTGATGACATCCTTCCCGGTCTCCCGCTGGTGGATCAGGGCCTGCTTGCTTTCATACTTATATTCCACCGGATCCTCGATTGTAATAATGTGAACCGGTTTCAGCTGGTTGATGTGTTCAATCATTGCCGCAAGCGTTGTAGATTTCCCGCTCCCGGTAGGCCCCGTTACCAGAATCAGCCCTCTCGGTTCCTCTGCCAGTTCATACAGCTTCTTCGGCATATGAAGTTCCTCCAGCGTGGGGATATGGCTGTTCAGCAGCCGTATTGTGGCGGCCGCCTCCCCCTGCTGCCGGAATACATTGACCCTCTGCCTGTTTCCATCGGAGGTCTGCAGCGCAAAGTCAATATCATAGCCTTCACTCAGCGCTTCCTTCTGTTTCCCGCTCAGCAACCCATACAGCATCGCATCCGTCTCTTCCTTTGTCGGCTGCACCGGCGCCTGTGTCAGACGGCCGTGAATCCGAAACAACAGAGGCATACCGGATGACATATGTACATCCGACACCTCCAGCTCTCTTGCCATTAATATAATACTGTTTATATCCTGCATAACTGCTGCCTCCTGTCAATTGCCGCGCACGGTCCCGCCTGCGGACTATTTGATTTAATGTAACAGTTCAGGCTGCCTGAACTGTTACGATACTATGAATAATAGGCTACCTTTCGGAGCTCCTCTATAGTAGTGACTCCTTCCAGCACTAATTGTGTGCCGCATAACTTCAGTGTTCTCATATCCTGATTCTCCGCTGCATACTCTTCGATCTCTTCCGATGTTGCTCCCATCGTGATCAGCTTCCGGATATTCTTATCGATCATCAGGATCTCATGGATGGCAGTCCGCCCCCGGTATCCTGTATAGTTACAGAGGGGACAGCCTTTGGCGCGTTTCATACGCACGGGGCCGCTGACACCAAGCATATCCTGCTCTTCTTCTGAGGCCTCGTATTCTTCCGCACAGTCAGGGCATACCTTTCTCATCAGACGCTGGGCGATAATCCCCACCAGAGAGTTTGCGATCATATAGGGCTGCAGCCCCATATCCTCAAGACGGATGATCGAGGAGGACGCATCATTGGTATGCAGCGTGGAAAATACCAGATGCCCGGTGATCGCCGCACGCACCGAAATCGTTGCTGTCTCCACATCACGTGTCTCCCCGACCATGATGACATCCGGGTCCTGACGGAGCAGTGCCCGCAGTCCGGACTCGAACGTAAGCCCTGCCTGGTTATTCACCTGGGTTTGTGTCACCTTCGGAAGATTCTTTTCTACCGGATCCTCAATCGTTGAGATATTTACCGCCTTTTTGGCGATGTCCTGCAGGATCATGTACAGCGTGGTTGTCTTCCCCGAACCGGTGGGGCCTGTAAAATAAATAATACCATTTGGCGAGCAGAGCATCCTCTGAATCTTCTGATAATCGCTCTCCTCCATGCCGAACGTATCCGGATAATCGATCGGGGAATTACTTGCCAGCAGGCGCAGTACGGCCTTTTCCCCGAATACCGTGGGCAGCACGGATACACGGATATTGATGTAGAGTCCCTCCACCTTGATCCGAAAATGTCCGTCCTGGGGGATTCTCCGCTCCGCAATGTCCATCCCGCCGAGAATCTTAATACGTGCGACCAAAGAAGCATGCAGGCTTTTCTGCAGAGAAACGTATTCCACGATAGCGCCGTCGATCCTCATGCGAACCAAAGTTTTATCCTCAAAAGGTTCAATATGGATATCAGAAGCATTGGTGCTGTACGCCCGGTTAATCAAACGGTTCAGCAGATTGATGACCGGCGTATCATCGTCATCATCTTCGCTGATCTCCAGCTCCTCCAACCGCTCCTCTTCCCGAATGCTTTCGTTTGCGACCCGGGCCGCCTTCTTGGCCCCGACTTCCGAGTAGTAGTAATGGATTGCCCGAAGTAACTCCGCACGCGGACTCAGGCTGATATTCAGCTGCATACCCGTGATCTGGCGGATATCTTCGATTCCATAGAAATTCATGGGATCATTGAGGACAAGGTTCAGCAGCCCGTCCTTTTCGTTTACCGCAAGCATCTCATACTTTTCCGCCAGCTGCCTGGGAATCTTCTCCACCACTTCGGGATCCACATCCAGATTGGCAATCTCCACAACCTGCATCTCCAGGCGCTGTCCCAGCGCCTGGAGCATCTGTGCTTCCGTAATGCAGCCAAGCTCTATGAGAGCGCCGCCGATACGCACTCCTTTGTGCTCCTTCTGGTAGTTTATGGCCATCTGGATCTGTTCATCCGTCACATACTTGTATTCTTTTAATATATCCCCGATTCTGAGGTTCTTAATACTTGCTGTCTCCATAAAACCGCCTCTATTCTCCCTCTGTCTCATCCGCGGCGTCTGTCTGCGCCGCCTGATCCGCCGCATTGGCAGCTGCCTGCGCCGCCTGTTGTTCCATAATGTACTGTTCGGTATCCCTGCACATATATATTTCCAGAGTCATGCCAAGGGTTCTGGTCTCGGACTCTTTTAATGTCTGCCACATAAAATCGGTAATTCTTATTCCCGGCTCATTTGCCGCGCAGTCATCCATCATCGACTGGATCTCCCCCCTGCTTCCCTGCAGTGTCATAGATACCACGGCTGTATAGATTCCATTGTATGTAACCCCGGCATCAGCTGTTTCCGGCTCACCTGCATCGGTAAATGCCGAATAATCCTTCATCGTACTGAATTCGCCCGACGCAGGCATTTTAATGTCCAGATCTTTCACGATCAGCCCCTTCGACAGGGCCAGTTCTGTGAGCATCTTATCAATCTCCATGCTTTTCATGACAGGATAAAAGTCTTTCCTCATCTCTTCGATATTACTCAGCACCGTTGATTCCCTGTCTCTGAGAACCGGAAGGGAAACGACCTTCTGTTCCCGTTCCTGCTGTTCGATTCTGGCATCTGCTGCTTTTTCCTGAAGCTCCTGCCCCTTATCCAGCAGCGGCATCAGCACACCGGCCCCAACGCCGACGATCAGGACGAACACTGCCAGTATCACCAATAACTTTTTATCCCTCTCTGTCAGCTTCAGTGTCATCACTTTCCTCCTGTCTTGCCGCCATAATACAGTTCACCTTTACACTCCACTGGTCATCTGTTCCCTGGGAATATCCTGTGTAATCTACCGCGGCAAATATCTCCTGTTTGCTTAACAGACCGATAAAGCGGTTGATCTGATCTACATTCCCCGCCTTTGCGTCAAAGCTCAGCAGGCCGTTCTCCGCATCATAACTGCTGATCTCCGCCGTAACCAGCCCTGATGCACAGGAGGCTACAACCTCTTCGGTTGCGCTGTCCACTCTCGGATAGGCCAGCACGCTGCTCTTAAGGCTCACCATGCTGTTTCCCAGCGAGGAAGCCGCCTGCAGTTCTTCATTCAGCCTGTCATACTCCTCACATGCCGCCACAACATCCGTTCTCTGGTTGTACGCTTCCAATTCTTTCAGCTGCACATTATAATACATGGCCCGGCCGCCCAGAATCCCGGCAAGCAGGAACATGACCGCAGCCAGAACAAACACCGGAACCAGCATCTTTCTGCGCTTTCTCTTCCCGGCTTCTTTCTCCGGATCCTTCACAACCCGGGACATAATGGAGGTCCTGGGATCTGTCTTCAACAGCCCTCCCACAGTCAGAGCAAAATGTGTCAGTTCCTGACTGCCTCCGGCAGCTTTTCCAAGCTTCACCACCGGCTCCAGCTGTAATGCATCCGCTTCCATCTCCGCATCAATCTGATAGATACTGTCCTGATAAATCTGCAGTTCGTCTTCCGACAATCCGGCTATGTACACCTGCGGAATCTTCTGTGCCAGATCCTGTGCCTTGGCAAACTGTAGAAGCGTGCTGACCGTACGCGCCGTCTCCGCAGCAAACTCCGGGGTTCCGGACTCGGAAAACATCCTGTTTCTGCTGGAATATTTATATTCACCGTTCACCAGAAGAAGATTGATCAGCGACATGTCGTCCGCAAACTGTACGATGCAGGTTGCGTCACTTAGCTGCGAAAGCTTTTCAGCCAGCCTCATGGTCACGCCCACTGCGCTCTCCACACCGCTGATTGCAATATCCAGGCCGGCAAAGCATTCCACATATCCGCGTACAAGTTCTCTAGGCGCTACGGATGCAAAGACCCGTTTAAGCTTTTCCTTCTTCCTCTCCCCCCTGGATAACGGGAAATAGCCGTAAACCGGATTGGAGATTCGCTCCACATCCGTGAATTCACGGCTGATATATTCCATCATCTGTTTTGGCTTGAGAGCCGGCACGTCCACCACTTTCGTAGTAAACTGGCTGCTGTCGATCACCAGATATACATTTTTTCTGGGTATATGATTGGTCTCCCAAAGATTACGGATCATTTCACGGAACCCGTCCTCATCCGTAATAGTTCCGTTCAGGATACATCCTCTGGTATCCACTGTATAATAAAGAGATTTTGCGTGTATGCTTCCCCCGGATACCTCCCCGTCCACAACGCGGATATACCGGTTTGACAAATATACAACTACCATATCCTTCTGCCTCCTATTCCATGCCTGCTATGCTGTCGTAAGAACCGTACAGTGCGCTGAACACAGCCACCATAACAAATGCCACCACAATCCCCATGATGATCAGCATGATTGGCTCAACATACGACACCATCTTATTGATCGCAATGTCCGCGTCAAATTCCATGGCATCCGCCGTTGCCAGCAGCATGGAGTCAAGACTTCCGGTTTCTTCCCCTACCCGGATTGTATCAGACAGCTTCTTTACAAACCCGTCCACCATATCCAGGCCATCGCTCAGGTTGTTGCCGGCCCGGACATAGGGAATCACTTCGTCAAACTGTAAATCTATGTAATCGTTGCCCACCGTATTTCTTGCAATCTGCAGTGCGGGTACGATCGGAATTCCCGCCGAATAAAGGGAGCTTAATGTCCTTGCAAAACGCGCGGTACAGATCACCTTCTGCAGCTTGCCGAATACCGGCATATGCAGACGCACCCTGTGCCATCTCCTTCGGAAACCGGGAATCCTCAGCAGCGCCTTCCATCCGACCCACAGCCCCAACAGCGCCGCTATGGCAAGATACCAGTAGCTCTGCATGAAATCGCTGATCCCATTTAGAATACGTGTCGGCAGCGGCAGAGTATCCATGGTGTCAAACAGCTCCTGAAGCTGCGGCATAACAAACTTTGTGAGCACCATGATAACCGCGATGATCATAACACCCAGTATCTTAGGATACACAAGGGAGCTGGATATCTTTCCGTTCAGACGGTGCTCTTTCTCGAACATCAGAGCCATCTGCATGGAAACCAGTTCCAGATTGCCGCTGCTCTCCGCAGAGCGGTACATATAAATCATAAGGGGAGGAAATGCCCCGTTCTGTGACTCCATCGCCTCCGAAAGGGATATTCCCTGCCGGATCTGGCGAATCATGTCTTCATACACCTGCCGTTCATTTGGCTTAATGGACTCCCCGTTTGCAATGATATTGAGCGCCCGCACCAAAGTAACGCCCGCACCGACCAGCGTGGACAGCTGCCTGGAAAAATCCGCCAGCACCTTTGCCTTAAACTGCTTCCGGTTCTTTCCGGACCGCACTTCCTTTGCTGAAAGCAGAAAAGCGTCCTGCTCGTGCAGCCTGAGCTGCAGCTCCGCCTCGCTTCCCGCATTCATGGCGCCCGATATCTTTTTTCCGTCTATCGTCTGAGCCTTATACTTGTATTGTGCCATCAGACGTCCCTCCCTGATCCCCTAATTTTAGGTAATACTTTATTATATCAGAATCCCCAGATACCAGTCAATCATCTGGTTCCCGAAGAGCAGGCCCAGTATCATGCCCGCACACAGAAACGGCCCGAATGCAAACTGTTCCTTGCGCCCCTTCTTTCCCGACGCCAGCAGATAGATTCCATATCCGCCTCCCAAAAGGATACCGATAATCGCGGACGCCAGAACCGTCCGCCATCCAAGGAACAGCCCGCCTGCTGCCATCAGCTTGATATCGCCGCCTCCAAATGCTCCAGGGACTGCGATCGCAAGAAGCAGCATAGGCACGCTGATGCAAACCATTCCGATCAGCCTCTGCCCGATCGTAACCTCTTTCATAAAAAACAGCCCCGCTGCAGCCAGAACCACAATGGCTATGGAGCAGCCGTCCGCAATCTCCATGGTGTCTAGATCCATCAGTGCCACAACGGTCAGAACCCCTGCGAATGCAAAGACAAGCACAGCTTTCGCATAATCCCCGCCGTCATATCCATAGTATATGGCGCAAAACAGTGCAGCCGCACCGCCTGCTGCCTCGGCAAGCGTATCCCTGGCTCCAATTTTCCCGCCGCAGTAACGGCACTTCCCCCGCAGGAATAGATAGCTGAAAATGGGGATTAAATCCGCCGCCCCCAGTTCATGGTGGCAGGCCGGACAGACGGAACGCCCCCGGATAAAGGACATTTTCTTGGGGACACGATAGACAATCACGTTTAAAAAAGAAAACACACAGGCGCCGGCAAAAAACAAAAGGATACACAACAGCGCTTCACATATAATTAAACCCATACTTATTCTCCGAATTTTGTTTCAAACCACGCTCGGTGATTGCACATTGAATTGCTTAAATCAATTACTTCTTATGAAAAGAAAACAGTGTTTTTTCGTAACAGTTCAGGCCTGCCTGAATTGCTACTTCGTTTCCACTTTTTCCCTTTCATAAAAAGGGGAATTCACCCGGTTTCAACCGAATAAATTCCCACTCCTCATCTAATCAGCATATTGATGAATCTTCCAGTAGACTTCCCATGTATCAGTATCATCAGTTGAATCATACTGATACTGCACCAAAAATCTTCCCTTCCGATAACTCATGGTATCTACGCAGTTCTTTCTGGTATTCCATGAAACTAAATGGATCTCTCCCTCCGCTCCTGAATAACTGACGATCTCCTCCTCCGCAGACTTCACCATCCCGCTTGAACGGATTCTGTCCATTATGGAGGTGGGGGAGCCATAATACTCCAGGCTGAGGAGATTCATGTTCAGAACAACATTCTTCGCTTCACGCAGAGCCTGCCGTTCCTGAACTGACTGGTCCCATATCCACAGGGTCGGTGCAAGAACCACTGCGGAGATCAGCAGGACTATGAGAGCCGTTTTACATGCTCTTAGGAACTTGTTTTTGTAGATGAGGGATTCATAATTTTGCTTGGGCATATGTAATTATGAACCTCCTCTCTGGAACTAAATTCAAGAATTAGTTCTTTGTTACTGTCCAGCCTGCAGTAACTCCAGTTCCACCATTCATATTCCAAGTTGCAGTATACTTACCGTTGTTATATGCAAACCGAGTAATTTCGTTATAAGTCTGGGCACCAGCGCTTGAATCAGCAACTGCCGTCACAGTATATACAGCTTTGTTAGCAGGTGCTTCAACAGTTGCCGCTCTGTTCAAAACTTCAACACCATTTACTTTATAATCATCACCTAATGCAGACACACCTGTCTGCTCATTCGCCTGGCTGGCTGCATAGTCTGCCTGCAACTGAGATAAGATAGTTGCTGCATCAGCTTTACAATTAGCTTTATTGGCTTTATCTACATATCTCAATAAACTTGGGACCAATACCGCCGCAAGAACCAGAATAATTACAATTACAACAATCAGTTCAACCAGCGTAAACCCTTTCTTATTTTTAGCCTTCTGTCTTAATTTTTTAAACATAAATTTTTCCTCCTGGATAATGTTAGTCGTCCTCCCTTTGCACCGAATAGAATCAATAATATGACTCTCGGAAAGACCGCATATCATGCATCATGACATGCGTATCTGATACTGGTTTGATTTTACCTCTGTTTGTCAGTTTTTGTCAATAAGCTGTGGCGCATTTGCCTGATTACTTTTTAATTTTCATGAGATTTGAAGCTATTATTTGTGCTTTCTTTGTTCTTTTCATCTCAAAATATATATTCTGAGCAAGTACGCCCGTTTATTTCACTTTTACAGCACAAAATCTGCTAGATCCGGAAGACTTCCTGGTCATCCGGTACATACAGATTTCCGCTGTAATATTTTCTTCCTTCTTCGGTATATAGTTCTTTCCGTTCCTCCAAATGCGTTTCTTCTGTATGATAAAGTATCAGATTTGGGACTCTCAGCTGCTCTGCCAGCAGACATGCCTCTTTTACCGTACTATGATGTTTTTCGTATGGCTTAAATTTATCTGCTTCCCGGTATAGGCAGAATGCTTCATGCATCAGCCAGTCGCTGTCTCTGACATACTCCTCTTCACACGGATTATATGGTTCATCCCCGCAGCAGGACAGCTTTTTCCCGTCCGCTGTTTTCAAAGTAAATCCAAACTGCCGGGCCTTTGTTGATCCTATATCAAAAAAGGTAACTTCGCAGCCCAGTATCTGTTTCGTATCCCCGCTTTCAAGCGGAATCAGCTGAATACGTCCTCCAAGGTGTTTCGTCACCTTTTTCATGATCGTCAGTTCCGCTATCGTTGTGATCGTCGGGATCAGACCGCTGTGGCAGTAAATCCTGACCTTTCCCTCATATTTTCCCTGATTCATGTTCTGCCCGATCATTCTTATCAGCCAGAACAACCCCAGCAGATGATCTATGTGCTCATGCGTAATAAATATATCGTGAATTTCTTCCAACGGTATATTCGTCTCCTTCAGAATCCGGAGGATCTGATTGCCGCCCCCTGCATCTACCAGAAAATGCCTGTTTTCCTCCGTCAAAGCAAAGCACGTATTATAGCAGTCTGTCACCGTTGCATTCCCCGTACCTAATATCGTCAATTTCATAGCCTGCACCCTTTTCTAATGTACATTTCCCTCGCCCCTTTTAGGCGGCCTGCCGCCTATTCATAGTACTTCATCAGCGCCTGTGTTCCCAGCTCTCCATATCCTTCTGCTTCCAGTTCTTCACAGTTAGCAAGCACCTGGCTGAGCATCCCCAGATCCAGCTCACTCATATTTGCCTCAATTAAAGCCAGTTTCATGTCCTTTATAAAATGCTTCATAAAAAATCCGGGCGCATAATCGTCAGCCAGAATCTTCGGCCCGAATGTATCCAGCTGTCTGCTGCCTGCCGCACCAGTGGATACTGATTTTAAAACAATTTCCAGGTTCAGCCCTTTTGCCCTGGCGTAGGCAAGCGCCTCACAGACTCCCGACAGCGCCCCGGCAATCATAATCTGATTTGCAAGCTTGCAGTGCTGTCCGCAACCGGCCTTCCCCTGATAATTGATATTTGTCCCCATAGCTTCAAACAGCGGAAGACACGCTTCGTAGTCCGCCCGGTCCCCGCCGGCAAGGATAGAGAGGGTTCCCTCTTTTGCTCCGGTATCACCGCCGGTTACAGGGGCATCCATTACATGGAAGCCTTTCTTTGTACCTTCTGTATATATTTTCTCCGCGATCTGCGGGCTGGTCGTTGTCATATCGATCAAATATGCTCCTGCTTCTGCACTGTCCAAAATATTGCCTGCGTCAAAATATACCTCTTCCACATCCTTTGGGAATCCCACAATTGTAATAACGGCCTCACATCCCGCCACACAGCTCTTGATCGTGTCATGGAAAAGCGCCCCCTCTGCAATTAAATCTTCTGCCTTCGCTTTGTCCCGTGCAAAGACATGCAGTTCATAGCCCGCTTTCATCAGATTTCGCGCCATAGATTTCCCCATGATTCCTATTCCAATAAACCCTATCTTCTTCATTCCATCACCCTCGTCTTCATTTTGCCGGAAAATGATTTCAACTTTTTTCCGGATCTTAGTTTGTATTTTGTTATCTTGCTTCTGCTGATTCATGATTTAACTTCACACTGCGTAACAGTTCAGGCCTGCCTGAACTGTTACTGCAAAGACTCATTGTTTTATTATAGTATATTAGAAAACCTGTCACAATAGATAAATTATTATTTCTTGCATCACACTGCCAACTCGTTACTATTCATGGCCTATGGGCCGTACATAATAACGGCATCCGGCTCATTTAAAGCCGCCTGTGGCTAGGAGCCAGATGCCCGGCCCCATCACTTTATTGGCGCAGATGTCGTGCATCGTGGTACACGGTCCCGTAAATAGTAACGCTAAATCACATTGAAATCTTCCGTTGAAAATGCTATACTGAACACACATTTTACAAAAGAGAATATCTGGGGAGGTATTTTATGAAGCGGAAAAACGGTGGGTTCACATTAGTCGAATTAATTGTTGTGATTGTTATCATTTTAGTATTAGCGGCCGTCCTTGTCCCTTCACTCTTAAGATATGTGTCTAAAGCCAAAAATGCTGCTGCTATTAATGAGTGCAGCGAAGTACTTCAGGCTGCTGCCAGGACTGCCGTTGATCTTGCTGCCGAAGGAACCCTTACCTCGCAGATCCTGAACGACAGCAGGCCTGTAATCTTGAAACAGGCGAACGCAGGCGGATCATTTGAGACTACTATACAGTTTGAAGACGATGATGCGGAGATCTTATCCTTCGGATATTTATCGGAAAACAATCTTCATGTGATTTATGATATCAAACATGATCCCCGGATTTACATAGACGTAGAGGGAACTGCCACCCTTACGAGGATGAATAATTTTGTAAAACAGGCGAGCGACTTTATTACAGAACAAAAAAAGGATCCTAAGCTAACTTCTCTGGACCGCAATAAACTTATAGAAAATGCAGTAAATAACGGAGGGCTCTTATCGGTAACAGATTCTCAGAAAAAGGGAACACCTTTTGAAAACAAGGATTTGTATTGGCACCCTTATTATTTAGGCAGCATCAAACAGGACAGTCCTCCCGTTATTCTCTTCGCCAATACTTCTTCCACTAGTTGGGGCTCATGGTATGCTAATTTGATCTATGTGGATGGAAAAGTATATAAAGCACCAGATGTTAAAAATATAAGTATAGGAAATTGGGGGGCTGCTAATCCACCCGTATATGATATTTCCTCTCTTCAGGCTTGGCTTGGTGATAATGCGTACACGGAAGTAAACTAAATCACCTCATATAAAATATAAACCATCTGCCAACTGGCTGGCACAGCCGGTCAGCGGTGGTTTTTTAATTTGCTCATTTTGTCTGCCATAGGAAAACATTTCCTGGCATTGATACCAAAAGTATATTACAATATACATATCAACCAGACAGGAGGACTCTCTATGGAACTTTCCAGGCAGCTCGCCTCACAGATTGTCAATGCAGTCTACGAGGTGGTCAAAAATGACATCAACTTGATCAATGCCTCCGGCATCATCATCGGCAGTACGAATCCTCAGCGAATCGGTACTTTCCATGAGGCCGGCAGTGAAGCTGTGAAAACCGGCGCCCCCGTATATGTAGACAGCGGACATCGTTTTAAAGGCACACAGAATGGAATTAACTACCCCATTTTTCTGGAAGGGCATCCAGTCGCTGCAATCGGAATCACCGGAAATCCGGATGAACTCAGGCAGTTCGGCTTCCTCATTACTAAAATCACAGAAGTTTTTCTCAAGGAGCAGCAGCTGAATGAAGAAATGCTCTCTGAAAACCGATCCCTGCATTATCTGGTGACATCGCTTATTTATGACAACATTCAGAATCAGAAGCAGCTGGAATTGCTTCTGGATAAATACGCGCTCGATCCCGCCCGGGAATATGCCGTGCTTTCTATAAAAATGCCGGACACCACCCTGGAGCCTGCACTGCGTTTTTATTTTGCCGCTCTGGGATGCCGGCTCTCCCTTTATCTTTATCCCAATGAGTGGGTCGTCATATTTGACAGGGAAACCTACGGCCGTTTTTCTCCGTCTGAATTCAGCAGCAGGTTTCAGGAACGTGTTCATTCCGGCATGGGGCCGTTTTGTACACTCTATCAACTGAACCAGTCCTATCACAGTGCCCAGATCGCCCGGGAACATGCACGGCAGCGGAACGCCGTATTCTGTGATATAGAAGACATTTCCATTGAGTTTGTCATGGAAAGCCTGCCAGGCAGTATACAGAGGCTTTATGCGGATCATGTCCTAAAGCAGCTGAACCCCAGGGAGCTGCATATCTTGAAAACGTACTTCAACTGCAGCCTTTCTTTAAAAACTGCTTCCGAGGAACTCTTTATCCACAAGAATACTCTGCAGTACCAATTGGACAAGATCACTGAAAGAACAGGACTCAATCCGCGGGTATTCCATGATGCTTTCATGCTGCAGTTTGCTTTACTCTGCAAGCAGCATTCATAAAGTTCCTTGTTTATTTATACCACTGTATGCGGGGATGATTTTCAAACACGCTTTGTTACTAACAACAAATATCAACAGTTTTTCCTTCTATTTTTAGTATCTGTAACATGGATGTGCGCTGAAATTTTGATATACTAAATACATGCAGGACATCATTGTCTCTGTGTCTGTACTAAAGCATAGTAAATGTCAATAGTAAGCGATTCGATGTGAAGTGATATACCCCCGCATAAACACAGTTCTTTCCATGATTTGTAGGTTATGATTTTAATATAAAACCCTATTTGTTTTTTAATTGGATGTCCATAAGCACACCTTGAATGATATGGAAAACAAGCAGGTGATTATACTACGTTCTTTTCAAACAAACTCAAATGTAACATAGAAAAAATTTTATATTTTGTGAGGTGTAAGAGATGCAAATACAAGAAGTTTTTGACCAAAAAGTAAAGTCCGATATATGCAATATTATTTTGCGTGAATTACCCGATTGGTTTGGAGTTGAGGCATCTATTGTTGATTATGTTAGTAAAGTTAAGACGATGCCTTTTTATGCAGTATTTGATGAGCAGAATCCTGTTGGATTTGTTGCGATAAAAATTCATAATACATATACGGCCGAGGTATGCGTCATGGGTGTTATCAACAGGTATCAGCGTGGCGGTTTAGGCACAAGACTTATATCGGCTGTGGAAGAATATTGTTGTTCCAACAATTTCGAATTTTTAACCGTTAAAACATTAGCCGATACCGTTCAATATGAACCCTATGAGAGAACCAGGAGATTTTACCACAAGATGGGTTTCGTGCCATTAGAGATTTTTCCACTTCATTGGGATGAAGAAAACCCATGCCTGTTTATGGCTAAAAAGCTATAGTCCACTATGAACAAAATGGGTATATTCCGTATGTCTCTGCTTTGCGGCAAAATGGCATTCTGCTGCGTAACTATTCGTCTAATCAATCAATAAAAATTATATTTCAAATACGGAGGTTTTATTATGAAGATAGTAGTTGCTGTTGATTCTTTTAAAGGCAGTTTAAGTTCTATGGAAGCCGGACGTGCAATCCGGGAAGGTATTCAAAAAGCCAATCCTCTAGCAAATGTGATTGTCAGACCGCTGGCGGACGGAGGCGAAGGCACAACCGATGCCCTCATAGAAGGGCTGGGCGGGGAGCGCATAGAACTTACCGTAACAGGCCCTCTGGGCGAACCGGTATGCGCCTGTTACGGATATTTGAAAGAAACCCACACCGCCATTATCGAAATGGCCTCTGCCGCCGGGATCACCCTGATTCCAAGAGACAAACGAAATCCAATGGCCGCCACCACCTATGGTGTAGGAGAATTGATCAAAGATGCGGCAGAAAAAGGATGCCGCAATTTTATCATCGGAATCGGCGGAAGTGCAACCAACGATGGCGGAATCGGCATGCTCCAGGCACTTGGATATGAATTTCTGGATGAAAACGGACTTGAAGCAGGCCAAGGCGCCCAGGCCCTCGCCGGAATTACCAGCATCTGCAGCGATCACGTCTTACCATGGCTGTCCGAATGTACTTTTCAGGCCGCCTGCGACGTAACCAATCCCCTTTGCGGCAGCAACGGCGCCACATACATATACGGCCCGCAAAAAGGGGTTACCGAAGAGATGAAGCCCTTACTGGACGCCGCCATGGACCATTTTGCCCAAATCACCGCTGACAACTTTGGCGTCAGCCACGCCGCCGCTCCCGGAGCCGGTGCAGCCGGAGGCCTCGGTTTTGCCCTCCTCAGTTACCTGAACGCCCGTCTTACCCCCGGCATTGACCTGATCCTAAATGCAGTCCGCCTGGAAGAAGAAATGAAAACCGCAGACATCGTAATCACAGGAGAAGGCCGTCTTGACAACCAGACTGCCATGGGTAAAGCCCCCGCCGGAGTGGCCGCCCTCGCAAAAAAATACGGCGCCAAAGTTCTGGCATTCGCCGGAAGCGTCACCCCGGACGCACGTGCCTGCAACAGCGCCGGAATAGACGCCTACTTCCCCATAGTGCGTGGAATTACCACCCTGGAAGAGGCCCTCATCCCGGAAAATGCTGCTCAAAACCTTACAGACAGCACAGAGCAGGTCTTCCGCCTTATAGAAGCACTGTCAAACCACAGCTACAAATAAAAAGGAACTGCCCTATGTGAAATTTACATAGGGCACGACAGCTAAACACCCACAAACGAATCGTCAATTCACGCACATCTCCCGTTCCCTCCTGTTCCGCTCCCGAAGTGCCGGCTTTCCTGTCCGGATGCCGCACTCTGGCGGCTCTTTTAGAAAATTTTCACTGCAATCATCGCAATCCCCAGCACAGACAGAACAATTCCTGTAGCCCGGTTCAGGGTCTTCGCCGGGGCTTTATTCGCAAATTTAGCCGCTAATCTCGCGCCAATCAAAGTAAACAGAATACATAACACAAGGGCAGGTATATCCGGCAGCCCGCCGCTGATTGAAAAATGGGATACGGCACCTGTAAAAGCCGTAAATGCCATGATGAAAACACTCGTCCCCACGGCTGTCTTTAATTCATATCCCAGAACACTTGTCAGCATCAGAAGCATCATCATGCCTCCGCCTGCACCAATAAATCCGCAGATAAATCCGATCACGATTCCGCACAGAATTGATTGGATAATTTTTGTCCTGACGCTTTTTTCCGCCTGCTTTTCTTTTGTCGTCATCACCGGTTTTACGATAAACTTAATACCCAGAAGCAGTGTCATAAAGACAGAAAAGCTTCCCATTGTCGTATTCGGAACCAAAGAAGCGATATAACTGCCGAACAGGGTGAATACCAGGACGGTAAGGAGCATCACGATCCCGTTTTTGATATCCAGGTTTTTATGTTTTCCATATGTATAAGCAGAGACTGCCGATGCAAGCACATCAGATGCCAGTGATATTCCCACCGCTTCATATGCATCAAATCCCAGAAATGTAATCAGCATGGGGGAGATCACTGCCGCCGCAGAAAGTCCCGCCAGTCCCGTTCCGATCCCGGCCCCCATTCCAGCGGCCAGACAGACAAGTATCTTCACTATCATCATTCCTCACCTCGTTTCATTGTGTCCAGATTACCTGATATACGATAGAGAATTTTAGCAAACATCTGTTTTTCTTCACTCGTAATCCCCCTGAAAACCCGCTCCATAACCGCGGCCTGTGCCTCCAGCGCTTTTTCAAGCGGCCCGGCTGCTTCTTTTGTAACCTGCAGATGGCTGATTCTTCTGTCTTTATCGTCTTCCCTGATTGAAAGCGCCCCTCTCTTTACCAGCAGTTCAACTGCCTTAGATACATAAGATTTGGCTATATGGCGGTACTCCACGATATCTCTGGCCGTATCGTACTGAGGATTATTGTGAAGAAATAAAAGTACATCCACTTCCACTTTACTCATGCCGTACCCGGCCGCAACCGCATTAATGCTTCCGCTGTACAGCTTATTGAATTGATTCGTAATAGATAAAAATTCACTTGTAGAAATCATCATTCTGCCTCCTGATTGATTAGTTTAACTGACCCGCTCATGCAAAATATAGTTCATTTATGAACTGTTCTTCAATGAACTATATTAGCATAAAAGAAAAATTTGTCAAATGATTTTAAAATAATAGACGTTTTAAAAAAAACAGTTGAAATTCATAGAAAAAAGAGATATAATAATCAAGGTTCGTCTGACGAGCCACAGGCTGGAATAGCTCAGTAGGTAGAGCACTTCACTCGTAATGAAGGGGTCGTCGGTTCAAGTCCGATTTCCAGCTTTCGTAAAAAAGGCCGCAAACCCGTGGGTATTAAGGGGGTGCGGCTTTTTTAGCGGTCTTTTTTGAATCGAACGTGTTTTCGAAAAATCCCCAGAAATCCTTAAAAATACCCAGAAATTCCGAAAAAAGTAGTCAAAACAAACGTCCTTTACGCCTTATATTTAAAGGCTTTTAAGTACTTTTTAAAATTTTATTTAGTCAAATTAAGAAATTGGACAGAAAACAAGGGTGTCAGTGGACAATAGACACGTTTTCTTGTCAGCCAATCATCGATATGTTAGAATGATTATGAGATTGGAACTACTCCTCAAAATTAGTTCCTTTCCCATCACATTCAAGTCCGGTTTAATTTCCGGGTTTTATGCCTAAAAGTAAGAAGGATCCCTTCTTCCACCACCTCCCCTTCGTTTGACAGGTCGAGCATCAGTTTCGCCGCGTTGGCAAGATCGAATCAGAGACATTCTATTTTGCATTCATTCTCCCTGCATATATCCATGACATACTTCATGACCGCGTTCTGTACAACATAGATGTATTCGTTACGGTCAAAACACCTGTTTTCTTTCATGCATCATAATCAACTTTATCCTTTCTCTTCCGTTCAGCTATCTTCTTGCTATTTGGGATAAATAAATGCCAATACACTATGTATTTGATGATTTCTTTCCCTGTGCCTGTCCCCAGACATTCAGCATCTTCGAAGGGAATGCGGTCATCTTTTCTGGGATTTCCTTGGCAATCTCAAAAGCCTCCCGTATTTCGGAACGCCCGTTTTCATAACTTATACGGATGGGTTTGCATACCACCACAGCCGTTCATCTGATATGTTGCTTTGAATTTCATAGTCCTTTATATAAAGCTCCCAGATATCAACGAAATATGACTCATTCCATACATCCACGTCAGGATCCAGTGTCCTGGAACAATAAGCATATTTCTACACATAACACGGATATGTTAGATCCACGCCCAGTGCCTGTGAATAACCTTTTTCTGCGATACCCCCACGTTGCTTATCTAGTAAGAATCACTTTAACTTCACCTCTTCTCACTTCTCAGTAACTCCTTAAGCTACCGGCATCATATCAATGCATTTATAACTTTTTTATGGTATAATAAAGTTACTATCAAATTAAAAGGTGATCGCATTAAGAATCTACGCGAATCAATAAATGTTTTACAAACAGAATTAGCCGAAAAAATCGGTGTTTCTAAGCAAACATTATACAAATACGAAAATAACATTGTAACAAATATACCTTCCTATAAAATAGAACTGATAGCAAAAACATAGGCATCACCCCTTCATATCTAATGGGGTGGGAAGATGAAAAATCTGCTGAAGAAATCGTAAAGACCGAACATAGATTAAAAGGAATTTACAGCCTTATGTCCACATATTACGATAAGGTCATTGAATAAGTGTTATATGCGATAAAAATAGCTCACCAACAAAGACTGCAGTAGCACGCCCGACTGGGTAATAGAGATAACATCACCGTCTAATCCACAGATGGATTACGGTGTGAAGTTTTTCAAATACCGCACAGCTGGAATCCGCGAATACTGGATTATGGATCCACAGAAACATATCGTCATGGTATATGATTTTTAGAAGGAACAGGAATCTACTCTATATACATTAGATGAAGATATTAATGTCTGCATATATGATGATTTTACTATCAATATTGCAAAATTAATTTAATAAGAACCGCCTCTGTGCCAACAGGACCGGATAAATCGATGTTACGTCAGACGACTTAACATATATTTTGAAATGTATGATAACGAAAGGAGAATTATTTGTATGAAGAAAAGGATATTAGGAATCTCTTTAATTTTAGTGATGTTACTTTCAATCGTTGGATGTAGCAAACCAGATGCATCTGATAAGAGTTCCGGAGATAATGTAACTTTGAAAGCCGAAAAGAACCTTTTTGACGTTGAGATCACGTTACCGGCATCGTTAGTCGGTGATTCAGATGATACCCTAGATGAAGAAGCGAAAGCTGCAGGAGTAAAAGAAATTGTCAAAAATGCCAACGGTTCCATTACTCTGAAAATGACTAAGCGAGCTCACCAACAACTGCTTTCTGACTATAAAGACAGTATTGACGATGGAATTGATGAAATCCTTAAAGACAAAGAGAATTACCCTTCATTTAATTCTATCTCCTACAATGATGATCTTACTGAATTTACGATTAAGGTAAATCCAGATACATATAATGAGATTCAAGGATTTGTTGCCTTAGTATTCTACATTGAGGGCAATATATACCAAGCACTTAGCGCTGTTCCGGAAGACCAATTGATAACTATTGTGAATTTTGTTGATAAGAATACCGGCAACATAATAGAACACGGTAACTCTTCCGAGACAGAAAGTTCAGATATAATTGACGAAAGCGAAACAACATCACAGGAACAGCCAACAACACCTCCACAGCAAGAGATAGATATGACCGGAGACTATATCGGCAACATTGCCTGCCCTCTGCCTCCAGTAAGCAGTACTTACAAGATACATAACCTTGCTGACATCAATACAAGTATCGTTCTTCATGTCGAAAATATAGATGATGCTAATTTCAGTTTCTACATAACAAAAGCAGTGCTTAACGAAGATGGCAACGTTTCCGAGGATATTATTTTCTTAGAACACATTGCTCACTACAACGGTGCTGGATTTTATGAGTTTATTGGGGAACAGTATCATTTGTACTTTAAATTTAACAGCTTGGGGGATATTGCATCATACAAAGTTATGGAGATATATGGATTAGAGCCGCTGTATATACCTAGCGAATATAATGAGACAATGCAGTATAATGGAATAACAGGAAATTTATTCCGGATGGGTTATCCTGGCGTTGGATAAATAAAAAACGCCCGGTACGCCAATACCGAGTGGTCTTGAGAAACTATCACCCCCATTTCAATCTACGCCCGAAACATAGCGACAATATCCCCCGAACAAGGATGTTGTACCATTCCAAGCGTGGTTTAGTCAAACACACTATTTTTCTGCCATTTTATAAAAGGGGTGATACAATATGGCAAGATACAAGATAAGAGCGGATGGTAGATATCATACCACCATTCCCACGAGTATCATTTAAATATAGTTAACTAAAACACTGCTTCCAGAAATTTTTTTTAAGCAAATTTGAAGTAATTTAGTCAAATTGAGTTTTTTAGCCGTAGAATGGCTTAAAATGGGCGTTAGCAGGACTATGTCAGAACACTGGTAATAAAGGGGTCGTCGGTTCAAGTCCGATTTCCAGCTTTCGTAAAAAAGGCCGCAAACCCGGAGGTATTAAGGGGTTGCGGCCTTTTTTATATTGTTGGAAAAGATAGTTAAGGAACCAGATCTGTTCAAGATAAATACTGAATATCACAACCATCTGAAAACGGATGTCAAAGTACATATATATCAAGAAGAAAACTCCGTGTTATGAATATTTTCAAAAATTCTTTCGCTATATGAATATTTTAGTGGATAAGCGGCACATAATGTTGCGTATTCATCATGAAATGTGTTAATATATATACAAGATTGGAACTACTCCTCAAAATAGTTCCTTTCCCACCACATTCAAGCCCGGAGTCCTGAAGATTCCGGGCATTACTTTATTTGAATCACAGTAATGTACTTTCCATTTTCTGATCTCATCATGAAGAAATCGATGGTTGCAGTTAGCCATCTTTTTACCACTATCCCTCCAAAAGAGAATCTATTGAAACCTCAAAGATATCTGCAATCTTCTTAATCATATAAATATCAGGCAAACGCTTCCCCCGTTCATAATTTGAAAGAGTCGTCCTTGTTATATGCAGAAATCTTGCAAGCTGCTGTTGTGTCATGTGTTTCTGAAGCCGTAACTTACGTATACTAAAACCGATATCTGACATAAAATCGACCGTCCCCCCTATATTTCTACATTATCATGCTTTCCAAGAAAAGTATACGTAACGTGTCGTATATTAACTATTTTCATTTTTTAACGAGTTCATTCCACCTCGTATAATGACAAGTCAATTTTGGAAATGTTTCTATATTACAGCATATAAATACTGTCATACACTGAAAGCAATTTGAATGCATTTCTAGATCCTCTCTTTTGCGCCTCTCTTTTGTGAAATCTCCTTTCCTTGCTTATTGAATATGTCTATGGTACAATACAAAAAAGCAATTTGGATATAAAAGAAAAGATGTGCTTAATGAAATAATTATTAAGCCAAAAATGTTTTATGGAATAGGACGTGTAGGTTCAAAATAAGGTTAAAAAGAAAGGAAGGCATCATATGAAAAACAAAATACTTAAAGTTTTAACAATCCTGGGAATGGCGCTTTTACTGACCGCTTGTTCAGCAAGCGACAAACCGGCACAATCAACAGACAAAACGGCCGATGAGAGCTCCGATACAAAACAGTCTCAAGATAAGAGTACTGACAAAGAAGAGAAAGTTCAAAATTCTTACACTATTGATCAGATTACAATCACAGCAGAACATTATTCAGTTGAACCATATAATGATCCGAACGGTAAATTTACAAAACGAATCTCTATCATGTTCAATATCAAAAACGAAACTGACAGTGCCTTTGGCTATGTTAAAAGCTGGGAAGGCAGATTACCTGACGGATTCAAATTGGAAAGCCTGATTGAGGCACAAGATTTAGACTTAATACAGGTTCCCTCCGGTGGTTCTATTGATGACGCAGCTTATTTACTTGCGGATGATTCCGCGAATCTTGATGAGATAATAGCGACATATTCGTTTATGGATTACAACGAAGATTATTGGAAGGACTTTGGCAAAATCGTGTCGGGAGAGATGAATGAAGAGGAATTCAAAAGCAAATATGGAACACCTAAAGAATTAACATTTGATCTGACACCAATTAACTAAACACAAGCCGCTCCCTCATCAGCAGACCATTCCAGCCTTAATTCGGCAATGATTTATCCGATGATAAAATCTGGGCTGATAAGGTAATTGAATCCAGGAGGGAGCGGTGTTGCATCTAAACAAGCAAACGCCGCCATCAAGTTTAAAGGAGTAGAATTAACACATCTGTCGTGTTTTTTCTATAATATAAACTAAGGAAAAAGAGGGAGGAATTATTTATGAAATGTAGCAAATGTGGAGCAGAAATTCCAGAAGGAGCAAAGTTTTGTACTGAATGCGGAACAAAAATATCCGGGGATGCAGCCGTTCAAGAGACCCCGCCTGTACAACAGGAGGCAGAACAAACTTATTATACCATGGACCAAAATAATGGAAATCATCCAAAAGCAAATCCTCCGGTACCAAAAAACGCGGCTTTCAAAACATTCCGTTTGGTATTAGGAATCATTTCAATTATATTGTTTCTAATAGTCTCGCTGCAATCATGTGTTGCAGGAGCAGCAAATGCTTTAAGTTCAAATGGTGAAGTCAGTGGATCTGCCGGATTTTTATTGGCTGTATGCATGTTGATTGCCGGAATTGTTACAATATGCTTAAAGAAAAAACAAACAACAGCTGGGTATCTTGTTCCTGCCGGATTTTATATTGTCGGCGCACTTCTCGCTGCAGCAAATGTAGGAAGTTACTCTGATTTAGGAATATGGGCCGTGTTAGCATCTATATTCGGTGCACTGCATGTATTATTCATGTTCAGAAGTAAGAACACTAAGGCTTTAATCTCTATCATTGTCCCTATAGTAATTGTAGTCATCATATGCTTGTTCGTCGGAATTTCAGGATCTGGGACAAGAAATGCAGGGGATAAAACCACAAAGAATACGGAGAATAAAACGGCAAGTTCGACAGCAAAAGAAAATGAGACAGCGCCAAATGATACTGCAAAAACGCCTGAAACCAAAACAGACAGCACAGCGAAACCAGAACCCGAGCCAGATGTTCCTGCTGAGTATAAAGCTGCATTAACAAAAGCTGCCAGTTACAGTGATATGATGTATATGTCTAAAGCCGGAATATATAACCAGCTTACTTCCGAATATGGTGAGCAATTTCCTGCAGAAGCAGCGCAGTATGCTGTGGACAATCTGAATGCTGATTGGAATGCCAATGCATTGGCAAAGGCGAAATCTTATAGCGATTCCTTGCATATGTCAAAATTAGGTATATACAACCAGCTTATCTCTGAAAATGGAGAGCAGTTCACGGCCGAAGAAGCTCAATATGCCATGGATAATTTGGAGGCTGACTGGAATGCCAACGCATTAGCAAAAGCAAAAGACTACCAGGAATCATTGGCTATGTCTGCTGAAGCTATCCGGGAACAACTGACCTCCGAATACGGTGAACAGTTCACAGCCGAAGAAGCTGATTATGCAATTTCACATTTGAATTAATATCTGCGTTGAGAACATATTTCAGTTGAAAAAAATTACTCAAAAAAGCCGCAGCCCCATTCCCCGGGATTGCGGCTTTTTATTGAATGGAAAAACCCGTAGTATCTATACTTTAGATTCAATATTATACCCTCTCAATAATTCTAACACCAGCTCCTCATCATTTTCAGCGCTATTGCTTTTAGACATTTCCTCCAGATCAAAACAAGGCATATGTTCCCATATATCCTCGTATGCAAAATAGCTGTAAGGTGCCTTCCGGCATTGTATAGGCCTGTGTTCAAATATTTCACATAAATTGTTATCAGATAAAAAAATGCATTGATTATTGATATTTTTTAGTATATATATTTTTATAACATACCCTTCACATTGGATATCATCCTTCTCACAATACTTGTGGATAAACTCTTTTTTGCTTATGTGAAGTGTATTTGATATATGTATCAGATCACTTGGATAAATAATTACGATTCTTTTTTCTAAATCCGTACTTCTACAGCACTTGCCGCATTTCCTGCAACTCATTTGGTTTCCCCATACTTTTTTACCGTTTCGTCAACCGTTTTATAATTTGAAAATGTTCCCCTGTTCCATCTGAGATCTGCTCTTTTTAAAAAGGGTATTTTTAACTTATAAACCTCATATGCCCCAAATGGATAGAATCCCTGGGATTTAGCTCTTTCTGAATTTATCTCATAGTAGGTACCTTTCATACATATATCATTAATATCATGCGAAGAGATTTTCAATGTCATAACACCATTTTGTCTCAGATCTTTACTATCTGAGCAATAGAATAAAGAAACCACATCTGTGGTGAAAACCCCTCTTCCCCGGAATGTATATCTGTTCTTTTTATGTTCTTTGTATTGTATAAGTTTAAATAGGACATCTTCCCTGTTTTGCTTAAATTGAATGATCTCAATAATATTTTCTCCCTGAAAATTATTATGGCGGGAATACCAGAGCCCGTCTATGGAGAAGCTCATAGCCCTTTTGTAAAAAAAGCTCCGTATCTTTTTATATGTCTTTCCACATATAAAACCTAACATTGAAATGATAGCAGCTATAACAATCTCATCAAGTAACTTGACTATACTCCCCCACATCATAATCAGCGCTCCTAAGTTACAAACTATTTCTTATTTTTATTGTTCTTTTCAGTTTCTTTATTTTTATCGGCAATATGTTTAATATGTTCTTTTAAAGCTTTTCCTCCGCCATCTGGCATATGATTCACCTCTCATAAAAAGATGTGGGGTTAAGGCTATACTACCACTCTTACCACTAAGAATCAATCGTGTCGTATTGATTATTTCCATATTTTTCCAGATATTTTTTATTCTTATAGCGTTATAATTATTACAGGGGTGCGTTATATGGATGAAATAAAATTATCCTTAAAAAAGGAAATCGAAAAGCAGGCAAAAATAATAGAGGAAGATATATTGTATAATAAGGAAAATGAAAACCTGGAAGTTTCTGACCGGATGGAAAGCGCTCTTCTTAAGAAAATAAAACAGCTTGAAAACGAAAAGGATACAGCTAACTCATCAAAAAACGCTGAGATACATACCTCTTTACAGGAGAATACCTAAGATAGAAAGAGACCCTGGAAATGTCTGATCCCAATATTATGGTATTCTTATTGATTTACTTTCCAGCAACTGCTATTATTAATTTATGTTGATTTATATTTATCATGCAAGCAATGTTAAGCCAAATACTTAACATCATTGTGGTGTTTTTCTCAGTGCGGGTATTGACTAAAGAGGATACTCAGGCCATGAAACAAAAATTATATGATTTTTCAGACTACATCTCTTTTGATTTAGAGACCACAGGGCGTAACTCTAAAACATGTGAAATCATTGAAATATCAGGGATTCTTGTCCGAAATAATGAAGTCAAAGAGGAATTCAGCAGTTTAGTTAATCCAGGAATCCGTATTTCGTCAGAGATTGAAAACTTAACCGGTATTACTAATGATATGTTGTCTGCTGCTCCGTCACTGGATAATGTTCTTCCTGAATTCATTGCTTTTATTGATGATAAGCCTCTCATTGGCTATAATATTGCAAGTTTTGATCTGCACATCCTGAACAGGTTTACCGCAAAATTATTAGGAAGGTTTATCGATAATTATTACATCGATCTTTTAACATTATCCAGAAAGATGCTTCCTGAATTGAGCAGTCACAAACTCGGTGCGTTAGCATCATTCTGCCATTGCAGTACAGTATCTGCACACCGAGCACTGTCTGACTCCCTTATGGTACACGAATGTTTTCAATATATGAAAGAACATCTGCCAGATACTATCGTCACCACTAAGCAATTCCAATACACCGATGACCGCTCAAACGCGAGAACATCTTTGCAGAAAAAAGAAAACCAGGCGCTCCACATATTACACGAATCTCTTCCAAGTGTGATTACAGATGATGCTTTAACAGAATCCTGTCATGATAAAGTTGATGCTGTAGCCGGAATGGCTTTCTGCCTTACCGGAGATTTTTCTCACGGCAGCAAGTCAGAAATCAAGGAAATCATTGAGAGCCACGGCGGGCGATGCGTCGGATCTGTTTCGGGTAAAACGGACTATGTAATTGTCGGTACCTATGGCAGCGAACAATGGGCATGCGGTAATTATGGTTCAAAAATCAAAAAAGCTATGGAATTGCAGGCAAAGGGATCTGATATCAGGATTTGCAGTGAGAAGGATCTGTTTGATATGTTAAATCTTCTGGAAAAGGAGGCGATTTCTAATACTTTTGCTGCCGTCACCTCTTTTGAAGCAGAACTTAATCAGATGCTTTTATCTATTATCCAGGAAAAAGAGCTTCCATTGAACTCTCTGCATCTGTATGCAAATCTATCGACCACGTCAAAGGAGGAAATGTCAAAGTCCATCTGCATATTCGAGCCCGAATACCCTCCGGTAAAAGATGACTGCGTGAATCCCGGAAAGAACTTCGTCGTAATGAATATTCAGATGAATGATACCATAGAACTGCTTATAAGGAATCTGCAATTTGAAAATATACCTCTGCCGCATACCGGAAAGCGAAAAGCTGTGCCGTCAGATAAGACATTCCGACATATTATCTTTGATTATTCTGATCGATCAATCTTTGGGTATATAAAAGAAAATGTGCTGTACTGCTTAAAAAACTATCATTCCAGAGTGAGAAGCTTCGGATGCTGCAGTAAATTCATGGAATGTTCTAATGCCAAAAAGTGTATTCATGTAAATAAACTTTATGCAACTGCCTGCGCCTATAAGTATAATCTTGAGAATGGAAGGATATTTTATGGGGGAAACAAAAATATATAAATAATTAAGATACTTGCGTCAGCAGGAATAGCTTTTGAATACACTATCAAACACGTGTAATCTCCATATTGTTCTGATTTCAAATAACAAATTAAATAGTTAAAGATTTCATATTATAGGGGATATCCTAAAAATGCCTCCTCAGGATACCCCCTGTCTATTATCAATGAGCATCCTATTCTGATTCTTTGACAACCGTGCAAACACATAGGAAATTATTCTATGTGTACGCTAAAAAAAGCGTCTTAAAGTTGGTTTTCTTCTTTTGATATATATACGCTATGGTTTTCTAACCAAGTTTCATGATCTGGAATTTCTGTATTCTCTTTATAAAGCCCCTGGAACTTATATCCTGACACTTTGGTTTGAAGATTAGAGAAATTAACATTAAACTCATTGCCAATGAAATTATTCGGCATTACATTATTATTCAACCTTAGCACGGTAACATCTGTATATTTATGACTGAAATTAGTTGCGCCGTCAAAATTATCTGGAGTTAAATATGCAAAATCCACATGATATCTAATACCATTGTTAGAAACATTATGATTAGATAATGAGGTTGAATTCAGTACCACGTGATTACCATTTATACTGTCTTTTCCAATATATATAACAATATGGGCGTCAATATCATTATTTTTTCCAATGATTAAATCACCTGTCCTTAAAGGAAAATTCTGCGCCGCTGAATATAAGGTGTAATCTTGAGTCTCACTTTTTAATTCTCCTACATATTTTAATGTACTAATTTTATTATTTTTCCCAAATTCTAATGAAGTTGGATTGTTTAAATACTCTCTGGTAGTCCAAGGGGTGCCTTTTATGGGAGCTCTTCTACCATTTACTGTTGGTGCATACCGAGTATAATCAAATGGTAATCCAAAAGTATAATGATATACAAAAGAAGTAAAACCCGAACAATCCAACCCGATATAGTTTCCACTCTTAAATCCGTTATCCATGTATATGATTTTATTGCCGTTTAAATATTCCTCATTATAACTAACTAGTTCCAGTTGGTAAGCACGCTGTTTCGCATAGCTGCCATATTGCAGAACGCCGGATTCATTTCCCTCTTTAATGTATTTTTTCATTTTCTTGTATAAAAACTTTGACTGCAAATCTGTTAATCCTTGTGAGTCATCAAAACCAGTATAGTAATAGTCAAAATCATCATCTTTATATTCTAAATCCAGCAAACGAGGTTCTTTATTTTTGTTTACGTAATAGGCGGCATTTTTCCCAGCCTCAGACCCAACTATTTCTAATGCCCGCTGAGATAGCCTTAACTGATTTATCATCATATCAGAGATTTTCTCTCTGCCAGACGACGGTCCTTTTACTAAAGAGAGAACCGCAGCTTTTGTAGAAACTAACACAGATAAATCACTTTTTCTGTTAAACTCGGTCTGTAGTTTAATCATCTGTGTAAAACTGTCAAAACTGTCTCGTTGTCTATTGTCGTCACTAGTACCCGAAGCACGATATAAGTGGCCTATACGTATCATAAAATTCTGTTTAACACCGAGCGATTTAACATTTTCCAAAAATTTAGTTAGCTTTATTTCGTAGTTTTCTAAATCATACACGTCACTTTCTCCCTGATACCATACCATGTAAATATTTCTTAATGTAAAACTCTGTGGATTATTAGTAACATATTTGATCCCCTCTTCCAGTTTAGTTTTTAATTCCTTATATTTTTCTCCATTCTCTGACCAATCATTAATGGAAGAGGTTCTTTTTGTAACATCTATTGCTAATACAGGCGCTCCTGTATTATTATAGTAAGAATTTACAAATGCTGGTATCAAAGTACTATTTAACCTTTCTGAATCACACAATCTTTTGATGCCAATAACATGATTGCCAGCATTGTATCTCAATTCATATCCTGAATTCCATATTGACTCAGTTGTTATCTCTTCGGGCATTTCACTCCCCCGCATGTTGTCTTGCCCTGCAAAAACTATAATGTCTACTTGCTTATTTTCTAGTTGTTGTGCGTTTTTTTCTGTTTGTTCTTTTATTTGCTCATTCGTAATATTGAGAATTTCCATATCGTTCATTGAATAACTCTTATTATCATCGTATTTTACCAGTGCATGTACATCTGCATCCTGAGTAAGAAATAAAATAATAGTTATTACGAACGTAATGATTACTTTTTTCATACGCTTCTCCTTCCATTCCTAATTGATCTTTAAAAACCATTTATAATGCATAAATAGCATTGTACTTTTGTTTTATATTATTATTGTCAATTCAACAGAACCTGTTATCCAGGTTGTCCATACACGATTGAGAATGAGATCTATGTAGCGGATTCTTCCTGACAACTGTCTGTTCACTTGGAATACCATCTATACTTTTACCTCTATAAAATTTACGCTTATTTTCACTCGTTTACACTGTCTTAATGCTTTTTTGTATAATTTAAATTACAGAAGAGGACGATGTTCCTCGCCCTCTCCATTTTTAATTACCCCTTATAACACTTTCTGTTTAAGCAGTTCTTTTCCACATGTAGCAAGTAATATAAGGCTGAAGGTTATTATGTACGCCGCTTGTCCCTGCGCTTCCAGAAGTACCTGCTTTTGTGGTTACAGTGTGAGTGTGGGCACCAGCAGATTTTGTTGCTTTTGATACGCCGTATGCGGCAGCAACACTTGCACCGCCCCTGATCCAAAGGTTTGTTGCATTATTGGAAAAGTCTCCTGTACTGCCATAAACATCTGTGGTATGTGTATGGGCACCTGCAGATGCTGCTGAGCCTGATAGCGCTGGTATACTATGGCTGTGAGCTGGTATCTGTGCTGTCGTTAACTTGTGTGTCGATGCACCACCGGTCTTTTCCACTGTATTAAAATTACCGTCAGCAGTATTCACCCCCACCGGCACTTTTCCAGCCCCCCAGGCAGCCCATGTGCCGCCAAATAACGTACCGGGATTTGTGTTCTTTACACTCATGTAGATACTTCCCACAGGATAAATTATATCAAGCAGTTTTTTTCCACCGATCATCACGCTGCCTTTAAAGTCCGCATCCATCCCCACCTCAAAAGCATCTTTTTCACTTACTTTACCAACTGCCATTCCCTTCCCTGTTGAACGAAAATCCATTAGGGTAAATCCGCTGCTTATGTCAACCGTTGCTGTTGTTGTTGTAAAGTAATCTGTGACCCTAAGCCGTAATGTGTATGAGGAATCTAAACTCAAAGACGAAGAAGTTATATACGTACTATTGTAAGAATATTTACTTCCGCTTACTACTGGAGTCCACGACGATGTACCATTTTTTAACAGCTCCACAACATAGCTTTTCGTATTTTTATCTCCAACATTTGATACACTGAAGTTCAGTCCAATACTTAATTCTGTTCCTTCATCGTCCAGATCACCTGCTGCTGTACATCTAGCGGCAGTAAATGAGGTAATTTGGGGATTTGAGTATGCTGCAACATTTACATGCTCTGACTTAGAAAACGACCGGCCCCTGCTGTCCGTTACCGTAACTTTTACTTCGACACTCCCTGACGCTGTTATGTATCCGGTAGTTACAGAACTTCCGGCATACGATTTGCCGTTAACTTCTGTTTTATAAGAAGTAATCTCACTTTTATATATACCTTCTGCATCCGTAACAACCTTAAGCTTACTTTTGTTTTGTACATGGGCTGCAAATTGTGCATTCAGTCCAGTTACCGCTTCCGATATCGTAATGCTTTTTATAGACGGCTTCATTGTTGACGGAACGGTTGCTGTAAAACTTATGGTTTTGGTTCCAACTAACTCTGATCCGTTATATGTCATACACGTTATTTTTCCAGTGCCACTCGACGTCTTGGGGAGTTGTTCAGCAAGTGTCTTAGGAAGAGTCCAGCTTACCGAAGTACCTGCACCAGACGCAATGCTACTTGATTCTTTGCCGAAAGTATAATTCAATGTATGAGTAAATGCACTACTGGCTCTTGGCAAATTGATTGTAACGGCACTCCCTATCAATGGGTTATTATTAGCCAGTGTCGGAGTAGTCGCCCTTGGTATTGTGCTTAACCTTGCGTTACCTGTGGCAGAAAGTGTGCCGGGTGAAACTCCTGATCCAAAATAGATCATACCTGACATTCCAATTATTTTGGTACCATCTTTATTGTGAGTAACCGTAAATGTCTTGCGTCCTACCTCTTGCCATACATTCTGGGGAATATTCCAATTAAATGTAAAGCTGATATTACCTGTAGTCTGAGAATCTACTGTTATATTCCAACTTGCTTCTCCAGTCAAATTATATCCATAATATGGATAGTCTGTACGACGAAATTCCAAGGCTACTGTTACTTTACTGGTATTTTTCTCTATATCTTTGTTTGTCTCGCTGACTAAATTTATTCGTGTTTCGTAACTTGCCATTATGTCACCTCACTTTCCCAAATGACAGGTTTCCATTTTCACGAGGAGAAAAAGCGAAATTCCCAAGTATAAATGATGATAAGATTTCAGCATCATTGATGTACATTCGCCTATTACTGATATACGCCACTTCATTTTCATTTTCAAAAAATGATATCCTGTCATTCTGCATTTTTAATGTTAAGGGGTTTCCCTCTACACCAATAATAATATTTCCGTCCAAAAAACGTATATACTTTATTAGTTCATTAAAGTTTTCGTCTGTACCTGAAGCCAGTACGTTCAGATTTTTAGTAAGCTGTTCAAAATTAAATTCAAAAGATTCTTTTGTCTGCTTAAACTGAGTGCCTACATCATCTATTAAGTTTTCCAGTTCGCCCTGTATATGAGTTTGCTGCTGCACTACTGATTCTATTTCTTTGAATGTCTTAGTAAAAGATACGTTAGTGCTTTGAGTAAGTTCCCAAATATCCTGTGTCTGATCGTTTACGATTTCCCAGGCTTCCGTAGTATCGTTATAGCGCTTAATCAAAGGAATCTCTTTTGATGTATCACACCAGAGCCTGGTTTTATCGGATGGTTCCGTTGCGCTAACTATAGCTGCATCATCGCCCTTATCTCCTTTGATCAGAGACCATGTATAATCGGAAGCGTTTGTACTTTCGACGGAAGTCGTTTTATTGTAGGCCAGACCAATGTACGTCTTTCCTGCAGGATCATCAGACATATTTGCCCCGGCTGCACTCGTGGCGTATTTTATCCATGTATAGTATGTTTTTCCATCTGCACCTTTGCCTCCGGCTACGCCTTGGTCACCCTTAGCACCTTTAATCAATGACCATGCATAATCACTGTAACTGGTACTCTCAGCAGCCGTCGTTTTATTGTAGGCCAGACCAATATAGGATTTGCCTGCAGGATCATCGCTCATCCCTGTGGTAGGTGTGTCTGCGTATTTTAACCAGGTATAATAAGTCTTTCCATCTGCTCCTTTTGGTCCCTGAACACCTTGAGATCCCTGAATTCCCTGCGGTCCCTGAGGCCCGGTGGCTCCGGTTTCTCCTTTAATCTTTGTCCATGAGTATTTTGTGGCATCCGTACTGTCAGCTGACACATAATCTGTATACTGTCCTATATACAGCTTGTTAACACTGTCAGATACGGAAAAGCCTGTCTTTCCGTCCGCACTGTTTGCGTATGCAATATGCAGGTAAGGGGTTTTTCCATCACTCCCTGCTTTTCCTGGCATACCCTGCGCACCATCTGCACCTTTTATTTTACTCCATGCATACTTGGACGGTGATGTACTGTCTATGACTGAGTTATCCACATACATTCCAATGTACTCCCGGTTGCTGTCAGAAACAGAAAAATCAGTTACTCCATCCATACTGTTCGCATACGCGATATGTGTGTAGCTGCTCTTTCCATCAGCACCTTTTGCACCTTGTATTCCCTGATCGCCTTTTGGACCCTGAAGCCCTTGCAGCCCGCGGTCACCCTGATCGCCTTTATCGCCCTTTTCCCCTTTGTCTCCCTTATCACCTTTGATTAAAGACCATGTATAATCCGAAGCATTTGTGCTTTCGGAAGAAGTTGTTTTATTGTAGGCCAAACCGATGTATGTCTTTCCTGCAGGATCATCAGACATATTTGCCCCGGCTGCACTTGTGGCATATTTTATCCATGTATAATAAGTTTTTCCATCAGCCCCTTTGCTGCCGGCCGCACCTTGATCGCCTTTGCCCCCTTTTGTCAGTGACCATGTGTAATCGCTGTAATTATTGCTCTCTGCAGCTGTTGTTTTATTATAAGCCAGACCAATATAGGATTTACCCGTCGGATCGTCACTCATGCCTGTAGTGGGACTGTCTGCATACTTTAACCACGTGTAATACGTTTTTCCATCAGCCCCTTTCGGGCCCTGGACGCCCTGAGGCCCCTGAGGACCTGCCGCTCCGGTTTCGCCTTTAATCTTCGTCCATGAATATTTGGAGGAATCTGTGCTGTCTGCAGATGTATAATCTGTATACTGTCCTATATATAACTTATTTACACTGTCGGATACAGAAAAACCACTTGTGCCGTCTGCACTGTCTGCATAAGCAATATGCAGATATGGTGTTTTTCCATCGGCCCCTGCTTTTCCCGGCGTTCCCTGTGCCCCGTCTGCTCCCTTTATCTTGCTCCACGCATAATTGGAAGGCGTTGTACTGTCAGCTGCCGTATAATCCACATACATTCCTATGTAAGTCCGGTTACTGTCAGAGACTGAGAAATCCGTCATGCCGTCTGCACTATTTGCGTAGGCTATATGGGTGTAACTGCTTTTTCCGTCTTCACCTTTTAAGCCCGGTATTCCCTGGTCTCCTTTGACTCCTTGCAGGCCCTGCAGCCCTCGGTCACCCTGATCGCCTTTATCACCTTTGTCTCCCTTATCACCATATACGCCGGTTACTCGCGGCGTCGTGTTGTCACTGGTGCCATCCGTATATATATACTCTTCGTATATCCACAGATATTTGTTTATTGCCGTGATCGTTGGAATTGACGGCTCCCACCCGCTGCTGTTCACCATAATTCCGGTGTTTTGAGGGGAAGCCAGATAATATGCTTTTCTTTCTGCTAACCCTTTTCCGGCTTCTCCCTGATCACCTTTTATTCCTGCATCGCCTTCTATCTTTTTCCATTTGTATACCCCTGGGTCTAATGAATCCGGCTGATAGAGATCCACATATACTCCAAGCCAGCTTCCTGCCGTTTCACCATTGTTTTCCGTAAATGTGACACCTCCGTCATTTGAATATTTTATGTGCAAATACGAAGTGTTTCCATCCTCACCATTTTCACCAGGTATGCCACGGTCCCCTTTAGGGCCCTGCGCACCTGTCAGTCGCTGCCATCTATATACTTCCGGATCATTTGAATCGGCTTCTTTAAAATCAACATAGGTACCGATATATTTATCTGGAATTTCAGTCATTTGAGATGAGGTTGGGTTATCTACAGGACTATATTTCACATGAAAATAAGAAGTTTTTCCCGGATCTCCAGACGGGCCCGGCATCCCTTGTTCGCCTCTTTCACCCTGGGGCCCCTGTGGGCCCTGTGGACCGGCTGCACCCTGATCCCCTTTTTCTCCTGAAGGCCCCTGTTGACCGACAGCACCATCATCAATATTTGTAACCGTTACTTCGTACGAACCGCGAATTTTGGTTCCCTCCAGAGCCTCAAACCTATACACTGCTTTTCCGGAGACCTCAGCGGCTTTTACCAATAAAGAAGAACCTGAACCGGCTGCAGTATTATCTTTATACCATTTTATCTTCACATCTGCAGTTCTGTCTGCACCACTGTCCATAACAGAAGCCATAAGTGTTGTTTCGCCCTGACCATTTTTGAAGGTAATACCGTTATCTGTTATAATAGAACAAGAATACACTTTGTTTGCTGCGATCAAAGTATTCATTTTTTTTAATAGTTTTGGATCTATCTGACTTTTCAGTTCCTTGAAATTATTAAATGTCGTCTTATTCCTTGATGGATCTGTAAAACTTTGCAGCTGCTCGGTTACTCTGGCCTGCAGATACAACGGTGGATTATACTCATCGTCTGCAATCGTAATTGTATCGCCAATATCTGTATCAAAGTATCCATCCACTTCGTATTCAACCTGAGGAACGCAGTACGTCTTCAGTTCCTTAAGCGCCTCCTCGTACAGAGTATTGGCATTTTCTGCATCGCATTCCCATATTTTAGCTATGTACCGTTCATTTTCATTCATCATTAAATTGGATGGGAAACGGTCTCTGGCCTGCACTGCATAGATATTACCATTGTTTTTAGGGCTTATATATTCTATATTTCCCTTTGCATCCAATTCCGTTTTATCCAATCCCATAACAGTAAGGCCATCCTTTCCGGTGGCTCTTATTGCGGTATACAGCTCTGTTATGTCACTGGTCTTCGTAACACCTTTTACGTTTCTCCCATAGCGCAGTACCATATCGGTCCGGTCAGTCCCCATTCCCTGATCCGTATCCGAATGCTTACGGTATGCATTTACTATAATACTGTTAAGAGAGTAATCTGGATTGAGCTTCGGTATGAATTCAAGTTCTGCATTAAATACATCTGCCAGAGAATAGAACCGTGCCAGTATCGTTTCTGTATCTTTCCATTCATTTTTTATCGATTTATCAGTCACTTCATTAATGCCGAGGGTAACGGTCTGCTCATAGTTAAACGCTTTCACGTATTCTGCCAACGTCATCGCTTTTTCTGCATTGTATGGACCTTTTTCCTCATTGAGCAGCTCAAACACGAGTGAATATGCTTCGATTTCTATCTCATATTCGTCCTGTACCACACGCATAATATTAAAATAATAATCTTTTTGGCGATACGTGAAAGCAAGTTTATTTCCCTCAATTAAATTCAGGGCATCCGGGTGATCTGCACTGGTTTTGAATGTGTAGGTGCTCGCTGCACCTTCCAGATACATATGCAGTTCATCGTCATAGTAGTGCATTGCATCCGGAGCTTCATTGTCTATAAAAGCGCATACGTTATCGTATGCGCTCAATACTGCAATTCTAATATTGTCCACTATAAAAATGCCTCCCTTATTTTTGCATATATTGTAGGTTTCGGTGAACTGAAATCAGAACAATAAAACTGTACTTTCGTTTCTCCCGGAGGAGCAAGAAAATACTTACTGCCGACAATCTCATCTCCCAAACTTTCCACTCCATCTACATAAAATTTTGTTTCTTTTCCATCCACATAAGCAAAACTGCCCTTTGTATATCTGTTTGGAATATTGTACCAATAATTTACATTATCTTTTTGAAAAGAGACACTGTTAAAATACATCCTATTTACTAAATTTTCTGCACCGCATGTTCCAAATTGTCCTAAAAATACACTTAGCGTCAAAGCTTTCTTATCTTTCAATTCCGGCATTTGGAAACTATGTTTCGTGCCATTACAATAAAACTCAAACTTTGCTCCCATCTTTTTTATGTATATGGAACCTTTATCTGCACTTGAGCTGGATTTACTATTAGGCGTATATGATACTCTTTTTCTCTCTTTTGTATCAATATGCATAACATAGACGGCTTCATTTGCCACCAAATTAGATTTAAATATGTGAATTGAAGCCAAATGCTTCCCGTCTGTATCTCCAACAGTAAGCTGGAGTAATCCGGTTTCGTTTACCTTGGCAGTCTGAAACCACACTTTTGCCTTCGCAGTAAAGTTAACAGCTCCGTTTGTATTTGCTGGAATCGTAACCTTTTTACAGGCACCATGCCATTTACTTCCGGTTCCTACATTATCTAGTCCCAGCCATTGTTTACCATTAACCGTAGTTGTTTTGAAGGTACCGTTTTTAGGGAAACTTTCAGCCATAACCCCCTGACCGTCTGTCATTGCTGAAAAATCTGATGCAGTCTTATAGTTAAGTAAAACCTGTGATTTCTGCCGTATTTCTTTGTCTACCTCGTCAGCATCGCCAAACTGAAGTACTCCCAGATCTGATACAATCCCAATATACCCATTTTCATGATTGTGTGTTATCCCGTAGTTAATAGGAACAGCACCTGCTCCATTATTGACAATCGTAGCTTCTAATACACCATTACTTCCCGCTGATGCCTGAAATGTCTTCTCAGTTGCGGAATATTTATATGGGTCTGTACAGTAAAACTGAAAACTACTAGTCACATTTAATATTCCGCCGGGAATCTCATCTCCTGTACTCTTTGTACCAATGAAATATTTATCAGGTTCATCCTGAAAAACAAGTTTAGCTTCCTCCTGATTTAAAATCTGGTTCATCCTGTTAACTCTTTCCCTGAACTCTTCCGGAGTATCACCCATAAGCTGATATGTCACTGTTATCACTCTTGGAACAAATCTTTTACTCAAGTATTCTGTTCCATCCGATTTCCCAATCTGCTGTTCTTCAATTTCGGCCTCCGGCAGTTCGCGTCCGGTTACATACAGGGTACGATACCCCTCCACCTCATGTTCCAGGTATACACCATTAATGCTCATTGCTTCGGCCGGAAGGCTTGGACTGTCCTGAACTTGCGTTATATCTATAAAGTCATACATTACCTATAGCCTCCCATCCATTTTTTTAATCTCTCCTGTCTGTCTATCTCCGCCTGTGTATACACTGCACTTGCCTTTGCGATCTGTTTTCCTTCCAGATTTAACGGAGCTTCAAATACATAAGTTTTGTTGCCTTGCTCACAGACAGCATCTCTTATTTCATTAAGCACAGCTTTAAGATATGTATTAACCATTCCCTGGTTGTCTGCATTCACAGAAATTTTGGGGGAACTTATGCCATATCTGCTGGATGTTCCAAGGAAATCAGATGTTACAACAGGCTGCATTGCATCTGCAATTTCTGTACTTGCCCTCTGCACCTTTGGAAGCATGTTCATCAGGCCTATAGCCGGGCCAAGCCCTGCATATTCTCCAATCTTAGTGGTAACCTTCGAAGGAGATTTAATGTCCAGTGCACGCCTCATTGTCTGGGCTATTCTATTAGCAATACTATATGCGGCATCAATGACCATTCCTGACCCGGCAAAAATCCCATTAGCCAATCCTGACATAATATTCATTCCCGCTGAATACATACCGGGTATTACCTCCAATACAGCCGCCTGCATGCGCTTCATTCCTGATTCTACATTACGCTGCGCATTCGTCATGCCCGCCTTTATGGCCTGCCCGAAACTCTCCATAGCAAGTGTTGTACTGTCTACTACTTTGTTCATGCCCTCAGAAACATCATTTTCCATCGTAGTGACACTTTCGCCGCATTGCTGCCGCATCGCATCCATACTTTCTACCGGCACAGTCTGCATGGTGTCACTTAAATTCCCCACATTCTGAAGTAAATTATCAATATTGCCAGAACCTTCCGTGTTCAAAACCTCAAAATCTACCTTTGCTTGTGTAGTAGCCCCATAAGTTTTGTCTGTCAGATCGGTGGCAAGCTCCTCCATTTTTTCTGATGTTTTATCAACACCTTCTTCATTCTTTCCCGTTATAAAGTCCCATAAATCACTGAAAAGGCCTTTAATACCATCAATAGCCCAGGTCAAAATTTCAGGGATTGCTTTTATTATTCCCATTCCCAGAGCTTTGATAATCTCCCAGCCAGCCGCCAAAATGTCGGGAATCATAGAACCTATACCTGCAATAAGCGTCATAATAAGTGCTATTCCCGAGGTGATAATTTGTGGAAGGTTGTCTACAATTCCGGTAATCAGTGCAACAATTAGCAAAAGCCCCATTTGAACCAACATCGGCAAATTTGTTATAATTGCTTCTATAAGTGTTGTGAGCATATTTAACGCAGCAGGTATAATCTGCGGCAAGTTATCAATTAGTCCCTGTACCAATGAGGAAATTATCTGAATTCCGCCCTGCACGACTACTGGAAGATTCGCTGTTATGGCATCTAAAAGATTTACCAGCAGTTCACTTCCGGCTTGCATAAATACAGGCAGACTGTTTACAATACCGTCAACTAAACTTTGAATAATTTGAGGTCCCTGCTCAACAGCTATCTGCAATAATCCGTTTATCTGGTCTCCAAATTGACCCTGTAGTAAGCCTAATCCTGCAATTGCCGCTCCGATTATCGCTGCAGGCCCTATGGTTTTCAGTGCTGCACCCATGATTGGTGTCAACCCCATCATAGCTGCCTCCCCCAGTTTAAACGCTGCTTGAAACGAAGATCCAATTTTCTGTATCATCTGAGGCATATTTGAAACCTTTTTGCTTAACAGGTCAATTCCTTTCCACATAGCCGAACCCTCAAATTTACCAGTAACCGTTTGGAATGCGAAGATTGCTTCCGTTATTTTATCTCCTAATATATTAGACACGCCTGCATCACGTATCTTATCAATTTTTTTCCACGCAGCCGGTGGTTCTGGCGAAAATCTACCAGTGGCGGAACCGAATTTAAAAGAGGCTTCTCCGACTTTGTTTCCTAATGAATTAAGTACACCTTCATTCCGTATCTTATCAATTTTTTTCCAGGCATTTGGTGGGTCTTTTGAGAATCTGCCAGTGGCCGAACCGAATATGAAAGACGCCTCTCCTACTTTGTCTCCCATTGATTCAACTCTTTTCTTTGCAGATGCCCCCTTACTTTTAAGAGCACTTATAGGATTTTTTGCTTCTCCAGTTTCATCTTCATTTTTTTTCGCAGATGTCTCTTTACTTTTCTGGGCACCCTTAGAAGTTTTTTCTGCTTCTGATTTAAGTCCCTTCAATTCGGCCACGGAGTCGATAATATCTTTTTTTAATTTTTTAACAGCATCCATTTTCCCTGCAAACTTGTTTATCTGCTGGAATGCTGTTTTTGTAACATTTCCGAATGTTTTCATTGCGCTACACAATTCCTGAAGGTCACCTAACCCTCCTACGCTGCCCATCAACCCGGATATAGCATCCGCACAGGATTCAACAGACTTTACAGCAGACTCCGATGCGCCTTCTAAATTTTTAAGGCTGCTAAGCACACTATTTATTGTACTGGTAAATCCATTGTCTCTTGCGCTTATTACCGCCTCCATATTATAATTCTCCATTCTTCCTCCTTTCCAGAAATTCTATATACCTGCCCGCAGTACTAGAAACAGGCCGTTTTTGGACAGAGTTCCCTCTGGCTTCTTCCAGCCTCTTCTCATAATCAAAGAAACGGTCAAATCTCTTATACACGGGTTCTGTCCTCCCCTTCCCCTTCTTTCTCTCCGCTTTTACTTCTCTATTCACCCAGGCCTGGAGATATATCCTGTATTCCTCATCCACCCTTTTCAGGCGGCAGGCTTTCATTCTGAGCTCATATTCATAGAAAGTCATGCGGTCAATTTCTTCCAGATCATTGATCTCAAGAAACCGCAGGCAGTTTAATATAATTTCTTCATAAGTTTCTTTCGAAGAACTGGCATTTACTTCTTTCTCTGCTCTGCCAGACCCAGACTCATCTCCAGCTGTTCCATCTTCAGTCTGGTAGCATTTCCCTTTTTTAGTTCACTGAGCACCTCGTCAAATAAACCGTTCAGATCTTCACAGTTTTCAATAAATTCGTCCACATCGTTGATCGTCGGCCTGCTTTTTTCCATACAAGTGCCAGCGTAAATAATTTCAGATAAAGCAACTGTATCGTATGTAAAAAGCATGGGAACCTTCAGTTCCAGACCCGCACCAAACTTTGTGCCGTCTTTTACGAAATAGTTTGATTTATCCAGCTCGCGGATAAATTTGATGCCAAAGTGTACATCCACTTCTTTATTTTTTATATTCAATAACATCTTTTTTCCTCCTTAACGAAAAAAGAGAGGGGATTGCCCCACTCTCTTAGACTCCTGTTTTCGGTGTATCAGTAAATACATAATCCGCTACTTCCTGCTGCTCCTGAGTAACGGATACTTCTCCACGCTTTCCGTTGCCGTTGATTCCAAAGGTAAGGGAGCATTCTACAAATGCCTCAGCAGAGGATGTCTTTTCAAAACTAGTCAGAAATCCCTGGAAATACATGCCCTTAAACTTGTTCTCGCCTTCTGCTGCCGGTTCAGCAAGGTTGGCCTCCCAGATCTCAATAACTTCATCGTTGTCCATTGCATCTTCCAGCTTATCGATCATAACATCGCCTTTTGACAGGATACTGGTTGCTGTTACTTCCACCTCTGTAGTACCAGGTGTTCTGATGGAACCGTCTTTCGTTGCTGTGGATTCTGTTTCCTTGCTTTTGGTGCGTCCATTTTCCGTTGTAAAAGCCAGCAGTGTACCACCTTCTGCTGCAGCATCTTTTTTAATACGATAAAGGTATACCAATTTTTTTCCCTGAATAGCTTCTGCAAATAACTGTAAATTCATCTTTCTCATTCTTTTTTACCTCCGTTAATAAAATTGAAACTTCTGCTCCATGATGACATGGCATGCGCTTCTTATGTTGTTTTGTTCTGTGTCTCTTTGCTCTGTATATTTTAGAGACATTTGAGATTCAGCGTATGAGCCTTTTTGTGCTATAAATTTTTCATAGACACATTCTTTACACAAGCATGTCCATCACCCCCTGCTCTGTAGGGACCCTTTTCTAAAAGATCCTTGTTATGCTCTGGACTCCAGTAAACTGCTTTTTTCATTTTGCCATATTTCCGAATTTGGCTTTCCTCTTTCAATTGAGGTGGATTTTCAGTACACTGTTATAATCCAATACTATTGTTCTTTTATGTCTGCAAAAGTAAAAGACAAAATAAAAGATCCGGGTATCGGATCTGTTACTTCACACTTATATAATTTGAACATTTTCCGGATATTCCTCAGCCATCATTACTATGCCTGTAAAAAAAGCGTCCACAATTGCGACGCCCCTGTCAGACAATATAGCATATGTCATCTCTGCTTCTCCCGGGGCAATTTTATAATCTATACGGTCAGGCGTCACATCCTGAATCGCCCTCAGCATAGTTTGGAATAAAACGGAAACCCCGGCGCATACAATATCACTGCCAGGAGCTCCGTAGCCTGCGTGTCCGGTGACTGTTATCTTCCCCCTCCGGGCTCTTACTTTAATCAATTTTTTATTCCTCTTTAAAAATTATTTTTTATCTTACGTTTATCATTTATTAAATTATACTTAAGGCACCCCTTCCGGGATGCCTCTATGTTTCTTATATTTATAAAATAGCATATCTTTTCTGTTAAATGTGTTAATCTTTGAAATAGATTCTTTTAATCTGAATAATATAATCTCTAGTTTATTGCCATACGCTCCTAATCGTTTTACTTCGGTTATAGTGCGTTCTTTCTCTATCTCATCCGGTCTTACTTTTACTATATAGTCATAATTCGCCACCCTTAAATGGTTATTCAAAATTAAAACTTTCACTTGTCATAGAATGGCCCGCGATAAAGGATTTCTTTTCAAAATTCACTAGTCGGATATATTTAACTGGATTCATGCATAAATCAGCATCATTCTTTAATAGCCAATTGTCCACATTCGATCCTGCGGCCTGATCATGTAAATAATGAATAGCAGCCGTTAGACATGTATTGTACCATTGTCCAGACAATTGAATCAAATTCCATGCATGAGTATACAATTCTTTTTTATACCATTCGTACCCCTGAATAATCCTCGTGTTTGTTCCAATTTTATTAAGGATATAGTACATTGTATTACTATATCCCTGGCACACTGCCTTATTTAATACAACAACATCATACATAGAATTTCTACCAATATTTTTGGTCGTTAACGTTCCATCGTTCTTTTGGAAAGCTATTGCTTTCATTGATTTATCATAGCGGCATTTATCAGCCAGATAATTATATAAAACCTTCACTTGCTGAGCTTTTTCCATTGAATGGAGTCCCAATTGTACAATGAGTTCATTAGCTTTAGCCGTAGCCATCCGCTCTTCGTCCTTTGTGGAATAATAATTAAAACAGTATGTAATAGTCACTACTCCGTTACTATAAGTACCATAAAAATCTACACCAGACATGTTGTACCAAAGATAATCACCGTTTTCTGCATTAATATTTCTGCTAAAACAGGCCTGAGTAAAAATATAACTGGCAAGTGTCTTTATATCATTCATTTCTGTATCAATCGAAACCGGAACTATATTTAATCTTTGTATCAATTGATCTCTTACATAATCTATCGCACCTTTTACATCCACTGTATACTCCTCCTATTCTTTCCATTCTCCTACCGCAGTCCAACATATTTCAATTGTTATATTCTCGACCAAACCGGGATATAAAACTCGAAATGAAGTAATGCCCCCCTTTGAAGCTCGAATCCCGCCCAGCCATACACTACTAGATGTCTTTATACTCATAGTTACTACAGGTATATTGCTAAAAGAATGTGAAAACCCAATTGGGTCGATTACTCCATTATTTCTATAAATACCGGAGTTACCCATCTGCTCATTGATATTTATTATTTGAGAATTCATTCCCCAGCAAAATTGCAATCCATTTGTAAACCTAATAATTCCATCTTTCTGTACTTTTACTAATAGTGGATTCTGATCATTTGTGATCAAATCCGATACATTTAATAATGATATATTGTTTAATCCTGTTTGGATGAGATTGCCTTTGTTATCGAAGACTGCCAAAGCTCCGCTTGCACTTATATTAGGCTTTAACATAAGGTCATTAATTGCCAGGCCACTTCCAAAGATACTGCCATCCGCTGCTAACGCTGCCACCTGATTTTCGGTAAGTATGGTATGAAAGCAATCGCTTTCAATCTCATTTAATATATTTTCGTTCATCATATTTTTCCTTTGCTCTGCTGTCATGACTATAACTGAGAAAAACGCCATTGTCATTTCCCTGTTAGCTGATTTATCATAGGTCCTTTTTGCTTATCCTTCATACCGTTTTACACCCACGGTACAAATTATTATTTCACCTTATTTTAATAACCTGTCCCGGATGTATAAGATCCGGATTACCAATCCCATTTATTTGGGCCAATTTCTGGTAGGTAGTGTTGTATCTGGCTGCGATTCCAGACAGCGTATCTCCACTTTTAACAGTGTACATTTTTACAGCCGGATCTGCTGTACCGTTAATCTTCAGCTCCTGCCCTGAGTAGATTAGATCCGGATTTGAAATCCCATTCATTTGTGCCAATTGCTGATAAGTAGTTCCATATTTTTCAGCAATGCCTGACAAGGTATCTCCGCTCTTCACAGTGTATATCTGTGTTTTATGGTGTATCTCCGGTGTTGGGGCCGGTGCCGGTTTTATTGAGTTATTGCCGGAACTGCTGCCTCTTATCTCCTTTACAAAGTCTCTGTAACATAAGTTCATATCTACATTTCCGGAAATGCCTCCCACGGTTCCGACACTGCTATACTGCCAGATATCCTCTCCGATATTCGGCCGCGTTTGTGGCTGCCCATTATTGGTGCCGTAGGCAGCGCACCACTTTGTAAATCTGTTCAATTTTCCGCCAATACAATTATGAAACCAATTTAAATTTGCATAAACGCCAAACCAGTACCCCGCATCTTCGATGGCCTGCCCCATCCTGATAAAATAATCAGCTTTAAATGTAGAAAACGAAAGTCCCGGGTCCTCAATATCAATATAAAATGGAAGACTCAATTTCCGCCCGGAAAGTAATCTCTTAATATGGGCAACTTCACTCTCCAGATGGGGTTCACTGCTACAGTAACTGTACAGATATGCTCCATAAGGAATACCGAGCCTCTCACACTCTTTGGAATTTCTGTTCCATTGTATATCATCCTGAGATGTTGCATTATCTCCATATCCGCAGCGAATAACCGCACCGTCTATCTGGCTTTTAACAGCCTCCCAGTTAATTGTTCCCTGATGTTCACTTACGTCAATTATTTTCATACTCATTTTAATTTCCTCCACTAAAAGAACTTTAAGATGTAATGTTTTAAATCTATATAAACGATTCCTCCTGATCCTTCAAATATGTACTTATGATTTGAGAAATCCGTCCTCGGCTGTACCCTACAGACTCTCCTACTTCACGTTGTGTTTTTCCGGCCAGAAAACAGAGTTCAAAAATCTGCCTGACCATACTATCCGGCATATCTGCTATAAACTGCTCAATTCTTGTTCTTTCTTTTTCAATTTTTTCCAGACGCTTTTCTTTAATTATAATTTGTCTCTTAATCTCAACCACAGTCCCTGATTTTGTAGCAGGCCCAGGTTTGTCAGTTTCTGTTTCTATAAACATGCCCTCATTACCTATTATTTTTCCTTCTGCGGCTTTGCATTCCAGATATCTATACAGCCTGCTGATCTCCCGCTCCAGGTCCGGCTGTTCTTTTAGAAGAGCCCGGTACTGCATTAACTGCTTCTTATCCATATCGCTCCCTCCTTTCCCTCAGGCGTATCTGAAAATTCATTGTGGCAAACTGGAACAATATCCTGCACAGGCAATTTTCAGACATGCTATACGCCATATTTCTCAGCAAGATATTCGGACACGGTCTTATGTTCCAGCTGTCTTCCCTGTTCCTGCAGCAATTTTCCCGCCTGATATGCCGGACGCCTGAATATATTTCCGGCTTTTGCATCCGGATTATCATTGGCCAGTCCCGCATAATGGCTTTGACGGTCTCTCCTGATTTCTTTACGGTTTCTCCTGTGTTTCATATTCTTATACTCCTTATTTTTTACTTCAATTCCGAATTTAAACTTCTATCTGATACATCCAATTCCCGGCATACCACCATTCCACCAAGGTTTCTGCAAAGTCTTCCATATCTTCGCAAATACGGGCCAGATAAAAAAATGTATCCTGCTCCTTGGCACATCCATATCTGATCCTGCCGCACGCATACGCAAACGCATCTTTATCGCTTACCTGCTTTTTATTTTGGTCATCCAGGCTTATATACATGTTTATCCCTCCTCGTACTGAATCCCAAGTATGGCACAGATAATTTTAATATCCGGATACTTTTCTTTATCAACATATCTGGCCACCGCATCAATTAATGCTCTGTAATATTCATTATCACTCATTCAAATTTGCCTCCTTATCATCATTTGCACGTTGTTTTCAAGTTCTTACGCTTTATGTTCGTTGATTTTAATTCAACCTTTCACATAAAAAAAATTCTATCCCGTTCCAAATTGGAAAGATTAAGTATCTGTTTTACACTAACGATTTCTGAGGCCAGAAACTCTGAAATATTGTGCATTTTCATAGAAAACGCCTTATTTGTGATTCCAATCTTTTCGGAAACAAACGAAATTGAAGCGTTTGAACGGATCATCATTTCTTCCAATGCTTCCGTATCTGTCATCATGCGCCCTCCCTTTTGTTGATTTTGGTTCAACCTAAGACAAGCATACATTAAAGTTGAATTTATGTCAACTATTTAAATTGATTTTGTTGAGTTTAATTCAATTTTGTGGTATCCTTCTAATATACGGAGGTGTTAGAATGGAAACCATGTACGACAGAATCAAAAAATTAAGAAATAGCTTAGGATGGTCTCAGGAAGAGCTGGCAAAAAAAGTAGGCTACGCTGATAAGACATCCATTGCTAAAATTGAAGCAGGAAAGGTGGATCTTCCACAAAGCAAAATAGTGGCTTTTTCCAGGGCGCTCAGCACAACAACATCCTATCTGATGGATGGCGAAACAAAATCTCAGCCAACTACGATTGCGGCTCATTTGGACACAGAGGATCTGACTCAGGCTGAGCTGGATGATGTTGCCACTTATATTGAATTTTTAAGAAACAGAAGAAAGTTGTAAAGTCCTGTTTATTGTACATGTTTCTTTGTATAATGTAGAAACAGGAGTTGATAAAATGAATAAATACGAAAAATTATTAAACGAAGCCTATGAAGATGGAGTCAACGTTGATGAAGATTTTCCATTCGAGGGTAAGACTTCCGGTTTATATATAGATGGGAATATAGCACTTTCGAATAAACTGGAGACTTCGGTGGAAAAAAATTGTATCATCGCGGAGGAATTAGGCCATCATCACACAACAACAGGAGACATTCTGGATCCAACAGATGCATGGAACCGCAAACAGGAACGGCAGGCAAGGCTGTGGGCTTATAATAAGCGCATCGGTCTGCAGGGTCTCATCGACGCCTATGAACACGGCTGCCAGAACTGCCACGAGACGGCTGATTTTCTGGAAGTAACAGAACAGTTCCTGCAGGAATGTATCTCCAACTATACTGCTAAATATGGGGAAGGGATCGTGATCAACAATTATTACATCATGTTCATCCCTTATTTCGTTGTAGGAAAACTTGTAAAGTAAAAAGCGAAAGGAGAGCGGATACACCGCTCTCCCGATCTCCAGTAAGTCTTTGGATTATTCTTTCTTCCCTGCCTGTTTAACAATCTGATTCACATATGTACTTAGGCCTGCAACAAGTATTCCCTGCGTAACCGCTGTAAATACTGCCGTCGCCGCCTCCTGTCCGCCTGTAAGCGGGCTGCCCGCCAATACCCAGACGGCGCAAAGTACAATGCCCGCACCGCCCAATATCAGCGGAATAAATTTGTCCTTCACTGCTTGCGCACTCTTGAGCCCTAAACCAATAAAATAAAGTACAACAGCCACCACTAGCAATTCAGGTTTGACATAATTCATTATCTGCTCCATGTATTCACTCCTCTCTTTCCGCATAGAGCTCGTCCAGCCGGTGGTGTGCCGACTTTGTAGACTGCTCCACGATTATCATACGTTCCATTAGGTTATTATGTTTTTTAACTTTTTCTTCCAACTGCTCAATCCGGTATGTAGACAACTTATTCGCTGTCATGATTCCAGCTAAGCTGCCGACTAGTGTACCTATGAGTGAGCAGATGGCAACTGCGATCTCTGGTTCCATTTAAATGCTCCTTTATAATTCTGACTTCATATCACAAAGCACATAGATTTTCAATTTAAAACGATAAAAATTCCAGAATTTATACTCAACAACAATTATCTTACTCTTGCAATGAAGGTCTCATTGATATTTACACCTACGTTTGCTGCAACGGCTGCTGTAGCTTTATAGGTTACTTTACCGTCAGCATCAATGCATATCCGAAACAATCGACCTGTTGTCCCTGTTCCAAGTACGTATTTAATGATTGTATATGCAGGGCGATATGCTTCCGGCAGCGTACCAATTGTAAGCTCTGCGTCTATAGGGACATCTTTTGCCAGCAATCCAGCGCAATGTAGCTGTACAGTGCGCCCACTTACAATAACATTGGTTGTAGGGTAATAGGTGGATACAGTAAGATTAAAATTTGCAGTGTTCAAACTGCTATTCAGTTCATCTATACCAGTCTGCAGCGTTTTTCCCATTCTGCCATCAAGTACCGTATTTGCGGCTGTTGTTGTTGCGTTATTCGCGACAGAACAAAATGCAGCCGCCCCCAAATCTGCAAACCACTTTTTAATTTTCCCAAATATCACACTTCCCTTTTCTCCGCTTACGATATTAGTACGCGTCTCAGACTGGGTAAATGTAGCCTGGGAATCATTGATATCCCCCCGGACTTTACCGAGGTCAACTTCTCTGATTGCCATATCATCTCCTCCTATTCATAAGTAGCGATCAAATGTCCGCTTGCATTAATAGAAAACGTCGGAACAGCACCGGTATCCCCTTTCGGTCCCTGCGCTCCTGTGTCACCTTTAGGGCCTTGTGCGCCAGTAGCACCTTTTGCTCCTGTTGCGCCCGTATCGCCTTTTAGTCCCTGCGGCCCCTGAGGGCCGGTAGCACCGGTATCACCTTTTACGCCCTGCGCCCCTGTAGCGCCTTTGATATTCCCTGTTTTAGCCCAGCTTCCCGTGGATTTGCTGTAAATATCGTAATTCGCAGTGTTTAAAAAAAAGTCTCCCGTCTTCCCCTGCGTAGTTGGAGCCGTTGTTCCAAAAATCCAGGTTGCCCCATCAGCTCCCTTGGCCCCTGCAGCCCCCTGTGGGCCGGCGGCACCCGTTGCGCCCTTTGCGCCGGCTGGCCCCTGCGGGCCTGTTGCCCCAGTATCGCCTTTTGGCCCCTGCGGCCCTATCGCGCCTGTTGCGCCTGTTTCTCCTTTCGGTCCCTGGGGGCCTATTACGCTGCCTAAATCTATTGTCTGTGCCATAATCTTTTCCTCCTTATAATAAAGTGTAAATCAGCCGTCCATCCTGTATTGTTAATGGCGGCGCTGGTTCATTGTCATTGTGTCTGAGCATCAAATGCCCTGAATCGTTCACATACATTTCGAAAATCCCGGGTGACAAGGATGTCGACACCCCCGGCATTCCTCTGGGGATTGTAAAATCAAACACTGCATCTTTGGCAGTTCCTGAATTTCTGACAATGGCCGTTGTGCCCGGTTCACCTGTTATTGTATTGCCTGCATCTACTGTTGCTGAGAACTCTCCATTTTGAGCCTTTTGTTTCATCTCCTCTGTTGTCTTTTTTGACGATTCCGTTGCTTCCTTCGACTCATCTGTTGCCGTTTCTGCCTTTGCCGTTGCCATCTCCAGCTTTTCAATACATTCGTCTATAAATGAAGATCCATTTTCCGAATTCACCGGAATAGCTGATTTTGAAATTGTTAGCGGGTGATTAAACGTAAAAATGTTTTTCCCATTCAACATCAACTGCATCTGTAGAATAGATTCTCCAACTTCTGCGGTCATCTGTGTCGTCGTATTTACTGTAACAGAGTCTTCATTCACACTAACTACCCCTGCAGCCTGTATCGCTTTTCCTGACGGTTTCTGAATAAATACACTAGCAGTTGTGCCTGTCGGTATATCATAGTCTCTAAAATAAAAAATCAATGGAATTCCATTTGTTCCCTGAACCATCTCTATTGGTTCTTTGTATGTATTTGTAAGGACGTATACGTCCCGTTCCATGTTGTTCATAGTTTTCACCTCCTTATGCCGGGATCCATCGGACCAGAGTTATTCCTATGCCTTCCGGCCATCTCAGCACACAGTCCCATGGATTGTCATAGTACCCGTGCACGCTTGCTTCGTTGCCAGAGCTGTCTCCGCTTAAACCATCATAATCCGATGAAAATTCTGCAATCTGGTTGTCTCCAACATACATAGCAGTATGATTTACCTCATTAAGTAGGATATCACCAGGCTCTTTAGCGACATCCGCAGGTAACCTTTCCCAGCCTCTTGCACATAATTCTGCGCTCATGTTTCCTGTATATTGCGCTGCACCGGTATCAAAACCCGCGTTTCGCAATGCCGTTATAATGGAGCTGGCACAATCATAATCGTATGGCCCCCAACCGCCAAGCTGGTACCCATATGTATTATCATTGCACATATTCACCATATTCCGTATCGCCTGTCCCAAATCTGCCATTTAAAAACCTCCATTTTTTGAATTTCCACCGACTAACCGCCCTTTTTCAAACTCCAGGTAAGTTCCGTCTGAAAACTCTGCACGACCAGATATTGTTTCTCTATCATTTATTATAGCCCGTCCTTCTATTGTTTCCATTAGGTTCCCTCCCACCCAGTTAGTCTGTGTACCGTTGGTTCTTATAATTGTATCATTAACAGCGTCTACTATTACTTCTCTGCCTTCTACCTTCGTTGAATTTGTAGTTAAACTAATTTTCCCAATATCATCTCGTGTAGAAATCGTCATACCTTTATAAGCACCCTCATTAACAGCGTATATTTCAGCGGTTGGTTCATTATTTTTTCTCAGTATCAGATTTCCTGATGCTATTTCTACGCTTTGCTTATTGATTGGTGAGTACGAATGAAATCTTCCCTCTGAATATACACCATCTTTATTAAGTAAAACTATATTTTCGCCCTTTTCGTCTCGCACGACTATAACTCCGCTTTCGTTATTTTTTCCGCCAAGTTCAAGCGTTCCACCCCTGATTCTGTCCGCCAGCATCGTACCTGCTGTTATAAAGTCAGCGACAATAGTACCGTCAATCTTAATTGCAGGATTATAAGGACCGCTGTATCCGTGCGTGGATTGTTCAAGGCCATTCTGATTCCATCTCCACACATTTTTTGCAGTGACAAGATCCTGTGTATCCGTAATCACGAGCTCATAGGGAATACCGCTCTCGTCCTTATGCAATACTACATAACCACCATTCACTCCTGAAACCCAATCCGTTGCAGAGTCTATAGCATTGCGCATTACACTCCAAAAGCTGCTGTTCTGATTTGTTATTTCATTTTTAATATCTTTGACAGACTCTTGTATCTTAGGCACAGTGCTCGACAGAGTAACCACATTTTTCTCCGGGTAAAACGGATATTGCTGATATTCCACCACCTGATAGTATACGGAGGTTTTTTTAATATCATCAATCAGCCTAATTATTGAAAACAAAGAAAAATCTTGGAAGCTGTACATATCTGGATTCGTTTTTGCCAGATCTGCTACTGTACATTCATAAATTCGATCAGGTATAGATGCGGCATTCAGTTTTTTCTTCGCATCCTCCAGCAGATCCTTTTTTTCTTCATATCTATCATCCTGCCAATATGCACAAATGACTTTTTTCGAATACTGAAAGTTATCAATATACGGTTTTCCTTCATTAATACTGGCAAAAGAAATCCCATTTTTCCCATAGGCATAGAGCCTTGTGAAAAAAGATGTAGACTTTCCTTTATAGTTAATCTCTTTTAGATTCAAATCGCCTGATGCAAATGCACCAAGCGGTTTAAAATTATCAGTCTTATATGCCGTTATTTTTTTCCCCTTCACATCAAACCTAAAAGCCACATCATAAGTGTTTATACACTCCATTATAATTTCATAAGGAGTATACCCGCCCTCTATCTTACGCCTTTCTGTAGACTCCGACTGATCTATAAATGACCAGCCCTTAGGTAATACCTTGTTGATCGTTTCCCCCAGAGTTTTTGTTCCGTTAGAATATTTAGGATACAAATTTGCCTTCAGTTCATCCAGGTTAAGCTGACATTTTACTTTCACTGTTTGTGGTCCCGCATCTATAGCTTTTATCAGGTACGGCTGTTCATATTCGATTACTGTTTCTTCCATAATCTTAGGGTAGTTTTTATCAAAAACAGATATATTAAATATCAGTTCATCAATTCCAGATGCTTTCTGTATAATATAGAAAGCATCTGTGTCGATCATTACACCTCCGCTTGATACTAATTTAAGCATACAAAACCTCCTAAAAATATACTGGATAGTACCCGATTGTCAGGGTATCCTTACATTCAAAATAGTTTCTGCCGGGTACCAGAGCAGGCATTGTTACCCAGTCTGCTTTCTCTGCAGAATTCTTGCCATTGATTAGAATTCTCTTATTAATCCCATCAACCTTTATTAACTGTCCTTGTATCACATCTGGAAATGCAACAGTCCCCACTTTATAATTTTTACCGTTCTGACCTACCGTAACTTCCAGAATACAGTCCGTTCTGGGCAGCGTGCTTTCACAATAAACCGTATTCTTCTTAACTTCCCGATACCTCCCATGCCGAATCCCCTTAAATACATAAGTAACTTCGATCAGCTGACCAGAAGGAAATGATGCCTCCCCAATACTTTCCAGAAAAGCAAAATACATGAACCCGTCCCCAATAATGATATCGGAACGCCCAAAAGCTTCGTTCTCAAATTTAGATTTTTTCAGGGCTGCATCGTGACTGTCCTTCCCCTCAAATACAATAGGCAAGGTTAATGTCCCCAAATTATAATTATTCGCCAGAAGGGTAAAGCCCGACCTGTTCCTCCCCTGAAAATATTCATTTTCCAACTCGGGGGAAGTATAGGAATAATCCATACGGAGTTTTCCCCCGAATAAATATAATGGCTTATTATTAATCCACATCTTACATCTCCTCCCAACTTAGCTGTTCGCCCATCCACCAGGCTATTGCCCTGGCAGCTTCCCGGCCTTCTATGTTCACCGGAACCTCTATTCTGACCGGAGGCCCCGCTTTACTGGAAATGTTTACATCCACGGCATGCAATGCTGCCTCCATGGCCGGCATTCCGCTTACATTTAACTCCGTTGCAGCCAGCATTTTTTCTATCCCTGCCAGGCCGCCTAGCTGATGCAGCTTTTTGTTTTCTTCTGCGGTCAGCACTGCCTCTCCCCTGTGTAATAATGCCGGAAAATCATCCGATGGGACATAATCCATACCCACACGCAGTCTTGACAGTGTTGGAAGACTGAATGTCTTGCCGCCTGAAAACGGTATTTTAATGCTTCCGAGTCTGCCCGCCAGGTTATTCCATATATCAATGATATGATTTAGCGGAGTCTTGAAAATATCTCCTAATCCACCAACAATATCCCAAAAAATATTCTTTACATTTTCCCAGGCTCCCTGCCAGTTTCCAGTAAATACATTTTTCACAAAATCGATCAGACCACTGAAAATATTTTTAATATGCTCTGCCAAAGAAAAAACACTGTCTCCAAATAACGAAGAAAAAATGTTTTTAATATTCTCCCATGCCGCCTGCCAGTCTCCTGCAAACACATTCTTAACAAACTCACTAATATTTTGTATTGCTGTGACAATTTTCCCGGCTCCCTCTTCTACAACCGCTATGACTATAGCAAATACAATCTGAAACAGCGGTAAAAACTTTTCTTCCAAATTGTGCATTAATGGAGCAAGCGCAATTTCTATCAGCGCAATAAATATGTCTATTAACGGTGTCAGTGCATCACTAATTAATTCCATTATTGGTGACAAGAAGTCTCCGAACAACTTGATAATTGGCATCAGCACCTCCTGCACCAACGGCAGAACAGATTCAACCAACTCCATCATCAACGGAAGCAGCGCCTCCCCCAGAGGTATCATCAGCAGTTCAACACTCCGCTGCAATTCTCCGAACATGGATCCCAGATCGTCGGAATTCATTTCCTTCATCTGCCCCATCGCATCGGCCGTACCATAAACACCATCCTGTATTTCCGTCAGCTGTGCCACCGCTTCCGGCCCCAGTTCTTCCCACATGCTGCCGAATAACTCCATTCCCGCAGCATTCTGTTCCATCGGGTCTTCCATCCCGGCCAGGGCTTCCATGGTTTCTTCAAAGGCTTCCTTTGCGCTTTCTCCTCCGGCTGCAAATTTTTCCGTCATCTCGTCGGCGTTCAGCCCGATTGTCTCAAAGCTCTTCCTGGTCTCCTCTGAGCCCTCCAGTACACGGCTTGAAAATTCCCCCATGGCTTGACTAATGCTCTCCACACTCCAGGCCCCCGAGTCTGCACCTTTCTGGAATATGTTGAACATGTCATCCGCATCCAGTCCAATGCCTGAAAAACTTTCCGAATACTTGGATATACTTTCCAGCAGTTTTCCGGAAGAATTCAGATTTCCCTCATATCCGGCAGCAAGCAGATTCATCGCCTCTTCGCCCGATGTTCCGAACTGATCCATCATTACTTTGGCTGCCTTTGTGGTATCCTTAATCTCCAGTGCCCCGTTCGATACATCTTTCAACGTAAATGCCGATTCTGTGATACTCTGCAGGCTTACATCATCCATATCTCCCATGTTTGTTGTAACCTGTGCCATCGCATTTGCAATCTCATCAAAGCTCTGTCCATAATTATTGGCATATATATCTTCCAGGACACCCTGATACCGGTCCATTTCCTCGCTGCTCTTACCGGTTTGGATCATAAATCCATTCATCGCGCCGCGCATATCGTCTGCTGAGCCTAAAACAACTGCACCTACATCCAAAAAAGCGGATCCCATGTCGAATGCTAACTTTGCTGTACCGGTCATCCCCTCACTGAGACCGGCTATGCTTTTAAAAATAGGAGAAATACTGCCTGCGGCATCATCAAGAGAACTTTTTATCATTTTTCCTGTATTTTCTTTCAGGATAGTCTTAGGATCTTTCTTTTTTTCCTCGGTTTTCTTGTCAGCCTCGGCCATTTCTATGTAGTCTACATCAATAATGTCATCCTCTACATCAATTACTATATCCGGGGGTTTATATTCCACAATCTGATTCGGAAGTTTGTATTCAGCAATCTGATTCGATGGTTTCCATGGCACGATCTGCGCGTTTTCATCTACTGCCATATTTCTCACCTCCTTTTATTGTTTTGCCATACCCTCCAGTGCGGCGAAGAGTGCATCCAGCCCCCTCTGCCCTCCGTTTCCGCGCACTGGCAGAGCATAATAAGATTTCAGCTCCGAGAGTTCCTGGATTTGCTTCTGGTTCTTTCCATTGAACGGCGGCATCTCCATACTCCGGATCTTCATTACCCTTTTTATTTTTGTATCATCCGACAGGCCATCAAACAGAGCAATGAATTTACGCCACGATAGTTGTCCCTGCATGTCGATCAAATCCAACCCGTAATCCTGCATAAAGGAGGCGTAAATATACTCCCCGTCCTCCTCAAAATCCAGAATCGGAACCGGATTCTTCCTGATTTCAGGGCGTCTCTTCATGCTGATGCAGCGATTATAAATTTCGTTCAGAAGCTCTGCTTTTTCGTTAGCAGAAAACAGTTTCAGGTTCCACTCATTTTTCACAAGCATCTTAAGAGCAGTATCCAGTTTCTCCCACTCTGTCAGTTTTTCTTCACGAAAGAGCTGCTGTACCTCCAGCACAACATCAAAAGCAGGGATCACAAAGACAGCGGCCTTATCGGTAGGTATCCGGGTAGCGGGAATATCAGTCAGAAATCCCATCAGCCCACCTTCTTTTTTGAGAACCGCTTTTTCTTCCGGCTGTATTTCTCCAGTGCGTTCTTCCGGTTCTCCCGGGCCAGCTCTCTTACCTTGGGTACAACAATCTCGGTAATAAACGGCATCACTTCTGTTAGAATCTGGTTATAACGACTGCCGTAAAATTCGTAAATTATTTTTGTATTCCCGGCTCCGAATACGGACTCAATCATCGCCATTACCGCGTCGCCTAATTTTGTGTAAGCTTCTGTCAGGGATTCAGGGCTGGTGATATCAATTCCCTGTGCTTCGGCTCTAATACGCAGCAGCTCTACATACTTTTTACTCAGATTTTCCGCCACTTCATCCGGATCCAAATCCACATTCAGTGTATGAACAATGCTGCCTGCCTCGTCGACAAGCTCCAACTGTTCTATATAATGCTGGTTTCTTTTTGCCTGATATGCCATATCTTCTTCCTCCAAAAAAAGGAAGGCTTTACGCCTTCCTAAGCCTCCGTTTTTCCAATCACCGGTTTTCCATTTCCATGGATGGTGACAGTCAGCGCGTTCGGCTGATTGGAGTCCCCATAGCCCGGTGTAATGTTAGCCAGTGTTACAGGCCAGATAATCACATCGGAACCCTTCTGTAGTTTCAGGTGTGTCTTTCTGGCGCTTCCCAGCTCATACATTACTGCGTCGCTGAGAATATAGTCGCACGCAGGATCTCCCGGTTTTACATCGCCGGTCAGGGTCAGGGTCAGCTGTGCTCCCGTTACTTCTGTGCTGCCCCAGCCCTTATCTTTGTAATAGCTGGTCTGATAGAGTACTTCGTTCAGGGTCTGCGTCATATTCTTTGTCAGGGCTGCCAGAGACTCCCATTTTGCAGTCTCAGCATCCGGCGTTGTGTTGATAAATGCTTCTGTCTCATAGTTAATCTCTGGTGTAACTGTGTTTACCGGAAGTCCCGGTTCTGCAAATAACTGCATGTCATATTTTTCCATCATAATCTTTTCCTTTCAAAAATAAATTTTACAATTTAAAAGGCAGGAATAACGGTATGTTCCGTCTTCGTCCCTGCCTGTTTTACTAGGTTCCTCAACAACAGCTGTATCCAGCCAGGCGAATGTTTCACCATGGGGATATATTTTCAGCCGCTGCAGATAATCGCATATACTGCAGAGCCAGTCCATACACTGTTTCTGGCTCTTATGCCTGCTCATGAACATTGCCGGGATGACTTTGATCATCTGTTTATTATAGTAAACCGTATCCGTGGATCCCTGCCCCAATTCCACATATATGCCTTCATTTGCTCCCAGCTCCTTTAAGGATATCTCTGTACCCAGGCTGCAGTTTGCCTCTACTGTATTCAGCAATACATCCAAAAACTCTGTTTGCGGTGCCATTTTTTTGCCTCCTTCTCATTCATACCCGGAAGTTCAGGCATGTTTCATCAGTTCTATTTCATAATGGTGCAGGCGCTTTTCATCGTACATCGCCTCTACAGACCGGATCTTAAGTTTCTGTCCATTGAAAAAGATTACATCATCAACGGCAAATTTTATATCTTTTGGGAGACTGTTTTTACAATCATAAAATAAAGTGGCGGCCGACTGGATTTCCGCATTATTCTTATCGCGCACCATCTCCTCTGACGGTTCTATGCGCACGAATTGCAGATCCTGCTGGTTGGAAATCGCTGCCTCCGCCCAGCGTCCGGCGCTATCTTCCCTGGCATATAAAGCTGTATGGATGAGCAGTCTCTTAGGAATCGGACGCATGACTGCCACCTCCCCGGTATAGCAGCCCTGTGGCTGCTAAAATGCGCATCGCGCGGGGTGCATAAACCGCCGGCTGGCTTCTGCTGTCCTTCTCCCGGCCGCTGCTATATTTGAATTTCCCAAGCCGTGCGCTCTGCAGTTCAAATCCATGATCCAGTTCAGGTCCGCCATTGGCATCCAGATACTCAATCTGGGCGCAGACTGCCTTCTTTACAAGCTGCTGTATATGATCCGGCATAACCAGCATTGCCTCTGAAGTCAGACGGTACATGGTTATCTCTTCGACGATCTCCCCTGCCCGTTCGCAGAGGGCCTGGAATTCCGCATGCTCGACCGGCTCACCATGAAAAACTTCATGATAATATTGCTCTGTCACATATGGCATATTACCGCTCCTCCTTCCTTACTCGTGTACTTCATATAAGTACCTCCTTTTGTGGATTCGCAGCAATCAAAGCCAGTTCCTGCTCTGCCTCTTCCTTCGAGCACTTCATGATCTCACGAATCGCGGTCTGCTTTGACCTTAATCCCGCCTGTACCAGCCTGATATTTCTGTCAACGACTGTATCGGGATCCTCTAATACTGAATCATCAAAGTAAACCTGAACCTCAATCTCATCCGTGGCATTTTCTAAAAAGTGCAGACACTTGACCATTGCCCTAACGGCCATTTTTATGGGAATCCTATGTTTCTGCAGATTACGGTATAAATCTGTTTTATCCGCTATACTCCCCCTGTCCGCTTTTACCCTGCCGTCCTTTAATCTGTACCATCCGGCCCCCATGCCGCACTTCAGCGATAAAAGTTCCAGACATTTCTGAAGCCCCTGCTCGTGCTCGGTAATACGGATGTTCATATCCTGCTCTGTCAGCTTCAGGTCTCGTTCCTGCTCTCCCGGCATGGTAAAATAAACTGCGGCATTAGGGTCAAATACAGGCATTGCGCCCCCTTCGTTTTGTGTCTGCATCATCCTGGCGGCAGAATAGGGAACGAGAAGCCTTTTCCTACCCAAAATATACTCATTCATGTAACTGTCATAGATCAGGTCACAGCCTTCAATCAGGTCAATTGCATCCGCATAAACAGAACTTCCCATCGGGCTGTCAGGCTCCTGGGTGTTTACTATATTTGGAGTAATAATTTGAAACATCGGCATATTGCACCCTGTCGGAACGACTTCCTGCATACCTGTCGGAAGTTCGGCTGTTTCCCCGGTCACTACATCCAGGTATTTATTCTCTATGTAGTAAAGACTGCTGTTTTCTCCGCTTCCCGGCATCCCCTTCCTGTGAATCTGAAGATAAATGTAATCATTCCCATTTACAGTCCTGACTGAACCAAATGCACATTCTGTAATTTCTCCTCCATTCCAGGTAATCGGGCAGATCATATCGCCCCGAATGCAATCAAGCCGTATGTTTCCATCCGGATCCCGATACTCTGTAAATGCTCCTGTACCAAGTGCGAAGGACGTTTCTAACATGCGTTTTGCTCTGACTGTAAAGTGATTTTCTTCCAAAATCTGATTCAGCCGGCTGTCAAAACTCCCTGCCGTTACAGAGATCCCTTCATTCATCAGCAGATCTGCCCAGTCCTCACAGACTTTTTTTGCCAGCCCCAGCCTGCGGTATTTCAGCATACTCTCTGCAGCCCCTTCCGAAACCACAGGTCCGCCGGCATTCTGATACCAGGTAAGCCATTCGCCTATCTTGTCATACATCGAATCGCTGACAGTTCTGTAGGATGTTTGTGTTTGTAAATAATTTTGTATAACTCTCATTTTTCACCTCTCATTCTGCAATGTACAGGATATAAAATATCTGGTAATTTCTCGTTTATTAAATTGATGCTGGATTTTATCCACAAAAAAAGCACCCTGTTTCAGGATACTTGTTTGGCGGATTACATCGCGGCATATTTGAAAGGTCATGACTAAAAGCCCCCTAGGATCATAAAAATCGGCGCCGTATCAAAGGAGACATGTTAATGAGAAATACCTCGAACAATTCCTTGAACTGTTCTATAATTATAATAGCATATTGCTTTTGTTAATTGTGTTAGAGAGTGGAGACTGCCTTTTCAAGATCCGCAGCATAAGCAGACTGCTGTTTTTTCAGGTACGACTTGACAAAAGGCTTCATCATGAGTTTTTTGGCCGTGACATTTTCTGTGAAATCGATGGTGGTTATTCCGTTCGCGTACGTAAAAATGCCAATCCAGTGCCCGCTCATGTTGTCATTATCCATATCAAACTCCCATCGCCGGCAAGGCTCTGTATTTGTAATTGTAAAGGTTGTGGCATATCCCTCTTTTGTATATTCAATAAATCTGTTTTCGTCGATCACTTCTATCCTGTCCAGATCACTTCTCCATGAATAATTATCAAGTGAAGTTACGATATTCCATACTTTCTGGATCTCACATTGGAACGTTGCTTTCATATTTGAAATAGCCATGTTTGTTCTCCCTGTATTATTTAGTATCATCATTCAAAGATATTCATTTACTATTATCCCATCATTAACCGGTAACCATTTCTCTAACGAACCCTATTAGCTTGAATTAAACTTTCTATTTAACAGAATACATTAAAATGGTTGAACTATCAACATTAATCTTTAATCACATAGATTATCATTATTTACAATTTTCGTTTAATTTCGTATTGCAAATAATATCAGTTGGTTTATAATATATTTATACATATGTTTCATTTATAACAAGATGTTTGACTTATTGTAATTCACTTAACCGATGTTATGCTTAACTGCTTAACATAAAAATGTTACCTAAAGTTTATCACTGGAAGAGGAAAGAGAGGAACTAAAAATGAAAACATGGAAACTCGTATCTGGAATTTTGTCAATCATCATGTTTGTATTCGTAACATTTCAGTCTTGTGCAGCCGGTGTTGCTAATACACTGGACGCAACCGGAGAAGTAAGCGGATCAGCCGGATTAATTGTAGCTATCATGCTGCTGGCAGGTGGTATCATTTCCATTGTCACTAGGAAAGGGAGTAAAGGTGGAAATATCGCTCTAATCGTCATATTCGGTATTGGTGCTATATGCGGGTTTGCTTTGGCTGGCAGCTACGCTGACCTTAAGATCTGGGCAGGATGGTGCTTAATCTGTGCCATACTTGCTATTGTTTCACTCGTGAAAGGTAAGAAAGCTTGACCACATAATAACAACAACTAAATAAAAGAAAAAAGACAGGTTATTCTCTAAATAGCTTTTAAACCAAGTTTAAAAAATCACTTAAAGAATAACCTGTCTACTTTTATTAAATATGCTAATCCATGCCCGCCCATCTGTTAAACTCAACTCTCACCGTACAAATCTCCGCCTTAGTCCCTACTCTCATATAAGGCCCGAACACGCCGACTCCCGAGGTCACTATATTATGCATCTGCCCTTTCTGCAGATAACCATAAGGATTTTCCCACATCAGGCCGATTGCCAGATTACCAGGAAATGTCTGCCCATTATGCGTATGTCCGCACAGATCCATATCCACTCCCGCGCCGGCAAGCGCATCCAGTTCAGCCGGTTCATGGTCGATCACGATAATCGGCAGGCGCTTGTCCATGTCCGCCGTGATTTCTTCCGGAGTCTTCCGCTCTTTAATCCCCCTGCCGGGCCGGTGCAGATCCGGCCGCCCGTACAGATAAAAGCTGTCATCCACCAGCAGGCCCTCATCCTGCAGAAGTGTGATCCCCGCCTTTTCCAAAAAGGCATCCATACGGACATCACTTTCCTTCTTATCCCTCTTTCCTCCAAATGTAAAGCCAGCCAGAATCTTCTCCTCTATATCATGGTTTCCATAACATGCATAGGTTCCGTACCGGCTCCGAATCCCTTTTAAGATAGATATTAGGCGTTCAGGATCGTCCAGCGCCTCATACTCATTATCAAAAATATCCCCTGCAAGCACTACGATATCGGGTCTCTGCTCATTAATCCTCTCCACCATCTTCTCAATCTGGCTGCAGCCCACATTGTACCCCATATGCAAATCCGCTGCCAGCACAATCCTGAGCTCTTTCAGCCTTCCCGCATCTTTATTCACCGTAATATCATAATCCGTAGCCCGCACAATCCTGGCATTTACCGCTCCCGTTATACACAGAACAGCCGCCGCTGTAATACAAACAGCGCCGGTCACAGCAAGTCGCTTTCTGCCGGCCTCCTCAGACCCGGATAACCGCCCGAACCGCCGCAGGATCAGCCGGATCGCATCCGCCGCGCCAATCACAGGCAAGGAGTAAAGCATTACCCCCAGCCAGTAATTTCCGGTCAGCTTCAGCAGACGTCCCAGCTCCCCCAGCGGAAACAGAAATCCGGTCAGTACTGCCGTCGACAAAATGATATATACTGCGATCATAGCAGCCCGCACGCTTTTTCTGCCAAAATGGCTGCTGCAGGCCTTCATCCACCGCAGCAGCCATCTGAGCATATAAACATTCAGCAAAATATAAACAGGTGATAAAAAAACTGCCAGCATTTAGTCCAGCTCCTCTACTTTTCTTCCCCGTACATATGCACCGTCAGCTGATTATATGGTATCTCAATTCCTTCTCTGTCAAAAGTCAGCTTAATCTCCTCCAGCAGCCGCCATTTTGTGGGCCAGAACTCATCTGTTTTTACCCACGCACGCAGGCCCAGAATCACCGCGCTGTCCGCCAGAGAATCCACAAACACCTTGATATCCTCATCCTGCATAATCGCGTCATCCTTTGTCAGCAGCTCCTCCAGCAGCGCTTTCGCCTTTTTCAGATCGGCATGATAGGCGATCCCCACTTTCAGGTCCAGCTGACGCTCCGGCCTGGCGGTAACATTTGTCAGGCTGCTGTTCGCAAGCGTACCGTTTGGAATCACAATCGTCTTATTATCAACGGTAGACAGCTTTGTATAAAATATCTGAATCTCCTTTACGGTTCCCTCGTTTTTCCCTGTGTCCTCTATTATATAATCTCCTACCACAAAGGGCTTCAGCAAAAGGATCAGCACGCCTCCCGCAAAGTTGGATAAACTGCCCTGCAGCGCCAGGCCGATTGCGACACCGGCAGAAGCAATCAGTGCCGCTACAGAAGACGATTCCACGCCCAGCTTTGTAGCAATCGTAAAAATCAGCAGCGCATATAAACTGAATTTTAACAGAGAATCTACAAACTGGATGACGCCCTGGTCGGCGCTGGTGCGCTGCAGCGAATGCTTCACAATCCTTTGGATCCATCGAATTACCACACGCCCTGCCAGAAAGAATACAAATGCCAGAACGACTCTTATCCCAAATCCGATCAGCGCCGGAAGATGTTCCTGAAAATACTCGGCCACACGGTTCACTTCCCCTGTCACCTCTGCCGCCACTTCCTCCGCCGATTTCAAATCAGATGCTGCTAATATCATATTTAAGCCTCCTTATTCTGTCTTTTCCCTCAGGGCCAGAAAAGCACACAGGTTTCCCCGCTTATCTCCTGCCGTTCTGTGGGAATATAAGATTTCACTGTTGCAGTGTGTACACAGATTTGTCACCGCAATATGTTCCTGTTTTATCCCCGCCTCAAGAAAGACCAGCTCATTTGCCCTCCAGAGATTCAGCTGATATCTGCCGTTTTCTTTCCTGTAAAATAACTCTCCCCAGAATTCCTCTTTATAATGCAGTTTAAACTGTTCAATCACATCTTCGCTTACTTCATAACATTCCTGGCAAATCGACGGCCCTACCGCCGCCAGGATATCCGAAGGGTTGGAGCCATACTGTTCCTCCATCAGTTCTACCGTCACTTTGCCAATCTTGGATACAGTTCCTCTCCACCCTGAGTGGCTTAAGCCCACCGCCTTTCTCACCGGGTCCACAAAGTACAGCGGCACGCAGTCCGCAAAAAACGTAACCAGACATATACCGGGAACGTTTGTCACAAGCCCATCCACATCCGTATAACTTCTCTCCCGGGTTATCCCCATTCCGCGGTCTGCTTCCGTAACCACGCGGACATTTGCGGTATGAGTCTGCTGGGTGAATACCATGTTTTCACATTTTATCCCCATAGCTTCCCCAATCCTCCTGAAGTTTTCCCTCACAGATTCTTCTTTATCCCCTCTGGTAAAGCTCAAATTCAGCGAAGAATAGCACCCCTCACTGACGCCCCCCAGTCTGGTTGAAAATCCATGATGCACGATCCCCGTATTTTGAAACAACGGATATTCCAAATATGGAGTATCCGTCTCTATCTCTTGAAAAATCTTTTTCTGATCTTTATACTGCAGTCCTAAGCTCATATACTCCCTTTCTGTCATCCGCAAAAAGCATTCCGGATATGTGTAATCCTACCTCTTTCAATCCCGATCACATCAAACCTGCACGGTATCTCCGTAAGGCCATGCACCATCAGATAATGTGAGGCACAGCGGTAAATCACCCTCTGCTTCTTTGGGCCTACCGCCTCCAGTGGGCTGCCCTTCCCTGAATCCCGACGGTATTTCACCTCACAGAACACGAGATATTCCCCGTCTCTTGCGATCAGATCGATCTCTCCGATGCGGCAGCGGTAATTATATTCCAGAACTACATATCCCTGCTGCTCCAGATAGTATCCGACCGCCTTTTCATAGTCCGTGCCGGTTCTCCGGTTATTCTGCTTTTCTGCATATTTCATATTCTGTTACTACTGCAATTTCACGTTACTTTTCACGGCCTATGGGCCGTGCATAGTAACGATTCCACACTCTATTGCCAACACCTGCCATACCGTCTGTATTTGCGGTATGGCATTTCATCCTGTACCCAGAAAACACCACAAATCTTATTCTGAAACAAAGTTTTTTATAAAAGATACCCGATGAATCGGTGTCGGTCCCAATTTTTTCAAAGCCTCGATATGAGCAGCAGAGCCATATCCCTTATTCTCTGCGAACCCGTAACCGGGCAGGATCTTGTCATATTCTGCCATCAGCCGGTCTCTGGTCACTTTGGCGATGATACTTGCCGCGGCGATTGAAACGCTTTTGGCATCCCCCTTGATGATCGGTACCTGGGGAAGCGTGATTCCCGGTATGGTAACCGCATCATTCAAAAGAAGCGTGGGAGCCGTTTTCAGCTCCTGCACCGCTATGCGCATGGCTTCGTATGTAGCCTGGAGTATATTGATTTTATCAATGGTTGCGGGGCTGGCCATCCCGATCCCTGTGGCTACCGCTTTATCCAGAATCTCGTCGTAAAGCTCTTCTCTCTTTTTCGCTGAGAGCTTTTTAGAATCGTTGATATATAAGATTTCACAATCTTTGGGAAGGATCACTGCTCCCGCTACTACCGGGCCTGCCAGAGGTCCTCTGCCCACCTCGTCAATGCCGCAGATAAATGTATGTTCCTGATACTTCTTTTCATAGCATCTCATCTGCTCCAGACGGAATCGTTCTTCCTTCAGCTTTGCTTCCTGTTTTTTATACCTGGCAATCAGATTCTGTACCCCGCTGCGGGAATCCCCCTCATATTTTTCGTATAGTACCGATAATTCACGGGGCTCTGCCTGTTCAAACTCTAATTTAATACTGCGGATACTGTTACTCATGTTTGATCACCCCGAACCTGTCTAATGGCCATATGCGAATCCAGGCCCTTCCCAGCAGGTCTTTTCTATGCAGGACTCCTACACTGGCGTCACGGCTGTCCGCGCTGTGGTTCCGGTTATCTCCCAGTACAAAATACTCATCTTCTCCCAAAGTGATCGGATTCTCCGCAATCCCCGGATCCTGCATCTCTTCATTTCCATAGTGTTCATCAAGTTCTTCCCCGTCAACATACACACGGCCTCCCATCACCTGCACAGTCTCTCCCGGCAGTCCGATGATCCGTTTTATATAGTATGTATCCTCCTCATACTGATAAGGGAATACGATGATTTCATATCTCTTTGGTTCTCGAAAACGGAATGAGATCTTATCCACAATCAGATTATCTCCGTCCGACAGTGTCGTCTCCATAGAAGAGCCGCTGACACGTGTGCGCTGACCAACAAATGTAATAATCACATAGGTCAGCCCAACAATAATCAATATATACACGATCCAGCCAAGCAGTTCTCTTATGATGCTTCTTTCCTGGTCCATATCTTAACCTTCTTTCTGGCGTCTCTTTCTATATTATGCATAATCCTGAGGAAATTCAAGTGTTATTTTTCCCAGCCTGCCATTGCGGAAATCGTCCATCATAAGACGGGCGGCTTTTTCCGTGTCCAGCTCGCTTCCCTTTACCAGACAGTGCCTGCTCTCCGCGATATTTCTAAGGCAGGCAAAATGATCTTCCGATTCCTCTATCTGATATTTTTCCTCCAGAATTCCGGGATAGGACTGCTTCAAAAATCCAATTAACTCCATAGCCAGTTCCTCTGTATTCAGTATCTCATCCTTTATAGATCCGATAAATGCCAGCCGAAGCCCCACGGTCTGATCCTCAAATTTGGGCCAGAGTATTCCCGGAGTATCCAGAAGCTCCACATTTTTATTGAGCCTGATCCACTGCTTTCCCTTTGTTACGCCGGGTTTATTGCCGGTCTTTGTACAGGCCTTCCCTGCAAGTGCATTAATAAACGTAGATTTTCCAACATTCGGAATCCCCACTACCATTGCCCGGACGGGACGGTTCAGTATTCCCCGTTTCCTGTCTCTTTCTATCTTCTCTTTGCAGGCCTCCTGGATTACGCCCTGTATGGACTTAATCCCTCCGCCTTTTTTGGAATTCACCTTTACTACGGAATATCCTTTTTCCTTAAAATATTCTGCCCACGCATCATTCCACTTGTCCTCTGCTAAATCCGATTTGTTCAGCAGTATCAGCCTGGCCTTGTTCTTTCCCAGATCATCGATCTCGGGATTTCTGCTGCTCACCGGAATTCTGGCGTCCACCAGCTCTATGACAAGGTCTATCAGCTTTATATTTTCCTGCATCATGCGTTTTGCCTTGGTCATATGACCCGGGTACCACTGAAAATGCATCTGTACTCCTCCTCTATCTCCTGACAAAGCCAAAATCCGGGCCCGGACTGGCCACGAACCAGACCTTCCCAAAGATTTCGCTTCGTTTTACATTACCGATGTCTGCCATCCGGCTGTCATCGCTGCCGGCATGGTTATCGCCCATCACAAAATATTCATCCCCGCCCAACTGCAGCGGCTCATCGGCGATTCCTGCCTCCTCTATATCCTCCGCAAAAATATGCTGTGTCACTTCTTCCTCATTAATAAAGACTTTTCCGTCTTTAATCTGCACGGTTTCCCCCGGAAGTCCGACAATCCTTTTAATAGAATAATGAGTATTTTCGTTTCCGTTTGGCTTAAACGCAACAATATCGCCGCGTTTTGGTTTGCTTGCATTATAAACAAGCCTGTTTACCAGAACAACATCTCCATTCTTCAAAACAGGCTTCATGGAGTCCCCTGCATTGCTGACCCTCTGTCCAAAAAACCAGACGAGCATAAAAGCTATGGCGCAGACAATGATAATCTGTACGATCCAGTTCGCAATCTCTCCCCTGTTCTGCTTCTGTGCCTGGGTCTTTTCTCTCCGGAATCGGAGTTCCGGCCTGCCGGTGTCAAACTTCAGCTCTTGTTTCTTTTTCCGCCTGCGCTTCTGATTCGCCCGTCCCCGGCGCTTTTTCCGAAAGTTTAAATCCCGCATATTCTTCCCCTATAAACTGCCAAAACTGGTACTGTTCAAAGGCGAGCCTGTAAACAGCAACCCGAAACTGTCTGCAGTAAAATTCACTGAATATCTTCATGATATATAAAAGGGACAATATACATGTTGTACTTGTCCCTCTCATAGTTACTATTTTACTAATTCTTTTACCTTTGCTCTCTTACCAACGCGGTCTCTCAAGTAGTTCAGTTTCGCTCTTCTTACTTTACCTTTACGTACAACTTCTACTTTTTCAACGTTTGGTGAGTGTAACGGCCAAGTCTTTTCAACGCCGATTCCGTTGGAATTCTTTCTTACTGTGAAAGTAGCTCTTGTGCTTCCCCCCTGTTTCTTCAGGACTGTTCCCTCAAAAACCTGGATTCTTTCACGGTTACCCTCTTTAATCTTGGCATATACTTTAACGGTATCACCTACATTAAACTCCGGTACATTCTCTTTTAACTGCTCTGCTTCAATACTCTTAATAATATCGTTCATTGTGTGACCTCCTTAATATTTAGACGTTCTTAATGCCTGCTTACATGTTCCTATCAGTATTCCTGTCACACAGCACACACGATTCCGTGCAGATGCTCTGCAATAAAATATCCGATACCAGCAAGTCTGTTATTGCATCAGAGGACCATCGCTTTTCATTTCACAACTGTTGTATTTTACCATACTTTCCTATAAGTTTCAAGCCTTTTTTCGTCTCTTTTCCACGTTACTCGTAACAGTTCAGGCAAGCCTGAACTGTTATCGCTGCTCAGCCTATCTGGGGGCTTTTGCCCAATTATACCTTCTTGCGGCAGCAAATTAAATATAGTTTACCATAGAAACTGCCGTCATTCCAGATGTTACCTGTATATTTCTTCTTTTTTTCATGATACGATCATTCCGTAATATTTTTGTAACAATTAAACAACATTTTAGGAGGTACATATTCATGAAACATAAGATATTACCGGCTCTGCTCACTGCAGCAGCCATAGGAACAGCAGGATTCTCGCCCCTCACAGTACAGGCGGTATCTATTGAAGAAACCAGACAGGTGCTTCAATCCAAAGGGATCTATATTGCAGGCCCTCTGAGCAGCACAGAGGAACTCAAACAAAAACTTGAAGCACTCGGCTATGACTGCACCATCCCGGACTGGCTTGACTGCATCATTCCGGGACAGCCGGAGAATCCGGATCTCCCGGATAACAACCAGCCGGAAAACCCGGATCTCCCGGATGACAACCAGCCGGAAAACCCGGAACTTCCGGACAACAACCAGCCAGAGAATCCGGATCTCCCGGACGGAAACCAGCCTGGTACCCCAGAGCTTCCGGACAATAATCAACCGGAAACTCCCGAGCAGCCGGATGTTGACGAGAGCGATAACGCATTCATCCAGCAGGTCGTAACTCTGGTAAACCAGGAACGCGCCAAAGCCGGTCTTTCCCCTGTCAAAGCAGACGTGTCTGTACAGGCAGCCGCTCAGGTCCGTGCGAAAGAAATCGAGACCTCATTTTCACACACACGCCCGGACGGCAGTTCCTTCAGCACTGCATTAACACAGCAGGGCGTCACCTACCGAGGTTCCGGCGAGAACATTGCCTGGGGACAGAAAACTCCTGAGCAGGTTATGAACGGCTGGATGAACAGTGACGGACACAGAGCCAATATTCTCAATAAGAATTACACCACAATAGGGGTAGGGCTCTATCAGAACGCCTCCGGAACTAACTACTGGACCCAGTTGTTTACCTATTAAACTCAGATTCAGTAAAACTCTGCCAATATTAAGGAATGGGATATCTGTGGAAGCATCACGAAATGCGCACAGATATCCCTCTTTAAATAACCTGCAAAATGTTTGCCCGCAGTTTGTCCTGAAGGTGCACTAACAGAATACTCGCCTAGACCTTATTTAAGAAACCCTTCCTCCAATTCATCACTTTTAGTTTGTTAGTTTGATTCTTTCTCCTGTTGTACTATGCCAGAAAATCTGCTAAAATAAAATCATAATTCCAAAAGGAGAAATCTATGAAGCATACAGCAACACTGGAAGATGCAAGCCACTCTTTTGATGAAGCCGTTTACACATTGCGGAAACATTTTACTCATACAAATCACACCGAACCAGAACAGATTAAATTAGCAAATGAATACTATAAATGGACATCCCTAAAAACTAATTTAATTATGAATGAAAAGTCTTTTCAAATCCCTCCCTCTGCCTTGCCTAATACCATCAAACCATCTTCTTTTCAGTGGCTCCTCCCTGAAAAGCAAGCTGTCGTAACCAAGTATTATCAATACAATAAAGACACCGGTAAATACGTTATTTCCGTCAAAAAAAGCGATATTCCAAATGATGCTATAGAACTAATTTCCCGTTCTTTGGTTTTAATACGTAAAGCTGTTGTATGGGTAGATTTTGGATATAACATCGGCAGTGAATTTGGCGGCAGACATCCTGCCATTATATTAAAAAACCTCAAGGATTCCCTGGTTGTTATACCGCTTTCCTCTCAAGAGCCTAAAAGTATGGACTATAATGTAAAAGTGGACAAAGTATACGGATATCCTTTGATGGACAGGTGGGCTAATGTGACACGTATTACACAGGTAAGCTTATCCAGAGTACATTACCAAAAGATTGGTGATGTGAAGCCAGCCATTTTGAATGAAATCAGTAAGAAAATGAAAACTTGTGGTATAGCTTAAAACCTAGTACATATGCTAATATAGATTACAAAATAGTTTGACATATCTACTGCTTTATGCTAGTATGATGTTGTAAACGTAGGAGAAATCCTAGTAATTTTGTAACCGAGAGATCGTCATTTATGGCGATCTCTTTTTATATAATAGGAATGTGCAGTGCACTTTCCTATTATATAACCCCCTCCGGGGGATGCCGCAATAAGATATATAGCCATAAGGCGCACTGCGGCATTGCCAAAGTATGCAAGCCCCTCACTCTTGAGGGGCTTGCATACTTTGTTCTTCCATACTATTAAAGGAAATGGCTCTTTACACCCCGCCCCTCTTCTCCAGCAGATCCGGCCGCCGTTCCCTGGTTCTCAATACAGCCTGTTCCCGCCGCCACTTTTCAATATTTGCATGATGCCCGGAAAGCAGCACCTCCGGCACTTTTTTTCCATGCCATTCCTCCGGCCTGGAATACTGCGGATATTCCAGCAGGTTATCCTGAAAGGATTCAAATTCCGCCGACACGTCATTGTGCAGAACACCCGGAACCAGCCGTGATATCGCATCCACCATGACCATAGCGGGAAGTTCTCCCCCTGTAAGCACATAATCCCCAATGGAGACATAATCCGTCACAATCTCTTCCAGCACCCTCTCGTCGATCCCCTCGTAATGCCCGCAAAGAAGCACCAGTTCACTTTCCTGCGCCAGTTCCTCCGCCATCTTTTGAGTAAAAGTCTTTCCCTGCGGTGAAAGATACACCACCCTGGGCTGTTTCTCCAGCCTCCCGGCGATCGATTGGTACGCCTGATACACCGGCTCCGCCTGCATCAGCATGCCGGCCCCTCCACCGTAAGGATAATCATCCACGCTCTGGTGTTTATTAAATGCATAATCCCGGATATTTACGGCTTCAATTGACAGCAGGCCATTACTCACAGCCCGCCCTATAATGCTTGTATTCAACCCGTCCATTACCATTTCCGGAAATAAAGTCAGTATGTGAAAATTCATGATATAAGTCCCTCCAGCAGATGCACCTTCATCGTCTGTTCCTCCACATTCACATCCAGTATACAGTCGTGAATCGCCGGGATCAGCACCTCTCCATGTTCCGGTGACTCTATCACATAGACTTCGTTCGCTCCGGTCTCGATCACATCCTTCAGCACGCCGAACTCACCGTCCTCTGTGTACACCTTCATACTGATCAGATCCGCGATATAGTACTCGTCCTCCTCCAGGCTGACCGCATCCTCCCGGGACACCAGCAGGCTTTTTCCTTTATATTTTTCTACATCATTTATATCATCAATTCCCTTAAACTTTACAATGACGAACTGCTTAAAAAACTTTACGCCCTGTATCTCCATGAGAATGTGTTCTTTTCCCGTATTAAGTATCACCTGTTTTAAACTTTTAAATCTAGCCGCATCGTCCGTCGTCGGGAACACCTTGACTTCCCCGCGGATTCCATGAGTAGAGGAAATCACCCCTACCTGTAAGAACTGTTCCATATTCTTCTCCTGTATCTGTATTCTTAATTTAACGTCACATAAGACTGCATCTCGTCCAGTCTCCATAAAACGAGTCAGACACCTGCCATTCTACGGATAAAAGGAAAGGGGCAGTCTCTTTATGCTGGCGCATGAAGGCTGTCCCCTTAAATTCTGCTATTGTATAATATCAACAACAACTCTTTTATCTTCCTTGGCAGCAGCTGCCTTCACTACAGAACGGATTGCCTTTGCAATACGGCCCTGTTTTCCAATAACCTTGCCCATATCGCCGTCGGCGACACGAACTTCTAACACAGTAGTCCTGCCGTCCTGTCTTTCAGTCACAACAACGCTGTCCGGTTCGTCTACTAATGCTTTCGCAATTACTTCAACTAATTCTTTCATCTAAGCCACCTCCGCGGAACAGCTTATTTCTCAATGCCTGCTGCTTTCAAGATTTTTCCTACTACTTCTGTAGGCTGAGCTCCGTTGTTTAACCACTTCTTAGCTGCTTCCTCGTCTACCTTAATCCCGCTTGGCTCCAGGTTCGGATCATATGTTCCGATTTCCTCGATGAACTTACCGTCTCTTGGAGATCTGGAATCTGCAACTACGATTCTATAGAAAGGAGCCTTCTTCTGTCCCATTCTTTTTAATCTGATTTTTACTGCCATTTTTTTCACCTCTTCTTATTATTTTTTCTTTTTTGTTAATTTATGTGTTAAAAAGGAAGCCTGAACTTGCCTTTCTTACCACCTTTGCCGCCCATCATGCCCGGAAGTTTCTTCATCATCTTCCTGGCCTCATTGAACTGCTTCACCATACGGTTCACTTCTGATATATCCACGCCGGCGCCTCTGGCTATCCGGTGCTTTCTGGATGGATTTAACAGATCCGGGTTGCTGCGTTCTTCCAGTGTCATGGAATGGATCATGGCCTCCATCCGAGCCATTTTCTTATCATTCTCCTCGGAATCCAAATCCGGCAGCTTCGAGTTCATGCCGCCGAGTCCCGGCATCATGCTCATGACGCTTGACAGACCGCCCATCTTCTTCATCTGGCTCATGCTTTCCAGATAATCATCAAAATCAAACTGGGCCTTCTTCATCTTCTCTGTCATCTTTTTGGCTTTTTCTTCGTCTATCTCCGCCCCTGCTTTTTCAATCAGGGTCAGGACATCCCCCATACCCAGAATACGGGAAGCCATTCGGTCCGGATAAAACTGTTCCAGATCGGAAAGTTTTTCTCCCATACCTACATATAAAATCGGCCTTCCGGTTACGGCTTTGATCGACAGCGCCGCCCCGCCCCGGGTGTCACCGTCCAGCTTCGTGACAATGACTCCGTCAATTCCGATCTTTTCATGGAAACTTCCGGCAACATTCACCGCATCCTGTCCGGTCATTGCATCCACGACCAGGATCGTCTGATGCACTGTAACTGCCTCCTTGATCTCCTGAAGCTCCCCCATCATATCCTCATCAATGTGAAGACGTCCGGCGGTATCCAGTATCACAATGTTGTTGCCATTCTTTACCGCGTGTTCATAAGCGGCCTTTGCAATGTCCGCAGGCTTGTTCTTGTCTCCCATGGAAAATACTTCCACGCCCTGCTTCTCTCCATTTATCTGTAACTGCTTGATTGCTGCCGGCCTGTATACATCACATGCCACAAGCAGCGGTTTCTTGCCCTTTAACTTGTACTTTCCCGCCAGCTTAGCCGTCGTCGTCGTCTTACCGGCTCCCTGAAGGCCCGCCATCATAATCACCGTGATCGCACTGCCCGGCTGCAGCTGTATCTCCGTCGTCTCGGATCCCATCAGCTTGACCATCTCTTCGTTTACGATCTTGATAACCATCTGGCCCGGATTCAGTCCGTTCATCACATCCTGCCCGACCGCGCGTTCCTGTACATCTTTGACAAATCCCTTGACTACCTTAAAATTGACGTCTGCTTCCAGTAGCGCCATCTTTACTTCCTTCAGGGCCGTCTTCACATCGTCTTCCGTAAGCCGTCCCTTACTGCGGAGGTTTTTAAATACGTTTTGAAGCTTTTCAGTTAAACTGTCAAATGCCATTCTATAACTCCTCTATAATAGTATCCGAAATCCTCCGGATTCTCTCAGCCATTACTTCCGGCTCCACATCCCGACTCTCGTAAGAGTCAAGCACATCATTAATCTCCTGCACCATCTTTTTTACAGAAAGAAACTTCTCAACAAGATGCAGCTTGCTCTCGTACCCTTCCAGAATCTTCTGGCAGCGCCTGACCAGGTCGTGGACACCCTGCCTGCTGATCCCTTCAGACTGCGCTATCTCGCTTAATGACAGATCTTCCAGCACAAACTGCCCGTAAATCTCTTTTTGGTGATCTGTGAGTAGTTCACCATAAAAATCATATAACAACGCCTGTTCTAAAATCTCATTCACAATCATCACCTTTGTTATCATACTAAAAAGCAAAGCAGGTGTCAAGTATTTTTTCTTGACACCTGCTTTATTTTTCATCTGTTTTTTATTTGATTTTCCAACCTGTTTTTGCAGCAAATTACATCGTAAGCAGTTTCCCTACGTTGAGCATCCCCCAGCCCTGTGCCGCGCACTCATTTCTGACACAAGACTCACGGAGCTTAAGCTTCACCTCCACATTGGTCATATCCGGAAATTTTGACAGCATGCAGGCGATCGCTCCCGACACCACAGGCGTTGCCATCGACGTGCCGCTTTTTGTGACATATGGCTTCTGCCAGCGGTTGGTATAATCTCCGTTGCAGCTCAGGATATTCGTCCCCGGCGCCAGCAGATCCGGCTTAATAACGCAAGCATCCGTGGGGCCGTTCCCCGAATAATTCCATTCTCTGCCGCCGCGCCCCGCAATGATCGATCTTTTCTCCCCCACTGCACCTACAGTTATCACTTTCCTGCTGGTACCCGGAACAGCAACTGTCCCCGCGCCCGGTCCGTAATTTCCTGCTGAGACGACCACCACAAGCCCTGCATCCCAAAGCGCTTCCACAGCATCCACAAGCCTTTGTTCCTGTGCTCTCTCCACTCCCGGCTGTGTTCCCACAGAGATATTCACAATGCGGAGTTTCACCCTTTTGTGGATCATAAGCAGCCAGTCAATTCCCTCAAGAACATCTTCCACCGAGCCGTTCCCCGTATGATCCAGTACCTTCCCTACCAGAATCTCCGCCCGCGGCGCCATCCCGGCGTATACCCCCGAGGACAGTCTCCCGCTCCCGGCCAAAATTCCAGAAACATGCGTTCCGTGCTTACCATCATCATATATTTTCTCTTTATGATTAACAAAATCGCGAAAACCAATAATTCTTCTATCAAAATCAGGGTGAAGCGTGATTCCGGTATCCAGTACCGCTGCGCGCACACCCTGTCCCAGGTATTTATTAGTAATGATATCCGGGCACCAATATCCAACAGTCTGCTTTACCCATTTCATGAAAACACCTTTTTTAATATGATATTCAGAAATGTTGTCCCTGTCTACTAATTTTGTGCCCCGCCTGTCAGCTAACCTCCGTCTTCTCATCTACCCGCAGCATCCGGTACCCTACGCCTATATGGGTTTGGATATACTGCGGATTGGATTTGTCTTTTTCAATTTTTTTGCGGAGTGACGCCATATATACTCTGAGAGAGGACATATCGCTTTCAATCGCATTCACCCAGACTTTATCCAGGATAAACTGGTATGTCAGCACTTTTCCAACATTCTGCGCGAGCAGACAGAGCAGGCTGTACTCCAAAGGCATAAGATGAATCTCTTTTTCTCCCACAAAGACCGTTCCCGCGCCGTAATCAATCACAAGATCCCCATCTTTAAACACACTGGAGTTCTGATCCTTCGTCCGCATGAGATACTGCACCCTGCGCAGCGTGGAACGCAGCCTTGCAAGCAGCTCCTCCACACTGAACGGTTTTGTCAGATAATCATCCGCCCCGGCGTCCAGAGCCTCCACTTTATCCCTGTCATCACTTCTTGCGCTGATCACGATCACCGGCGCTACAGACCACGTCCGGATCTTTCGGATCACCTCAATACCATCCATATCCGGCAGCCCCAGGTCCATCAGTATGATATCCGGATTGCCGGAAGCCGCGGCCATGACCGCCTGGTTTCCGTTAGCAGCAGTCTCATATTTATAATCCTGGGATTCCAGCGTTGTGGTGATCAGATTTCTGACCGGCATATCATCCTCGACAACAAGAATAAAAGGTTTGCCATTCACTGTCATAATGTTACTTCCTCCACTTCCAATTCAAAACAAAATACGGTTCCCTTCGGAACATTGTCATATACTTTTAACTCGCTTCCATGAGCATTGATAATGGATTTGCACAGAGTCAGCCCCAGGCCCATCCCCCGCCTGCCGTCGGTAACCGCATGGCCTGCGGTATAAAACATCTGGAACAGCTTGGGCTTGTGCTCTGCCGGAATCCCCGGTCCATTATCCGCTACCGAGATCACGGCCCTGTTTCCCTGTTTTAGCGCTTTAATCCAGATCTCGGAGCCTGCCGGCGTATATTTTACCGCATTGTCCGTCAGATTAATCAATACCTGAAGCATCAGTTTTACATCCATCTTCGCCATCAGCAGCTCATCACATTCCACGTGGATCTTCTGTTCTTTTCCGCGCCGGTTCACGTGATGCAGTGCTTCTTCGATCACATCCTCCACGATCTCTCCCTGAAGATTCAGTTCCATCGTGCCATTTTCAATTCTGGTGACAGAAAGCAGATTCTCAACCAGATTAATCAGCCACATGGAATCATCATAGATATCTTTGTAAATCTTCTTTCTCTGCTCTCTTTCCACTTCGCCTTCATTGATCAAAAGGGTCTCGGCATTGCCCGATATGCTGGTAAGAGGCGTACGCAGATCGTGGGAAATAGAGCGCAGAAGATTCGCACGCAGCTGTTCCTTCTGCAGCTTCAGGTCAATCTCCTGCTGTTGTACGAGGAGCGCCTCCTTCTCCAACGCAAACGCACACTCGTTCAAAATAGCCCCCATAACGCCTTCTTCAAAAGCCGGGATCGCCTTCTTCTCCATATCAATCCCGACGACCGCAAAGACTCTCTCCCCGCTCCTGACCGCGGCAAAAAGGAAGCGGGAACCCGGAAGCGTCTGGGTGGAGAAGCCTGCATGCTTATTGTTGCGGAAGGTCCACTGGGCAACTCCCAATTCCTCCTCCCCCAGCACATCCGGCGCATCCGGATCTTTCTTATATACAATCGGTCTGTTATTCGCCGATGGTTTCCCGAGATAGAAATAAATATTCTTCTCCAGAAGCATTCCCAGCTGCTGAATTGTTCTTGAAGCAATCTCCTGGGTGGTACCCGCATCCTGCAGCTTTCTGCTGGTTTCCAAAAGCAGTTCGGTACGGTAGGCCTTCCTGGCATTCTGGCGGGCATAGTTCTTCACCTGCTTGGTAAGCGCCGAGCTGCACAGGGAAGTGACAAACATCACGAAAAACGTAATAAAGTATCCCGGATCATTGACAGACAGCGTCCGCACCGGATCCGTAAAAAAATAATTAAACACAAGCACGCTGAAAACACTTGTAATTATCCCCCAGATCTGATGGCTGGTAAACATGGCTGATGTCAACACACCCAGGATATATACCATGACCAGATTGGCGTCGCTGAAGCCGAGCCTGGTAAAGATCAGGGCAATTGCCGTGGACACGCCCAGGCTGACAATACATATAATCGCATCAAGCCAGGCCTTCTTGTATGTCTCCTCCCGCCTCTTCTTTACGCGGCCTCTGTACCTCTTATCAAATGCATCCGGGATCAGAAAGATTTCAAGGTTCGGTGCCAGCCTGGAAAGCTGTTCGGATACGCTGTCCCGGATAAACAACAGCCTCCGTTTCGTATAAGTTCTGCCCAGAACAACCTTGGAGACACGGGACGCCTGCGCATATGCCGCAATTTCTTCTACGATATCATTGCCGTAGGATGTTACGATCTTTGCCCCAAGCTGTTCCGCCAGCCGCGTATTATCATTCAGCCCCTTCTGATCCGCCTTCGACATATTGGCCGAATCCGGCGTTTCTACATATAACGCAGTCAGTTTGCCGTGAAATGCATTCGCCATCCGGGCGGCCTGCCGGATCACCTTGCCGTTGGAGGGCGACGGGGACAGGCATACCATAAGATGTTCCGCCGTCTCGTTGCTGGCATGGATCATACTGTCCTGGGCAAGATTCACCCGGTCAGCCATACGCCGCAGTGCAATTTCCCGCAGAGAGATCAGGTTATCCTTTGTAAAAAAGTTGGAAAGCGCCCGGTCCGCCTGTTTTTCCTTATAGATCTTCCCGGCCTTCAGCCGCTCCAGCAGTTCCTCCGGCTCAATATCCACCATCTCCACCTGATCCGCTTCGTCAAATACGCTGTCGGGGATCCGTTCCCGCACAATCACCCCCGTAATCCCTGCAATCGTGTCATTCAGGCTCTCCAGGTGCTGTACATTGACCGTAGTATAAACATTGATCCCCGCCTTCAAAAGCTCCTTTATATCCTGGTAACGTTTGGCGTGGATACAGCCCTGTGCATTTGTATGCGCCAGTTCATCCACCAGGATCAGTTCGGGTTTTCTGAACAGTGCTGCCTCCAGGTCAAATTCATGAAGACGTATGCCGTGATATTCCACCTCTTTTACCGAAAGCATCTCCAGGCCCTGCGTCAAAGCCATCGTCTCCGGCCTGGTATGCGGTTCTATGTAGCCTGCGACCACGTCAATCCCTGCGTCTTTCGCCTTGTGGGCAGACGACAGCATGGCATAGGTTTTTCCTATGCCTGCCGCGTAACCAAAAAATATTTTTAATCTGCCTTTTCCGCTTTGTTCCTTCTCAGCCTCCATCAGCTGTTTCAAAAACAGATCCGGCTTTCTGCTGTCTTCCTTCATCATATCATTTCCTTTGCCGTTTCCTTTCTGCTATCTTACTTCAGAATCCTCTGCATTGCAAGATGAAACCCTTTCCGACCTTAGGATACATCGCTGTCCGGGTTATTCTTACTATAAAATAACATATGCACCATAAAATAGGTGTGAAAGAACCCAGGCCGGATATTAAAATCGTATTAAAATCTTTTTAAAAAAATAATTAGGGAAATCTTTTCACACATTTGTAACCACCTACATATTATGAACTGTAATCAAACATATATGGAGGATTTAACATGAGTGATTTAAGTGCTACAAACTGCGGATGTGGATGCGAAACTAGCTGCGGAGGATGCGGAAACGGGATGTCTTCTTGCCTGTGGATCATTATCCTGCTTTGCTGCTGCGGCGGCAACGGCTTTGGCGGCGGATGCGGCAATGGCTGCGGCGGAAACGACAGCTGCCTGTGGATCATCATCCTGCTTTGCTGCTGCGGCGGCTTTGGCGGCGGATGCGGAAACAGCTGCGGATGCTAATTCCAAACCAGTAAAACTTACCAGAACATGAATTCCTGCCCGGGCCATCCCGTAACACTTACGTTTCGGGCGCCTAAAGGCAGGAAATAAAAACAGCCCCGGTACAGATCTTTGTACCGGGGCTATTTTATGGTTTTGCCTTATTCTGATCCTGCGGTCTTTCTTTTCCCCCCTGCTCTTTGTTCCCTTTCTTCTCTTCCATCCGTTTCTTCAGCATGCAATCCTCGTCTATCTCATACACCGCATTTCCATCGATAATCAGTTTTCTTTTCATCTTGATACCGCCCTTTCCTTTCTATTCCCTATTATAGTATGTAGGAACCCTTACTTTAGTCTTATCCCATCCTCATATTTTTATACTTCTCATCATATATATTTACAACGTGATAAACAGGAGTGAATATGGAAAAGAAAACGCCAAAACCAATGACACCCTTTGATGAACTGGTTACACCGCCCCAGCTTCAGATGCTGAAGCTGTTTCTGCCCTACACTCCTGCTTCTAACCAGCAGTTTTTGGGAGTATTCATAAAATTCCAGGAGCTCCAGCAGACAATTTCTTTTTTTCAGAATTTCGAAAATGATTTACATAGCCAGGCCTTTGGCAGCGGCCAGGCGCCATCGATGATGGAGATGCTCCAGGAGTTAAGGCCCTATCTGCCGCAGCAGCAGGCGGAAATGATGGACACATTTCTGAACATGATGAATATAATGGAAATGATGCAAATGTTCCAGGAAAGCTCACAGGGCCAGGAAAATGGTTTTTCAGACACAGACAGCGGTTTTTCATCCGAAAACAGTTCTGCCGGAGCTTCCGGCGGCGGAACTGGCCACATGGGCGGCATGGGAAATATGTTTTCCGGAGGCTTCAACCCCATGGATATGATGATGGGGATGCTGACTCCTGACCAGCAGAATATGTTCCAGATGTACAATAGCATGTTTTCCGGGGATACATCCTTTGACCCGGGCACCGGGGAGGATCCTGCTCACGCAGATGCCCCAAAAGAGGCTTCCTCCATGGAAGATACCACAGAAGACATTTCCCATGGAAATGAACCATGGGCCCCTGCTTCGGCGGAAAATGCACCACCCCAAACTGACACAGCAGACAATGTCCCTACGGGAAATGATTCATTTATGGAAGGAGATGATACAGATGAACGAATGGATGAACAATCCGGCTATGAAAAATATTGACCCCATAAAACTGGAACTGATTCAGATGGCAGCTTCCCAGACCGCCGGCAAATCCGGCCGAGACCTGGCTCCCATCATGATGGCCCTGATCACAAACGCAAACAAAAAGGGCATCAGTTTTTCCGGGGACGAGATGTCTCTGATCCTGGAAATAATGAAAGATGGAAAATCCAAAGATGAACAGGCGCAGATCGACAGAACCATCAATATGGTCAGCTCTTTTATGAAGAAAAAATGATCCCCCAATACCCCGGAGGATAAAAAAGAAAGAAGAAGGCCTAAAAACCTTCTTCTTTCCTTTTTATCCTCATCTCTCTTCTCTTTTTTGCTGCTTCCCATTCCGCCTTCTCTTCCTCACTCTCCAGAATCAGGCGCGGCACCCGCTTAGGCTTGTCATTCTCGTCCAGCGCAACCATCGTAAAATAGGCTCGGTTAATCGGCCTGCGCATCCCGTCCATATTTTCCACATAAGTATCAACCCTGACTTCCATGGACGTATTCCCCACATAAGTCGCCTTCCCGATAATCACAATCACATCCTTCTGATAAGCCCCCTGAATAAACCGCAGATTATCCACCGAGGCCGTAATAATGTTGCTCCTGGTATGGCGCTTCGCCACAAGCCCGGCCACATCATCCAGCCACTGCATCAAAATACCTCCAAACAAACGCCCCGCGGCATTCAAATGATTCGGCCGTACCATATGCACCGTTTCCACCCTGGAATCCGCAACTCTTCTCTCTTCTATCATCTAAAACAACTCCAATCCGCATTCCTGCGCTATATTTTTATAACTCTCCAGCGTCTCCCCCTCTTCACAAAACAAAGGATATTCCAGGCCATAATTCCCCCAGACCACCGCCTTTTGCTTCGTAAAATAAAAAGTAGAAAACAGCCAGTTCCTGGCAGTAATCTCCGCAAGAAAAACCAGATTTTCCGCCACCAAAGGATAGTATACCTGCCTGGTTTCCGTTTCAAACTGCAAAAACACATTTTTTTCCGCATCACTCAACCCGGCCACAAATCCCCGCTGTTTCTCCTCAGCCAGCACCGAATAATAAAAATCCGCAAAAGAAGCGCCCTCATTCACCACCAGACACCGCTCCAAAAAACACTGCATAGCCAGCTTATCCCCTCTAAGAGTCACAGCCTCAAACCGCAAAAAACCATCCTGAACATTCTCAATCAAAAGCGCCCCCCGCGCCGCCAGTTCCCCTTCACTCAAAGACCGAAACATAATCTCCTCCTATAATCCCCTACACCTTCCCCCTCATTATAATATCCCCCCGCGCCATAAATCAAGCAAAGTTTAGCAAGCGTGCTTTAGCCAAGCCTGCGTATGGAGGCGCTCAATCCCATAAATCATCCAGCACCATCCGCCCAACCCAATCCACCGCCCCCGCATAAAGCACCTCCCCCGTGCCGCCGTCCTTCCTGCCGGCCGTCATGAGACCAGCTGTGCGGAATTGGAATATGCCTCTCCTGGATGCGTCTTTTAGGGCATTAGTGCCGCTTCATCAAAATCGGAACCGGCATGTGAACTGTTTACAGGCCCACAAGGACTGTAAACAAGCAGACCCGCAGTGAGAATTCATCAGAATTCTCGCAAGTGTCCGCGGTGTTCACCATGCCGGTTCCGATTTTGATTAGCGGCACTTATGCCCTAATACCGCATCCGGGAGAGGCATATTCCAATTCCGCACAGCGGCCCCATACCCGCCACCCCTAATACTCCACCATCTCCAAAAACATCCCTTTCGGATCACAAGGCGCGCTGGCCTCTTCCTCCCCCGAAAAGACTGCATCAATACATTCCGCCTTCCGTTTCCCAAGCCCGATATCAAGCAAGGTCCCACCAATCATCCTTGGCATATTATGCAGAAAATCATTTGCCCGAAGACGAATTTGAATCTCTTCCGCATCACCATAGATGTCGATATTATAAATCTCTTTTTCCGTAGACTTACTCTTCTTAACAGTTGAAAAATGTTTAAAATCGTGTCTTCCGGCCAATAAAAGAGCCGCCTGCTGCATAACACCCACATCCGGGGTGCGGAATGCATAATAAGTATATTTCCGGTTAAATACACTGGGCACCGCGCCAATAGCAATCCGATACAGATAAGTCCTGGACTTCGCATTCAGGGAAGCGTGAAAACGCTCCGGCATCTCCTCCGCAGAAAGAACCGCAATATCCATAGGCAGATAACGGTTCAGATACTGCCGTATTTCATCCGCTTTCATATCCGAAGTAGTCTTAAAATTAACCACCTGCCCATAAGCGTGAACCCCAACCTCAGTCCTGGCCCCACAAAACAGCTCCACATCCTCCGCGGTCATTTTATGAATCACATCCAGCAGCCTGTTCGCCACAGTATTTGTCGACTCCCCCTTACCAAGCCTCTGCCATCCCTGATAACGCGCCCCGTCATACTCCAAAACCAACTTAATATTATGCATTCTTATCACTCCTCCATATCATCGAATTCCGCATGCGAAACTCACACCTGCAGCGGCCGCACCATGCCAGCTACTTTTTTCGCCTCATTCCCGTCCAGTTCGATATCCCAAGCTCAATACCTGCTCCTATCAGAATTCCAACGGTATAACACACCAAATCACTCCATAAAAAACCATATCCCAAAATCAATCCTCCCAATGTAGTGCGGCGCAATGCATTTATCCAATCTGCCTGATACAATTGGGAAAACTCTATTGCAAAAGAGAACGCCAATGCCGCCAGCATCACTTTTGCAGCAGACATTTTATAAAATAGGAATCCAATTCCCCAAAATACCATCATAGCCCACAAGGCATCACCCGCATAGTTCCTTAGAAATACCGGCAGACAATCACCAAACTGCCTTGACGCAAGCCCTAATACCATTGTAATTACAATGAAAGCAAAATAAATAATTCTACTCCTTTTCATAAGTACTCCTTTTATATAGGCTGGCCTGCACGATCCCTTTGTTGATGTTGCCAATTACAGCTATAGGCAGCAGACATCATTTTTTCGAAAATACCTCTGCTGCTTAAACTCCTCAGAAGAATATCCCTGCTATGTGATAAGCCAGGAAGCTTACGCACCAGGCCACTGCCAGCTGGAATAGCACGATCCCGACTGTGATCTTTTTACTCCCTACCTCCCGGTTAATCGTAGCGATTGTAGCCGTACAAGGTACATAGAGCAGGCAGAATACCATTAATGCATAGGCGTTGGCCGCTCCGAAGCCCATAGCCCCCAGTGTTCCCACAAAGCTTGCCATTCCATGGCCTGTGGTAATATTCTGGATACCAAACAGTACACTGCAGCTGGATACCACGACTTCCTTCGCGGCAATCCCCGCAATCAGGGCTACAATGATCTGCCAGTAGCCAAGACCCAGCGGTTTAAATATTGGCACAATGGCCTTTCCGATCATAGATCCGAAACTCTGGGAAATATCTGTCACATATCCCGCAGTTCCAAAATTCAGGATGATCCACATAATAATCGAAGCTATAAAAATAACGGTTCCCGCCTTGGTAAGATAATCTTTTACCTTTTCCCAGACATAGATCGCAATTGTACGCGCGTTCGGAGTCTTATACTCCGGAAGCTCAATCAGAAGGGAATGTTCCGCCTTGCTTCCGTCGATTTTCGAAAGAACAAAGGCCGTTGTAATCGCAACAATAATTCCCAGCAGATACATGGAATAACAGGCCATCATGGCATGTTTTCCGAAAAACATAGAAGAAAACAGCACATAAATCGGCAGCCTCGCACTGCAGGACATAAATGGCGTCACCATGATCGTTTTCAGCCTGTCCTTTCTATTTTCCAGTGCCCTGGATGCCATAATAGCCGGGACGGAGCATCCGAATCCAAGCAGCATAGGCAGGAATGCCCTCCCGGAAAGCCCCAGGTGCCCCATGATATCGTCCATGACGAACGCCACCCTCGCCATGTAGCCGCTGTCTTCCAAAAAGGCAAGCGCCAGGAACAGGATAAAGATATTCGGCAGGAATGTCAGGATCCCTCCGACGCCCGAGATAATTCCATCCACGATCAGAGACTGCAGCATGGCATTCACATTCCAGGCGGTAAGCAGGCTGCCTGCCGCTCCGGATATCCACTCAAGTGCGATCTCAAAGTATCCCTTCAGCCAGTCCCCCACGGTAAAAGTGAGGAAGAAGACAAGAGCCATGATTCCTAGAAAGATAGGCAGCCCCAGCCATTTGCTGGTCATAAACCGGTCGACTCTGTCCGTCCGTTCCTCTTTCTTGCTCTTATTCACCAGGGTCTCCTGAATAATCTCTTCTATAAAATCATATTTCTGGTTAATGATATCCTTCTCATAACTACGGTCCATAACCTCCGGCATATTCACAGGGTATTTCTCCATAACTGCATGGTCCTGTTCCAGCATCTTAATGGCATGCCATCTTTTATTTTCCATCCTTGGATACAGACGCAGAAACTGTTCTATAATCAGGTCTATCTTATCTTCTATCTCATCCTGATAAACCATTGCGTAATCACGGTGATGGTTATGTATATGTTTTGTGTTTTCAGTATGGTGATGAATAAAAGGGCTCTGTCTTGCATAATCCTTGTGGTGTGCCACCGCATGCATCAGGATCTCCAGACCGCTCATCTTTCTGGCGGAAACCGGTATTGCAGGGATGCCCAGCATCTCAGGCAGACGGTGCAGGTCGATCTCCATGCCGCGTTCTTCCACGATATCCATCATATTCAGCGCCAGTACGACTGGCTTTCCCAGCTCAATGAGCTGCAGCGTCAGATAAAGATTCCGCTCCAGACAGGAGGCGTCAACCACATCCACAATGACATCTACCTCGCCGCTCATAATACATTCTCTGGATACCTTTTCCTCCATTGTATACGAAGTCAGGCTGTATATACCCGGAAGGTCAATCAGCTTGAACTCCTGATCCTTATAAAATGCCTTTCCCTCTTTTTTTTCTACCGTAACTCCCGGCCAGTTCGCCACTTTCAGATTGGCGCCCGTGTATGCATTAAATAACGTTGTCTTCCCGCAGTTCGGATTTCCTATAAATCCAACATTAATCACTTTATCGCTCATGCCCGGACCTCCTCGACCACAATATTGTCTGCGATCCGTTTTCCCATTGCAAATCTCGTTCCGCGGAACCTTACCGTAATGGCGCCCTTTTTATCATTATTCAAGATTGTGATATTAGCCCCCGTAGTAAGTCCAAGCGCCTCCAGCCTGCGCTCCAGATTCAGCTCCGTATTGATCTCCTGTACCTGGTAAGTATGATGGTTTCTGCCTTCTTTTAACCTCATGGCTTTCTCCTGTAAAATGTATTTGGTATTGATAATTATTCTCCATAAGGAATTATAAATCTTTTCACACAGTAAGTCAAATAGATTGACATTTTTTGTCACAAGATTTACTCTATAAATAATAGCTTTCCGATTTCTGTGATTCTGATATGCGGGATTCATATGAGATGCAGAACATCGAAATATAAAATAACTGCCGCTAAAGAGGGACATGATTATGGACATTTATTACATATTACTTTACTTTTTTGTATACGGATTTTTAGGCTGGTGCTCTGAGGTGGGATTTGCCGCTTTCAAGGAGCACAGATTTGTGAACAGAGGATTCCTGAACGGCCCTATCTGCCCTATCTATGGTGTGGGAGTCACTATAGTTATTGCATTTCTCACACCCTACAAGGACAACCTGATTCTTCTGTATGTTTCTTCCGTCATTCTGGTCACCCTTCTCGAAGGCGTTACCGGATGGGCAATGGACAAGATATTCCACAATAAATGGTGGGACTATTCGGAACAGCCTTTTAATATCGGCGGTTATGTATGCCTGATTTTCTCTCTGGTCTGGGGAATCGCCTGCGTGGCCATCATGGATTTTATCCACCCGCTGATCCATAAACTGCTGACTTTTCTCCCCCGTACGGCAGGGATTGTACTGATTGTGTTACTGGGAATTGCTATGTTTGCGGATCTCTATGTGACTGCAACCGCAATATTCAAGTTTAACAAGCGTCTGGCCAGCATGGAAAAGATTGCGGGAGAACTGCACGAGATATCCAATCAGATCGGTGAAGATATCTATGAAAAAGTAATCTTCGCCATGGAAAAGCAGGAGGTTTCCAAGCAGAAACTGGACGAGGCCGCTGCTGAACTAAGGGAAAACATACAGGAGGCCGCCTCCGGACTGAAAGAAAGAACACAGGAAGCCACTTCCGGATTGCTGGGTAAGACACAGGAAGCCACCTCCGGCTTACGCGAAAAGACGCAGGAAGCCGCCGCTGATCTGAAGGAAAAGACCCAGGAAGTCTCCGAAGAAATGCGCAGCCGCATTGCAGAACTTAAAAACCACTACCAGGAACTTGGCAGTAAAACACCGCGTGTCAGCCGCCGTCTTGTAAAAGCATTTCCTAAGATGGAATCCAGAAGCAGTAAGCATCAACTGGAAGAATTGCGAAAAAAGTTTAATCTTAAAAAGAAAAAATAGCCTGCTATGAAATCATAATTCATAACATGGAAATGGCGCCGCCATAGGGAAGGGATTATATTTATGGAGAATAATTGGGAGTTTTTTGAAAATCTGCAGGAACTCATTTTTGTGATAGATATGGAAAACCACACAATGGCCTACATGAATCATAGTGCCAGGAATGCCTTTGGCTGCCCCGATCACAAGGAATACCAGAACAGAAAATGCTATGAAATTCTTCAGGGTCTTTCGACACCATGCCCGTTTTGTACGGATTCCGTTCTTGCAATGGGCAGGTTCCATGACTGGGAATACACCAATCCTCTGACTCATGTAACTTATATATTAAGAGATACTCTGTTCGAACTGAACGAAAAAATATATAGAATTGAACTCGCCTATGATAAAAACAGCAGGGATATAGAAAAAAGTGAAAGGCAAAGCTTTACTCCTGACACAAAAAAGTTTTGGGATGACAATATAACCCCGCTTTCTGATGGCAGCACAGCTTTTCAGACCTTTATCCGTAATAATTATTTTGACGCGGAAGCCTTTTTCCGGTCTGTTGCCATACCTGACGCGCCTTATTACCTGTATTTCGGCGATTTACAGAGCAACCTTTATTACATATCGGATAATATGAAAGATGATTTCGGATTCCTGGACAACATTGTTTACAATCTGATTGATGCATGGGGAGAGAAAATCAGCAATGAGCAGGACCGTATGTTATATCACGAGGATCTTCGGCACATAATGGAGCAGAAAAAAGGGGTGCACAGCCTGCGCTACCGGATTACAGACAAAAACGGGATTTCTACATGGGTACACTGCCGCGGTATTGTAAAATGGTCAGGGGATAAAAACACGGCCCTCTTTTTTTCCGGCTGTGTCTCAAGGCTGGACAGCGACTTCTCCCTGGATGCTGTCACCGGTTTTCTGCGTGAGCAGTCCGCACTGAATGACCTGGCGGCACGCAATGGCACAATGGAGACCACCCTGATTGTGGGCTTTGGCCTCAACCATTTTACCTACATCAACGACTCCAAAGGACGTGCATCCGGCGATATGCTGCTGCGTGCAATTTCAAACTGCCTGCTGGAGAAACTGGGAAGTCTCTTCACCTTCTACCGGCTCGATGGGATCCGCTTTATGGCTGTTTCAAAACAGAATGTGTCATATAACGAAAATGAAGCCGTTGAAAACATCAGGCTCACCATTGAGGAGTGCTATTCCAAACAGAAGCTGTCCACAAAGCAGGCGGCTTCCTTCGGGATTCTGCATTTCCCGGATAACGGCGACACTCCGCAGGAAATTCTTGAAAATACAATGACATTGATCAGCATTGCCAAACTTAATTCTGATCTGAAATACAGTAAATTTTCTTCCGATGTGATAGCAAAACAGAAAGATAAGTCCAGCATGGCCCTGAGCCTGAGTGAAAATGTAGAAAAAGGCTGCGAGGGCTTCCGGATCGTGGTACAGCCCATAGTCTCCCGCGATACAGGAAAGATCATTGGGGGAGAGACACTGCTTCGCTGGCGCTATCGCGGACAGGAAATATCTCCTGTAGTATTTATCCCCCTGCTGGAGGAGACACGCATGATACTTCCCGTGGGGAAATGGGTTTTTGGGCAGGTTGTCTCACTCTGCAAACAGATCCTGGTCTTCCAGCCTGATTTTCTTTTATCCTTTAACGTTAGTTATCTGCAGATACTGGATGACACGTTTCTGCCTTTCATCCGGCAGACCATAGCGGAAAGCGGGCTTTTGCAAGGGCATCTGATGCTGGAACTGACAGAAACCCATTTCGATGAGATGCCCATCCGGCTGCAGGAATTCGTCGCCGAATGCCTGAAAATGGGAATCAAATTTGCATTAGATGACTTTGGGAATGGATTCTCTTCTCTGCAGATGCTCTTTAAATATCCGGTAAATGTCATCAAGCTGGATCGTACATTGATGAATGAGATCACGCATTCTTCGGAGAATCTTGATTTTATAATGAGCATTGTCTACGCCTGCCACCGGTCGAAGAAACAGGTCTGCGTGGAGGGCGTGGAGACAGATGCGGAATTGGAGATTGTTCGGCAGACGGACTGCGATATGATACAGGGGTTTTACTTTTATCGGCCTTTGGAGGTTGCGGATCTTTTACGGGGGCTTGAAGGGGACGGAGGAATACTGGCTGAGGGGCGCTGAGAGAAAGGGGAGTCCGGCTTCTGCAGGGGATGCCTGTGCCGTTGTAATATCCGGCCGCTTGCTGAGAATCAGTAACAGACAAAATATGGGGAATAGAGGTACTTGCCGCAGTTGGCGTGAATGCCGATGCATTCACACCGCCGGCGGCAACAGGATTTGATTTTGTGAATCAAATCCTGCCCTCTATTCCCCATATTTTCTCTGTAACTGATTCTATGCGCGCTCTTAGGATTTTACAACGGCACAGGCATCCCCTGCAGAAGCCAGACTCCCCTTTCTCTCAGCTGGACGCATCAGGGCGGGAGGATTTTCTCGTCCCTTTGGGACTCGCGGCGGGTGCGGCGGATTGGACTGGCTGTGCAGGCCTGTATCTCATTTTTTTCTGGTTTAACTGGTGCATATATTGTTTTTTGTCTCTGTGCCCTCTAATGTTTTTTGGTTCTCTGGTTTTTGTTCTGTCTCCTGTTTTTCTTTTTCTGCCTGCTCTTCTTTGTCGAATTTGTCCCAAAGTAATTGGTAGATTATCATGATGATCATTATGATACCTAGTTCTATTAATGCAAATGGGCTTTTTAGGAATAGGACGATCCTGCCGGCATAGGGGATGTGAAAAACGTAGGTGCCTATGATGTCCTGACGATGGGTTATATAGTCATCTGGCCGCTCGGCCGTTGCTCCCTGGGTCAGATATCGGATAGAACCGTCTTCCTCGGTTTCTGTTCCACGGTAATAGTGAGTGAAGACGGCATCCTCACCCAGACGGTCTACACGGAAGGATACGATATCTCCTTCTTTAGGTTCTTCGTCATCTTTTAGGTTTTTAACAAGCACAGCAGAGCCAGTCGGTATGACTGGCTCCATGCTGTCTGTTAGAATTACAAATGTTTGGTATCCTAAAAATGTTTTTACTCTTTCTGGGTACATTTTTATTAATACAAAGTATAACGCTAAAACTACTAACAAAATATTGGGTATCTTTTTTATAAGTTTTAACATAAAATAGATTACCTTATGACGCTGGCGTAGTTGCCTTTGTCAATGATGCATTTAATTTTACATCTAAAACAGTTTCCGCAGTCTTTTCCGCATTGGCTCCTGTAGGCTGTACTTTTACCTTATATTTTTTTGACGCATCAAAGGGAACCGCATCCTTTATGGCTACATCAGACCCTGATTCTACTACTGTGACTGTAAAATCATCTTTTGTTACTCCACCACCCGTAGGTTGTGTCGTTACTGAGACCTCTGGTGTTAAAGTCAGATTGGCTGTTTCACCACTAGGTATATTCGTTGCTGAAAATGTCACCTCTCCACTTGTATAAACAGGTGCTGTATCCCCCCAGTCTCTTGCTTCTGCAGTATTGTCATATGTTATGCCAGTTCCAACAGATAAAGTAATTGGCTTCCCTATTGTTAATGCTGTATTGGTGGATGTTGAAAGCTCATCCCACACCGCATAAGACCCCGCCATTGTTACCACGATTGCTCCTGCTGTTAAGAACCCCAGCATTTTCTTTTTACTTAATTGCCATTTTTTCATACCAAATTCCCTCCTAAGGTTTGCTCCAATTTTTAACTGACTTCATTATATACTGGGACAGGAGGTTTGGCTAATGCTTATATCTTATTGTCCCGTGATACGTATTGATTATCACAACTATGATTTTTAGTCGGCATAGCAATCCATGAAGAGTTTCAAAAAGTCCTCGGCCTGCGGGGACAATATCTCTCTTTTGCGCTTTATCCAGATTAATTTCTGGTGTACGTCACAGTGATTCAGTAACAGGCTGTTGATCTGGCCTCTTTTTAATTCTTCTACTTGCCATTTGTTTCCAAATATGAAGGAATCGGTTCTTTTTACCATGTTGATGATTGCATGGTAGTTGTTCATTTGGATTGTTTTATCAAAATCGCTGACCTGGAGCTTACCATCTATTGTCGTGCTGTTGTTTATATTGGCAAAGAAGTCGAGCGGAAGCCTGACACGGCTGTATGGCAGCAGTTCTTCAGCATCTATTGTAGTCCTCTCATAAAATGGATTCTTTTTACCTAGGTGGATATACAGGGTGCCCTCGCCGATCTCATACATTTCCAGCTCCTTTAATTCGGTCAGCTTGTGGAAAGCGGCTCTCTGCATGTTGTTGATTGTCACGATTCCGATGTCAGCCTTGGTCTGTTCAACCTGGTTCAATACATCTTCGATCGTCGTCTCTATGATATGAATACCGGTCCGTCTGGCGCGAATTGTCTCGTAATACTGGTAGATCATGTCATCCCTCATAATCAATTTGCCGATTGCGATACTGATTCTGGACTCTATGTAGTTTTCAGTACTCATCTTTATCTTAGAAATCTCATCGACCTGCTTTAAGATTGATTTGGCATAATAATAGAACCCCTCGCCAAATGTGGTCATCTCCACACCCTTATTTGTTCTGTTCAAAAGCGCTGACCCGAATTCATGTTCCAGACTCTGTATCGCCCGGGTCAGATTCGGCTGCGAAACATACAAGCTGGCTGCAGCCTTTCGCATACTCTTCTGCTCCGCTATCTCTACAAAGTATTTTAAATCTTTTATCTCCATTCGTTCCGCCCTCATAATTATATTCTTTTCAAGAATTATACCTTATTTGCGCATACAATGATAGCAGAAGAGCCTGAAAAACTTTTCCAGTTTTTGTGTTTTCCCCTCTTCCATGGTAAAATAATATTAAGCATAAAAATCTTTTATCTAAACAAACCCGGATACGGGAAGGAGGAACCCTTATGTTGCCACAAGTACTAGTACAGCTTGAATATCTTGCCAGAATTTTAGGTGCGGCTCTTTGCGGTATGGTCGTGGGGTATGAGCGGGAAAATCATTTTAAAACCGCCGGAATCCGTACCCATACAATCGTAGCCCTCGCTTCCGCCGTCATGATGATTATCTCCAAATATGGATTCAATGATATACTGCCGCTGAATCACATCGGTCTGGATCCCTCCCGTGTGGCGGCAGGCATCGTAACTGCCATCGGATTTCTCGGGGCTGGCATCATCTTCACCCGCAATGTAACCGTCAGCGGCCTCACAACTGCCGCCGGCATCTGGGCAACCGTAGGAATCGGAATGGCTTTCGGGGCTGGAATGTATGTGCTCGGGGTAATGACGACCATCTGCATTATCATAATCCAGTTCATCCTGCACAAAAATTTCCGCTGGCTCAAAACACTTTCAATCCAGCAGATCACCCTCGAGATCCGGGAAACAGATCATCTCAAAAGTATCCTGAAAGATTCCTTCGCCATCCGGGACCTTAAGATTCTAACGATGAAAGCAACCCGTATAGACGAAGAAACATTAAAACTGAAACTGAACGTGGCATTTCCGGACGATTATACATTTCAGGATGTCATAGACCTGCTCAAAGAAAACCCACAAATCAAATCCGTGGACATCTAAGCGGAGCGAATGTGGTTTAGTTATTTATGCGGATGGGGGACGCGTATCGGGAGCAGCGTATTTGTATATACTATAATTTTCCTTATACATACCTGTAATATATTAACAAATATATACACATCTTCCATATAGGATAACATTGCGCACATCCTATAACCATCCGATGCCGATGCCCCTAGCCTCCCACCAGGGAGCATTTCCTGCAAAGCAAGCTTCTGCTTCCGCATTGATGAACCAGTCTGCCGTGGAACGGGACGGAGACGAGCCGGGAAGGGAGCGACGCGGGCAGTCGGAAGGGCAGATATGTCATTTCAATAATGCTAAAGCGGAGCTTAGAAATTCTTGGAGGGAAACAGCCGTGAAAATGGGGAGATTTTTTGATCCCGAATCAAAATCAGCTGACCCAGCGCGAGAAATTATCAAATTTCTCACGATGTGTCAGCTGTGCCCCATTTTCACGGCTGTTTGCCTCCTAGAATTTCTTAGCTCCGTGTCCGCATTATAAAATGACATATATGCCCTTCCGACTGCCCGCGTCTATCCCTTCCCGGCTCGTCTCCGTCCCGTTCCACGGCAGGCGTCCCTCACACCAATCCTCTGGTAGACTCCCGAACCAGCAATTCTCCCGGAAGCACAACCTTTTTATGCTGCCCGTTCTTCCGTATTATGTTAAACAGCAGATCGATCGTAACCTTCGCCATCTTCTCTACCGGTTGACGGATGGTCGTCAGTGTCGGAGTATAGTATGACCCGATCTCCAGACCGTCAAATCCCGCCACTGAACAGTCCTGCGGAATCCGGATACCGGTCTCTGTGAGTGCACGGCATGCCCCGATTGCAAGACTGTCAGCAATCGCATATACCGCAGTGAACTCCTGCTTTTTTGCCAGCAGGGACTTCATGAGACGGTAACCGGTCTTCATGGAATAGCTGTCCGTCACGTAGTCCATATGGCAGATCAGCGCTTCATCCGGCTGTATATGGTTGTCTTCCAGAGCCTTCAGATATCCCTCAAACCTAAGCTTACCAATGCTTTCATCCTCTTGATCCGCAGATATAATCGCAATCTTTTTGTGGCCCGCCCTGCACAGATAATCCGTCATCTTATAGCTCTCGGCATAATCATCCACCGACACGGAAGACCAGAGCGGCCCCTCCTCAGTCTCTTCATTGACGATCCCGGAAGTGCTCAGGACAAAGGGGACATCCAGTTGTGCAAGATGCTCACTGGAGTGCGTAATAAAGCCGCCCAGGAAGATAATTCCCTTCAACTTTTTTTCTTTAACCAGCTCAATCGCCGCATCCAGTTCGTTCTCGTGTTCCTCCACCCTCTGCAGGATGAACGTATACTTCTTCCGCTGTGTTTCCTGTTCGATAATGCCTATCATGTCATTGAAGAAGGGATTCGTTATCCCTTTGACCAAAACTGCTATGGCTTTGGCATCGGAACGTTTCAGGTTCCTTGCACTGTTGTTGGGGATGTAATTATGCTCCTTAATCACCCGCATAACCATCTCTTTCGTCTCCGGATTGATATCCGGATGATTGTTGATTGCACGGGATACGGTGCTGACTCCAACCCCGCATATCCTGGCTATATCCTTAATTGTCTCCATGCTGATTCCTGCCCTTATTAAGTATTTTGGACATGCACGCTCCACCGGGCCAATTTTATTTTTATAGAAGTTTCTCTTCGGTATGCTGTCCTTTACGAGATAGAAGACCGTAACAGTTCCGACATGTCTAAACTGTTACAGACGACCGTACAGTTTCGTTATCTTACGTATCTCTTCTATAAGAGTATCATTTAACTCATCTTTTTTCAACCGCCATACCCAATTATTTCCCAGTGTCGAAGGTGTATTGATCCTTGCCTCACTGTCTCTGCAAAGATAATCCTGAACCGGTATCACACACAGCTGCGCCACACTGCCCATGGCCATGGCGATAAAGTCCCATGCCAGCTCATCTTCATCCAGCGCATGCTTGTGCAGATATTCTTTTGCAAAATCACGGCACTCCTTATCCACATGATGATACCAGCCCCGTGTTGTATCGTTGTCATGGGTCCCGGTATATACCACGCAGTTTGGGGTATATGTGTGCGGCAGATAGTTCGCCGATTCTCTGGAATCAAATGCAAACTGTATGACTTTCATTCCCGGAAAACCAGTGTCTTCCAAAAGCTTTAAGACACTGTCTGTTAAAAACCCCAGATCCTCCGCAATAATATTCAGTCTGCCAAGCTTCTCCTCCACTGCCCTGAAAAAACCGATTCCCGGCCCGGGCATCCATTTGCCGTTCACGGCGGTCTTCTCACCATAAGGAATCGCATAATATTCGTCAAATCCCCGGAAATGGTCGATACGGACGATATCGTACAGCCGGAAGCAGTAGGCGATTCTCCGCATCCACCAGGAATAACCAGTCTTTTTATGGTACTCCCAGTCATACAGCGGATTTCCCCACAGCTGCCCTGTGGCGGAGAATCCATCCGGCGGACAGCCTGCCACCGCGGTCGGCTCCTTATTATCATCAAACTGGAACAGCTCCGGAGCCGCCCAGGTATCAGCACTGTCAAACGCCACATAGATCGGAATATCACCGATGATCTCTATGCCATTTTCATTGGCATAGGCATGCAGCCGTTTCCACTGCCTGTTGAATTCAAACTGCTGGAAACGGTAGAAATCAATCTCTTCTGCCAGTTCCCCTCTGGCCTCCTCCAGGGCTTTCTCATCTCTGTCCCTGTAAGGAGCTTTCCATTCCCTCCAGCTGACACCGCCATGCTGGTTTTTCAGGGCCATAAACAGACAGTATTCGTCCAGCCATTCCCTGTTATCCTCCAGAAATGCATGGTACTCCCCACTCCTGCTGCCGTCAAACCTGCGGTACGCCTGCTCCAGGATTTTGAATTTGCCCAGATACAGCTTTTCATAATCTATACTGTCCTTCGTTTTCCCAAAATCATATGCTTTACATTCTTCCTCCGTCAGAAGTCCTTCCCGGATTAAAGTCTCCAAATCTATGAAATACGGATTTCCGGCAAATGTAGAGAAAGACTGGTACGGAGAATCTCCGTATCCGGTCGGCCCCAGCGGAAGAATCTGCCATTTACTCTGTCCCGCCTTTTTTAACTGATCCACAAACTCATAGGCTTCTTTTGAAAAACATCCAATCCCATACTCAGAAGGCAATGCGAAAACGGGTAATAAAATTCCACTTTCTCTCATCGCGTTTCCCCTTTCTGTTATCCTTTCACTGCCCCTGCAGCCACGCCTTTAATAATATATTTCTGGCAGAGCAGGTAGAATACGATGATCGGCAGGATTGCTAGAACCAGCATACCCATCATGGCTCCCATATCCACCGAACCATATCCGCCCCTGAGATACTGCACTGCGATCGGAATCGTCTGATAATCGCTTCCCAATACAAGCAGGGGAAGGAGATAATCATTCCATATCCACATCGCATTCAGAATTGCAACGGTGATTGCAGTTGGCTTTAGTACCGGCAGCACAATCCTGAAAAACGTCTGGATCGGCGTGCAGCCGTCGATCATCGCAGCCTCCTCCAGGGAAATCGGTATCGCCTTAATAAAACCTGCGAACATGAACACCGATAGTCCTGCACCGAACCCAACATATACAAAGATTATCCCAACCGGATTCCCCAGATTTAACGTATCCGTCACCTTGGACAGCGTAAACATCACCATCTGGAACGGTACAATCATAGCAAATACGAACAGATAATACAAGACCGTAGATATTTTACTTTTTACCCGCGTCAGCCACCATGCAGTCATTGCCGTCAGCAGTACGATCAGCAGCACCGAAAATACCGTTATGAAGATGGAATAACCGGCCGCCTTGATCAGTCCTGTTTTAGCCACGCCGTCAATATAGTTATTCAGGCCCACAAACGTATCGCTGCTGGGAAGCGCAAAAGGCTGATCACTGATATAAAGCTTACTCTTAAAGGAGTTGATAAATACCAGGATAATCGGGAATATAAATACCAGGGCCAGTACGGCAAAAATCACGGTCATCAAAGCCCCTGTGCCTTTTGATACTTCCATTGTCTGTACTTCTTCCTGTTTTCTCTTCTTTCCAGCCATTAGCTTTCCACCTCCTTATTTCTCGTAAAATAAAGCTGCGTCAGAGCCAGGATTCCTACTATTACAAAGAATATAACCGCCTTTGCCTGGCCTACGCCTTCCCAGCCGTTTCTATTATAGAAAGTCGTATAAATGTCCAGCGCCAGCATTGCCGTTTTCTTGGACGGAGCGCCTGCCGTCAGCGCCAGGTTCTGGTCAAAGAGCTTGAAGGAGTTGGTCAGAGTCAGAAACAGGCAGATCGTCACGGAGGACATCACCATCGGTATGGTCACCTTGAACAGCGCCTGCAGCTTTGTGGCCCCGTCAATCTTAGCGGCCTCCACCAGTTCTGTGGGGATATTCTGGATGCCCGCGATATAGATAATCATCATATATCCGATGAGCTGCCAGTTCATGAGAATAATCAGGCCCCAGAATCCGTATTTCGCATCTGTCGTTATAGTCACGCCGAATCTGGTAAGCACACCGTTGATCATCAGCTGCCAGATATAACCGAGCACGATACCGCCGATTAAGTTCGGCATGAAAAATGTAGTACGGAACAGATTTGTTCCCTTGATTCCTCTTGTCAGCGCATATGCAAAGATGAAGGCGATCACATTAATGCTGATGACAGAAACAATTGTAAACTTTACGGTAAACCAGAGGGCATTCAAAAAGTCTTTATTTGCAAATGCCTTCAGATAGTTATCTAATCCAACCCATCTTGCATTTGTCACTGTGGTAAATTTACAGAATGATAATCCAATACCAAGAACAAATGGAATCACGAAAAATAATGTAAATGCAATCAGTGTCGGAAGCACGAATATGCAAAAATATTTTTTATATGTCTTCTGCATAATACTCCTCCTGTTCTGTATTTGAGGGTGAGGCAGACCGATTTTCCGCACTCACCCTCCTTGTTTTCTTTATTCAGCTGTTGCTTCTTTTTCTGCTTTCCAGTCTTCGATACAATCTGTCACGACTGTATTCCATTCCTTATTGCCTGACGCATATTCCAGGAGTGATGCCCCAAGGTTGTCTTTGAATGTCTGGCTCGGGAATGTCTGGAAGTCCCAGGATACACTTGTCAGGTCGGGATTCTCCATATAGCGGATCACTTCCTGTGCCAGCGGGTCGGTCGGCTTCTGGTCGTCCTCAAAGGTGTTGAACGGTGTGATAAATCCCAGTTCATTTGTTACTTTGTCCTTGCCTTCATCTGAACTGAACAGCCACTGGATGAAGTCCAGAGACGCCTTCTGGTCTGCCTCAGAAGCCTCGCTGTTGATGCAGAAATAGTTCTCGCCGCCTACGCATAAGCCCTGTTTCTCTTCTCCTTTGATGCCTGTATAAATCGGAAGATATTTAATCTTATCTTCTTTTACCGTATTACCGTCAACGCCGCTGATGTCTCCCCAGGCCCAGTTACCGTTCTGCACCATCGCTGCTTTTCCAAGCGCAAATTCAGCCATGGAATCAGAAACGGTCTTAGAACCCAACATAGCCGGCTCTGTAACGGAATTATTCAGATAAAGATCAAAAATATTCTTGAACTCTTCGTTATATTCAAAAGTAATCTCTTTCTCATCTTTCACCTTTTTATCCTGGTACTCATAATAGATCGGAAGGTTCATCAGATGTGTCTGCCATCTCCAGTCCTCGCCGGGTGCAAAGGATGTGGAAGCAAATACGCCTTCAATTCCCAGCTGGTCTTTCTTGGCTGTCATGTCCTCGGTCACTTCTTTTAACTTCTCAAAATTGTTGATCTCTTCGATGGAGGAGGCCTTCGCGCCTTCCAGGGCAAAGTATTTATCCATAATCTCTTCATTGTAGATGATGCCGTATCCTTCCACCGCGTATGGAATACCGTATACGCCTCCGTCTTCTCCCTTAATGGCCATGTCCTTGTCATTCAGCCAGGAATACAGCTCTGTGTCGGACAGATCCATGCAGTAGTCCTTCCAGTTCTGGTATCCCACCGGTCCATTGACCTGGAACAGCGTGGGGGCATCCTTCTTTGCAATCTCGGACTTCAGCGTCTGCTCATAGGTCCCGGAAGCCGCAGTCTGCACTTTTACCTGCACTCCGGTCTCCTCCGTATATGCTTTGGCAACTGCTTCCCACTGTTCTGCCTGCTCCGGCTTAAAGCTTAAATAATAGACAGAACCTTTATCATCTTTTTTGGATGAATCAGAGGATGCGGAATCTGTTTTATTGCTCCCGCATCCGGCTAAAAGGCCTGCAGTCATCGCAGCTGCCAGTGCTGCTGATAAAAACTTTTTCATCTTCATACTTACTTCTCCTTTTCTGAATAAACTTTTTCTTGTTTCCTTATGTTTTGGAATCGTTGTCGGTATCGATCTCGGTAACGTTTCCAATCCTGGTATTAAATATACACCTGCCACATCATAATTGCAATCCCAGAATTAAGATTCTGTAATTTCTCACAGTTTTTTCTTACGTATTTTGTGCAATTTGTACAGGTGTATTGAGATTCGGGACGGGCCTCCGCCGCAAGGCTCCGCCCCCAACTGTCTTCTTGTTATAACATCGCTTTGCGGTGCACTGTGCCCCCAGTCATTAGAGCAGATACGGTGCAATGCCAGGCTGTTTTCTGAAGCCAGTATTATACCTTTTTATAGTTTCCAGATATCTCTATTATATTCCTCTATTGTCCTGTCTGAGGAGAAATATCCCGCCTTTGCAATATTTACCAGCATCTTCTTCGCCCACTCGGTCCTGTTCTCATAGGCTTTGAGCGCTTCCTCTTTTTTCTTCACATACTCTTTGAAGTCCAGAAGCGTCATGAACCAGTCCTTGCTCATCAGTTCTTTCTGCAGGCGCTTTAAGTTTTCCTCATTCCCCACCGCCAGCATTTTTTTGCTGGTGATAAAGTCCACGGCCGCCTTGATATCCTTATCTTTTTCATAGAAATCCCGGGACACATAGTCTGCCTTTGCATAGTGTTCAATGACTTCATCGCTGGATGCTCCGAATACAAAGATATTATCATCTCCCACCAGCTCATGGATTTCCACATTAGCCCCGTCTTCCGTGCCCAGTGTAACAGCTCCGTTCAGCATGAACTTCATATTACCGGTGCCGCTGGCCTCCTTGGATGCCAGGGAAATCTGCTCGGAAATATCACAGGCAGGGATCAGTTTTTCCGCTTTCGTCACGTTATAATTTTCTACCATAACCACCTGGAGATAAGGGCTTACCTCTTTATCCTTGTTGATGATCTCCTGCAGACATAAAATCATATGGATGATATCCTTTGCAATTACATAGGCCGGCGCGGCTTTTGCCCCGAAGATGACGGTAATCGGAGTGGACGGCCGTCTGCCCGCTTTGATTTCCAGATATTTATGGATCACATACAGGGCATTCATTTGCTGGCGCTTGTATTCGTGGAGACGTTTTACCTGGATATCAAAGATAGAATCCGGATTCAGTTCAAGCCCCTGGGTATCTCTCAGATAACCGCAGAGAACCTTCTTATTCTCCTTCTTTATTTCCAGGAGACGGCTCAGTACATTCTTATCCCCGCGGTAATTCATCAGCTTTTCCAGCTGTTTTGCATCAGAACGGTATCCCGTACCCACGATAAAATCAAGCATTTCGGTAAGCTGCGGATTGCAGTGAAGCAGCCATCTTCTGAATGTAATTCCGTTCGTTTTATTATTGAATTTTTCCGGATAAATCTTATAAAAATGATTCAGCTCATTGTCTTTGAGAATCTCCGTGTGCAGAGATGCAACCCCATTCACACTGAATCCGTAATGGATATCGATATGAGCCATATGGACCGTATCATTTCTGTCTATAACAGCCACGCTCTCATCTGCATACTTTCTTCTCACCTTATCGTCCAGCACTTCGATGATGGGAACCAGCTGGGGCACCACCTTTTTCAGATAATCCACCGGCCATTTCTCCAGTGCCTCTGCCAAAATTGTATGGTTCGTGTAGGCACAGGTGCGTGAAACAACATCGATGGCCTCATCCATCTCCAGCCCCCGCTCCATAAGCAGCCGGATCAGCTCCGGAATTACCATTGTCGGATGCGTATCGTTGATCTGTATGACCGCGTAATCCGGCAGGTCATAGAGTCTGCAGCCTTTTGCCACACATTCATCCAGAATAAGCCTTGCACCGTTGCTGACCATAAAATACTGCTGATAAATCCGCAGCAGGCGTCCATCCTCATCACTGTCGTCCGGATATAAAAACAGAGTCAGATTCCTGGCGATGTCCTTCTTATCAAATTCAATCCCCTCCTCCACAATACTCTCATCTACAGTCTCTACATCAAAGAGATGCAGCTTATTTGTGATATTGTTGTATCCCGTAACTTCGATATCATACATTCTGGAATTCAGGGTCATTCCCCTAAAGCTGACCGGATAGGACACATCCGTTTTAGTCAGCCAACTCTGCTTCTCAATCCATGGATTCGGGGTCTCTTTCTGCAGTTCCTCCTTAAACTCCTGTTTAAACAGGCCGAAATGATAATTCAGGCCAATTCCGTCCCCGTTCAGCCCCAGTGTAGCGATCGAGTCCAGAAAACAGGCCGCCAGCCTTCCAAGTCCCCCATTTCCCAGGGATGGCTCAGACTCTATTTCTTCGATCTCACAGATGTCTCTGCCGTTTCCCGCGAGAACATCCCGGACCTCATTGTAGATACCCAGATTGATCATATTGTTGGAGAGTAATTTTCCAATTAAAAATTCAGCAGAAATATAATAGAGCTTCTTTTTGCCGCCGTTTTTCTCTTTTTGCCGGGCCATTTCCTGCACGATCTCCAGAAGTGCGAAATAGATCTCCTCGTTAGAAGCTTCTGAAATCCCTTTCCCCAGCTTCTGTGTCATTGTATCCTGTATACTCATAATATTACTCCTTTCATAAAAACTCTAATTGGCCTTACATTAAGTCTATGTCAGAAACAGTCCAGGAAGGCCTGAACTGTCATCTATGTTATGCATTTTAATACGATTCCTGTTCATTTTCTTGCAAAATACTCTTAAATTATAGTACAATACTATCATTCTTTTATAACTCACCTACATTGCTACAGAAAGCGAGGCACCGTTTTGAATCTCACGGAGTACCAGAATTACCATGAAACCAAATCCCATACAAATGCTGATTTTCCTTATAATACTTATCTATGTTCCATTCCGCTTGATTTTATACAAGTTCCGCTCCACTGGCACGAAGAAATTGAGTTTATTGTTATAAAAAAAGGACAGGGCCTGGTATCTGTTAACCTTCAGACCCGGGAAATAACCGCCGGAGATATCGTCTTCATCCTTCCCGGCCAGCTCCACTCGATCCGGCAGAAAGACGGATGCAGCATGGAGTACGAAAATATTCTGTTTAAGCCTGCGCTGCTGGTGTCAGATAGCAGCGATCTTTGTACCACACAGTTTCTGCAGCCTCTGCTGAGTGCAGAACGTGCCGTCCTCACCTTCCTCACCCCCTCCTGTTTAGCATATGCGGATCTTGCCGGCTGCATCAGCCATATTGATGACTTATGCGCCGCCCGGCCGGAGGGATACCAGCTGGCGGTGAAAGGATATCTCTTCCAGTTCTTTTTTCTGCTGGTCTCCTCACAGACAAACAGAGATTCCGCCGCAAAAATCAAGGCGAAATCTCTGGAAAAATTAAAAACGATTTTGAAATATGTTGAAGAACACTATGCCGATACGATCACGATAGCGGATATGGCCGCCCTAACTTTTTACAGCAAATCCCACTTTATGAAATTCTTTAAGGGCCACATGGATATGGGGTTCACAGAATATCTGAACGACTACCGCCTCAGCATGGCCGCCCGGCTGCTTGCCGCCTCCGGCTTATCTGTACTGGAGATTGCCACAAGGACGGGTTTTGACAATCTCTCCTACTTTAACCGGCTTTTTAAACGCAAATATGGGCAGACCCCCAGAGAATACAGAAAGGCCCTAACAGATTAGGTAAACCTGAACTGTCACAAAAGCTGCCGTTTATGACAGCTTTTGTTCTCCTGTATAGTACATTTCAATCGGATCTATGGGATCGATGGGGTTCTCTACCTCCATCTTCTCTTTCCTTCCGTGGCGTTTGAGAAGTTCTCCGCCTTTGTTGTAAAACCAGAAAGAGTAGACAAGCACTTTATTGACCTTCCCGATCCGGTCTTTTGTCGTCTTCTCATACAGCGTTCCTCCGGTCTCCAGCTTTGTCTTTTTATGGATCATGGAGATCAGTTCCGTCTCACAGTTCACCGGCTCGGGCAGAATGGTATAGGCCCGTCCCACACAGCCCGGCTTATGGGAATCGCTTCCACCTACCGTAACCTTGCCATACTTTTCGGCCAGCTTCCGGGCACCTGCATTGGATGCCTCGGATTCACAGGAATTAAATACTTCCACAAAATCAAAACGCTTCATCACTTCCGGGTTCGTATAAAATCTCTTTGTATTCGTAATGCTCAGATACTTCTCGCCGCATGGGTGCGCAGGCCCGAGAATCCCGCCGTTGCGGTGCACCAGGTCGATCAGGACGGATACGGGCATGCCGCGCATCTCCAGCAGTCTCATCTTAACCCCCTCCGGCATGATAACCAGGATGTGTCCGGCATCCCTTGTGTCATACTCGATTCCCTTCAGTACAATAAAATCGGTATGGATCTTCCCCTTCATGTGATGTTTCCAGTAGCGGTATCCCTTATAAGTATTGTGATCTGTCACCACCATACCCTGAAACCCTTTGCTCTTTAGAATCGTAATGTATTCATCCAAGCTTACTTTGCTGTCTATAGAACCTTCCTTTACATGGCAGTGCATATCAATCTTCATAAGTAAGCCCCCTTTTTTAGTTTATATATTTATATGTATTATACAACTTTGTCAGAGGGCTGGCAATAAATTCACAGTCTTTTCATCTGCCGCATTTTTTACCGTCATGTGCTTTCCTTTATTTCAGGGGGTTTACGATTTAGGTTTATATTTATTTAATATTCTGTCCATTTTCCTGCCGTTCTATCTTTCCAACTATATCCACTATGGCCAGGATACTTCCGATCCATCCAAATATATAAACATATCCCGGAACCTGAACCTCGGTAAAACAATATAATACGGCCATAATCAACAGTACAGCCGCTCCGATTCCCATGACAGCTCCGCTCAGCAATGATTTTCTTAATGACATAAAAACACACCTCTCTCTCATATGAATCCATCATATCAGAAAGGGTGTGTCATAAAACGGACTTTACTTTTTTATTTCAAATCATTTTACAATAATTTTAAACTATTGTAATTGGAACTAAAAGTATATTATTATCTCATTGTCTCTTTATCATCGTCCAGATCCAGAATAGTAATATCATCATCCAGGTCTCCGTCCAAATACTCCTCATCACCAGGAAGATCCTCGTTGTCCAGATACTCTTCCTCATCCAGCAGATCATCGTCTTCCATAAATTCTTCTTCATTCAGGAACGCTTCGTCTGCCTCTGCTTCGTTCTCTGCCTCCACAGCCGCTTTACTGGCAGCAGCCCCTGCTGCAGCTGCCGCACCGGCAGCAGGATTCTTCTTTTTGACAGGCTCTGCACTGTCCAGATTGTCGATCATTGCCCTTGCCTTGTCCACTTCATTGGCAGTAGAATGCTTTTTCCTTATCTCTTCCGCTTTTTTCAGATGAAGTCTTTTGCGCTTTTTGGATTCCAGTAAGAACTGTACGATCACACCCAGAATAACCAGAACCGCAATCGCCGCAATCCGCACAATCTCATTTTCCAGAGGAAGCAGCCCATAGACCGCCTGTCCCGCAGTAAATCCGCCGAACAGTGAAGTAACTACCATCGTGACCGGCTCCGCGAACTTCAGGGTAATCAATCCGATCACCAGGCCGATTCCAACACAAACAAGCGTATAGATCCAATCCGCCGGCTGTATAAAGTAGGCACTGGCCACGGTTCCCAGGAACCACCCGACAACAAAGACCCCCGCCAGATAAAACCGCGCTCCCAGAACCGCCAGAATAATACCTGCAACAAGGCCTATAATCCAGGCAATATTATCACTGACGTTAAAGTAATAGGCCGCATAAGTACCGCCTGTCACTCCGATCACCAGGCCAAAGAAAGCAGCCCAGAAACGGACCATCTTCAGCCCAAAGAAACAGAAGAGCAGGCCAATAGCTGCAAACACGGCCAGAGTAATCATATCCTCCGGCGTCAGGTTCCGCCCCTTCGTTGTCAATGCCGTCAGGCCGCCGTTGATCTCGACCTGCAGTCGTTGAAATATTAAGTTTACTTCCATTTTGTAAATCTCCTTATCCCTTGTTAATATTTACCTTTGTTCCCCGCTGTCATATACCTCCGAGATCTCCCGCAGCAGAGTCAGATATGCATCCGCCACATGTGCCGGTGAAAGAATCCTTACATCCTTCCCAAGTCCCGTCAGCCATCCAAAAAACGGATCGCTCACCGCCACTTCGACCCTGGCGATAAAATGCTGCTCACCATCCGGCCTCACAGATACATCTTTCCCAAATCTGTCAATGACAACACCTATGTATTTATTATGAAATCTGATACGTAAGGTCTCCTCCTCCCCACCAAACATACCAAATGTTTTTTTCGCATAATGGGCCAGATCAAACCGGCCAAACTCCTCCCTGCCGGACCTTGGCTCCTCCAAAAGCTCGATCTCCAGCATCTTATCCACTCTGAAATGCTTCAGCATCCCCGCATCCATATCGAATCCGATGAGATAATAATTCTCGTCATCCCACGTCAGCGCCCACGGACTGACCTGATAGGGGCTGCCGTCCTTCTTCAGACGGATGGTTTTGTCAATCGTCCACTCAAAATACTTGAAAAGAATCTGCTGGTTCGAAGCAATTGCCGCGTGCAGCTTGTCTATATTATAATAGATACTTTCATTCATCGCCTTGATCCTGTTGGTTACCACGACCTGGCGCTGCAGCTGTTTCGCCTCATGGCGGCTGGCCAGCCCTTCAATCTTGTGGATCAGGCTGTGTGATTTCTTCTCAGTGATAAATCTGGAGGACTGGACTGCATCTACTAAAAGTTTCAGCTCTGCCAGTTCAAATTCATGTCCTGCCAGATAGTAGCCTTCCGGCCGCTCCTTTCTGTACGCAATGTCCAGGCCAAACCTTTTCAGCGATTCTATATCACTGTACAGGCTCTTTCTCTCTGTCCGGATTCCATACTCTCCAAGCTTTTCCTCCAGCTGTTTTCTTGATAATGGATGATCTGCATCTGTTTCTTCCAGAAACAGCCTCATCAGATACAGGATTTTCTCCTTTTGGTTGCAAGATTTTGCCATAATATTCTCCCCTGTATAATCCCACATTTTAGGGTATGTTTGAAAATTCATTGCCGCAAAAGCCACTCCATTTTGCAACCATGAATCTTAAACACGTCCAAACCTGTACCTATCTTATTTTAACAACATTCCTTAAAATATACAATATAAAGATGGATGCTAACCTAATAATGATTAACACCCATCTCTATTCTGATATCTCTATCATTCTTTTTTTACCTCTTTCTCTATCTTTTGATAGGGTTTGGTTTTTAAATTAAGTATGCTGGCGGACCGTACCTCCTATTCTTAGACTTCCTTACCGGACTTAGATTCTCTGATCTTCTCTCCCTGATGGATTTTACTTCTCTCATAACTTTCTCGTCATTATGATAATTTCTCCATCTCTCTTTTCTAACCATTCACTGTGATCCGATAAGCTAAAACTGTATTGAGCTTTCATTTACGAAGAATTTTCCTCTTGTTTTACAAGATTACTTCTTCTTTTTAAATGATTGTTCAATCAGTTTTATTCTTGTTATAATAATAACATTTATCTCTTTTATTGTCAACATATTTTTAGTTATTTGTCATATAATCTTCCAATTATCTGTTAATTTATCATTCTTCACTCCTCATTGACTTCTTTATCATGAGAATGTAGAATAGGAATATCGGATTTTCAATAATATTAATGTATAGAAAATAACAAAGGAGTTTATATTATGGAACAATTGACAATTCCCCAGGGGTACCGCTCTCCCCTTACCATACGGGAAACCGAAGTCGCCATCAAGGAAATAAAAGACCATTTCGAGCGTTCACTGGCAAAGTCACTTCATTTAACCCGTGTGTCCGCACCGCTTTTTGTCCGCCCCGAATCCGGGCTGAATGACAACTTAAACGGCGTGGAACGTCCCGTTTCCTTCGGAATCAGGGAACAGGAGGATGCCCCCGCTGAGATCGTGCATTCTCTTGCAAAATGGAAAAGGTATGCACTGAAGCATTATGATTTTCATTCCGGAGAAGGGTTATACACGGATATGAGCGCGATCCGCAGGGATGAGGATACCGATAACATCCACTCCCTCTATGTGGACCAGTGGGACTGGGAAAAAATCATCTCGAAAGAAGAACGCAATACGGAAACGCTGGAATATACAGTTCGCAAAGTATACGGCGCATTGAAGGAGACAGAAGATTTCATTTCCAGGCGCTATAATTACATAGAGCCCCTGCTGCCGGATGATATTTACTTCATAACAGCCCAGGAGCTGGAAGAGATGTATCCGGGCAAGCCGCCGAAAGAAAGAGAACATTTGATCGCCAAGGCTAAAAAAGCCGTGTTTATTTCCCAGATCGGAAAGACACTGGCTTCCGGCCAAAAGCATGACGGCCGTGCCCCGGATTATGATGACTGGGAACTGAACGGGGATATCATCGTCTACTATCCGGTACTGGATATCGGTCTGGAACTTTCCTCCATGGGAATCCGTGTCGATGAGGACGCTTTGAGAAAGCAGTTAAAGCTTGCAGGCTGTGAAGATCGGGCCGAACTTTCTTTTCAGAAGGCGCTCCTTGCCGGAGAGCTTCCCTATACCGTGGGCGGCGGAATTGGGCAGTCCCGAATCTGTATGTATTATCTGCGCAAGGCCCACATCGGAGAGGTACAGTCTTCCATCTGGCCCGAAGATGTGCTGAACCTGGCTTTGGAGAACGGAATACAGCTTTTATAATTAGGAACAGGAGGGAATCTGAAGGCATACGCCGCAGATTCCCTCCTGTTTTCTATTCTACTCTCACTTTCCTAAGCCCCACAGCCATTGAATGCTGTGCCGCATGACGATCCTCCACTACATCTTTTGCATAGCGGATCACCCCATTATTTTCATAGGGATCATTAAAATAATATCCTTCCTCATCATAACCTACCAGCAGCATACAGTGCTCGTTGGATATCCAGGTAAACTCGCTGCCGCAGCCCCTTAGCTTCCAGCATGGGCCGGTAATTGGTTCACGCATGTTGATACATGCCCAGAAAACAACGGGCATTCCCTGGTCAATGTACATTTTCAGCAGTTGCTCAATCGGTGTCCCTGTCTCATCTATGACTTCGTAGGAATCTCCAACCGCTTTCTCCAGTGCATTTTTGATGACCGGCGCATAACAGCCAAAGGATTCTTCGTCATAAGGGCTTCCACAGAAGCATTCGTTAGGATTTGGTCCGTAAAGCTCTCCATCCTGCTCTTCCAGCTTCCCAAGCTCCAGATATTTTTCAATAAACTCGTCCACAGTTATAGAATACCCCAGATACTGGAGCAGCATAACTGCTGATACACTCTCACACCCTGTCGGGTATTTGACACTTTGGTCTATGTAAGGTACCTCAAGTTTAATCATCTGCATTCACCACATCGCATTTCGGCGTAAACTTTTTCATGAGTGACAAAACAATAAACAGAATTGCAAGGCTCAGCAACAACGTAATCCACCATACCTTTACAAATCCGGCAATAATATAACCAACCACGCAAACGATTGCAACAACCATCGCATACTGCATCTGCGTCGATACGTGATTGATATGATTGCTCTGTGCCCCCGCCGAGGACATAACTGTCGTATCTGAGATCGGAGAAATATGGTCGCCGCACACTGCGCCTGCCAGAACTGCAGATACAGCAATAACCATCATTTCCATATTATTAGCGGAAGAGAACATGGCAACAACGATCGGTACAAGGATTGCAAAAGTTCCCCAAGAAGTTCCCGTGGAAAATGCCAGGAAGATTGCCACTGCAAACATAATTGCCGGGATTGCCACGCTTGCGGATGCATTCGCCCCTACAATACCTCCTACAAAATCAGCAATACCAAGCGCATCGCCCATTCCTTTCAGAGACCATGCAAAAATCAGAATTGCAACAGCCGGAATCATCAGCTTGAACCCTTCCACAAAGCTGTCCATAAAGCCTCTGAATGTGATAACCTTTCGCGGCAGATATAAAAGAAGCATAAATATAATGGTTAACATGGTGGCAAAGATCAGGCTTGTCTCCGCATCACATCCCGCAAATGCATCGACTACGCCCGTGGCGCCGCCCTGAAAACCGGTAAATATCATAGCCCCTATGGCCGAAATAATCAATACTACCACGGGAAGTACAAGATCGATAACCCTTCCCTTTGCAGAAGAAGTCTCCTCCTTAATCTGATCAAATTCTTCCGCTCCTGTGGTAAACAGATCCCCTTTTGCCGCATTGTCCTCATGTTTCTTCATTAGGCCGAAATCAAAACCTGAGATGATAATAAAGAACACCATGGCAATCGTCAGCAATGCATATAAATTGTAAGGTATCGTTCTTAAGAACAACTGGAAACCTGTGATACCAGCATCCTCAGGAACATAAGAATTTACTGCTGCAGCCCAGCTTGAAATCGGAGCGATAATACAGACCGGCGCCGCTGTGGCATCAATGATATACGCCAGCTTAGCCCTGGAAACTTTATACCTGTCCGTTACCGGCCTCATAACAGAACCAACGGTCAGGCAGTTAAAATAATCGTCCACGAAAATCAGAAGACCCAGGCCCGATGTCGCAAGAAGCGCACTCTTCTTCGTCTTAATCTTGCTCCCCGCCCAGTTTCCATAGGCGGCAGACCCTCCTGATTTCGCCATCAATACGATAATCATACCAAGCAGTACATCGAATATCAGAATATTCAGATTCATACTGCTCTTCATGATATCAAAAAATGCAACAAAAGAATCCCACGGCTGGAACCCGGTATACAGCAGCGCTCCCACCGCAACACCGATGAATAATGAGCTGTAAACCTCTTTTGTTACAAAAGCCAGAATAATGGCTAAAAGCGGCGGTACCAAAGACCACCATGTTCCGATAAACATTGAACCGTCCATAAATCAACCTCTCTCTCATTTTTATTCCTGTATCTTATTCCAAAGTTTTGCTCCTGCACCGCCCACAAGGTATAAATAACGGGATGTTCCTGTGGATACCTGATTCTGCAGTTCTGCTGAAGGCCCGTCCGCATGGCGCCAGGTGCGGGGTATCTCCATGGATACTTCACCGCACAGCCTCTCTCCCGGAAATATGTATGGCAGGCGTTCTCCGGGGCGAAAAAACGGGAAAATACAGATATGGACGCGTCTGCTTTTGCCGACACTATACTTATTTTATCGAATTAACGCGCAGAATACAATCTTTTTTTGTAATTTGTGCGGGGGCGCTAAGTGAAAGGCGGGCCTGGTTCCCGCGGCGGGGAGGTGTGTGCCATTTCAATATCCTGTCCGCTTGCGAAGAATCCGTAAGTGAAAAAACAGGAAACTTGGAGGGTGCTTGCCGCAGTTGGCCCGAATGCCGATGCATTCGCGCCGCCGGCGGCAACAGAATTTGTTTTGGTAAAACAAATTCTGCCCTCCAAGTTTCCTGTTTTTTCACTAACGGATTCTAACGCGCGCTCTATGGAGTTTGAAATGGCACACACCTCCCCGCCGCGGGAACCAGGCCCGCCTTTCACTTAGCTTGACGCATCCAATCGGTAGGAAAAGATCTCCCTGCCGGATGGGGCTTCTGGACGAGAGCAACGGATGCTGGTTGTAGGGGCCGGGCTGCATGAAAGGGGGAGTTTATCGGAATATAGCGTGCCCAGCAGTAACTCCTCTATTTTACTTCCTATGGGGGTATCGTATGCCCTTATCCAACTCCATCCGCTGCCCCGTCAGGTTGCCTCCATGGAGCGGGTTTTCCTGCGCCTTGATGAACGCAGCCTGTCTGTAACGGTACTCCTGCCGCAGCCCGGGAAACTTTCCTGCCCCTTTTGACGGCATAGAATGCGCCGTAGTATCACTAGATAAAAACCACACCGGATTGGGAGGCTAAATGCTGCTTCCGAAGCAGCATTTAAGGCGGCCTGAGCCGCGCAATTCATCAGAATTGCGGGGTGAATGCCGCCGGTGCCTCCCAATCCGGTGTGGTTTTTATCTAGTGATACTTGGCAAATGGGCTGCCGTCAGAAGGGGCAGGAAAGTTTCCCGGGCTGCGGCAGGAGTGCCGTTACAGACAGGCGACCTCTCAGCCGCTAATACCGCCTCCCCCTTAAACCACCACCTCTGCGCGTGCCGGGATGGAGGCAGCTGCCCCCGCCCTGGATACCGCGATTGAGGATGCTTTTGCCGCGAGTTTCAGCCCCTCGGACGGTTCCATTTTTTCTATGATGGATGTGATGAAATATCCGGTGAAGGTATCTCCGGCTGCGGTGGTGTCCACTGCTTTTACGGGGAAGATTGCCTGACGGCAGATGCTGTCACCGTCCTGGTAAACTGCGCCGTCGCCTCCGAGTGTGAGCACGGTTTTTACTGTGGGATACCGTTCTCTCAGCTCCTGCAGGATCTCTTCCGGCTCCTGCTTTCCTGTTACCTGTGCTCCTTCTATTTCGTTCATAAGGAACATGGACACTTTGGAATAGTCGCAGGTATCCAGGGCGCTGTTATATGGAGATGGATTCAAAATGATCATCATCTGTTTTGCATAGGCCTGGTCAATCATGTAGTCTACAAGGTTCACCTCATTCTGCAGCAATAGGATGTCCCCTTTGTCAAAATGTCCGAGTACTGTATCTATGTATTCTTTTGTCATCTTCTGGTTTGATCCGCCGTACAGGAGGATGCAGTTCTGGCCGTTTTTGTCTACCTGGATTATAGTATGTCCGCACGGCCCCTCCAGTTTTTGGATAAAGTCTGTGTGCACGCCCGCTTCTCTGCAGGTATCAATCAGAATCTCTCCGCCGTCTCCTACAAGTCCGGCATGATATACTTCTGCACCTGCCCTTGCAAGCGCGATGGACTGATTAAGCCCCTTGCCCCCGCAAAATGTCTCCATTCCATAAGAACTCAGCGTTTCACCTGGTAACACCATATGGTCAACCGAATAAACGTAGTCCAGATTTAAAGAACCTAAATTTAATACCTTCATGACTCCCTCACTTTCTTTGCCGGACTCCCGCCCGCCAATTTATTTCAGTATTTTACATATACAGATTATTATACAAAATCCGGCCCGCAAGTACAAGGACAGATATCCGAATATCCTATTATCTTATTCTCCTTTCCTTTTTATATATGGAGGGATTTTTTGATCCGGAGTTGGAAGGATGTGATTCGATACGTATTGAAACTTTTCATCTCTTTCCGGGCGTACAGTCACCTCATGTGTAAAGGCACAATCCGTATTTTCGTCTTCCCAGACGGCCTCCACTTTTAACGTAAGGGTGCCGTCCCCATTATCTCTGTATGAGGTCGTCTCCGGAACCGGCAGAATACAGGAAGGAAAGTCTCCCATACCGCGCACTTTCCACTTATAGCTCCCTTCATCTGCATCAAATGCTGACATGATTAGCAGTACCGCTTCATCTACCCGGAACCAGGGCTGCATCACTTCCGCAAATTCCTGCTGCGTTACACGTATTTCATCATCGTGTGCATCGGCCCGGCGGCCATGTTCTATCTCGTAAAGTTTTTCATACAAATCTTCAAAACTGAGTTCACCATAATCATTTTCTGACCAGTCTGTTAAAAACAGATTGTTGTCCTCATACCCTATCGGCAGAATGTATTTTCTGTTCAACTCCCGGCATTCCTGATCCAACGGTTCTATCCGCACTGCATGATGGCCGGTTGGACCGTCATAGCCCGGAGGCTGGTATTTTTCAAATAATAAATAACCTTTCTCTGTATAATTCCATGTACAGGCCGTAAATGTATCCAGATAAGAGGCAGCAGATGTGCCGTTTACCCAGGATACGGCATACCGATCTATCTTAAGTTCTTTTTTACCGGACTTAAGGCTGTACCAGATCAGGCCTCCGTCATCCAGCAGGCGCAGCAGGACTTTATCTCCGGCTTCCCCCTGTACCGCACGGGTACAGAAGTCTTGCATAGATTTAAAATTGTACATGTCCAGTTGATTGTCCCAATCCACGGCAGAATATCCAGCATCTCCAAGCTTTTTTAAGATCTTATCCTTCGTTGCCAGACTGTCCAGTGCCTGGCTGCTCCGTGCTTCCCTGTATATTTTTTCATACAGGCCGGCAGCATTTTCTGCCTCACGGAGAATCTCTTTGTCTTCCAGTTTCTTCCGGCCGTCTGGTTTTTCAGTTGTATCGTGCGTATCCACACCGGACTGAATCGGACTGCCTTCCAGGGCCGGCTCCATCTGTCCCTGACAGCCGGATAAGGAAAGTATAAAACCTGCCAATATAAACAGCCCACTTCTGCAGCATTTTTTTATTCTATTCTTTTTCATTATGCCTGCTCCTTTTTGTATCCACCCTGAGTATATCTAACGTGCAAGATTTCAGTTCCCGCCGCTATAGAAAGACATGCCGCAGTTTAAGCAAAATCAGCCTATTTTTTCCTTTTACTTATAGTCCATCCTTGGTATGTAGTCAGGAATCCTGTCTTTTCCGGCCTCCAGGATATGATTGCTCACATACTTCATATGTCCGCTTTCATCAGGCTTCATCGTCACTTCATGTGTAAATGCGGCGTCCTGCCCCTCCAGAATATATACTGCATCCACCACCAATGTCACCGTACCGCCCGGTTCATGCCTGACCTCTACAACCTCAGGTTCCTGTTGCGATTGATGCGACGTATTCCATAGTCCCACAGCCGTCCAGTCATAGCTTTTCTCTTCTTCATGATATCCCGGCATCTGCTGCAGCTTCTCCGCTGATATCGGTAACCAGGATGTTATTACGCTCTCATACAGTGCAGCAGGTACCTTTCCCGGACTCTGCCGGTCATCGTAGACCTGCCCGTATTCCATCTCATATAAGGTATCAAATATATCATTGAACACAAGCTTATCCATGGTCTCCTCATCCCATTCCGTCAGGAAAAGATTGCTTGTTTTATATTTTACCGGCTCAATATATTTTCTGCAGTACTCCCTGCATTCCTCTGTAAGGGGCAGTACACGGTACATGCTGTGCATGTCCAGTTCATGGTTTTTGGACTTCGCTTTCTCCAGCATAAGCCAGCCCTTTTCCGTATATCTCCAGTCATACATCCGAACCTTTTCCATATAGGAAATGTTCGCATCCCTGCCTTTTTCCCACGCTGCCGAAGCATAGGTCATCACCAGCTCACCTGCATCAAATTCCAACTGCCTCCACTCAAATGTCCCGCTTTTGGTGACAGTAAAAAACTCCGTTGATACTGACTTTCCCTGCTCTGCCTGCCTCAGCGCTTCATCCAAAGCTTCTGCGCCCTGCATATTAAAGTCATTGGAACTGCATGCCGAAGCATATCCCTGGCCGGCAAGGCAGACTGCCAGCCGGTGCATATCCTCCTCCTTCAGCACAACATTATCTGCACTGCCCTTATCCACACTTTGGTAAATATCACCGCAGCCTGCCACTGCCTGCAGGACCGTCTCACGTATCCTGCTCTTCTCTTCTTCGCCCATCGTAATCAGGACCGGTTCCATATTCTCCGTGCTCTCCCGCTCATCCGGGCGAAGCATTCTTACATCAATCGTCTCTTCCTCCCCAGAATCCGGTTCCCGTTGTGCTTTTCCCATGCCCCAGACCAGCATAATGCCCGCAAAGGCTAATATCACCATTATAAAAATAACAGCCGCTCTTCTTCTCCCCATGCCGCCTCCTTAATCTTACAATTGTAGGATTTCATAATTTTACACCTCTGTCCTGCAAAAGTCAAGAGCAGCATAAAAGGGAGATTCCAAGATACGCGGCATGGTCTGACAGTAACCATATAATCCCCGCGGCCGGAATCCCCCTTTACACTTTGTTAAATTCAGATACATCGGAGCAGCCGCTCCATCTTATTTACACCCTCCCGCTGTGATGTTATGATTGCCTGCAGGATGGGAACCAGCTCCGGACAGATATCGAAGCGAAGTACATTCTGAGACATTTGAATCGCGCCCTGGTGGTGCGGGATCATTTCACGCATGAAATCAGCATTGATGTTATTGGCTGCACAGGCATTTTCCATTTGGCTGAACATCGTCTGCGTAATCTGCTGAAAGGCATTTTGATATAAGCATATATCCTGCTGTGAATTCTGCACTTTACTGCAGCACTGAAGTATATTCTGCATATTCCCGATGCTTTTTGTCTGTTCTTCTATGATATTTAGGGCAATGTCCTGTAACGGCACGCAAGTGGTATACTGCAGCAGATTATGTGACATTTCAATTGCTGCTCTGTGGTGCGGAATCATCTGAACGATGAAGTTATGCGAAAGACTGTCCGTAAGCGCTGCTCCTGTCATATTCTCAATCATTTCCTCCAATATCCCGTAAAAGCAGCAGAGGTATGATTTTGTAACATTACTGAATCTTTGCTGATCCTGCATAATTTATTCTCCTCTATGATGGCCTGATCTCGTTCACTTATGCTATTTTATGCGTAAGAACACAGTTTGGTTCCGGAGGCTCAACATATGTGATTCTGTAAAAATGATTCAGGAGCCCCAGCCACCGGCATAGCGGACTCCCTTGTGTTTTCCTTCATTATGTTTTAGAATATTCTCAATATGAGGTGATATTATGACAATTCAACAGTTAAAATACATAATTAAGATTGTAGAATGCGGTTCCATTACGGAAGCCGCACGGCAGCTTTTTATTTCGCAGCCCAGTCTGTCTGCTGCCGTGAAAGAACTGGAACAGGAATATGGCATCGAGATATTTTACCGCACGCCTAAAGGGATCTCTTTATCCGCAGACGGCACGGAGTTTCTCTCCTATGCACGGCAGATTATCGAACAAACGGAATTGATGGAATTAAGATATACAGACAGGAAGCCGGCTAAGCAGCTCTGCTCCGTATCCACGCAGCATTATGCATTTGCAGTCAACGCTTTTGTTCATCTGATTGCGTCCCTGGATGCGGAGGAATATGAATTTACACTGCGTGAGACGAGAACTTATGAGATTATCGAGGATGTAGCCAATTACCGGAGTGAGGTAGGTGTTCTTTATTTCAGTGACTTCAATCAAAAAGTATTGCAGAAACTGCTCAGGGAAAACCAGCTGGAATTTACACCGCTTTTTCATGCCCACCCCCATGTATTTGTCAGCGCTGCCCATCCGCTTGCTAAAGCAGAAGAGGTCACTTTGGAAGACCTGGAGCCCTATCCTTTCCTGACATTTGAACAGGGAACATACAACTCCTTCTATTTTTCGGAAGAGATACTAAGTACAGAACCCCGCCGGAAAATCATCCATGTCAGCGACAGGGCAACTCTGTTCAACCTGCTGATCGGACTCAACGGCTATACGATCTGTACCGGCGTGCTGAGCAGTGATTTAAACGGTGATCATATCGTTTCTGTCAAATTAAAAACCGGGGAAATCATGCGTGTCGGCCTCATCACAAACAAGAAGGCGCCCTTAAGCTCTGCCGCCAAAAAATATATCGCAGAGTTAAAAAAACTGATCGGGGAATACGGATATCCTGTGCTGCAGTAGCCGCTGTATCTTCTTTCTATGCTGCAAGCACCCGGTGTACCGCTTCATATATCTTTGCGGCTATGTAAGGATTATTCATGGTATACAAATGAATCCCGTCGACGCCCTGTGCCGTCAGATCTATGATCTGGTCTGCCGCGTAGGCGATACCCGCATCGCGCATTGCTTCCGGATTATGCTCGTAGCGCTCCATCATTGCGGTAAACTTGCGGGGCAGATGCACACCGCACAGCGATACCATGCGCTCGATCTGTTTTTTATTGACAACCGGCATGATTCCGGCTTGTATTGGTACATGGATTCCGGCCAGAGAACATCTTTCCCTGAATCTGTAAAAATAATCATTGTCAAAAAACAGCTGTGTGATCAGCTGATCTGCACCGGCATCTACTTTTGTTTTCAGGTTACGGATGTCCGCTGCAATATTTTCTGATTCTGTGTGCCCCTCCGGATAACAGGCCGCTATCACGTTCAAGCTGCAGCGTTCCCGGATGAAAGCGATCAGCTCGCCGGCATACCGGAAGTCTCCGCTCATCTCTTCGTCCTTTGGGATATCGCCCCGAAGAGCCAGTATATTTTCTATCCCTGCCTCCTTAAAATGCCGGATCTGCGATAAGACATCCTCTTTGCTCAGGCCAATACACGGCAGATGCGCCACACTCTCGATGTGGTAATTATTCTTAACGGCCGATGCGATCTCAAGAGTTGCCTTGCAGTTCTCGCTCCCTCCCGCCCCATACGTAACACTGATAAAATCCGGATGCAGCTTCTGCAATTCCTCAAGGGTACTGTATATGGTGTCTACTGCCCCCGTCCGTTTCGGTGGAAAAACCTCAAAAGACAAAACGGTATGTTCTTTAAATATTTCTGTTGTTTTCATGGCTGATTTTCCTTTCCCTAGTAGTGTGAAAAGAGTATAGCATGAAAAGAATGTTATCAGGTAATATGCATTTTATATAGATTGGCATAGAAAATAACTATGGTCAATCGTTTTCCGGCTCTTTCCCCGGACTCACAGCAGGATCTCCGCCGTCGTCCCATCCGCCTCAGATGATCTATAAAACAATTTCCAGCCATGCACGCCGGCAATGTCATGACAAAGACTGATGCCAAACCCATGCCGGTCTGTATAAGATGCCGGAGTCCCCTGGCTTCTGTTCATCCATTTCAGCTTCTTTCCACTGACTGCCTGACCGTCATTCCACACAGTGATTCGGTAAGCATCCGCACTGACTCTCACCTGACTGCCCCCGGCGGCCGCATTCTGGATCAGATTTTCCAGCATACACCGCACCAGTGTCCTGTCGCCCTGCACGAAATCCCGTGTGCATTTCACCTCAATGTATGGATACAGACTCTGAATATCATTTAACATACGGGCCAGATCTATCTTCTGCATCAGAACCCTGCCTTCCCGCACGCCGCCCATAATCAGCAGCTTTTCGACGATATCATTCATTTCCCGCGCACTTTGTTCCATCTGCTGTGCCGCAAAAAAACGATCCTCTTCGCTTAGATTTCCAAGCATCAGGTACTGCGCATACCCCTGGATTCCCGTGAGCGGAGTCCTTAACTCGTGGGCGATCCGGCTGACGGGCCGGTTGATCCTCTTCATCGTAAAGTACAGCATTCCCCCCACAACTGCAGACAGAAGTATCCCCATCCCAGCCATGAAAAGCGCACGCCGCTGCTGATTCTGCTGCAGGGGAGCCATACTTTCCATATATGCAATTTTTGTGACCGATCCCGCATTTTCCAGCCTGTCCTGAATCAGTACATAGGAGATGTTCTGATGCTCGATGATCTGTACAGGTTTATCGTTCGGCAGATCCGCCGGCAAAAGGTCTGCTTTGATTCTCCCATCCTGCTCCACTCTCAGTTTCACACCCGAGAGCATATAACTCCGAAACACCGACGACAGATTGATTCGTGATGTTTCACCTTCATCAGTCTGGATTTCCCGCAGAAAGAGTGCAATTCCCTTTTCTTCTGAAACGGCCCGGGATATCCACTGCTCCAGCTCATTCCTGTAGAGAAGGCCGTGGAGAAGAAGCAGGCTTCCGTAGATAATAAGCAGGAACATCAGAAATGTAATCAGAAAGTTTTTCTTCCATAACTGCATGTTATATCTCCAATCGGTAACCGTATTTGAATATGGTCCTGATGTAATCTTCCAGTCCCAGTTTCTGCCGCAGACGCCGGATATGAACGTCCACAGTCCTGTCGTCCCCACAGTAGTCCATCCCCCACGCCAGATCCAAAAGCCGGTTCCTGGACAGTGCGATATTCTTATTCTCCAGGAGCACCTTCAGAAGTTCATATTCCCTGGTTGTCAGCTCCACCGGTATCCCGTCTTTTCTGGCCACGGCCTGCGCCGTATCTACTTCCACACTGCCCAGCCGGTAATATGTCTGTTCCTTGTGCCGGCGTCTCAGAGCAGCCTGGATTCTGGCTACAAGCTCCTCTACTGCAAAGGGCTTTACAATATAATCTTCTGCCCCGCCGTTGAGCCCTCTCACCCGGTCTTCAATCTCTCCCCTGGCAGTCACGCAGATCACCGGAATTTGTTTCCAGTGCTTCAGTAGTTCAAATCCGCTGATGTCAGGCAGGTTCATATCCAGCAGAATCAAGTCCGGTGCCTTCTGCTCCACGGCCTTTAAGGCCTCCCGTCCGTCATGGACAGGAAGCCCCCTGTGACCGGTCATCCGGACGGTTCGCCTGATTAGTTCATTAATACTCTTATCATCCTCAACAATCAAAATATCTGCCATTGATGTCCCTCTTCTCATTTTGTTATGATATATCTGTGTCATTAAGGCAGCGCTCTTATTTGGGATGATCCGATGTATTATAGGCCCTGATTCCGATCTCAATCAGATCTTCTTCGGAAAGATTCGAGACAACTGCGGTATCTCCGTTAATACTTTTTTCACGGCAGAACTGCTCAATCACTTTTTCAGCTCCGGTAAATGCATAAATATCCCCGATATAGGCTTCCAGCGACCACTGTGTCGTACCGTCCGCCTTTTTCTCTGCATGTTTCGCATACAGCGGACAGTCTCCGATATTCTTCAAAAGCCAGAGCGCTTCCTCATAATTCGTCATCTCCCGGGTAACCTCACCCATAGTCAGCGTCTCGAAATCCTTGCCGAACTTCTCGCAGGTTTTCTTCCCGAGATCTGCATCTTCCACATGGTCTCGATACAGATCCGTATCCTTCCATCCAGGTGAATATGTAATTTCTCCCTCCATCAAATTCTCCTCGACTTCCTTCGATGCAGCCTTCACCACGTCCTTTTCTGCCATGGAATTAGACCAGCCGATCCCTGCACCCAGCGCAGCCGTCATACAGATCACAAGCCCTGCTGCCATCAGTGCAACTTTGTACCTGCTCCATTTTTCCTTCATCAATATACTCTCCTTTCTGCTTATTATAACTTCCTATTGCGTAATGCGTAAAGAGGAACTCCCCTTACAAAACAATCATACTCTCCACATATTGCAGACTTATTACAGGGGCAGGGAAAAGTTTATAAAATAAAAAGAGCCGTTGGCAGACAGGCGGGGGCTTGTCCGTCAACGGCGTTAGGCACATACAAATTATTTTCTGCTTATGATGTTACTGTTCACACCCTACGGGCGTGCACAGTAACGGCATCTGCCCATTTAAAGTCGCCTACGGCGAGGTGCAGATGCCCCGAGACCATCACTTCACCGGCTCTTCCTTTATCTGCGAAATGCTGACGGAAATCAGGCCTTCATATCTGGCGTTTTTTAGTCCGCTCTTCCTGTACCCAGCACAAAATTCCCATTCTCATCCGATAACCAGAACCGGGAATTCTCTTTCATATATACATTAATCATGTCCCGGACTTTATTTTTAGAAATGCTCAGCATAATATATCCGATTCTTACATTCGGGGAAAATGCTTTTACCGGATAAAACATACTGGATCTGATTGTTCAAAATCATCATACGGTAATTTATAAACCAAAAACATAAAAAAATGATCACGCCCATAAGGATGCTTTATTTGGGGATTTATTGACAACTCATTTTATTTTTGGTACACAGAGCGCAAGTTCTGATATGTAAACTTCATTTTTTCCTGCAGACTGCTGTACTGGAAAGGCAGATCCTTTGTGATTTTTTCACCGGCAAATAATTCATTATCCGCTTCGGTAAGCGGGAATGGCAGGGGCATGTTCTTTTCTGTGATCTCTTTGAGCGGCACTTCGTCTACTGTAAACGGCAGATCGCTGATGTCTCTGAGCAGCTGGATGAATGAATGATAATCCAGCACTTCCGGGGCGCTCAAAATATACGCCTGATTCGCCGCCTTCTCTTCTTCTATACAGCTTACAATCGCATTTGCCACGTCTTTTACAAAGACCATCTGGAACTTACCCGAAGTTTCTTTCGGCACCGGAAGGGGCGTTCCCTCTATTATTTTCTTAATATAATAGGATTCCCTTGGCGCATAGTTGAATGGACCGTAGATAAATGTGGGACGCAGGACTACATATTCAGCCTCATGCTGCCTTGCGCTTACAAATAATTCCTTTTCTAAGAGCATTTTGTTGTATGTATAGCTTTGTACCTGGTCTGCTCCTCCTTCGCTCATCATTGGGGACTCTTCATTCCTTATTCCTGCTGTCTTCTCATGTACATCTGCAGTACTGATATAGATATATCTATGGGCGCTGCACGGCAGGTAATTCCACAAGTTCTCAATATCTCCCGGCGCATATGCGCAAAAATCCACCACCGCATCATATTCTTTTTCCAGCGGAAGTTTGGACAGCGTCTGATAGTCATGCCTGTCACACGCATATTCTGTTACATTCTCATAGGACTTCACGGAGAATCTTCCCCGGTTCACTACCGTCAACTCATACCCTCGCTGAGATGCCACCATTACAAATACTCTTCCTGCAAAATAACTCCCGCCCAACACTAAAATCTTTTTACTCATTGTCTTCCCTCCTCTAAGAATAGTTGATTCGTTATTCCGTGTTATTAATATTCACCTTTTTTATATGGCTTATCACAATATACAATAATATCCCCAAAAGTGCTACCAATGAGATGATACTGGAAATCTTCTGCAGTGCAGTCCCATCGTACTCTATCCGTACTTCCCCTTCTTTCCCCTCTGTATTGTGCACACGAACAAGCGAATTATCTGATTTATCCAGCATAAGCCGGACTGAGGAACCGTCCCCGCAAGAGAGCCATGCTTCATAGCCTTTATAGTACATCAGGGGAAGTATATACGTATGTGCATCATCCTCTGTAGTGAAATAATAGTATTTTCCTTCATGCCTCAGCTTCTGGTTCGTTAGTTCTTCATCTGCTTTGACCGTCTTACCCGCCGTCAAACCGGTCACATCCGGGTCAAGCCCCTGTGGCAGCCATTCTCCTGCGCCCACATAACCCGTATTCTCCTCCAGATAGGCGGCATCAATCTGCTTAGACTCTTCACTGCTTATAATCGTTGCATTCTGCACAATTCCCCCGAGCACGGAACCTGCGATCACAAATACTAAAACTGCTTTGCGCCCTTTCACTCCCGTCGGGAAATTCTTTACTAATATCATCGTAATTCCTACGATAAGAAAAAATAACGCGTAGGGATAAAAACGATAAGGAAATTGTATCATATTAAGAATGGTATCATTCAGCTTTTCCCACGGAAATAACGGTGTTGTCAGTAAAAACATCCCGCATCCCCCAACAAAAAAAGCTACTGTCCATTTATTCTTCGGTTTCTTCAAAAAAAGGCATACAATGAGGAGAATCAGAATCGGAATTCCAATTCCTACGTATGCAATGTGGGAGAAGTATCCTGTAACCCTAAAAAATGTAGAAAAGGGCTGTACATAATCTCCGACCTTCGCCCATGGAGTCATGTATTGAAATGTTCCCGAAATCATCTGCTCTAACATGGGAAACGTAAAGTATGCGGTACAAAGAATCACTGCTCCCGCCGTAACAAATAGTCTCCGCATACGTTCCATATCTAATAAAAAGAGATTCTCCCTGCGCACAAAAAGCATTCTGACAAATATAAGAACCGTAAGTATCACGCCGATGAAGGTCATAATTGTATGTGAAAGAAGCAGCCCCGCAAACCCGATTCCCATGAGCCATGTTTTTCTTCCCCCATATACAAAAAAATCATAAATTCCTGCAATCAAGACCGGGATAAATATAAATGCGAGATATTCACTCAGCCCGACCCGATGGCACAGATCTGCCAGGTAAAACTGGGACAGCATCAGCATAAAGGCTGCCGCAATTGAAAATTCCCGGTCCCGGCAAATGTATTTTATAGAAAAGTAACTTGTCAGTGATGTCCCAGCTGTCAGGCACAGCGCGAATATTTTCCATACTGCTAAGGGGGGAACCGATAGTATTCTGAGTAAAGCTGGAAAAATCAGGAAAATATCCGGATAAAACAACGGGCTTCCATAGCCGTATCCATTGAAGAATCTTTCATAGATACGGACAGGGAACACCCCTTCCAGTAATGCATCTTTTACCGCTTCAATCCGCAGCATGTGGTACATTAGATCCGGGAAATACCCGCACAAGCCTTTTTGCAGATATGGAAAGCCGGTGACCGCTGCGATTGTGATAATCATAAGGGCAACCTTCTGCTTATGAAACTGTTTTGTCTTTTGCGAGCATTTTCCCATCGTGTATCCGCCTTCCGCTCAATCCCTTACTTCAAAATGACGCTGCCCGCTCTAGAGCAACCGCACTAAATATATCATCTGTCCAGTTCCTTATCGGAGCCACTGTAAGCAATATCTTCCCCTACATCGGCGCTAAGATTGTCAACGGCCACAAACGCCCTGCCTTTCCACCACTCATTGAGAGCGGTGCGGTCAATTCTGCCCTTTTTTACGGCAATACCAACCGGAACATGAGCCGGTGCGTATATTTCACCAATGGCGGAAACAGAAGCAGAAGCATTGTCAAGCTCAATCTCCGCAACGGGTATATTTTTGTGCATCAGGATGTATTTTTGGTATAAACTGTCCGCCATTTCATCATCTCAAATCTTATTCTTATTATTTTACCAAACCGGATGTTCTAAAACAAGAGAATTGTATGAATTTAGAAAGCCGGTTTTCGAGTTTTTTATCCATTTTATAACATTTTTGTTATTACTTCCCATATAGATTGTAAAAGAATCCACATAGTCCGAATTGAAAGTGCCTATTATGTCTGTTATAATCGAAAAGTATGAAAAAGCCGAAAACGGCAAGGAGGAACTTATATGAAAGTCATTGAAGGTTATATGCCTTATCTAGGGTATCAGACTTATTACCGCATTGTTGGGGAATGCAAAGGTAATAAGAAACCGCTTGTTTTACTGCACGGCGGACCCGGATCCACACACAACTATTTTGAGGTGCTGGACAGGCTTGCGGAGGAGGGACGCGCCATCATCTCCTACGATCAGATTGGCTGCGGCAATTCTTATGTGGACGGCCATCCTGAGTTATGGTGTTCCGAGACATGGGACAACGAGCTGATTGAACTGAGAAAGCATCTCGGTTTGGACGAACTGCATCTGCTCGGACAATCCTGGGGAGGCATGCTTGCAATTGAATATCTCTGTGATTACAAACCTAAGGGGATAAAGTCGGTCATTCTCTCCAGCACGCTGCCTGCCGCAGAGCTGTGGGCTCACGAACAGCACCGTATGATCAGGTTTATGTCGCAGGAAGATCAGGATGCTATTGCAAAAGCGGAAGTAACCGGGGATTTTGATGATCCGGCTTATCTTGCCGCGAATGACAGATTTATGCTGCTTCACTGTGCGGGAGCTGTAACTGAAGATTCACCGGAATGCCTGCGCCGTCCGAAAAAATCCGGAACCGAGGCTTATGTGGCAGGCTGGGGACCGAATGAATACAACCCGACCGGCAGCCTGGGCGGATGGGAATACAGGGATAAGATCGTAGATATGAGGGAACCTGCACTGATAATCAGCGGTACAAATGACCTTTGCACACCGCTTGTAGCCAAAACCATGTATGATCTGATCCCGAATTCACGTTGGGAATTATTTGACGGATGCAGGCATATGTGCTTTGTGGAAGAAAATGAGAAGTACTGTACACTCCTGAATGAGTGGATGGATCAGTACGATTCATAGGGCGGCTTCTCAGATGACAGGCGAAAGAATTTGTAACAGTTCAGACAATTCTGAACTGTTACAAGAATTTCACTTCTACTTTGCAATATAGATACCGCCCGCTCCAAGCGCGCTTTCGTGTATAAATATCCCTCCGTTCTTCTCCATCCGGAAACGTTTAACAAACCAGTAGCATTTGCATAGAAAAAGATAATAAATGTTCAGCCCGCATCCATGAAGCGACTCAAAATTTCCCTGCCCTTTGGATATAATCATATCAGCACCGTGAATCAGCCGGGAGGCCTCATCGCTGATATCAGAAAGGGATGTTCCCGGGATATCAGTTCCATTTCCTATTACGGGCACGATATCTGTCAGGCCGGTCTCTTTTGCGTCCTCAACAGTTGCATCATTGATTACCGCCTCTCCTCTTACAATTGCTGTAATCCGAAGAGCCGGGTACTGCTTCTTCAAAAATTCGATCAGCAGCTTATCCAATACGATCTCACCGCAGTTATCGGTCAGATATACCAGGCTGCCGCCTTTCTCCAAATCCCTTTCAAAGCGTTTTAGCGTATCCTTATCTACCTCTTTTTTACCCGCCTCACGCACCAGCATATCCAGAACTGAGTCTTCAACTTCCCGCAGGGCGCCAAAGTCTATGTAATTTCCTGTTCTTGCAAATGAAAGGGCACAGGAAAGCGGATCCTGGGCGGCTTCGATTTCTTTCCTGATCCCCTCCTCCGCCAGCTGCATTTTCTTGTTAAAGGAATGCTTAATTGTGCTGTAATCCATACTTTCCCCAAAGTATTTTTCATATGCCTTCTGTACGCAAGCCGACAAAACGGGTGTCGTGTCCTCTTCCCTGCTGTTGCCAATTATGCGGAGGACTTCCTTCAGATATGCTGATTTTATCTGCTCATCCTCAAAATCCTTTATGTTTTCCGACTGTTTATCCACCATGCACTGGATACATGCTGCACTTATCCTCATTCTTTTCCACCTCCTTATAATTGAACCGGCAGCCTGTCTCCAAGCTGCCGATTATCCCTCTTTTACCGTTCACAGTCAAACCTGTAAACAATAACTATGGATTCTCACTATTCACATTATAGGTGTTTTTTCCCAATAGTGCAACCTTTCTGACTGCAAAGCAGATTACAATCGTGATCAGCATATCCGGCAGCGTATTGCCCACGGGCATATCTACATGCATCAGCCCTCTGTAAGCCAGAAATCCGATCACCCATATAACCAGATTCGGCACATTTGCTGCTTTGCTGCTCTCGTCCTTTTTCAACAGGAAGAAATCTGCTATCTGGATGGCGATCATTGGGGCAAAAACAGAACCGATCAGGTAGAGGAAATCTGTGATATCATCCATGGGGAATGCAATTGCCGCCACGGTTCCAACTACTGTTACCACGATTCCCACCTGCTTTGGGCTGATTCCTTTGATAATAGATTCACTGGATACACCCGCAGAGTATGCATCCAAAAACGTAGTTGTAACTGTAGAAAAAATAATGATCAGAAGCCCGGCAATGCCCAGCCCCGCCTTCACCATGATGGAGGCAATATTTCCTTCACCGGTAAAGATGGCGGCTCCCATACCTATGGTATACATCCAGCAGCTTACGATCCCATAGACAATGGCGCTGACCGCGGTTGCTTTCACCGGCTTTGCCGCCTCACGTGTATAGTCGCTGATCAGCGGCAGCCAGGACAGCGGCATGGCAACGGATAGCTCTACCGCCGCTCCAAAGGTCATCCCCTCCGGACTGATCATTCCGGGGGCTCCGCCTCCAAAGAAAATCACCTTGCACAAAATCAGGGTCAGGATAAACAGGGCTGTCATTGCCACTGTATTAATCTTTCCAAGATTTGTTATCCCGATTGCGATCCAAAGAATAATCAGTGCTCCAATCACAAGGCACCATACCCAGGCGCCTGTCTTCACAACACCATTGGCGGCCAGAGCTCCGTCATATATCATGATGGATGTCCAGCCCACCAACTGGAGCACATTCAGGATCGAAAACAAAAGGCTTCCCTTCTGTCCAAAGCTCATCTTAACGGTTTCCATCGAACTCTTTCTGGTCTTAGCACCAATCAGGCCGGCCAGGAAAAGCATGGTACAGCCAATGACGTGGCCCAGTATAATGGCGAGCACTCCCTTAGAAAACCCCAGAGGGGCCAGGTAGGTCCCCGTCAGGATCTCAGCAATAGAAACCCCTGCGCCAAACCAGATCAATCCGTTTTCAAAAATAGATGTTCGTTTTGTTTTCATGTTTAGCCCACCTCCATTTCTGCTTCAGGTGCCTCCGCCGTAAAGCTGCCATCTATTGCAAAACCATGATTCATCGGCCCGCTGCCCTGCCCCAGATCCAGCATGGCCCCCAGGGCACCGGATATATAATCTTTTGCGCGTTCTACTGCCTGCTCCATCGGAAATCCTTTTGCCAAATTGGAGGCAATGGCGCTGGAAAGCGTGCATCCGGTGCCGTGTGTGTTCGGATTTTCAATCCGTTTACCATAAAACCAGTGAGCACGTCCTCTGCTGTGTAATAAATCATTCGCGTCGTTTAACTCGTGACCGCCTTTTAAGAGCACCGCACACTGATATCGGGTACTGATTGCTGCGGCAGCTTTTTCCATGTCCTCTTCTGACAAAATCTGCATGCCGGAAAGAACCTCTGCCTCTGGTATATTAGGCGTGATTACCTCTGCCAGAGGAATCAGTTTCTCTTTTAGTGTCTGCACAGCGTCTTCGCTGATCAGCCTGGAACCGCTCGTGGCTACCATAACCGGGTCCAGAACAACATGTTCTGCCCGATACTCAAGCAGCTTGCCGGCAATGGCCTCTATGAGCGGAGATGATGATACCATCCCTATTTTTACTGCATCCGGCCGGATATCTGTAAAAATACAGTCCATCTGCTCCTTTAAAAATTCTGGTGTTACTTCCATAATTCCTGTTACGCCGGTCGTATTCTGAGCGGTAAGAGCGGTAATTGCACTCATGGCGTACACGCCATTTGCTGTCATCGTCTTAATATCTGCCTGGATGCCGGCGCCTCCGCTGGAATCACTTCCAGCGATTGTTAATGCTGTTCTCATAATCTTTCGTTTCCCTTCTTTATGTCTGCATTAATTTTATAGAGCGGCAGAGAGTGGTGCCCCCGGTCTGCCGCTGGGTTTGTTGATTTTAATAACTTATGATCTGGCTGAATTCAGTTACTGTTCAGACCGTACCGTGCACTTTGCTGCGCAGGTACTGAATTCCTTAAATGTTTTCAAATAATAATCGGCTGTTTCTCTGATTTCCTTCTCCTGTCCGGCACTATATCTGTCGAAAACGGCAGCAGTTTGAAAGCCTGCTTTTCCTGCCGTTTTCAGGGCATGCAGAACATCTTCGAAAACCAGGATATCTGCAGGCGCTGCCTGCAGCCTGCGTGCCGCTTCCAGGAAAATATCCGGTTTTGTCTTATCTGTATGCATCTCCGAACAGGTCAGGATCTCCTGAAAATAGGACAGAATTCCATGTCTTGTGAACGCTGCTTCTACATTCACGCGGTCACTGGAAGTCACAACAATCATAGGAATCTTCTGCCTTTTCAGTTCTTCCAGGCATTCCGCCACGCCTTCTTTGAGAGGGGCTTCGCAGCTGTAGAACCCGTACAGCATTTTATTGATCCCTTCCATGGCCTGCCGGATATCCAGCTGCAGCCCATAGTGTTCAATCAGATATTGCGTTCCCTGCCTTGTACTCATCGTGTTCAGGATTCTGCTCAGTCCCGGCTCTGGTTTCACACCCATGGATTCCAGATATCTCTCGCTGAGATTCTCCCAGATTTCCATGGAGTCCAGAAGTGTTCCGTCTACATCAAATACTGCCCCCTGTATCTGCCTCATCTTTTCTGCTGCAGCCCGGATACAGCTGCGTCCTCAAAAGGCGCCTTTAGCATCTTTTCCGTTAATTCCTTCAGTTCCCGCGCCGCTTCTTTAATATCCTGCTGTGCAAAGAGTGCGCTGATGACCGCAATACCGCAAATACCGCTGCCGGCAAGCTCCATGACATTGCCCGCCCCAATGCCGCCGATTGCGATAACCGGAATATTCACTGCCCCACAGATTGCCTTGACCGTCTCCATATCCACTTCTATCGCGTCCGACTTCGAGCCGGTCGGAAAGACAGCCCCGACCCCCAGGTAATCGGCCCCGTGTTCCTGGGCCAGAAGGGCTTGCTCTACCGTCTGGGCGGATACGCCGATGATCTTATCTTCTCCCAGCCTCCTGCGCACATCTCCCGCTTCCATATCGCTCTGGCCTACATGCACACCGTCCGCATCCACGGCCAGGGCAATCTCCACACTGTCATTGATGACAAAAGGAACCTGATACTTTTTACACAGAGCTTTGATCTCTCTGGCTTCCTCCAGAAAGGCCTCCGTCTCCAGCTCCTTTTCCCTCAGCTGGATAAATGTAGCGCCGCCTTCCAGAGCATCCCGCACCTGCTGGTAAAGTGTGGACTCTCCCAGCCAGCTTCTGTCTGTTACTGCATACAAGAGCAGCTCTTCTTTAGCGCACTTCATAGTTTGCACCTCTTTCCAGTTCTTCACCCGTCATATTATAAATGGCATCTATAATACGGTTCCTGTAGGTTGCATTTCCATCCCCGTCCTGCATCCGTGCAAATCCGCTCTCCCCTGCAAGCCCCATAGCGCAGACTGCAGCCGCTGCCGCTTCCAGCTTATGATTCGGATTCGCCGTGATAAAGGCGGTCATCATACCGGACAGCTGGCATCCTGTTCCCGTAATCCTTCCCATCTCGGGACGCCCGTTGCGGATCACATAGCAGGTTTCTCCGTCGCTGACCAAATCGATGGCCCCGGTCACAGCTGCAATGCTGCCGCAGCTTTTTGAAAAGGCTTTTACGAAGGCTGCCGCCTGCTCCAGGTTCTCCTCCGTAACTGCATCCGCCACATCGGCATCCACGCCCTTTGTCGTACCGCTCCCCTGAGCCAGTGTCTTGATCTCCGAAATATTTCCCCGGATTACATCGAATTTTATCTTTGCCATCAGTTCCTTCGCCGTGCCGGTCCTAAGGCCGCTGGCCCCTGCGCCCACGGGATCCAGAAGCACGGTGTGCCCCAGCTCATTGGCCTTCTCCCCCGCCAGGAACATACTGCGGATGCTCCGCTGGTTCAGTGTCCCGATGTTGATATTGAGTCCGCCGCAGATTGAAGTGATATCCACCACATCCTCCGGCTCATCCGACATAATCGGGCTGCCGCCGCATGCAAGCAGGATGTTCGCCACATCATTTACTGTCACATAATTGGTAATATTATGCACCAGCGGCGACTTTTCTCTAACTTTGTCAAAACATTCTCTCATCATGGTACCTACCTCCTGTGTATCGTTATTTTGAATGTAAAAATGCGGATACACCAAAATAAGGCATATCCGCATAAAATGCAGTTCAATGTATCCCTACGTTGGCATTATCCAAATCAGGTTATGGGTCTAAGCAATACAGCTTACTCTCAGCCTGCTTCATGCAAGCTCCCCTTTCCAGGTTTTACAGTAATCATTATACTCTATTCTCAAAGAATTTCAACTATAACTTTAAAAAAATCGGGAGTTAGTCGGCTAGCTTTAGACTTGTCGACGGATGGGGACGCTTTATGACAGGGAGGCCGGGAAGGTGCTGGGGCTGTATATGCCGTTGCGATATGCACCCATGCTGCTAAGTGATTCTAGAACAGCCGATGCCGGATAGGCGGGTACGCTGAACACATCACGGGAAATCTGATGATTTCCCGCGCTGGGTTCAGCAACAACTTGATTTGGAGATCAAGTTGTTCCCCGCCTATCCGGCATCGGCTGTTCAAGAATCACTAAGCGCACTCCAGCATNCACTCCAGCATTTCGCAACGGCATATACAGCCCCAGCGCCTCCCCGGCCTCCCTGTCATAAAGCTGGCTCATCCAATCGGCAGGAAAGCTCGCCAACCGGGTGGGATCCTCGGCCAGGGCAACGGATGTGGATTGGCTATGCGTATCTTTTCATCTTCAAGGTGTATATTAACTGTAAGCCGTATCCCCTTGCTTATGTACACCTACTGGGGACAAAAAAGTCCCGCCAATTCTATATCCATACGCTGCCCTCGTTTGAGGCCCCACCTTAGGAACGTGTCCTTTTCCTGCCGGCCGGATGAACCAGCTCCATGAAGGGATCGCCGAAAACCTCCCGGAGAACATCCATGTCCTTTCAAAAACGCTCAAAGCGGACCTTAGAAATTCTTGGTGGGAAACAGCCCTGAAAATGGAGAGATTTTTGGATTCCGAATCCAAAAATCAGCTGACCCAGCGCGAGAAATCATCGGATTTCTCGTGATGTGTCAGTGGTGCTCCATTTTCAGGGCTGTTTCCCGCCTAGAATTTCTTAGGCCCGCGGCCGCGTTTTTGAAAGGACATGGATGTTCTCCGGGAGGCTTTCGGCTATCCATTTATGGAGCGCCCCCATCCGCACCGAGGCTAAAGCTCGTCGCTAACTCCCGTAATACTCTGTAATGTCTGTATATCCCTGTTCTATCAACTGTTCTTTCTGGAACTTTTTATTTTTTTTCATTTTTACAATCATGACCTGCCTGCCCGCCGCGCGTTCTCTTTTGGCAAGCTCCAATACTTTGAGCATTCCTTCCGCCGGCAGGTTCTTTTCTATTAGAAATGCTTTCTTTTCCCTGCCTGACGGCACCACGAAGCCCCGCTCCAGCAGAAGCATAACGATGCGTTCAAATCCGATGGAAAAGCCGACCGCAGGGATACTCTGTCCGGTAAATTTTCCGATCATTTCATCATAGCGCCCGCCGCCGCCGACACTTCCGCCGAACTCATCCATTGCGATTTCAAAAATGGTTCCCGTATAATAGGACATTCCCCGCACAAGCGCAGGATCGAAACTGATTCTAAAATCCGCTTCTTTTGCACTTTCCACACTGGTAATGATCATTTCCAATGAATCCGCCGCCTCATCCTCAAGAAAACCTTTTAGTTTTTCTTTACAGCTTCGTACACCCTCCACATCATTCGTAATCTCTTTAAATAACTGAAGGTATTTGTCCACGGATTCTTTCGCATATCCGTTTTCCTCTAATTCTGCTGCCACGCCGTCTATACCGATTTTATCCATCTTATCCAGTGTGATAAGGACACTTTCATAATCCGCTTCTGCAAATCCACTGTATGCCGCCATTGCTTTCAGGAATCTGCGGTCGTTGATACGGATGGTGAAGTTCTGAAAGGAAAGTTTTCCAAGCAGCGTCGTGGTCGCCAGAATCAGCTCTATCTCCGCCAGGTTGCCCGGTTCATCCAAAATGTCAATATCACACTGCATGAACTGACGGAAGCGTCCCCGCTGCGGCCTGTCCGCACGCCACACATTTCCGATCTGCAAAGCTTTAAAGGGAGATGGCAGCTCATTCGCATGATTGGAATAATACCGGGACAGCGGCACCGTTAAATCATAACGCAAACCGCCATCCACCAGATCGCTCTCCGCTTTGGCTGTATCGATCTTCAGCTTTTCTCCGCGTTTCAAAATCTTAAAGATTAGTTTTTCGTTGTCCCCGCCCTGCTTACTGCACAAATTTTCAATATGTTCTACACAGGGAGTCTCGATTGAGGAAAATCCAAATGATTTATATGTCTCCTTGATCAGCCCAATCACATAATCCCTGATTTCCATTTCCCCGGGCATCATGTCCTTCATTCCGGTAACCGGTTTTTTCTTTAACGCCATAACCTTACTCCTTTTTAAGCATCGGTAAAATACCAATACTTTCGATTCTATTTTCTAATTTTAACTGCCAGGGCATGTGCCGACATTCCCTCGGACTCTGCAAGCTGAATGATATAATCCGCATTCTTCTTTAATGCAGCTTCCGGATAATGGATGACACTATATCCTCTCATAAATTCCAATACTGACATGCCGGAAGAAAATTTTGCAGTCCCGCATGTTGGGAGAATATGATTTGTTCCGCAGAAATAATCACCCACGGGTTCGGTACTGTACTCACCCACAAATACTGCGCCGGCATTCGTTAATTTTGTAAGTGCATCCTGATAATCATCCAATAACAGTTCCGCGTGTTCCGGAGCAATTTCATTTACGGCATCCACAGCTTCCTCGATAGAATCAACAATAAAAATATCTCCATAATTTTCAAATGTTTTTTGGGTTGCTTTTACAAGACCATGTTCTTTACACAAACGGTTGATTTCAGCCTTAATCTTTTGTGCCTGCTCTTCCGATAAACAGAAAGCAGTACTTGCCTCAAATCCCGTGCCGTGCTCTGCCTGAGACATCATATCTGCAGCTATAAAAACAGGATTCGCATTTTTGTCAGCGATAATTGCAATTTCAGAAGGCCCGGCGATGGAATCAATTTTCACTTCACCAAACAACAGCTTCTTTGCCATTTGTGTAAAGTTATTCCCAGGCCCCGTTATTGCATCGACTTTTCTGACAGTTTCCGTTCCATAAGCGACAGCAGCTAAGCCCTGGGAACCGGAAATTTTATAATAATTTCTGATATTCAGATAGTCAGCAACATAAAGTAAATGTTCATCAATTGTTCCGTCTATTCTTGGTTTTGTCAGTATGTATATGTTCGGAACTCCGGCCACGATGGCGGGAATCACGTTCATATATAATGTAGAGACGAGCGGCGCCATATTCCCGGGAACATTAATAGCCAGACTGTTAATGGGAGTATATCTTCGTTCGAGTACAGCACCATCCTCATAGGTTTCTGAAAAGCTCACAGGTAATTGCTTTTTATGAAATCTAAATAAATTGTCACAGGCACTTTTTACAGACTCTTTAAATTCTTCTGATACTTTTTCTCTTGCATCTGCAAATTCTTCCTCTGTTACGAATAAGCCAATTTCATTCATATCAACATGGTCGAATTTCTTCATGTACTCATACAAAGCTTCGTCGCCCCGTGTCTTTACATCCTTCAGCACTTCCCTGACCGTAGTTTCCACCTCTTCTGGAATGCTGCTTCTTCGTTTAAGAAGATGATTGAATCTTGGGTTTTCATAACTAAATTTGCTGATTGTTACCATGGCTTTTCTCCTTTTCTTTTGATTATATAGACGTTTGTTAAACGCCTGGGCCCATTGATTTTACTGGGTTTCCTTACACTTTATATGTTTTTTTCTCTGTTCCGGACGTTTACGTTTTAAAATAAAAAAAACGCCTGCAAGAGAATTTTTCCCTAACAAGCGTGGATCAAGCATCTGCCTAATATCAGTTAAAATAATAGCAATACAACTCTCATTTGTCAAGCCCAATGTTATCCAAAAACTTTCTTGACAAGCCAATTTAGTTAAGCTATAATAATTAAAACAACTTAACTATTTACAAAAGAGAAAATTAAACTTCACCCGGGGGGATGTAAACCAATGGATTTAAAAACGGCTTTGGATGCATTTTATTACAGTACTGTTTTATGTGACCTGCGACTGATGAACAAGCAGTTTGTAGATGAGACTCTTACCTATAACAGCCTGCTCTACCTGGAGCTTATTTTTTCAATGAAGGGAAAATGCACGGCTTCCAGAATTGCAAATTTACTCCAGGTCTCAAAACCTGCCATTACGCTGAAAATCAATGCATTGATCCGTCAGGGGCTGGTACTGAAAGTCCCGGATCCCGATGATCGCAGACAGAACATTTTAACTGTCAATGAGGAAGCTGTACTAAAATACAAAGTCTACCGCAGGCAGGACAATGAAGCGATCGCACGAATCCAAGAAAATTTTTCCGAGGAAGAGATCCAGCAATTTTGCAGAATGTTAGACATTATATCTACAATTAACTACGAGGAAATTGATGTAAAATGAGAGGTGAGGGAATATGAAAGTTCTTTTGGTCGATGAGAGGTTTTTTGATTTTAACTTATTGCGGAATTGCGTCGGCGACGGCATCTGCTCGCTGTTGGACGTTGACATGTTTGTGACGGGCAATGAGAAATCCGCACCGGTACAAATCCTTGAGCCGAAGCCGGATAAACCAGTTATTAATGATGCATCCTTCGACGTATCCCGTAGAAACCAGCAGCAGATGATACTTAATCAGGCTAAGGATTACCTGGACAATCATTACATGGATTTTGATTGTTCCTTATCTTCTGTAGCAAAATCCATACATATATCACCCAGCTATCTGAGTCTCATATTTAAAAAAGTAGTGGGGATAACATTTGTCAACTATCTTACTCTTTTACGCATCAATAAGGCAAAGCAATTGTTATCCTCCACTGATCTTATGGTCTACGAGGTCTCTACAAGCGTGGGGTATGAAAATTATTCCTATTTCAGCACAGTATTTAAAAAAGCCACAGGTCTTTCTCCCAGAGAATACCGCTTGAATTACCACCACAAAGAAGAGCCCTGTGACCTATATCTCTGAAATTAAAATAACGCCGACAATACACATAATTATGCCGACCAACCGTTTAAGGGTAACTTTTTCTTTATAGAAAACGGCTCCAACAATCACCAGGGCAATTGCCAGCAATACATATAGTAAGACACTTCCAACGCTGAGATTCCACCCCATACGGAACATCAGCAGTACGGATACGTCCATACATACAAGGCATATGCCAAGTGCAGGTGCAGTCCAGTTGATTTTTTTCAATTCCAACATAAAGTTTTGCCCTTTTTTCGTTAAAAAAAACATTCCAATAACAACAATAAGACACACACCATAGCACAGACAAAGAGAAACATAAGGATCGATGGTTTCTGGTGTAACCTTCTGAATAATCATATAAGGAACACGGGAGACAACCATTAAGATTGCTGGAGCCAGATAATTTAATTTTGCAACTTTTTTTGTATCTTTCATATTTTATCCTCCATTGTAAATGTGACATTAGCTTATCATTTTTTACTTGCAGCCTTTTCAGGGGAATTAATGATATAAAGTCCAACCGCACAGACAATTACACCAGTAATTTTCATCGCGGTGATATTTTCTCCAAAAAAACACACGCCAATGATTACAACAATGACTGAGCAGGCAATATTCGCTATCAAAGATCCAATGCTGATATCCCAGCCGGCTCTGAACAATAAAATGAGTGAAAGATCAGCAAACACAATACACACTCCCAGACAATAGGACGTCCAATTTGCTTCAGCGGCAGCAGCAAGCAAATTTTTGTCTCTGCTTGTCAGTAGGAACAGGGCAATACAAACCAGAAGCGCCATACAGTAGGTAACTGCAAGAGAAACAAAAGGATTTATTTTCTCAGGTGTCGATTTTCCTACTACATTGTAAAATACATTGCCCAGAATTCCCAATAAAAGTGGTGAAATAAATATCAAAAAACCCATATAAATCTCCTTTCCGCGCGCCTTCGGCGCTGCACGAATCGTAATAAAAGTATTGAGGATCAAGTTCTTTTAAACGAACTGTTGACCCTCTGATCTATAGTGAAAAGACGCGCCTGATACCTTTTATGATATCAGGGCGTCTTATTTTTTATGATATAGGAAATTCCTCTGGAATTTCCTATATCATAAAAACCCTCCGGGAGGATGCACACGCCGCGATAAGGTATATAGCCGCAAAGCGGCATCGCGGCGGCCCCAAAGTGTGCAAGCCCCTTATGAGTGAGGGGCTTGCACACTTTGTTCTTCCTCCGCCTTCCAGCCGGCATATCTGGTATAGACTGCCATCGTCTTTCCCACGTGGATATGGCCCCCCGGGATCTGCACGATGCGGGGCTCTTTCCCCTCTGCCTCCCGGATCTTTACCTCGCCCTTTTCCAGGCGCTTCAGG